>NZ_JBVJPF010000001.1:0-506679 GCF_055582785.1 Streptomyces sp. NPDC107500
CATTCCGAACCCGGAAGCTAAGCCTTACAGCGCCGATGGTACTGCAGGGGGGACCCTGTGGGAGAGTAGGACGCCGCCGAACAATCATTGTATGAAAGCCCCGCACCGGGAACGGTGCGGGGCTTTCTGCGTTTAGGGGGAAATGAAGGCGGGGCCGAAGGGCCCCGCCTCAGCCCTTTACAGGCGTCCGGCCGCCTTCAGTTCCAGATAGGCGTCGGCGAGTGCCGGCGGGAGGTCGTCCGGGGTGGCGTCGACGACCGTGACGCCGTGCCGGCGGAGCTGGTCCGCGGTGCGACGGCGTTCGGCCTGGGCCTGTGCGGCCGCGGCGGCCTCGTACACGGCGTCCGTGTGGCCGCGGGCCTTGGCCATCCGGGCGACGTGCGGGTCTGCCACCGAGGCCAGGAGGACAGTGTGGCGTCGGGTCAGTCGCGGCAGGACCGGGAGGAGCCCTTCCTCGATCGGTGCCGCGTCGAGAGTGGTGAAGAGGACGATCAGCGAGCGGCGCGGGGCCGAGCGGAGTGCGGTGGCGGTGAGGCCGCGTGCGTCGGTCTCCACGAGTTCGGGGTCCAGGTTCGCCATGGCGTTGACCAGGGAGGGGAGCACGTCGCCTGCGCTTCGGCCCTGCACGAGGGCGCGCACCCGGCGGTCGTACGCGAGGAGGTCTACGCGGTCGCCGGCGCGGGAGGCCAGGGCCGCCAGGAGCAGAGCGGCGTCCATGGCGGCGTCGAGGCGGGGGGCGTCGCCCACGCGGCCGGCCGAGGTGCGGCCGGTGTCCAGGGCGAGCAGGATGTGGCGGTCGCGTTCGGGGCGCCAGGTGCGTACGGCGACGGTGGACTGCCGGGCTGTCGCTCGCCAGTCGATGGAGCGGGTGTCGTCGCCGGGAACGTACTCGCGCAGGCTGTCGAACTCCGTGCCCTGGCCGCGGGTGAGCACGCTGGTGCGGCCGTCCAGCTCGCGGAGGCGGGACAGCTTGGAGGGGAGGTGCTTGCGGCTGGTGAACGGGGGGAGCACGCGCACGGTCCAGGGGACCCGGTGGGTGCCCTGGCGGGTGAAGAGGCCCAGCGGGCCGTACGACCGGATCGTGACGCGGTCCGCGTGCTGGTCGCCGCGACGGGTGGGCCGCAGGCGGGTGGTCGTACGTCGGCGTTCGCCGCCGGGCACCGTGAGGGTGTGGCGGGACGCCGCCACCTCGGTGCCGGGTTGCCAGCTGCTGGGCGGCCAGGCGTCGCGGAGCCGGGCCCTGAGCGGGCGCGTGGACGCGTTGGTGACCGTCAACGTGACGTCCGCGGTGTCACCCAGGCGTACGGATGTGTCGCCGGAACGAGTGAGGCGCAGGCGCCGTACGGGGGCGGCCAGCGCGAAGTCGCAGGCGCAGGCGGCCGCGAGCGGTGCGTTGACCGCGAGGATGCCCGTCCAGCTGGGGTCCCAGATGCCGATCGGGACGGAGCCCAGGGCCGCGATGAGCGCGGCGCGTCCGGTGAGTGCCATCAGCGGGGGACGGGGACGTGGGCGAGGATCGCGTTGATGACGGAGTCCGCGGTCACGCCCTCCATCTCGGCCTCCGGGCGGAGCTGGACACGGTGGCGGAGGGTGGGAAGGGCCAGGGCCTTCACATCGTCCGGAGTGACGTAGTCGCGGCCGGTGAGCCAGGCCCACGCGCGGGAGGTCGAGAGCAGTGCCGTGGCTCCGCGCGGGGAGACGCCGAGGGTGAGGGACGGCGATTCGCGGGTGGCGCGGCAGATGTCGACGACGTAGGCGGTGATCTCCGGGGAGACGGTCGTCTTGGCGACCTCGGCGCGGGCGGCGTCCAGGTCGGCGGCGTTCGTGACCGGGCGTACGCCCGCGGCGCGCAGGTCGCGTGGGTTGAAGCCGGTGGCGTGCCGGGTGAGGACGTCGATCTCGTCCTGGCGGGAGGGGAGGGGGACGGTGAGCTTGAGGAGGAAGCGGTCCAGCTGGGCTTCCGGGAGGGGGTATGTGCCCTCGTACTCGACGGGGTTCTGGGTGGCCGCGACGAGGAAGGGCTCGGGGAGCGGCCGGGGGGTGCCGTCGACCGTGACCTGGCGCTCCTCCATGGCTTCGAGGAGGGACGACTGGGTCTTCGGGGGCGTGCGGTTGATCTCGTCGGCGAGGAGCAGGTTGGTGAACACCGGGCCGGGCTGGAACGAGAACTCGGCTGTGCGGGTGTCGTAGACCAGGGATCCGGTGACGTCGCTCGGCATCAGGTCGGGGGTGAACTGGACACGCTTGGTGTCGAGTTCGGTGGCTGCGGCGAGGGCGCGGACGAGGAGGGTCTTGGCGACTCCGGGGACGCCTTCGAGGAGGACGTGGCCGCGGCACAGGAGCGCGACGACGAGACCGGTCACGGCGGCGTCCTGGCCGACCACGGCCTTGGCGATCTCGGCGCGCAGGGCTTCGAGGGCGGTGCGGGCGTTGCCCGGGTCCCCGCTCTGCCCGGCGTTGTCAGTGGTCGGGTCCATCATGGACGGCGTACCTCACTTTCGAGGGCGTCGAGTTGGTCGGCGAGGGCGATCAGGGCCGCGTCGTCGCCGGGCGGCGGGCCGAAGAGGAGGGCGTGCAGGGACTGTCCGTCGCCGTGGAGGTGGGCGGAGAGGGCGGGGAGCAGGGACTCGGGCGCGTGCGCCTGGGAGACGGGGACGCCTACGAGGGGGGCGAGGCGGGTGCGGGTGGCGGAGCGAAGAGCGGCGGCCGCGCGGTCGCGGGCGTTGGCCTTGCGGTAGAGGCGGGCGCGGCCTTCGACGGTCTCGGAGGCGCGGATCGCGACGGGGAGTTTCTCGGGCACCAGGGGGCCGAGCCGGCGTGCCCGCCACAGGGCGGCAAGGGCCGCGGCGATGAACAGTTGCAGGGTGCCCCAGAGCCAGCCGGAGGGGAGCAGGTCGAAGAAGCCGCGTTCGTCGTCCGGGTCGGGGACGTCGGAGAGCGAGGGGAGGTACCAGACCAGATGGTCGCGGGAGCCGAGGAGTTGCAGGGCGAGCGAGGCGTTGCCGTGGTCGTCGAGGCGTTCGTTGACGAGGATGTCGCGGGCGCCGAGGACGACGGTGTCGCCCCGGGTGCCGTCCGCGGAGGTGTCGGGGACGCGCAGCAGCGTGGCCAGGCGCCGGCTGGGGTAGCAGGCGTCGGCTTCGATGTGGGTGCTGTAGCGGAGGCCGCCCGTGTCGGCGGTGCCCGCGCGCCGGGCGGCGGGCAGGTCGCAGGCGGGGGCCAGCGTCGAGTCGAAGCTGAGCGCGGGGTCGGCGGTGACGCCGGGGACGAGACGTTCGACGGCGGGGCCGCCGGGGGCCACGAGGACGGTGCGGCCGCCGGATCCGGTGACCGCGGAGCGCAGGCGCGTCTGTTGACGCTCGGTCAGGAGGTCGGGGGCGGCGACCAGCAACGTGGTGTCCGGGCCGGTCGCGGCGCGGGCGTCGTCCAGGGTGCTGACGACGCGCGTGGAGACCCCCCGGTCGGCGAGGAGTTCGGCGACCGCGCGGCTGCCGGAGGGGTCGGCGGAGCGCGGGTCGAGTTCGCCGTGGTGGTCGCCGGAGCGGACGACGGCGATCGCCACGGCCCCGGCGAGCAGCAGGACGAGTGCGAGGGCGACGCCCCGCCCGCGCGTCCAGATCTGACGGGCGGTGGGCGAGGCCGAGGTGGTGGGGATCGTCGCCTCGGTGGTCATCCGGCGGCTCCCCGGCGGGTGTCCGTGCCGCCCCCGCCGTTACCGGGCGTGCTGCCCGCCAGGTGCGGCTTGCTGCGGTCCAGGTCGTGGTCGAGTTCGGTGAGGCGCCGGTACGCCTGCTCGGTGCCCGGGCGGCCGCCGTACGTGACGTCGTCGAAGTCCCGGGCCGCGGCCCGCAGCCGGTCGCCGTGGGCGGGCAGGGCGCGGCCGGCCTCGGTGGCGGCCTCGTCGGCGGTGCGGCCGGGCCGGATGTCGAGCAGGGCGCGTTCCTCCAGGGCGCGGACGACGGCCCGCATGCGCTCCTGGACGGCCTGGTTCCAGTGGCCCTGGGCGGCGTGTGCCTGGGCGGCGGCGCGGTGCTCGGCGGCGCTGCGGGGGCGGTCGTCGAACAGGGCGGGGGCGGAGGCCGGACCACGGCGCGGGGTGCCCAGGCGCCACCAGAGGGCGCCCAGTACCGCCAAGACGGCCAGGACGACGACGACCAGGCCGAGCGTTCCTCCGGGCGTCGCCGTGGACGCCCTGGCGAACAGCTCGTCGATCCACTCCCAGAAGGTGTCCAGGGCCCGTTGGAACCAGCTGGGGTCGTTCTCGTGGTACATGCCCTTGGACAGCTCGCGCTCGGCGGCCTCCCGCGCGGGGTCGCGCGGAATCGTCACCGGCGGTTCGTCGCCGGAGCGCGACAGCGACCGTACGAGGCTGTCGCCGGTGCGCGACAGCGTGCGTACGGCGATGTGCGACGTCTCTGTGAGAACTCCCCCCGCTGGGCCCACCCCGTCAGCTCCCCGGGACGGCGCCGGGGGCGCCGGAGCCCTGGGTGCCCGCGGCGCGGGCGAGTTCGAGGTCGAGGGCCTCGCGGCGGATGCGCTGGTCGATGTACAGCAGTACGGCGACGCCCGCCGTGATCGGGAAGGTGATCATGGAGCCGATCACCGAGCCGATGCCGCTGACGATGAGGAAGGTCCAGCCGAGGTCCCCGGTGCCCTCCAGGAAGCCGCTGACGCCGTCGCCGCCGAGGGCGGCGGCGAGGAAGGCGAACGGGATGACGATGATCGACGCGACGACGTTGGCGATGATCGTGGCGAGCAGCTGGATGCCGAAGACCCGCCACCAGGAGCCGCGCACCAGCTTCACGGAGCGGCTCATCGCCTTCTTGATGCCCTGCTTCTCCAGCATCAGCGCGGGGGACGCCAGCGAGAAACGGACCATCAGCCACACGGCGAAGACACCGGCCGCGAGGACGCCCAGGACGGTCAGGGCCACGCCCGCCTCGTCGCCCGCGGTGGCCGTCACGAGGAGACCGGGCGCCATGCCGACGACGACGATGCCCGCGACGATGAGCAGCAGCAGGATGATCAGGCCGAACAGCTTGAGCACCTGGGGGCGGGCGTCCCGCCAGGCCTCGCCGGCGGTCACCGGACGGCCGAGTACGGCACGGCTGGTGACGGTCGTCAGCAGCGCGGTGGCCAGGACGGTGCCGATCAGGGAGATCAGGAAGACGACACCCGAGTTGATCGTGGTCTCGGTGAGGGCGTCGCCGAGTTCGCTCAGGGAGGCGTCGGGGTCGTTGAGGGCCTCGGTGCCGGTGTTGTCCAGGACGAAGCCCTGGAGCAGCACGACGATGATCTCGGTGAAGACGGCGACCGTCAGCGAGATGCCGAGGACCGTGCGCCAGTAGGTGCGCATCGTGGAGACCGCGCCGTCGAGGATCTCGCCGACACCGAGCGGGCGGAGCGGGATCACGCCGGGTTTGGCCGCGGGCGGCGGGCCTCCCCAGCCGCCTCCCCAGCCACCGTGTCCACCGGGGGCGCCGTAACCGCCGTAGCCACCGCCGTAGCTCCCGCCCTGGCCGCCGTAGCCACCGGGGCCTCCGTAGCCGCCGCCGGGAGGTCCTGGGGGCGGGGCGCCCCAGCCAGGGCCTGGGGGCGGCGGAGGCGGGGTCTGCCCCTGGTCGCCGGGGCCGGTGGGGGCGGACCACTGGCCGGGGGGCGGCTGCTCTTTGGACCACTTCGTGCCGGGGCTCGTCGGTTCCGCGCCCGGCTGGTCCGCGGGCTGCGCGGGCTGATCGGGGCCGCCGGGACGGTCGGCGGGCTCGGCGGGGCCGGACGCGCCGGGCTCCCGCCCGTCGGACGGGGCGGATCCGGGCGAGGCCCAGCCCGGAGTGTCGTTCATCGTCGCTCCTTCACGGTGCCCGTCCGCGGGCGCGGCGGCAGGTTGGCAGCCATCGTGCCATGGGGGGCCCGGGTGCGGACCGGGCGCGGTATGGGCTGCACACCTTCAATTGTCCGCCGGATAGGGGGCAGACTGACCGCATGGCTGATCAGGACGCGCGAAACGGCGAGGACAAGCGGCCGACCGAGATCCCTGTGCTCCGCTGGGAAGAGCCCCCCGAAGGCCCGGTGCTGGTCCTGCTGGACCAGACCAGGCTGCCGGCCGAGGAGGTCGAGCTGGTCTGCACGGACCCGGCCGGACTCGTCGAAGCAATCCGTTCGCTCGCCGTGCGCGGGGCGCCACTGCTGGGTGTCGCGGGCGCCTACGGGGTCGCGCTCGCCGCCGTCCGGGGCTTCGAGGTGGAGGAGGCCGCGGCCGCGCTGGCCGGGGCCCGGCCCACCGCGGTGAACCTCGCCGTCGGGGTGCGCCGGGCGCAGGACGCTCACCGGGAGGCGCTCGCCAGGACCGGCGACACACGGGAGGCGGCAGCGGCGGCGCTGACGGCCGCGCGGGCCCTGCACCAGGAGGACGCCCAGGCCAGCGCGCGGATGGCCGCGCACGGACTGGCCCTGCTGGACGAGTTGCTGCCCGCCGGCGGACACCGCGTTCTCACGCACTGCAACTCCGGCTCGCTGGTGTCGGGCGGCGAGGGCACGGCCTTCGCGGTGGCGCTCGCGGCGCACCGGGAGGGGCGGCTGCGACGCCTGTGGGTGGACGAAACGCGTCCCTTGCTGCAAGGTGCTCGCCTGACGGCATACGAGGCGGCCCGCAACGACATGACGTACACCCTGCTCACCGACAGTGCGGCGGGTTCGCTGTTCGCGGCGGGCGAGGTGGACGCCGTGCTGGTCGGCGCGGACCGTATCGCGGCCGACGGGTCGGTCGCGAACAAGGTGGGGAGCTATCCGCTCGCCGTGCTCGCGCGCTATCACCACGTACCGTTCATCGTGGTGGCGCCGGTCACGACGGTGGATCCGCACACGCCGGACGGGGCCGCCATCGAGGTGGAACAGCGTCCCGGATACGAAGTGACCGAGGTCACAGCACCTCAGGTGCCGGTGGCGGGAGCGGGAGGCGGGATTCCGGTGGCACCCCTGGGGACCCAGGCGTACAACCCGGCGTTCGACGTGACTCCGCCCGAGCTGGTGACGGCGATCGTCACCGAGGAAGGCGTGGTTTCGCCCGTGACCGGCGAGGCCCTCGCCGAGCTGTGTGCCAGGTCACGCCAGGTAACGATTAGCTAATGGGATGATGTCGTTTATGAAGGGACGAGTCCTTGTCGTCGACGACGACACCGCACTGGCCGAGATGCTCGGCATTGTGCTGCGTGGTGAGGGTTTTGAGCCATCTTTCGTAGCCGACGGCGACAAGGCGCTGGCCGCCTTCCGGGAGACCAAGCCCGATCTGGTGCTGCTCGACCTGATGCTGCCCGGTCGGGACGGCATCGAGGTGTGCCGCCTGATCAGGGCGGAGTCGGGTGTGCCGATCGTGATGCTGACGGCGAAGAGTGACACCGTCGACGTCGTGGTCGGTCTCGAGTCGGGCGCCGACGACTACATCGTGAAGCCGTTCAAGCCCAAGGAGCTGGTGGCCCGTATCCGGGCGCGGCTCAGGAGGTCGGAGGAACCGGCACCGGAGCAGCTCGCCATAGGCGACCTGGTCATCGACGTGGCCGGTCACTCCGTGAAGCGCGAGGGGCAGTCGATCGCGCTGACGCCGCTGGAGTTCGACCTGCTGGTCGCGCTGGCCCGCAAGCCGTGGCAGGTGTTCACGCGCGAGGTGCTCCTGGAGCAGGTCTGGGGCTACCGGCACGCCGCCGACACCCGGCTGGTCAACGTGCATGTGCAGCGGCTGCGCTCCAAGGTCGAGAAGGACCCGGAGAAGCCGGAGATCGTGGTGACCGTACGCGGCGTCGGCTACAAGGCCGGGCCGAGCTGACATGACCAGGGACAGTGCCGCTTCGGCGCCCGGGTCCGAGGCCCGCGCCGGACGGCCTGTCGGCCCCCCGCCCGCCGGTTCGCGCTTCGGCCGCCTGCTGCGGGGCGGGCTGCTGCACGGCGGGGTGCAGGGCAGCCCGGTGATCCGGCTGTTCATGCGCTGGGTGCGGCGTCCGCTGCTGCCCGTCATGCGGCTGTGGCGGCGCAACATCCAGCTCAAGGTCGTCGTCACCACGCTGCTGATGTCGCTGGGTGTGGTGCTCCTGCTCGGTTTCGTGGTGATCGGACAGGTCCGCAACGGACTGCTGGACGCCAAGGTGAAGGCGTCCCAGAGCCAGGCCACCGGCGGTTTCACGGCGGCCAAGCAGAAGGCCGAGGAGGCGGCGGGCGCCGACGGCGACGACAGCAACCCCGCGGACGGCCGGCCCTCGCAGAACGTCATCCAGTGGATGAGCGAACTGGTGAAGTCGCTCTCCAGCGGCGGCCAGGGCGCCTTCGACGTGGTCACGCTCCCCATGGGCGGCGAGAGCGGCAGTGGACGCGGCCCGCGTGCCTCCGGATCGGTCGACTGGGCGGTCAGCGTCCCGGAGGACCTGCGGGAGCGGATCGACGGCGACACCGCGGCGGCCCAGAGCTACACCCGGATCGTCTACAACTCCGACCAGGGGTCCCAGCCCGGACTGGTCATCGGCAAGCAGGTCAACGATCCCAACGGCGAGCCGTACCAGCTGTACTACCTCTTCCCGCTCACCCAGGAGGAGAAGTCCCTCAGCCTGGTCAGAGGCACGCTCGCGACGGCCGGGCTCTTCGTCGTCGTGCTGCTCGGTGCCATCGCCTGGCTCGTCGTGCGCCAGGTCGTCACACCCGTCCGGATGGCCGCCAGCATCGCCGAGCGGCTGTCCGCGGGGCGGCTCCAGGAACGTATGAAGGTCACCGGCGAGGACGACATCGCGCGGCTCGGCGAGGCCTTCAACAAGATGGCGCAGAACCTCCAGCTCAAGATCAGCCAGCTGGAGGACCTGTCGCGGATGCAGCGGCGGTTCGTGTCCGACGTGTCGCACGAGCTGCGTACGCCGCTGACGACCGTACGGATGGCCGCCGACGTCATCCACGACGCGCGCGTGGACTTCGACCCGGTCACCGCGCGGTCGGCGGAACTGCTCGCCGACCAGCTGGACCGGTTCGAGACGCTGCTCGCGGACCTGCTGGAGATCAGCCGCTTCGACGCGGGCGCCGCCGCCCTGGAGGCCGAGCCGATAGACCTCAGGGAGGTCGTACGGCGGGTCGTCAGCGGCGCGGAGCCGCTCGCCGAGCGCAAGGGCACGCCGATCCGGGTGGTCGGCGACCAGCAGCCCGTCGTCGCGGAGGCGGACGCCCGGCGTGTCGAGCGGGTGCTGCGCAATCTCGTCGTCAACGCCGTCGAGCACGGCGAGGGGCGGGACGTCGTCGTCAAGCTCGCCGCGGCCGGCGGCGCGGTCGCCGTCGGAGTGCGCGACTACGGCGTCGGGCTCAAGCCGGGCGAGGCCACGCGGGTGTTCAGCCGCTTCTGGCGGGCCGACCCGGCACGCGCGCGTACCACCGGCGGTACAGGGCTGGGGCTGTCGATCGCCCTGGAGGACGCGCGGCTGCACGGCGGCTGGCTCCAGGCCTGGGGCGAACCGGGCGGCGGCTCGCAGTTCCGGCTGACGCTGCCGAGGACCGCGGACGAGCCGTTGCGGGGCTCGCCGATACCGCTGGAACCGGCGGACTCGCGGCGCAACCGCGGACTCCACGACGCCGGGCTCGACGACAACGCCGCCCCGCACGGTGCGGACAAGGCGGCCGGTGTCCCGGCGCAGGCGTCCGCCGGACAGGCGTCCCAGGTGCCCGCGCGGGGCCCCATACCGTCGAGGTCGGCCATGGCGGCCCCCACGGCCGACCCGACGGCCCTGCCGGGCAACGGGGCGCGCGTGGTGCCGAGGCCGGCGCCACCGGGCGCCCGGAGACAGGACGGCGGTCCCGCGGAGGCGGACGGCCGTCAGGACACCCGGTCTCAGGATCCGAGCAGGCAAGGGGAGGCATCTCGTGGGCGCTGACCGCGGGGGAGGCGGTCGGCGCAGGCCGGCACGTGTGGTGGGGTACGCCGTCGGCGGCGTCGTGCTGCTGGCGGGATGCGCGTCCATGCCGGACAGCGGGGACCTGCGCGGGGTGGAGTCCACACCGCGGCAGGACCCGCAGGTGCGGGTGTTCGCGATGCCGCCGCGGGAGGACGCGCCGCCCTCCGACATCGTGCAGGGCTTTCTGGAGGCCCTGACCAGCGACGATCCGCACTACGAGACGGCACGCAAGTACCTGACCGGTGATGCCGCGGAGAACTGGCGGCCGGACGAGTCGGCGACCGTGCTCGCGGGCGGGCCGGGCACCGAGTCGGACCACTCCGGCAGCCGCGAGGAAGCCAACGACTACTCGGTGACCCTGACGGGTGCCAAGGTCGCCACGGTGGACGCCCAGCAGTCGTACTCGCCGGCCGAGGGCGCGTACCGGCAGTCGGTGCACCTGACCCGGGACGGCAAGACCAAGCAGTGGCGCATCGACCAGCTGCCGCAGGGCGTCGTCATGGGCAAGTCGGACTTCCAGCGCAACTACATGTCGGTCAACCGGTACTACTTCGCCTCGAACACCGCGGTGCGCTCCGCGGCCGACGAGGGCGCGAGCCCGCAGCCCGCGGCCGTGGCCGACCCCGTGTACGTCCGTCGGCGGGTGGACCCCATGACCCAGGTGGTCAGCTCCCTGATCGGCGGGCCGTCGAGCCTGCTCGGGCCCGTGGTCAGGTCGAGCTTCCCGACCGGGACGGCGCTGGCGAAGAACGCCGGTTCGCTGGCGCCCGACGATCGCAGCAAGCTCACCGTCCCGTTGAACGAGAAGGCCGCCGGCGCCGACCAGGACCAGTGCGACGAGATGGCCGCCCAGCTCCTGTACACGCTGCAGAACCTCACCCCGGCCGTGGAGGAGGTCGAGCTGCGCGCGGATGGTGAGCAGCTGTGTTCGCTCAGCGAGGACCGCGCGGAGACGGTCGCCGCGCCGGGCTCGGCACAGCGGCCCGACTACTTGTACTTCGTGGACGACGAGAACCGGCTGGTCCGGATCGCCGCGGGCAGCAACGGGACCCGGGCGGAACCCGTGCCCGGCCCGCTCGGCGAGGGTGAGAAGGCGCTGCGGGCGGTGGCGGTGTCGCGCGACGAGCACAGTGCCGCCGGTATCGGCCTCGACAACAAGTCGCTGTACGTCGGCTCCCTGGTGTCGGGCGGTTCGCTCGGCGACCCCGTGCTGCTCAGCAAGGGCAAGGCGGAGGCCGACCGGCTGACCCCGCCCAGCTGGGACGCGCAGGGCGACCTGTGGATCGCCGACCGCGACCCGGCCGACCCGCGGCTGCTGCTGCTGGAGAAGGGCGCCGGTGAGCCGGTGGAGGTGCGCACGCCGGGGCTCGACGGGCGGGTGCAGGCCGTGCGGGCGGCGGCCGACGGGGTGCGGATCGCGCTCATCGTGGAGAAGGACGGCAAGCGGTCGCTGCTCATCGGGCGGATCGAACGGGACGAGAGGGCGGGCGAACGGCCTGCGGTCACCGTCCTCGAACTGCGTTCCGCCACTCCCGAGCTGGAGGAGGTCACGGCCATGTCGTGGGCCGGTGACAGCAGGCTCGTGGTGGTCGGGCGCGAGCGCGGCGGCGTCCAGCAGGTCGGATACGTCCAGGTCGACGGCTCGACGCCGGAGGCCTCGGTGCCCGCCGCCCTGACCGGCGTCAAGGAGATCGCCGCGACCGAGGACGAGCGGCTGCCGCTCGTGGCCTACTCCGAGGACCTGATCGTACGGCTGCCGTCGGGGCTCCAGTGGCAGAAGGTCACGGAGGGGACGGCCCCGGTCTATCCCGGCTGAGGCGTTGTCCGCAGCAGTTTTCCACAGGGAGCCCGGAGGCGTTTTCCACAGGCCTGGCCGGGTTTCGCCGGGCTTGGCACAGTGGTGGTCATGTGGCGATCACGGGACTGGTGGCGAGACCTCACGGACCTGGTGCTGCCGGCCGAGTGCGGCGGCTGCGGCCGGAGCCGGGCGGTGCTGTGCCCACGGTGCCGCACCGCCCTGAGCGGGTCGGCGCCACGCCGGGTGCGGCCGGTGCCGGAGCCGCCCGGGCTGCCGTCGGTGCACGCGGCCGCGCCCTACGCGGACGAGGTGCGGGCGGCGCTGCTGGCCCACAAGGAGCGGGGCGTCCTGGCCCTCACACCGCCGCTCGGCGAGGCCTTGGCGGGAGCGGTGCGGGCGGGGCTCCGCGAGGCGTGGCCCGGCGTCGGGGGCGTGGGCGGCGTACCGGGTCCGGTGCTCCTGGTGCCCGTGCCCTCGGCGCGCCGGGCGGTGCGCAGCCGCGGGCACGACCCGGCGCGGCGGATCGCCCTCGCGGCGGCGGGGGAGCTGCGGCGGACCGGGGTGCCCGTCCGGGTGGCCGCCCTGCTGCGGCAGCGGCATCCGGTGGCCGATCAGGCGGACCTCGACGCCCGGCAGCGGCTGGACAACCTCGCAGGCGCCCTGGCGGTGGCTCCGGGTGGTGGCCGGCTCCTGTGCGGCGGCGGCCCGGTCGTCCTGGTCGACGACCTGATGACCACGGGGGCGTCCCTGACCGAGGCGGCACGTGCCGTGCGCGCGGCTGAGTCGCGGACGGGGCCGGACACGTACGGGAAGGCGAGATCGGCTGTGTATCCGTCGGCGGCGGGGGAAGGCAGAGAGGAACGGAAGACCGGGCCGCAAATGGAGGGTCCCAACGGAGGAGACGGCGCGATCCGTGAAGCGATCTGCGCGGCAGTGGTCGCGGCTTCACCTGATTCTTTCGAAAATAAACCGGAACTGACTGAGAACTTACGTCGTTGCAGGTAATGAGAGGTCCTATTCACCGGAACGGAGGTACGTCGCGGTAGAGGGTGACGACATCCGCCCGGGCGAGATATGTTCGGTTGTGAGGCAAAGCCGCAGGCCACACCTCTCAAATCCGAATGCCGTGCTGCGGGTTTTACCGGCATCACCCGCACTGGGGGAGTGGAGATCTCGCCCGCGGGGGAGGAGGTGGACGTCACCGAGTCCGAGGTTCCGGAGTACACCGGAACCTGGTGCAAAAGGGAGATGCTCCGCCATGGAAGTGGAGCGATCCGGGAACGGAGTTCTGCGTGGACATCGTCGTCAAGGGCCGCAAGACCGAGGTGCCCGAGCGGTTCCGGAAGCACGTGGCCGAGAAGCTGAAGCTGGAGAAGATCCAGAAGCTCGATGGCAAGGTGATCAGCCTCGACGTCGAGGTGTCCAAGGAGCCGAACCCCCGGCAGGCCGACCGCTGTGACCGAGTGGAGATCACGCTCCGCTCCCGCGGTCCGGTGATCCGGGCGGAGGCAGCGGCGAGCGACCCGTACGCGGCGCTCGACCTGGCGGCGGAGAAGCTTGGCGCACGACTGCGCAAGCAGCACGACAAGCGCTTCTCGCGCCGCGGCGCACGCCGGATCCCGGCGGCCGAGGTCGCCGACCACGTACCCGGCGCGGCGACGCTCAACGGGAACGGCGACGTCGTTCCGACGGAGAAGCAGGACGGCGTCCCCACCAAGAAGATCGGCTCGCTGGAGGTCCAGGGCGACGGGCCGCTCGTCGTCCGCGAGAAGACCCACGTGGCCGCGCCGATGTCCCTCGACCAGGCGCTCTACGAGATGGAACTGGTCGGGCACGACTTCTATCTGTTCGTCGACTCCGAGACGAAGGAACCCAGTGTCGTCTACCGGCGGCACGCCTACGACTACGGCGTGATCCACCTCACCACGGACACGATGGTCACCCAGGCGCACGCCCCCGACGCGGGCGACGCGCTCGGCGGTTGACCACCGCCGGGTGACAGCGGACCGGTGCCCCTGGAGCGCGTGTGCGCCCCCAGGGGCACCGGTGTGCGACGGTGCGCGAGGGCGTGCGACCCCTTCGGAACTCGCGCGGTCACCCCGTTGTCCGTCGGGCATGGAATCATGGCGGCAACGGCCCAACCGGTGGGCCGTTGCTCTGGGTTGGCGATGGCGCAGGACCACGGGCCAAAGCCTTCAGGGGGAGGAACGATGGCGGACAGTTTCGGACCGATGCGGGGTGCGGGCGTCGACCACGGGATCGACGACGGGGCCGCCGGCCTGGGGCCGCACGCGGACGTGGGCTCCACACGCGAGGAACCCATCAGGGTCCTGGTCGTGGACGACCACGCCCTCTTCCGCCGGGGCCTGGAGATCGTGCTCGCGGCCGAGGAGGACATCCAGGTCGTCGGCGAGGCAGGTGACGGCGCCGAGGCCGTGGAGAAGGCCGCCGACCTGCTGCCGGACATCATCCTGATGGACGTGCGGATGCCCAAGCGGGGCGGGATCGAGGCCTGCACCTCCATCAAGGAAGTGGCTCCCAGCGCCAAGATCATCATGCTGACGATCAGCGACGAGGAGGCCGACCTCTACGACGCGATCAAGGCGGGCGCGACCGGCTATCTCCTCAAGGAGATCTCCACGGACGAAGTGGCCACCGCCATTCGCGCGGTGGCCGACGGGCAGTCGCAGATCAGTCCGTCCATGGCGTCGAAACTGCTCACCGAGTTCAAGTCGATGATCCAGCGGACCGACGAACGCCGACTGGTGCCGGCGCCGCGGCTCACCGATCGCGAGCTGGAGGTCCTCAAGCTCGTCGCCACCGGAATGAACAACCGGGACATCGCCAAGGAACTCTTCATCTCCGAGAACACCGTGAAGAACCACGTCCGCAACATCCTGGAGAAACTGCAGCTGCACTCCAGGATGGAGGCCGTGGTGTACGCGATGCGGGAGAAGATCCTCGAGATCCGCTGACTCCGGTCAGGCGAGCAGGCGGGTCAGCTCCGCCGTCAGGGCGTCGCGCAGGTGCGGGGCGTCGACCCGTTCCACCCGTACGTCCGTGCAGTCGACCCAGCTCGCCGCCTCGATCAGCGCCTGGGCCACCGCCGGAGCGGCCTTGACGCCGTCCAGCCTGACCTGCTTGGCGACCAGGGTGCGTCCTTCCCGCGCCGGGTCCACGCGGCCGACGAGCCGTCCGCCGGCCAGCACCGGCATCGCGAAGTAGCCGTGCACCCGCTTGGGCTTGGGCACGTAGGCCTCCAGGCGATGGGTGAAGCCGAAGATCCGCTCCGTGCGCGCCCGTTCCCAGATCAAGGAGTCGAAGGGGGAAAGCAGCGTGGTGCGGTGACGCCCGCGCGGGACCCTCTCCAGGGCGGCGGGGTCCGCCCAGGCGGGCTTGGACCAGCCCGCCACCGTGACCGGCACCAGACCCGAGTCGGCGATCACGGCGTCGACCTGCTCGGCCTTGAGCCGGTGGTAGTCCGCGATGTCCGCGCGCGTGCCCACGCCCAGGGACTCGCCGGCCAGCCGGACCAGGCGGCGCAGGCACTCGGTGTCGTCGAGGTCGTCATGGAGCAGCGCGGCCGGGACCGCGCGCTCCGCGAGGTCGTACACCCGCTTCCAGCCGCGGCGCTCCACGCACACCACCTCGCCGTACATCAGCGCGCGCTCGACGGCGACCTTCGTGCCCGACCAGTCCCACCACTCGCTGGTCCGCTTCGCGCCGCCCAGGTCCGTCGCGGTGAGCGGGCCCTCGGTGCGGAGCTGCTTGACGACCTGGTCGTAGGTGCCGTCCGGGAGGGAGTGGTTCCAGTGCGGGCGGTTGCGGTAGGCGCGGCGGCGGAACGCGAAGTGGGGCCACTCCTCGATGGGGAGGACGCAGGCGGCGTGCGACCAGTACTCGAAGGCGTGGGTGTCCCTCCAGTAGGCGTCCTCGACCGTCTTGCGGCCGACCGCGCCCAGGCGGGCGTACGGGATGAGCTCGTGGGAGCGGGCGAGGACCGAGATGGTGTCGAGCTGCACCGCGCCCAGGTGCCGGAGGACGCCGCGGACGCCCGCGCGGCGGTCGGGAGCACCGAGGAAGCCCTGTGCGCGGAGGGCGAGGCGGCGGGCCTCGTCTGCGGACAGTTCCGTGGCGGGGGGCGGGAGGGTCGTCATACGTCCGCACGATAGAGGGTGGGTCTGACAGTGCCGGTCGCTTGCGATGGCGCCCCGTGCCGGGGTGGGCCGGAGGTTGGTGCGCAGCCCGGCGTTGCGGGGTGCCGCCGCGCCCACCCGTGCCGCCCCGGCGGCACGATTGCCCGCAGCTATGCAGCTATGCGCGTCTACGCGGTCTGCGCCGGCAAGTAAGGCGCCGTCGACGGGAGGGCCAGGTCCGAGGGGAGGAGGGAGGCGATCCAGCAGTCTCGGCGTACGCCCTTGTTGTTGGCCGCGGAGCGCAACGTGCCCTCCATGGTGAAGCCCGCCCGCTCGGCCACCGCGCGTGAGGCCGTGTTGCCGACCTCGGCACGCCACTCCAGGCGGTCGATCGCCCGCTCCGTGAAGGCCCAGCGCGCGACGGCGAGGGATGCCTCCGTGATGTAGCCCCGGCCGCGGAACTCCTTGGCACTCCAGAACCCGAGCTCGCCGGCGCCCAGGGAGATCATCGTGATGCCGATCATGCCCGCCAGGTCACCGGCGGGCAGGAAGACGCCGAAGGTGAACATCGAGGCGTTGGCCCAGCCGTCCGGGACCATCTGCTCCGTGAAGCCCCGCGCGTGCTCGGGGAGGTAGGGCGAGGGGATCGTCGTCCAGCGCTGGACGACGGGATCCTGGCAGGCGGCGTACACGGCATCGTTGTCCTGGGGGCCGACCGTGCGCAGGACGAGGCGTTCCGTGCTGAGGGTGACGGGTTCCATCCGCCGATTCTGCGCGGCCTCAGGTCGCGGGCGCCATCTTTTTGCCCTGCGTGAACACGTGGTCACTTTTCGTTCAATTCACCGGAGGGTGCGGCACCATCGGCGGGGCCCGGACGTTGAACCCGGTGACGGCAGCCAGCGAAGCTGGATGCAAGGAGTGGACGCTCCCGTTACGGCGGGCCTCCCGGGGTGCCGGGGTCCTCGCATACGATGGCCGTTGCTCAGTCCGTGACAGGAAACCGACCGTCCCAGGCCCGACCGGCAAGGAGACCAACCCCCGTGTCCGTCCTCTCAAAGATCATGCGTGCAGGCGAAGGCAAGATCCTGCGCAAGCTGCACCGCATCGCGGACCAGGTCAACTCCATCGAAGAGGACTTCGCTGACCTCTCCGACGCCGAGCTGCGGGCCCTCACCGACGAGTACAAGCAGCGCTACGCCGACGGTGAGGCCCTGGACGACCTGCTGCCCGAGGCCTTCGCCACCGTCCGCGAGGCCGCCAAGCGCGTCCTGGGCCAGCGCCACTACGACGTGCAGATCATGGGCGGCGCCGCCCTGCACATGGGCTACGTGGCCGAGATGAAGACGGGTGAGGGCAAGACCCTCGTCGGCACCCTGCCCGCCTACCTCAACGCCCTGTCCGGCGAGGGCGTGCACATCGTCACGGTCAACGACTACCTGGCCGAGCGCGACTCCGAGATGATGGGCCGCGTCCACAAGTTCCTCGGTCTGAACGTCGGCTGCATCCTCGCCAACCAGACGCCGGCCCAGCGCCGCGAGATGTACCGCTGCGACATCACCTACGGCACGAACAACGAGTTCGGCTTCGACTACCTGCGCGACAACATGGCGTGGTCCAAGGACGAACTCGTCCAGCGCGGCCACAACTTCGCCATCGTCGACGAGGTCGACTCCATCCTGGTCGACGAGGCCCGTACGCCGCTGATCATCTCCGGCCCGGCCGACCAGGCCACCAAGTGGTACGGCGACTTCGCCAAGCTGGTCACCCGCCTGAAGAAGGGCGAGGCCGGCAACACCCTCAAGGGCATCGAGGAAACCGGTGACTACGAGGTCGACGAGAAGAAGCGCACCGTCGCCATCCACGAGTCGGGCGTCTCCAAGGTCGAGGACTGGCTGGGCATCGACAATCTCTACGAGTCGGTGAACACCCCGCTGGTCGGCTACCTGAACAACGCCATCAAGGCCAAGGAACTCTTCAAGAAGGACAAGGACTACGTCGTCCTCGACGGCGAAGTCATGATCGTCGACGAGCACACCGGCCGTATCCTCGCCGGCCGCCGCTACAACGAGGGCATGCACCAGGCGATCGAGGCGAAGGAAGGGGTGGACATCAAGGACGAGAACCAGACGCTCGCCACGATCACCCTCCAGAACTTCTTCCGCCTCTACAAGCGCCACGACCACGACGAGAAGGAACAGCCCGGTCTCTCCGGCATGACCGGTACGGCCATGACCGAGGCCGCCGAGTTCCACCAGATCTACAAGCTCGGCGTGGTGCCCATCCCGACCAACCGGCCGATGGTGCGCAAGGACCAGTCGGACCTGATCTACCGCACCGAGGTCGCGAAGTTCGAGGCCGTCGTCGACGACATCGAGGAGAAGCACCGCAAGGGGCAGCCGATCCTCGTCGGCACCACCTCCGTCGAGAAGTCCGAGTACCTCTCGCAGCAGCTCAGCAAGCGCGGCGTCCAGCACGAGGTGCTCAACGCCAAGCAGCACGACCGGGAGGCGACGATCGTCGCCCAGGCGGGCCGCAAGGGCTCCGTGACGGTGGCCACGAACATGGCCGGCCGCGGTACGGACATCAAGCTCGGCGGCAACCCCGAGGACCTCGCCGAGGCGGAGCTGCGTCAGCGCGGCCTCGACCCCGAGGAGCACATCGAGGAGTGGGCCGCGGCCCTGCCCGCCGCGCTGGAGCGGGCCGAGCAGGCGGTCAAGGCCGAGTTCGAAGAGGTCAAGGACCTGGGCGGGCTCTACGTGCTGGGCACCGAGCGGCACGAGTCGCGTCGTATCGACAACCAGCTGCGTGGTCGTTCCGGCCGCCAGGGCGACCCGGGCGAGTCCCGCTTCTACCTCTCCCTGGGCGACGACCTGATGCGCCTGTTCAAGGCCCAGATGGTCGAGCGCGTGATGTCCATGGCGAACGTGCCGGACGACGTGCCGATCGAGAACAAGATGGTCACGCGCGCGATCGCGTCCGCCCAGTCCCAGGTCGAGACCCAGAACTTCGAGACGCGCAAGAACGTCCTGAAGTACGACGAGGTCCTCAACCGGCAGCGCGAGGTCATCTACGGCGAGCGGCGCCGCGTCCTGGAGGGCGAGGACCTCCAGGAGCAGATCCAGCACTTCATGAACGACACGATCGACGCCTACGTCCAGGCCGAGACCGCCGAGGGCTTCCCGGAGGACTGGGACCTCGACCGTCTGTGGGGCGCCTTCAAGCAGCTCTACCCGGTGAAGGTCACCGTGGAGGAGCTGGAGGAGGCGGCCGGCGACCGGGCCGGTCTGACGGCGGACTACATCGAGGAGTCCATCAAGGACGACATCCAGGAGCAGTACGAGGCGCGTGAGACGCAGCTCGGCTCCGAGATCATGCGCGAGCTGGAGCGCCGGGTCGTGCTGTCCGTCCTGGACCGCAAGTGGCGCGAGCACCTCTACGAGATGGACTACCTCCAGGAGGGCATCGGCCTGCGCGCGATGGCGCAGAAGGACCCGCTGGTCGAGTACCAGCGCGAGGGCTTCGACATGTTCCAGGCCATGATGGAGGGCATCAAGGAGGAGTCCGTCGGCTACCTGTTCAACCTGGAGGTCCAGGTCGAGCAGCAGGTCGAGGAGGTTCCGGTCGAGGACGCGGCGCCGTCCCTGGACAAGGGCGCGCAGGACGCCGTCCCGGCCCAGGCGGGCGCCCGCCCGGAGATCCGGGCCAAGGGCCTCGACGCTCCGCAGCGCCGGGACCTGCACTTCTCCGCGCCGACCGTGGACGGCGAGGGAGGTGTCGTCGAGGGCGACTTCGCCACCGACGGCGAGCCCGCGCAGGCCGCGTCGGACGGGCTCACGCGCGCGGAGCGCCGCAAGCAGGCCAAGGGCGGGCGACGCCGCAAGAAGTGACGGTGCGGTGCCTCGGGGCGCCGCAGCGGTGGAAGGGCCGGTCACCCGTGGTGGCCGGCCCTTCGGCGTAGGCGCGCGGGCTGGGCGGTGCGCGATGGACGGTCGCCTGCGGAGTCGTCAGTCGTCAGTCGTCAGTCGTCAGTCGCGAGTCGCGAGTCGCCAGCCGTCAGTCGTCGTCGGCGTACGGCCTGCGGGGCCCGCCCAGTTCCACCGCGGTGCAGCGCCAGCGCAGGTCCTGGCCCCGTTCCAGCCGGAAGGCCATCGCGCGCAGCTGGTCCCCCGCGCCGATGCGGGCGAAGACCTCCAGGGCGCCCGGCCGCGGCTCGAAGTAGCCGATGTCCCGGACGACGGGGAGGGCGCCGCGCGTGCGCAGCGGGCCGCGCTCGGCGAGGTGGGCCAGGTCGTCGTAGGCGCGGCCGACGGTGTGGCGGAGCATCGAGTGGACGGGGCGCCGGCCGCTGAGCACATGGAGGAGAAGCTCGGCGAAGCGGTCCGTGGGGCGTACCTGCGGGACGGGGCGGCGCGGGGTCTGGGCGGGGACGCGGGGCGCGGCGGACGGTCGGGTGAGGGGCGGGAGCGGCCGTGGCGCGCGAGGCGTCGTGGCATCGGGCGCGAGCCGGTGGGCGCCCGGCTGGAGCGGCGTCGTCCCGGGCGCCCGGGCGGGGCCCTGTCCCGCCGTGGGCGGGCGGGTGTCCGCGGGCCTGGTGCGGCCCCGTGAGGACCGGCCGGGGGAGCCCGGCGGGCGCCCGCCGGACGGCGCGGTGCGCACCGGCCGCCCGCCGGGCCGGCGGGGCGGGAGGCCACCGGGGGCCCGGGTCGCGGCTCCGGCGTCGGGCAGGGCTTCGGGGATGGGCGGGGGAGGGCTGCTGGGAGGGAGCTGAGTCCTGGTCATGACCTTGCGCATGGGGGTCCCCGTTCGGCGGCGGCCCGGGTGATACCGGGCAGTAACTTAGTGGTTGGGGATCTTGTACGGGGTCGGGGCACCGCTCGGCAAGGAGGCGGGTGCCCGTGCCGCGGGGGTCGCAAGGTTCACCTATCAGAGTGACCGGGACCGCGCCGAGGCCCGGTGCGGAGCGGGCGGAGCGGGTGAATTCCGGGCCGGGGGTGGACGCCCTGGGCGTCACGGGTGGGAACTCGAAAGGGGACACCCGGACGTATCCTGAAGACCCCTCCGGGGCTCCACCGGGGCCTCACCAGGGCTCCTCGGGCCCGAAGCCCCCGACCCGAAAGCGGCGGTCCCATGCGCGTCTACGTCCCCCTGACCCTGTCCGGCCTCGCCGAGGCGCACCGGGCCGGGGAGCTGGGGGCAGGGCCGCTCCCCGCCCACGCCGTCACGCCGGCGCTGCGCGAGTGGTACCAGTCGGACGACGTCGAGGAGCTGGAGTACGCCGCCCTGGGCCGGGCCGCCCAGACCTCACTGCGCCTGCTCGCGGCCGCTCCGGGTGCCCAGTGGCACCGGGTCGTGGTCGCCGTCGACGTACCCGACGGCGCGGTCTCGGCCGACCCGGACCGGGCGCCCGACGGCGCGGTGCGGGTGGCCGGTCCGTTGCCGCTGGCCAAGGTGGCCTCGGTGCACGTCGACTCCGGCGACGCGGAGGCGGACGTGACCGCCGCGGCCCGGGCCCTCGCGGCGGCGGACGCCGGGGACGACGACGCCCGGTCCGTGGTGGACGGCGCCGAGGACCACGAGCTGCTCTGGTACGCCACGCAGGAGATCCCCGGCCTGCTGGAAGCCGGACGCTGACCCGGCGGCCTGCCGATTGTCAGTGGCGGCGGGTACGTTTTCGGGCATGGGGATGCAGACAGGGGCGCACATCGTCTGGGACTGGAACGGGACGCTGTTCCACGACAACGACGCGATCATCGGGGCGACGAACGCCGCCTTCGCCGAGCTGGGCATGACGCCGATCACGATGGAGCAGTACCGGGCGCTGTACTGCGTACCGGTGCCGAAGTTCTACGAGCGGCTGCTGGGCCGGCTGCCCACGGAGGCCGAGTGGGAGGTCATGGACGCCACCTTCCACCGGCACTACACCCGGCATCGGGCGGCGTGCGGGCTCACCGACGGGGCGGCCGAGCTGCTCGCGGGCTGGGGCGCGGCGGGGCGGAGCCAGTCGATCCTGAGCATGTACGGCCACGAGGAGCTGGTCCCCCTGGTCCAGGGGCTCGGGATCGAGGCGCACTTCATACGGGTCGACGGGCGGACCGGGCCGTCCGGCGGCAGCAAGGCTGAGCACATGGTGCGGCATCTCGAGGAGCTGGCCGTCTCCGGGGTGAAGCCCGCCCGGACGGTCGTGATCGGGGACGCCGCGGACGACGCGGTCGCCGCGCGGTACGTGGGCGCGGGGGCGGTGCTGTACACCGGGGGATCGCACAGCCGGGCCAGCCTGGAGGGCGTCGGGGTGCCCGTGGTCGACACGCTGGCGGAGGCCGTGGCGGAGGCGGAGCGGCTGGCCGCGTGAGTCCGTGGCCGCCGTCGGGCCGCGCGTAGCTGTGCGGAACGTCCAAGTTCCGGGCATGGTTTTGTACACATGCGGCTCGTGACGAGGGGCCCGTGCGGGGCGATAGCCTGGTGGCGTGATCAGCGCGATAGTTCGCGGGGGCACAGGTGCCCCTGCCCTGCGCCCGGTACGCACGGACCACATCCGTGTCCGGGCGGCGGTCGCTGGTCCTCGCGAGCGGGACGGGGCGCCGCAGGCTCCCCGCAGGGCGCCGCGCACACCCCGGACGGTGACGGCGAGAGCGATGTCACACCCGGTCGGTGCGGCGACATTGGCCGATATGCCCCCGCTCCTCTCATCTTGCGGCATAGCGTCGGAGCAGACCGGACACCCCGCGTCTCGACGTCGTGCCGGAAGGCAGGAGACCGTACTTTCTTCTACGTCACGCAACGGCGCGCGACAGGAGCCAGAGGACAATGCAGACCAAGCTGGACGAAGCCAAGGCCGAGCTGCTCGAAAGGGCTGCGCGGGTAGCTGAGAACAGCCCGGTCGGGGGGCACCTACCGACTGGGACGACGGACAAGGGGACCCCGGACACCCCGGGCACTCCGGCCCCGGACCACGCATCCGTGTTCGCGTTCCTCCGGCGTTACTACCGGCACACCGCTCCGGAGGACCTGGCCGACCGCGACCCGGTCGACGTCTTCGGCGGTGCCGTCTCGCACTACCGGCTGGCCGAGAACCGCCCGCAGGGCACGGCGAACGTGCGGGTGCACACCCCGACGGTCGAGGAGAACGGCTGGACGTGCAGCCACTCCGTCGTCGAGGTGGTCACCGACGACATGCCCTTCCTCGTCGACTCCGTCACCAACGAGCTGACCCGTCAGGGCCGCGGCATCCACGTCGTCGTCCACCCGCAGATCGTGGTGCGCCGCGATGTCGCCGGCAAGCTCGTGGAGGTGCTCGACGGCCGGCCCACCGCCGACCTCCCGCACGACGCGCACGTCGAGTCCTGGATCCACGTCGAGTTCGACCGCGAGACCGACCGCGGCGACCTCAAGCAGATCACCGCCGACCTGCTGCGCGTCCTCAACGACGTCCGCGAGACCGTCGAGGACTGGGGCAAGATGCGGGACGCGGCCGTCCGCATCGCGGAGGGGCTGCCCGCCGAGCACACCCCCGGCGACCTGCCCGCGCGTGAGGTGGAGGAGGCCCGCGAGCTGCTGCGCTGGCTGGCCGACGACCACTTCACCTTCCTCGGCTACCGCGAGTACGAGCTGCGCGAGGACGACTCCCTCGCCGCCGTCGCCGGCACCGGCCTGGGCATCCTGCGCTCCGACCCGCACCACGAGACCGACGAGAGCCACCCCGTCAGCCCGTCCTTCGAGCGGCTCCCCGCCGACGCCCGGGCCAAGGCGCGCGAGCACCGGCTGCTGGTGCTGACCAAGGCGAACAGCCGGGCCACCGTGCACCGGCCCTCGTACCTGGACTACGTCGGCGTCAAGAAGTTCGACGAGAACGGCGACGTCGTCGGTGAGCGGCGCTTCCTCGGCCTGTTCTCCTCCGCCGCGTACACCGAGTCCGTCCGCCGGGTGCCGGTCGTGCGGCGCAAGGTGGAGGAGGTGCTGGAGCGCGCCGGGTTCTCGCCCAACAGCCACGACGGCCGGGACCTGCTCCAGATCCTGGAGACGTACCCGCGCGACGAGATGTTCCAGATGCCCGTCGAGGAGCTGGAGCCGATCGTCACCTCGGTGCTCTACCTCCAGGAGCGCCGCCGCCTGCGGCTCTACCTGCGCCAGGACGAATACGGGCGCTACTACTCGGCGCTCGTCTACCTCCCGCGCGACCGCTACACCACCGGCGTCCGGCTGCGGATCATCGACATCCTCAAGGAGGAGCTGGGCGGCACCAGCGTCGACTTCACCGCCTGGAACACCGAGTCGATCCTGTCCAGGCTGCACTTCGTCGTCCGGGTCCCGCAGGGCACCGAGCTGCCGCACCTCTCCGAGACCGACAAGGAGCGCATCGAGGCCCGCCTGGTCGAGGCCGCCCGGTCCTGGGCCGACGGGTTCGGCGAGGCGCTGACCGCCGAGGTCGGCGAGGAGCGCGCCGCCGAGCTGCTGCGGCACTACGGGGGTGCCTTCCCCGAGGGCTACAAGGCCGACCACGGCCCGCGTTCCGCGGTCGCCGACCTCGGCCACCTGGAGCGCCTCGACGACCGGAACACCTTCGCGCTGAGCCTCTACGAGCCGGTCGGCGCCGGCCCGGAGGAACGCCGTTTCAAGATCTACCAGAAGGGCGGCACGGTCTCCCTGTCCGCCGTCCTCCCGGTGCTCAGCCGGCTCGGCGTCGAGGTGACCGACGAGCGCCCCTACGAGCTGCGCTGCGCCGACCGCACGACGGCCTGGATCTACGACTTCGGCCTGCGGATGCCGAAGTCGGTGGCCGGCGGCGCCGACTACCTCGGCGACGACGCCCGCGAGCGCTTCCAGGACGCCTTCGCCGCCACCTGGAACGCCCAGGCGGAGAACGACGGCTTCAACGCCCTCGTGCTCAGCGCCGGACTGAACTGGCGCCAGGCCATGGTGCTGCGGGCGTACGCCAAGTACCTGCGGCAGGCGGGCTCCACGTTCAGCCAGGACTACATGGAGGACACCCTCCGCAACAACGTCCACACCACGCGGCTGCTCATCTCCCTGTTCGAGGCGCGGATGGCCCCCGAGCGCCAGCGCGCCGGGCGGGAGATCGTCGACGCCCTGCTCGAAGAGGTCGACGCGGCCCTCGACCAGGTGGCCAGCCTCGACGAGGACCGGATCCTGCGGTCCTTCCTCACCGTGATCAAGGCGACCCTGCGGACCAACTTCTTCCAGGAGGCGGCGGGCGGCAAGCCGCACGACTACGTCTCCATGAAGTTCGACCCGCAGGCCATCCCCGACCTGCCCGCGCCGCGCCCGGCGTTCGAGATCTGGGTGTACTCGCCGCGAGTCGAGGGCGTGCACCTGCGGTTCGGCAAGGTCGCGCGCGGCGGTCTGCGCTGGTCGGACCGCCGGGAGGACTTCCGCACCGAGATCCTCGGCCTGGTCAAGGCGCAGATGGTGAAGAACACCGTCATCGTGCCGGTCGGCGCCAAGGGCGGCTTCGTCGCCAAGCAGTTGCCCGACCCGGCCGTCGACCGCGACGCCTGGATGGCCGAGGGCATCGCCAGCTACAAGACCTTCATCTCGGCGCTGCTCGACATCACCGACAACATGGTGGCCGGCGAGGTCGTGCACCCCGCGGACGTCGTCCGGCACGACGAGGACGACACCTACCTCGTGGTCGCCGCCGACAAGGGCACCGCGAAGTTCTCGGACATCGCCAACGGGGTCGCCGAGTCCTACAACTTCTGGCTCGGCGACGCCTTCGCCTCCGGCGGCTCCGCGGGCTACGACCACAAGGGCATGGGCATCACCGCCCGCGGCGCCTGGGAGTCCGTCAAGCGGCACTTCCTGGAGCTGGGCGTCGACACCCAGACCCAGGACTTCACGGTCGTCGGCATCGGCGACATGTCCGGCGACGTGTTCGGCAACGGCATGCTGCTCAGCGAGCACATCCGCCTGGTCGCCGCCTTCGACCACCGGCACATCTTCATCGACCCGAACCCGGACGCGGCCACCTCGTACGCCGAGCGCCGCCGCCTGTTCGACCTGCCGCGCTCGTCGTGGGAGGACTACGACACCGCGCTGATCTCGGCCGGCGGCGGCGTCTTCCCGCGCACCGCCAAGTCGATCCCGGTCAACGCGCACCTGCGCGAGGCCCTCGGCATCGAGGCCCGCGTCACCAAGATGACCCCGGCCGACCTGATGAAGGCGATCCTCTCGGCCCCGGTGGACCTGCTGTGGAACGGCGGCATCGGCACCTACGTCAAGGCCTCCACGGAGTCCAACGCGGACGTCGGCGACAAGGCCAACGACGCCATCCGCGTCGACGGCGGGGACCTGCGCGCCCGGGTCGTCGGCGAGGGCGGCAACCTGGGCCTGACCCAGCTGGGCCGGATCGAGTTCGCCCGCACCGGCGGCAAGATCAATACCGACGCCATCGACAACAGCGCGGGCGTGGACACCTCCGACCACGAGGTGAACATCAAGATCCTGCTCACCGGCCTGGTCAAGGACGGTGACATGACGGTCAAGCAGCGCAACAAGCTGCTCGCCCAGATGACCGACGAGGTCGGCGCGCTGGTCCTGCGCAACAACTACGCGCAGAACACGGCGATCGCCAACGCGCTCGCCCAGTCCAACGACATGCTCCACGCCCAGCAGCGCTTCATGCGCCACCTGGTCCGGGACGGGCGGCTCGACCGGGCGCTGGAGTTCCTGCCCACCGACCGCCAGATCCGCGAGCGCCTCCAGAGCGGCCAGGGTCTGACCGGCCCGGAGACGGCCGTGCTGTTGGCGTACACGAAGATCACGGTCGCCGAGGAGCTGCTGCACACCTCGCTGCCCGACGACCCGTACCTCAAGGGCCTGCTGCACGCCTACTTCCCGACGGCGCTGCGCGAGCAGTTCCTCGAGCGGATCGACGGCCACCCGCTGCGCCGGGAGATCACGACGACCGTCCTGGTCAACGACACGGTCAACACGGGCGGTACGACGTACCTGCACCGGATGCGCGAGGAGACCGGCGCGTCGCTGGAGGAGATCGTGCGGGCGCAGACCGCGGCCCGGGCGATCTTCCGCTCCGCCCCGGTGTGGGACGCGGTGGAGGCCCTGGACACCAAGGTCGACGCCGCGGTGCAGACCCGGATCCGGCTGCACTCGCGCCGTCTGGTCGAGCGCGGCACCCGCTGGCTGCTCAACAACCGGCCGCAGCCGCTGGAGCTGGCCGAGACGGTGGAGTTCTTCGCCGAGCGCGTCGAACAGGTCTGGTCGCAGCTGCCGAAGCTGCTGCGCGGCGCGGACGCGGAGTGGTACCAGCGCATCTTCGACGAGCTGACCGACGCCGGCGTCCCGGACGAGACGGCCACCCGGGTGGCCGGGTTCTCCTCGGCCTTCCCGACGCTGGACATCGTGTCGGTGGCCGACCGCATGGGCAAGGAGCCGCTGGAGGTCGCCGACGTGTACTACGACCTCGCCGACCGGCTGGGCGTCACCCAGCTGATGGACCGGATCAGCGATCTGCCCCGCACCGACCGCTGGCAGTCCATGGCCCGCGCGGCGATCCGCGAGGACCTGTACGCGGCCCACGCCTCGCTCACCGCCGACGTCCTGGCGGCGGGCAACGGCACGTCCACGCCGGAGCAGCGGTTCAAGGCGTGGGAGCAGAAGAACGCGGCGATCCTGGGCCGGGCGCGGACCACGCTGGAGGAGATCCAGGGTTCGGACGCGTTCGACCTGTCCAACCTCTCGGTGGCGATGCGGACGATGCGGACGCTGCTGCGCACGCACGCGTGACGGCGTAGCCGCCCGAACAGGGTTTGGCGGGCGCCCCGGGTCCTGACGGCCCGGGGCGCCTTCATGTCTGAGTGTCGACGCCTGATTCGTGCCCCATTTGGGAGTCTTGTGCGGATAAAGTGATCGCGTGACCGGGCGTTCCGCATTGACGCGCACCGCGCTGGCGCGAGCGGGGGCGGCCCTCGTCCTCCTGCTGCTGGTCCTGGTGGTGGTCCGGCTGCCCTGGATCGGTGACCTGGGCATGCACGCCGCCACCCTCGAACGCCTGCGGCACGACCTCCTCCACCCCGGCAACCCGCTGGTCGACGCGGACACGCCGAGCCCGTACTACACGCCGTGGACGGTGCCGCTGGGCTGGGTGGCCGGGGTGACCGGGTTCTCCGTCTTCACCGTGCTGCGGATCGGGGCGGTGGTGGCGCTCGCGGTGCTGGTCACGGGGGTGTGGCGGTACGCCCGCACGCTGAGCGCGCGCCCGGTGGTGCCCCCGCTGGCGCTGCTGTGCCTGGTGCTGCTGTGGGGGACGACCGAGTTCAGCTGGAGCGGCTTCCTCGGGCTGCACTCCCTCGCGTTGACGGTGGCGTACCCGAGTGTGTTCGCCCTCGGGCTGGCGTTCCACCTGTGGGCGTGGCTCGCGCGGGCGGACGGGTGGGGGAGCCGGCTCGGGTGCGGGTTGCTGTGGGCCGTGATCCTGCTGGTCCATCAGTACTCCGGGATCGTCGCGTCGTTGGGCGCGCTCGCCGTCGTGGTCGGGGCGCGGCATGCCGGGCGACGGGTGTGGGCGCGGGTGGCGGGGGCGCTGGCGCTGGGAGTGGTGGTGCTGTGGGCCTGGCCGTACTACGACTTCTTCGCGCTCTTCGGCGCCGGGGACGGGATGGACGAGGTGCACCGGTCGCTGTACCGGGACCTGTGGGCGCGGTACTGGCTGGTGCTGGTGGGGGTGGCCGCGCTGGTGGTGCGGTGGCGGCGGGACCGGCGGGACGTGCTGGTGCTGTTCTTCGCGCTGGGGCTGGTGGTGTTCGTGGCGGGCGGGGTGACCGGGCACTGGTCGTGGGGGCGGGTGCTGCCCGCGGCGGTGATTCCGGCGCAGCTCGCGGTGGCGGTGGAGGTGGGGGAGTCCGGGCGGCGGGCGGTGCGGTGGGTGTGGGCGGGGGTGTTGGGGGTGGCGCTGGTGGTGGGGGCCTGGGGGCAGGCGGGGATGCTGGGGTACGCGGTCGGGCCGGGGGCGTTGCCGGGGGTGGTGGCGGATAAGTACCGGGAGCCGTGGGAGGGGTACGGCTGGATCACGCGGTGGGTGGGGTACGGGGACGTGGTCATGGCGAGGGAGTTTCCGTCCCGGCGGATTCCGGCGACCGGGGCGTACACGGTGGCGCCGGGGTACACCGACTTCTTCCTCGATGACGAGGGGGAGCGGGTGGGGGCGGTGCGGAGGTATTTCTCGGTGGGGGTGGAGGGGGTGTCGGGGGGTGTGCGGAGGGGGATCGAGCGGGCCTATGACGTGCGGTGGGTGGTGGATCGGGGGATGGGCGTGCGGGGGGATGCGGGGTTGCGGGAGGTGGGGCGGGGGCCCGGTGGGTGGGTGTTGTACGCGGTGGTGGGGTGAGCGGCTGTTGGCGTGACGGGTGTTGGCCGGGTGCCCGGCGGTGGTGTGGGCCGGGGGTGGGTGACGCGGGCCGGCGCTGGCCGGGTGCCGCTGCGCCCACCCGTGCCGCCCCAGCGGCACGACTGCCCGCAGCTGGGTGGGATGCGGGGGAGGGTGCGTCCACCCGTGCCGCCTCAGCGGCACGACTGCCCGCAGCTGGGTGGGATGGGGGGAGGGTGCGCCTAGCCGTGCAGCCCCAGTGGCACGACTGCCCGCAGCTGAGTGCGGTGCGACTGCCTGTAGCTCGGGGGTCAGCGGAGGATGTTTGACGCCAGGCGGGCCGCTCGGCGGGTTCGGGGGGTGGAGAGGTGGCGGGCGGCCGGGTGGAGAAGGGTCGCCGTAGTGCCCACCGGCTGCCAGTGGACTTGCATGCGGCCCGGGTTGTGGCCCTCAGGTTCCACCGTGACCCGGTGCGGGGTGGTGCCGGCGTGGTACGGGACGCGGGCGGTGAGGGCCGGGAAGCGCAGCGGGGCCAGGAGGATGCCGGTGTGGACGCGGCCCTCGTGGCGCAGCCGGAGTACGGGGTGGCGCAGCCCTTCGAAGCCGTGCAGGGGGAGGCGGACCGCCGCGAGGTCGAGGCGGACGCGGCCCTCGAAGACGCCGGGGCGGACCGGGGAGAGGCGGAAGGGGACCGTCAGGCGCCGGTGGCCCGGCGAGAGGTGCAAGGTGGCACGCTGCGGCCCGACCGGGAGGCGCAGCGCGGGGTCGTAGGTGCGGACCGTGAGGTCGATCGACGCACCGGGGCCGCGCGCGAGGTCCGTGATCTCGTGCCGGAGCAGGGCGGTGAAGAACGGGCGGGTGTCCAGCTCCAGGTCCGTCAGGTCCAGCTCGCGGCGGGCCCCGGCCGACCCGGGGATCTCCTCGCCCCAGTAGGTCCGCCCGCTCTCCTCGTCCGGCGTCACCCGGCGCGGGGCGACGGCGTGACCGAGGCCCCGCGCCGCCACGCGTACGTCGGACAGGCGCCGGTCGCGCAGCAGTTGGAGGACCACCCGTTCGGCGCGGGGCAGGCGCGCGTAGGCGCCCTCGGCGAGCGTGTCGAGGTAGGGCGTCATGAGGTCGGCGAAGGACGCGAGCCAGGCGTCGTCCCGGTACGGGAGGTCACCGGCGTACATGCGGAAGTCGTGCTTGAGGAACTTGAAGTCCTTGTCCTCGCGCAGCGACTCGTGCCCGCTCCCGGTCAGGAACGCGTCGATGAGGCGCTGGACGTGGACCCGGTCGCAGACGTTGCTGAGCAGGTGCCGCTGGTTGGAGATGGAGGCGGTCTCGGAGGCGGCGTACGGGGCGACGTACCAGCGGTAGACCGGTTCGGGGACGACGGTGAACGTCCTGGCCAGGCAGTACGCCTGCGCCGAGAAGAGCTGGTCCTCGTAGTGGATGCCCTCGGGGAAGCGCAGGCCGTGTCGGTCGAGGAAGGCGCGGGCGTACATCTTGCTGGTCGACAGGTGTTCGAAGAGCAGTCGCGGATCGGCCTCGATGCCGTCCAGGGTGCGGCGTTCGGCGACCAGGTGCGGCATCCATGTGGTGCGGCGTCCGCCGTCCACGCGTATCCGGTGCACCGCGCCCATCGCGAAGTCGAGGTCGCGTTCGCGGTGGGCGGCGAGCAGGGTCTCGACGGCGCGCTCGGGGAGTTCGTCGTCGCTGTCCAGGAACATCAGGTACGGCGCCCGGGCGATCTCCAGGGCGCGGTTGCGCGGCACGCTGCACCCGCCGCTGTTCTCCGGCAGGCGCAGGTACACGACGCGCGGGTCGCGGGCCGCCAGCGCGCGGGCCACCTCGGGGGTCGCGTCGGTCGAGTGGTCGTCGCTGATGACGACCTCGATGTTCGCGTGGGTCTGGCGCAGCACGGACGCGACCGCGCGCGGGAGGCGCTCGGCGTCGTTGTAGACGATGACCGTGACGGTGACGTCCGGGGCCTCCACGGACGAGGGCGCGGACGGCGGGCCCGCGGCCGGGTCGGTGGCCGGACTCGTGGCTGCTCCGGTGGCGGCTCTCATGACGCGTTGGCCTCCTCGGGGCTCGGCGCCGGGGTGCGCTCCTCGATCGGCAGGACCGGGGGCAGCGTGCGTTCGTCCTGGCCGAGGAAGACCCGGCGGACGACGCGTTCGGCGGCGCGGCCGTCGTCGTACTCGCAGAACCGGCGCCGGAAGGCGGTCCGTGCCTTGGCCGCGCGCTCGTCGTGCCAGGCGTCGGTGGTGAGGATCTCCGTCAGTTCGGCCTGGCCGCGGGCGACCGGACCGGGTGCCTCGGCCATCAGGTCGAAGTAGACGCCGCGGGTGGTGCGGTACGTCTCCCAGTCGTCGGCGTGGATGACGATCGGGCGGTCCAGGTTGGCGTAGTCGAACATGATCGACGAGTAGTCCGTGACCAGCGCGTCGGCGGCCAGGCACAGTTCCTCGACGGGTTCGTAGGAGGAGACGTCGACGAGGCGGCCGGTGCGGCGCAGGCCGGCCAGCGGGGCGGACGGGGTGGACGCGCCCTCGTAGAAGTAGTGGGCGCGGACCAGCAGGACCGTGTCCTCGCCGAGGTCGGCCGCGAGTGCCGCGAGGTCGAGGCGCGGGGTCCAGCCCGCCTCGTAGTCGCGGTGGGTGGGCGCGTAGAGGATCGCCCTGCGGCCGGGCGGGATGCCCAGGCGCTCGCGGACCGCGCGGACCTCGGTGGCGCCGGCCGTGTAGTAGACGTCGTTGCGCGGATATCCGTGGTCGAGCGAGACGTGGCGGGACGGGTAGGCCCGTTGCCACATGCGGGTCGTGTGGCCGTTGGCGGAGACGCTGTAGTCCCACCGGTCGACGCGCTCCAGCAGCGCCGGGAAGTCCAGGCCCCGGGCGGCGGCGGGGTACGGCAGCTGGTCCAGGCCCATGCGCTTGAGCGGGGTGCCGTGGTGGGTCTGGAGGTGGACGGTGCCGGGGCGTTTGACCACGGCGTCCGGGAAGTTGACGTTGTTGACGAGGTACTTGGCGCGGGCCAGCACCTCCCAGTAGCGGCGGGTGCCGGGGACGACGTGGTCGGTGCCGGGCGGCAGCAGCGCCGCGTTCGCCGCGGTGACCACCCACACCGGGTGAACGTTCGGGGCGAGTTCGGCCAGCTCGGCGGCTATCGCGGCCGGGTTGCAGGCCACGCCGCGGGCCCAGTAGGCGGAGAAGACGGCGAGGTGCGGGTCGATCGGGCGGGCCAGGGCCCTGCGGTACTGGAGGGAGCGCACCCGGTCGCCGGCCAGGTGCCTGCCGGTGCGCACCGCCGACCGCACCCTGCGGCGCGTGTGGTTGGCGGCCTGGAGGGCGCGGTACTTCGTGTACGCGCCGTCGGCCAGCAGCGACCGGCGTACGCCTTCGAGTCCGGCCGGGTTCCGGTGGCCGTCGGGGCGCAGGCGCCGGGCGGCCGACGACGCCCGGCGGAAGAACTCCCGCGCCACGTCGTCCGGCATTCCGGCGCGGGCGAAGGTGCGCAGGCAGTCGCGGACCATCAGGTCGTACAGGGCGCCGCGGACGGCCGGGCGGTCGGCGGCGAGGCCGAGCAGCGTCTCGTAGCGGTCGACCAGGGCGTACCGCTGCTCCGGCGTGACCGGTGGGAGGCTCTCGGCGCGCAGTCGGCGGTCCTCGAACGCCGGCTGGGGCAGGCAGGCGACGCGGTCGGCGAGCAGCAGGGCGACGAGGGCGGCGAACGGCTCGTCGTCGGTGGTGAGGAGGCGCTCGTGCGCCCGCCAGAAGCCGGCCCGCACGGCGCGGTTCCCGAGCAGCGGGGTCAGCCCGAGCAGCGCCGCGCGGTCGTCCAGGGCGAGGTCGGCGTGTCCGGCGCGGGCGAGGCGGGGACCGTCGGGGGAGGGCAGTCCGGAGGCCCGCCAGGTGCTGCGGACGTGGTCGAACAGCAGGACGTCCACCGTGTCGGGGAGGTCAGCGGCGTGCTGGGCGACGGTGCGCGGGGCGCCGGGGGGCAGCCCGTCCTTGGCGTGGACGAAGTGCAGCCACCGGCCCCGCGCCCGCGCCGCCCCCGCCGCGCGGGCCGCGGAGTCGCGGGCGCCGTCGGGGAGGGGCAGCACGGTGAACGCGGGGACGTGGCCCTCGGCCGTCTCCCCGGCCCAGTCCCCGACGGCGGCGACGATCACTTCGACGCCGGTGAGGGGGTGGGCGGCCAGGGAGTCGAGGAGTGCGGGCAGGTGGTCCTGGACGTTGGGGCCGTGGACGACGACGCTGAGGTCGGGGGTCTCGGGCATCGCTGGGGCTCCTTAGCCTCGGTCGCTCCCTGCGCACTCCTTGGGGTCGTGTCTATTCGGATATGGTGGCATCAAACAGGCAAAAGGGTTAATCGAGAGTACGCCTCACGGGGGAAGGGCGCCGTCAGGCGGAGACCTTCGCCTTGGGCGCCGCCTTGGGTGCGGCCTTCGGCTTCGCCGCCTTGTCCGGGCCGCCGGTGAACTTCTCGTACTCCTTCAGGACCTCCTCCGTGGGCCCGTCCATCCGCAGCTCGCCCCGCTCCAGCCACAGCACCCGGTCGCAGGTGTCGCGGATGGACTTGTTGCTGTGGCTGACCAGGAAGACCGTTCCGGCGTGCTTGCGCAGCTCCCGGATGCGCTCCTCGGAACGCTTCTGGAAGGAGCGGTCGCCGGTGGCCAGGGCCTCGTCGACCAGCAGGACGTCGTGGTCCTTGGCCGCGGCGATGGAGAAGCGCAGGCGGGCGGACATGCCGGAGGAGTACGTGCGCATCGGCAGGGTGATGAAGTCGCCCTTGTCGTTGATCCCGGAGAAGTCGACGATGTCCTGGTAGCGCTCCTTGATCTGCGCGCGGGACATGCCCATCGCCAGGCCGCCCAGGTACACGTTGCGTTCGCCGGTGAGGTCGTTCATCAGGGCGGCGTTGACGCCGAGCAGCGAGGGCTGGCCGTCGGTGTAGATGCGGCCGTTCTCCACCGGGAGCAGCCCCGCGACCGCCTTGAGCAGCGTCGACTTGCCGGAGCCGTTGGTGCCGATCAGGCCGATCGCCTCGCCCCGGTACGCCACGAAGGACACCTTCTTCACCGCGTGCACCCGGCGCACGCCCGTGGCCTTCTCGCTCTTCTTGCGGCGCAGGATGCGGTTGAGGGCGGCGGTCGCGGAGCCGCGGCCCGCCCCGGTGCCGTTGACCCGGTAGACGATGTCGACGCCGTCGACGACGACGGTGGGAACGCGCTCGGCAGGGGTGTTGTCAGCCACGACCGTAGGTCTCCTCGGCCTTCCAGAAGTAGATGAAGCCGCCGATCCCGACGACCAGGGCCCAGCCCAGGGCCATCGCCCACACGTGGTTCGGCAGCATGTCCCCGCCGAAGCTGTCGATCAGGGCGAACCGCATCAGGTCGATGTAGACGACGGCCGGGTTGACCTGGAGCAGCGGGCCGACCCAGGACGGCAGGTCGCTGTCGGGGCCGGTCATGTGGTGGATGCTGAACATGACGCCCGAGGCGTACATCCAGGTGCGCAGCAGGAAGGGCATCAGCTGGGCCATGTCCGGGATCTTGGAGCCCACCCGGGCCATGACCAGCGCCACGCCCGCGTTGAACACGAACTGGAGCACCAGCGCCGGGATCGCCAGCAGCCACGAGGGGCCGGGCGGGACGCCGAACGCCAGCAGGATCACCACGAGGGCGCCCATCGAGAACAGCAGCTGCTGGAGCTGCTGGAGGCAGAAGGAGACCGGCAGCGCGGCCCGCGGGAAGTGCAGGGCGCGGACGAGGCCGAGGTTGCCGGATATGGCCCGGGTGCCCGCCATGATCGAACTCTGCGTGAACGTCCACACGAACACGCCGGTGACCAGGAACGGGACGAAGTCCTCCACCCCGTGGCTGGTGTTCAACAGCAGACCGAAGATGAAGTAGTACACCGCCGCGTTGAGCAGCGGCGTCATCACCTGCCAGACCTGGCCCAGCTTGGCCTGGCTGTACTGGGCGGTGAGCTTGGCGGTGGAGAAGGCGCCGATGAAGTGCCGCCGGGCCCACAGTTGGCGGACGTACTCGGGCAGGGAGGGGCGGGCGCCGCTGACCGTCAGACCGTGCCGGGCGGCGAGGGCGCCGAGGTCGTGGTCGGCGGGGGCGGGCGGGGCCGCTGTCGGGGGCGGTGTGTCGAGGACCTGGCTCACTCCGCGCTGCTTTCGCTCAGGGGGGTGGAAGCGAATCCCGTCGTTCACCCGGGTGTCGGGAGGCGTTCATTCACGTCGGGACGGGACCGTATCGTCGTAACGGGAGCGTACGGCGTGCTGGCGTCGGAACGCAACCGTTTCGTCGCTACGCCCTATGCTGTCCCGCATGACGACCGACGCCGCCGACGAGCCCCAGCCGCGCCCGCGCCGCCGCCGGGCCCCCGCCGGGGCGGCCGTACTCCGCGAGGACGTGACGGAGGCGATCCGGGCGGCGGTCTTCGAGGAGCTGGCGGCGGTCGGCTACGCGCGGATGTCCATCGAGGGGATCGCGCGCCGCGCGGGGGTCGGCAAGACCGCCGTCTACCGGCGCTGGCGCTCCAAGCTGCACCTGGTGCTCGACGTCGTCTCGGCGCTGGCCGTGCAGGGCCTGCCCGCGCCCGACACGGGTTCGCTGGAGGGTGACCTGCGGCTGCTGTACGAGGTGACGTCCCGGGCCCTGCGCCACCCGGTGGCCTCGCAGATCATCCCCGACCTCCAGGCGGAGGCGGCCCGCAATCCCGAGATCGCCGAGATGCTGCGGAAGACCCTGCGGGAGGGTCAGGACGGCGTCGCCAGCAAGATCCTCGAGGCGGCGGCGGTCCGCGGTGAGCTGGCCGCCGGTCTCGACACCGACCTGGCCCTCGACCTGATCTCGGGCCCGCTGTACTGGCGCTCGGTGGTCATCCGCAGCCCGAAGCTGCCGAAGGGCCACCTGGCCGCGCTGGCCCGGGCGACGGCGGCGGGGCTGCGCGCGCTCTGACGGCGGGGCCGCGGCATCACCGCACTGTCAGTGGTGCTTGCGAGGATGCGGGCATGGAACCTATGGCGGTCGTGCGGGAGTTCTGGGCGCGCATGCAGGCCCGTGACTGGGTGGGTCTCGGCGCCCTGCTGGCCGACGACCTGGTCGTGGAGTGGCCGGTCAGCGCGGAGCGGATCGTGGGCCGCGCGGACTTCGTGGCGGTCAACGCGGAGTACCCCGAGGGCTGGTCGATCGACGTGCTGCGCGTCGTGTCCGACGGCGAGACCGTGGTCTCCGAGGTGGAGGTCCCGCACGAGACGATGGGCGTCCACCGCGTCGTGTCGCTGTGGACGGTCCGCGACGGCCGGATCATCGCCGGCCGGGAGTACTGGACGGAACCGGGCTCGGACCCGTCCCCCAAGTGGCGGGCGGAGTTCGTCCGGCCCCTGTGACCCGCCGTCTTCACCAGGCGGCGGCCCGGAGCACCTCGGCCGCGATGTCCGGCACCGTCCGGCCGTCCGTGGCCACCCGGACCGTCCCGGCGGGAGCCTCGTCGGACAGCCGCCGGGCCGTACGAAGACTCCGCTCGATGTGGACGCCGAGCTGCGAACCGGTCTCCCGCCGGGCCAACCGCTGCCGCACGACGCCCTCACCCGCGGTCAGCAGTACCCGGGTGCCCCGCACCCCGCACCCGCCCATGGCCCGTACGATCATCGGCGCCTCGAGGATGCTCACGGTGTTGGTGTAGATCAGCCTGCGCTGTCCGAGCGCCGCGTAGTTCGCCCACACCGCCGCGATGTTCCGCTCCGTCACCGCCGTGCGGTGCGGGTCCCCTTCGGGGGCGGGATGGATCTGGTCCATGCCGTCCCCCTCGATCAGGCAGTGCGCGGTCCCGGCCTCTCGCAGCAGCGCGGACACCTCCCACCCGACGGCTGCTCTTGCCGACACCGGATCCGCCCGCCGGATCAGTCCCGCGCCGCCTCCGGGTGCAGGCGTACCCAGCCCGACCATGCCGACGTGATCATTTCCTCGACGTCGTACTTGGCCTTCCAGCCCAGTTCGACGGCGGCGCGGTCGGCCGAGGCGACGACGCGGGCCGGGTCGCCGGGGCGGCGCGGGGTGACCGTCGGAGGGTGGTCGTAGCCGGTGAGGGCGTTGATGTGGTCGATCATCTCGCGGACGGAGACGCCCTCGCCCCGGCCGATGTTGAGGGTGAGGGTGCGGCCCGGCGAGGACTGGAGCGCGCGGGCCGCGGCGACGTGGGCCTCGGCCAGGTCGACGACGTGGATGTAGTCGCGGACGCAGGTGCCGTCCGGCGTCGCGTAGTCGTCGCCGAAGACGCGCGGGGCGGCGCCCTCGGTCAGCTTCTCGAAGACCATCGGGACGAGGTTGTAGACGCCGGTGTCGGCCAGCTCGGGGCTCGCCGCGCCCGCGACGTTGAAGTAGCGCAGGGAGGCGGTGGCCAGGCCCGATGCCCTGCCGGTGGCGCGCACCAGCCACTCGCCGGCCAGCTTCGTCTCGCCGTACGGCGACATGGGCGCGCACGGAGTCTCCTCCGTCACCAGGTCGACGTCCGGCATGCCGTACACGGCGGCGGAGGAGGAGAAGACGAAGGACGGGACCTCGGCCGCCGTGACCGCGTCCAGCAGGACGCGCAGGCCCTCGACGTTCTCCCGGTAGTAGTGCAGCGGCAGGTCCACCGACTCGCCGACCTGCTTCTTCGCGGCCAGGTGCACGACGCCGGTGACGGAGTGGTCGGCCAGGGCGCGGGCGACCCGTTCGCCGTCCAGGACCGAGCCCACCACCAGCGGGACGCCGTCGGGCACGCGGTCGGCGATGCCGGTGGACAGGTCGTCGTACACCACCGCCTTCTCGCCCGCCTCGGTCATCGCCCGTACGACGTGCGCCCCGATGTATCCGGCGCCGCCGGTGATCAGCCAGGTCATGTGCGGCCGTCCCCTCGTGAGTGGTCCTGTGTGGACATGATCCGTCATCGGGGACCCGCGGGCGCCCGCACCCCTCAGGACGGTGCCGGGGCCGGATCGGTGCCGTAGGCGTCCAGGGCGGAGGTGAGCCGGTCGAGGCGGTCGCGCAGGTCCTGGACCTCGGTCACGTCCAGCCCCGTCGCCGCGGCGATCCTGCGCGGCACCTCGGCGGCCCGCTCGCGCAGCGCGACGCCCTCCCCGGTCAGCCGCACCTCCACCGACCGCTCGTCGCGCGCGCTGCGCTCCCGCCGGACCAGACCGGCCGCCTCCAGCCGCTTGAGCAGCGGCGAGAGCGTGCCGGAGTCGAGGCGGAGGTGCTCGCCGAGCTTCTTCACGGGCAGTTCGCCGTGCTCCCACAGCACCAGCAGCACCAGGTACTGCGGGTAGGTGAGTCCCAGATCCTTGAGGACCACGCGGTAGACGCCGCCGAAGGCGCGGGACGCGGCGTTCAGGGAGAAGCAGATCTGCTGGTCCAGGCGGAGCCAGTCGGTCGCGGGCGTGGTCATGGGATCCAGGGTAGCCGACCAGACGTCATTTAGTTGTGCGCAATTTAGTTGCACGCTTTCAAATTGCGTGCTCTACTTGTGGATGTCAGCGGTCGCCACCACGTGCGACGCACCCCACTGAGAGGCACGGGTTTCCCATGGACGCGCTCTACACCGCCGCCGCCACCGCCACCCACGGCCGCGAAGGCCGCGCCGTCAGCTCGGACAACAAGCTCGACCTCGCGCTCAGCGCCCCCGTCGAGATGGGCGGCGACGGAAAGGGCACCAACCCCGAGCAGCTGTTCGCCGCCGGGTACGCCGCCTGCTTCGGCAGCGCCCTCGGTCTCGTCGGCCGGCAGGCGAAGGTCGACGTCAGCGAGGCAGCCGTGACCGCCGAGGTCGGCATCGGCAAGCAGGGCGAGGGCTTCGCGCTCGCCGTCACCCTCCGCGTCGAGCTGCCCGAGGGCCTCGACCAGGAGACCGGCCGCAAGCTGGTCGAGCAGGCCCACCAGGTCTGCCCCTACTCCAACGCCACCCGGGGCAACATCCCGGTCGAGCTGGTCGTCGAGTAGTCCGGCCGGCGGCACCCCCGCTCATCCGACCCGCGCCAGGACCTCGCCGGTGCGCCCGCTCCACGCCACCACGACCGCCTCCTCGGGCACCGGGTGCCAGCGGGTCAGCAGCAGCCAGCGGACGTCGTACCGGCGGACGACGGCGGCGCGCCCGGCGCGGGTCGACCCGGGCGCGAGGTACGCCCGGACGTCGGCAGCCCGCCGCCCGCGCTCCCGTTCGTCCAGCGACGGGTCCGGCCAGGCGGGTGCCGCGAGGTTGGGCCCGTACCCGGCGATGGCGTGCCCGGCGTAGTAGCCGTCGGTGATCACGACCTCGCCGGGGCCGATGTGCCGGGCCGCCCACGTGTAGTCCGGCCAGGCGGGCGGCTGCTCGAAGCCGACCGGGTCCAGCGCCCGCGGCACCACCGCCCCCGCGTGCACCGTGAGGAACCCCAGCGCGGCACCCGCGGCCGCCACCCCGCCCAGCGCCCTGCGCCACCGCCCCCACGGCCGGGGTGCCGCCAGCTCCACCGCCAGCGCGAGCTGCGCCGGCACCAGCGAGAGCCCGAGGATCCGGCCGTAGGTGTAGTGCCCGCTGCACCAGCCGTACGCCACCACCGCGCAGTCCAGCGCGAACATCAGCACCAGCGGGTCCCGGGCCGACCGGCGTCCGCGCGCCCACAGCGCCGGCAGCCCGAGCAGCCCCAGCCAGAACTCACCGGGCAGGTCCAGGTACAGCACCCGGTGCAGCGCGTCCACGCTGTCGTCGCCGGCCAGCGCGAACACGTCGAAGTACGGCCACAGCGCCGCCGACGCCACCGCCACCGCGCCCGTCAGCGCCCAGCGCCCCACGACCGGGCCGCGCCATCCGCGCTGCCACCCGGCCACCAGCGCCACCGCGCCCAGCGCCGCCGCCACCGAGGTGATCGGGTGGATCAGCAGGACCAGCCCGTACAGGGCGCCGAGCCCCGCGTACCCGGGCAGTCCGCGCAGGCCGCCCGGCCCCACGTACCGCACCCGGCGCTCGTCCCTCGCCCGCGCCCCGGTCAGCGCCCACGCCCAGAAGGTGAGCCCGATCGCGCACGTCGACGGGTAGCCGAGGTTGCCCGTCATCGACATCAGCCCGAGGTAGCCGCTCCACCAGGCCCGCTCGGTGCCCCACAGCAGCGTCATCGCGCCCAGCGCCAGGACCGGCGCCCACGGCCGCGGGCTCAGCACCCGTACGAACCGGTTCAGGCCGGTCAGCAGCACCAGCAGGTTCAGCGGCCCGGCGAGCCGCACCACCTCCCAGCCGCCCAGCCCGGTCAGCCGCGCGAACAGGCCCTGGGCGAGGGCGTACGGCGAGTAGTACGCGCTGCCCGCGCCGGGCAGGTCGGCCATCGGGTGCCGGGGGTTCAGGAGGTCGGCCTTCAGGCGCTCCACGACCGCCGCGTGCTGGCCCGCGTCGCAGCAGAGCGGCACCGCCCAGTACGCCAGCGACATCACCAGGAGGAACAGGAAACCGGCGACCTGGAACGGGGTGGGGCGCCACCCGCGGCCACCGCGCAGCGCCGTCGCGCCGCGTACCGGCCGCCGGACGAGGACGTCGGCGCTCACGAAGGGATCAGAGGATGGGACATTCGGGACATTTGGCGTATGTTCCCGGCGTGGTCACCGCCCTGAACCCAAGTCACCTCAACGGGTGACTTTCAGCCGACCGCCCGGACCGGGTCGGCCGTCCCCTGCGCGGGCAGCGGCACCCTGCCACCCCGCACCACGGGCTCCAGCAGCAGCGGGATGCCCACCACGGGCAGCAGCCAGGCCAGCACGATCAGCCGCTCGCCCCAGATGTTGATGTCCGGATGCCCGGCCTGGGTGAGGATCCCGGTGCACGCCGCCGCGACCAGGAACCCGCCGACCGCGCCCCCGCGCCGCAGCGCGCCCCACGCCCCGGCGGCCAGCGCCGCGACGAACAGCGGCTGCCACGCCTGCCGCCGCAGCCACTCCACCCAGAAGTTGCCCTGCAGCTGCCAGAACTCCGGCCACGGACGCTCCCGGTCGGGCCGCGCGAAGTGGTCGGTGAGCAGATCCTGCACGCTGTCCGACACCGACGGGTAGTGCAGCAGGCGCGCCAGCACCAGCGTGCCGACGGCCCCGGCCAGCCCCACCGCCGCGAGCGCGAGCACGTCCCGGGACGACCGGCCGCCCCGTCGGCGGCGGCGCAAGGCGATCAGCGCGCCCGCCGCCGCCAGGCACACCCCGAGGAACAGCGACTGGGAGTGCTTGACCGTGAACAGCGCCGCCAGCGACCCGGCCACCAGCGCGAGCCCCGCCCGCGTCCGCCCCGCCCGCAGCATCAGCGCACAGCCCCAGACCGCCGCCAGGGTCAGCGCCATCAGCAGCCCTTCGGCCATCGGGCGCATCGCGGTCGTCCCGCACGGCAGCGCGTAGTACAGCGCCTGCCCGCCCAGCGCGAGCGGCACCGGCACCGACAGCGCGCGCAGGATCAGGAAGGCCAGCACCCCGCCCGCGCACGCGATGACGACGCCCGCCGCCCACAGGCCCCAGGTCACCCCGAGGACCGCCACGAACGGCACCAGGAACAGCGGATAGCCGGGCCGCACCTCGAAGATCCGCATGAAGCGGTCCGGCATGTACGGCAGGGTGTGCCCGCCGGTCCGGCCCGCCGCCAGCTGCGGCTCCACCACCGCCCACTCCCGCTCCCGGCACTCGGCCGCCACCTGGTCGGTGGGGTCGGGCCGGTGGAGGCGGACCACGTGCACGCTCTGGTCCCGGCGGGCCCGCTCGGCCCGGCTCGCGCACACGTAGTCGATCGTGGCCGTCGCCACCCCCCGCTTGCCCTCACCGCTGAGACTCAGCGCGTACGCCAGGTAGTTCTTGGTGTCGGGGGTGTCCCGGCCGGTGACGTTCGCCAGTTGCAGCGCGGCGAACACGGCGGCCAGGACCAGCACCCACAGCCGCGGTCTCACGAGGAGGCGAGCAGGTCGTGCCCGGCGGCGACCGAACGGGCGCCGGGGACGCCGGACGGCTCCGGGCCGGGCATCGGCTCGCCCAGCAGCAGCGTCCGCACCACCCGCTCGGCGGCCCGGCCGTCCTCGTACTCGCAGTACCGGGCCCGGAACGCCGACCGCAGCCGCGCCGCCTCCTCGTCCCGCCACGCCCCGGACGCCAGCAGCCAGGCCAGCTCCCGGTACGAGCGCGACACGTGCCCCGGTGCCTCCTCGGTGATGTCGAAGTAGGCGCCGCGGCTCGCCTCGTACGCGCGCCAGTCGTCGGCGTGGATCACGACCGGCCGGTCCAGCAGGGCGTAGTCGAACAGCAGGGCGGAGTAGTCGGTGATCAGCAGGTCGGAGGCGAGCATCAGCTCCTCCACGTGCGGTTCGTCCGTCGCGTCGACCAGGACGCCCCGCCGGTGCAGCTCCGACAGGCCCATGCCGCGGGCGGGTCCGGTGGCCAGCGACGGGTGCAGCCGCACCACCAGGGTGTGGCCCTCGCCGAGGTCCGCGGCGAGCCGGGCCGGGTCGAGGCGGTCGACGAGCCCGCCCCGGCGGTACTCGCGCCGGGTCGGCGCGTAGAGCACCACGGTGTGGCCGTCCGGGACGCCCAGCCGCTCACGCACCCGGCGGCCGTCGTCCGGGCCCGCGTTCACCAGCACGTCGTTGCGCGGGCTGCCACTGGGCACGGACGTGAAGTGGCACGGGTACGCCCGCTCCCACACCCGCTCCGCGTACCGGCCGGCGACCAGGCTGTAGTCCCAGCGGTCGGCCCGGCGCAGCATCTGCGGCACGTCCAGGCCGTGCCGGGCGCCCGGCCGGCCCAGCAGGTCGACGCCCATGTACTTCAGCGGGGTGCCCTGGTGGGTGTGGACGTGGACGCTGCCCGGGCGCTTGGTCACGGCACCGGGCCAGTTGACGTTGTTGACGAAGAACGTCGCCCGCTCGGTCACCCGCCGGTAGCCGGCGCTGCCCAGGACCACGTGCTCGGTGTCCGGCGGCAGCAGCGCCGCCGTCTCCTCGTCGCGCACCACCCACACCCCGCGCACGTGCGGGGCGAGTTCGCGCGCCTCGCGGTAGATCGCCGCGGGGTCGCCCAGCACGCCCCGGTGCGAGAACGCCGAGTACACCGCGAGGTCCGGGTCCAGCGGGCGGCGCGCGCGCACCGCGCTGCCGGCCCCGCGCAGCCGTCCGGCGACCGCGCCCCCCGCCTGCCGTGCCCGGCGCTCCAGCTCCCGGGCCGCCTGCCCGGACCGCAGCCGCAGCCGGTAGGCCGGATAGCCGAGCGCGCCGCCCGCCAGCACCCGCAGCCCGGCCGGGACCTCGGCGCCCTCGGGCCGGTACGCGCGGAACATCTCGGCGGTGCGCCGGAAGAACTCGGCCTTGTCACAGGGCGGCAGCCGGTCCGGCTTGGACAGGATGTCCAGGCAGTGCTCGCCCATCTTGGCGTGCAGGAACGGCCGCCAGCGGGCCAGTTCAGGTCGCGCGTCGAGGAAGGCGAAGACCCGCTCGTACTGCGCGTGCACGTCGAAGTGCTTGCGGCTGGTGGTGGAGAGGATGTTGCCCTGCCGCCGCTGCCGGTAGTTCAGGCAGATGCGGTCCAGCGTGGCGATCCGCTCCGCGCTGAACATCACCGGGAACGTCCAGGGCGTGTCCTCGTAGTAGCCGGGCGGGAAGGTGAAGCCCTCGCGCTCGACGAAGTCGCGCCGGTAGACCTTGTTCCACACCACCATCAGCAGGTCGAGGATCTCGGGGTGACCGGCGGCCGTGAACGTGTCCTCCCCGGCCTCGGCCAGCACCCGGGCCAGGGCGTTGCGCCGCGTGCCGCCCCACCAGTAGGTGCGCGCGTAGTCGAAGACCAGGACCTCGGGGTCGGCCGTCTCCGCGAGCCGGTCGGCCATGGCGCGCAGCGCGCCCGGGGTGAGGGTGTCGTCGCTGTCGAGGAAGAAGAGGTAGTCGCCGGTGGCGTGCGGCAGCCCGGCGTTGCGGGCCCGGCCGAGGCCGACGTTCTCCTCCAGGTGCAGCACGCGCAGCCGGTCGTCGCGGGCGGCGTACTCGTCCAGGATCGCGCCCGAGCCGTCGGGCGAGCAGTCGTCGACGGCGACGACCTCGATGTCCCGGAAGGACTGGTCCAGGACCGAGTCGAGGCACTCGCGCAGGAAGCCCTGCACCTTGAAACAGGGAAGGATGACGCTGAAGCGGGGCACGGCGGGGTCAGCTCCTAACGAGGGTGGCGGCGGGGGCCGGGACGCGCTCCGCGAGCGGGATCACGGGCGGCAGCGCCTCGGGCGGCTCGCCGAGCAGCACCCGGCGCACGACCCGCTCGGCGGCCCGGCCGTCGTCGAACTCGCAGAACCGCTCCCGGAAGGCCGCCCGCAGCGCCGCCGACTCCGGACCCGCGTACGAGCCGTCGCCGAAGACGCGGGCCAGCTCCTGAGGCGTCCGCGCCACCGGTCCCGGCGGCGCCGCCATCAGGTCGAAGTAGACGCCCCGGGTCTCCCGGTAGACGTCCCAGTCGTCGGCGTACACGACGATCGGCCGGTCCAGGTTGGCGTAGTCGAACATGATCGACGAGTAGTCGGTGACCAGCGCGTCCGCGGCCAGGCACACGTCCTCCGAGGAGCGGTGCGCGGTGACGTCGATGATCCGGCCGCTGCCCGCGCGGCCGCCCCGGTCGTAGAAGTAGTGGGCGCGCAGCAGCACCACCACGTCCTCGCCGGCCGCCTCGCAGAACGCCTCCAGGTCCAGGGCGCCCGCGCCGAAGCCGCTCTCGTAGTCCCGGTGCGTGGGCGCGTACAGGACCGCCGTCGCCCCGTCCGGGACGCCCAGCTCGCGGCGGACGCGGGCCACGTCCTCGGCGGTCGCCGTGCAGTACACGTCGTTGCGCGGATAGCCGTACTCCAGGTGCTCGTACGAGCCCGGGAAGGCGCGCTCCCACATCTGGGTGGAGTGCCGGTTGGCGGAGACGTTGTAGTCCCAGCGGTCCACGCGGCCCAGCAGCCTGGTGAAGCTGCCGCTGGCCGCGGCCACCACCGGGTACGTCGACTGGTCCACGCCCATGGTCTTCAGCGGGGTGCCGTGCTGCGTCTGCACGTGCACGCTGCCGGGGCGCTTGACCACGCCCTCGGCGAAGTTGGCGTTGTTCACCAGGTACTTGGCGCGGGCCAGCACCTCCCAGTACCGCCGGCCGCCGATGACCGCGTGGTCGACGCCCTCCGGCATGGTGTGCGCCTGGTCCGCCTCGACCAGGAACACCGACCTGAGGTGCGGGGCGAGTTCGCGGGCCTTGGCGTGGATCGCGGCCGGGCTGCACGCGTAGCCGCGGCCCCAGTAGGCGCAGTACACGACGAGGTTCGGGTCCAGCGGACGGCGCAGGTGGCGGCGGTACAGCAGCCGGGTGCGCAGCCCCCGCGGCCACGGCAGGCGGCGCAGCGCCCCGGTGAGCGCCCGGTTGGTGGCGCGCAGGGCGCGGAAACCGGCGTACGAACCCGCAGCGAGCAGCCGGTGCTGGACGCCGAGCCGGCCGCCCGGCGGGCGGAAACCGGCGGGGCGGTGGCGGCGGTAGAGGCGGCTCGCCCGCCGGAAGAAGACCCGGCGCTCCCGGTTCGTCAGCCGCCGCGGATGCGTCGCCGTCTTCAGGATCGCGGCGAACAGGTGCTCGAAGAGCGGCCCGCGGCGCGCGTCCGGCAGTCCCCGCTCGGCGGCGTACGCGAGCGCCAGTTCGGCCTGGTCGAGGAGGTCGCCGTGGTGCGCGCCGGGCAGGTTCAGCCGGTTGCCCTGGCGCCGCACCAGATGCCGGACGACCACCGAGCGCAGCACCGCCACGCGCTCGGCGCGCGCCGCGACCAGGGCGCCGAAGCCGATGTCCGTGAAGTGCCCGTCGGGGAAGGCGAGCCGGCGCTCGGTGAGGAAGGTGCGGCGGTGGACGGCGCTCCACGCGGGCAGCCGCACGCCGGTCAGGTCGGGGGCGCGGTCGGGGGCGAAGGCGCCGTCGGGGGCCCTCGTCAGCAGCGGGGCGGCCGGGTTGGTGGCCTCGCCCTCCCACCAGGGCACCCGCTCGTACTCGAAATACAGCACGTCGACGCCCCCGGTGTCCGCCAGCCGCGCCTCCAGCGCCGCCAGCGCGCCCGGTACGAGGACGTCGTCGCCGTCGAGGAACAGCAGGTACGCGCCGGTCGCCGCCCGCATCCCGGCGTTGCGCGCCCCGGCCAGCCCGGCCGACGGCGGGGCGTGCACGGGCGTCACCCGCGAGTCCCGTCCGGCGTGTTCCTCGGCGACGTCCGCCGCGGCGGTGTCCGGGGCGTCGCAGACCGGGATCAGCTCGAAGTCGCCGAAGGACTGGTCGAGCACCGAGTCCAGTGCCTGGGAGAGCCGCCCCGCGACCCCATGGGACGGGACGATGATGCTGAAGCGGGGCATGCTGCTCTTTCTCTCGATGTGCTGGTCCGGCGGGAGCCCTGCGCCGGCCGCGACACCCCGGGCTCCCGAGGGACCAACGGCGCTCAGAGGCTGTCGGTGACGGTGCGCGGCCCGGCCGGTTGCGGGACCGTGGCCAGTGGGGTGCGGGCGACCGCCGCCGCGGGGGGACGGCGGGTGCCGAGCGGCACCACCGGCGGCAGCCGGGTCTGGCCGAGCACCACCCGGCGCACCACGCGCTCGGCGGCGTGGCCGTCGTCGTGCGGGCAGAACCGCTCGCGGAACTCGGCCCGCAGCCGGGTGGACCGGGCGCCGTACCAGTCGCCGCCGGCGAAGAGGGCGATCAGCTCGTCCTCGTCCCGCGCGATCGGTCCCGGCGGGGCGGAGCGCAGGTCGACGTAGGTGCCGCGGGCCGCCTCGAACGCCTCCGGCTCGTCGGCGTGGAGCACGATCGGCCGGTCCAGGCCGGCGTAGTCGAACATCAGGGACGCGTAGTCGGTGACGAGGGCGTCCGAGGCCAGGCAGAGCGACTCCACGCTCGGGTGGCCGCTCACGTCCAGGACCCGGCCGACGGGCGCGGCGGGCCGGCCGTTGTGGCCCGGGTGGGCGCGGGCCAGCACCATGAAGCGGGGGCCGAGGCGGCGTACGACGCGCTCCAGGTCCAGGGCGGAGCGCTGGGTGCGGCGGTAGTCGCGGTGCGCGGGCGCGTACAGGATCGCCACCGTGCCCTCGGGGATGCCGAGGGTCTCGCGGAGCCGGGCCACGTCCGTGGCGGTCGCCCGGTGGAGGGCGTCGGTGCGGGGCTGGCCGTACTCCAGGGTGGTGTAGCCGCCGGGGTGGACACGTTCCCAGGTGAGGGTGGAGTGGCGGTTGGCGGAGACCACGTAGTCCCAGGAGTCGACCTCGCGCAGCAACCGGGCGAAGTCGGTGCCGCCCGCGGCGGCCGGCCGCTCCTGGAGGTCCAGGCCCGCGTGCGCCAGCGGCGTCCCGGCCTGCGTCTGGACCAGTACCTGGCCCCGGCGCTTGACCAGGCCGCTGTCGAAGGCGGCGTTGTGCACCAGGTACCGGGAGCGGGCCAGGGCCGTCCAGTAGGCGGCCGTGCCGGGAGTGAGGCGCCGGGTGGCGGGCGGGACCGTGTGGTGGTGCGCGGGGGCGGCGGCCCACGCGGTGCGCACGTGCGGCGCGAAGCGGCGGAACGCGTCCTCCAGTGCCCCCGGGTTGCAGCCGTACCCCCCGCCGCCGTCCACGGCGAAGAGGGCGCGGTCGGCCCGCAGCGGGAGGAGGCGCTGGCCCCGGTAGTGCAGGCGCAGGGCGCCGGTCCGGGCGGTCCGCAGCCAGCCGGCGGCGGCCCCCGCCGTCCGCCGGCGCAGGGCGGACGCCAGCCGCAGGGTCTCCCAGGTGCGGCGCAGGCCCAGCCGGAGCAGGGCGTGGCGCACCCGGACCGGCGCCGGGACGGGGGCACCGGCGACCCGGTAGCGGCGGCAGTGGACCCGCGCCCGGCGCAGGAACTCGGCGCGCAGGGAACGCGGGAGGCGGTCGGGCCGGGTGAACACGGTCGCCAGGTGGTCGCACATGCGGCGGTACAGCACCGGCCGCCAGCGGTCGTGCTCCGGATGCGCCTCGAGGAACGCGAAGACCCGGTCGTACTGCGTGAAGACGTCCAGGTGGCGTTCGCTCGGCGTGCCCAGGATGCTGCCCCGGCGACGCTGCCGGTAGTGGACGCAGACCCGGTCCAGGGTGGCGACGGACTCCGCGGTCAGGAGGACCGGGTACGTCCACGGGGTGTCCTCGTAGTAGCCGGGCGGGAAGGTGAGGCCCTCGCGCTCGGCGAACTCCCGCCGCACCGTCTTGTTCCAGGCCACCATCAGCAGCCGCAGCAGCCCCGGCCGGTCGGCCAGCCGGAACGGCGCCGGTCCCTGCTCGGTGAGGTGCGCGGCCGCCTGGCTGCGGACGGTCTCGCCGGTCCAGTACGTCCGGGCGTAGTCGTAGACGAGCACGTCCGGGTCGCCGGTCTCCTTCACGCGGTCGGCGAGGGCCCGGAGCGCGCCCGGGGCGAGGGTGTCGTCGCCGTCGAGGAAGACCAGGTAGTCGCCGCCCGCCCGCTCGATGCCGGCGTTGCGGGCGGGGCCGAGGCCCTGGTTCCTGGGCAGGTGCACGGCGCGTACGCGCGGGTCGCGGTCCGCGAACTCGTCGGCGATCGCACCGCACGCGTCCGGCGACCGGTCGTCGACGACGATCACCTCGAAGTCCTGGTACGACTGGGACAGCACCGACTCCAGGCACGCGTGCAGATACGCCTGGACCTGGTACGCGGGCACGATGACACTGAACCTGGGCACGGGAACATCCATGGGTCGGCGGGGTCGGCGCGGGCGTTCGCGCCGGGAACGGCCAATGGAGTGATTCGGTTACGGCCGCTGCGGCATTCGGGGGAACCTCGCCGCGTACGGTGCCCGTACGGATGAGGGGGCGGACCGGTGTCCGGCCCGCCCCCTCAAGGGTGATGTCGCGGCGGCTACTTGACGGCGCCCGCCATCACGCCGGACACGAACTGCCGCTGGAACGCGAAGAACACGGCCAGCGGGATCACCATGGAGATGAACGCCCCCGGCGCCAGCACGTCGATGTTGTTGCCGAACTGCCGTACCTGCGTCTGAAGCGCGACCGTGATCGGCTGGCTCCCGGAGTCCGAGAAGATCAGCGCGACCAGCATGTCGTTCCACACCCACAGGAACTGGAAGATGCCGAGGCTCGCGATCGCGGGCCCGCCGAGCGGCATCACGACCCGCACGAAGAGCCGCAGTTCACCGGCGCCGTCCAGCCGGGCCGCCTCCAGCAGCTCCCGGGGGATCTCCGCGAAGAAGTTCCGCAGCAGGAACACCGCGAAGGGCAGGCCGAAGCCGACGTGGAAGAGGACCACGCCGACGATCGACCCGAACAGCCCGATCTTGCCGAAGAGTTCGGCGATCGGGATCAGGGCCACCTGCACGGGGACGACCAGCAGCCCGACCACGGCCAGGAACCACCAGTCGCGGCCCGGGAACTCCATCCACGCGAAGGCGTACCCGGCCAGCGATCCGATGACCACGACCAGGACCGTCGCGGGGACGGTGATCAGCACGGTGTTGAGGAGGGACGAGGTGATGTCGCCGTTGGCCAGCAGGTCCTCGTAGCTCTGGAAGGTGAGCTGGGACGGCTTGGTGAAGACCTCCCACCAGCCGCTCGCCGCCATGTCCCGCGGGGTGCGCAGCGAGGAGAGCAGCAGGCCGATCGTCGGCACCAGCCAGAAGAGGCCGACGACGATCAGGAAGACCCGGACCAGACCGCCGCTGACGCCCTCGGCCAGCCGCGCCCCCAGGGAGCGCTTCGCCGTCGTCATCGCCGCACCTCCCGCCGCAGCCGCCGTACGTTGAACCACATCACCGGGATCACCAGGAGCAGCAGGAAGACCGCGATGGCGCTGGCGATGCCCGGCTGGTCGGAGGCGAAGCCCTTGCGGTACAGCTCCAGGGCGAGCACGTTCGCGTCGTCCTGCGAGGAGCCCGGGGCGATGATGAAGACCAGGTCGAACACCTTCAGGACGTTGATCATCAGGGTGACGGTCACGACCGCGAGGACGGGCGCCAGGAGCGGCACCGTGACCCGTCTGAAGACCTGCCACTCGTTGGCGCCGTCGACCCGGGCGGCCTCCAGGAGTTCCCGGGGCATCCCGGCGAGACCCGCCGCGATCAGCACCATCGCGAAGCCCGCCCACATCCACACGTACGACCCGATGATGGCCGGGGTGACGAGGGAGGGGCCGAGCCAGTTCAGGCCGTTGTAGGGCTCCTTGAAGTTGTCGGCGGGGAGTCTGAGCAGCGCCCCGTCGGCCGCGGCGGGCAGCGTGAACGTGCCGTCGCCCGACGCCTTCGCCGACGCGACGACCTTGCCGTCCTTCACCGCCTCGATCGTCATCCCGGCATAGCCCAGTTCGGCCGCGTCGACGCCGTTGAGCTTCCCGACGCCCTTGCCGCGGGTGAAGTCCTGCCAGGCGGTGCCGGTGATCTTCCCGTCCTCGGGTTCGGCGGGTACGGCCTTCTCCGCGCCGTCCGGCATCAGGTCGGGGGCGACGCCGACGAGGGGGAGGACGACCGGGGTGCCGGCCGCGACCGGCTGCTTGGTGACGAAGGCGCCGCCGCCGGCCGGTTCCAGCGGCGAGTCACGGCCCGGGTGCGCCTTCGGGAACGCGGACGACTCGGCGAACGTGTCGTGCACGCCGACCCACACCGCGTTGGCGACGCCCTTGTCCGGGTCCTGGTCGTACACCAGGCGGAAGATGATTCCGGCCGCCAGCATCGAGATCGCCATCGGCATGAAGACGACCAGCTTGAACGCGGTGCCCCAGCGGATCCGTTCGGTCAGCACCGCGAAGATCAGGCCGAGCGCGGTGGCGACCGTCGGCGCGAACACCACCCAGATGACGTTGTTCTTCAGGGCGGTGCGGATGCCGTCGTCGGTGAACAGCGCCTGGTAGTTGTCGAATCCGGCGAAGGAGTCGCCGGACTGGTCGTAGAAGCTGCGGACCAGCGAGTACCCGATCGGGTAGACCACGAGCGCGCCGAGCAGCACCAGGGCGGGGAGCAGGAACAGGGCCGCCACGGTCCTGCGGGTGCCGGTCACGCTCCTGCGCGACTTGGGGGCGGCGGGGCCCGGTGAGGTCCCCGCCGCCGTGGCCGACGTCATCCGTCAGCTCCCGTAGGCGGCGGCCGCGTCCGCCTCCAGCCGCTGCTGTGCGCCCTCGACGTCCTTCGGGTTCTTCAGGAAGTCCTGGAGGGCCTTCCACTCGCCCTTGCCGGGCGTGCCGCCGAAGGCCTGCGGGGCCTGGTCCGACATGTCGAAGCGGAAGTCGTCGCCGGCCGCGACCAGCGCCTCGGCGATCTTCTTCTGCACGTCGTTCGGGTACGCCGACGCGTCGACGTTCTTGTTCGGTGAGAGGTAGCCGCCGAGCTTCGCCTGGATCGTCGCCGCGTCCGGCGAGGCCAGCCAGGTGGCCAGCGCCTGCGCCGCCTTCGAGTCCTTCAGGACCACGGCCGCGTCGCCGCCGGAGACCACCGGCGCGGTGTCGCCGACCGACGGGAACGGGAACACCTTCGCGTCGGTGCCCACCTCCGCGTCCGTCTCGCCGATGTTGACCTGCACGAAGTCGCCCTCGTAGACCATGCCCGCCTTCGGCTGGTCGCCGCCGGTGAAGGTCTGCGTCACCGAGGCCGGGAACTCGGTCTGGAGCGCGCCGGACGCGCCGCCCGCCACGTAGTCCTTCTTGCCCCAGATCTCGGCGAGGGTGGTCAGGGCCTCCTTGACGGACGGGTCCGTCCACTTGATCTCGTGCTTGGCCAGCTGGTCGTACTTCTCCGGCCCCGCCTGCGAGAGATAGACGTTCTCGAACCAGTCGGTGAGGGTCCAGCCGTCCGCGCCGCCGACGGAGAACGGCGTCACGCCCGAGTCGTAGATCGTCTGGGCGGCGGTGAGCAGTTCGTCCCAGGTCTTGGGCTCGGCGGCGCCCGCGTTCTCGAAGACCTGCGCGTTGTACCAGATCAGCGACTTGTTGGCGGCCTTGTAGTACACGCCGTACTGCTTGCCGCCGACCTTGCCGATCTCCTGCCAGCCCGGCGAGTAGTTCTCGCCCAGCTCCTTCGTGGCCTCCGCGCCGAGCGGTTTGGCCCAGCCCTTCTCGACGGCCTGCTTGATGGCGCCGGGCTGCGGGAGCATCGCCACGTCCGGCGGGGCACCGCCCGCGATCTTCGAACCGAGGAAGTTGATGATCGGGTCCTGGGCGGGCACGAAGGTCACCTTGGCGCCGGTGCGCTTCTCGAACTCGGCGAGGACCTTCTTGAAGTTCTCCTGCTCCGCGCCGGTCCAGACGGCGGCGACCTCCAGACTCTCGCCGTCCAGCTTCGGGAGGGTGACGGTGGCGGCCGTGTCCTTGCCGCCGTCCCCCGGACTGCCCTTGTCGCCATCGCCGTTGTCGTCGTCGCCACCGCACGCGGTGAGCGAGAGCGCGAGCGCTCCCGCGGCGAGGGTGGCGGCGATCCGGGTGCTCCTGCCGAGGGTCCTGCGTGGCCCCATGGTGCTGCTCGTGCGCATCACTGCCCCGTTCTTCGTGCCTCGTCGAACGTTGAGCGCTCTTCCGTGCGCTCTGGTGTACGCCAGGGGGGTGAGGGCGGCAAGACCGCGTCCGCGGTGGTGGGGAAGATCGTGACCGCGTCGTGACCAGGTGGGCGGCACCGGTGTGGGCGTCGCTGGGGGCTGCCGCCCCCAGACCCCCGCTGTCGGCCTGGACGGCCTCGTCCTCAAACGCCGGACGGGCTGGAATGTGCCCGGCGTCAGAGGAGTGAGGGGACCTGAGCTGCCTCCACTTCGCGGGCCGCCCGTTCCAACGCGCTGGCCAGCAGGGCGAGATCGGTGGGGCCGTTGCCCAGTTCGCGTACCGGGCGGCGGGTGGGCGGGTCGCCCATGAGGTGCCATTCCAGCGGGATCACCGTGGGGCGCAGGGTCGCGGTGCGCGGGATGCGGCCGGTGACCCTCCCGGCCTGGAAGACCACGGCGGGTCCGTCGGGGCGGGTCAACCGGCCGCGTCCCGGCATCGGTTCGTCCGGTCCCGGGGCCGGGGCGTCCAGCGTGATGCGCAGGGTGGCGCGCTGGGCGGGCTCCGTCTGGGCCGTACGGCCGCCCGGCGCGGTGGCGGCCACCAGGTGCACGCCCAGCCGTCCGCCCTCCCGCGCGACGGCCTCCAGCGCCCGCACGACCGACCCGGCCGCGGGGCGTCCGGGCGAGCCGAGCGGGGGAGTGACGAGCGCGTCGAGATCGTCCACGACCACCACGAGGCGGGGCAGCGGCGGGACGGCCCCGGACCGGCGCCGGGCCGCTCCCGGGCGCAGCCGCATGGTGGAGCTGGGCGGGGAGTCGAGGTCCCCGTCGTCGGTCCCCGGCCCGGTGCCGGGTGCGCCGTCCGGCGGGGTGCGCTGGGCGACCAGACGGCCCGACACCTCGCGTCCGGTGTGCCACTCGGGGAACTCCGACCGCCCGAGCAGCTCCGCCCGCCGCTTCAGCTCGGCGCTCAGGGACTGGGCGAACTCCCGCATGCGGACCGGGTCGTTGGCGGTGAGGTGGGTGGTGACATGCGGTACGTCCGTGCAGACGGCCAGTCCTTCGCCCTGCCCGCCGTCGGTGCCCACGCTGTCGCGGCCGTCCATCAGGACGACGCCGAGACGGTCGGGGCGGTCGGCGGAGGCGAGGGAGGCGACGAGCGCCCGCAGCAGCTCGGTGCGGCCGCTGCCGGGCGGGCCCTCGACCAGCAGGTGCGGTCCCTCGGCGGCGAGGTCGACCGTGACGGGGCCGCGCGGTCCGGCGCCCAGGACCGCGTGGGCGCGCCCCCCGAGGGCGTGCGTGTCGTCGGCGGCGTCGGCCCAGCGGGCCATCAGGGAGGCCGGGGTGGCGCGGGCCAGGCCCAGTTCGTCCAGGAGCCGGGCCGCCTGGGGCAGCGGCGCGGCCACCCGCGTGTGCCGCTCGCCGCCCGCGGGGGCGTCGGTGCGCAGGGGCGCCAGTGCGCGCGCGAACCGCTCCGCCCACGCCAGGGAGACGGCGTCGACCGTGCCGAGGGTGCCGTGCCCGACCGGTCCTGCGGGGGCCTCGCCGGAGGTGCGGGCGACGCGCAGCAGCCGCAGGGCCGTCGCCACGTCGCCGCTGAGCAGCGCCACGGCACCGCACTCCCGGAACACCGGTGACACGGCGCAGGCCGCCTCGTACGTCTCCGCCACGGGCGAGGTGGGGGAGGCGGCGGCCGTCTCGGCGAGGCACAGGACGTGGATGCCGGCCCGCGGTCCCTCCAGGGCCAGCCGCGCCACGGTCTCGCGCACGTCGGCCCCGCCGGGGTCCCCGTCCACGACGACCACGCTGTACGGCCCGGCGAAGCCGTCGGCCGGGTCGGTGCCGTCGTCGGGGCGGGCCCAGGAGGGCTGCCGGGTGCTGCCGGGGGCCGTCGCCGGCCTGGCCTCGGGCCGGGCGTCCGACAGGTGGTCGTCCAGGCGGCGGACCAGCTCGTGGGCGCGGGCCATGGCCTGTTCGCGGTCGTGGGCGAGGAGCAGGCGGCAGTCCTGGCCGTGCGCCGGGCGCAGCTGGGGCAGCCAGCCGAGCCAGGACCACTCGGCGGTCCGCTCGGCGAGCGGACGGGAGCGGTCCGCGCTGATCAGGACGATCTCCAGGGTCTCCGCGGAGTGCAGCGCTGCGAGCTGGGCCAGCACCGAGCGGGCCAGCCCGGCGAGCCGGGCGCGCGGGCCGGCCAGGCCGAGCGCCCCGACCTCGCGCAGCCCGGCGGTGACCGGGACCGCGGGCAGCGGCTCCGCACCGCCGGGCGCCACCCGGTCGGCCGTACCGAGCCGCACGGTCAGCGCCTCCGGGTGCGCCGGGCCCCGCTCCCACAGCCGGGGCCCGGGGCCGAGCGCCGTCAGCAGCAGCGACGCGGCGTCCGGCCAGGTCTCCGGGGCGTGCGAGGCGCCACGGGGTGCGGCCGGTGCGGGTCCGGCCGCCTCGTCGTCGTAGGCGTGCGCACCGGTGGCGGTGTCGTCCTGCGCGCCCCCGCGCCCCCCGGTCAGCCGTCGCGCCCACGCGCCGATACCGCCGCGCCGCCGCACACCCTGCGGGAGGTCGGTGCCGCGCAGGGGGGTGCCCTTGCGTCCGGGGCCACCGTCCGGGACCCCACCCTCGTCGCCGCGCGCGGGGGCGCCGGGGTGCGATCCGCCCGCGCCGGAGGGCTGGGGGCGGACTGCTCCCGTGCCGGGCCCGGACCGCCCGGCGGGGCCGGTCCGGGGCTCGCCCCCGCGGGGTGCCGGAGCGGCGGGGGGTCCGCCATGGCCGCTTCCGCGTGACGCAGCCGCGTCCTGCCCGCCGGCCCCGGTGGAGCGCGTTCCGTGCTCGCCACCGTGGGACGTACGCGCGCCGGACCCGTCCGGATCGGCGGCGCCTCCTCCGAACGCGCCCGCTCCGTACCCGCCCGCCGCGGCGTCGAACGCCCCGTAGGGCGCCGTCCCGACGTGGGTCTCGCCCCCCGCGGGGGCCTGCCGGGGGAAGCCGGCCGCGGGGCCCGTGCCGTGGCTCTCCATGCGGGGCGCGCCGCCCTGGCCCGGCACCTGGGGAGGCTCGGCGGGTGTCGCACCCCGGCCGTGCCCCGAAGGTCCGCCGGCCTGGTGGCCCGGTCCGGCCGGGCTGTCCCATCCACCGGCCCCCGGGCGCCCCGCGCCGTCGGTTCCGGTCCCGTGGGCCGGGGTGTCCCGGCCGGCGGATGCGGCACCGCCCGCACGCGCGGTGCCGCTCGTCACACCCGAGTCCCTGTAGAGGGCGCCCGCCGGGCGGGGGCCCTCCGCACGGGAGGCACCGTCCGGGTCGCCCGCCTGCCCCCCGTCGGCCACGCGCGCGTGCGCCACCTCGTCGGCGTCACCGCGGCCCGCCGCCCCGGACAGCCGTACGTACCCCTCCCCGTCCGGCGTCGTCGCCGCCCGCGTGGTCGCCTCGCGCTGGACCGGCACCAGCCGCAGGGCCGACTCGCCGATCCGCAGCAGCGCACCCGGCGCGAAGCGGACCGGGCGGTCGCCCACGCGGCTGCCGTCCAGCGTGGTGCCGTTGGTGGAGCCGAGGTCGGCGACCGAGACGCGGGCGTCGGGGGTGACGGTGACCGCGCAGTGCATCCGGGAGACGTCCGGGTCGTCGAGCGCGACATCGGCGTCGGCGGAGCGGCCGAGGCGGATCTGCCCGCCGTGCAGGAGGTGGACGCCGCCCGCGTCCGGTCCCGCGACCACGTGGAGCTGGGCGGGGACACCGGCCGGCTCGGTGTCCGGGTCGGGCTCGCCGGGGGTGCCCAGGCAGAGCACGGCGCCGTCGATCAGCGGCGGCTCGCCCAGGGTGCTGCGCTGGGTGTCGAGCCGGTGCGCGCCCGCGTACAGCACCACCTGGCCGGTGCCCGGGGCCTCACCGCCGGGGAGCGCCGCGGCCAGCGCGGAGGCGACTGCGGCCAGGGCGGTGCCGGCCGGCGCGGTGACCAGCACGTCGCTGCTCGCGGCGCGGCCCCCCGCCGAAGCATGCGGGCCCAGCGGGTCTACGACGGTCAGCCGGATCTGCATCGCCGTCAGCGGTCCCTTCGCGCGGGCGCCCGCGCGTCGGGCAGAAGCCGTCACCACGGTCACCCACCGCGGACTTCCCCCACCGCCACACGAGCACGTCGGCCAGTTCTCCCCGCATCCTCGCACCTGCCACTGACAACGCGCCCGTCTCCCGCCGTCAAATGATCTTGATTGGTCGGCTCTGACCCCAAAAATGCCTGACAGGTGCCTCGGAGGTGATCGAAGACCGTCGGCTTGAGATCGGTCACGTCCGGGCATCGGCAACCAAGGGACCGGGTCGAGCGTCTTTCCTTCGAACACGGCCCGGGAGCGGAACGTAAGGCTTACCGGCGGGCCATCGGGAACCACGGAACAACCGCGGAATGACTACAGCCCGGTGCCGGGAGCGCGGCATTACAGTGGGTCGGAACAGCCAGCAAGCAACTAGGAGCGCATGACGTGCGGCCGGTAGGCAGCAAGTACCTCCTCGAGGAGCCCCTCGGTCGCGGCGCGACGGGCACCGTCTGGCGTGCGCGCCAGCGTGAGACCGCGGGCGCCGAGGCGGCCGTGGCCGGACAGCCCGGCGAGACCGTCGCGATCAAGGTCCTCAAGGAAGAGCTCGCGAGCGACCCCGACATCGTGATGCGCTTCCTGCGGGAGCGCTCCGTCCTGCTCCGGCTCACCCACCCCAACATCGTCCGGGTCCGCGACCTGGTCGTGGAGGGCGAACTGCTGGCGCTCGTCATGGACCTCGTCGCCGGTCCCGACCTGCACCGCTACCTGCGGGAGAACGGGCCGCTCACCCCGGTCGCCGCCGCCCTGCTCACCGCCCAGATCGCCGACGCCCTCGCCGCCAGCCACGCGGACGGCGTGGTCCACCGCGACCTGAAGCCGGCCAACGTGCTGCTGAAGCAGACCGGCGGCGAGATGCACCCGATGCTGACCGACTTCGGCATCGCCCGCCTCGCCGACTCGCCCGGTCTCACCCGCACCCACGAGTTCGTCGGCACGCCCGCGTACGTCGCGCCGGAGTCCGCCGAGGGCCGCCCCCAGACCTCCGCCGTCGACGTGTACGGCGCCGGCATCCTGCTCTACGAGCTGGTCACCGGGCGTCCCCCGTTCGGCGGCGGCTCCGCCCTCGAAGTGCTGCACCAGCACCTGAGCGCCGAGCCGCGCCGCCCCTCCACCGTCCCCGACCCGCTGTGGACGGTCATCGAGCGCTGCCTGCGCAAGAACCCCGACGAACGCCCCAGCGCCGAGAACCTCGCCCGCGGCCTGCGCGTCGTCGCCGACGGCATCGGCGTGCACGCGAACAACGCGCAGATCGGCGCCGCCGAGAACGTGGGGATGCTCCTCGTCCCCGACCCGGCGCCGGCACAGGTCCCGGGCGAACCCGGTGCCGCCGACCCGACGCAGGTCCTGCCGCAGAACGGCGGCTACGACCCGAACGGCGCGACCAGCGTCCTGCCGCACACCGGCAACCCGTCCGGCGCCGCCGACCCCACCGCCGTACTCCCCAACCGCGGGGCCGCCGACCCGACCGCCGTCATGCCGCCGGTGCCGCCCGGACAGGGCCAGGGCGGACAGCCCGGCGGGCCCGACGACCCGCACCCCTGGCAGAACCAGCTGCGTGCCGCCCGCGACCGCAACGAGCAGACGCAGGTCCAGTACCTCGACCCGAACCAGGACCCGCTGCGCCGCCGCCCCCAGCGGCAGGTATCCCGGCCGCCGCAGCAGCCCCGGCAGGCCCCGCCGCCCCAGCAGCCCGGCTACGGCTACCCGCAGCAGCAGCAACAGCCGCAGCGGTACGCCACCCCGCAGCCGCAGCAGCCCCAGCGGTACGCGCCGCCGCCCACGCCCGAGCCCCGGCCGCCCCGGCGTGAGCCGCGCCCGCCGCGGCAGCGCGGCGCGAACCCGATGCGTATCCCCGGGCTCGGCTGCCTCAAGGGGTGCCTGTTCACCCTCGTCATCATGTTCGTGGCCGGCTGGCTGATCTGGGAGCTGAGCCCGCTCCAGGACTGGATCGGCACCGGCAAGGGCTACTGGGAGCAGCTCAGCGACTGGTTCACCACGGCGACCGACTGGATCGGGGACCTGGGCGGTTCGGGCGGCGGCGGCTCCTCCGGCAGCTGAGTCTGGAGATTTGTCGACATCCGGCGGGTGATTTCCGCCTCCGTTGTGAAGGTTGGCTCCGCGGACGCGTACTTTTAGGCGCAACACGCGTCGGTAGGAGCAGTCTTGGCACGGAAGATCGGCAGCCGGTACACCGCCCACCAGATCCTCGGGCGGGGCAGCGCCGGCACGGTGTGGCTCGGCGAGGGCCCCGAGGGGCCCGTCGCGATCAAGCTGCTGCGCGAGGACCTGGCGTCCGACCAGGAGCTGGTCTCGCGCTTCGTCCAGGAGCGCACGGCCCTGCTCGGCCTGGAGCACCCGCACGTCGTCTCCGTCCGTGACCTGGTGGTCGACGGCAACGACCTCGCCCTGGTCATGGACCTGGTCCGCGGCACGGACCTGCGCACCCGCCTCGACCGCGAGCGGCGCCTGTCGCCCGAGGCCGCCGTGGCCGTCGTCGCGGACGTCGCCGACGGCCTGGCCGCCGCGCACGCGGCCGGGGTCGTGCACCGCGACGTCAAGCCGGAGAACGTGCTCCTCGACATGCAGGGCCCGCTCGGCCCCGGCGGCTCCCACCCGGCGCTGCTGACGGACTTCGGGGTGGCCAAGCTCATCGACACCCCGCGGCGCACCCGCGCCACGAAGATCATCGGCACGCCGGACTACCTGGCCCCCGAGATCGTCGAGGGCCTGCCCCCGCGCGCGGCGGTCGACATCTACGCGCTGGCCACGGTCCTCTACGAGCTGCTCGCCGGCTTCACGCCGTTCGGCGGCGGCCACCCCGGCGCGGTGCTGCGCCGCCACGTCACCGAGACGGTCGTCCCGCTCCCCGGCATCCCCGACGAGCTGTGGCAGCTCCTCGTGCAGTGCCTCGCCAAGGGACCCGCCTCCCGGCTGCGCGCCTCCGAGCTGAGCGTCCGGCTGCGCGAGCTGCTGCCGATGCTGGCCGGGATGGGCCCGCTGGACGTGGACGAACCCGACGGCGAGCAGGAGGAGGACGCGCCCGAGGAGCCCGCGACCTCCTCGGCGCCCGCCGGGGAACCGGTACGCCGCCGGGGAGCCGTGCCCCTGGTGCCGGGAGCGAAGCCGGCCGACTCCAACCGCGACACGCACACGTCGATGCGCGTACCCGCCCCGGACGAGCTGGCGGGCGGCGCCCGGGGCACCGCCCGCGCCCCGCGCGCATCCGGCGCCCCACGTCCCGGCTCGGCCCGCAACCGCGCCGCCACCCGTCGCCGCCGCCTCGCCCTGGGCGGCGGAGCGGTCGCCCTGGTGGCGGCGATCGGCGTCGGCACCTGGCTGGCGACCAGCGCCGACGAGACCGACCGGGGCCCCCAGGACACACGGAACTCGGCCCCCGCCTCCCCCTGACCACGGGCGGCCGTACGCCCGCCGTCCGCGCCCGGCGCCCCGGTCCGGCCGGGGCCGGTCGGTGGAGCCGTTACGCTGGACGCGTGGCAGTCGTCGATGTATCCGAAGAGCTGAAGTCCCTCTCCTCGACCATGGAGTCGATCGAGGCCGTCCTGGACCTCGACAGGATGAGGGCAGACATCGCCGTGCTCGAGGAGCAGGCGGCCGCGCCCTCCCTGTGGGACAACCCGGACGAGGCGCAGAAGATCACGAGCCGGCTCTCCCACCTCCAGGCGGAGGTGCGGAAGGCCGAGGCCCTGCGCGGGCGGCTCGACGATCTCGGCGTGCTCTTCGAGATGGCCGAGGAGGAGGACGACCCGGACACCCGTGCCGAGGCCGAGTCCGAGCTGACGGCCGTGAAGAAGGCGCTGGACGAGATGGAGGTCCGCACCCTGCTCTCGGGCGAGTACGACGCGCGTGAGGCGCTCGTCAACATCCGCGCCGAGGCGGGCGGCGTCGACGCCGCCGACTTCGCCGAGAAGCTCCAGCGCATGTACCTGCGCTGGGCCGAGCAGCACGGCTACAAGACCGAGGTCTACGAGACGTCGTACGCGGAGGAGGCCGGCATCAAGTCGACCACCTTCGCCGTGCAGTCGCCCTACGCCTACGGCACCCTCTCCGTCGAGCAGGGCACGCACCGGTTGGTGCGCATCTCGCCCTTCGACAACCAGGGGCGTCGCCAGACCTCCTTCGCGGGCGTCGAGATCCTCCCGGTGGTCGAGCAGACCGACCACATCGAGATCGACGAGTCCGAGCTGCGGGTGGACGTGTACCGGTCCTCCGGCCCCGGCGGCCAGGGCGTGAACACCACCGACTCCGCGGTGCGGCTCACCCACCTCCCCACCGGCATCGTGGTCTCCTGCCAGAACGAGCGGTCCCAGATCCAGAACAAGGCCACCGCGATGAACGTCCTCCAGGCCAAGCTCCTGGAGCGGCGCCGTCAGGAGGAGCAGGCCAAGATGGACGCCCTCAAGGGCGACGGGGGCAACTCCTGGGGCAACCAGATGCGTTCGTACGTGCTGCACCCGTACCAGATGGTCAAGGACCTGCGCACGGAGCACGAAGTGGGCAACCCCGAGGCCGTGTTCAACGGCGAGATCGACGGTTTCCTCGAGGCCGGAATTCGCTGGCGCAAGCAGCAGGAGAAGTAGCGCGAAGCGGCTGCGCTCACGCCGCTTTGTCGACAAGGCAACTGCCGTCCACCAGGCGGCGGTTGCCTTTTCTCTGCCCGCCGTTCGCCGGTGATGTCTGGGTTTTACATCACACTCACACCCTTTGTGTCCGGCATACGTCCCGTACCTGGACATCGCGTACGCAATGGCCTTGACGTTGCTTTGAACATTCGCAAGGGTGAGGCGCGGCATGCGTATTTCTGGGGCGCATGTGAACCGGGGGACATAAGCGCAGCCACCCCCGTCGATCACGGTCCCGAGCGCGGCCTCACTGACTAATCGGCTACTGGGGGTAGCAACCACATGACGAAGAAGACGCGCATCCGTGTCGCGCGCATAGCGGCCGGCGCCGTGATCGCCGCCGGAGCCTCGCTGACCGCCGCGGGTGCCGCCTCGGCGCTCGACATCGGCGTGAGCGCGGGTGTCGGCGACACCAACGTCGACCTCGGCGTGAGCGTCGGCGGCGACACCGAGGGGACCACCGAGGGTACGACCGAGGGCACCACCGAGGGCACCTCGCTCGGCGTGACCGAGGGGACCACGGAGGGTACGTCCGAGGGGACCACCGAGGGCACGACCGAGGGCACCTCGGAAGGCACCACGGAGGGCACGTCCGCGGGCACCACCGAGGGGACCACGGAAGGCACCACCGAGGGCACGACCGAGGGCACGACCGAGGGCACCTCGGTCGGCACCACCGAGGGCACGTCCGAAGGCACCACCGAGGGTGGTGACAACGGCGGCAACGGTGACAACGGCGGGAACGGCGACAACGGTGGCACCGGCGACAACGGTGGCAACGGTGACAACGGCGGTTCCGGCGACAACGGTGGCAACGGCAACACCGGTGGCACCGGCGGCAACGGTGGTGGCGGCGACAACACCACCCCCGACGGCGGCAGCAACGACAACGTCACCCAGGACGAGGGCTCCTCGGCCCTGACCGACACCGGCGAAGAGGCCCCGGCCTCCGACACCGCGGCCCAGGGCAGCGGTGACGAGCTGGCCGAGACCGGCGCCGCGGAGACCACGTTCCTGCTGGTCGGCGCCGCCACGATGATCGCCGGCGGTATCGGCTTCCGCCTGCTGCCGCGCATGATGAACGGTCGCGGCGGGGCCGCTGCCTGACGGTAGCCCTCGGGCTACGCACGGCACAGGCACGCGAAGGGGCCCGGAGCGCACAGCGCTCCGGGCCCCTCTGCCATGTCCGCGAAGGCCCTGTGGGCCTCTACGCGCCCCTCAGACGGTCTGGTGGGCCAGCAGGGCCACCGCCGCGATCAGCACCGCCAGCAGCGCGATCAGCGTCATCGGGTTCAGCCCCGCGAGGGGGCCCTCGTGCTGCATCCGCTCGCGGTTGGCCCGGCACACCGGGCACCGGCCCTCGTTCACGGGCGCCGCGCAGTTCGCGCACACCAACCGGTCGTACGTCATGCGCTCGCCCTCCTTGCCGCCGGCTCCGTCAGAACAACGCCCGCAACGACACGAACGTTCCCCTTCCACTGTGCCAGGTTCCGGAGGACCCCGCGCGTCCTCCCGTCAGGGACAAAACGTGCAACTGATACGCAACCCAGACCGGTGACTGCGGTCCGCTCCCCGGTTCGCGTATGGTCACGCACATCTACCCCCGGCGACCCGTGGTGCATCCGTGATCCGATTCGACAACGTCTCCAAGGTCTACCCCAAACAGAGCCACCCAGCCCTCAGGGACGTCTCCCTGGAGGTCGAGAAGGGCGAGTTCGTCTTCCTCGTGGGATCCTCCGGCTCCGGCAAGTCCACCTTCCTGCGGCTGATCCTCCGCGAGGAGCGGTGCAGCCACGGCCAGGTGCACGTCCTGGGCAAGGACCTCGCCCGCCTGTCCAACTGGAAGGTGCCGCAGATGCGGCGCCAGCTGGGGACGGTGTTCCAGGACTTCCGCCTGCTGCCGAACAAGACGGTCGGCGAGAACGTCGCCTTCGCCCAGGAGGTCATCGGCAAGTCCCGCGGCGAGATCCGCAAGTCGGTGCCCCAGGTGCTCGACCTGGTCGGTCTCGGCGGCAAGGAGGACCGCAGGCCCGGCGAGCTGTCCGGCGGTGAGCAGCAGCGCGTCGCGATCGCGCGGGCCTTCGTCAACCGGCCCAAGCTGCTGATCGCGGACGAGCCCACCGGCAACCTCGACCCGCAGACCTCCGTGGGCATCATGAAGCTGCTCGACCGCATCAACCGGACGGGCACCACCGTGATCATGGCCACCCACGACCAGAACATCGTGGACCAGATGCGCAAGCGCGTCATCGAGCTGGAGAAGGGCCGCCTCGTCCGCGACCAGGCACGCGGCGTCTACGGCTACCAGCACTGACGACGAGGAACGAAAGGCTTAACGAGACGCCATGCGCGCCCAGTTCGTGCTCTCGGAGATCGGTGTCGGTCTTCGCCGCAATCTGACGATGACCTTCGCGGTCATCGTCTCCGTCGCCCTGTCCCTGGCCCTGTTCGGCGGATCGCTGCTGATGAGCGACCAGGTCAACACCATGAAGGGCTACTGGTACGACAAGGTCAACGTCTCGGTCTTCCTCTGCAACAAGAGCGACGCCGAGTCCGACCCCAACTGCGCCAAGGGCGCGGTGACCGCGGACCAGAAGAAGCAGATCATGTCCGACCTCGACGAGATGACCGTCGTCGACAAGGTGACGTACGAGTCGCAGGACGAGGCGTACAAGCACTACAAGGAGCAGTTCGGCGACTCGCCGCTGGCCAGCTCCCTCACGCCGGACCAGATGCAGGAGTCGTACCGGATCAAGCTGAAGGACCCGGAGAAGTACCAGGTCATCGCCACCGCCTTCGACGGCCGGGAAGGCGTGCAGTCCGTGCAGGACCAGAAGGGCATCCTGGACAACCTCTTCGGCCTCCTCAACGGCATGAACTGGGCCGCCCGCGCGGTGATGGCGCTCATGCTGGTCGTCGCCCTGATGCTGATCGTCAACACGGTGCGCGTCTCGGCGTTCAGCCGGCGGCGCGAGACCGGCATCATGCGCCTCGTCGGCGCCTCCGGGTTCTACATCCAGGCGCCGTTCATCATGGAGGCGGCGGTCGCCGGGCTCATCGGCGGTGGTGTCGCCTGCGGCTTCCTGGTGGTCGCCCGGTACTTCATCATCGACCACGGTCTCGCCCTGTCCGAGAAGCTGAACCTGATCAACTTCATCGGCTGGGACGCCGTGTTGACGAAGCTGCCGCTCATTCTGGCCACCAGCCTGCTGATGCCCGCGTTGGCCGCGTTCTTCGCGTTGCGCAAGTACCTGAAGGTGTGACACATACCAAGAGGGCCGAACGGTCAAGCGACCGTTCGGCCCTCTCGCGTTGTCCTAGACTCACCGGCATGTCAGGTCGTGACCTGTTCTGTCAGCCCCGCCGCGTACGCCACGGGGCCGCCCTGGCCTTGGTGTTCGCGAGTGTGCTCGTCGCGGGCGGGGTCACTGGCTCGTTCTCCGGAAGCGACCGGAAGCCCGAGTCGGACACCGCGCACCCGGCCGCTCCCGCCGAGCGGCACGACGCGGTGGCCAGGGCGGCCGCCGAGGCGCTGGCCGACGGCAAGTCCCCCGAGGAGGCCGCCGAACGCGCGGTCAGCCGCAGCGGGGACCGCTGGGGCGCCGTCTACTCCCACGGCGAGTACGAGGAGTTGGAGGACGCCCTGGACGGCCGGTACACCGGCGTCGGGCTCTCCGCGCGGCGCGAGAGCGACGGCCGCATCGAGGTGACCGGCGTGCGGCCCGGCTCGCCCGCCGCCGACGCCGGGATCCGGGAGGGCGACCGGCTGCGCAGCGTCGACGGCGAACGGGTCGACGGGCGGCCCGTCACCGAGGTCGTCGCCATACTGCGCGGCGACGCCGAGACCGAGCCCGCCGGCACCGCCGTCCGGCTCGGTCTGGAGCGCGGCGCACGCGCGTGGAGCGAGACCGTGCGCCGGGCCAGACTCTCCACGGAACCCGTGACGGTACGCACCCTCGCCACCGGTGACACGGTGATCAAGGTCAGTTCCTTCACCAAGGGCGTCGGCGCGCAGGTGCGCGACGCCGTGCGGCGGCTGCCGTCCGGCGCGGGAGTCGTCCTCGACCTGCGCGGCAACTCGGGCGGTCTGGTCTCCGAGGCGGTGGTCGCCGCTTCCGCCTTCCTCGACGGCGGCCTGGTCGCCACGTACGACGTCGACGGCGAACAGCGGGCCCTGCACGCCGAGCCCGGCGGCGAGACCACCAGACCCCTGGTCACGCTCGTCGACGGCGGCACGATGAGCGCGGCCGAACTCCTCACGGGAGCCCTCCAGGACCGCGGCCGTGCCGTCGTCCTGGGCTCCCGCACCTTCGGCAAGGGCTCGGTGCAGATGCCGAGCCGGCTGCCCGGCGGCTCCGTGGCCGAGCTGACCGTCGGGCACTACCGCACCCCCTCCGGCCGCGGCGTCGACGGCACGGGCATCACACCCGACCTGGAGGTCGACCCGGCGGAGCCGTCCGCGCTGGAACGGGCGCGGACGGTGCTGAGCGGACTGGGACCGACCGCGTAATCGGCTTTCCGTGAGCCCCCTCGGTAGTGCCAAAATGGTTGCACTATGGCTAAGGAAAAAGGGCGCAAGCTGATCGCGCAGAACAAGAAGGCGCGGCACGACTACCAGATCCTCGACACCTACGAGGCGGGACTCGTCCTGTCCGGGACCGAGGTGAAGTCGCTGCGCCAGGGACGGGCCTCGCTGGCCGACGGCTTCGTGCAGCTGGACGGACACGAGGCGTGGCTGCACAACGTGCACGTGCCGGAGTACAGCCAGGGGACCTGGACCAACCACAGCGCCCGCCGCAAGCGGAAGCTGCTGCTGCACCGCGTGGAGATCGACAAGCTGGAGTCGAAGTCCCAGGAGACCGGCCACACCATCGTGCCGCTGGCCCTCTACTTCAAGGACGGCCGGGCCAAGGTCGAGATCGCGCTGGCGCGCGGCAAGAAGGAGTACGACAAGCGCCAGACGCTCCGCGAGAAGCAGGACCGCCGCGAGGCCGAGCGGACGATCTCCGCGATCCGGCGCAAGCAGCGGGCCTGACCGCCGGGAATAGGCTGGCACCCCGGTGCGTTGGTCACGTACGATGGCATCCGCACCTCACAGCGGGTGCACCTCCCTCTTCGGAGGGGTTGAAAAATCAACATGGGGATGATCGGTTTCGACAGCGGCTGTCGAAGCAGGGGAAGCGTGTCGAGGAAGCGGCCATGATCTCGTAAACCACAGGCCGAAAAAATAATCGCCAACACCAAGCGCGATTCCTCCCAGCAGGCCTTCGCCCTCGCTGCCTGATCTCAGGTAGCAGAGCGAGCCTCCTACTACGGGAGTGTCAGCCCGGGGCTGTTCCCGACCCGGATCCTGGCATCAGCTAGGGGACTAAACCTTGATCCCGGTCACGGGGTGAAGAGGGAAACCAAACAGTGACTGAGCCCGTCGGAGACTTGTCCGCGTGATCTCCGGGGCTGAGAAAATCGAAGCGGACTGCACACGGAGAAGCCCTGATTCCGCACCGTTGGACGCGGGTTCGATTCCCGCCATCTCCACGAGGTCGAGGGTGGCCTGGCTCGCGTACGGCGCGATCCGGGCCACCCTCGTCGTTTTTCCGCCGCCTACCGGAAGGCCGCGGCGTTGCGTGTCGCCCATGCCGTGAAGGAACCGGCCGGTCGGCCGAGGAGCTTCTCGACGTCGGGGGCGACGCGCTGCTCCGAGGGGAGCGGCTCACCGAGGATGTCGAGCGTGCCCTCGACGACCGGCTCGGGCATGAACCGCGCCATGTGCTCGCGCGCCTGCTCACGGCTCAGCTCCACGAACCGCACCTCCTCGCCCAGCGCCCCCGCGATCTCCTGTGCCTGCGCGCGCGGAGTCACCCCGACGGGGCCGGTCAGTTCGTAGGTCTGCCCCGCGTGGCCCTCCTCGCGCAGCGTCACGGCGGCCACCTCGCCGATGTCCGCCGGGTCCACCACCGGAAGGGCGACCTCGGCGAACGGCGCGTGCACGGTCCTCCGGGTGCGGACGGTCTCGGCCCACGCGTAGGTGTTGGAGGCGAAGCCGCCGGGCCGCAGGATCGTCCAGTCCAGGCCCGAGGAGCGCACCGCCTCCTCGAACTCCCGCAGCCGGCCGTGCGCCGGGGCCTGCGGCCGGGTGCCGGTGACCTGGGAGGAGAGCAGCGTGACCCGGCGCACCCCGCCCGACCGGGCCACCTCCAGGACCTCGGCGGCGGGTGCCCCGCCGGCGAGCAGTTCCCCGGCCGGCAGGAGGAAGAGCGCGTCCGCGCCGGTGACGGCGGCACCCAGGGTCGACGGGTCGGCGAGGTCGGCCCGGACGTGCCGGGCGCCGTCGGGAAGGTCGTGGGACGGGGTGCTGCGCGTGACGGCCGTCACCCGCTCGCCCGCGGCGGTGAGTGCCGCGACGAGGGGGCGGCCGACGTTTCCGGTGGCTCCCGTGACAACGATCATGATCGGCTCCCGCCGTCGGTGGTGCGGAGGTTCAGGACTTCCGGGAAGCTAACATCCTCCGTAAAGTAGGTACCTAAAGGAAAGTGACTTCCCTGGAGGGCCCGATGGCCGGTGCCACCCCCCGCGGCGCGGGGATCGAACCGGAACTGGCATGTCCGGTCTCCCCGGTGCTCGACATCGTCTTCAGCCGCTGGACCACGCCGATCCTGTGGGCGCTGCACGAGTACGGGCGTCAGCGCTTCGTCGAACTCCAGCGCAACATCGGCACCATCACCCCCAAGGTGCTCACCCAGCGGCTGCGCCAGATGGAGCGCGACGGCCTGGTCGAGCGGACCTACCACGCCGAGGTGCCGCCGCGGGTGGAGTACGAGATCAGCGACCTCGGTCGCAGCCTGGCGCCGATCTTCGCCTCGCTCGTCGAGTGGTCCGCCGAGAAACTGCCCGAGGTCGAGCGGGCGCGGCGGGAGTTCGACGGCGCGGACGAGCCCGTCGCCGTCATCCGGCGGCGCGGGGCAGCCGGGGCGGCAGCAGGGTGAGCATCAGGGCCACCGCGGCCGCCGTCACCGGGATGCCGTAGGCCGCCGCGGCCGACGTGTGCTCGACCGTCCAGCCGCCCGCCGCGCTGCCGCAGGCGATGCCGCCGAGCAGGCCCGTCACCGCGAGGGTCATGCCCTCGTTCAGGCGGCCCTCGGGTGTGCGCTGCTGGACCAGCGTCATGGTGGTGACCATGGTCGGGGCGGTGGCCATCCCGGCGATCAGCAGGGTGAGCGCCAGCAGCGGCAGGGAGCCGGTGAGCGAGGCCGCGAGCAGCGGCAGCGTCAGCAGGCCCGTCATGGCCGCGACGCACCACGGCAGCCGGTGTTCGGCGGCACCGGCCGGTTTCATCGCGCCGTACAGCAGGCCGGCCGCGCAGGAACCGGCCGCCTGGAGTCCGAGGACCACACCGGCCGCCGTGCGGTGGCCCTGTGCGTCCGCGAACGCGATGGTGACGACCTCCATGGCCCCGAACACCCCGCCCGTCGCGAGGCACACGACCAGCAGCGGAGGGATGCCCGGGACGCGGAGGGGGGCCTTGGCGGCGGGGCGCGGCCGGACCGCCGGGGGCTCGGTCGAACGCTGGGCGGTGAACAGCAGCATGCCGCTCACCAGCAGCCCCACCCCGGCGAGCGTGCCCGCCTGCGGGAACAGCGCCGTGCACAGGAAGGCCGCGAGGACCGGCCCGAGCATGAAGCACAGCTCGTCGACCGCCTGCTCGAAGGAGTTCGCGGTGTGCAGCGCGTCGGCGTCGCCCTTCAGCAGGTGGTTCCAGCGGGCACGGGCCATGCCCCCGGTGTTGGGGGTCGTCGCGGTGGCGGCGTAGGAGGCGAAGAGGGTCCAGGCGGGCGTGCCGTGGCGCACGCACAGCAGCAGGGCGAGCGAGCCCAGCGCGGCGATCAGCGTGGCGGGCACGGCGACCCGGGCCTGCCCGTGCCGGTCCACGAGCCGGGCGGTCCACGGGGCGACCAGGGCGGTCGCCGCCAGTCCCGTCGCGGTGACGGCGCCCGCCAGGGCGTACGAACCACGGGTGCCGGCGATCATCACGACGGCGCTCACGCTGAACATGCCCATGGGCAGCCGCGCCATGAGATTCCCGATCGTGAACGCGCGGGCGCCGGGTGTGGCGAGGAGCCGCCGGTACGGACCGGGCGGCCGGCGCCGGGTGCGCGGGCGGAAGTCGGCGGCGACCAGGGTGTCGGCGGTGACGGCGAGGAAGGCGACGGGAGGGGCCTGCGGGGGACGGCGTTCGAAGGTCGGTTGCGGCATGCATCCACCGTGGCCCGGAGGAGATCGAGGGGTCCAACACCTACTCCGTCGCCATTCACGCACTCCTGTTGTAAGTTCACCGGATGCCCGCACCCGCCCATGTCGACCCCCGCCTGCTGCGCGCCTTCGTCACGGTCGCCGAGGACCTGCACTTCACCCGCGCCGCCGCCCGGCTGTACGTCGCCCAGCAGGCCCTGAGCCGGGACGTGCGGCGCCTGGAGCGGGAGCTGGGTGCCGAGTTGTTCGTCCGGACCACCCGGCAGGTGACGCTGACCGCCGACGGCGAGCGGCTGCTGCCGTACGCCCGGCGCGTCCTCCAGGTGCAGGACGAACTCCTGGCCGCCTTCGGCCAGGCCCGCCCGCTGCTGGTCGACCTCAACTCCCCGTGGCTGGCCACCGGCCGCCTCGTCCTGGAGCGGGCGCGCGAACTCGCCCCCGGCCAGGAGCTGATGGCGCGCTACGAGAGCGGACTGACGTACGCCGCCGCCGAGGTGCTCGCGGGCCGGATCGACGCCTCCTTCGGCCGGTTCGCGGGCCTGCCCCCCGCGCTGCGGGCCGGACTCGGCCACCAGCCCGTGCGCCGAGAGCCGATGGCGGTCGTCCTGCCGGAGGACCATCCGCTGGCCGGGCTGGACGAGGTGCCGCTCTCCGCGCTCGCCGGGGAGCGGGTGTACGCCGGGGCCGGCAACCCGCGCACGCCGGAGTGGACCGACCTCGCGCACCGCCTCTTCGAGGGACGCGGCATCGACGTGGCGCCGCCCCTTCCGCTGGCGATGGGGGAGGAGGAGTTCCGGCGGATCATGGACAAGACGCGCCATCCGATCCTGGCGGTGATGGGCTTTCCGGCCATGGCGTCGACCGTCGTACGCCCGCTCGTCGATCCCGTGCCGCTGTCGCCGGTCTCACTGGTCTGGCGAAAGGGACTCGTGCATCCCGCGCTGGACGCGTTGCGCCGGGCGGCGGCGCAGGTCGCGACCGAGAACGACTGGCTCCGGGCCCCCGCCGGGGGATGGATTCCGGCCGCCGACAGCGCTGTGATGTCCGCCCACAATTGACACGCGGCCACCACGGATCCTCCGCGTGCGCTACATTCTCTGCCTGAGCACGGTGTGATACAGGGGGCGCTCGAACCTGGTGGGGGCCGGTTCTACCGACGAGTGCTCGGAGTCGTATGCGCACCCGGAAGTGTCCCGTGGGGGGAAGTGCGCACGCGTGAAGAATTGGCAGAAAGACGCCCAACCGGAGTGGCCCCAGGTCGAGTCCGGGGGTCGTGAACTCCCGGAGGCAAGACCCGATGCTGACGCCACCGAGGTGCTCCCGCCGACCCGCTCCTTCCCACCCGCGGCAGGGTCTGCGATGACCGCGCCGGCGTCCGGCGGGTCCGGTCCGGGATGGTTCGGCAGTGGTCCGGGTGACGGCGCCCGCCGCCAGGGGAGTGCCGGCAACGGCGGGCCGGAGATACCCCGTTCCCGAATAGGCCGGGAGTACCAGGGCACCGACGCCTTCGGCCGGCAGCCGCGCATAACCTGGGGCAACACCGACGCGGCCGCCCCGGCCGCTCCGGTCGCTCCGGTCGCCCCCACCACCGCGGTCCCCCCGACGGCCCCGGCCACCCCGACGGCCCCGGCCACCCCGCCCCCTCCCGTCCCCCTCCTCCGCGACCCCTGGCAGGAGACCCCGGACGAGGCCGCGGACGCCGACGCCCCGGACGCCCCGCACACCCACGACCCGCACGAGGTGACGGTCCAGCTCGACGCCGTCGTGCTCGGCGACGGCGTGCTCCACCGCGCCGACGGCGGGCACCGCGGAAAGGGCCGGGAGACCTCCGACGGACCGGTCTTCGTCGACTCCTCCGGCCGCCGCAGCCGCCTCTACCGCCGCCTCGGCATACTCGTCGGCGTCGCCTGCGCGATCTACGCCGTCGTCATCGTCTCCACCCTGATGTCCGGCAACTCCAACGCCCCCTGGCTGCCCGTGCCGGGCCAGGAGGAGGGCAAGCCCGCCGGCCAGGTCGACACCACCCCGCTGCCCTCGCAGTCCGGCCCGCCCGCCGCCACCGGCACCGGCGCCCCGCGGACGAGCCCCACCGACGGCGCCGGCGTGACCGGCACCCCGGGCGCCGGCGTCCCCGCACCCGGCACCACCGCCGGCACCGCTCCGCAGCCCGGCACGACCTCCGGCTCCGGCGTGACGGAGACCGGGACCGACGAGAAGCCGGCCGGCGGGGCAACGACCGACCCGGACCCCAGCGCGACGACGCAGGCCCCGCCGCCCGTCACCACCGGCCCGTCCGCGTCGACGGGCGGCGGCGACACCACCGTCGACCCGACCGCGCCCACCGGCGGTGCCACCACGGGCTCCGACCCGGGCGAGGGCGGCGCGGGCGCCAACGGCTCCCGTGACACGACGCCCCTCGCGGGGGCCTCCGCCGCGCCCGCCGCCGCCGGTCCGGGCACCACCTCCACGTCCACGTCCCTGTCCCCGGAGACCACCCTCTGATGGCATCCCGCACCCGCCGTCACGGGGCGGCGCGCAGCCCCCGTGCGGGCGTCCGCCGCCTGCCCCTGCGCCTGCTGCTCCCCCTGCTCGTCCTGGTCGCCCTGGCGGCGATGCTCATGCTGCGCGGCTACGTGCACAGCGAGATCCTCGCCGACCACCGCGTCCAGGAGCCCGCGCCGACCACCCACGTGCCCGAGAAGATCCTGGAGGGCGGCCCGGTCATCGACGCCCGGGGCGGCCGCACCGAGAGCCTGAGCGTGCCCGACCACCGGCTCGTCCTCACCTTCGACGACGGCCCGGACCCGACCTGGACCCCGAGGGTGCTCGACGTGCTGAAGAAGCACGACGCGCACGCGGTCTTCTTCGTCACCGGCACCATGGCCTCCCGCTACCCGGACCTCGTGGAACGCATGGTCGACGAGGGCCACGAGGTGGGCCTGCACACCTTCAACCACCCCGACCTCTCCTTCCAGTCCAAGAAGCGCATCGACTGGGAGCTGTCGCAGAACCAGCTGGCGATCACCGGCGCGGCCGGCGTCCGCACCTCGCTGTTCCGCCCGCCCTACTCCTCCTTCGCGGACGCCATGGACGACAAGTCCTGGCCGGTCACCGAGTACATAGGCAGCCGCGGCTACATCACCGTCGTCAACAACACGGACAGCGAGGACTGGAAGAAGCCCGGCGTCGGCGAGATCATCCGCCGCGCCACCCCGCAGGGCGGCAAGGGCGCCATCGTCCTGATGCACGACTCCGGCGGCGACCGCCACCAGACCGTCCAGGCCCTGGACCGGTTCCTGCCCGACCTGAAGGCGAAGGGCTACGAGTTCGACAACCTCACCGAGGCCCTGGACGCGCCCAGCGCCATGAGCCCCGTGACCGGCGCCGAACTGTGGAAGGGCAGGGCGTGGGTCTTCCTCGTCCAGGCCTCGGAGAAGCTCACCGACGTCCTGGTGGTGGGCCTGGCGATCATCGGCACGCTGGTCATCGGGCGCTTCCTGCTGATGCTGCTGCTCTCCGGCGTCCACGCCCGCCGGGTCCGCCGCAAGGGCTTCGGCTGGGGACCGGCGGTCACCGGACCGGTGACGGTGCTGGTCCCGGCGTACAACGAGGCCAAGTGCATCGAGAACACGGTCCGTTCCCTCATGGCGAGCGACCACCCGATCGAGATCATCGTCATCGACGACGGCTCCACCGACGGCACCGCCCGGATCGTGGAGGGCCTGGGCCTGCCGGGCGTCCGGGTGATCCGCCAGCACAACGCGGGCAAGCCCGCCGCCCTCAACCGGGGCCTGGCCAACGCCCGGTACGACATCGTCGTGATGATGGACGGCGACACCGTCTTCGAACCGTCCACCGTCCGCGAACTCGTCCAGCCCTTCGGCGACCCGAGGGTGGGCGCCGTCGCCGGCAACGCGAAGGTCGGCAACAAGGACAGCCTCATCGGCGCCTGGCAGCACATCGAGTACGTGATGGGCTTCAACCTGGACCGCCGGATGTACGACATCCTCGGCTGCATGCCGACCATCCCGGGGGCGGTCGGCGCCTTCCGCCGCTCCGCGCTCGCACCCATCGGCGGCATGAGCGACGACACGCTCGCCGAGGACACCGACGTCACCATGGCGCTGCACCGGGCCGGCTGGCGGGTCGTCTACGCCGAGAACGCGCGCGCCTGGACCGAGGCCCCGGAGTCCGTCAGCCAGCTGTGGTCCCAGCGCTACCGCTGGTCGTACGGCACCATGCAGGCCATCTGGAAGCACCGCCGCGCGGTGATCGAGAAGGGCCCCTCGGGCCGCTTCGGCCGCGTGGGGCTGCCCTTCGTCTCCCTCTTCATGGTGCTCGCGCCGCTGCTCGCCCCGCTCATCGACGTGTTCCTGCTCTACGGCATCGTCTTCGGCCCGACCCGGCAGACGATCATCGCCTGGCTGGGCGTCCTGGCCATCCAGGCGGTCTGCGCGGCCTACGCCTTCCGGCTGGACCGGGAGCGGCTGACACCGCTCATCTCGCTGCCGCTCCAGCAGATCCTCTACCGCCAGATCATGTACGTGGTGCTGCTCCAGTCCTGGATCACGGCCCTCACCGGCGGCCGGCTGCGCTGGCAGAAGCTGCGCCGCAGCGGCGGCGTGTCCGCGCCGCCCGGGGGAGGGGCCGCCGGCGTACCCGCCCAGCGGTCCCGCGCCATGGACGGGAGGCCGGTCGGATGACCACCCCGTCCTACGACCCCGCCCCTCCCTTCCCCGACCCGACCGCACCACCCCGGAAAGACCGGTACGTGACCGCACCACCCCCGTACGCCCCCGACACCGCGACCGCCCCGCCGCTGCCGCCCCAGCAGACGCAGGCCCGGCGGGCGCCCGTCCGGGACCGGTACTTCGACCTGCTGCGGGCGGTGGCGCTCTTCCGCGTGGTCCTCTACCACCTCACAGGATGGGCGTGGCTGCCCGTGCTGTTCCCGTCCATAGGCGTGATGTTCGCCCTGGCCGGCAGTCTGATGGCCCGTTCCCTCAAGCGCCCCGCCGTGCAGGTCGTCCGCGGCCGCCTGCGCCGCCTGCTGCCGCCGCTGTGGCTGCTCGGCGCGGTGGGCGTGACCGGGATGCTGCTCCAGGGCTGGGGGCCGAACGACGACGGGCACCCGGGGTGGTGGTGGCTCCACCTCACCTTCTGGATCCTGCCGCTGAGCGACCCGCCGTACGCCGAGGGCCTGTCCGGCATCCACGGGCTGCTGGGCGACAACTGGGCCTCGGACCTCGCGGGGCCGCTCTGGTACATCCGCGCCTACCTCTGGTACGTCCTGCTCTCCCCGGTGCTGCTGCGCGCCCTGCGTGCGCTGCCGTGGCAGACGATCCTGGCGCCCATCGCGCTCTCGGCCGCCTTCCAGTTCGGCTACCTCGAACTGCCGGGCGAGCGGATCCCCTCCGCCCTCACCGACTTCAGCACCTTCGGGGCCTGCTGGATCCTGGGCATGGCCCACCAGGAGGGCGTCCTGAAGCGGCTGCCGCGCTACGTCGTGCCGTCGGTGGCCCCGCTGATCGGTGCGCTCGGCCTCTGGTACGCCTTCGGGGAGGGCTTCAAGTCCGGCTACGACCTGGACTCCATCCCCTTCGCCCAGGCCGTCTGGTCCTTCGCGACCGTGCTGCTGCTCCTGCACCTCAGCCCGTCGTGGACCGAGTGGCCACGCCGGCTGCGCCGCTGGGACCGGGTGGTCACCCTGCTCAACTCCCGTGCGGTGACGATCTACCTGTGGCACAACGTGTGCATCCTGATCGCCGCCACCATGTGGGACCAGCTGTGGGGCTTCGACGTCATGTACGAGCACTTCACCTGGCTCCTGGAGAGCCCCTGGCCGGTCCTGGTCCTCGCCTGGCTGCTCATCGGGAGCTGCGTCGTCTGGTTCGGCTGGATGGAGGACGTGGCCGCCAAGCGGAAGCCGCAGCTGTGGCCGGACGGCGGGGGGAAGGCGGCGCGCACGCGGCCGAGGGCGCGCGCGGCGCACCGGGGCTGACGGCCGTCGTACCGGCGTGCGAGACTGCACCGGTTGCGCGAGTGAACACGGTGGCGTGAGCCGGTCAGGGGGAACGGGCGGGATGAGCAAGCGGCAGACGCAGAAGATGCTGCGGTTGATGGCGAGCGGCGAGCCGGTCGAGCTGACCAGCCCGATGGCGTCCGTGAAGAAACTCGCCAAGCTCGCCTTCGTCGCCCAGCAGTTCGGCTACGAGTACGCCGATGCCCGCCAGGGTGGCGGGAGCAACGGCTCGCTCACGATGCTGCTCCTGCCCGACCCGAGCCCGCAGGCCCGCGCCCGCGCCGCGCAGAACTGGGCGCAGTACCCGAACGCGGGCGACGGGGTCTCGGTGCCGCCGCTGGTGCCCGACGCCTTCGAACTCCTCAAGGCGCGGATCAACTTCGACCTCACCGGCAAGAGCGCCGAGAAGCGGATGGGGTACGGCGCGCTCGGCGTCACCATCGGCTGTGTGGTCCTCGCCTACCGCTCGGGCGGTTCGTCCGACGACTTCGTCGTGGCCGCGGTCGTCTGGCTGGCCGTCCTCGCCATCCTGGGCGTCGGCTTCCTCGTCACCCGCAAACGCAACGCGAAGTTCGCGGTCCGGTTGCGGGCCGCGGGGTTCGTCCCGACGGCCGACGAGACCGGGCGGGTGCGGTACCTGCCGCCCGGCGGGCAGCTCCCGGGCCACGGGAACCCGTTCGGCGGGGCGCAGGGAGGCCACGCCGCGCCCGGCGGCTACGGCGTCCCAGGCGGATACCCCGCCCCCGGTGGCTACGGCGCCCCCGGCGGTTACGGCGCCCCCGGCGGTTACGCGCAGCCGGCTCCCGCCCAGTACGCCCAGCCCCAGCAGCAGTACCCGCAGCAGCCCTACGCGCCGCCCCAGGGCCCGCAGCAGCCGTACCCGCCCCAGGCGCACCCGCAGCAGCAGCCGTACCCTCCGCAGCCCGCGCCCCGGCAGCAGCCCTACCCCCAGCAGAACCCCCACTGGCAGCCCCAGCACCCGCAGGGCTGACCGGCGCGACCTCTCATCCGGTCCCGGTGCCGGGTGAGAGCAACGTTCCCTTCCGGTCATCCACAGCCCCACCGGCACGAAACGCGCTCTTCCTACCGTCGGGGCAATCGAGCTGTGGAGCACCGTGGAGGCGTCATGACATTCCGAGGCGGCCGCTGGATCGAGTACTGGGATCCGGAGGACGAGACGTTCTGGAAGGAGACGGGGGAGCGGACCGCCCGGCGGAACCTGTTCTTCTCCGTGCTCTCCGAGCACATCGGGTTCTCCGTCTGGACGCTCTGGTCCGTGCTGGTCCTCTTCATGGGGCCGGAGTACGGGCTGACGCCCGCCGACAAGTTCCTGCTGACGTCCGTGGTGACCCTCGTCGGCGCCGTCGTACGGGTCCCCTACACCTTCGCCGTCGCCGTCTTCGGCGGGCGGAACTGGACGATCATCTCCGCCGGGCTCCTGCTCGTGCCGACCGTCGCGGCCTTCACCGTCATGGAGCCGGGGACGTCCTTCTCCACCTTCCTCCTGGTCGGGCTGCTGGCCGGCATCGGCGGCGGCAACTTCGCCTCCTCCATGACCAACATCAACGCCTTCTTCCCGCTGCGGAAGAAGGGGTGGGCGCTCGGTCTCAACGCCGGGGGCGGGAACATCGGTGTGCCGGTCATCCAGCTGGCCGCGCTCGCGATCATCGGGGCGAGCGGCGGGCCGCGGGTGCTGCTCGGCATCTACATCCCGCTGATCCTGGTGGCCGCGGTCCTCGCCGCCTGCTTCATGGACAACCTCGCCTCCGTGAAGAACGACACCGGGGCCGCGAAGGACGCCGCGCGGGACGCGCACACCTGGATCATGTCCGTGCTGTACATCGGCACGTTCGGCTCGTTCATCGGGTACAGCTTCGCCTTCGGGCAGGTGCTGACGACCCAGTTCGGGCGGACCCCGCTCCAGGCGGCCTACCTGACCTTCATCGGCCCGCTGCTCGGCTCCCTGATCCGGCCCCTGGGCGGCAGGCTCGCCGACCGGTACGGGGGCGCGCGGATCACCCTGTGGAACTTCGTGGCGATGGCCACCGCCACCGCGGTGCTGGTCGCCGCCAGCATGGCGAAGTCGCTCGGGCTGTTCGTGGCCGTGTTCGTGGTGCTGTTCGTGCTCAGCGGGCTCGGCAACGGCTCGACGTTCAAGATGATCCCCGGCATCTTCCAGAACAAGGCGCTGGGCCGGGGGCTGACGGGTGAGGCGGCGGTGGCCCACGGGCGGCGCCTCTCCGGTGCCTCCATGGGGCTGATCGGCGCGGTGGGCGCGCTCGGCGGCGTCGCCATCAACCTCGCCTTCCGGCAGTCGTTCCTCTCCTCCGGCTCGGGCACCGGGGCCTTCGTCGCCTTCCTCGCCTTCTACGCGGTGTGTTTCGTGGTCACCTGGGCGGTATACCTTCGCCGTCCGGCCCCGCGGGTGCCGGACGGCCCGGCGGACCCGGCGGACACGAAGGCCCAGCTCAGCTACGCCGAGGTGTGACGTAACACTGGTGACATGAAGCGGAACCGAGCCTGTCACGCACCGTTGACAGGCTCGGTCGGCACGCGAGTACGCAGATGGGCGTGAGGATCGGAGCGCGGCGAGCGATGGACGACGAACAGCAGCGACCTGACCACGGGCCCCTGGCCGGATTCACCGTGGGCGTGACCGCCGCCCGCCGCGCCGACGAACTGGGCGCCCTGCTCCAGCGGCGCGGCGCCGCCGTCCAGCACGCGCCGGCGCTGCGGATCGTGCCCCTCGCGGACGACAGCGAGCTGATGGCCGCGACCAAACAGCTCATCGACCAGGCACCGGACGTCGTCGTCGCCACCACCGCCATCGGGTTCCGGGGCTGGGTCGAGGCGGCCGACGGCTGGGGACTCGGCGACGCCCTGCTGGAGCGGCTGGGCGCGGTCGAACTCCTGGCGCGCGGGCCCAAGGTCAAGGGCGCCGTCCGGGCGGCGGGACTGACCGAGCGGTGGTCGCCGTCGTCGGAGTCCATGGCCGAGGTGCTCGACCGGCTCCTGGAGGAGGGCGTCGACGGCCGCCGGGTCGCCGTACAGCTGCACGGCGAGCCGCTGCCGGGGTTCGTGGAGGCGCTGCGGGAGGGGGGCGCCGAGGTGGTCGGCGTGCCCGTGTACCGGTGGCTGCCGCCGGAGGACATCGGGCCCGTGGACCGGCTGCTGGACGCCGCCGTGTCGCGGGGCGTGGACGCGGTGACGTTCACCAGCGCGCCCGCCGCGTCCTCGCTGCTCGGCCGCGCCGAGGAGCGCGGTCTGCTGCCCGAACTGCTCGTCGCCTTCGGCCACGACGTGCTGCCCGCCTGCGTCGGACCGGTCACCGCGGTGCCGCTCCAGGCCCACGGTGTCGACACCGTCCAGCCCGAACGCTTCCGGCTCGGCCCGCTCGTCCAGCTGCTCTGCCAGGAACTCCCGGGGCGGGCCCGTGCCCTGCCGGTGGCCGGGTTCCGGCTGGAGATCCGGGGGCACGCGGTGCTCGTCGACGGGGAGCTGCGGACCGTACCGCCGGCCGGCATGTCCCTGCTGCGGGCGCTCTCCCGGCGGCCGGGCTGGGTGGTGTCCCGCGCGGAACTCCTGCGCGCCCTGCCGGGCGCCGGCCGCGACGAACACGCCGTCGAGACGGCGATGGCCCGCCTGCGCACGTCCCTCGGCGCCCCGAAGCTGATCCAGACGGTGGTCAAGCGCGGCTACCGCCTGGCCCTGGACCCGGCGACGGACGCCAAGTACACGGCGGACGAGTGACGGACCGCGGCGACGGCCGCGTGCCCGGCACCGTGCGCCCGGCCGTGGCGCCGCGGCGCGCGTGACCGGTGACGGCCGACGGGACGCGCGGGCGCCGGACGCGGCCCTGGTGCGCGGGCGCGCGCGTACGCGTCCACGCCTCACCGGTACGAGGGGTTCCGGGCGCGAGTGCGGGCAGGCACTGTAGAGGGAGCGGTCCACCTGCTCCCCTTCCCAGCCCGTACCTCGGCGGGCCACCTCCAGGCGGTGACAGGAACATGGCAATGAGTACGGCCACCGACCCGTACGAGCTGCGCTTCGACACCGGGCGGATCTGCCTGGACCTCATCGCCACCACCCACCCCGTCGAGCGCCTCGGCTCCGTGGTCGTGCTGCGCGCCTGGATCGCCGGCTCCGGGCTCGTCCCGCCCGGCACCCCGCTGGCCCACGCCGACGCCGGCTGGCTGACCGGCTTCCGCGAACTGCGCCGCGAGACCGCCCGGTTGGTGCGCGCCCGGCCGGCCCCCCGCACCCGCCGCTACGACCTCGCGCTGGCCCGCGTCAACGACCTGGCCCTGGCCGCGCCCCCGGCCCCGCGCGCGGTGCACGGCGAGGACGGCGCGCTGACCCGCGAGCTGACCGGCCCGCCGCAGTGCGCGGCGCTGCTCGGCGCCCTCGCCCGGGACGCCGTCGAACTGCTCACCGACCCGGTCGCGCGGGCCGGTCTGCGCCAGTGCGAGGGCGACAACTGCCCGATCCTCTACGTGGACACCTCCCGCGGGCACCGCAGGCGCTGGTGCTCCAGCGAGGTCTGCGGGAACCGCGAGCGGGTCGCCCGGCACCGCCGGCGAGCCGCCCTCGCCCGATAAGTGCCGCCACGCCCCGTTCGTCACACGGCTCCGAGAAAACTGTCATCTCACTTTGAACACCCCGCACTTCGCGTCCGTACCGAATGGGCGAGCGACCGACTGGGGGAACCCCCGGACATCGGAGGTGGGCGTGCGCAAGGATTCCGTCGTGGCCAATGAACGTGGTGCGAGGGCCCGACATCGCATGTCCCAGTCGTCCTCGGAACCCGACGAGGAGCTGATGCGCGCGCTCTACCGCGAGCACGCCGGCCCCTTGCTGGCCTATGTGCTGCGGCTGGTCGCGGGGGACCGGCAGCGGGCCGAGGACGTCGTCCAGGAGACGCTCATCCGTGCCTGGAAGAATGCCGGTCAGCTCAACCGTGCGACCGGATCGGTACGCCCCTGGCTGGTGACGGTCGCCCGGCGCATCGTCATCGACGGCCACCGCAGCCGGCAGGCCCGGCCGCAGGAGGTCGATCCGTCGCCGCTGGAGGTCATCCCCGCGGAGGACGAGATCGACAAGGCGCTGTGGCTGATGACGCTGTCGGACGCGCTCGACGACCTGACCCCGGCTCACCGTGAGGTCCTCGTCGAGACGTACTTCAAGGGGCGTACCGTCAATGAGGCGGCGCAGACACTGGGCATACCCAGCGGCACCGTTCGCTCCCGGGTTTTCTACGCCCTGCGTTCGATGAAGCTGGCACTGGAGGAGCGGGGGGTGACGGCGTGATGAGCGGGTACGGGGGAGTTCAGGGGTTCGGTCCGGGGGATACGGGTAATTCTGTCCCCATGCAGGGATCACCGGCGCCGAACGAACACGAGACCGTCGGCGCCTACGCCCTCGGGATTCTCGACGACGCGGAAGCAACCGCTTTCGAGGCACACCTCGCCACCTGCGAATGGTGCGCCCAGCAACTCGACGAGCTGGCCGGCATGGAACCGATGATGGCCGCGCTCGCTGACCTGCCAGGTGCCGGTACGCCGGCCATCGCCGAGTCGCTCACCGTCAAGCCGGGCCCACGGTTGTCCGAGAAGCTCGTCGACGAGGTCGCCGAGCGCCGCGCGAGCAAGCGCCGGCGCAACTTCTACCTGGTGGGCACCGCCGCCGCGCTGATCATCGGCGGCCCGTTCGCCGCCGTGGCGACCACGGGCGGCGGCGGTGGCGACGACGGCGGACGCAAGACCGAGGCCTCGCAGGAGCAGACCGGCAGCCCCGCCGAGTCCGCCTTCGCCGCGATGCCCGACCGGGTCACCGCCACCGACCCGGCCACCGAGGTCAGCGCCACCGTGGCCCTGGAGAAGAAGGCCTGGGGCACCGAGGCGGTCCTGGAACTGAAGAACGTCAAGGGGCCCGAGAAGTGCTCCCTGATCGCCGTCGGCAAGAACGGCGAGCGGGAGACCCTCAGCTCCTGGACGGTCCCCGACTGGGGCTACGGCATCCCGGACGCCACCACGGAGAAGGCCAAGAAGCCGCTCTACGTGCACGGCGGCGCCGCCTTCGACCCCAACCAGATCGACCACTTCGAGGTCATGACCTTCGACGGCAAGCGGCTGGTCGAGGTGGACGCGTAGCCGGGTTCTCAGGCGTGCCGTGGCTTCCGGGCCCCCCTTCGCGTACCTTTGACGGCTGCCCAGCACGTCAGAAGGGGGCCCGGTGGCCGCACAGGCTCAACAGGATTCAGCGGTCGGCTCGGTGCACGACCCCGTACGGGAGGACTCCGTACGGGACCGAGAGATCAGCGTGGAACAGGCACACCTCGACCGGGTGTACCGCCGCCTCGAGGAGAAGATCCACGAGGCCGAGTTCCTCATGCACGACGCCGCCCAGCGCGGTCACGTCGGCACGCCCGGCGCGCTGGCCGAGCGCGACGCGCAGGTCTTCCGGGCCGGCATCCACCTCAACCGCCTGAACAACGAGTTCGAGGACTTCCTGTTCGGCCGCATCGACCTGCTCCTCGGCAAGGACGGCAAGAAGGGCCCGGACGGCGCGTACACGGCGGTCGAGCCCGCCGAGGGCGCCCTCGGGCCCGACAACACCGCCGACATCGCCGAGACCCTGCACATCGGCCGCATCGGCGTCCTGGACGCGGAGTACGCGCCGCTGGTCATCGACTGGCGGGCGCCCGCCGCGGCCCCCTTCTACCGGTCCACGCCGGTCGATCCGGGCCGGGTCGTGCGCCGCCGGGTGATCCGCTCCAAGGGGCGGCGCGTGCTCGGCGTCGAGGACGACCTCATGCGGCCCGAGGTCACGGCCCGGCTGGCCGGCGAGGAACTGGCCGTGGTCGGCGACGGCGCCCTGATGGCCGCGCTCGGCCAGGCCCGCACGCACACCATGCGGGACATCGTGGCCTCCATCCAGGCCGAGCAGGACCGCGTGATCCGCGCCCCCGCCGCCTCCGTGACCTACGTGGAGGGCGGCCCCGGCACCGGCAAGACCGCCGTCGCCCTGCACCGCGCGGCGTACCTGCTCTACCAGGACCGGCGCCGGTACGCGGGCGGCATCCTGATCGTCTCGCCGACCCCGCTGCTGGTGGCGTACACCGAGGGCGTGCTGCCCTCCCTCGGCGAGGAGGGGCAGGTCGCCATCCGCGCGATCGGCTCCCTGGCCGACGACGCCGCGGGTGGCGAGGCCACGCTGTACGACTCCCCGGCCACCGCTCGCGTCAAGGGCTCCTCACGCATGCTCCGGGTGCTGCGCAAGGCCGCGCGCGGCGCGCTGGAGCCGGCCGACTCGCCGACCCTGCTGAGGGTCGTCGCCTTCAACCGCCGACTCGAACTGGAGGCCGAGGAACTGGCCTCCATCCGCCGCACCGTCCTCGGCGGCACCGCCCCGGTCAACCTGCTGCGCCCCCGCGCCCGCCGGCTGCTCCTGGACGCCCTGTGGGAGAAGTCCGGTGCCGGGACCCGGCACAGCGACCCGGAGCTGGCCGCCGAGCTGCGTTCCTCCTTCGACGAGGACGTCAGCTCCGAGGACTCCTTCACCGAGTTCCTGGACGCCTGGTGGCCGGAGCTGACCCCGGGCGCCGTGCTGGCGGCCATGGCGGACGAGCGGCGCCTCGGGCGCTGGGCGCGGCGCGTCCTGAACCCGGGCGAGGTCCGCAAGGTGGCCCGTTCGCTGCGCCGCGAGGGCCGCTCCGTGCACGACGTCGCCCTGCTCGACGAACTCCAGGCGATCGTCGGCACCCCGGCCCGCCCCCGCAAGCGCCGCGAGGCGGACCCGCTGGACCAGCTGACCGGCCTGGACGAGCTGATGCCGCAGCGCGAGGAGACCCAGTGGGAGCGCGCCGAGCGGCTGGCGCAGGAACGCACCGAGTACGCGCACGTCATCGTGGACGAGGCGCAGGACCTCACCCCGATGCAGTGGCGGATGGTGGGCCGCCGCGGCCGGCACGCCACCTGGACCGTCGTGGGCGACCCGGCCCAGTCCTCCTGGTCCGACCCCGACGAGGCGGCCGAGGCCCGCGACGAGGCCCTGGGCACCCGCCCGCGCCGCCGCTTCGAGCTGACCGTGAACTACCGCAACCCGGCGGAGATCGCCGAACTGGCGGCCAAGGTGCTCGCCCTCGCCATGCCGGGCGCCACCTCGCCGTCGGCCGTGCGTTCGACCGGCGTCGAGCCGCGCTTCGTCGCCGCGGAGGACTCCCTGTTCGACACCGTCCGCGCGGAGGCGGCCCGGCTGCTCGGCCTCGTGGACGGCACCGTCGGCGTCGTGGTCGCCATGAACCGGCGCGAGGAGGCCCGGCGCCGGCTGGCCGGGCTCGGCGACCGGGTCGTGGCGCTCGGCAGCCTGGAGGCGAAGGGGCTCGAGTACGACGCGACGGTCGTCGTCTCCCCGGCCGAGATCGCCGACGAGTCGCCCGCCGGGCTGCGGGTCCTGTACGTCGCCCTGACCCGGGCCACCCAGCAGCTCACGGTGGTCTCCAGCGAGCGGGACGAGCCCGACGCCCGAGGCGTCCCGGACCTGCTCCGCGACTGAGGCGGACGTGCGAGAGGCCCGCGCCGTGGACGGCGCGGGCCTCTCGTCTCTTCGTTTAGGTGGCACCGACCCGCCATGCTCGCCTCGCGGCAAGTGGTCGCTCGTAGCGACGAAGGTTGGGCCCGGGGGCTTGGATCGAGCCGGTGCCACGTCCAAGGTAACAAACGATCCCCGCAAGGCAATTCCCGTCCCGCGGGTTCCTTCGCGGGACGCCCGGACGGCCGGTCCGCGGCTTCCGGCGCCCACTTCCCCGGACGGGTTTCCTCAGCGGGCAACTTCTCGTATGGTGGAAGTCGTTTTCCGAAAGAGGGCCGCGAACACAAAGTTCGCAATCCGGGGCGGCTACCGCGTACTCAGTGGTAGGTGCGACGATCGGACGGCACAACCCAGTTACACGGTGAAAGCAGAGGAAGTCGGCCATGGCAACGGCGCCCAGCGTCTCCTACTCGATGACGGTCCGGCTGGAGGTGCCCGCGGGCGGAACCGCCGTCTCGCAGCTCACCACCGCGGTGGAGTCCGCCGGAGGCTCCGTCACCGGCCTCGACGTCACGGCCTCCGGCCACGACAAGCTCCGCATCGACGTCACCATCGCGGCGGGCTCGACCTCGCACGCCGACGAGATCGTGGAGCAGCTCCGGGGCATCGACGGCGTCAGCCTGGGCAAGGTCTCCGACCGTACCTTCCTGATGCACCTCGGCGGCAAGATCGAGATGGCGTCGAAGCACCCCATCCGCAACCGTGACGACCTCTCCATGGTCTACACGCCGGGCGTGGCCCGCGTCTGCATGGCGATCGCCGAGAACCCCGAGGACGCCCGCCGCCTGACCATCAAGCGCAACTCCGTTGCGGTCGTGACGGACGGCTCCGCCGTGCTGGGCCTGGGCAACATCGGCCCGAAGGCCGCGCTGCCGGTGATGGAGGGCAAGGCGGCCCTGTTCAAGCGGTTCGCAGGCATCGACGCCTGGCCGATCTGCCTGGACACCCAGGACACCGACGCGATCGTCGAGATCGTCAAGGCCATCGCCCCGGGCTTCGCGGGCATCAACCTGGAGGACATCTCCGCGCCGCGCTGCTTCGAGATCGAGGCCCGGCTGCGCGAGGCCCTGGACATCCCCGTCTTCCACGACGACCAGCACGGCACCGCCATCGTCGTCCTCGCCGCCCTGACCAACGCCCTGCGCGTGGTGAACAAGGGCATCGAGAACGTACGGGTCGTCATGTCCGGCGCCGGCGCCGCCGGTACGGCCATCCTCAAGCTGCTGCTCGCGGCCGGGGTGAAGAACGCCGTCGTCGCCGACATCCACGGCGTCGTGCACGCCGGACGCGCCGACCTGGTCGACGCCGCGCCAGAGTCGGCGCTGCGCTGGATCGCCGACAACACCAACCCCGAGGGCCTCACCGGCACCCTCAAGGAGGCCGTGCACGGCGCGGACGTCTTCATCGGCGTGTCGGCCCCCAACGTCCTGGACGGCGACGACGTGGCCGCCATGGCGGACGGCGCGATCGTCTTCGCGCTCGCGAACCCGGACCCCGAGGTGGACCCGGCCATCGCCCGCCAGACCGCGGCGGTCGTCGCCACCGGCCGCTCGGACTTCCCGAACCAGATCAACAACGTGCTGGTCTTCCCGGGTGTCTTCCGCGGTCTGCTGGACGCCCAGTCGCGCACGGTCAACACCGAGATGATGCTGGCCGCCGCGCACGCCCTCGCGGACGTCGTCACCGAGGACGAGATCAACCCGAACTACATCATTCCGAGCGTCTTCAACGACAAGGTCGCCGGTGCCGTCGCGGGCGCCGTGCGCGAGGCGGCGAAGTCCGCCGGAGTGGTGGCGTAGGTTCCCCGGGCGGGGGCAGGCGCCCTGTGGCGTGGTGGTGAGGATCACCACCACGGGCGGCTCCACCGGCGCGTCGCGCGGCGGCGCGCCTCGGACCGCCCTCTAGTGTGGCGCAAGGCTCAGGCCCTCTCATCGTGTGACTCCCAAGGGTGTTCTCACGACTCCTGGGGGTGCCGGATTGGCTTTACCGCCGCAGGTGGAGGCAGGATGCCTCCCTGGGCGCGAGGGTCCGACGACCGACCCGGGTCCGGGGAGTGTCAGAGGTCCCTGGCAGCATCGGCATCGCTGTGCCCAACATGCGGCTCCGCCGCGTGGCACGCCTCAACGGCAAGAAGAACACGGGAGTAACAACATGAACCGCAGTGAGCTGGTGGCCGCGCTGGCCGACCGCGCCGAGGTGACCCGCAAGGACGCCGACGCCGTTCTGGCCGCGTTCGCCGACGTCGTCGGCGACATCGTCTCCAAGGGCGACGAGAAGGTCACGATCCCCGGCTTCCTGACCTTCGAGCGCACCCACCGTGCCGCTCGCACCGCCCGCAACCCGCAGACCGGCGAGCCGATCCAGATCCCGGCCGGCTACAGCGTCAAGGTCTCCGCGGGCAGCAAGCTCAAGGAAGCCGCCAAGGGCAAGTAAGCGCTCCGCCTGGAGTGCCGGGTGACTGCGCGGACCGTCCGCGTGGCCTGCGGGCCGTGGGCGGGTGCGGCGACATCGTGGCTTGTCGCGCAGTTCCCCGCGCCCCTGACGGGGCGCACACAGCACAACGCCGATGGGGCGGTCACCCGGACTCCGGGTGACCGCCCCATCGGCGTTGCTCGCGCTGTCTAGCCGAGTGCCTTGCCCGGCAGTTCCACCTTCGCGCCCAGCTCCACGAGCTTCTCCATGAAGTTCTCGTAGCCGCGGTTGATCAGGTCGATGCCGTGGACCCGGGAGGTGCCCTGGGCCGCGAGGGCGGCGATCAGGTACGAGAAGCCGCCGCGGAGGTCGGGGATGACCAGGTCGGCGCCCTCCAGCTTGGTCGGTCCGGAGACGACCGCCGAGTGGAGGAAGTTGCGCTGGCCGAAGCGGCAGTCGGAGCCGCCCAGGCACTCGCGGTAGAGCTGGATGTGGGCACCCATCTGGTTGAGCGCCGAGGTGAAGCCCAGCCGGGACTCGTAGACAGTCTCGTGGACGATGGACAGGCCCGTCGCCTGCGTCAGCGCGACCACCAGGGGCTGCTGCCAGTCCGTCTGGAAGCCGGGGTGCACGTCCGTCTCCAGGGCGATGGACTTCAGCCGGCCGCCCGGGTGCCAGAAGCGGATGCCCTCGTCCTCGATCTCGAAGGCGCCGCCCACCTTCCGGAAGGTGTTGAGGAACGTCATCATCGACCGCTGCTGGGCGCCGCGGACGTAGACGTCGCCCTCGGTCGCCAGCGCAGCCGACGCCCAGGACGCGGCCTCCAGGCGGTCCGACAGGGCGCGGTGGGTGTAGCCGCCCAGCTCGTCCACACCGGTGATGCGGATCGTGCGGTCGGTGTCCATCGCGATGATCGCGCCCATTTTCTGCAGGACGCAGATCAGGTCCTCGATCTCCGGCTCGACCGCCGCGTTGGACAGCTCCGTGACGCCCTCGGCCAGCACGGCCGTGAGCAGCACCTGCTCGGTCGCGCCGACGGACGGGTACGGCAGCCGGATCTTCGTGCCGCGCAGCCGCTGCGGGGCCTCCAGGTACTGGCCGTCCGCGCGCTTCTCGATCTTCGCGCCGAACTGCCGCAGCACGTCGAAGTGGAAGTCGATGGGCCGGCCGCCGATGTCGCAGCCGCCCAGACCCGGGATGAAGGCGTGGCCGAGGCGGTGCAGCAGCGGGCCGCAGAACAGGATCGGGATGCGCGACGAACCCGCGTGGGCATCGATGTCGGCGACGTTCGCGCTCTCCACGTGCGTCGGGTCCATCACCAGCTCGCCGGGCTCGTCGCCCGGACGGACCGTCACCCCGTGCAGTTGCAGCAGTCCGCGTACGACCCGCACGTCGCGGATGTCCGGCACGTTGCGCAGCCGGCTCGGCGCACTGCCCAGCAGGGCGGCCACCATGGCCTTCGGCACGAGGTTCTTCGCACCGCGGACCCGGATCTCGCCCTCCAGCGGGGTTCCGCCGTGGACAAGCAGTACGTCATCAGCGCCGTTGACGGTCATGAATCTCGCGTTCCGTGGGTTACGGGCAGGGGCCAGAAGGGAAAGGGTAATCGCCTTGTACCCCCCTTCTGTAAGCCTGTGCATGGTCGGGCTACGTCATGGATTCGTCACAACACGCCGTGTTCCCCGGCGCGTACGGGGGGTCACGACCGTGGGGCGTGCGCGGGGTGCGTGTTCACCCCCGTGCCCCCGATTGCCTCCCCACGGGAGGGGAACATGCGGGATCATGTCAGGCATGACCGAGGTGTCCTCGCTCACGGGGCGGCTGCTCGTGGCAACGCCCGCCCTGGCGGACCCGAACTTCGAGCGTGCGGTGGTGCTCCTTCTCGACCACGACGAGGAGGGCTCCCTCGGTGTCGTCCTCAACCGTCCCACACCGGTAGACGTGGGCGACATCCTGGAGGACTGGGCGGACCTGGCCGGCGAACCGGGCGTGGTCTTCCAGGGCGGCCCGGTGTCGCTCGACTCGGCCCTCGGGGTCGCCGTCGTCCCGGGCGGAGCGTCCGGCGAGCGCGCCCCGCTGGGCTGGCGCCGGGTGCACGGCGCGATCGGCCTGGTCGACCTGGAGGCGCCGCCGGAACTGCTGGCGCCCGCCGTGGGCGCCCTGCGCATCTTCGCGGGGTACGCCGGCTGGGGGCCGGGCCAGCTGGAGGACGAGCTGGCGGAGGGTGCCTGGTACGTGGTCGAGTCCGAACCCGGCGACGTCTCCTCCCCCTTCCCGGAGCGGCTGTGGCGAGAGGTCCTGCGCCGCCAGCGGGGCGACCTGGCGATGGTGGCCACGTATCCGGACGACCCGTCGCTCAACTGAAGCGTGTGAGCTTCAGTACCCTTGGCCCTTATGAGCACTCTCGAGCCCGAGCGCGGGACTGGTACGGGGACCCTCGTTGAGCCGACGCCGCAGACGTCCCACGGCGACGGGGACCACGAGCGCTTCGCCCATTACGTCCAGAAGGACAAGATCATGGCGAGCGCCCTCGACGGCACCCCCGTCGTGGCGCTGTGCGGCAAGGTCTGGGTGCCGGGCCGCGACCCGAAGAAGTACCCGGTCTGCCCCATGTGCAAGGAGATCTACGAGTCCATGAGCGGCGGCGGGGACGAGGGCAAGGGCGGCGACAAGAAGTAGCGGCCCCGCCCGCAGAGACTTTCCCGAAGGCCCCCGGAGCGTGCCCGCGCGCGCTCCGGGGGCCTTCGTGCGTTCCGGGGCCGTCGAGCGTCACGAATTGGTTCAGACCTCTTGTGGACATGTTCATGTACTCCCTACTCTCCTGACTGTTGTGCAGAGCGAAACCGTCATTGCATATGTTGCAACGCACGTCCGGAGGAAACACTCCATGAAGCTCGCCCCACGCCTGGCCCTCCTGCTCGCCGTCGCCGTCGTCTCCGCGACCGCCTGCGCCCCCCAGACATCCGACAACTCCTCCTCCGGCAAGGACGAGAAGAGCGGCACGCTACGGGTCTGGCTCTTCCAGGAGGTCAACACCAAGCCGAAGGAGAAGGCCGTCGACGCGGTCCTCGCCGACTTCGAGAAGGCGCACGCGGACACCGACGTCACCGTCGAGTACATCCCCGTCGAGACGCGCGCCCAGCGCATCAAGGCCGCCTTCAACGACCCGAAGAGCGCCCCGGACGTCATCGAGTTCGGCAACACCGACACCGCGGGTTACGTGAAGGACGGCGGACTCGCCGACGTGACCGAGGAGTTCGGGGACTGGGACGAGGCCAAGGACACCGACCCCACCGCCCGCCAGTCGGTCACCGTCGACGGCAAGGTCTACGGCGCCCCCTACTTCGTCGGCGTCCGCGCCCTGTACTACCGCACCGACGTCTTCGAGAAGCTGAACCTGGAGGTCCCCCGCACGCTGGCGGAGGTGGCGTCCACCGCGAAGCAGGTCAGGGCCGACGAGCCCGAGCTGTACGGCCTCGCGGTCGGCGGCGCCTACACCTACGGCGCGATGCCGTTCATCTGGGCCAACGGCGGCGAACTCGCCACCGGCAAGGGCGGCTCGTACGCCTCGGCGATCGACAGCGCCGCCGCCCGCAAGGGCATCGAGGCGTACACGTCCCTGTTCGGCGACGACAACTGCCCGGCCGCCAAGTGTGCCGGCATGGGCGGCAACGACACCGTCACCGCCTTCGCCTCCGGCAAGGCGGCCATGGCGATCGGCGGCGACTTCAGCCACCAGGCCGTGGAGGCCGGCACGGTGAAGGGCAAGTACGCGGTCGTGCCGCTGCCCGGCGTCGAGCCCGGCTCCATAGCCCCGGCCTTCGCGGGCGGCAACAACATCGGCGTCCTCAAGAGCACCTCGCACCGCACCCTCGCCGTCGACCTGATGAAGCGGCTCGCGTCGAAGAAGGCGCAGGCCGGCCTGTTCGACGCGATGGGCTTCCTGCCGACCTTCACGGACGTGCGGCAGCAGGTGGCGAAGGAGGAGCCGTTCGTGAAGCCGTTCGTCGACACGCTCGGCGCCGGTACGAAGTTCGTTCCGGCTTCGCCGGCCTGGGCGACGATCGACTCCTCGCAGGTGTTGCCGACGATGTTCCAGGAGGTCGTGAGCGGCAAGAAGGACGTCGACGCTGCCGCTGGGGATGCCGCGAAGAAGATGGACGCGGCGTTTGGCTCCGCCGGATGACGGTTTCGCCTAGTAGCTCGGGTGGTGCTGTTCGGGAGCGGGTGCGGGTGCGTCGGGGTACTTCGCGCAGTTCCCCGCGCCCCTTGGGGGGCGCGTCCAGCACCCCTTGGATCTATCTCGCCCCCGCGCTCGTCGTCCTCGGTGGGCTGCTCGTCTACCCCGTCTACCAGCTCGGGCTGATCTCCTTCCTGGAGTACACGCAGGCGCAGGTGTCCGGTGGGGAGGCGACGACCTTCCGGGGGTTCGGGAACTACGCGGAGCTGTTCGGGGACGGGGAGTTCTGGCGGGTGCTGCTCGCCACCGTCGTGTTCGCCGCCGCCTGCGTGGTCTCCACGCTCGCCGTGGGGTGCGCGCTGGCCGTGCTGCTCACGCGGGTGCGGGCCGTGCCGCGGCTCGTGCTGATGCTGGCCGCCCTCGGCGCCTGGGCGACCCCGGCGGTGACCGGGTCCACGGTGTGGCTGCTGCTGTTCGACCCGGACTTCGGGCCGGTCAACCGGATGCTCGCACTCGGCGACCACTCCTGGACGTACGGGCGCTACAGCGCCTTCCTGCTCGTCCTGCTCGAAGTGGTCTGGTGCTCCTTCCCGTTCGTCATGGTGACCGTCTACGCCGGGATCCGGGCCGTGCCCGCGGAGGTGCTGGAGGCGGCCGCGCTGGACGGCGCCTCGCAGTGGCGGATCTGGCGCTCGGTGCTGGCACCGATGCTCCGGCCGATCCTGGTGGTCGTCACCATCCAGTCGGTCATCTGGGACTTCAAGGTCTTCACCCAGATCTACGTCATGACGAACGGCGGCGGCATCGCCGGCCAGAACCTGGTCCTCAACGTCTACGCCTACCAGAAGGCGTTCGCGTCCTCGCAGTACAGCCTCGGCTCGGCGATCGGCGTCGTGATGCTGCTGATCCTGCTCGCCGTGACGCTGGTCTACCTGCGGCTGCTGCGCCGCCAGGGGGAGGAACTGTGAATCTTCCACTGCGTCTTCCACGCGCGCGTGTGCGTCGTCCGTGGCGGCTGGCGGCCGAGGCGTCGGCGCTGCTGATCGCGGTCGTGGTGGCCTTCCCGCTGTACTGGATGGTGCTCAGCGCCTTCAAACCGGCCGGTGAGATCGAGTCGACCGAGCCGCGGCCGTGGACGCTGACGCCCACGCTGGATTCCTTCCGGCGGGTCTTCGGGCAGCAGGAATTCGGTCGTTACTTTCTCAACAGTCTGCTCGTGGCGGGCACCGTCGTGGTCGCCTCGGCGCTGATCGCGTTCCTCGCCGCGACGGCGGTGACGCGATTCCGGTTCCGTTTCCGGACCACCCTGCTGATCATGTTCCTGGTGGCCCAGATGGTGCCCGTGGAGGCGCTCACGATCCCGCTGTTCTTCCTCATGCGGGACGCCGGTCAGCTGAACACCCTGGGATCGCTGATCCTGCCCCACATCGCCTTCTCGCTGCCCTTCGCGATCTGGATGCTGCGGGGCTTTGTGAAAGCCGTGCCTCAGGCCCTGGAGGAGGCCGCCCACATGGACGGGGCGAGCCGGTCCAGATTCCTCTGGCAGATCCTTTTCCCGCTGGTCTTCCCGGGACTGGTGGCGACCAGCGTCTTCTCCTTCATCTCGACCTGGAACGACTTCCTGTTCGCCAAGTCGTTCATCATCAGCGACACCTCGCAGTCGACCCTGCCGATGGCGCTGCTGGTCTTCTACAAGCCGGACGATCCCGACTGGGGCGGCGTCATGGCCGCGTCCACGGTGATGACGATTCCGGTGCTGGTCTTCTTCGTACTCGTGCAACGACGACTCGTCTCCGGCCTCGGCGGAGCGGTAAAGGACTGACGTGACGGACGTGATTCCCCAGCCCGTGCAAACGACCACCGGCGAGGGCGGCTTCTTCGTCCTCGGTCCGGACACCAGGGTGGTGGCGGACGAGGGCGCCGGGTCCACCGAGCGGTGGCTGCGCGCCACGCTGGGCGCGGCCACCGGCCTGCCGCTGGCCCCCGGCACGGGGGACGACGGCGCGGTCCGCCTGTCCCTCGACGCCGCACTGCCCGACGAGGGCTACCGCCTCGACGTCGCACCGACCGGCGTGCGGCTGACCGGCGGCGGTCCCGCCGGCCTCTTCTGGGGCGCCCAGACGCTGCGGCAGCTGCTCGGCCCGGACGCCTTCCGGCGCGCGCCGCTGCCCGACCGCCGGTGGCGGCTGCCGTCGGTCCGGATCGAGGACGCGCCCCGCTTCCGCTGGCGCGGGCTGATGCTGGACGTCGCCCGGCACTTCATGCCGAAGGACGGCGTCCTGCGCTACCTGGACCTGATGGCCGCCCACAAACTCAACGTCCTGCACTTCCACCTGACGGACGACCAGGGCTGGCGCGTCGAGATCAGGCGGCACCCGAAGCTCACCGAGACCGGCTCCTGGCGGGCCCGCACCAAATACGGCCACCGTGCCTCGCCGTTGTGGGAGGACAAACCCCACGGCGGCCACTACACCCAGGAGGACATCCGGGAGATCGTCGCCTACGCCGCCGAACGGCACATCACCGTCGTCCCCGAAATCGACGTACCGGGACACTCGCAGGCCGCCATCGCCGCGTATCCGGAACTCGGCAACACCGATGTGATCGACACCACCGCCCTCTCCGTCTGGGACACCTGGGGCGTCTCGCCGAACGTACTCGCCCCCACCGAGAACACACTGCGCTTCTACGAGGGCGTGTTCGAGGAACTCCTGGAGCTTTTCCCCTCGGAGTTCATCCACATCGGCGGCGACGAATGCCCCAAGGAGCAGTGGCGGCGCTCGCCCACCGCGCAGGCCCGCATCGAGGAACTCGCCCTCGCCAACGAGGACGAACTCCAGGCCTGGTTCATCCAGCACTTCGACACCTGGCTGAGCGAACGCGGACGCCGGCTCATCGGCTGGGACGAGATCCTGGAGGGCGGACTCGCCAAGGGCGCGGCCGTGGCCTCCTGGCGCGGGTACGCGGGCGGGATCGCCGCCGCACGCGCGGGACACGACGTGGTGATGTGCCCCGAGCAGCAGGTGTACCTGGACCACCGGCAGCACGCGGGTGAGGACGAGCCGGTGCCGATCGGCTTCGTGCGCACCCTGGAGGACGTCTACCGGTTCGAGCCGGTTCCCGCGGAACTGACACCGGACGAGTCCGGACATGTGATCGGCACCCAGGCGAACGTGTGGACCGAGGTGATGGAGAACCAGGCACGCGTCGACTACCAGACCTTCCCGAGGCTGGCCGCGTTCGCCGAGGTCTCCTGGAGCGCCCTGCCCGACCCGGCCGACCGGGACTTCGACGCCTTCGAGGAGCGGATGGCCGCCCACTACCGGCGACTTGACGCCCTGGGCGTCGGATACCGGCCGCCCGGCGGTCCGCTGCCCTGGCAGCGGCGGCCCGGCGTGCTCGGCCGGCCGCTCGACGGGCCACCGCCGAACAAGTAGGGAGAAAGCCCCTGAACGTCACCTGAGAGTGGCAACTCGCACGCATCGCGCGTAGTTCCGATCGCCGGAGATCCTCAGGTAAACCGCCCGTCTTGTGGACGAGTCGGGCGAATGCCTCCTAGCGGACCCCTGCGTTCGGGCCCTGCAAAGATGTGCCAGAGTTGCCACGTCCGCCCTGTCAGGTCGTACCGTACGGCCACATGGGCGGGACCAGGTGGGACAGCGGGAAGGGGCAGTCGGTTTGACCACGCACGCACCGCAGGCGGCGCAGGCCGTCACGCTGCCCACGACTCTGGACGAGGCCGTGGCGGCGCTGGCCGCCATGCCCGCCGCCGTCCCCGTCGCGGGCGGCACCGACCTGATGGCCGCGGTCAACTCCGGCCAGCTCAGGCCCGCCGCGCTGGTGGGCCTCGGCCGGATCAGCGAGATCCGCGGCTGGCAGTACCAGGACGGCCACGCGCTGCTCGGCGCGGGCCTCACACACGCCCGCATGGGCCGCCCCGACTTCGCCGCGCTCATCCCGGCGCTCGCCGCTGCCGCCCGGGCGGCCGGACCGCCGCAGATCCGCAACGCCGGCACCCTGGGCGGCAACATCGCCTCGGCCGCCCCCACCGGGGACGCGCTGCCGGTGCTGGCCGCCCTGGAGGCGACGCTGATCATCGCGGGCCAGGACGGCGCCCGCCGGGAGATGCCGGTCTCGCACCTGCTGGCCGGCATGGAGATGCTCCGCGCGGGCGAGCTGATCGGCTACGTGCGGATGCCGCTGCTGCACGCGCCGCAGGTCTTCCTGAAGGCCACCGGCCGCACCGGTCCGGGCCGCGCGACGGCCTCCGTCGCACTGGTCCTCGACCCCGCCCGGCGCGGGGTGCGCTGCGCCGTGGGCGCCATCGCGCCGATGCCGCTGCGGCCCCTGGAGGCCGAGCAGTGGGTGGCCTCGCTCATCGACTGGGACAACGGCCGCGCGATCGTCCCGGAGGCGCTGCACGGCTTCGGCGAGTACGTCGCCGCCGCCTGCATCCCCGACGCGGCCCCGGCCGAGGACGGCTCCGTGGCCCAGCTCCCGCCCGCCGTACTGCACCTGCGGCGCACCGTCGCCGCGCTGGCCCGACGAGCACTGGGGAGGGCGCTGTCGTGACCGACGACCAGCACGGCGACCGGTACGACGACCGGCACGGAGAGGGCGCGCCCCCGAGCGGCGGCCGCTGGGACCCGCTGCCGCAGGGCGACTACGACGACGGCGCCACCGCCTTCGTGAAGCTTCCCGAGGGCGGCGTGGACGCGCTCTTCGCCTCCTCGGACAGCCCGCTCGCCGCACCCGGACACGGCTACGTACCGCCGCAGATCACGGTCGCGCCCGCCTCCGGCACCGACCCGGCCGCCACCGGCTCCTGGACCATGCCGTCCGCCCCCGTGGACGGCACCCAGTGGCAGCTGCCGGACACCGGACGGGAGCACGCCGCTCAGCAGGGCCATGCCGACTACCCGCCGCCGCACGACCCCTACGGCGGGGCCGCGCCCTACGACGCGAACGCCGGACAGGGCGACGGCGAACGGTTCACCTACCGGCCCGGCGCCACCGGCCAGTGGGACTTCTCCGAGGCCGCGCCCCCCGAGGACGCGCAGCCGGGGTCCGGCCAGGACGTGACCGGACAGTGGTCCATCCCCGTCGCCGGCGGCGACCTTCCGGACGAGTCGGGCGAGTTCACCACCTCGTCCCTGGCCGAGCAGTGGGGCACCGGCGCTCCGGCCACCCTGCCGGGCGGCGCCCCCGCGCCCTGGGCGACCCAGCCCCCCGGGCAGCCGTGGGGCGACGACACGGCGGAGGGCGGCTCCGGCCCCGGCGAGCAGCTGACGTCCAGTACGTCGCGCCCGCCCCAGCACCCCGCCGACCCGTACGCCCAGGCACCCGCCGAACCCGCCGCGGAGACTGACCCCGTGGCACCGGCGGCCGAAGCCACGGCGACCGGCGGCGCCCGTGGTGCCGAGGAGGCCCCTGGGGGCCCCACTGGGCGTCCGGAGGGCACCGCGGAGGACGTGACCGCGGAATCCGTGCCGGAGGCCGCGGAGGAGCCCGTGACGGACCCGGCCGCCGCGACCGGCGACCGGACCGAACCGGCCGACGGAGCCGACCCGGCCGAGGCCGTGAGCGACACGCCCGCCGACGCGCACACCGGCGTACCGGCCGCCCCGCCCGCCGCCGACGAACGCGCCCCGGCCGCGCCGCACGACGAGCACCCCCTCGCCTCGTACGTGCTGCGGGTCAACGGCGCCGACCGGCCCGTCACCGACGCCTGGATCGGCGAGTCGCTGCTCTACGTGCTGCGGGAGCGGCTCGGCCTCGCGGGCGCCAAGGACGGCTGCTCGCAGGGCGAGTGCGGCGCCTGCAACGTGCAGGTCGACGGACGTCTCGTCGCCTCCTGCCTGGTCCCGTCCGTGACCGCGGCCGGCAGCGAGGTGCGCACCGTCGAGGGCCTTGCCGCCGACGGACAGCCGTCGGACGTGCAGCGGGCGCTCGCCCGGCGGGGCGCCGTGCAGTGCGGCTTCTGCGTGCCCGGCATGGCGATGACCGTGCACAACCTCCTGGAGGGCAACCCGGCGCCGACCGACCTGGAGGCCCGCCAGGCCCTGTGCGGCAACCTGTGCCGCTGCTCCGGGTACCGCGGAGTCCTGGAGGCGGTCCAGGAGGTCGTTGCCGAACGCGAGGCGCACGCCGGCGCCGACGCGCACACCGGCGCGGACGGCGACGAGCCCCGCATCCCGCACCAGGCCGGCCCGGGCGCGGGCGGCGTCAACGCGTCGGCCTTCGAACCCCAGCCACCGCCCGGCGCGCCGGACCCGGCGGCGGGACCCCACGACCGGCCCTTCGGCGACCACGGCCAGGACGGAGGCCACGCGTGAGCAACGACACCGCGACCGCGGAGGCCGCGGGACCCGCCGAGGCGGCGCCCCCCGTCGCCGAGCCGATCCCGCACGGCCTCGGCGTGTCCCTGCCGCCCGCCGACGCCCGCGCCAAGACGGAGGGCACCTTCCCGTACGCCGCCGACCTGTGGGCCGAGGGCCTGCTGTGGGCGGCCGTACTGCGCTCCCCGCACCCGCACGCGCGCATCGTGTCCATCGACACCACCCACGCGCGGGAGATGCCCGGCGTCCGCGCGGTCGTCACCCACGAGGACGTGCCCGGCGCCGTGCTGCACGGACGCGGCCGGGCCGACCGCCCGGTCTTCGCCTCCGAGGTGGTACGCCACCACGGCGAGCCCCTCGCCGCCGTCGCCGCCGACCACCCCGACACCGCGCGGATGGCCGCCGCCGCCGTCATCGTCGAGTACGAGGTGCTCGACCCGGTGATCGACCCCGAGCAGGCCTTCGAGGCCGAGCCGCTGCACCCCGACGGCAACCTGATCCGGCACATCCCGCTGCACCACGGCGACCCGGACGCGGCCGGCGAGATCGTCGTCGAGGGCCTCTACCGCATCGGCCGCCAGGACCCGGCGCCGATAGGAGCCGAGGCGGGCCTGGCCGTACCGCGCCCGGACGGCGGCGTGGAGCTGTACCTGGCCTCGACCGACCCGCACGGCGACCGGGACGCGGCCGCCGAGTGCTACGGCCTGACGCCCGAACAGGTGAAGATCGTCGTCACCGGGGTGCCAGGCGCCACCGCCGACCGCGAGGACCAGGGCTTCCAGCTGCCCCTCGGCCTGCTCGCGCTGAAGACCGGCTGCCCGGTGAAACTCACCGCCACGCGCGAGGAGTCCTTCCTCGGCCACGCCCACCGCCACCCCACCCTCCTGCGCTACCGCCACCACGCCGACGCCGAGGGCCGGGTGGTGAAGGTCGAGGCGCAGATCCTGCTCGACGCGGGCGCCTACGCCGACACCTCGTCGGACGCCTTGGCCGCCGCGGTCGCCTTCGCCTGCGGGCCGTACGTCGTCCCGAACGCCTTCATCGAGGGCTGGGCCGTGCGCACCAACAACCCGCCCTCCGGCCACGTGCGCGGCGAGGGCGCCATGCAGGTCTGCGCCGCCTACGAGGCGCAGATGGACAAGATCGCCAAGAAGCTCGGCCTCGACCCGGCCGAGGTGCGGCTGCGCAACGTACTGGCCACCGGGGACGTGCTCCCCACCGGCCAGTCCGTCACCTGCCCCGCCCCGGTCGCCGAACTCCTCCAGGCCGTACGCGACTTCCCGCTGCCCGCGCTGCCCAAGGACACGCCCGAGGACGAGTGGCTGCTGCCCGGCGGCCCCGAGGGCGCGGGCGAACCGGGCGCGGTGCGCCGGGGCGTGGGCTACGGCATCGGCATGGTGCACATGCTCGGCGCCGAGGGCGCGGACGAGGTCTCCACCGCCACCGTGAAGGTCCAGGACGGCGTGGCGACGGTGCTGTGCGCGGCGGTCGAGACCGGCCAGGGCTTCACCACCCTCGCCCGGCAGATCGTGCAGGACACCCTCGGTGTCGACGACGTGCAGGTGGCACCGGTCGACACCGACCAGCCCCCGGCCGGCGCGGGCTGCCGCGGCCGCCACACCTGGGTGTCGGGGGGCGCGGTGGAGCGGGCGGCCAAGATGGTCCGCACCCAGCTCCTCCAGCCGCTGGCGCACCAGTTCGGGATGTCGACCGAGCTGCTCCAGATCGCCGACGGCAAGATCACCTCGTACGACGGCGTGCTGTCGACCACGGTCGCCGAGGCGCTGGACGGCAAGGAGCTGTGGGCCACCGCGCAGTGCCGCCCGCACCCGACCGAACCGCTGGACGCGACCGGCCAGGGCGACGCCTTCGTCGGCATGGCCTTCTGCGCGATCCGCGCGGTGGTCGACGTCGACATCGAGATCGGCTCGGTGCGGGTGGTGGAGCTGGCCGTGGCGCAGGACGTCGGCCGGGTGCTCAACCCGGCCCAGCTGACCGCGCGGATCGAGGCCGGTGTCACGCAGGGCGTCGGCATCGCGCTCACCGAGAACCTCCGCACCCCGCGCGGCCTGATCCGGCACCCCGACCTGACCGGCTATGCGCTGCCGACCGCGCTGGACACCCCGGACATCCGGATCGTGAAGCTCGTCGAGGAGCGCGACGTGGTCGCCCCCTTCGGCGCGAAGGCGGTCAGCGCGGTGCCGGTGGTGGCCTCCCCGGCCGCCGTCGCCTCCGCCGTGCGCGCGGCCACGGGCCGCCCGGTGAACCGGCTGCCGATCCGGCCCCAGGCCGCGGTGGTCACGGCGAACTGACGTCCCTTCCCGACGCCCTTCGCCCGGGAGGCAACGCGCGGGGCGCGGGACGCGTCCTACGCAACGGGACGGACGGGTCCCGTGCGACGGGGCGTTGTCAGTGGCAGGCCATAGGCTGCGAAGCGGTGGGGACGACTGCCGCTCCCACCGCGCTCGAGCACACCCGGGGGAGACGATGCAGGCGGTCACGAAGGATGCGACGGACACGACTCAGGCACCACCGTGCGTGCCGTCCCTGCTGACCCTCGCCCGTCTCACCACGGCCTCGGCGCGGGAGCCCTCCCGCTGCCCGGTGCCGCCGGGGCGCGAGACGCCGCTGTTCTGGACGTCGGCGGCGCTGATCGGCTGCCTGCTCCTGTCGGCGGGCCGGCGCACGACGTCCGGCCTCGCCCTGGATCTGCCCTACCGGCTGCTGACCCGCGAGTTCGGCCGGGGCCGGGTGGCCCGCTTCGAGGACGTCGACTTCCCCCCGGCCCTCACCCACGAGCCCACCCGCCGCTTCCTGCGGGAGACGGGCCTGCCGGAGGACGCCTTCCCGCTCGCCGCGGACACCGACGGGATGGCACTGCCGACCCTCGCCGAGTACTACGGCGCCCAGTCCCCGGACGGACCGCCCGCCCACCTCGTCCGGCTGGGCCGGCTCCCCGACGGCGCCGACGTGGTGGTCGACGGAGCGACGGGCGCGGTGTCGACCTGGCACCCGGCCGACGCGGACCCACGCCCGCTCACCCCGGACGTCTCAACCCTCGTCTTCAGCCTGTGGCTGCTGCACCGCGCGGCAGCTGTGGAGGCCGTGGCGGGATTCGAACCCACGTAACTCGCTTTGCAGGCGAGCCCCTGAACCACTCGGGCACACGGCCGTGTCCTTCGTTCGTGATCGACCGTAGGGCGGCCGGGGCGGGTGCTCAAGGAGTCCGGCGGGGCCGCAACACGACTGCCATACCGCGTTCATGAACGGGGCGGGGTCGTACGACCAAGGTCCCGGTCCGGTACCGCCTCCCGACAGGGGTCAAGCGGTGCTGTGGCCCTTACCCTGGCGACCATGACCGTCCCTGAGCCCCGCGACACCGATGTCGCCGTCACCGCCGCGACCGCCGGCGCCCCCGCCGTTCCCTCCGATCCCGCCGCTCCCGACGAGACCGTGCTGAGCCGCGCCTACCGGGCGCTGAGTGTCGGCATCGTCTCCGTCATCGTGCTGATCGCCTTCGAGGCGACGGCGGTCGGTACGGCGATGCCGGTGGCGGCGCGGGAGCTGGACGGGGTGTCGCTGTACGCGTTCGCGTTCTCGGGCTACTTCACGACGAGTCTGTTCGGCATGGTGCTCTCCGGCCAGTGGTCGGACCGGCGGGGCCCGCTGGCGCCGCTGACCTCCGGCATCGCCGCCTTCGCGGTGGGTCTCGTGCTGTCCGGGACGGCCGGCACGATGTGGCTGTTCATCCTCGGGCGGGCCGTGCAGGGGCTCGGCGGCGGCCTGGTGATCGTCGCCCTGTACGTCGTCGTCGGACGGGCCTACCCGGAGCGGCTGCGACCCGCGATCATGGCGGCGTTCGCGGCGGGCTGGGTCGTCCCGTCGATCGTCGGCCCGCTCGCCTCCGGCGCGGTGACCGAGCACCTCGGCTGGCGCTGGGTGTTCGTCGGCATCCCGGTGCTCGTCGTCTTCCCGCTGGCGCTCGCGCTGCCGCAGATACGCGCCCGCGCGTCCGGTGCAGTCGGCGGCGGGAACGCGCCCGCCTCCTTCGACGGCCGCCGCATCCGGCTCGCCCTCGCCATCTCACTGGGCGCGGGCCTGCTCCAGTACGCCGCCCAGGACCTGCGCTGGGTCTCGCTCCTGCCCGGCGCGGTGGGCGTGGCGCTGCTCGTCCCGGCCGTCCTCGGCCTGCTGCCGCGCGGCACCTACCGGGCGGTGCGCGGACTGCCCTCCGTGGTCCTGCTGCGCGGGATCGCCGCCGGGTCCTTCATCGCCGCCGAGTCCTTCGTACCGCTGATGCTGGTCACCCAGCGCGGCCTCAGCCCCACGCTGGCCGGCCTGTCCCTCGCCGCGGGCGGCGCGACCTGGGCCGCGGGGTCCTGGCTCCAGTCCCGGCCGCGCCTGGAACCCCACCGCGAGCGCCTGATGGCCCTCGGCATGGTCCTGGTGGCGGCGGCCATCACCACGGCACCCAGCGTGCTGATCGACGCCGTACCCGCCTGGACGGTGGCCGTCGCCTGGGGCTTCGGCTGCTTCGGGATGGGCCTGGTGATCTCCTCCACCAGTGTGCTCCTGCTCAAGCTCTCCGCCCCCGAGGAGGCCGGCAGCAACTCCGCCGCCCTCCAGATCTCCGACGGCCTCTCCAACGTCGTCCTGCTCTCGGTCGGCGGAGCCGCCTTCGCGGCCCTCGGCGGCGGCACGGTCAGCCACGCGGCCACGCAGGCGACCGGCTCCCATCCGGCGGCCTTCGCAGCGGTGTTCCTGCCGATGGCGGGCGTGGCGCTGGTGGGAGCGTGGGTCGCGACGCGGCTGCGCGCGCGGTGAGACCGGCGCCGGCGGTGCGCGGCCGGCAGCCGGGCCCGGCCCGTGGCTGCGCCGGGGAGGTGAGCCGCGTGGGTGCGCCGGGGCCGCTGTGACGTCCGTCCCACCCGGGGGTGACCCGCCCCTGTGCGCGCGTCGATCACCGCGGAGCGCCGGTAGGGTGGCCCGGTTGTCATACGTGGCCGAGCCGTTCTACCCCCTTCGGAGACCGTGACTACCACCGCCAGCTCCAGCACCTCGCACCACCTGTCCCCGGCCTTCCCCGGCCGTGCCCCCTGGGGCACCGCCAGCAAGCTGCGGGCCTGGCAGGAGGGGGCGATGGAGAAGTACCTCCAGGAACAGCCCCGGGACTTCCTGGCGGTCGCCACACCCGGCGCCGGAAAGACCACGTTCGCGCTGACGCTGGCGTCCTGGCTGCTGCACCATCACGTCGTCCAGCAGGTGACCGTGGTCGCGCCCACCGAGCACCTGAAGAAGCAGTGGGCGGAGGCCGCGGCCCGGATAGGCATCAAGCTCGACCCCGAGTACAGCGCCGGTCCACTCAGCCGCGAGTACCACGGCATCGCCATCACGTACGCGGGCGTCGGCGTCCGCCCGATGCTGCACCGCAACCGCTCCGAGCAGCGCAAGACCCTCGTCATCCTCGACGAGATCCACCACGCGGGCGACTCCAAGTCCTGGGGCGAGGCCTGCCTGGAGGCGTTCGAGCCGGCCACCCGGCGCCTCGCGCTCACCGGCACGCCCTTCCGGTCGGACACCAACCCGATCCCCTTCGTGACGTACGAGGAGGGCAACGACGGCATCCGCCGCTCCGCCGCCGACTACACCTACGGGTACGGCTCCGCGCTCGCCGACGGCGTCGTGCGCCCCGTCATCTTCATGAGCTACAGCGGCAACATGCGCTGGCGCACCAAGGCGGGCGACGAGATCGCGGCGCGGCTCGGCGAGCCGATGACCAAGGACGCCGTCAGCCAGGCCTGGCGCACCGCGCTCGACCCGCGCGGCGAGTGGATGCCCGCCGTACTCCGCGCCGCCGACCAGCGGCTCACCGAGGTCCGCAAGGCCATCCCGGACGCCGGCGCCCTCGTCATCGCCGCCGACCAGGATTCCGCCCGCGCCTACGCCAAGCTGATCCGCGAGATCACCGGCGACAAGGCCACCGTCGTACTCTCCGACGACGTCGGCGCGTCCAAGAACATCGACACCTTCAGCCAGGACAACTCCCGCTGGATGGTCGCCGTCCGCATGGTGTCCGAGGGCGTCGACGTGCCGCGCCTGGCGGTCGGCGTCTACGCCACCACCATCTCGACCCCCCTCTTCTTCGCCCAGGCCGTGGGCCGCTTCGTACGCTCCAGGCGCCGCGGCGAGACGGCCTCCGTCTTCCTCCCCACCGTGCCCGACCTCCTCACGTTCGCGAACGAGATGGAGCGCGAGCGCGACCACGTCCTCGACAAGCCCAAGAAGGACGGCGAGGAGGACCCGTACGCCGAGTCCGAGAAGGAGATGGACGAGGCGAACCGGGAGCAGGACGAGGACACCGGCGAGCAGGAGCAGTTCTCCTTCGAGGCGCTGGAGTCCGAGGCCACCTTCGACCGGGTCATGTACAACGGCGCCGAGTTCGGCATGCAGGCCCACCCGGGGAGCGAGGAGGAGCAGGACTACCTCGGCATCCCGGGGCTCCTCGAACCCGACCAGGTCCAGCTCCTCCTCCAGAAGCGCCAGGCCCGCCAGATCGCGCACAGCCGCAAGAAGCCCGACGACGAGGCCGACCTGCTCGAACTGCCCGCCGAGCGGCGCCCGGTCGTCTCCCACAAGGAGCTGATGGAGCTGCGCAAGCAGCTCAACACGATGGTCGGCGCGTACGTCCACCAGAGCGGCAAGCCGCACGGCGTGATCCACACCGAACTGCGCCGCGTGTGCGGCGGCCCGCCCAGCGCCGAGGCCACCGGCGGACAGCTGCGGCAGCGCATCGCCAAGGTGCAGGAGTGGGCGACGCGCATGAAGTGACGCCGCCCCTCCTCGGCGGCGTGTGCGGTACGTACCAGGACAAACACCGGCAGTGGATAACGGTTGCCGCCCGGATTCTGGACGGAGCCTTCCGCTGAGCGGACCTGGTCGTTACTGTCCCGCTACGCACACGCCCCGTGGCAGCGCCGCCGCGGAGCGCAGCCGTGAAGCGACGGGGCCCGGGTAAGAGGCCGGACCGTCAGCCGATCGGCGGCCTCTGAAGCGCGTCACTGACGGGACTCGGTGACGCATCCGACGCGATGGGGCCGCCGACCTCACCACTAAGGAGTGGGCGTCGTGACCGCGGAGACCTCTCAGACGCTCGACCGGGGACTGCGGGTCCTCAAGCTGCTGGCCGACACGGACCACGGGCTGACCGTCACCGAGCTGTCGCACAAGCTGGGGGTGAACCGGACGGTCGTCTACCGGTTGCTCGCCACGCTGGAACAGCACGCGCTGGTACGCCGTGACCTGGGCGGCCGCGCCCGGGTCGGACTCGGCGTACTGGGCCTGGGCCGCCAGGTGCACCCCCTCGTCCGCGAGGCCGCCATGCCGGCCCTGCGCTCGCTGGCCGAGGACATCGGGGCGACGGCCCACCTGACCCTGGTCGACGGGGCCGAGGCCCTGGCCGTGGCCGTCGTCGAACCCACCTGGACCGACTACCACGTCGCCTACCGCGCGGGCTTCCGCCATCCCCTGGAACGCGGCGCCGCGGGCAAGGCCATCCTCTCCGCCCGCCAGCCCGGCGACGCCGCGGACGACCCCGGCTACACCCTGACCCACGGCGAACTGGAGGCCGGCGCCTGCGGGGCGGCCGCGCCGCTGCTCGGGGTGACGGGCGTGGAGGGCAGCGTGGGCGTGGTCATGCTCTCGGAGGTGGTCCCGGAACGCGTGGGCGAACGCGTGATGCACGCGGCCCGGGAGGTGGCGGAGGCCCTGCGGTGACGTGCCGCGCCTCAGCCGCGTGAGGCGTAGGCGACGAAGTCGCGCCAGGCGGCGGGGGAGAGGGCGAGCTGGGGGCCGCGCGTTTGCTTGGAGTCTCGGACGCGGACACCTGAAACGCCAGTGGGCTCAATGGCCACTTCGATGCAGCTGTCGCCCTGCGAGCCGCTGTAGCTGCTCTTGAACCAGGCCAGTTCGGATGTGCTCATAGCGCTCCTCGCCTTCGCTTCAGCAGGCTCATAGAGTCCGCCGGGGTGAGAGCCTGCGAGCGCAGTTTCGCATACCGCTGTTGGAGGATACTGATCTCTTTCCGGGTGGTGATGAGACGGCCGTTCTCTTGCCCCTCCGAGTAGGCGAACCACTCGTTCTCGGGCGTCTCCAGCAGTTGAAGCGGTCCGTCCATCCCTGCATGTGCCGGCTGCCGCAAGGGCATCACCTGCACTTCCACGTTCCAGTTCCGTTCGACCAGCCCCACCACATGGTCGAGCAGCCCCCGAGTCACGTCCTGCCCGCCGGTATCCCGCATCAGCAGCGCCTCCTCCACGATGAACGTGAAGGCTGTCGGCGGCTTCCGGGCCACCGACAGAAGCTCCTGCCGCGCGAGCCGCGCGGCGACGCGCTGATCCAGTTCGTGCTCGTCCGGGACGGGCGGTACGTTCAGCGACACCGCCCGCGCGTACGCCTCTGTCTGCAACAGACCCGGCACGACGCGGCATTCGTACGTGTAGAGGCTGAGGGCCGTTGCCTCCAACCTGGCCCACTGCCGAAACCAACTCGCGAGCCCCGGTTGCCGCGACAAATGCCGCACGGCCCCGCTGAGGATGCCCGCCGCGTCCAGTACCTCCTCGGCCCGGCGGACGTACTCCAGCGTGGGAAACCGCCGCCCCTGCTCAACCGACGCCACGGTCTGCACGGAGTACCGAACCCGCTCGGCCAATTCCTCCTGCGTCATCCCGGCCCGCTTCCGGAAGCCCTGGACCACTGCCCCGAACGTCCTGAGGCTGTCGGACACGTCGGGCTCACCGCCCCCGCCGACCACGCCCGCATCCACCGCACCGTCCGCCATGGCGGCCACCTTCCGCACGCTCTCCCCGCCGCACACTTTGGAGACGCCCAGGCTTACAGTCCGTCACCACCACTGTCCACTCTTCGTACTCGTACGCTGACGGAGCGTACGAGTAGCTGACCTGGTGAAGTACGCGGCCGAACGCCACGGTGACCCCATGACGCCCCTCCCGCCCAACCAACTGCCAGTCACCGTACGTATGTTTACCCAGCGCTTCAGCTCCACCCCACTCGGCGCCCGCCTCGCCCGGCACTTGGCGGCCACCCAGCTCCACGCGTGGGGCTTCCCGTACAGGACCGCCCTCTCCGACACCGCCACCCTCATCGTCGCGGAGCTGGCGGCCAACGCCGTGACCCACGGCCGAGTCCCGGGCCGCGACTTCGAACTGCGCCTCATCCACGCCCCGCACGTCCACCTCCACATCGAGGTCTCCGACACCCGCGCGGAACGCAGGCCACCCGCACGCGGGGAAGCGCCGTCCCCGAGCCCGCTGACCGACACCGGCCGGGGCCTGCTCCTGGTCGACGCACTCGCCGACCGCTGGGAAGTGGTGGACCGGATCTCACGGGGCGTGGCGCTGCCCGGCAAGACGGTCCGGGCCGAGCTGGACCTCCGGCCGTCCGCCTGAATCCGGCTCACCTTCCACTCGAACACTCGCACCTTGTAAGTTCACTTGTGCATACGGGTTGTTGCTGTTGTGCGTGCGTCGACGGGGGTTGCGTGATGGTGGGCCACAGGCCGAGTGACTGGCATGTCCTGGACCTGGACAAGGACCCGACCCCTGGCGACCCGCAACGCGTCCGCACGCTCGCGAAGACGCTGCACGACTTCGCGGACGACGTGTCCGAGGCACTGCGCCTCGTCAAGGGCATGGCGGGGGAGACCACGCTCGCGGAGTGGGCGGGCAAGTCGGCGACGGTCTTCAAGGAGGAGTTCTCCGGCGTCCCGAAGAACCTGAAGAAGCTGGAGAAGTCGTACGGGATGTGCGGCGACGCGCTCGCGGACTTCTGGCCGAAGCTGGAGCGCGCCCAGGCCCTGGCCGACCGGGCCCTCGTCAAAGCCCGTGAGGCCCGTCAGGACCTGACCTCGGCCCAGTCGAAGCTGTCGTCGGCGGACTCGTGGGTGACGCGGGCGTCGAAGGAGGCGGACAAGTACAAGGACGATCCGACGGGCAGCAAGTCGGACGGGGACAAGCCGGACGAGGCGAAGGTCCGCGCGGCCACCCGTGACGCGCAGCACGCGAAGACGGCGCAGACGAACGCGCAGTCGGCGGTGGACTCGGCGCAGAGTGCGCTGGACGCGGCGAAGAAGATGGCCGAGGACGCGCGCAAGATGCGTGAGGACGCGGCCCGGGACGCGAAGAACAAGATCGACGAGGCGTCGGACGCGGGCATCCAGAACCGGTCGTGGTGGGAGGACGTCGGCGACTGGTTCTCCGACAACTGGGACACGATCGTCATGGTCTGCAAGGTCGTCGTCGCGATAGTCGGCATCGTCGCGATGATCATCGGCGGTCCGATACTCGCCGCGATCGTCGTCGTGGCCGCTCTCGTGGTTCTCGCGGACACGCTCTACAAGTACAGCAAGGGCCAAGCTTCTCTGTGGGACGTGGGGTTGGCCGCGCTGGACTGCATACCCGGTATGAAAGGCCTGACCACCCTCGGCGGACTCGCCAAGGGTATGAAGGGCATGGCCACCGCCATGCGGGGTGGTCTGAAGACCTTGCGTTCCGGTGCCAAGGACCTTCTTGCGAAAGCCAAGCCCTACAAGGGCCGGTGCCGGGGCGGCGACCCGATCGACATGGTGTCCGGCGAGATGCTCATGGAGCAGGTGGACCTGGAACTCGGCGGGCTCCTGCCGCTGCTGGTCCGGCGCACCCACCTCTCGACCTATCGCTGGGGGCGGTGCTTTGGGGCGAGTTGGGCCTCGACGCTGGACCAGCGCCTGGAGATCGACGACCAGGGTGTCGTGTTCGCCAGTGAGGACGGCATGCTCCTGGCGTATCCGATTCCCGCGCCCGACACCGCGACCCTGCCTCTGGAAGGGCCTCGACGGCCGTTGACGTGGAACGGTGACGGCGAAGGCGCGATCACCGTCCACGACGACGAGACCGGACGGACCCACCACTTCGCCCCCGGTGTACGGCGCGATGATGACACCCCCGCCTACACCCTGCCTCTCGCCGCGATAACCGACCGCAACGGGCACCGCATCGACTTCCTCTACGACGAGGGGGGTGTCCTCACCGAGATGCGCCACTCGGGCGGCTACCGGGTGGCCATCGCCACCGAAGACGGCCGCATCACGTCCCTGAGCGTTCTCAGCTCACCGGAAGACGGCTATGGCGCGGAAGCCCACTCACCATGGGTGGTGGTGCGACGCTACGGCTACGACACGGAGGGCAATCTCCGCGTCGTCTCCGACGGGCAGGGCCGGGACTTCCAACTCACGTACGACACCGAGTCCCGCATCACGAGCTGGACCGACCGCAACGGCGGTTGGTACCGCTACACCTACGACGAGCGCCACAGGGTCACGGTCGGCAGGGGAGCGGACGGTTTCCTCGACTGCTCCCTTACCTACGACGACGCGGCACGCGCCAACACGTACCGCAACTCCCTCGGCCGGGCCACCACCTACCGGTTCGACGAGCGTCTGCAACTCGTCCAGGTCACCGACCCTCTGGGAGCCTCGACCCGCCGGGAGTGGGACGAGAACGGACGTCTCGTCTCCTGGACCGACCCCCTTGGCCGCACCACCCGGCAGGTCTTCGACGCGGCCGGTCACCTGACCGAGGTGGTCAGGCCCGACCTCAGCTCTGTCCAGGCCGATTACGACGAGGCGGGCCGCACCCGCCGGCTCACGGACCCCGACGGCTCGTCCTGGACCTACACCTATGACGAGCGGGGCAATCGCCTGTCCGTCACCGACCCGTCCGGCGCGACCACCCACTACAGCTACGACGCTCTGGGGCGGCCCCTCTCCGTCACCGACGCGCTCGGCCATACCCGGCACATCCAGACCGATCCGGCCGGTCTGCCGCTGGCCCTCACCGACCCCGAGGGCCGGACGACCCGAGCGCGACGCGACTCCTTCGGACGCGTGACCGCGGTGACCGACCCCGCCGGCGCCACCGATCGATTCGGCTGGACCGTCGAAGGACTGGCCTCGTGGCGTTCGCTCCCGGACGGCGCGACGGAGACCTGGAGCTGGGACGGTGAAGGCAATCCCGTCTCGCACACGGCCCGCGACGGTGCGGTCACCACATACGAGTTCACCCACTTCCACCAACCGACCTCCCGCACCACACCGGACGGCCGCCGCTACACGTTCTCCTACGACACCGAACTGAACCTGACCGGTGTCCACAACGTGGACGGCCGCACCTGGGAGTACGCCTACAACGAGGCCAACCGCCTGATCCTGGAGACGGACTTCAACGGCCGCACGCTCACCTACACCCACGACGCGGCCGGGCAGCGTACATCGTGGACCAACGGCGCCGGACAGACCACGGACGTGACCGTGGACCTGCTCGGCCGGCCCCGCCTGTACCGTACGGCGGACGAGGTCACCACCTACGAGTACGACAGCGCCGGCTCATTGCTCCGCGCGGCCAACCGCGACACTGCAGTCGAACGCACCTACGATTCCATGGGGCGCACGTTGACCGAGACGGTCAACGGCCGGACGACCAGCTACACGTACGACTCCCTCGGCCGTCGCATCAGCCGGCGCACTCCCTCGGGCATCACCTCGACGTGGACGTACGAGGCGACGGGCCACCCCCGGACCCTGAGCGGCGTCGGCAGCCAACTGCGCTTCGACTACGACACCGCCCATCGTGAGATCCGCAGGACGCTGGGCGCGGAGGCGGTGCTCCACCAGAGCTGGGACGGTTCCGGCCGGCTGACCCGGCAGTCGGTCACCGCGCCCGACCGGGGCAGCGGCGACGTGGGCAGTGAGCTGCTCCAGCACCGTACCTACACGTACGACCTCGACGGAGCGCTCAGCGAGATCAACGAGCTGCTCGGCGAAAGCCGCCGGTTCGACGTCGATCCGGTCGGCAGGCTGACCGCGGTCAGGGCCGCCGACCGCGAGGAGAACTACGGGTACGACCGCGCGGGCAACCTCGTCACCAGCTCCCCGTACGACGGAACCGCGGAACCGCAGCCCCACCATGTCGACGGAACCAGACTGCACCGTGCCGGACGTACCACCTACGCCTACGACGGCCAGGGGCGCCTGATCCGCAGGACCGTCCGTCTCCTCAGTGGCGGACGACGCACCTCCCACTACGGGTGGAGCCCGGAGGACCGCCTGGTCCGGGCCGTCACACCGGACGGATCCGAGTGGCGCTACACCTACGATCCGGACGGCCGACGAGTCGCCAAGCAACGCCTCGGCACCGGCGGAGACGTGCTGGAGGAGACGACGTTCAGCTGGGACGGAACACGCCTCGCCGAACAGATCGAGGCCGACGGCACCGTCACCACCTGGGACTACGCACCGGGCTCTTACCGACCCGTCGCCCAGACAGTGAGCGGCGGCAGCGAATGGGCGGCGGCGGACCGAGGCGGAAGCGACCTGGGCGACGACACGGACGCCCGCTTCTACGCCATCGTCACCGACCTCGTCGGAACACCGACCGAACTCGTCTCGGCGGACGGCCGGATCGTCTGGCACCGCAGATTCACGGCCTGGGGGCAGCCGACCGGCGCACCGCTCCCAGCCCCGGAGGCCGACTGCCCGCTGCGGTTCCCAGGGCAATACGCGGACGCCGAGACCGGCTGGAACTACAACTACTTCCGGTACTACGACCCGGAGACCGCGCGCTACGTCAGCGCCGATCCGCTGGGCCTGGCCCCGGACCCGAACGACTACGCCTACGTCACCAACCCGCTCCTTCTCCTCGACCCGCTGGGCCTGATCCGCATCCGCGGCCAGCGCGGCCGCTGGGAGAGGGACCCGAACTCTCCCGTACAGGCCCACAATCGCGACACCGAGTACCCCGGCAGCTATCGCCAGTCCACCCATGACGCCATGGCCGCCACCTGGACCGACGAGGGCATCGCCCAGGGCGGCACACCCATGCGGCCTACCGGACAGCTCGACCCCCAGGGCCGTCAGATCATGGAACGCATTCCCAGATCCGATCTGACCTGGCGCAACTCCGCGGGCGAGATCATCCCGTCAAACCAGCTCACCTACGAGCACCTGACACCGGTGGTCGATCACTGGAACCAGACGGGCTACCGTTCCGACCGGGCCACCCGCAACGACTTCTACAACCGCCCGGAGAACATGGAGCCCATGACGAGAAGCGAGAACTCCCGCGGCGGTGCGCTCATGGACGCCACCTACCGCCAGGATGTCCACCCCACCCTCTACTCATGCAGCTAGGGCCCCCGACCCGAGCACAGGAGCCATCCTCATGAACCTTGGACCCGTCCTGTCCGCCATGCCCGGCGCCGCTCCCGTTCCGGGTCTGGCATCCGCGTGGCGGTGGTCGCCGAACCCGATGTTCACCTTCACCGCCGCACTTTCCACCGACGGCCGGCACAACTTGCAGGTCAACGTACGTGGCCGCTACGACGAGGTGCTCGTCACGGCGCTGCTCGCCCACGCTCGCGCCCATGACGACACCTTCGTGGGCCAGGGGCGGCCCCTGGTGGCCGTCGGCGGCTTCCACCACGACGGGACGCAGTTCGACACCGTAGGAGTGGCGGCCCCCGAAGTGCACGGCTACCACGCCACCGAGAACCCGGAGCTGTCCGCCGTCACCTACGCCGTCTTTCCCGCCTACGCCAGTGAGATCTCCGGCAGGGAGAACGAGGAGGAGGCCTGGGGCAGGTTCCGCAAGATGCTCCAGCCGAACAAGCTCGACCGTACCGAGATGCCGTTCGTCAAGGTGCGCTACGACAACACCCGTACCCAGAGCATGAGCAAGGGCGACGCCCGCGGCTTCGCGCCCCTGGACACGCTCGTGCGGGAACTGGAACTGCTCGACGGTGCTCCCGGCAGCTTCGTCGAGTGGGAGAACCGGCACGGCGCCGTCTGGCGGGTGGACAGCGCCGGCGACACACTCGAGCTGACGCACGACGCGACGCGGGAGCCGGTGATCCCTGGCCGACTGGAGGCCGTGGCCCGCGCCAGCGTCCAGTAAGCCCCTTCCGTCCTCCGTAGCCCTGCGAGGGCCGACCGTCCGCGTCGTGCCCCGCCCCCACCCCGAGCGGCAGCGCCCCCGCGTTAGATTGACCCCGTGCTCTCACGTCTCTCCCGCCCCCAGTTCCTCCTCGCCTGCGGTGTCCCCGTCGTGGGGCTGCTCGCTGCCGTGCTCTTCGCGCCCCTGCCGTTCTCCGTGGCGCAGCCCGGGCTGACGGCGGACGTGCTGGGGAAGAACCAGGGGGCCGAGGTGATCACGATCAAGGGGGCGCCGACGCGCGAGACGAGCGGGCAGTTGCGGATGACGACCATCGAGGCGACCGGGCCGGACGCGAGCGTGCGCCTCGGGGACGTGCTCGGGAGCTGGTTCGACACCGACCGGGCCGTGATGCCGCGCGACGCCGTCTACCCGAGCGGCGACGACGTGGGCGAGATCGAGCAGTACAACCAGGAGCAGATGAAGGAGTCGCAGGACGCGGCGACCACCGCCGCCCTGGACTACCTGCGCCTCGGCGACGAGGACATCGACGTCGACCTGCGGCTGGAGGACGTCGGCGGGCCCAGCGCCGGGCTGCTCTTCTCCCTCGGCATCGTCGACAAGCTCGGTACCGGTGATCTCACCGGTGGCCGGGTCGTCGCCGGTACCGGCACCATCACCACCGGCGGCAAGGTCGGCGCGGTGGGCGGCGTGCCGCTGAAGACGCAGGCCGCGCGGCGGGACGGGGCGACCGTCTTCCTCGTGCCGAAGGCCGAGTGCTCCGACGCGCAGGCCGAGCTGCCGAAGGGGCTGCGGCTGATCCCGGTCACCACCCTCAAGGGCGCCGTCGACTCCCTCACGGCCCTGGAGAGCGGCAAGGGCAGCGTGCCCGCCTGCTGAGCACCAGGCTCCGGGCGACCTAGCCCTCCACCACGAAGCCCTTCTCCTTCATCCAGTCCAGCGCCACCTGGTGCGGATCCTCGCCGTCCACGTCGACCTTCGCGTTGAGCGTCTGCGCGACGTCGTTGGTCAGCGCCTTCGTGACCGGGTCGAGGACCGAGGCGATCGCGGGCCACGCCTTCAGGGTGGCGGTCCGGACCATGGGGGCCGCGTTGTAGTTCGGGAAGAACTTGCGGTCGTCCTCCATCACCACCAGGTTCATCGACTTGATCCGGCCGTCGGTGGTGAAGACCTCGCCGAAGGTGCACGCGCCCTTCGCCGTCTGGGTGTAGATGATGCCGGTGTCCATCTGCGTGACGTTCCCGGCCGGCAGGGACATCCCGTACGCCTTCTCCAGCCCCGGCAGCCCGTCCGCGCGGTTGGCGAACTCGCCCTCCACGCACAGCGTCACCGCGCCCGGGTCCGACTTCGACAGCTGGGCTACCTCCGAGAGCGTCTTCGTTCCGTACTTCTTGTAGTTCGCCTGGTTCATCGCCAGCGCGTACGTGTTGTTCATCGGCGCCGGCGGCAGCCAGGTCAGGCCCTTCTTCGCGTCCGCGTCCTTCACCGCCTGCCACTGCTGCCGGGGGTCGGGGATCGGCTTGCTGTTGCCCAGGTACGTGATCCAGGCGGTGCCCGTGTACTCGTACGTGGCGTCCGCGTCGCCGTTCTCCACGGCCGCCCGGGTGCCGACGGAGCCCTGGATGCCCGTGCGGTCGAGCACCTCCGCACCGGCCGCCTCGAAGGCGATGCCCATGATCGCGCCGAGCACCAGCTGCTCGGTGAACTCCTTGGACGTGACCGTGAGATCGGCGTCCGCCAGCGGCCGGCCCCGCCCGATGGAGCCGGGGCCCACGTCGTCGACCATGGGAGAGCCGCTGGTCAGCCCGCACCCGGCGGAGGCCACCAGGACGGCGGCGGCCAGCATCAGACACGTACGCCTGCTCACGGCGCCGGCTCGGGGCCGTCTCATGTCCCCACCTCCAGGCCGCGCGGCCGCAGCAGCAGTTCCGCCAGCGAGGCCAGCCAGTCCACCAGCAGCGCGAGCGCCACCGTGAGGATCGAGCCGAGCACCAGCACCGGCATCCGCTGGCTGGTGATCCCGGTGGTGATCAGCACGCCCAGGCCGCCGCCCCCGCCGAAGGTCGCCAGCGTCGCCGTACCGACGTTCAGGACGAGCGCCGTGCGCACGCCGGCCAGGATGAGGGGGACGGCCAGGGGGAGTTCCACCCGGGTGAGTACGCCCAGCGGGGACATGCCGATGCCGCGGGCCGCCTCCAGGAGCGTCGGGTCGTTCGCCTTCAGGCCGGCGATGGTGTTGGAGAGCACGGGCAGCACGGCGTAGATGATGATGCCGATCAGGGCGGCCCGGCGGCCGATGCCCAGCCAGATCACCAGCAGCGCGAGCAGGCCGATCGCGGGGGTCGCCTGGCCCATGTTGGCGAACGCCATCGCGACCGGCGTGGCCTTCCGGAACATGCGCCGGGTCAGCAGGATGCCCAGCGGGATCGCGATGATCAGCACGAAGAAGGTGGAGATCACCGTGAGTTGGACGTGCTGCCACAGCGCTTTGGTGACCTGCCCGTTCGACAGCGCGTTCCGGCTGAGCGCGTCCAGGTCCGCCTGCCGGAACCACAGCCACGTCGCCAGCAGTACGGCGATCAGCACCACCGGCAGCAGGGTCAGCTTCCGCCAGCCGACCCGGAGCGGGGCCGCCGAGGGGGACGCCCGCCGGGGCTCCGGCCCGGCCTCGTGCTCCGGCTCGTCCCCGGCGTCGTCCCGGAAGGCCACGCCGCCGGGCTCGTGCTCGCCCCCGGGGAGCCGGCCGCCCGGGGAGCGGGAGGAACCGCTCATGCCCGGCCCCCGATCCCTCCGAAGCCCTCCTGCTCGGCATGGGTCTGCTCGCTCCGGGTCTCCTCCAGGTCGTGCCGGTGCTCCAGCGCGTCCAGCCGGTCGGCCTCCAGCAGCTCGTGCACGGAGTTCATCAGCGTCTCCATGTCGACGACGCCCGTGTACTCCCCGCGCCGCCCGGTCACCGCGACCCGCCCCGCGTTGTCGGTGAGCACCGCCTCCAGCGCGTCCCGCAGCGTCGCGTCCCGGGTCACCGTGTCGTTGACCAGCGTCCCGGCCCGCGCCAGCGAACCCCTGGCCCGCATCAGGTCCCCGCGCCGCAGCCACTTGTAGGGCCGGCCGTGCCGGTCGAGGAGCAGGATCTCGTTGGTGCCCGCGTCCCGGAGCCGGTCGAAGATGTGCTGGAGCGGGTCCTCCACGGTCACCGTCGGGTAGTCGGTGATCGCCACGTCCCGCACCCGGCTCAGGTTCAGCCGCTTCAGCGCCGCGCCCGCCCCCACGAAGCCGGAGACGAAGTCGTCCGCCGGGTTGGTGAGAATCGCCTCCGGGGTGTCGAACTGCGCGATGTGCGAGCGTTCGCGCAGCACGGCGATCCGGTCGCCCAGCTTGATCGCCTCGTCGAAGTCGTGGGTGACGAAGACGATCGTCTTGTGCAGCTCGTGCTGGAGCCGGATCAGCTCGTCCTGGAGGTGGTCCCGGGTGATCGGGTCGACCGCGCCGAACGGCTCGTCCATCAGCAGCACCGGCGGATCCGCCGCCAGCGCCCTCGCCACGCCCACCCGCTGCTGCTGGCCGCCGGACAGCTGGCGCGGATAGCGGTTGTGGAACTCCCCGGGGTCGAGACCGACCAGGTCCAGCATCTCCTCCACCCGCGACCTGATCCGCGCCTTCGACCAGCCGATCATCCGCGGCACCAGGGCGATGTTCTGGGCGACGGTCATGTGCGGGAAGAGACCGGAGGCCTGGATCGCGTAACCGACCTTGCGGCGCAGCTTGACCGGGTCGATGTCGGTGACGTCCTCGCCGTTGATGCGGATGCGTCCGCCGCTGGGCTCGATCAGCCGGTTGATCATCTTCAGGGTGGTGGACTTCCCGCAGCCCGACGGGCCGACGAAGATGACCATCTCGCCGGCCTTGATCTCCATCGACACGTTCTCGACGGCCGGCTGCGGGTTGCCGGGATAGAGCTTGGTGAGGGACTCCAGCTCGATGGTGGCTCCGGTGGTGGCCCGGGTGGCGGCGCGGTCCCCCTCGGGCGCGGCGGTGGGCTCGGTCGTCTCAGGCACGGATCCCCCTGGGAATGGTCAGGCGTCCGAGCAGGACGTACGCGGCGTCGAACAGGAGGGCCAGGATGATGATCCCGAGCGTGCCCGCGAGCACCTGGTTCAGCGCGTTCTTGCTGCCCAGCGAGGCGATGCCGCGGAAGATCTCGTTGCCGAGGCCGGGCCCCGAGGCGTAGGCGGCGATCGCGGCGATGCCCATCAGCATCTGGGTCGAGACCCGGATGCCGGTGAGGATCGGCGGCCAGGCCAGCGGCAGCTCCACCCGCAGCAGCCGGGCCGGGCGCGACATCCCGATGCCCGTGGCCGCGTCCACCAGCGCCGGGTCGACCCCGCGCAGGCCGACGATCGAGTTCCGCACGATCGGCAGCAGCCCGTACAGGGTCAGGGCCGTCACCGTCGGCGGCACGCCCAGACCCACGATCGGGATGAGCAGACCGATCATGGCCAGCGACGGGATGGTGAGGATGGTCGACGTGGAGAGCGTCGCCAGGTTTCCCGCCCACTCGCTGCGGTAGGTGACCACGCCGATCAGCACCCCGAGCAGCGTCGCCACCACCATGCACTGGAAGACGGCGCTGGCGTGCTGGTAGGCGTCGGCGAGCAGCTGCTGGTGGCGGCTGCCCAGGAAGTCCCAGAAGTTCACGTCCGCTCACCTCCGGGATCGGGTCGGTCTCAGTCGCCTCTGCCGGTGTCCTCGGCCGCCTGCTCCACCAGCGGGATGATCCGCAGCGGGACGGGGTTCTCCATGACGATCGCCGTGGAGGCCCGGACGATGCCATCAAAACCGACGACCAGGTCGATCACACGCTGGAGATCGGCGTTCGAGCGGGCCACGAGACGGCACAGCATGTCCCCGGTACCGGTGGTGGTGTGCAGCTCCAGCACCTCCGGCACGGTCGCCAAGTGCGCCCGTACATCGGCCCCTTGACCCTGCCGGATCTGGAGCGTCGCGAACGCGGTGACCGGGTAGCCGAGGGCCGCCGGGTCCACCTCGGGACCGAAGCCGCGGATGACTCCGTTCGACTGAAGCCGGTCGAGGCGGGCCTGCGCGGTGCCCCGCGCCACCCCGAGCCGACGGGACATCTCCAGCACCCCGATCCGCGGCTCCCGGGCCAGCAGCCCGATGATCCGCCCGTCCAGCCGATCGATCCCCGCACCCGCCATGACCGCACCCTCCCGGCCGGTCACCCCGGCTAGTCATCCTGTACAGATCGCCCGCACCGACCGTCGTTTCACTAGTCAGGTTGCCCACTAAAAACGCGAACTATTGCGCACCTTGCAGGCAGGGGAGAACCTGCGGCTATGACGCAGACCACACACCACACTCCCGACACCGCCCGGCAGGCCGATCCCTTCCCGGTCAAGGGAATGGACGCGGTCGTCTTCGCCGTGGGCAACGCCAAGCAGGCCGCGCACTACTACTCCACCGCCTTCGGCATGAAGCTGGTTGCCTACTCCGGACCGGAGAACGGCAGCCGGGAGACCGCGAGCTACGTCCTGGAGAGCGGCTCCGCCCGCTTCGTGTTCACCTCGGTGATCAAGCCGTCCACCGAGTGGGGCACCTTCCTCTCCCAGCACGTGGCCGAGCACGGCGACGGCGTCGTCGACCTCGCCATCGAGGTGCCGGACGCGCGCGCCGCGCACGCGTACGCCGTCGAGCACGGCGCCCGCTCGCTCGCCGAGCCCCACGAGGTCAAGGACGAGCACGGCACCGTCGTCCTCGCCGCGATCGCCACCTACGGCGAGACCCGCCACACGCTCGTCGAGCGCACCGGCTACGACGGCCCCTACCTGCCCGGCTACGCCGCCGCCGACCCCATGGTCGAGCCGCCCGCCCGGCGCACCTTCCAGGCCGTCGACCACTGCGTCGGCAACGTCGAACTCGGCCGGATGAACGAGTGGGTCGGCTTCTACAACAAGGTCATGGGCTTCACGAACATGAAGGAGTTCGTGGGCGACGACATCGCCACCGAGTACAGCGCGCTGATGTCGAAGGTCGTGGCCGACGGCACCCTCAAGGTCAAGTTCCCGATCAACGAGCCCGCGATCGCCAAGAAGAAGTCCCAGATCGACGAGTACCTGGAGTTCTACGGCGGCGCCGGCGTCCAGCACATCGCGCTGAACACCAACGACATCGTGCAGACCGTCCGCTCCATGCGCGCGGCCGGCGTCCAGTTCCTGGACACCCCCGACTCGTACTACGACACGCTCGGCGAGTGGGCCGGCGAGACCCGGGTGCCGGTCGAGACCCTGCGCGAGCTGAAGATCCTCGTCGACCGGGACGAGGACGGCTACCTGCTCCAGATCTTCACCAAGCCGGTCCAGGACCGCCCGACCGTCTTCTTCGAGATGATCGAGCGGCACGGCTCCATGGGCTTCGGCAAGGGCAACTTCAAGGCCCTGTTCGAGGCGATCGAGCGCGAGCAGGAGAAGCGCGGCAACCTCTGACGGCCGTCGTCACCGGGCCCGTCAGCCGGGCGGGCCCTCCTCCGAGGGCTCGCCCAGCTCCTTCAGCGCCCGCTGCGCCTCCGGCACCCCCAGCGGCGAGAAGTGCGGGTTGATCATCAGCGCCTCCCGCAGATGCCGCCGCGCGGGCCCGTACCGCTCCAGCTCCTTCTCGATCACACCCTGGTGGAACACGTACAGCGCGCTGCGCACCCCGCCGCCCTTCTCGCCGTCCGTCGCGAGCGTCGCGAACTCCAGCGCCTCCTCGTGCTCACCGCTCCGGTGCAGCGCCCAGCCCAGCGCGTCGGCGACCGCGGTCCCCGGCTGCCGCCCCCACTCCGCCCGCAGCCGCGCCACCGCGGCCGCCGGGTCCCCGTGGTCCGCCTCGAACCGCCCCAGCACCAGCTCCTCGTCGGCCCCGGCCGCCTCGGCGCCGCGCACCCGCGCGCGCAGCAGGTCGTACTGCACCCGCGCGGCCTGCTCCAGCCCCAGCGACTCGTACAGCTCGCCCAGCTCCAGGGCGTACTCGGGGCTCGGCCGCTTCGCCAGCGCCGCCTGGTACGCGGTCAGCGCGTCGGTCGTGCGTCCCAGCGCCGCCATCGCCCGGCCCTGCCCGGCCTGCGCGGCCCGCTGGTCGGGGTCGGTGCGCAGCGACTCCTGGAAGAACCGCAGCGCCCCCTGAAGGTCCCCGCGCTCGAACGCCAGCCGCCCGGCCTGCTCCAGATACGCGGCCCGCTCGGCCGGCGCCTGGGCCGCGGCCGCCGCGTCGGAGATCTGCGCCGCCGCGTCCTCCCGCCAGCCCCGGTCCCGGTACACGGCCGCGGCCCGCGCCTTCACGGCCGGTGTGCCCGCGCGCAGCTCCAGCAGCCGGTCCAGGGCGCGGCCGACGCCCTTGTGGTCGCCGAGCCCGGTGTACGCGTCGATCAGCACCGCGTGCGCCGTCCACCGCTTCGGCGCCGCCTCGGCCGCGCGCTCGCCCCACTTCCTCGCCGCGGGGAAGTCCCGGCGCGCGACCGCCAGCGCCGCCAGCCCTTCGAGGGCCTGCGGGTTGCGCTCCGCCCCCACCTTCAGCGAGGTGTTCAGCGCCTTCTCGGCCTTCGCCCAGTTCGCGTAGGACTCCGTCCGGCGGCCCTGCTCGACGTAGGCCGTCCCCAGCACCGCCCACGACACCCCGTCCAGCGGATGCGCCCGCAGGTGCGACTCCCGGTCCCCGATCAGCACCGCCAGGTCCGGGAGCGCGGCCGGCACCCCGGTGGTCACCGCCCCCCGGGCCACGGCCGCGGGCCCCGGCGCGGGCGGGGGAGCGTCGTCCCCCTCCCGGGGCAGCAGCACCAGGACCCCGCCGAGTACGACGGCTCCGGCGACTGAGGCGATCAGCACCCGGCGCGTGCGGCGGGAACGCCACCCGTGTTCGATCTCCATGGCGCCCACTGTGCGCCCATATGACGAGCACACCGTGCTTGCGCCGGGCGGCGTCCACGGGGTTCACACCGATGGCCCCGAGTGCGAACCTGTGATCATGAGCCGTATCGAAGCGCCTCAAGACGCAGCCGACGCAGCCGACGGAGCCCCGGCTGCCACCGGCGCCCTCGTCGAGCGGCTCCTCGCCGGGCTGCCCGTCGAGGCCGTTCTCACCGATCCCGACGTCACGGCCTCCTACGCCAACGACATGGCGAGCTTCTGCCCGTCCGGCGTCCCCGCGGTGGTCGTCCTGCCGCGTACCGTCGAGGACGTCCAGCACGTCATGCGCACCGCCACCGAGCTGCGCGTCCCGGTCGTCCCGCAGGGCGCCCGCACCGGGCTGTCCGGCGCGGCCAACGCCACCGACGGCTGCGTGGTGCTCTCCCTGACCAGGATGGACCGCATCCTGGAGATCAACCCCGTCGACCGCGTCGCCGTCGTCGAGCCGGGCGTCGTCAACGCCACGCTCTCCCGCGCGGTGAACGAACACGGCCTGTACTACCCGCCGGACCCCTCCAGCTGGGAGATGTGCACCATCGGCGGCAACATCGGCACCGCCTCCGGCGGCCTGTGCTGCGTCAAGTACGGGGTGACCGCCGAGTACGTCCTCGGCCTGGACGTCGTCCTCGCCGACGGCCGCCTGATGTCGACCGGCCGCCGCACCGCCAAGGGCGTCGCCGGATACGACCTCACCCGCCTGTTCGTCGGCTCCGAGGGCTCCCTCGGCATCGTCGTACGGGCCGTGCTCGCGCTGCGGCCCAAGCCGCCCGAGCAGCTGGTGCTGGCCGCCGAGTTCGCCTCCGCGTCCGCCGCCTGCGACGCGGTCTGCCGGATCATGGAGGCCGGCCACGTGCCGTCCCTCCTCGAACTGATGGACCGTACGACCGTCAAGGCGGTCAACGACCTCGCCCACATGGGGCTGCCGGAGACCACTGAAGCCCTGCTGCTGGCCGCCTTCGACACCAACGACCCCGCCGCCGACCTCGGCGCCGTCGGCGCGCTGTGCGAGGCCGCCGGTGCCACCCAGGTGGTGCCCGCCGACGACGCCGCCGAGTCCGAACTCCTCCTCCAGGCGCGGCGCCTGTCCCTCACGGCGCTGGAGGCGGTCAAGGGCACCACGATGATCGACGACGTGTGCGTGCCGCGCTCCCGGCTCGGCGACATGCTGGAGGGCATCGAGCGCGTCGCCGCGAAGTACGACCTCACCATCGGGGTCTGCGCCCACGCGGGCGACGGCAACACCCACCCCACCGTCTGCTTCGACGCGCGGGACCCCGACGAGTCGCGGCGGGCCCGCGAGTCCTTCGACGAGATCATGGCCCTCGGCCTGGAACTGGGCGGCACCATCACCGGCGAGCACGGCGTGGGCGTCCTGAAGAAGGAGTGGCTGGCTCGCGAGATCGGCCCGGTGGGACTGGAGATGCAGCGGGCCGTCAAGCAGGTCTTCGACCCGCTGGGCATCCTCAACCCCGGCAAGCTCTTCTGACCCGCGGCGGGGCTCACCGGGCGAGCAGTTCGGCCAGCCCGTCGTCGATGCCGAGCTGTCCGCCCTCGGTGCCCGGCGGCACGGCGCGCAGCGTCCGCTCCAGCCAGGCGGACACCTGGGCGGTGGGCGCCTCCAGGAGGGCGTCCCCGTCGGGGCTGCTCAGCGCCATCAGTACGACGCTGCGGCCCTCCGCCTTCGACGGCCACACCCGCACGTCCCCGTGCCCGGACGGCCGGAAGACCCCCTCCACCAGGAGTTCGCGCGCGAACGTCCAGTGCACCGGGTGACCGGAGTCGATGTGGAAGGTGATGTGCACGGCGTAGGGGTCGTCGGTGCGGTAGCCGAGCAGGGCCGGCACGGCGATACCGCGTTCGGGGGACAGGATGAGCCGCAGCTCCATTTCGCGTTCCACGACGGTGGGGTGCATGGCGGGTTGTTCCTCTCTCGTACGGATCCGCACGGGCCGCCCGGAGCGGGCCCGCACGAGTGAGAGCGGCCGGAGCCGCGAGCGTTACGCGGGTTCGCGCAACTTTTTCCCACCACCTCTGTCCCAGGTGTGAAGGTCCATGCACGAGGTTGCCCGGAAAGGGGTGGGTCCGGCGGGACCGGCGGTGCGGATTGCGCCCGTCTGATAGATGTTTGGTGCCCCTCTTTCAACCCCCGAGCAGATACGGGACGACGGACATGAGCGCCCCAACCCCGGCCCCCGGCGACGACAGGCCCCGCGAAGGGTATTACCCGGACCCGTCCATTCCTGGATACGTCCGGTACTGGAACGGCGCCTCCTGGGTGTCGGGCACCAGCCGGCCCGCCCCCAAGGACGGCGAGTCGCTCGTGCCGCCGCCCGGCGCGCCGGCCTCGGCCTCCGTCGAGGAGACCGGCCCGCACTTCTTCGACGAGGACCCGGTCGCCGAACAGCCGCCCGCGGCGTCGCAGCACGGCAGCCGTCCCGAACCCGCGACGGCCTGGGGCGCCGAACGCGCCCAGCGCTCCGGCCACCCGGACGCCCCGGGCCGGCCCGTCGCCTGGCCGGGTCCGGCGCAGGGGACCGACCCGAGGATTCCGCACGCCCGGCAGGAGGGACCGGCCGCTGAGGCCGCCCCCGCCGACGCGCGTTCGGGCGCGGGCGCGGGTGCCGGTGCCGGTGCCGCCCGGGCGGACGTCCCGGCGGAGCCCGCGTCCGGCGAGGCGGAGGACCGGGGCGGCAACACCTTCGTCTTCCGCCGCCCCACGGCGGGCCCGCAGGACGCCCCGGCCGCGACCCCGGCCCCCGCTCCCGCCCCCGCGTCTCCCGCCGACGACGAGGGCACCATGACCTTCCGCGCCGTCAAGCCCCGCGCGGGCGCGCAGCCCGGGGGTGCCGCCGCCGCCGACGGACCCGGATTCGGCGCCGGGAAGGCGGCCGCCGCCCGGGCGGCAGCCCCGCAGGCGCCGTCCCCGCAGGCGCCCGCGAGCCCGGCCGGTCCGGCCGTTCCCCACCAGGCGCCCGCGCCGCAGCCCGCCGCGCCGGTCGCGGCCGGCCCCGGCGGCGGTCAGTCCTCGTGGGCGCAGCAGGTGCACCGGCTGGCCGGGGCGGGCGGCGAGGAGCAGCCCGTCGTGCCGTGGAAGCCGCCGGTCGAGGACGTGTTCCAGGCCGCCGCCCGGCGCCAGGCGGCGGCCCGGCCCGCCGGTCTCGGCAAGCGGCTGGCCGCCCGGCTGATCGACACCGTCGTCCTCGCGGGCGTCACCGCCGTGGCCGCCGTACCGCTCGGCACCAAGGCGATCGACCACGTCAACGACAAGATCGACCAGGCGAAGCTCTCCGGTGAGACGGTCACGGTCTGGCTCCTCGACGGCACGACGTCGCTGTACCTGGGGATCGTGCTGGCCGTGCTGCTCGCCTTCGGTGTCGTCTACGAGGCGCTGCCCACGGCCAAGTGGGGCCGCACCCTGGGCAAGCGGCTGCTCGGTCTGGAGGTACGGGACATCGAGGCCCACGAGGCGCCGTCCTTCGGCGCCGCGCTGCGCCGCTGGCTGGTCTTCAGCGTGCCCGGCCTTCTGGTCGTCGGTGTGGTGGGCGTCGCCTGGTGCCTGTTCGACCGGCCGTGGCACCAGTGCTGGCACGACAAGGCCGCCGGCACGTTTGTCGCGGGCTGACTGGGCGGGGGGCGGAGTCGGGGGCGGGGGCTTCTGTCTCGCGGCCGGGTGCGGGTGCGCGGGGAACTGCGCGAGCGACCACCGACCACCCGCGGCCGCCAACGGAACCGCACCCCCACCCCGGACGGCGCAACCCCCGTCCCCCGGACGGCCGCTCGCCGGATGCGCCGTAATAGAGCCCGAGGTCCACTCGGGCCATGAGCAGCGAACCGCCCCCCGGATCCGGCGGGCAGCCGCCGGAAGACGACCCGTTCAGGAAACCGCCTCCGTCCCCCGGACCGGGCCCGGAGCCCGGGTCCGGCGAGGGCGGCCCCTACGGCACCCCGCCGCCGGGTGGCGCCCCGCCCCCCGGCGGTGGCGGCCCGTACGGTGCTCCGCCCCCTGGCGGTGGCGGTCCCTACGGTGCTCCGCCCCCCGGCGGGGGAGGCCCGTACGGTGCTCCGCCCCCCGGCGGTGGCGGCCCCTACGGCCCCCCACCCCCCGGTGGCGGTGGCCCCTACGGCGGTGACCCCTATGGTGGTGCCGGCGCCCCCGGCGACCCCCTCGCCGGTATGCCCCCGCTCGCCGACAGCGGTCGCCGCACCCTCGCGCGGATCATCGACATGATCCTCGTGGGCATCGTGGTCTGGCTGCTCAGCTGGGCCTTCAACGTCCAGGAGTACACGGTGGACGGCGAGGACATCGAGGTCGGCAACTCGCTCTGGCAGTCCGTGATCGCCGCCGTGCTCTACATCGCCTACGACACCTACCTGATCAGCAGGACGGGCCAGACGCTGGGCAAGAAGTGGCTCGGGATGCGGGTGGCCAACCTGGACAACGGAGCGACGCCCTCGGTGCAGACGTCGCTGATCCGTGCCCTGGTGCTGTGGATCCCGTTCGCGTTCTGCTGTGCCTGCGTCTGGACGATCATCGCGGGCGGCTGGAGCTTCTTCGACCGGCCCTACAAACAGGGCCTGCACGACAAGGCCGCCAAGACGGTGGTGGTCAGCACCCGCTGACGGTCCCGCCGGCGGCCCGGCCGTCGGTTCCTACGCGGCGCGTCCCCGCGACTCGCCCGCCCCCGCGGAGATCCGGGCCGCCGGCACCGGCGTCCGGTCCGCGGCGGGCCCGCGGGCGGCGACGGGGGACATGGTGCGTGTCCTGGGCTGGGGGACCGTCACGGCGACCAGCAGCCCGAGGGCGAGCGCGGCGACGGCGATGACGGCGACTGAGGGACCCGAACTCGTCTGTGACAGCAGCAGCATGGCGAGTGTCGAGAAGATCACGGTGCACGAACCGTAGGCGAACTGTGCGGCAGTCGGACGGGGCATGGCCATCGTGTCCTCGGAAGGCAATCTTGGGGGTGAGACGGGCTGTCGGCCTGGCTGTCCGCCGGCTTCCGGGCGTTCGGCCAAGCGACTCTAACCCGCTGTGTGCCCGAGTGGAACCAGCAGTAAGCATGACCTAACCGACATGGCCGATGCACGGGGGGCGCACGGATTCATGGCGTCCGGGAAGTGGACGGTGCCGCGCGCCCGCCGGAGGGGCCGGCGGCCCTGGTCGGGTGTCCGCAAAGCGAACGAGGTCTCCGCATAGTGCACTTGTTCTGCTCAAGTCAAGGTCTGTCTTTTCTGGTGAACCTCTAGTCAAATGTCGTCACTTGACTACACGCGTTGAGCACGTGTGCGCGGACTTTGCTCTGTCCTTGTCCCCCCATCCGCGCGCGTGGACGCGGGGGAGGAACTCAAGTGACCAGCAGATCCTGGATGTTCAGAACGGCGGCGACCACCGTCGCATTCGCCGCGGCGACCGCCACGCTGTCCGCGGCCGGCGTGGCCCAGGCGGACTCGCCGGCCCGGCCCTCGGCCGTGGACCGCCAAGACCCGAACCCGGCCAAGGGCACGGACTCCCACGACCTCAAGGGTCCGCTGAGCGACACACAGGCCGCTCAGCGTGAGGAGGCCCTGAACCAGGTCATATCCGGCAAGGCCTCGGTGAAGAAGAAGGACGGCTCCAACGTCGTCCAGCTCAAGAGCAAGAAGGGCGACAGCAAGTACGTCGAGCTGGGCCGGGAGAAGACCGACAAGATCTTCACCATCCTGGTCGAGTTCGGCGACAAGGTCGACAGCCGCTACGGCGGCGAGGCCGGCCCGCTGCACAACAAGATAGCCAAGCCGAACCGCAAGACGGACAACTCCACGGCCTGGAAGGAGGACTACGACCAGCAGCACTTCCAGGACCTGTACTTCGGTTCCGGCAAGGGCGTCGACTCGGTCAAGACGTACTACGAGAAGCAGTCCTCCGGCCGCTACTCGGTCGAGGGCGAGGTCTCCGACTGGGTCAAGGTCCCCTACAACGAGGCGCGCTACGGCAACAACGCCTGCGGCGACACCAACTGCCCGAGCGTGTGGAACGTCGTCAGCGACGGCCTGAACGCCTGGGTCGAGCAGCAGAAGGCGGCCGGCCGCACCGACGCCCAGATCAAGGCGGACGCCGCCCGCTTCGACGAGTGGGACCGCTACGACTTCGACGGCGACGGCGACTTCAACGAGCCCGACGGCTACATCGACCACTTCCAGGTCGTGCACGCGGGCGAGGACGAGTCCGCGGGCGGCGGCGCCCAGGGCACCGACGCGATCTGGGCGCACCGCTGGTACGCCTTCGGCACCGACGCCGGCGCCACCGGCCCCGAGCAGAACAAGCTCGGCGGCTCGCAGATCGGCTCCACCGGCGTCTGGGTCGGCGACTACACGATCCAGCCGGAGAACGGCGGACTCGGCGTCTACGCCCACGAGTACGGCCACGACCTCGGTCTGCCGGACCACTACGACACGGCCGGCGGCGACAACTCCACCGGCTTCTGGACGCTGATGTCGTCCGGTTCGTGGCTGGGCACCGGTCGCAACGAGATCGGCGACCTGCCCGGCGACATGAACGCCTGGGACAAGCTCCAGCTGGGCTGGCTGAACTACGACACCGCCAAGGCGGGCGTCAGCTCCTGGCACAAGCTGGGCCTGGCCGAGTACAACACCAAGCACAAGCAGGGCCTGGTCGTCGAGCTGCCGAAGAAGGCGGTCACCACCGAGATCGTCACCCCCGCCGAGGGCAAGACCCAGTGGTGGAGCGGCAGCGGTGACAACCTCAAGAACACGCTGACCCGCAGCGTCGACCTCACCGGCAAGACGTCCGCCGCCCTCACCCTGGACGGCTGGTACGACATCGAGGCCAACTACGACTACCTCTACACCGAGGTGTCCACCGACGGCGGCGCCAACTGGACCGCCATCGACGGCACGTTCGACGGCCAGCCGATCCCGCGCGACGCCGCCGACAAGCCGGCCCTGCACGGCACGGCCGACGCCTACGGCAAGCTGGCCTACCCGCTGGACGCCTACGCCGGCAAGAAGATCGACCTCCGCTTCCGCTACCAGACCGACGGCGGCGTGGCCCAGAAGGGCTTCACGGCCGACGCGATCACGGTGACGGCCGACGGTCAGGCGCTCTTCACCGACAACGCCGAGACCGCGGACGCCGCTTGGACCGCCAACGGCTTCTCCCGCGTCGGCGCGTCCTTCACCAAGGACTACGCGCAGTACTACATCGCCGAGAACCGTCAGTACGTGTCGTACGACAAGACGCTGAAGACCGGCCCGTACAACTTCGGCTTCTCGGAGCGCCCGGACTGGGTGGAGCACTACCCGTACCAGAACGGCCTGCTGATCTGGAAGTGGGACACCTCCCAGGCGGACAACAACACCAGCCAGCACCCGGGCTCCGGCCTGGTCCTGCCGATCGACTCGCACCCGACCGCGCTGAAGTGGAAGGACGGCACCCTGATGCGCAACCGCATCCAGGCGTACGACTCGCCGTTCAGCCTCTACAAGACGGACGGCATGACGCTGCACAAGGCGGACGTCGCGAAGTACGTCCCGGGCTCGAAGGGCGTCTCGGTCTTCAACGACCGCACGAACACCTACTACGACCCGGCGAACCCGACCGGCGGTGTCAAGATCACTGACACCAACACGAAGATCAAGATCCTCAAGGAGGCCAAGGACGGCTCGACGATCGAGCTGGAAGTGGGCTCCGCCGGCAGGTAAACAGCATTAGTGCAGGTCAGACGGTGTTCGGCGGTGACCCCCTGGCGGGTCACCGCCGATCCGTGTTTAGGTGCGTCCTGTGGTTCTCTTATTGACACCGGGCCCGACGCCCGGACCGACGCCGGCTGACACGGGGGTATGACCGCATGGCCGCAGGAGGCTTCTGCAAGCTGCCGAACGGCACGGTGGTGGTGGCACTGAACCTGCCCAGCCCCGCCTGCCCGGAGGGCAGCCTGCGCTTTCTCGTCCACGCCCGCAACCGGGCGCGCGCCCTGACCAGGCTGCGCAACCTGGGGCTGCGCGCGGTCTACCTGCGGGGCAACGCGGCCCCGCCGACCCCGGACGAGATCACCGCGGTCCTGCACCACCCGGACGGACTGATATGGCGCACGGCGCCGGTCGCCGGGGTGGCGGGCGGCCCGGACCTGGTCCAGGAGCTGTGGCACCCGATCCGCGCCCTGCTCAGACGGCCGACCGCCCAGACGTAGCGGGCTACTGGACGACCGGCTTCCCGGACAGCTCCACGCCCGCCTCCAGCAGCTCCTCCAGAGCCCGCTCGGTGGTCGCCTGGGCCACCCCGGCGGTCAGGTCGAGCAGCACCTGGGTGCGGAAGCCCTCGCGGGCCGCGTCCAGGGCGGTGGCCCGCACGCAGTGGTCGGTGGCGATGCCCACCACGTCGACCTCGTCGATCTCCCGGGCCCGCAGCCACTCGGCGAGCGGCGTGCCGTTCTCGTCGGCGCCCTCGAAGCCGCTGTAGGCCGCCGAGTACGCGCCCTTGTCGAAGACGGCGTCTATGGCGCCGGAGGCGACGGCCGGCGCGAAGTTCGGATGGAAGCCGACCCCCTCGGTGCCGGCGACGCAGTGCGCCGGCCAGGAGTGGACGTAGTCGGGGTTGTCGGCGAAGTGGCCGCCCGGCGCGATGTGGTGGTCGCGGGTGGCCACGACGTGGCGGTAGCCGGCGGGCGCCTGCCCGATCAGCTCGGTGATGGCGGCGGCCACGTCGGCACCGCCGGACACCGCGAGGCTGCCCCCCTCGCAGAAGTCGTTCTGCACGTCTACGACGATCAAGGCGCGGCGCATGGTCGGTGTCCTTCGACTGGGTCGATTGGTCGATGGTGAGGTCGGTGGGAACGGGCGGTGCGGGGCCTGGCGGTCCGTACCAGCTTTAGTTACCCGAGCCCTCGTGCGCGTACTCCGTCGGAATGACTGGTTCCCCTCGGGAGAGCTGCGTCGCGGACAGCGGCAGCCCGGCGCGCGCGGCCGCGTGCCGGTCCCGGGCGGCGTCCAGCGGCTCGCGGGCGACCACCTCACCGCCCCTGACCAGCTCGACCAGGAGCTGCCGGTCGGCGAGGTCCGCGGGCACCGGTCCGGTGCCGATCACCTCGGCCTCCGCGTGGCCGTCGGCGTCCAGGCGCCGGGCGGCCCACTTGCGTCCGCCGATCGACGTCTTGCCGCCGCTGGACTTCTTGGCCACCGGCACCAGCGGCGCGCCCTCGCCGGCGCCGCCGGACTCGCGGGCGACCAGCTTGTAGACCATCGAGGCCGTCGGGTGCCCGGACCCGGTCACCAGCTGGGTGCCGACCCCGTACGCGTCCACGGGCGCCGCGGCCAGCGAGGCGATGGCGTACTCGTCCAGGTCCGAGGTCACGACGATCTTCGTCCGGGTGGCGCCCAGCTCGTCCAGCTGCTGGCGCACCCGGTGCGCGACCAGCAGCAGGTCGCCGGAGTCGATGCGCACGGCGCCCAGCTCGGGCCCGGCGACCTCCACCGCCGTACGGACGGCCTCGGCGACGTCGTAGGTGTCCACCAGGAGCGTGGTGTCCCGGCCGAGGGCGTCGACCTGGGCCCGGAAGGCGTCGCGCTCCTTGTCGTGCAGCAGGGTGAAGGCGTGCGCCGAGGTGCCGACGGTGGGGATGTTGTAGCGGAAGCCGGCGGCCAGGTCGGAGGTGGTGGCGAAGCCGCCGACGTAGGCGGAGCGGGCGGCGGCGACCGCGGCCAGCTCGTGGGTGCGCCGGGCGCCCATCTCGATCAGCGGGCGGTCCCCGGCGGCCGAGGACATCCGGGAGGCGGCGGCGGCGATCGCCGAGTCGTGGTTCAGGATGGAGAGGATCACCGTCTCCAGCAGCACACACTCGCCGAAGGTCCCCTCGACCCGCATGATCGGCGAGCCGGGGAAGTACACCTCGCCCTCGGGGTAGCCCCAGATGTCGCCGCTGAAGCGGTACCCGGCGAGCCAGTCCAGGGTCTGCTCGTCGACGATGTCCTTCTCGCGCAGGAAGCGCAGCACGTCCGCGTCGAAGCGGAAGTTCTCCACCGCGTCCAGCACTCGCCCGGTGCCCGCCACGACGCCGTATCGGCGCCCGTCGGGCAGCCGGCGGGTGAAGACCTCGAACACGCTCCGCCGCCCGGCGGTGCCCGCCTTCAGGGCGGCCCGCAGCATGGTCAGCTCGTACTGGTCGGTGAAGAGCGCCGTGGACGGAACGTCGACCGGCAGCCCAAGGTCCGCTGTGTTCATACGACGGATCGTACCCCCATTTCGTCACTCTGACGATTTCGATGCGGGCCCGGTTCGCGTGGCGCCCGCCACAGGCCCGTTTGTGCGGGTGCCCCCCTGTGGTGGCAGCATGGGCCCTGTGACGGCAGCCGCACCCATGGAGATCGAGAAGACCGAATCGGCGGAGGAGGTCTTCGCCGTACCCGAGCCCGACGTGCCCTGGGTGACGATCGTGCACAACGACCCCGTCAACCTCATGAGCTACGTGACGTACGTCTTCCAGTCGTACTTCGGCTACTCCAAGGACAAGGCCACCAAGCTGATGATGGATGTCCACCACAAGGGCCGGGCGGTCGTCTCCGCCGGCTCGCGCGAGGAGATGGAGCGGGACGTCCAGGCCATGCACGGCTACGGCCTGTGGGCCACCCTCCAGCAGGACCGGAAATGACCCTCGCCCACCCGCAGGACGGAAGTAGCTGAATCGCCGCCATGTCAGGACAGTTCGAACCGCTCCCCGGCGGCGGCGCGGCCGTCGCCCTCGACGACGTCGAGATCTCGATCATCCGCTCGCTGGCCGTGCAGCTCCTGGAGCTGATCGGCCCCGGCCCCGCCGAGGACGCCTCCGACGACCCGCTCGCCGAGCTGTTCGCCGAGGGTCCGAGCGAGCCGCCGTCCGACCCCGTGCTGCGCCGCCTGTTCCCGGACGCCTACGGCGACCCCGAGGGCACCCCGCAGGCCCGGGAGGCCGAGGAGCAGCGGGCGTCCTCCGCCGAGTTCCGCCGGTACACCGAGAACGACCTGCGGGCCGGCAAGCGGGAGACCGCGCTCGCCGTGATCCGCGCGCTGGACGCCGTGAGTTCCCGGTCGGCCGGCAAGGACGCGGCGGTGCTGAAGCTGTCGCCTGAGGAGTCCCGGCAGTGGCTGGGCGCCCTGAACGACCTCCGCCTCGCGATCGGCTCCCGGCTGGAGATCGCCGACGAGGACGACACCGACCTGCTCTACCGGCTCCCGGACGAGGATCCGCGCAAGCCGATGGTGATGGCGTACCTGTGGCTCGGCGGGCTCCAGGAGTCGCTCGTCGCCACCCTCATGCCCTGACCGCGGAGTTATGCCCGGAAGGTGGCGGTTCGGTCACCCTTCGTGTCCGCTCAGCGGAGCCTCAAATCCGGATAACGATCCCGTCAAAGCCGTGCCCTTCTTTGCACCCCCCGAGTGCGTTTTGTCCGCTTCTACCTGTGTGACACGTCACAGAGCGCCCCTGTGATCAGCGCCGCCGTCGTGGTAAATCTTCACGACCGCCCGGCGAACACCACCCGAATGTTCGGCCGGGTGCGCCACCGAGCCGGCGACCGCCGGCCAGGCACCGAGCGGGATGTGAGGCCCGCTCAGCTCCATCATCCGGGGGGATCGCGACCCGATCCGAGACCGACCAAAGGTCCGGATCGGCATGGAGAAAGGCGCATCACACATGACCTCTGCGCAGGTCGACACGGAGAAGGCACCGGAAGAGGGCTACGAGCGCGGACTCAACAGCCGCCAGGTCCAGATGATCGCGATCGGCGGCGCGATCGGCGTCGGTCTCTTCCTGGGCGCCGGGGCGAACATCGCCAAGGCCGGCCCCAGCATCATCCTCATGTACGCCCTCGCGGGCGTGATCATCTTCTTCATCATGCGGGCGCTCGGCGAGCTCCTGCTCTACCGTCCCGTCTCCGGCTCCTTCGCCGAGTACTCGCGCGAGTTCCTCGGCCCCTTCTTCGGTTACTTCACCGGCTGGACGTACTGGCTGATGTGGGTGGTCACCGGCATGGCGGAACTCACCGCCGCCGCCATCTACATCCACTACTGGTTCCCCGAGATCCCGCAATGGGTCTCCGCCCTGGTCTTCCTGGTCCTGCTCTTCGGGGCCAACCTCATCTCGGTGAAACTCTTCGGCGAGATCGAGTTCTGGTTCTCGATGGTCAAGGTCACCGCCATCATCGGCATGATCGTGATCGGCCTCGGCGTGCTCACCCTCGGCTTCAGCCAGGCCGGCGACACCGCCGCCGTCTCCAACCTGTGGGCCTTCGACGGCTTCTTCCCCAAGGGCATCGGCTCGTCCCTGATGACCCTTCAGGGCGTCATGTTCGCCTACCTCGCCGTCGAGCTGGTCGGCGTCACCGCCGGCGAGTCCGAGAACCCGGAGAAGACCCTCCCCAAGGCGATCAACACCCTGCCCTGGCGCATCGCGCTCTTCTACGTCGGCGCCCTCACCGTCATCCTGGCGGTGGTCAAGTGGACCGAGTTCGCCGAGGGCGTCAGCCCCTTCGTGGAGGCGTTCACGGTCATCGGCATCCCGGCCGGCGCCGGCATCGTCAACTTCGTCGTGCTGACCGCCGCCCTGTCCTCCTGCAACTCCGGCATGTACTCCACGGGCCGCATGCTGCGCACCCTGGCGGACAACGGCGAGGCCCCCAAGGTCTTCAGCAGGCTGTCGTCGACCAAGACCCCGGCGTTCGGCATCGCGGTCTCCGTCGTCTTCATGGGCATCGGCGTGGTGCTGAACTACGTCGTCCCGGAGAAGGCCTTCGGCTACGTCACCTCCATCGCCACCGCGGCCGGCATCTGGACCTGGCTGATGATCCTCATCAGCCACGTCCTGTACCGCCGCAAGGTCGTCGCGGGCCGCCTGCCCGCGTCCTCCTTCCCGGCCCCGGGCGGCTCCGTCTGCTCCTACATCGCCATCGCCTTCCTCCTCTTCGTCACCTGCCTCATCGCCTACGACGCCGACGCCCGCGTCTGTCTGTACGTGATGGCCGGCTGGGCCGCCGCCCTCGGCATCGGCTGGGCCGTGCTCAAGAGCCGCAACCCGCAGATCGCCGAGCGGCACGGCGAGTCGGAGCTGGAGAAGATCGGCTGACCTGCGCGTTCGCGCGCCTCGCGGACATCCGGCCGCACGGGGTGCTCGTGGCACCCGGCACGGCCACCGCTCAGGATGTCCGGCATACGGGCCGGTCCGTACCACCCCTCGGTACGGACCGGCCCTTCTGCTTATCCTGGCCGCATGCTGACCATCACCCAGGCCCTGTACGACCAGATCGTCGCCCACGCGCGCGAGGACCACCCCGACGAGGCGTGCGGCGTGGTGGCCGGCCCCGAGGGCGAGGGCCGCCCCGAGCGGTTCATCCCGATGCTGAACGCGGCCCGCTCACCCACCTTCTACGAGTTCGACTCGCAGGACCTGCTCAAGCTCTACCGCGAGATGGACGACCGCGACGAGGAGCCGGCGGTCATCTACCACTCGCACACCGCCACCGAGGCCTACCCCTCCCGCACCGACATCAGCTACGCCAACGAGCCCGGCGCGCACTACGTCCTGGTCTCCACGGCGGACGCCGACGGCGCCGGCGACTTCCAGTTCCGTTCGTTCCGGATCGTGGCGGGAGAGGTCACGGAGGAGGAGGTCAAGGTGGTGGAGACCTACTGATATCGCATGGCGGACGAAAATCGTCCACGATGCGATATCACACTCCGGAAGCCGGACCGGGAATCGATACGATGAGCCCATGGTTCTTCTCGACGTGAGCGACAAGGCGCCGGGCACGCTGCTCGTGGCGCGGCTGCACGTCGACCTGTGCAGGCTGAACAGCGCCATCTGTTGATCCTCCGCCGCCGCCGTACGGCCCTGAGGCCGTGCGCCGCGGCGTGCCGACGTGTGCCGCCGCCGTGCCCCCCGAACCCACCACGAACTTCCGACAGGAGCCCTCAGTCATGGCCATCGAGGTCCGCATCCCGACCATCCTCCGCCAGTACACCGACGGTCAGAAGGCGGTGGAGGGCAACGGGGACACCCTCGCCAAGCTCTTCGCCGACCTCGAGACCCGGCACACGGGCATCCAGGCCCGCATCGTGGACGGAGAGCAGCTGCGCCGCTTCGTCAACGTCTACCTGAACGACGAGGACGTCCGCTTCCTGGACGGCATCGACACCAAGCTCAGCGACGGCGACAGCATCACGATCCTGCCGGCCGTCGCCGGCGGTATGGCCTGATCGGGATGCGGTACGACTCCCCGCTGGCGGCGGTGGGCAACACCCCCCTGGTGCGCCTGCCGCGGCTCTCGCCGTCCGAGGACGTCCGCATCTGGGCCAAGCTGGAGGACCGCAACCCGACCGGGTCGATCAAGGACCGCCCCGCGCTGCACATGATCGAGCAGGCGGAGAAGGACGGCCGGCTCACCCCGGGCTGCACGATCCTGGAGCCCACCAGCGGGAACACCGGGATCTCCCTGGCCATGGCGGCCAGGCTCAAGGGGTACCGCATCGTCTGCGTGATGCCCGAGAACACCTCGCAGGAACGCCGGGACCTGCTCACCATGTGGGGCGCGGAGATCATCTCCTCGCCGGCCGCGGGCGGCTCCAACACCGCGGTACGGGTCGCCAAGGAACTCTCCGCCGAGCACCCGGACTGGGTGATGCTCTACCAGTACGGCAACCCGGACAACGCCGGCGCCCACTACGCCGGCACCGGCCCCGAGATCCTGGCCGACCTGCCCTCGATCACGCACTTCGTGGCGGGCCTCGGCACCACCGGCACCCTGATGGGCGTCGGCCGCTACCTGCGCGAGCACAAGCCGGACGTCAGGATCGTCGCCGCCGAGCCGCGCTACGACGACCTGGTGTACGGGCTGCGCAACCTCGACGAGGGCTTCGTACCCGAGCTGTACGACGCCTCCGTACTCACCACCCGCTTCTCGGTGGGCTCCGCCGACGCGGTCACCCGCACCCGGGAACTCCTCCAGCAGGAGGGCATCTTCGCGGGCGTCTCCACCGGCGCCGCGCTGCACGCCGCGATCGGCGTGGGCAAGAAGGCGGTGAAGGCCGGCGAGAGCGCGGACATCGTGTTCGTCGTCGCCGACGGCGGCTGGAAGTACCTCTCCACCGGCGTCTACACGGCGGCCACCACCGAAGCGGCCATCGAGACCCTCCACGGCCAGCTCTGGGCCTGACCGGCGGCTGAGGTCTACGGCGCGAGGTGACGGACCTGGTCCCACAGGACCGGGTCCACCACACCCACCCGGCGCCGGAAGTCGCCCACGGGCACCTCACGCAGCTCGTCGGTCTCCAGGAAACTCGTCCGGCCCCGGGCGTCCCCGACCGAGCCCGGCGGCAACGTGATCACCCCGGTCCGCCCGTCCCGGTGCCGCGTGGTGATCTTCGCGACCAGCACCCGCCGCCCACGCACCGAGATCACCAGGCACGGCCGGTCCTTGGCGCCGGCGGTGTCCTCGTACGGCACGTTCGCCCACCAGATCTCCGCGGGCCGCGGACGCGTGGACCGGGCGCGGGGACCCGTGGGGCGTCCCGGCGGCCGCCGGCTGCCGCCCGGCCGGGGAGGACGACGACCGCGGCCCCAGCCGTCGACGACCGTGGCGACGGCTGCGAGCAGGACCACCGCCGCGAGGGCGAGCCACCAGGACGTGTGCATACCGAGACGGTACCGGCGCGCAATCTCCTCGCGCGCCCCTTCAGTGCCCCCACGCGCCCCGGTTCCAGCCGAACCGGTGACACCGCAGGTGAGTTCGCCCACAACGCACCCTGGTGGAGGAGCGACCCGGGGTTTTGCGCCTTACGCTCGACAAACCGCACGACCCCCGTCTCTCCATACGCGCCAGCGGAGGTTTCTGCTTCATGAAGCTCACCGTCGTCGGCTGCTCGGGGTCGTTCCCGTCCGCGGAATCGGCCTGCTCGAGCTACCTCGTCGAGGCCGACGGCTTCCGGCTGCTCCTCGACATGGGCAACGGTGCCCTCGGCGAGTTGCAGCGCCACTGCGGTCTCTACGACCTCGACGCGATCTTCCTCAGCCACCTGCACTCCGACCACTGCATCGACATGTGCGCCTACTTCGTGGCGCGCTACTACCGGCACGAAGGCGGCCGCTGCGCCCCGCTCCCGGTCTACGGACCCGAGGGCACCGAGCACCGGCTCACCACCGCCTACGCCGACACCCCCTCGGCCTCGTCCATGAGCGAGGTGTTCGACTTCCACACGGTCAAGCCGTCGACCTTCGAGATCGGCCCGTTCACCGTGCACACCGAGCGGGTCGCCCACCCCGTGGAGGCCTACGCCATCCGCGTCGAGCACGGCGGCCGCTCGCTCACCTACTCCGGCGACACGGGTGTCACCCCCACGCTGGACGAACTCGCCCGGGACACCGACCTGTTCCTGTGCGAGGCCGCCTTCACGCACGGCAAGGAGAACATCCCCGACCTGCACCTCAACGGCCGCGAGGCCGGCGAGACCGCCACCCGCGCCGGCGCCCGCCGCCTGGTGCTCACCCACATCCCCCCGTGGACCGACCCCCGGGTCAACCTGGCCGACGCGCGCGAGGTCTACGACGGAGCGGTGGAGGTCGCGGCGACGGGTGCGGTGTACGAGGTCTAGCCCCGCCCGCGGACGTACGCGAAGGCCCCGGAACCTTCCCGGTTCCGGGGCCTTCTTCACGCCGTACGGCGGGGACTCACGCCTTCGTGAGGTCCTCGACCTCCTCCTCGGGCTCGCGGCCCGGGGTCTTCAGGTCGAACTTGACGATCGCGAAGCGGAACGTCACGTAGTAGATCGCCGCGAACACCAGACCGATCGGGATGATCAGCCATGGCTTGGTAGCCAGGTGCCAGTTCAGGGCGTAGTCGATGGCACCGGCCGAGAAGTTGAAGCCCGCGTGCACACCCAGGCCCCAGGTGACCGCCATGGATATCGCGGTGAGCAGCGCGTGCAGCACGTACAGGACCGGCGCGATGAACATGAACGAGAACTCGATCGGCTCGGTCACACCCGTGACGAACGAGGTCAGCGCGAGCGAGACCATCATGCCGAGGACGGCCTTGCGGCGCTCCGGGCGGGCGGTGTGCGCGATGGCGATGGCGGCGGCCGGCAGGCCGAACATCATGATCGGGAAGAAGCCCGACTGGAAGATGCCGGCGGACGGGTCACCGGCCAGGAAGCGGGTGATGTCACCGTGCACGACCTCACCGGCGGAGTTGGTGAAGTCGCCGAGCTGGAACCAGGCCACGGTGTTCACGAACTGGTGCATGCCGACCGGGATCAGCGCCCGGTTCACGCCGCCGAACAGGGCCGCGCCGCCCGAGCCGAGACCCGTCATCCACTCGCCGAAGTTGGAGATGCCGGTGCCGATGGGCTCCCAGACCAGACCGAAGAAGACACCGACCACGATGCCGACGAAGGCCATGATGATCGGCACCAGCCGGCGCCCGTTGAAGAAGCCGAGCCAGTCCACCAGCCTGGTGCGGTGGAACCGCTGCCACAGCACGGCGGCGAGCAGACCCATGATGATGCCGCCGAGCACCCCCGGGTCGTTGTACGTCGCGGCGACGTCCTCGCCCTTCTGGACCACCGCCTCGGTGACCGGGAAGGCCTCGAGGACCTTGCTGTAGACGAGGAAGCCGACCACCGCGGCCAGGGCCGTCGAGCCGTCCGCCTTCTTGGCGAAACCGATGGCCACGCCTATGCAGAACAGGATCGGAAGCGATCCGGTCAGGGCACCGCCGGCGTTGTTGAAGACCGCGGCGACCCGGTCCCAGCCGAGGCCGTCCTTGCCGAAGATGTCGTCCTGGCCGAGCCGGACCATGATGCCCGCCGCCGGCAGCACGGCGATCGGGAGCTGAAGGCTGCGGCCGACCTTCTGAAGACCCTGGAAAAGACCAGATCCCCGCTTCTTTGCGGGGGCCGCCTTGTCGGTGGCGGTGCTCATACTTCCTCCATCGGGTGGTGGTCTACACCACTCAGTGGTGTAGACCTGTTGTAGCACGATGAAGGCCGCGTAAGGAACCCGCGATTCCGCTACCGGAGCGCTACGCGCAGTGCCGGAACAAGGCCCCAGTTCAGACGCGTGCGGGGCGCGCCGAAGGCCCCCGGACCGGGCGGTCCGGGGGCCTTCGGGAGACCACGTGCAAAGGGTACGTGAGGGTACGTGAGGTCTACACCTTCGTGACGTCCTCCACCTCGTCCTCGGGCTCCCGGCCCGGGGTCTTGAGGTCGAACTTCGTGATCGCGAACCGGAAGACCACGTAGTACACCGCCGCGAAGCACAGCCCGATCGGGATGATCAGCCACGGCCTGGTCGCCAGGTTCCAGTTGATGACGTAGTCGATCAGCCCCGCCGAGAAGCTGAACCCGTCCTTCACGCCCAGCGCCCACGTCACCGCCATCGACACACCCGTCAGCACCGCGTGCACCGCGTACAGCACCGGCGCGATGAAGAGGAACGAGTACTCCAGCGGCTCCGTGATCCCCGTCACGAACGACGTCAGCGCCACCGACAGCATCAGGCCCCCGACCTCCTTGCGCCGGTGCGGCTTCGCGCAGTGCGTGATCGCCAACGCCGCCGCCGGCAGCGCGAACATCATGATCGGGAAGAAGCCCGTGGTGAACTGGCCCGCCGTCGGATCGCCCGCCAGGAACATGTTGATGTCGCCGTGCACCACCGTGCCGTCGGGCTTGGTGTACGAGCCGAACTGGAACCACATCGGCACGTTCAGGAACTGGTGCAGGCCGATCACCAGCAACGCCCGGTTCGCGACCCCGAAGATGCCCGAACCCCACGCGCCCAGTCCGTTCAGCCAGTCGCTGAAGCTCTCCAGCGCGTCACCGATCGGCGGCCACACCCACAGGCACAGCGCCGCGAACACGATCGCCGTGAACGCCATGATGATCGGCACCAGCCGGCGCCCGTTGAAGAACCCGAGCCAGTCCACCAGCTTCGTACGGTGGAAGCGCTGCCAGAAATAGGCCGTCAGCAGCCCCATCACGATGCCGCCGAACACCCCCGGGTTCTGGAAGGTGAACGCGGTCACCGTCTCCGACCCGTCCGTCAGCCGGCAGCCGATCTGCGGGATGGCCACCGCACCCTCCGGACAGTCCTCCGGGAACTGCCGCAGCACGTTGAAGTAGACGAGGAACCCCGCCACCGCCGCCAGCGCCGTGGAACCGTCCGCCTTCTTCGCCATCCCGATGGCCACGCCCACGCAGAACAGCAGCGGCAGCCCCAGCGAGCCGTCGAGCAGCGCGCCGCCCGCACCGGTCATCACCTTCGAGACGTTCGACCAGCCGAGACCGTCGTCCCCGAAGACGTCCGGCTGTCCGAGCCGGTTGAGAATGCCGGCGGCGGGAAGGACCGCGATGGGCAACTGAAGACTGCGGCCCATCTTCTGCAGGCCCTGGAACGCCTTGTTCCAACGGGCCCGCCCGGGGCTGACCGCACTGTCGGCACTCATCCGGTCTCCATCCGGTCGCCGGTACACTGGTGTAGACCAGTTGACAGACGGCTCCGTCGCCGTGACGCCATCATTCGGCACCCACCCCGCGATGGCTCGCGAAGATGGGCCAACTGTGGGTTACTGCGACAAAGCGGTCCGGATCAGGGAGAAAGAACATGGCCAGCAAGGCTGAGAAGATCGTCGCCGGCCTCGGCGGCATCGAGAACATCGACGAGATCGAGGGCTGCATCACCCGCCTCCGCACCGAGGTCAACGACCCCGCGCTGGTCAACGAAGCCGCCCTGAAGGCCGCGGGCGCCCACGGCGTCGTCAAGATGGGCACCGCCATCCAGGTCGTCATCGGCACCGACGCCGACCCCATCGCCGCGGAAATCGAAGACATGATGTGACCCGACCCATCGGGTTCACCGGCAAGGGGCCTTGACCCGGCGGCTTTTACACCGCGGTCAAGGCCCCTTCCGCATGGCCGCTAGGCTCACCCGCATGTCACGCATCGACGGCCGCACCCCCCAGCAGCTCCGCCCCGTCACCATCGAACGCGGCTGGAGCAAGCACGCCGAAGGCTCCGTCCTCGTCTCCTTCGGCGACACCAAAGTCCTCTGCAACGCCTCCGTCACCGAAGGCGTCCCGCGCTGGCGCAAGGGCAGCGGCGAAGGCTGGGTCACCGCCGAGTACGCCATGCTCCCGCGCGCCACCAACACCCGGGGCGACCGCGAGTCCGTCAAGGGCCGCATCGGCGGCCGCACCCACGAGATCAGCCGCCTCATCGGCCGTTCCCTGCGCGCCGTCATCGACTACAAGCAGCTCGGCGAGAACACCATCGTCCTGGACTGCGACGTCCTCCAGGCCGACGGCGGCACCCGCACCGCCGCCATCACCGGCGCCTACGTCGCCCTCGCCGACGCCATCGCGTGGGGCCAGACCAAGAAGCTGATCAGGCCCAGTCGCAAGCCGCTGACCGGCACCGTCTCCGCCGTCTCGGTCGGCATCGTCGACGGCACCCCGCTCCTCGACCTGCGCTACGAGGAAGACGTGCGCGCCGACACCGACATGAACGTCGTCTGCACCGGCGACGGCCGCTTCGTCGAGGTCCAGGGCACCGCCGAGGCCGAGCCCTTCGCACGCGACGAACTCAACACGCTCCTCGACCTCGCCACCGCCGGCTGCGCCGACCTCGCCGCACTCCAGCGCAAGGCGCTCGACGAGACCCTGGAAAGGTAAAGGGCGACCCAAAGGCGTCTCAAGGAAGTGCGTGCGGACACGCAACTCACGCGCCCGCGACCGCGTCCCTAGCAGTACAGCACCACGGGCGTACGGCCACACCGGTCGTACGCCCGACGCCGCACCGCACACGGGCCGCCCGGCCCGGTGCCAAGGGGAGGACGAGATCCATGGCCGCGAGCCGCCACCGCAGCCTTCGCCACACCGTCACCGTCGCCGCCACGCTGGCCGCAGTCGCCCTCACGGCCGGACTCACCACCGGCTGCGACGCCGTCGACAAGGCCCTCGACTGCGTACGCACGGCGGACGCGATAGCCGACAGCGTCACCGAACTCCAGCAGGCCGTGGAGAACACGTCCGACCCCACCCAGTGGGAGGAGTCCCTCGACTCCATCGACAAGAACCTGGACAAGATCGGCGGCCAGACCGACAACACGGACGTCAACAAGGCCGTCGACGACCTCGGCAAGGCCGTCGACAACGTCCGGACCTCGGTGGAGAACGGCGACGAGACCCCCGACCTCAGCCCCGTCACCGACGCGGCCGGCGAACTGACCAAGGTCTGCACGCCGTAGGGAAGACCCCGGCCCGGGGTGCGCGATCCGGGGCCCGGGGGTCCGGCGATACTGGTCCCCATGACCCGCCTGATCCTCGCCACCCGTAACGCCGGAAAGATCACCGAACTGAGGGCCATCCTCGCCGACGCGGGCCTGCCCCACGACCTCGTCGGCGCGGACGCCTACCCGGAGATCCCCGACGTCAAGGAAACCGGCGTCACCTTCGCCGAGAACGCCCTGCTCAAGGCCCACGCCCTCGCCCAGGCCACCGGCCTGCCCGCCGTCGCCGACGACTCCGGCCTCTGCGTCGACGTCCTGAACGGCGCGCCGGGCATCTTCTCCGCCCGCTGGGCCGGCCGCCACGGCGACGACCAGGCCAACCTCGACCTCCTCCTCGCCCAGATCGGCGACATCGCTGACGAGCACCGGGCCGCCCACTTCGCCTGCGCGGCCGCCCTGGCCCTGCCCGACGGCACGGAGCGCGTCGTCGAGGGCCAACTCCGCGGCACCCTGCGCCACACGCCCGCCGGCACGGGCGGCTTCGGCTACGACCCGATCCTCCAGCCGGAGGGCGAGACCCGGACCTGCGCGGAACTGACGGCGACCGAGAAGAACGCGATCAGCCACCGGGGTAAGGCCTTCAGGGCGCTGGTGCCGGTGGTGCGTGAGCTGCTCGGCTGAACCGCCGAGAACGTACTGGTGCGGCCGGAGGGACTCGAACCCTCACGGGTGTTACCCCACTGGGACCTAAACCCAGCGTGACTGCCAATTCCACCACGGCCGCCCGGAACTGCTGCCCGGCCATGCTACTGGCCGGGCAGCGCCGTCAGATCCCCAAGTCCTTGATGATCTTGGCCACGTGGCCCGTCGCGCGGACGTTGTACAGGGCCCGTTCGACCTTGCCCTCCTCGTCCACGACGATCGTGGAGCGGATGACGCCCATGTAGGTGCGGCCGTAGTTCTTCTTCTCGCCGAAGGCGCCGTACGCGTCGAGGGCCTTCTTGTCGGGGTCGGCGAGGAGGGTGACCTTCAGGGACTCGGCCTCGCGGAACTTGGCGAGTTTCTCCGGCTTGTCGGGGGAGATGCCGATCACGTCGTACCCGGCGCCGGCCAGCAGCTCCAGGTTGTCCGTGAAGTCGCACGCCTGCTTCGTGCAGCCGGGGGTAAGGGCAGCAGGGTAGAAGTAGACGATGACCTTGCGGCCCTTGTGGTCCGACAGGGACACCTCGTTGCCGTCGGCGTCCGGGAGGGTGAAGGCGGGGGCCGGGTCCCCGGGCTGGAGTCGCTCGCTCATCGAATCAGCGTAACCGGGGGTCCTGACAGTGCGGAGAAGCGAGTAGCTGACAGACTGTGCGGGACAGTGTCAGAGGACTTCGGAGGCGTACGGTGGCGGACACGTCGGACAGCAGGACCCCGGCGCAGATCGAGGCGGACATCAAGCGCCGACGCGAGGTGCTGGCCGAGACGCTCGACGAGCTGGGGATGCGGGTGCACCCGAAGACGATCGTGGGCGACGCCAAGGCCAAGGTCGCCTCCAGCGTCGACCACACCCTCGGGCGCGCGTACGTCAAGGTCAACAGCGCGGTCAGCGACGTGAAGTCGCAGTTCGTGGACGAGGAGGGCGCCCCCCGTCTTGAGCGGGTCGTGCCCGTCGCGCTCGTGGTGGTCGGGGTCGTGGGGCTGCTCGCCCTGGGCAGTACCCGGCGGCGCGGGCGCTGAGCCGGGGCAGGTAGGTTCGGGGCGTGAGCGCCAAGAGAAACGAGCACGGCTCCCAGGACGACAAGCTGCCCATCCGGATGCTGCACGACCGCGTACTCGTGCGGCAGGACACCGGTGAGGGCGAGCGGCGTTCCGGGGGCGGCATCCTGATCCCCGCCACGGCTGCGGTCGGCAAGCGGCTGGCCTGGGCGGCGGTCGTCGCCGTCGGACAGAACGTACGGACCGTCGAGCCGGGCGACCGGGTGCTGTACGACCCGGAGGACCGCGCCGAGGTCGAGGTGCGGGGGGTCGGCTACGTGCTGATGCGCGAGCGCGATCTGCACGCGGTGGCCGCGGACCGGTTCGAGGGGTCCGAGGACTCCACCGGGCTGTATCTGTAGGGCCCGCGGTACGGAGCCCGCGGTACTTGGAGGGGCGGTGACCGGTGTCACCGCCCCTCTCCGCTGTCTTTGCTACCTTGGAGGCACCCGACGAGACGCGCCGTACCGGGTTGAGCGAAAAGACGACGCACCGCCGTTCCTTTTCGTTTCACGGAGGTGCCGTCATGGCCTGGGTTCTGCTGCTCGTCGCCGGTCTGCTCGAGGTCGGCTGGTCGATCGGGATGAAGTACACCGACGGTTTCACCCGGCTCGTGCCCAGTCTCCTCACCGGTGCCGGGATCGTCGCGAGCATGGTGCTGCTGTCGTACGCGGCCCGGACGCTTCCCATCGGTACCGCCTACGGCGTGTGGGTGGGGATCGGTGCGGCCGGGGCGGCGGTGCTCGGCATGGTCGTGCTGGGTGAGCCGGTGACCGCCGCCCGGATCTTCTTCATCTGCCTGCTGCTGGTCGCCGTCGTGGGTCTGAAGGCGACCTCGGGTCACTGACGCCGGGGTGTCACCGGGACGCCGGCGACGGTGCCGGCGGTCGGGTCGGAGCCACCGCCCCCCGCCCCGTCGGTGTCCCCACCGCCGCCCTCGGTGGTGCCGCCGTTCGCCGAGTCGTCGCCGCCGTCGCCGCCGCCCGTGGGGCCCGGTTCCGTGCTGGCGCCGCCCGAGGGGCCGCCGGTGGTCGGGGCGCCGGTCTCGCCGCCGGAGTCGCCCGAGCCGCCGGAGTCGCCGGGCGAGGTGCTGGTGCCGCCGCTGCCGTCGCCCGGGGTCTCGGTGCGGGAGTCCTCGTCGCCGGTGGACTCGTCGTCCGGTTCGCCGCTGCCGCTCTCGTCGCCGGAGCCCGGTTCGTCCGAGGAGTCGGCGGACGGGGGCGCGGTGACGTCGGCGCCCGTCTGGAGCTGGAGGTCGAAGTCGCTGACCGGTTCGCCCTCCAGCGCCTTGCGGGTGTACTGGCCCCAGATCTCGGCGGGCGCGCCGCCACCGTTGATCCTGGCCAGTCCCGTCGCGCCGTACAGCGGCTTGTGGGCGGCGGTCTTCGGGTCCTGGCCCATGACGGCGACGACGGTGGCCAGTTCGGGGGTGTAGCCGGCGAACCAGGCGGCGGTGTCCTCCTCCGCCGTACCGGTCTTGCCGGCCGCGGGACGGCCGGCGGCCTGGGCGGCGGTGGCGGTGCCCTTCTCGACGACGCTGCGCAGCACGGACGTCGTGGTGTCCGCGGACTCGCGGCTGACGGCCTGGCGCTCGCGCCGCTCGGGCAGCTCGACCTCGTGCTTGCCGTCCTTCATGACCTTCTCGACCAGCGTGTACGCGCCGTGCCTGCCGTGGTTGGCGATGGTCGCGTACGCCTCGGCCATGTCGAGGGGGCTGGCGGTGGCGACACCGAGCGCGATGGACGGCGAGGGCGTCAGTTCCGGGGTGTTCTTGGAGAGCCCGAGGTCGATGGCGGTCTGCATGACCTTGTCGGAGCCGACGTCCACGGCCATCTGGGCGTACACGGCGTTGATGGACTTGTCGGTGGCCTCGCGGACGGTGACGTCGCCGTAGTCGCGGTGGTCCTCGTTCTCCGGTGCGTAGCGGCCGCCGCTCCAGCCCACGACGGGGCGCTCGCTGGTGCCGTCGTAGCGCGTGTTCGGGTTGATCGTGTCGCCGTCCTGCGTCTCGGAGTGGTTCTCGACGGCGGACGTGAACACGAAGGGCTTGAAGGTGGAGCCGACCTGGAAGTCCCGGCGGACGGCGTTGGGCGTGTACTGCTTGACGTAGTCGATGCCGTTGTACATCGCGACGACCTTGCCGCTGCGCGGGTCGACGGAGGCGCCGCCCGCGCGGACGTAGTTGTCGACCTTGCGTTCCTTCTTGTCCAGCTGGGACATCAGCTTGTCGTCGACGGCCTTGACGAAGGCGTTCTGCTTGTCCTTCTGGAGGGTCGTGGTGATGCGGTAGCCGCCGCGGGCGAGTTCCTCCTCGTCCACGATCCCGTTCTGGACCAGGTAGTCCCTGACGATGTTGACGACGTAGCCGCGCTGTCCGGACATGCTGGTGGAGATGGTGGACGCCTTGGGCGTCGGGAACTTCGCGGCGTCGCGCTCGGAGCGGCTCAGCCAGCCCTTGTCGGCCATGCCGTCCATCACGTAGTTCCAGCGGGACTCGGCGGCGCCCTTGTTCTCGGGGTGGGCGACGACGTCGTACTGGCTGGGGGCGTTGAGGAGGGAGGCGAGGTAGGCGCCCTGGCCGGCCGTGAGGTCCTTGGCGTCGATGCCGTAGTAGGCCTGGGCGGCGGCCTGGATGCCGTAGGCGCCGCGGCCGAAGAAGCTGGTGTTGAGGTAGCCCTCGAGGATCTCGCTCTTGCTCTTCTCGCGGTCGAGCTTGATGGAGATGAAGAACTCCTTCACCTTGCGGGTGACCGTCTGCTCCTGGGCCAGGTAGTAGTTCTTGACGTACTGCTGGGTGATCGTGGAGCCGGACTGCTTGCCCTTGCCGGTCGCGGTGTTCCAGCCGGCCCGGACCATGGCCCCCGGGTCGATGGCGGACTCGCTGTAGAAGTCGCGGTCCTCGGCGGCCAGGACGGCGTGCTGGGCGTCCTTGGAGATGCGGGCGAGGCCGACGCTCTCCCGGTTGACCTCGCCGTCCCGGGCGAGGACGCTGCCGTCGGCGTACAGGTAGACGTTGGACTGCTTGGTGGCGGCCGCGTTGGCGGCGGGGATCTGCACCAGCTGGTAGCCGAGGAAGAAGCCGCCGACCAGCAGCAGGAGGCCGATCACACAGGTGCTCAGCACGATGCGCCAGGTCGGGATCAGCCTGCGCCAGCCGGTCCGCTTCGGCCGCTTGGGCTTCTTCGCGTCCCCGTTGCCGGCCGCCTGTGGCTCTCTCGGCGCCCAGCCCTGTTCCGGCTGCTGCGGCTGCGGCTCGTCGCTCATGTCGTGCACGGACTCCTGTTTCGCGTCGTACGGTCTGGACTCGTACGGCCTTGTGCGCCTCTGCGCCCTCTGGGCCCTCTGATGAAGACTCTCGCACCGCGGGTTCCGTTCCCGCTCGGCGGCACACCCGTGAAATTCCGTGGCACGGGGGGTCGCCGTCGCACTAGGCTCCTGCGCTTTGGTGCCGATCGGAGGGGGAGGGCCGTGCGCGTGGGCTCGGGGCGGTTGTACGTGGCCGTCGCGGCGGGGGGCTTCAGACGGTACGCGACCTATCGTGCGGCCACCGCCGCCGGGGTGTTCACCAATACGGTCTTCGGACTGATTCTGGTCTACACCTATTTGGCCCTGTGGGAGGAGAACCCGCAGCTCGGCGGGTACGACCAGGCGCAGGCCGTGACGTTCGTCTGGCTGGGGCAGGCCCTGCTGGCGGCGCTGGCGATCGGGGGCGGGGGGTTCGAGGACGAATTGATGGAGCGCATCCGTACGGGTGACATCGCCGTCGATCTGTACCGGCCGGCCGACCTCCAGCTGTGGTGGCTGGCGGCGGACCTGGGGCGGGCGGTGTTCCAGTTACTGGGGCGCGGGGTCGTGCCGTTCGCGTTCGGGGCGCTGTTCTTCCCGGTGGCCCTGCCGGGGGAGGTGTCGAGGTGGGCGGCGTTCCTGGTGGCGGTGGTGCTGGCGGCGGCGGTCAGCTTCGCGCTGCGGTACCTGGTGGCGCTCTCGGCGTTCTGGCTGATGGACGGCATGGGGGTGACGCAGATGGCGTGGCTCGCGGGATTCTTCTGCTCGGGGATGCTGCTTCCGCTGAACGTGTTCCCGGGCGCGCTGGGCGAGGTGGTCCGGATGCTGCCGTGGTCGTCGCTGCTCCAGGCGCCGGCCGACGTGCTGCTCGGCGAGGCCGACGCGCCGGCGACGTTCGTCTTCCAGGCCGCGTGGGCGGTGGCGCTGCTGGCGGTGGGGCGGCTGACGCAGTCGGCGGCGACACGGCGGGTGGTGGTCCAGGGTGGCTGAGACGGCGCGGGTGGCCCGGGAGCGCGGCCGGGTCGCGGAGGGGGTGCGGACGTACGGCCTGATCGCCACGATGTGGATCAGGTCGACGATGGCCTACCGGACGTCGTTCGCACTGACGACGTTCGGGAACTTCGCGGCGACCGCGCTGGACTTCGTGGCGATCCTGCTGATGTTCTCCCGCGTCGACGCGCTGGGCGGCTGGTCGCTGGGCGAGGTGGCGTTCCTGTACGGGGTGGCGGGGGTGTCCTTCGGGCTGGCCGACCTGGCGGTCGGCTCGATGGAGCGGCTGGGCCGGCGGGTGCGCGACGGCACGCTGGACACGCTGCTGGTGCGCCCGGCGCCGGTGCTGGCGCAGGTGGCGGCGGACCGGTTCGCGCTGCGCCGCCTCGGCCGGGTGACGCAGGGGGTGCTGGTGCTGGTCTACGCCCTGGTGCTGCTGGACGTCGACTGGACGGCGGCGAAGCTGCTGCTGATGCCGGTGATGCTGCTCAGCGGGGCGGGGATCTTCTGCGCGGTGTTCGTGGCGGCGGCGGCGTTCCAGTTCGTGGCGCAGGACGCGGCGGAGGTGTCGAACGCGTTCACGTACGGCGGCACGACGATGCTTCAGTATCCGCCGACCGTGTTCGCGCTGGACCTGGTGCGGGGGGTGACCTTCGTGGTGCCGCTGGCCTTCGTCAACTGGCTGCCGGCGGGTTATGTGCTGGACCGGCCCTTCCCGCTGGACCTGCCGGAGTGGGTGGCGTTCACGTCGCCGCTGGTGGCGGTGGTGTGCTGCGCGCTGGCGGGGCTGGTCTGGCGGGCGGGGCTTCGTTCGTACCGGAGTACAGGGAGCTGACGAGTGAGGGAGCCGACGGCGATGACCGAGGCGGAGAGCGCCGCGCCGCAGGGCGCGGCCTTCATCGAGCTGGACGGCGTCGAGAAGGTCTTCGACGTGCGCAGGAAGACGGGTTTCCTGAAGCGGGAGCGGCGTGAGGTGCGGGCCGTGGACGGGCTGTCCTTCACGGTGGCGCGCGGCGAGATGGTCGGCTACATCGGGCCGAACGGCGCCGGGAAGTCGACGACGATCAAGATGCTCACCGGCATCCTGACGCCGAGCGGGGGCCGGCTGCGGGTCGCGGGGATCGACCCGTCCCGGGAGCGGACGCGGCTGGCGCACCGCATCGGCGTCGTGTTCGGGCAGCGGACGACGCTGTGGTGGGACCTGCCTTTGATCGACTCCTACCGCCTGATGCACCGCATGTACCGCATCCCGGACGCCCGCTACCGGGAGAACCTGGACCGCTGCGTGGAACTGCTCCAGCTCCAGGAGCTGTTGGACGTCCCGGTACGGCAGCTCTCGCTGGGCCAGCGGATGCGCGGCGACATCGCGGCGGCGCTGCTGCACGACCCCGAGGTGCTGTACCTGGACGAGCCGACGATCGGTCTGGACGTGGTGTCGAAGGCCAAGGTGCGGGGATTCCTGCGGGACTTGAACGCGGAGCGCGGCACGACGGTGCTGCTGACCACGCACGACCTCCAGGACATCGAGCAGCTCTGCTCGCGGGTGATGGTCATCGACCACGGGCGGCTGATGTACGACGGTCCGCTGGCGGGGCTGCACGAGGCGGGGGAGAGCGAGCGGACGCTGGTGGTGGACCTGGAGCGCGAGTTGCCGCCGATCGAGGCGCCGGCGCCGGCGCGGGTGGTGCGGGTGGAGGGGCCGCGGCAGTGGCTGGCGTTCCCGGCGTCGGCGTCGGCGGCGGGGCTGGTGGCACGGATCGCCGCGGAGTATCCGCTGGTGGACCTGTCGGTGCGGGAACCGGACATCGAAGCGGTGATCGCCAAGATGTACGCGGAACGCGCGAGCGCGTAGTGCCCGGCGCGGTGACCTCGTAGGCTGCTGTACATGACCGACGACGCCCCGGAGCTCCGCGCATCCGACGCCGACCGTGAACGAGTCGCCGAGGTCCTGCGGGACGCCCTCGCGGAGGGCCGACTCGACATGACCGAGTTCGAGGAGCGGCTGGACGCCACGTACCGCGCGCGGACCTACGGGGAACTGGCGCCGATCACCCGGGACCTGCCGGACGGTACGGCGGTCGTGGCGCCCAAGGTGTCGATGACCAAGGAGCCGGCGGCCTCGGGGGACTGGGCGGGCCGGATCACCGGCGGCGAGCCCTCGTCGAGCTGGGCGGTCGCGGTGATGTCCGGGTTCCAGCGCAAGGGGCGCTGGACGGTGCCGCGGCGGTTCAACTCGTTCGCGTTCTGGGGCGGCGGGGACATCGACCTGCGCGAGGCGGACTTCGCGGACGGCGAGGTCGTGATCAACTGCGTCGCGATCATGGGCGGGATGAACGTGGTCGTGCCGCCCGGGGTCGAGGTGATCGTGCGCGGCATCGGGATCATGGGCGGCTTCGACCACCGCGAGGAGGGCGTCCCCGGCGACCCGGGCGCCCCGCGCGTGATCGTGACCGGCTTCGCCTTCTGGGGCGGGGTCGGCGTCGAACGCAAGCTGACCCGCGCGGAGAAGCTCCGGATCAAGGAGGAGCGCCGCCAGGAGAAGCTGGAACGCCGCCAGTCCCGGGGGCGGGACCCGCTGGAGCGCGACCCTGGCCCCAGGGAACTGGACCCCTCCCGCCCCACCTCCCACGACCTGCACGGCGACCGGCGGGAACGGGAACGCCGCCGGGACTCCTGACGGCCGGGGCGGCTCACGCCTCGACCGGGACCGCGCCCTTCAGGGAGTCCAGGTCGAGGACCTGGCCCATGCGGGCGTACCCCTTGTCGCTGGGGTGCAGGTGGTCCCCGCTGTCGTAGTCGCCGCGGAGCCGGCGGGGGTCGTAGGCGTCGCGCAGCGCCTTGTCGAAGTCGACGACCTCGTCGAACACGCGGCCGGACCGGATCTCCGCGTTGACCTGCTGCCGCATGGCCTCGCGGGCCGGCGTGTAGTTCCGGTACCCGCCGAACGGCATGATCGTCGCGCCGACGACCCGCAGCCCCCGCGCGTGCGCCCGGTCGGTCAGCGTGCGCAGGCCGACGAGGATGGAGTCCCGGTCGGCGAGTTCCGGGCTGTTCAGGATGTCGTTGACGCCGAGGACGATCACGACGGCCTTGACGTTGGTGCGTTGCAGCACGTCCCGCTCGAAACGGCTCAGCGCGCTCGGGTTGTCGGCGGGCCGGCCCGTCCTGCTGGTCAGGATCCGGTTGCCGCTGATGCCCTGGTTGACGACGCTGTAGCGGGGCGCGTCCCGCCCGTCCCCGGCGGCCTCGTGCAGCCGCTCGGCGAGCACGTCGGTCCAGCGGTGGTTGGCGTTCGTCTCGGAGCCGAAGCCGTCGGTGATGGAGTCGCCGATCGCGACGACGGTGCCGTGGGCCTCGTTGCTCAGCACGTCCAGCGCCGTCAGGTAGCGCCAGAACGGCGTCTCGGTGGTGTACGCGACGGCCGTGACGTCCGCCGTGCGGTCGCCGGCGGCCAGGTAGCTGGTCTGCCGGGCCTGCGGGTGGTAGGTGACCGGGCCGGAGGGCACCGGGGAGTACGTGGTGACCAGGACGTCCGCGCCGTACGGGACGGCGATGCGGGCGATGTCGCTGATCACCTGGCCGCCCGCCGGGATGATCACCCGGGGGCTGCCGCGGAAGGTGAGCCGGCGCATCGTGTCGGCGACCGCGGCCGCCGTGTCGGGGCCGGCGGCCAGGGCGATGGAGGCGTGGGTGACGGTCAGCGGCGACTGCCCGTACAGGTTGGACAGGGTGATCCGCGCGCTGGTGCCGCCGACGCCCGCGTGCACGACGTTGCGGATCGAACGGCCCGCCATGCCCGTCGTCTCGGTGCCCGGTTCGGCGGCCGCCGGCGAGGTGGACCACGCGCCGACCCACGAGCCGGTGGAGGCGGGAGCGGCGTCACCGCGCGGGAAACGACCGCCCGCGAGCGGTGACCGGTCCGCGCTGCCGTCGTCCGCGGACGCTCCGGCGTATATGGCCGCGGAGATCGCCACTATCAGGGTGACGATCGCCGCCAGCAGGGCACGGTGCTTGGTGGGAGGTGCCCCCGCACCCCCGTCACGACCCCGGGTCATGTTGTGCTTTCTCCTCGGGCGAGGGGAGCCCCGAGGCTCCGGTCCGATGAACCCATGATGAGGCATGGGCCGGGGAAGGGCCGCACGAGCCCCCTGCGTTACCCCTTCAGGAGAGACGCCGGGAACTTGTGTTCCGTTCCAGGAGTCGGTCAGGAAGGGACAATGTGTGCGGGACGGATCGGCGAACGGGTGGAGCGGATGGAACGCACGAAGGCGGAACTTCCCGGCGGCTCCGGGGACACCGGCGGTGCCGGGGAGCGTACGGGTACCGGCGCGGGCGCCCGAGGACCCGGCGCGGGGGCGTTCCGTGACCGCGCGATGACCTCCTTCAGCCCGGCCGACGAGGAAAAGCGCCGCGGCGTACGCCGGATGAAGCTCACCGCGACCGGACTGCTGCTCTTCGTCGCCGTGGTGTACGTGCTGGCCGAGTGGGCCTCCCACCGCGGCGCGGGTGCCTGGGCGGGCTATGTCGGCGCCGCCGCCGAGGCCGGCATGGTCGGCGCCCTCGCCGACTGGTTCGCCGTCACCGCACTCTTCCGCCACCCGCTCGGCATCCCCATCCCGCACACCGCGATCATCCCCAAGAAGAAGGACCAGCTCGGCGTCTCGCTGGGTGAGTTCGTGGGCGAGAACTTCCTCTCCGAGGACGTCGTGCGGCAGCGGCTGCGCGCCGTCGGCATCGGCAGTCGGCTCGGCGCCTGGCTCGCCGTGCCCGAGCACGCCGACCGGGTGACGGCCGAGCTGTCCGCCGCCCTGCGCGGCGCCCTCACGGTGCTGCGCGACTCCGACGTGCAGGCCGTGGTGGGGGAGGCGATCACGCGCCGGGCCGACGCGCAGGAGATCGCCCCCGGCATCGGCAAGCTGCTGGACCGGATCGTCACCGACGGCGGTCACAAACGCGCCGTCGACCTGGTCGTCTCCCGCGCCCACGACTGGCTGGTCCTGCACGGCGACTCCGTGATGGACGCCGTCCAGGGCGGGGCGCCCGGCTGGACGCCCCGGTTCGTGGACAAGAGGGTCGGCGAGCGGGTCTACAAGGAACTGCTGCGCTTCGTCACCGAGATGCGCGACATGCCCGCCCACCCGGCGCGCGGCGCCCTCGACCGCTTCCTCGCGGACTTCGCCTCCGACCTCCAGTCCGACACGGACACCCGCGCGCGCGTGGAGCGGCTGAAGACCGAGGTGCTGGGCCGCGGCGAGGTCCAGGACCTGATCGCGTCCGCCTGGACGGCCGTACGGTCCATGATCGTCTCCGCGGCGGAGGACGAGCGCAGCGAACTGCGGCTGCGGGTGAGGGCCTCGCTGCTCTCCCTGGGCGCCCGGATGGCCTCCGACCCGAAGGTGCAGGGCAAGGTCGACGGGTGGGTGGAGGGCGCCGCGGTGTACGTGGTGACGACCTACCGCCGCGAGATCACCTCCCTGATCACCGACACGGTGGCGAGCTGGGACGCCGAGCACACCACCAAGAAGATCGAGGCGAACATCGGCCGCGACCTCCAGTTCATCCGCATCAACGGCACGGTGGTCGGCTCGCTGGCCGGGCTGCTGATCTACACGGTCTCCCGCATGCTGGGGGCGTAGGCCCCGTCCGGCTCCGGTCCGGCGGGCCCTCTGCCACCCGGCGCGGCGGGCGTGTTCCCTCCGGCGCAGGGCACAAGGGAGGCGTTCGCTCGACGGAGAGGGAGCCATGACAGCAGAATCGGCGTCGGGTCCGGTGCCCGCCTCCGCCGGGACCGTCACCACGGCCGTCCCGGCCCGCCTGGACCGCCTGCCCTGGTCGCGATGGCACTGGATGATCGTGATCGGCCTCGGGACCGTCTGGATCCTGGACGGTCTGGAGGTCACGATCGTCGGCAACGTCGCCGGACGCATCGCCGAGGACGGCAGCGGCCTCGACATCACCTCCGCGCAGATCACCGGCCTCGCCGCCGCCCTGTACGTGGCGGGCGCGTGCTCCGGTGCCCTGTTCTTCGGCTGGCTGACGGACCGCTACGGCCGCAAGAAGCTGTTCATGGTCACGCTGGTCGTCTACCTCGCGGCGACCGCGCTGACCGCCCTGTCCTTCGAGTCCTGGTGGTTCTTCCTCTTCCGGTTCCTCACCGGCTTCGGCATCGGCGGCGAGTACGCGGCCATCAACTCCGCGATCGACGAGCTGATCCCGTCCAAGTACCGGGGCCGGGTCGACCTCATCATCAACGGCAGCTACTGGCTGGGCGCCATCGGCGGCGCGCTGCTGTCCATCGTGATGCTGGACACCGACATCTTCCCCAAGGACCTCGGCTGGCGGCTCAGTTTCGGCCTGGGCGTCGTCCTCGGCCTGGTCATCCTGCTCGTACGGCGGCACGTGCCGGAGAGCCCACGGTGGCAGTTCATCCACGGCCAGGGCGAGAAGGCGGACACCCTCGTCTCCTCCGTCGAACGGGAGATCGAGCAGGAGAAGGGGGAGAAGCTGCCGCCGCCGGCCGGTGAGATCACCATCCACCAGCGCAAGAGCATCGGCTTCGGTCTGATCGCCAAGACCGTCTTCCGCCGCTACCCGCGCCGCGCCGTCCTCGGCCTCTCCCTCTTCATCGGCCAGGCCTTCCTCTACAACGCCATCACCTTCGGCTTCGGCACCATCCTCATCACCTTCTTCGACGTGCCGACCGGCAGCACCGGCTACTACTTCGCCGTCATCGCCGCCGGCAACTTCCTCGGCCCGCTGCTCCTCGGCCCGCTCTTCGACACGGTCGGGCGCCGGATCATGATCTCGGGTACGTATCTGCTGTCCGGCGTGCTGCTCTTCGGCACGGCGTACCTCTTCGACCAGGGCTCGCTCACGGCCACGACGATGACGGCCTGCTGGTGCGTGGTGCTGTTCTTCGCGTCGGCCGGCGCGTCCAGCGCGTACCTGACCGTCTCCGAGATCTTCCCGATGGAGACCCGGGCCATGGCCATCGCCTTCTTCTACGCCCTCGGCACCGCCGCCGGCGGTATCAGCGGCCCGCTGCTCTTCGCCGACCTGACGGAGTCCGGCGTGGTCGGCGACACTGTTCTGGCCTTCCAGGTCGGTGCCGGGCTGATGTGCGCGGCCGGTCTGGTGGCGGCGTTCCTGGCGGTGAAGGCGGAACGCCGTTCGCTGGAGGACATCGCCGAACCGCTCTCCTCCGTGAAGGCGCAGCCCTAGGGAACAACGGGATCAGGAGCCACCCGATGACCATCCGCAGAATCGTCCCCAACCTGCACATCGAGTCCGAGGAACTGTGGAACTCGAGCCGTGACTTCTACGGGCTCCTCGGCTTCGAGGAGGTCATGGACATGGGCTGGGTGACGACCCTGGCCTCGCCGTCCAACCCGACCGCCCAGATCAGCCTCTTCACCGAGGAGCGCACCGCGCCGGTCGTCCCCGACCTGAGCGTGGAGGTCGAGGACGTCGACGCGGTCTACACCCAGGTGGCCGCGTCGGGCGCGGAGATCGTACGGGAGCCGCAGGACGAGGAGTGGGGCGTACGGCGCTTCTTCGTACGGGACCCGAGCGGCAAGGTCATCAACGTCCTGACCCACCGCTCCTGACCCGGCTCCCGCGCGGCGCACCGCTCAGCCGCGCCGGTCGCCCCGACGCCCGCCCGCTCAGCCGCGCCGGTCGGCCACCGCCCAGGAGGCCAGGGCCACCGCGCCGGCCACGCCGAGGACGGCGGGCCAGGCGCCCACCTTCTTGGCCAGCGGGTGGGATCCGGCGAAGCCCGCCACGTAGGCGGCCGTCAGGGCGCCTGCGGCCGCACCGCCGGCCCGCTGCCGCCACTGCTGTGCGGCGGCGGCCCCGGCCACGGCCAGCACGGCTCCGCCCAGCTCCCGCCGCTTGGTCCACCGGGCCACGCCGTACCCGCCGACGAGCCCGCCCGCGGCGACCGCCGCGCTGGGAACCTTCGCCATCTCTGCCTCCTGCCACGCCTCCGACTGATGGTTCCGAGGCTAATCACCGTCGCGCCCGGCGCACGCGCCGGGGTGAGCGCCTCTCCCCCGCCCGTCGGCGCGGGCGTACCCCCCGTTCGGGCGCAGGCCGTGCCCTGGCCGCGTCACTTCCGGGTATCCGCACGTTCAGAGGGGTGGACGGACCGACCGAGGGAGCGCGCAGCCGATGAACACGCAGAGTCCCGGCACGGACCGGCCCCGCGCCCGGTCGGTCCGGGTGGACGGAGCGAGGGTGGCCTGCTGGGAGTCGGGGCCGCCCGACGCCGAAGCCGTGCTGCTCCTGCACGGCTACCCCGCGAACCACCACTGCTGGCGCCACCAGGTCCCGCGCCTCGCGGCCCGCCACCGGGTCGTCGCCCCCGACCTCCTCGGCTGGGGCGAGTCCGACCGCCCCCTCCACCTGCCCTTCGACTACGACACCGAGGTCGCCCGGATCGGCCGCCTGCTGGACGCCCTGGAACTCGACTCGGTGAACCTGGTCGGCCACGACTACGGCGGCTTCCTCGCCCTGGGCTTCACCGAGGCCCACCCCGCGCGGGTGCGCAGGCTGGCCGTCCTCAACAGCCGCGCGCACGCCACGTTCACCCGCCGCTGGTACACCGTCTTCAGCCTGATCGGCCTCGCCGGACGCACCCCCGCACTCCGGTCCGCGGCGCTGCGCCTGCCGTACGCCGCCCTCCACCGCCGCACCTTCGCCCCGCTCGTCCGCGCGGGCCATCTCGACGCCCGCCTCCTGGACGGCTACGTCGACTGGATGGACACCCCGGAGGGCCGCCGCTGGCTGCTCCACTACTTCGGTGACTACCGCACCCCGCCCCGCCCCGAGCTGCGCCGCCGCCTGGACACGGTGACCTGCCCGACGGCGGTGGTCTGGGGCCGCACGGACCCGTACCTGAGCCCGGACATCGCGACCGGGCTGGCCGCGGCCGTGCCCGGCGCCGAACTGACGATGCTGGACGACGCGGGGCACTGGGTGATGGACGAACGCCCGGGCGACGTCACGGCCGCCCTGCTCAGGCTGCTGGAACGGCCCGAACGGCCCGAAGGACCCGCCACGCACGGGTGAGACGCAGGTCACACCAGCTGATCTCCGTGGCCTGTCACATCACGCCCGCGCACTCCGTCGTAGCGGTGTAGCCCCAGAGCGCACCACCGGCCACCCGGCCGGACCGGCCGGACGACCCACGACGGAGGAACCCCTCATGGAAGCTCGACTCAACCTGTTCTCGAACCCCCTCGCCGGCAAGCTCCTGCGCCACATCAACTCGGCGGGCAAGGCCGTGACCGACTCGGCGCTGCCGGCCGCGACCCAGGAACTGGTCAAGATCCGCGCCAGCCAGATCAACGGCTGCGGCTTCTGCCTCGACATGCACACCAAGGACGCCGCGAAGGCCGGGGAGACCTCCCTGCGCCTCAACCTGATCGCCGCCTGGCGCGAGGCCAAGGTCTTCACCGACGCCGAGCGCGCCGCCCTCGAACTGACCGAACAGGGCACCCGCATCGCCGACTCGGGCGGCGGCGTCACCGACGAGGCCTGGGCGAAGGCCGCCGAGCACTACGACGAGGACCAACTGATCGCGCTGGTCGGCCTGATCGCCGTCATCAACACCTACAACCGCATGAACGTCATCACCCAGCAGCCGGCGGGCGACTACGAGCCGGGCATGTTCGGCTGATCCGCGGAGCCTCCCGGCCGGTGGACGGCGCGCCCCGAACGCCGGGGCGCGCCGTCCCGGCGGTTCAGCCGGCGTACAGCCGGACCGGCAGCCGCTGGTGGCCGTTGCTGATCAGCGAGGGCACGGGCGGCAGTTCCTCCGCCGGATCGGCGAGGTGGATGCCGGGGAAGCGGTCGAAGAGGCTCTCCAGCGCGAGCACGACCTCCATGCGGGCCAGCGGCGCGCCGAGGCAGAAGTGCACCCCGTGCCCGAACGCCAGGTGGTCCTTGACCACGCGCGTCGCGTCGAAGGTGTCGGCGTCGGCGTGCCAGTCCGGGTGCCGGTTGGCGGCGGCGTACGAGGCGAGGATCGCCTCCCCCCGAGCGATGGTCTGCCCGTCCGGCAGGGCGATGTCCGTGACCGCGTACCGCAACGGCAGGTGCTTGACCGCCGGTTCGTGACGCAGCGTCTCCTCCACCACGTCGCCCCAGGTGACCGCACCCTTGCGGACCAGTTCCAGCTGGTCGGGCTGGGTCAGCAGGGTGTACACGGCCTGGTCGATGACGTTGACGGTGGTCTCGTAGCCGGCGCTGATCATCAGCAGCAGCGTGTCCCGCAGCTCCCCGGGGGAGAGCCGGGCACCGTCCTCCTCGTCGTCCCGGGCCGCGATGAGCAGGGACGTCATGTCGTCGCCCGGCGTGGCCCGCTTGTCGGCGATCAACTCGTCCAGGACCCCGTACAGGCGCGCGGTGTTGGCCATCGCCTCGGCCTGGCTCAGCGTCGTGTCGAAGACGCCGTCGACGAGCGCGCGGAAGCCCTCCCGCTGGTCCTCGGGCACGCCCATGAGGTGACCGATCACCGCGATGGGCAGCGGATACGCCAGCTCCTGCCGCAGGTCGACCGGCCGGTCGGCGGGCAGCTCCGCGAGCCGGTCGATCAGCCCGGCGACCATCCCCTCGACGGCCGGCCGCATCGCCTCGATGCGACGGGCGCTGAAGGCCGGGGCCACCAGCCGGCGCAGCTTGCGGTGGCCCTGGCCGTACGCGGTGAACATGTTCTCCACCGCCACCCACAGGGCGAGCGGCCAGGTGGCCACCACCTCACCGAAGGCGGGCCAGTGCGCGCGCCCGTCCTTGGAGACGTCCGGACTGGTCAGGAGCTGTTTGAGCAGGGCGGGATCGGTGATCGACCAGGCTTCCACACCGAGCACGTCCACCCGCGTGGCCGGGCCGCGCTCCCGCAGGGCGCGGTGCTCGGCGTGGTGACCGGCACCGGTGGGGTCGAGGACGAGGGGAGACTGCTGGGTCGCCATGACCTGGCTCCTTAGTGTGCGGCGGGGAAGGTGACGGGCAGCGATTCCAGGGCCCGGTGGAACGGGCCGGGACGCCAGGTGAGGTCGGCGAGGGGACGGGCGAGGTCCGTCTCCGGCAGCGCGTCCAGGAGGTGGGTGACCGCGGTCTCCGCGATGAGGTAGGCGTGCGAACGGGCGGGGCAGGCGTGCGGGCCGATGCTCCAGGCCAGATGGGCCCGGTTGCCCGTGTGCCGGCCCTCGGGCACGCCCTCCGTCAGGGCCGGGTCGTTGTTCGCGGCCGCCATGGAGATCACCACCGGCTGGTCGGCGGGCAGCAGCACTCCCTCCACGTCGATGGGGTACGGGGGATAGGAGATGCAGTAGTTGGCCATCGGCGGGTCGGTGTAGAGGACGGCGTCGAGCGCGTCGCGCACCGTGGACAGCCCGGCGTGCAGATCGGCGGAGAACTCCTCGTCGGTGAGGATCTTCAGGATCGTGTTGCTGATCAGGTTGGTCAGCGGCTCGATCCCGGCACCGTAGAGCGTGACGAGCTGATGGCCCATCTCCTCGTCGGTCAGCTCGGCGGGGTGCAGCGTCAGCCGGGACGTGATGTCGTCGCCGGGGTGCTGCCGGCGCAGGGTCACGAGGTCGGAGACGGCCTGGGCGAGGATCTCGTTGCCGCGCTGGGCGTTGGTGGTGTCGAAGATCTTCGCCATACCGTCGGCGATGCGCTGCCCGATCTCGTCCGGGCAGCCCAGCAGCGCGCTGAGGACGCTGAAGGCGATGGGGAACGAGTACTGGGTGAGCAGGTCCGCCGAACCGGTGGTGCGGAACCCGTCGATGGCGCCGTCGGCGACCTTCTCGACGAGGGCGCGCAGTCCGTGCTGGTCGACCTTGTCGATGGCGTGGGTGTTGGCGGACCGGTAGCGGGCGTGCTCGGCGCCGCCCGAGCGCAGCGCGTTGGGCCGCCACTCCATCATCGGCCGGACCGGGCAGGTCGCCGGGATCAGCTTCTCCCAGGCGCGGGGGTCGGCCGGGAAGCGCAGCGGGTCGTTGAGGATGCGGCGGGCCTGGTAGTAGCCGATCACCAGGGTCGCGGGGACACCGGGCGCCAGATCGACGGGGACGAGCGGACCGTGGGTGCGCCGCATGCGCCGGTACGCGGCGTGCGGGTCCGCCGCGAACTCCGGGTCGTACAGGGCGATCCGGCCCGGTGGGCTCGTCGGCGCGGGCTCGGCGGAGGGCAACGTCATGGGCGGGACTCCTGGAGGGCGGCGGCTGAGCGGTGCTCGCGCTGTTGCTTGTGCTCGGAGAGGTACTCGGTGAGCGTGATCAGGGCGTGCAGCGAGGACGTGCGGTCGCGGGCGTCGCAGGCCGTCAGGGGCGTCGCGGGTTCCAGGGCCAGCGCCTCGCGCAGCTCCGCCTCGGGGTAACCCGGCGCGCCGGGGAACGTGTTGATGGCGACGGCGTACGGGATGCCGGCGCCGTCCAGGAGACCGAGGGCGTCGTGGGAGGCGTCGAGGTCGCGGGTGTCGGCCAGCACGAGACAGCCGAGGGCGCCCTCCGCCAGGTCCTCCCACAGCGGCTGGAACCGGGACTGCCCCGGCAGCCCGAACAGGTACAGCGCGAGCCGCCCGTCGGCCATGTGGATGCGGCCGAAGTCCATCGCCACGGTCGTCGTCGTCTTGTGCGGGGTGCCGCGCAGGTCGTCCACGCCGGCGCTGGCCTGCGTGATGGGCTCCTCCATCCGCAGCGGCCGTACCTCCGAGACGCTGCCGATGAACGTCGTCTTGCCGACGCCGAAGCCGCCCGCGACCACGATCTTGGCCGACCGCGTCACCGAGGCCGGGACGTAGGTGACGGGCGGGTCAGACCATGGAGCGCAGTCCACGGAGTACCTCCTGGAGCAGGTCGAAGTCGGGCTGGTGCTCGGTCGCGGCGACCGGGCTGGAGAGGTGGCCGGAGTCCATCAGCGAGGAGACGAGGATCCGCACCGTGGAGGGCGGCAGCTCCAGCGCGGCGGCGATGTCGGCGACGGCCAGGCCGCCGTCCGCGCCGGCGAACAGCCGCATCACCCGGCGGGCGTCCGGGGCGAGGGTGTCCGTCGGGCCGGTCGCGGCGATGACCACGCTCTCCGGGCGCACGTCCTCGCGGGCGCGGACCTGGCCCCCGGTACGGACGTAGGGCCTGACCATGTCGGGGTCACGCCGCGGCCCGGTCATGCCGTCGAGCCGCCTTCCGCGCCTCCCGCGCCCGCCGCGCCCTCGGCGACCGGCACGCGCTCCGCCGTGCCCAGTTCGTGCCCGACCCGGGTGGCGAGCCGCACCATGTGGTGGGAGATCAGCCCGACGTCGGCGTCCGGGCCGGTCGTGCACACCGACAGCATCGTGTTCTTCGCGGCGGTGGTCGTCAGCCCGATGCAGCCGACCGACTCGATCAGCAGCTGGCGCATGCCGGCCCCGCCGGTGAACTCGTCCCAGGCCTTGCCCGCCGCCCGCAGCGCCGCGGTCAGCGCCGCGAACTTCTCCCCGTCGTCCTGGCCGATCGTCTCCGTACGGGCCTTCAGCAGCCCGTCGCTGCTCATCAGCACGGCGTAGCGGACGCCCTCGACGGTGCCGAGTTCCTGGTCGAGCAGCCAGCCCAGGCTGTTGGTGTGTGTGTCTTGCACGATCAGTGTCCTTCGTCGTGAGCGGCGTCGCGGGCGGCCGGGTGGGGGGCGTTGTGGGCGGCGGTGGGGGAGGCTTCGGGGGCCTCGCGGGGAGTGCCCCGGTCCGTGCTCGCGGCATCCGGCGCGGCCGGTGCGGGCTCCCCGTCGCGGCCGCGCCGGGTGCCGGCGGCCCAGGCGGCGGCGACGGCCGGACGGCCGGGCTCGGTGTCGGCGGCCGGTGCGGGACGTGGCCGCGACGGGGCCGGGGCGGGGGAGCGGCGGCGCACGGTGAGGCCGTTGGCGGTGGTGGTGGGGGGTGCGGGGGGCGTCGCGGGTGTGGGGGTAGTCGCGGGCGCAGATGCCGGTGCCGGTGCGGGTTCCGGGCTGGGGGCGGCGGGTTCGTGCTGCGGCGCGGGCTCGTGCGTGGGCTGGTGCGCGGGCTCGGTGGTGAGGGCCGGCGCGGGGGTGGGGGCGGGCGCCGGGGGCGCGGGCTCGGCGGCCGGCGGGGTGGCGGTCGCGGCGACGGCGGCCGGCGGGGCGGCGGTCGCGGCCACGGGCTGAGCCGTCCCCGTGGCGGACCCCGCCGCCGTTCCCGCCACAGCCGCGGCGACGGTCCCGGCCCCGCTCCCCGCCGACGCCGCGGGATCGACGAGAAGGTTCTTCGGCAGGACGACCATGGCCCGGGTCCCCTGGTAGATGTTCGGCGCGGTCAGCTCGACGCGGAAGCCGTAGTTCTCCGCGAGCAGGGACGCCACGCGCAGCCCGGTCTGGGGGTGGGCGCCGAGGCGGGTGATGTCGTCGCGCTGCTCGCCGGACATCACGTTTCCGGCCCACAGCAGCCGCTCGTCGTCCATGCGCAGCCCGGCGTCGTCCACGATCAGGAAGCAGGCGTGGTGCCCGTGTTCGAGCGAGACGTGGACACTGGCGGCGGGCGGGGAGTAGCGCAGCGCGTTGTCCAGCAGGACGGCGAGCGCGTGCACGACCGCCTCCACCGCGCGCCCCTCGACCACCACGGACCCCATCTCGGGGTGCTTGATCCGCTCGTATCCCTCGATCCGGCCCATCGCCGCGCGCGTGATGTCGGTCAGCGAGGTGGCGGGCCAGCGCCGGGACAGCTTGTCCCCGGCGAGTACGGAGTACCCCGACGCGGTGAGCAGCATCTGCTGCGCGAGGTGGTCGATCTCCACCAGCGTCGCGTACGCCTCGTCCGAGATGTGCCGCCGTACGCCCTGGCTGACGGCCCGGCCGAGCCGCGCCGACCGCGCGACGACGTTGTTGGCGAAGCCGCGCACGGCGGCCCGGGCCACGCCGACGGACTCGTGCCGCACCTGCGCGACGTACCGCTCGGTGTCCTGCCGGACCTGCTCGGCGGCCTGGGCCGCGGCCTGGGCGGCCGCCGCCCGCTCCTGCCCCCGTACGTCCGCCACGACCGAGGCCACCGCCCCGGGGACGGCACGCAGCCGCTCGGCGAGCGGGGTCCCGTCGAGCTGCGCCGGCACGAGGAGCCCGCCCCCTTCGGGCCCTTCACCGCCCTTGGCCGCCGCGGGGATCACGGTGGCCGCGAGGTGCCCCACGCACTGCTCCGCCGCGACGAGTTGCAGGGTGAGCCGGTCGGCGTGCTCGCGCAGTTGCTCGGCCCGGCGCCGGGCCTCGTCGCGTTTGCGCCGGAAGTACCACGCGGCCCCGACTCCGGCCACCGCCAGCAACGCGGCGGCGCTCAATATCAGTTCAGTCATCAGGTCCTCACGGATCGGAAGCCGTCGGTGGGGGTGGGCCGGGACCGGCGGACGGCGGCGCGAAGGCGCGGAGCGCGAGGCGTGGGACGACGCACCGCCAGGCCCGTGGCACGGCCGGGGGTCGTCAACAGGCCGAAGAGAACCGGTGCTGTCTCCCGGGACCACCGCGCGCCGAGGAGCCGGCGATCCGTGGGACGGTGAGGGCGACGCACGACATGGATCTCCAAGCAACACACGAGGCCTGTACGAGCTGGGGGGTGACGACGGCGCGGACTTGAGGCACCCCGGACCGCGAGGGCCCCGACCTACCTCGAACTCCCGTACCCGCGACCGTCGTTCGACGTACGGGAAGGGACCCTACCGCTTGTGCTCACGCCTCGTACCGGCCTCGTGACCACGAACTGGGGCCGCCGGGGGATTGAGCCGAAAAATGCGCGGATGACGACCGACTCCACTTGGCCGAAAAGGGGTTGGCCTTGTGGCACAACACGCTGGTAATTGACGGAGGCAGGTGTCACCCCGACGCCAGCTGCTCCGCGATCTCCTTGATCCAGCCGTCCGTCTTGGAGGGGTCGTTGAGGCTCGCCACCCACGCCTCCTGGTCGAGCTTGTGGTCGGCGGGGCCCGACTTGAGCGCGATGAGCAGGGACATGCCGGACTGCCGCATCTCCTCGGTCGTACCGCCGCTCCCGGCGATGCCGGGCCCCGCGGCGAGGGCGTAGATCTCCCGCGCCATGGCCGCCCGCTCGCCCTTGGACACCTTCTTCCAGAACTTCAGGGCGTGCTGGAGCGACTCCTTGCGGGACGCCGCCTCAGCAGGGGTCTCGCCCTCCTTCGCCCAGACCTCCGGGTGGCGGACCTCTTCGTAGCGCTTCGTGGCGGCGCGGAGCGCCTTGTACAGGGTGACGCCGAGGACGAGTCCGGCGCCGGCTCCGGCGAGGCCCCAGCCGACCGGATTGGACGCGAGCCCGGCCGTCCCCGCCGCGACCGCGGTCACGACTCCGGCGGCGGCCTTGGTGGACTCGCCCAACGCGCCGCCGACCGTCTCCTTGCCGATCTTGGTGAGCTGCTTCTTCTTCGCGTACCCCTGGGCCGTGCTCAGCTTCTCCACGTTCTTCTCGGCGCGCTGGAGCGTCTCGGCGGCGTCACGGGCTTCCCCCATCGCCTCCCAGGCGGCGTCGACGGCCTCGCCGATCAGCTCCAGCCGTCCCTCGCCCTCCTGCTTCCAGTAGGCGTCCAGCGCGACGTACGCCTCCGCCGCGGCCCAGTTGGCCTGCTCCCGCGACTCGTTCAGCCGGGCCAGGGACTCGGCGTGCACGAGATGCGGATCGCCCAGCTCCTTCACCCGCTTGTACTTCCGGGCCGCACCGCCGACCCGGAACACGGACCGGACGCTCTTCATCCCGGCGACGGCGGCGCTGGCGATACCGCTCGCCTCGGAGGCGACGGCGGCGTCCGCCGCCTTCTGGATCTTCGTCACTTCCTTCGCGATGGCCGCGCTGTAGGCCCCCGAACCGGCGGCCCCGACGACCGCGTCGGTCCCCTTGGTCTTGGCCCTCTTGTTCGCGGTGTGGTGCTCGGCCCCGTCCCCGGCCTTCTTGGCGTCCTTCATGCTCTTGTACGCGTCCATACCGCTGACCACGGTCCCGGCGGCCTCGGTGAGGAGGTTCCCCGACGCGGCGGAGGTCCCCGAGGCGGCGGCGGAGTGCTTGAGCCCCTCGTTGGCCGAGACGGCGGCCTGCTGGGTGAAGCCGGCGTTGGTGGGCGTCTGGACGCCCTTGATCCAGGTGTCGATGGGTTCGAGATTCTTCTTGAACCGGTCGAGCAGCCCGGCGATCCGGTCCCGGTAGCTCGTCCGCTTCTTCGCCCCGTCACCCCCGACGCCGGCCCCCTCCGGCGCCTTGCCCTTGTCCGCACCGCGGGCACGCTGCACGGCGGCGGTGGCGGCGCGGTTCCCGGCGCTTCCCTGGATCTCGAGCAGCACCTGCTCCGCCGACCACCCAGACCCACCCCCGTCCCGCCCACTTTCCCGACGCTGCCGGGCCGACACGATGGTGGCCACGGACTGCCGTGTCTCGGTTCGGTGGACCGGGCTGCTCATGGGTGTACCTCTCCTGTACCGGACGGGGCGAGGCGAAGGTAGCCAGGCCCGGCGAACGGGAGGGGAGCGGTGGGGGAAATCTTCGGGGATGGTGGGGGGCGGGTTGTGGTGGGGGGAGGGAGGAGGCCGGATCTGTACCGCCGTGCCGACCGGCACAAGGCGGCACGGCCGAGGATCAAGAAGCGCCGATAAGGACGGAGGCGGCCGCCAGGGTCGTGTGGTGCGTCGTGAAGTGGCCCCCAGGATGTCGATGGCGTCCCCGACCGCGCTTGATATGCCGACCAGTTGGTTCGGACGAAGCCGGGTGAGGCCGCCGGTGGAGGGAGGCAGGTTCAGCCACTGGCCGCGGCTGTAGAACGGCTTTAACTGGCACGGACAGAGCCGACGAAGGCGGTCCAGGTCTGCTGCCGAACGGCGAGGACTGATCCATGCCCATGCTTCGAGTCGCGTATGAGTGCGACGTCGCCGACGTACGCGCATTCCACGCACTCGGTGGCATTGCCGCCGCTGTACGACGACTTGAACCAGGCTGGCTCGGATGCGGACGGAGAGGCGGTGGGCATTTACAACTCCTTGAGGGCGCGATGGATCACGGCGGAGGAAGCCTCCATGTCCAACGCTTGTGCGCGAAGGTACTCGAACGCAAGTCTGTACCGGCCCAATTCCTCGTCTGTCTCCATGAAGAGCGAGCCGGTGTGGAAGTCGACGTAGACAACGTCGAGAGCCGACTCGGTCCCACCGATGATCACGAAGCTCCCGAGAGCAGCGGAGTGAGCTCCCTTGGAGAACGGCAGTACCTGAAGCGTGATGTGAGGGGAATCGTTCGCTTGGAGCAGTCGGTCGAGCTGTTCCTTCATAGCCTCCCGGGACCCCACGACCCGGCGGATCACTGATTCGTCAAGGATCGCCCACAGCCGGGGAGGGTTCGGCCGGGTGAGAACTTCCTGCCGCTTCATGCGGATGTCCACCAGCCGGTCGATCTCGACCGGTTCTAGGGGGACCTCGTTCGCCTTCTGCAGAGCGCTGCAGTAGGCGCGGGTCTGGAGCAGACCTGGGACGTAGACGCAGGAGAAGTGGTCCTCCCGTACGGCCTCGTCCTCAAGCGTGAGCAACAGATTCATGCTCTCCGGGATAGAGTCGGCAAACGAACTCCACCAGCCCTGCTGCTTGGCGTCCTTGGCCAGTCTTACAACGGCCTCTCGCTCGGCTTCAGCCGCTCCGTACTCGCGGCATAGAGCGTCGACAACGATCCACTTCACTGGGCCGGTCTGAGTCTCATACCGGCTGACCGTGGCCTTGGATACGCCGACCAGCCGCCCGGCTTCCTCGAGCGTCATCCCCTTGCGAGCGCGCAACTTGCGCAGTGTCGCGCCCAGTTGGCGACGGCGTGTGGTGGCCCTTACGGACATTGAACTCCTCTGTGGCGTAACCCCGAACAACCGCTCAAGGCGTGAACAGGCTAGGCAGTGCGGCGGTCACCTCACCACGGGATTCACTCGATCGATTCTCATGAGAAGTTACACAGTGAGATATCTCTGTGCCATGCTCGCTACCGAACCGCTACGCATCGCAGCCGTGCAGACACGGTCTGCGTCGAACGTGCGTGGCACGGGAGGAGGAATGTTGGTGTCTGGTGCCAATCCCACGGGTCGCGAGCGCCGTTGTGTCCTGCCGTTTGAGGCAGTGCCAGCAGAGGTGCGACTGCTGCGGAGAGCCACGGCCATGCAACTGGATCAGTGGGGCGTGTCCGGGGCCGGCGAGGAGACTGAACTCGTCGTGACGGAACTGGCGGCGAACGTCATCAAGCACGTTGGCAACGGTTCTTTGGCCACCCTAATCCTGGAGTGGAAGCGTGAGCGGCTGCGCGTCGAGATGCACGACAAGAGCCGTTCCCTCCCCGCGCTGCGTAGCGTCGCGTGCGACGCGGAGTGTGGTCGCGGATTGCACATGCTCGCCGCCATGGCGGTGGACTGGGGAACGGTGGTTACGGCGCTTGGCAAGGCGGTGTGGTGCGAGATCGAGTTGGGCTCCGAGGCCGAGTGCCGACGTATGAACCGTGCCGTTGAGGCGCTGGACAATTACCAGGGACATAGCGGCGCCGTTCTGCAAGGGCGGCGGAGCGAGGCGGTGCTCGCGCGGTCGGCGATCGAACTGATCGCCGATTTGTTGCACTGGGCATCCGCGCGTGGCCTGGACCCGGATGACGTGCTGGACAGTGCTCAGATGCGATACGAGGCGGACGCGGCCTAACGCCCGGTCCGCGCCGTCGCAGCCAGCTGTCGTATCTGATCTTCCTGCCGCGCGGGCGGCCGTGAGGAACAGCTAGCGAGTGACCAAGAGCCACCCCTGCACGTTTGGTCCCGATTAAGTGAATGAGGGCTCCGCTATCGCAGGGTGCCTCAGCTGATCTTCGTTCGGTGCTGAGTAAACAGGTCGTGGCGCTGGTGATCGTCCTGACCGACGAATGCCTTGAACTGCCCCAGAGAATAGGCGAGTTCGCCGGTCTTACGTTCGGTCTTCTCCACTTCGAAGTCGTGGCCCAAGTGGTTCAGGTGACGCTCCACCTCGGGTTCTTCCATCGATACGCCGACCTTGGCAAGCTTGGTGATTATCTGCTCGACGGTAAGTGGACGGAGAGACTGGTTTCGCAGCAGTTTATACACCGGGTCGTGGACAGTACTAGACGTCTCGATGAGCGGGTGAGGTGTCCCCTTCTTGAGCAGGGCGTCCCTGATCGATTTCCCAAGCGCTTTTGCGACGGGCGGCGGGAAGGCGTTGCCGATCTGCCGGTAGACCGAAGTCTTGAGGCCCAAGAATTTCCAGTCAGCGAACTCTCCGTCCCAGCCCTGGATTCTCGCGACCATCTCCGTTGTCAACTTTGGTCCCGTAGCGCCCTCCCGCGGCTCGAAGTCCGCCTTGGGTGCATGGTTCGCCACACCCATGGCGTCGACGCCGAGGGACTCCCAGGCTTTCTTTGCGCGGGTGGGCCCTAGGTCGGCCCCACCATGCTTCTTCGAGCCACCGACGATCGTGGGAGCGATACCTTGGGCGCCGGCTACCCACTTCTCGACGTCAGCCGCGCTCCAGCCATTTTCACCCATGAGGTCTGCCAGCACGTCACCCACAGTGCGCTGTTCTGTAGCCTTCTGAGGCCAGGAAAAGTATTCCGCGTATTCAGGGAGGAGGGCGACCAAGACGAAGCGCGGGCGCAGTTGAGGGACACCATAATCTGAGGCCTGCAATACTTTCCAAAAAGCAATGTAGCCAAGATCGTGGAGTTTATCGAGGACCGCCTGACGGTAACCGGAAAACCGTTTCGTGCTGAGCCCGCGCACATTTTCCAGGAGTAGAGCCTTCGGTTTCATGCGGCCGCAAAGCTCGATTGCCCAAGCGAAAAGATCGCGCTCGTCACTTGAGCCTAGTTGCTTTCCTGCGATGCTGAATGGCGGGCAGGGCACGCCCCCTGCCAGTAGCGCGACTCCCTTGTAAGAATCCGGGTCCCAAGTGGCAGGGCTTGCCACATCGCCAACCTTTACGAGGTCGGCTGGTACGTCTACGCCGTCTTCTTTGAGAACTCGGCGAAGATTTTGTTCCAATGTGTGAGCCGCGTGTGTGTCAAGTTCAACGGCGAGCCTATGAGTGAATCCTGCCCGGTGCAGACCAAGGGACTGACCGCCGGCGCCGGCGCAGATCTCGACGACTTCGAGTCTCTGCGTGTGCTCCGCCGCCGACATCGTGGTCTCCTTCCGGGTGCGCTGGCTGAGCCAGTGCATGGGGGAGAGCCCGTATTGCTCAGCCCCACTGACATATCAGGCGTCCAGCCCACGTGAACCCGGTCGCACCCTAGCTGTAGGTCGCCTGCAAGGCTGTGATGAGTGCGGCGAGCCGGACAAGGTAGTGAAGTGTACGGCGCCTCACCGACATCACGGGAGCTGGGTTGCACCGCATCTACGGCAGGACGGCGGCGTCACTGGGTGAGTGCTGACCGGAGCTCTTCTCGTGCGTCGGCCGGCAGCCGCCTGTACGCGTTCCAGGCGCGTTCCAGCGGAGTGGTCCCGCGGCGACCCCGCTCCATCCAGCGCAGGAGGCGCCGCTGTTCCCCGGGCTCCAGTTCTTTGACCGACGCAAGGACTTCGTCGGCGTGAGCGGGCGTCCCGTCGAACCCAGAGCGGCACCGCTTGCACTCTGTAACCAGGAGGGTCTCTTCGCTGCCGTCAAGCAGGACTGTCCTACGGCGCGTGACAGACAGCACGGCGGTTTGGTTGGAGTCGTCATGGTAGGACTCTCCTCCAGAAATGCCGCAAAGAGTGCACATGTAGTGGTCGCGGGCCATGGTGGCCTGCTTCTCCTTATTGGAGATGGCTTTCTGCGGCGTAGCGGCCCGTCGGGCTACAGGGTCCCAGACCGGGATGCCCGCCTTCTCGAAGCGCTGGTCCTCCGCTGTCAGCGTCGCGTCCTCGGTATTCGTGAGCATGACCCAGCCGTAGTCACGGAGGTCACGTATCCGGCGGTCGGCCTGTGAGATCCCGGGGAAGGCCGCGCGGATCTCCTCCTTGGTGAAGGTGTTCCCCTGGCCGATCACTTGGACGAGCCAGAGTGCTCCGCGCACCATGGTCCCGGCCTTGAGCTTGGGGTCGTCCCAGATGGGCAACGTCACGTCGTACTCCGCTCTCCAAGTGATCGAGACGTTGATTGTGGATTACAGGCATACCTTCTGTCACCGGAGCCTGCAATGATGCTCGGGCATGCTGCGTCTGGTCTGTTGGAGGCTCTGGTTATGGCTGTGAAGTTCGGTGTCCCGCCTGAGGGTGAGAAGATTCGCTCCCTGGTGGACGAACGTCTGAAACAAGCCATGGCCGAAGACGGTGCGAAGGTGACCGTGGACTGGCGCGGTGAGCAGAAGCATCTGCACGTGATCTCCATGCCGGTCGACATGCTGTACTTCAACCCCGACACTCATCGCATTCGCGCGCAGCGCACCCTGGACCCCGAGCGCAATCGAGTCCTGGAGCAAGAGCCTTGGAGTGAATCAGCCCAAACGTATCTGCACCATCTGCTGCGCTGCCGTCCCTCGAACCCCAGTCAGACCGACCCAGATTACGTGGTGTTGCAGGACGAACTGGACGATGGCGGCCAGAAGGAGCCCGGCATCATCAGTCCAGACGGCATTCTCGTCGACGGAAACACCCGCTGTGCCGCGCTGAAAGACCTGGGTATCAGGGACATCCGGGTGGCTGTACTGCCCGCGGACACGTCTCGCCGCGATATCAACAGCGTCGAGCTCGCCCTGCAGCTGCGTCGTGACAAGCGTCGCGAGTACTCGTACATCAACCGCCTCATCGCGATCGAAGACGAACTGGCAGGCGGGCGCCGGGAGGAGGACGTGGCCCGTGACTTCAACATCAAGAAAACCACTCTTCAACAGGACCGCTGGGTCTACCAGTTGATCAACGACGCGATTGACCGAAGCCAGGGTATGAACGGATCGGCTCTTCGGTTGGTCGACTTCGAGGATCACCAGGAGAAGCTGCGCGAACTGCACCGTGACTACAGCAAACTTGCCAAGACCGATCCGGACGCTGCCGAGCAGCTCAAGGAGTCGCGTCTTGCCATGGTGGTGCTGAACTACGCGAAGACGACGGTTCGCCTGGCTGAGGCGGACTTCCACAGTCGCTACCTCGAAGAGAGGCTGCCTGAAGATCTACGTCCGGCAGCTCAGGAGTCCGCCACTGTGGCGATTCCCGGCCTCGAAGGAGTGGCGATCCCTGACGCTACGGCTGCGGTGAAAACCACGCGAGCGCTCACCGATGCCCTGCTCCAGGCGAAGGCGGCTGGGCAAGCTGGTGACAAGCTCGATGCGGCAGCGGTGGCGAGCGCTGATGCACTCATCAAGTCGGCACGCAAGACGTTCGACGTTGCGGTGAAGATGGCTGGTGCGAACGCGGAACTCCAGAAGCGCCAAGTGGCTGTCCCAGCGCGCCTCACCGACGCGGCTGATTACGTCAACCAGTGTGCGGCGGAGTTCGCCGAAGCCAGGGCCAAGCGAGCCCTCGACGAGGACGCATTCGACGATGCGCTGCTCACATTGAAGAGCAGTCTTGCCCGGCTGGCGAAGCAGGCGGGCCGTACGTTCAGCTCCCCCGGTGACGGTGTCGCGTGGTTGCTTGACGCGACGCGGGAGAACTGATGGCGGCTAGGTCTGCCGCGCCCAGTCTGGAGATCGGCTTCGGTGACGGCGTGACCCAAGCGCGCCTCCGAGCCGGAGCTAGCTATGAAGGTGACCTCCGGCGTCTCGCTCTCCGCTTCCAGAGCAGTGTGCAGCGATCACCAGGAACCATGGAGGTCGAAATCGACGATCTCCTGACGAACCTTGTGGCGCTGGCCACCTGGCCTGAACCCGCAAGTGTCACCTGGGACCCTCAACTGGCAGCTCTGGCCAGTGACTCCGCTGTTGACGCGCAGACAGTCGCCAAACGTCTTGACCCGGCTGCCAGGCCGGACGGAGAAGTCGCTCCCGACGAGGTAAGTAGCCTTCTCGGCCCCGAGTGGATAGCAGACCTCACCACGTTCCAGCGGCGGGACATCGCGAAACTGCTGTCCCTGCGTCATGGCGCCAACTTCTCTGTCCCCGGAGCAGGAAAGACTCGCGTAGGACTCGCCGTCTTCCATACCCTGCGGCGGACCAAGGGCGTGGAGAGGATTCTGGTCGTGGGGCCGAAGTCGTGCTTCGAGTCATGGAAGTACGAGAACCAGCAGTGCTTGAGTGCCCCCTTGAGCATGGACATCTACTCCAAGGACGTCGATCCGGCTGCGGACGCCCTCATCGTCAACTATGAGCGACTGCGCCAGGACGGAGTAGTGAACGAGCTGGGCCAGTGGCTTGCAGCGCGGCCGTCCATGCTGCTGCTTGACGAGGCGCACCGGATGAAGCGCGGAGCCGAAGGAACAGATGGTTCCGCCTGCCTTGCTCTAGGGCCCCGCAGCAGACACAGGCTGATTCTTACCGGGACGCCGGCTCCGAACGGCGTCAAGGATCTGGAGAATCTTTTCGGATTCGTATGGCCTGGCCATGGCCGCCAAAAGGTAATTCAAGCGGTGGCCGGCGGGGACCTCGCTGAGGCCAGTCAGGTCCTGCGCCCCCTTTTCACTCGTACTACAAAGGGCGAACTAGAGCTGCCGCCGGTGTCCACGAACCTGCGGACCGTTCCGATGCCACCCCTTCACGAGGAGGTATATGAGGCACTCGTTGGTCGCTTCTCTGCCCGGGCAGTTGGCTCGGAGGGCGACTTCCTCGCTCTGGGCAAGATAATCATGTACATGCTGATGGCCGCGACGAGTCCGGCACTGCTCGCTGTCGGTACGACACGCTATGAGCCGTTGTCATACAGAGTGCCTCCGCTCTCTGTGCCTGAAGGCACACCGCTCTTCGACCTGATGAGGGACCTTCCAAGCTACGAGATGTCGCCGAAGTACCAAGAGGTCCTCGCCATCGTCAGTAGGAATGCTGCTCAAGGGCGCAAGACGCTCGTCTGGTCCACCTTCGTGCGGAGCCTCAATACGCTCGAGCGCATGTTGGGTGAGTTCTCGCCTGCCCTGGTCTACGGGGCGATGGGGGACGCTGATCGTGCGGACGCGATCCGTCGGTTCCGCCACGATCCTGACTGCATGGTCCTCCTGTCCAATCCAGGAACGCTTGGTGAAGGCATCAGCCTGCATCATCACTGTCACGACGCTGTCTACGTAGACCGGGACTTCGCGGCTGGACGCTTTCTTCAGAGCCTTGACCGCATTCACCGCCTCGGGCTTGCGCCGGAGGCCGAGACGCGGATCACAGTCCTCGCCTCAGAGGGAACGATCGACGAAATTGTGCACCAACGCCTCAGCGACAAACTTAAGTTCATGGGAAGCATCCTTGACGATCCGGCCGTCCAGCAATTGGCCGACCTTGAGGAGGAGCCGGCAGTCGGCGGTGGCCTCGATCACCGTGATCTCCAAGCGCTGATGGGTCACCTCCGTGCCCGTGCCGCCTGAGCCGGTCCTGCTAGCGGCAGTTCGCTGGCTGGAGAGGCTTCCGGACAGCGGAGTCGCGCGCGTCCGAGCTCTGTTCACTACGCACAGCGACTTCAGTGACGTAACGCCAACCCAGTACGACGCCGCATACGCCTGGCTTCGGGAAACGGGCCTCTTGACCGCTGCGAAAGCTGAAGTGCCTGTGAACTGTAGCGTCTTTGACGCTGCATTGGCCCACAGCGGAATGCCATGGTTCCAGGACGCAGACCTGCTCATCCGCAGGCCAGACGAAGTTCCTGAAGACGCCCTGCGCGCAGCGGAGTCCCTGGGTATCACCCCAGAAGAGGCGTATGCGCGAGTGCGCACAACATGGGGGAAGGTGGACACCGAAGAGCGCTCCCGGATCGGCTCGGCGGGTGAACTCGCGCTCCTTGAGCTGCTGTCCGGATCCGCGCAAGGTCGCGTGGAACATGTTGCGGCATGGTCCGATGGCCATGGCTACGACATTTTTATCGATGCCGGGCAGGGTTCTGCCCATTTGGAAGTGAAGTCCACTGTACGTGCCGGGCGGCTCACGATTTATATATCGCGCAACGAGTACGAGACCATGTTGCGCGACCCGGTTTGGGAACTTGTAACTGTTCGTCTCACTCGGCAGCTGAAACTCGCGGCAGTGGCCGCGGTGCCAAGAGGGTGGATCGCGAACAATGTTCCCTCGGACCGCACTGCCTTGGGGCGCTGGGAGTCCTGCCGACTCGATATCCCCCCCGAGATACCCGTGCCAGGAATCCCGAGCATTTCATCTATGCTCGTTGAGAGTGCGCCTGAAGTACTCAGGGGGGCGGCACCTACGTCCTAGATCGGTTTCTGCGTTCCGGCGTTCGAAAGTAGAAATTCTTCGGGCTCTGCTGGCCATTGGTCATCGGTGGGCTCCGGGCACTCTGCCAGGGGCTGTGCGTCCTCGAACGCATCCTTGACTGCGGTCCGCCACTGATCCAGAGACCCTCGGATGATGAAGGGACCCAGACCGAAGGTCAGGATTCCTTCATCATCGACGCGCAACGGTGCCGCTTCATCGCCAACGGGCACATCGCTGGCGAGGCCAGTGGCAGCGGCATCGAGTGCTGCCTCGAAGTCCGTAGGGTCAATCCATCCGGTCCATCGCCGGCCGTTGGCTTCTGCTTCCGCCGTCAGCACGCTCCGACCGGCTCCGGTGTAGCCGGCAAGCCTCAGTGCGTGCGCCACTTCAGCGACTTCAACAGCTGTGGCCTCTGAGGTCAGGAAACCAGGCTGGAACCGCTTGAAGAGTCCTGTGATCAGCCCCGCCAGGAGGGCCCTCCTGGCGGCCAGGAAGCTCCTGTACCCGTCGATTTCGAGCGCGGCTGGATCGCTCGGGATCGCGTGTGCGGTGCGATCGCCGGCGCTGACATGCTGCATATACGCAGCTGGCGCATGGTTGTCGATGATGTTCTTCGCTGTCCGCTCGGAGACGAAGACGATGTTCGCCAGCTCATTGATCTCCGTGGACGTGTACTTGGTGCCGCAGTTGCGCAGCTTCGTGGCCGGGTGCACCAAGCTGTAGTGCGGCTTGCCGGATTGACCGACACTGTCTGAGATTGGGCCGCCGTCCCACCAGTCGGTCGCGTCGGCGTGAGCTGCTGCGAGAAAGCAGAACATCAGGTAAGGGCTCTGGTGGTTACGTCCAGCCAAGTCGTTGGCGGTGACGGTGATACCACCCTTGCTGATGCCGAGGTTAGAGAGCAGTGCTGCTACCGGATTCTCGGCGTCCAGTGTGCGGATGTCCTGTGTCAGCGCAGTGTCCGAAGCGCCGCCGTATCGGTTGCGTGCGGTAGCGGCCAGGAACCAGTACAGAAGGCCGCCTTCCACTTCCTTGGGGATCTCAGCGCCTTCTGGGCGCCGCCCGTAGTAAATGATCAATGGGTGCAGCGCGGCGAGCGAGGGGACCAGGGCCGTAGTGGGGATCAGGAGCCTCTCCTGGAGAAGAGGCACGACAGAGGCAAGCCCTCGTCGGACCTTGGCCCATCCCGCTTCGACCGTTCCCTTGCTAGCAGCAGTGAGCTTGGCTACGGATGCCAGCCGTTTGCCCGTGGTCGACAGGCTCAAAGTCAGGGCTTTGATGAGGAAGTTGACGTCGAGGGCCGCGTACCCGCGCTGACCCCAGTAGGCCGATTCCGCTTCCAGTTGGCCCAGAAACCCAGGAGAGCGCGCTGAGAGCGTTGCAAGCGCGAGGTCCGTGGTCTTGAGGGCCCGCCCGCCACTGTTCACTCGGACGAAGATGTCAGAGACCTCTTCGTATTCGAAGTCGTGCAGCACTTCCATGTGAAAGTCACGCTGGGTGATCTTTTGCAGCGCGCTCAGGCGGCGCCCGATCTCAGACTCTGGGATAGCAAGCCCGGCCCCCTTGAGCTCAGCGTGGATCGCGAAGACGTCGGACTCAGGGCCGACAACATCGTAGACCTTGATCCATTTCAGGTTCCGCCGTGTAGCGGCACTCTGGTTCTGGAAGGCCTCCGTCTCGATGTTGAAGACGACCTGAGCTTCCGGGTGATCGGTGAGGACTCTGAAGAGGGAGGTGAGTCTCTGCTGGCCGTCGAGCAGATAGAGGGGCATCACGCTCGGCAGAGCTTGCTGGACACCAATCGCCGCCGCGCGGGTCTCAGCAGCCTGGCCGGTCTTCCAGAAGAGAAGGGAGCCGGCGGGGTATCCGCGATACAGAGACTCGATGAGTCTGGCCACCTGTGATGCCTTCCACACGTACCCGCGCTGGATCTCAGGGAGCATGATCTCCCCGCTCGCGATCTGCGTGATGAGTGTGCGGACATCGCGGTTCGTGCGCTCAACCGCCACCGTTGCCCCCCAAACGTTCTGCGCTGGTGCGGCTAGATCGCGCGCACAAGCTGTGCATCGACGCGAATGCAGCCAGACAGCTTCCCCCACAGAAACTGCCTGCAGAGCGGCACCCGCTGAAGACAGAGTAAGGGAGGGAGAAGGTGGTGACAGGGCCGTTCCGCCACGGTGAGCAGCGTTAAGCCTCCAGGTCGGGGTGCTGCACAGCCTGGGCGCCCGAGTGCGGGGTCGTACGGGACCGTGCCCGTCGGTCGGTCACAGCCTTGCAGACCGCGTGCGAGCACTCTTCCGCTGGCTCGTGCTCCCAGAATCGAAGGACGAGCCACCCAGCCTCCCTGAGCCGCTGGTCAGTGTCGCGGTCACGTTCCACGTTGCGCAGGACCTTCTCGGACCAGTAGCCCTGATTCGTCTTCGGAGGGACGTAGTGTTCGGGGCACCCATGCCAGTAGCAGCCGTCGATGAAGACGGCAACCTTGGCTGGGCGGAACACCATGTCCGCAGTCCGGCGCAGGTCTGGCAAAGGACGGGCTGCGACACGGAACCGCAGGCCTTGGGCATGGACTAGCCGCCGGACCAGCTTCTCTGGCTTTGTGTCCCGGCTGCGAATCGCCTGCATATTCCGGCGGCGCGCAGCGGACGAAGCCCAGGAGCCGTCTGGCGCTTCCCACGCGCGATCCTCTGACACACCACAGAGGGTAGTGCGTGGAGCTCCCTGACGTTTGCGCCCTTTCGAGGCAGTCGGGTCCTGGGCCGGCGGGTACCCCTTCTCTCTAGCGCCTGCTCTCCCCGCCCCGCAACGACGACAACACCAACCGCCCATACCGCGTAGTCAGTACCCCCGCAGTCGCCGCCACCGACAGAGCCAGGGCGATGAGCAGGTGGGACAGGGATTCGTCGCCCAGGACCTGGAGGATGCCCAGGGCCGTGCCCAGCGGTAGGCCAAGGACGGTCAGGACGCCCAGCGCGCCGCTGATCTGCTGGCTCTCCTGGGTCTGGACCAGGCGGCTGTAGTCGGCGGCCTCGGCGAGGATCTCATTGAAGCGGGCCGGGAGCCGGTGCTGGTTCTGGAAGGCGAGGAGGAGTTCGTTCGCGGGGCCGTGCGCGGTGAGGTGCTGACGCCAGTAGCCGCTGCGGAAGTGCGCGATGTTGCGCTCCAGGGCTGCCACGCGGCGGGCCAGGTGCCGGGGCGACGTGAACACCTCTGACAGCTCGTCGGTGAGTTCGTCGATGTGATCGCGTTGGAGGGAGCCGAGGAGGAGAGCGTCCAGGTAGACCGTGCGGGAATGGAGCGCGCCGAACCGGTAGAAGTCCGTGTCGCCGGTGTCGGGGCGGTGGCCGAGGAAGGCGGCGCCCTGCCGCAGTACCAGGGCGCTCCAGTCACCGGAGATGCGTACGACGTCCTGCAGGTGAGTCGCGAGAGTCTCCGGGGCCAGCGGGAAGTCCTGTGGGCTGGAACGGGAGGCCAGTTGCCACAGCCAGCGGTCGGCGGTGGTGGGCAGTTCGCCCTCGGGGCCGTCGCGGAGCGCGGGAGTGTGCCGCGCCGTCGGGGTGAGGAACGCGATCGTGTACGGCCGGGAGAGTGCGAAGGGTGCGGTCGGGTCCCCGACGTCGGCGACGCCGTCGAGGAGCAGGGCCGGATCGAACGGCCCGCTGAGTCCGACCAGAGGCTCGCCGGTAGCGGGCGAGCCCCGGCCGGCCAAGGTGCGTAGCACCGGGAGCAGCGGTGTCTCGGCACTCAAGTGCAGGACGGCCAGCGCATGGTCGGGATCGCGGGCCGTGGCCGCGCGGAGCAGTTCCAGTCCCAGCAGGTGCAGCCCGTCGTGCTTGAGGTCCATCGGCAGGTGCCAGCGGCGGGGGCGTTCGGGACTGCCGTAGAGGGCACGGGCGCTCGCGGGGGCGAAGTAGGTCGATCTCGTCGCCGAGTCCGTGCGGCGGCTGCCGAGTTCGAACGGGAACGGGCCCTGTGGCCAACTGGGGGCACGGCGCAGACGCGCGGGCAGGACGACGGTCAGTTCCTGCCGTGCTCCCGTCACGTCGTCGAGTTGTGGCGTGGCGTCGGCGGCCCTCACCGGTAGTACTCGGCCGGGTCGGGCTGGTCGAGACGGATGACGAACTCCGCCTGGCCGGGGCTCGTGGCGCTGATGTGGAAGCGCACATGTTCGCCGGTACGGATGGTGCGGAAGCCTTCTGTCACGATCTGCCGGTAGTCGAAGTTGTAGTACCGATCGTCGTCGTCGTCCCTGACGACGTAGGAACCGACCGTGCCACTCGCTCCTCCGCCACTCGGCCGCCGGTCCACGATGGTCCCGTGCCGCGGCCCACCGCTGCCGTCGAATCCGCGGCTCCCGCTCATGGCCTTGCCCCCTCCACTCCGGTCGTGCTGACGCCCCGTGCCGAGGCGGGACCGTCCCCCGTGTCCACGTCCTCGACGCAGCGGAAGCCGACCGCGTTGCTTCCACCACGTTTGCGGTAGATGCCCTTCGTGCTGGTCTGCACCGCGCGCATCGGGTTGTCGTAGCTTCCGCCGCAGATGACGGCCTCGGCCGGGTCGTCCACCGATGTGGAGGTCCACTCCCAGCAGTTGCCCACCATGTCCAGGACGCCGAACGGGGAACGGTTGCCGGGGCGTTCGTCTGAGGGGTTGGCCCCGGCCCGGCGGACGCCCTCACCCGCGAAGTCCCGAAGCCATGCCTGATAGGTCGTGACGGGGTGGCCCACCCATGTGTCGGCGCAGTTGACCCGGCTGGTGTCCGGGGCGTCGCCCCAAGGGAAGAGGCGCCCGTCGGTTCCGCGCGCGGCCGCCTCCCATTCGAGCGCGGTCGGCAGCCTTTTCCCTTCGAAAGCCGCGAAAGCGTAGGCGCTCCACCAGCTGACGCATGTTGCCGGATGATTGTCGAAGACCCGGTTCTCGTAGTAGTCGGGGTGACGCAAACGGTTGGTCCAGGGGCGGTGGGTGATATGGGACGGCTGGTCCGGGTGGTCCCAGCGAGAGGTCCCGTCCGGGTCGAGCGAGTCGAGGAATCGCCGGTAGCGGGCGACCGTCACGGCACGGCGGTCGAAGAGCACGGAGCGCGTGACGCGTCGGACCAGTAACCGCTCGGCCGGACCTACGAGGTACGCACCGGCGGGCAGCACGCAGTCGTCGCCCTCCGTGGCGTCGGCGCCGCCTGCGGCGTAGGGCATTCCGGCGAGGAAGGCACGCACCTGCTCCGTCAGGAAGGCGCCGCCGGGTAGGTCGGCCACGGCTGCCCGATGAGCCGGATCTGCGAGGTACCGGGCAGCCAACAGCTCCTGGTAAGCAGTGTGCGCGAAGGCTACGTGGTCCGGCCCCGCCGGGCGTAGCAGGGGCGCGAGGACGCAGGAAGCCGGATCGAGCCGTCCGTCCGTGAAGGCGTCGCCGCCCAAATCGCGATGCAGGTCCAGCAGGGAGAACACCGTGCGGTCGGTCAGGAACGCCTGGCCCAGTGTGGCTGGCAGGCGCCGTTCCAGCTCGGGACGCCCACGCTCGGTCAGTGTTCGCGTGAGGTGGGTGCCGAGGATCTCCGCGAGAGGCCGGCCCGGGGCAAGACCAAGCCGCGCGGTGAGACCTCGCTCGAGCGGCGTCGCCTCGCGCTCGATGAGGCGGACGACATGGAAGTGCGGGACGCGGGACGGGTCCACCCCGTTCGCGTACATCTGCTCCACCAGCTGTTCGGAGCGGCCGGCGCCGCTGTCCACCAGCTGACGTACCTGGGGCGAGTCCGCCAAGAACGAGACTCGGGAGCTGATGACGACGGCGGACTCGGCGGACAGGACGGCCGAGAGATCGGTGAACAGGCGCAGGAACCCGGCGGGGCTCGGTTCCGTGACCCCTTCGTCGAAGGCGTCCAGCACGCACAGGGCGGTCCCGGAGCGGATGAGAAAGAGGAAGAGGTCGTATGCGCGGGAGCGATCCGAGGCCATGGCCGGTGCGAGGACACGGGCGGCGTACTCGGAGAAGGGCTCGTCCTTCGGCTTGAGGCCGAGATCGAAGTAGAAGCGGAAGCGGCGGACCTCCGGGTCCGCGGCCAGGGCGCGCAGGAGAGTGCTCTTCCCACTGCCGGGGCGCCCGGTGACCAGGACGTTGGCGCTGCCACCGGCGAGACGGGCAAGAAGCTCGGCCGCGTCTCCGGACTCCGTCACCATCGATTCGCCGGTGCGTGGGTCGGCGCTCAGGACCGATGCGGCGACCGCGGTTCGAGGCCCGGGGGAAGTCTCTTTGACGTCGCCGGGGGCGGCAACCCCGGAGAATCCGGCGAGGTGGGTGTCGAGATTGACGACGGTGTCGACGAAGCCGTCGTATCGCACGATCCGGAAGTCCGTTCCCAACAGTTGGTGGAGCGCGCCGGGAGCCGCACCACCGTCGTTGTCCACCACGACGAACCGGGTGAGCTTGGGCAGCCGCGTTCGAAGCAGTTCACCGCCGCGGGAGGCGAGGACGGTACCGAGGTCGTCGGCGTCTCGGGAGAGCATCAGCTCCACGTATTCGAGCCGCATCCCTGATTCCCGGCAGAACAGCAGGTACACGGTGTCCGGGCTGAGCACGAATCGCTTGGCCTGCCGGTAGCCGAGGGTGACATGAAGACCTGCGAGGAATTCGCAGCGACGTGCGACCTCGGGGGCCACGTCCGGCTCCCCACCGAGCAGGGCCGCGCTCCCGGTGTCCGTGAACCAGATGAGGACATCGACGAGCCTTCGTACGGCGAGCAGCCCGTCCTCGTCGCTGATCTCGTACCCGTCGTGCGTGGAGCGGTTCCGCAGCCGCCGGATGTCGTCCAGTGCGTCCAGAACCGTGCTGCTGCGGATGTATGGGCGGCAGCGCTTGACCAGGTCGTTGAGTGCCTTGGTCGAGGGGTCACCCTCGACGTCGTGATGCCGCCACAGCTCCTTGAGGAGCTTCTCGGTCAGCTTCCCGACCAGTGAGACCGCGTTCTCCGGATAGCCGTCGTTGAGCGACCGTAACGGGCGTTCCAGGTCGAGTCCGAGACGGTCGGCGATCCGCGAGTGATCGTCTAGTTCCCTACGCAGGCGCCGCAGCCGTTCGTCGACGACGGTGCTCACGTGTTGTCCTCCTGACGTTGGCCGAGAACGAACGCGAACCGGTCCGGGAAGACCAGCACGGGCTCCGGGTGGGCGGCTCGCATTTCTTCGACGCCCTTCTCGATCTCGCTGTCACTGAAGGTGGAGAGCAGCGACATGTAGCGGGCGCGGACCATGTCGAGGTACCTGTCACGGTCGATGCGGAGTTCGTGCTCGACGTGGCTGAGTTCGGTCTCCAACCCGGCCCTGCGCAGATGCGCTTCGATCAGGGCCGGGTCCGGCTGCAACTCTTCGAAGCGCGAGAGAGCCGCCTTGAAGAGGGGGTACTTGATGGTGGTGGGAAGCATGACGATCAGCAGCCGGCCACCCGGGGCCAGCCGGTCGGTGAGCCCGCGCAAGGTACGCCCTGGGTCGGCGACATGGTGCACCGCCTCCTTCATCCAGATCGCGTCTACTTCCTCATACGGCAGTCGGACCTGGGCTTCGGCGATGTCCTCTGCCGAGGCGACGACCGGCATCAGCTCCGGCGCGGGTGGGTTGCCGAGTCCGCGGAGCATCGCTTCGGAGGGGTCAACGCACAGAATGGGACGGTCGGGGCGTAGCTGCCTGGCCAGCTCTCGGGCGAAAAGGCCTGTGCCGGAGCCGATGTCGGCGATTCGGTCGGCGGGGCTGAGCCGCAGCGCCTCGGCAATCCGGCCGGACATCCACGGGACGTATTCGGGTCCGTAGACCCAGTGCTCGTCGTACTCGGCTGCGAGCCCGTCGTAATGTCCCCGCATTCCGCCCCGCTCCACCGCTGCCCCCGCGTTTCTCCGTGTCTCTCCAGGCCGTGCCGCCCGTGGTCGCCGGGCAGGCTATCGCGGGTGGTGTTGTGACAACAGTGCGTAACGCGTCAGGTCGCGCAGGGGGCCGCCTTCCGGGGTCGGTCATGCCGGCGAACCTCAGGACCTGTCGCTGAGCCGTTCCAACTCGGCCGCCCGGCGCAGATCCTTCGGGCGGCCAAGGGCGCGTTGCATGTGGATGAGGTCCGGGAGGGTCGGGAGTCGGATTTCGAGGCCGTCGGGGGAGGTTGCCGTCTCGGATCTGGCGAGGACGGCTCGTAGATCCACTCCGCCCCACGGCAGCGACGGCGTGCAGCAGTCCCCGCATGCCCGTGCGGAGTCGAAGGTGGCCCTGGGGCGCAGGAGCAGCTCCGGGCCGGTCGACGCGTCCGATGCGTCGTCCGACCGGAGGCTGCAACCCGCGGCGGCGAACGCTGCCCCGAGTGCCGCGGCGCTCCTCGGGTCCGCGTCCCACAGCAGGTCCAGGTCTCCGGTCAGCTCGGTGGATCCGTGCATGATGCCGGCCACCTGACCGATGACGATCACGTGGACGCCGCTCGCCTGGAGCGTCGCGAGTAGGAGGAACGGGTCGAAGTCCCTGGCACTGTCGGTCGCGATGGTTCCCACGGTGTCGTCGGCGGTGTCGTGCGTCCGGCCGGCGGTTGGGCGCGTGCTGGTCAGCGTCTCGATACGGGATACGGCATCGCGCAGCCTCTGTACTCGCATCCGTACAAGAAACCACTCGCGGCGCGCGAGCCGCATCCCTGTTTGCCGACCACGACGGATGAGGGCTGTCAGGCCTTCGTCCCGTCCGCCAGGAACGCCGTCAACCCGTCCAGCAGCATCCCGCTCCCCTCCTCCGCCATCTCCCGCTCCGCCACCGAGTCGCAGGTCTGGCGCAGGACGAGCAGCGTGTTGCGTGGGCCCTGTTCCGTCAGTTCGACGGTCATCGTCGCCTGGTCCGGGCGGCCCGGGACGTCCATGCCGATGGTGAGGGCCTGGTTCTCGGTGACCTCGACGTAGGAGCCCGTGAGGGGGAACTCCGTGCCGTCGGGCGTGCGCATCGTGGCCTTCCAGGGGCCGCCCGGGCGGACGTCCATCTCGACGGAGCCGGGGGCCGCGTGGGCCCACTGGGCGTACTGGTCGGGGGTGGTCCAGGCCTGCCAGACCTTGGCCGCGGGGGCGTCCAGGGTGCGGGTCAGGGTGTAGGAGAGACCGTCGGCCGGGGTCGCAGTCTGGGCCGGGGCGGGGGTCTGGTCGGTGCTCATGGCGTCCGTCTCCTCGTTTGCCGCGGTAACCGCCTGGGTTCCGGCGGTATCCGTCAGGGATGTCGCACCTGTAGACGTCCGGCACGGCGGGAACTCATCGGCCCGACCAAGCCGCATCGGGGAGATGGAGGGATGGCGCCCGGTGTCCGGGCGCCGGTCCACCGCCCGCCCCCGTCAAGGCCCCGCCGCCGTCGCCCCGAGCAGCGCCAACCGCTCCGCGTCCCGCGTCCCCCGCACCGCGTGAAACGCGACCAGCATCATCCCGTCCGTGTCGGTGATGTGGAGCTTCTCCCGGCTGAGGGTGAGGTCGCCGACCTGCGGGTGCCGGAAGAGCACGGTGGCGCTGCCGCGGGGGCGTACGTCGTGCCGGGCCCAGAGTCTGCGGAAGAGCGGGCTGGCGAGGGACAGCTCCCCGACCAGCTCGACGCAGCGGGGGTCGTCGGTGTCCGTGCCGACCGCTTCCCGGAAGCCGGCGACGAGGGCCGCCGCTGCTCCCTCCCAGTCGGGGAAGAGGCTCTGCTCGGCCGGGTCGAGGAACACGTCCCGCAGCCGGTTGCCGCCCGTGACCAGGCGTGGGGAGAGCGCGGCGGCCAGGGGGTTGGCCGTGAGGACGTCGAGGTGGCGGCCCTCGACGAAGGCGGGCACGGGCAGCAGCTCGACGAACCGGGCGGTGCTGGGCGGCACCGTCTCCCGGTGCCGGTGCCGGCGCCGGGTGCGGCGGGGCCGGTCGGCCGCCAGGCCGAAGAGGTGGGCGCGGGTGTCGTCGTCGAGCCGCAGCACCCCGGCTAGCGCTTCGAGGACCTGGAGGGACGGCCTGCGGTCCCGGCCGCGCTCCAGGCGCAGGTAGTAGTCGGCGCTGATGCCCGCCAGCATGGCCACCTCCTCGCGCCGCAGCCCCGGCACCCGGCGCACGCCCCTGACGGGGACGCCGGCCTCCTCGGGGGTCACCAGCTCGCGCCGGGCCCGCAGGAACTCGCCCAGCAGATTCGGCTGCTCGTTCATACGTCCACGCTAGGCCGACTCCGGACCGGGAGAGGGGGCCCTGTCACTCCCCTGGATACGCGGGGAACTGGCTGGGCGAGCGGGCCGGGGCGAGGGTGGGAGACGTCCCGAACCAGCCGGACGCAGTGCCGGTCACCGACAGGAACCCCACATGAGCAAGCTCGCCCTCGTCACCGGCGCGACCTCCGGCATCGGCCGGGCCTTCGCCGAACGCTTCGCCGCCGACGGCTACGACCTGATCGTCGTCGGCCGCCGGGAGGACCGCCTCGCCGCGTTCGCCGCCGAGCATCCCGAGGTCGCCGTGCGCGCGGTCGCCGCCGACCTGTCCACCGAGGCCGGTATCGACGCCGTGGCGGCGTACTGCGCCGACGAGCCGCTCGACGTCCTCGTCAACAACGCGGGCGTCGCCCACTACATGCCGCTGGCCGACCTTCCCGCCGACAAGGCCCGGGAACTGGTGAACGTCAAGGTCCTCGCCCCCACCCAGCTCATGCGCGCCGCCGTCGGCGGCATGCGGCGCCGGGGCGGCGGCACCGTCGTCAACGTCGCCGGGATGATCGCCTTCTCCGGCCCCGCCGGCAAGGAGCAGATGCCGCGCCGCGCCGTCTACGCGGGTGCGCTCGCCTACCTCGTGGCGATGTCCCAGACGCTCGCCGCCGAGGTCGAGGACTCCGGCGTCCGCGTCCACGTGGTGTGCCCGGGCGTGGTCGCCACCGAGTTCCACTCCGTGCAGGGCATGGACCTCAGCGGCGTCCCGCGCATGAGCGCCGCCGACGTCGTCACCGGCGCCCTGCGCGGTCTGGAGCTCGGCGAGACCGTCAGCGCGCCCGGCGTCGAGGACCACCGCCTCCTGGAGAACGTCTTCGCCGCCGACCTCGCCGCCTTCGGGGGCCAGAGCACCGACCTGGCCACCCGCTACCGCGACGCCTGACCCCGTACCGAAAGTCGTCGGCCAGGCCCTAGTCCGAGCCGTGGCACTCCCCGTACGCCCGCCCCGACCCGCACCAGCAGGCGGCTCCCCGCTGCGGCGGCCACGCGACCGCAAGACCCCGGGCCGCCAGTGTCGTCGCGTACTGCGGGAGCAGGGACGGGTCGGCCGGGGACGCGCTCTCCGACGCCGCGAAGGCCTCGTAGGAGGGGACCGTGCCCGGGACCACGCCCAGGTTCGGGGTGCCGGACGAGGCCAGTTCGCGCAGGGCCGCCTCTATGGTCGCCAGGTGCTCCTCGTAGGAGGGGTACTCGGCGGCCAGGGCCGGGTACGCCTCCAGAAGTTCCGTCAGTTCGCCGGCCGGCCAGTGCAGCATCGCCACCGGGAAGGGGCGGGACAGGGCCTCGCGGTAGGCGCCCAGCTCGGCGCGGAGACGGGAGATCTCCGCCTCCAGGTCCGCCGGGTCGTCCGAGCCCAGGGACCAGACCCGCTTCGGGTCGTGCAGCTCGTCCAGGGAGACCGGCATCGTGTGGAGGGTGTCGGCCAAGGCGTCCCACTCGTCGTGGGGCAGGCCCAGCATCCTGCGGACGCGGTGGCGGCCGTAGAGGAGCGGGTGGGTCGGGTACGGGGGCTCCGCGCCGTCCGCCAGGAGCAGGCGGGCGCCCTCCGTGAGCGTCTCGTGCGCCGCCTCCAGCTCGTCGTGGGACTCCAGGGCCTCGGCCACGATCACCCAGGCCGCCGGGTCGCGCGGCGCCGCCGCGCGGACCCCGTCGATGATCGCCCTGGCCTCCGCCTCGTGGTCGTACTCCCAGAGGTTCGACGCCTTCAGGGCGCGGACCAGGGACGGGTTCTCCAGCTCGGGGGAGCCGGGGGCGGAGGACAGCAGGCGGTCGTAGAGCGTGGTCGCGGCGGGGCGGTCGCCGGACAGCTCCAGGTGGGCCGCGGCGCGCAGCAGCAGGGCCTCCGCGTCCTCGGGGTAGAGGCCGGCGGTCCGCTCCAGGCGGGCCGCTTCGGCGGCGTGGTCGACGTTCTCGGCGGGCGTGTCGGGGCGCATGGGGGACACCGTACTGCCGGGAGGTGACGAAGGTCAGGCACCCGGGTGGCGGACACCGGCGGCGGCCGGGCGGGCCACCGGGCGGTTCCGCCGCCGCCGGGTCAGTCCCGCTCCCGAAGGGCCCCGACCAGCACCCCGGCCGCCACCGCCAGCCCGGCCGACACCCACAGCGCCGTGTCCGCGCCCCGGCCCAGGCCGCCCGCCGACGTCACGATCGCGATCGTCAGGGCCACGCCGGCGCACGAGCCGATGTAGCGGAACGTCTGCTGCGCGCCCGAGCCCATCGCCGCCCGCCCCGCCGGCACCGACTCCACCGCGAGCAGCGGCAGCGCGGCGTTCACCAGGCCGCTGCCCACGCCCGCCACCACCAGGCCGGGCAGGAGCCGGTGCCAGGAGCCCGCGTCCACCGCGCCCAGCATCGACAGGGCGCCGCCCGCGTGCAGGGCGAAGCCGACCGCCAGTTGCAGGCGCGGGGAGACGCGGTGGGCGATGCGGCGGGCCTGGAGGGACACCACGAAGGACGGGCCGGACCAGACCAGGAAGAGCCAGGCCGTGTCCAGCGCGGACAGGCCGAGCGCCTGTTGCAGCAGCGCCGGCAGGAAGCTGAACAGGCCGATCATCGCGAGGCCCGTGAACAGCCCGCCCGCGGACGACGCCAGGAAGCGCGGGCGGCGCAGCAGCGACAGGTCGATCATCGGGGTGGCCGCCCGGCGCTCCAGTACGGCGAACAGGGCGACCAGCAGTACGGCGGCCGCCAGCAGCAGCCCGACCGGTGCCCGCAGCCAGCCCTCCCGCCCCAGCGTCAGCGCGGCCACCAGCGCGACCAGCGCCGCCCCGAACGTCACCGCCCCGGCGAGATCCGGCCGGCCACCCCGCGGCGACCGCGACTCCGACAGGGCCCGCGTCCCCAGTCCCGCGACCACCAGGGCGACGGCGCCCAGCACCCCGTACGCCAGCCGCCAGTCCGGGATCGCCCCGGCGACGAGCGGGCCGGTCGCGATGCCGCCGCTCACGAAGGCGCCCCACACACCGGTCGCGCGCAGCCGCCCGGCGGGCGTCGGGAAGGCGTGCACGAGCAGGCCGAGGCTGCTGGCCAGCAGCGCCGCGCTCGACGCGCCCTGCGCTATGCGGGCCAGCGTGAAGAGCCAGGTGGTGGACGCGAACGCGCCCAGCACCGTGGTGATGCCGAGGGCCAGCGTGCCGGAGACGAAGATCCGGCGGCGCCCGTAGTCGTCGGCCAGGCTGCCGACCACCAGCAGCAGCGCGGCCAGGCCCAGCGGGGTGCCGTTCAGCAGCCAGGCCTGGGCGGAGACCGGGGTGTGCAGGTCGGCGGCCGTCTGGGGGAGCGTGACCATGGGCGCGGTGTACGTCATCAGGGCCACGGCGGTCGCCGCGCTGGTCAGGGCCAGGGTGCGGCCGGGGTGCGGGGGCGGGGAGTCCCGGACGGCGCCCGGACCCTCCGGGACGGCTGCGGTTCGCACGGGATCCGTGCCGGTGTCGGTCATGGCTGCCCGCCCTCTCGATTCGATGCGTGGTGCGTGACGCGAGATGTGTGGAGTGTGGGGGTGTGGATTCGGTCAATGAACTGACTACGTCGCCAACCTAGCATCATCGGTTCGGTCAATGAACCAACAGCGTGGAAAGTGGCTACAGTGGAGGGCATGGCACTGGGCAAGGACTACGCGGCACAGGAGTGTTCGATCGCCCGCGCGCTGGAGGTCGTCGGCGAGCGGTGGACGCTGCTGGTGATCCGCGACGCGCTCTACGGCGTCCGGCGCTACAACGACTTCCTCGTCCACCTCGGCATCCCGCGCGCCGTCCTGGCCAACCGCCTCCAGGCGCTCACCGCCGAGGGCATCCTGGAGAAGCGCCGGTACCAGGAGTCGCCGCCCCGGGACGAGTACGTCGTCACCGACCGCGGCATCGCGCTCTGGCCGGCCCTGCGGGCGCTGGGGATCTGGGGGCGCGAACACCTCGGCGGAGAGCCGCTGCGCACCTTCTGGCACGCCGACTGCGGCACGGAACTCAGCTGGTACGGCGTCTGCCCGGCCTGCGGGACCGCCGTGGCCGTCCGCGACGTCCACATGAAGCCGGGCCCCGGACTCGACCCCGACCCGGCCGACCCCGTCAGCCGGGCGCTGCTCGCACCGCGCCGGCTGCTCCAGCCGATCGAGACCGAGCCGCAGCCGCCGGCGGCCGGTCCCGCCTAGCGCCCGCGCCACCTCCCGCACGAGCCAAGTCCTGTATAACTGGGGCAAACGCGCGTACGAGAACGCAGGGGAGAGGGGGAGCCGCCGATGACCCAGGAACGGGCCGTCCCGCGCCCCCTTCTCGTCCTGCTGCTCGTGCTCCTCCCCGTCGCGCTCGTCGACGTGGGCAGCCTCTCCGCGACCGTCGCGCTCGCCGCGACCGCCGCCGTCGGCTCCGCGCTCGCCGTCTGCGCCGTCATCGCCGCGCGCAGCGTGCCCGCCGTGCCGCCGACCCGGGTGCGTACGGCCATCAGGGACCGGGACCTGCGTACCGCGTTCCTGCCCCAACGCGATCCCGACGCCGCCGGCCGCCGCCGGCCCCGAGCGCCCGGACACGCCCTCCAGGCGACCACCGCGTAGGGCACCCGCTTCACCGAAGCCAGGGAAGTCACCCCCGCGCGGGGCGTGTCGTCATGCCGCAGTCCCAGTCCCGGCACGACGAGACCCTCGGAGGGCTCACCCACTCATGTCCGTTTTCGCCAGCCTGGTCGACCACCTCGCCGACCTGCTCCAGCCGCTGTTCGGCGCCTCCGCCGCGGCCGCCGCCATCGTCCTGTTCACCGCCCTCGTGCGGCTCCTCGTCCATCCGCTGTCCCGGGCCGCCGCCCGCGGGCAGAAGGCGCGCGCCGAACTCCAGCCGAGGATCGCCGAACTGCGCCGCACGCACGCGAAGAACCCCGAGCGGTTGCAGCGGGCCGTCCTCGACCTGCACACCGAGGCGAAGGTGTCCCCGCTGTCGGGCTGCCTGCCCAGCCTCTGTCAGATCCCCGCGTTCTTCCTCCTCTACCACCTCTTCTCCAGCACCTCGATCGGCGGCGAGGCCAACGCGCTCCTCTCCCACCAGCTCCTCGCCGCCCCGCTCGGCGGGCGGTGGGCCGACGCGCTCGGCGACGGCGGACCCTTCGGGGGCGCCGGTCTCGTGTACGCCGCGCTGTTCGCCGTCGTCGCCGGGGTGGCCTTCTTCAGCTACCGGCTGACCAAGCGGACGATGGCCGACCGTCCCTTGCTGCCGGAGGCGGACGGGCAGCGGGTTCCGGGGCTCGGGGCGATCACCGGCGTCATGCCGTTCATGTCCTTCTTCACGCTCGTCACCGTGGCGGTGGTGCCGCTGGCCGCCGCGCTGTACGTCGTCACCAGCACCACGTGGAGCGTCGTGGAGCGGGTCGTCCTGTACCGGTGAGGGTCGGCGCCGGTGAGGCTACGGTCCAGTACGTGAACGGGGTATTGCGGAGTGGACCGTGACCTTGGAGGATCGACCAACCCTCCGATGGTGTCGCGTCCCTGCCGCACCCAGGTCGCACCTCATCGGGCGGGCTGCCCGAGACCGAGGAGTTGGGGATCATGAAGCTGTTGCGAGTCGGTACGGCGGGGTCGGAGCGCCCCGCGCTGCTCGACGCCGACGGGATCCTGCGTGACCTGTCGGGCGTGGTGACGGACATCGACGGAGCGCTGCTCGCCGACTCCGCCGCGCTCGACCGGGTACGGTCCGCCGCCGAGGCCGGTGAACTGCCCGCGCTGGACGGCGCCGGGCTGCGCGTCGGCCCGCCCTTGGCGCACATCGGCAAGGTCGTGTGCATCGGGCTGAACTACCACGACCACGCCCGCGAGACCGGGGCCGAGCCGCCCGCCGAGCCCGTCGTCTTCTTCAAGGCGGCGGACACGGTGGTCGGGCCGCACGACACCGTGCTCGTGCCGCGCGGCTCCGTCAAGACCGACTGGGAGGTGGAGCTGGCGGTCGTGATCGGGCGCACGGCCCGCTACCTGGAGTCGGCGGAGGAAGGGCTCGCGTGCGTCGCGGGGTACGCGGTCTCGCACGACGTGTCGGAGCGGGAGTTCCAGATCGAGCGCGGCGGCACCTGGGACAAGGGCAAGAACTGCGAGACGTTCAACCCCCTGGGCCCCTGGCTGGTGACCGCCGACGAGGTCCCCGACCCGCAGCGGCTGCCGCTGCGGCTGTGGGTGAACGGCGAGCTGCGGCAGGACGGGACGACGGCGGACCAGATCTTCCCCGTCGGTGAGGTCGTGCGGTACGTCAGCCAGTTCATGGTGCTGCGCCCCGGTGACGTCATCAACACCGGGACGCCGGCGGGGGTGGCGATGGGACAGCCCGAGCCGAAGCCGTACCTGCGCGCCGGGGACGTCGTCGAGCTGGAGATCGACGGGCTGGGACGGCAGCGGCAGGAGCTGAAGGACGCCTGACGCCTCGCGGGCCTCGGACGGGCTCGGGCCGGCCCGGGACGGCTCAGCGGCTCAGGGTGCGATGCCGTCGTACTGGAGCACCCAGTACGGCGGCTCGTGCAGCTTGCCGTTCCACTGCGAGACGATCAGCGTCAGCGAGTTCGGGCCGGCGCTGCCCGGGTGGATGTAACCGCCGTAGAGGAACGGGACCTGCGGCTTCCCCCAGTGGCTCGGGGGCAGCCGGTTGTCGCCGACGATCTGCGGCTTGGGCGCCGACCACACGGCGTCCGGACGCGACGCGGTGCGCGTGCAGATCGAGTAGTCGGCGACGTCGAAGTAGCTCATGCAGTAGGTGCCGCCGATCCGTTTGACGGAGAACTCCCCGATGTTGTTGCCCGACAGGATGACCGAGGGCGGGGCGGAGCGCGTCCACCGCCATCCGCCGTCCACGAAGGCCCAGTTCTCCTGCGCCCCGAAGTTCCCGGCGCGGAAGTCGTCGGGGCGGATGCGGAACAGCTGGATCGCGCCGCCGTCCGCGGTGTTGACGTGGGTGCCGTTCCAGCGCTTGGAGAAGATGTACAGCCAGCCGTCCGGGTCGATGCCCGCGAACGACCACATGCCGTACATCGACTGGTTCACGCCCTGGGTGTCGCCCGCCCAGTGGTACGGGTAGTCCCGCCACGTCACGCCGTGGTCGTCGGAGTAGGCGACGCCGGACATCAGCGAACCGTCGTACCCGGCGGGCGGCGTCCAGGTGGCCACGGAGGTGTACTGGATGTACGTGCGGCCGCCGAACTCGATGCAGTCGTTGGGGATGCGGCTGACCTCGAAGCCGTGCCCGTTGTCCCGGTCGTGGCCGTAGGCGAACAGCTGGCCCGCGCGGCCGGCGGTGGGCATGGCCCAGGTGAAGGAGATGGGAGTGGCGCCGGAGGCGTCGAAGCGGTCCTGGTTGAGCATCACCGGGGAGCCGATGTACTCCCCGGTCTGCTGCATGCCCCGCCAGGCGTCGCCGAAGACGTAGCCCCAGGTGCCGTCGTGTTCGCGGTAGTACGGGATGGCGAGGTCGCCGGAGCCCAGGCCCTGGGCGGCGGCGGAGTCGCCGGGCTGGTCGCACAGCGGGGTGCCCGCCTGGAGCACCCGGGCCGTGGCGCCGCGTGGCGCCGCGGCGGCCGGCGCGGTCGCGCCGGCGACGCCGACGGCGCCCAGGGCGAGCCCCATCCCGGCCTTGAGAGCGGTACGGCGGCTCGCGTCGCGGTGTGGCTTCGGCTGTGCGGAGTCGGACATCGGCACTCCCCGTTCCGGCTGAATTAGAAATTCGCTCTAATTCCTAGCAGGAACCCGGTGGTGCCTACAGCCACTAATGAGACAAGGGTTGTGGCGAGGGCCGGGGCGCGGGTGACCGCTCAGCCCAGCAGCGCGGCGAGCCGTCGCCAGCCCTCCCTGGGGGTCCGCGTCATGTCGTCCTCCACCACCTGGAGGGCCACGTGGTCGGCGCCGGCGTCGAGGAAGGCGTCGATCCGGGCGCGGATCGCGGCCTCGTCGCCCCAGGCGAAGACGGCGTCGATCAGGCGGTCGCTGCCGCCGCCGGCGACGTCGTCTTCGGTGAAGCCCAGGTTGAGGAAGTTCTTCGTGTAGTTCGGCAGCTCCAGGTACCGGGCGAGGTAGGCGCGGGCCGTCGCGCGGGCGCGGGCCGGGTCGGAGTCGAGGACCACCTTGAACTCCGGGGCCAGCAGCGGGCCGTCGCCGAGCCGCTCGCGGGCCTGCGCGGTGTGCTCCGGGGTGACCAGGTACGGGATCGCGCCCGCGGCCCGGTCCCGGGAGAGGTCCAGCATCTTCGGGCCGAGCGCGGCCAGTACCCGGTGACCGGACCGCATCCCGGCCCGGTCCAGGCCGTCGAGGTAGTCGACCATCGTCGAGTACGGGCGCCGGTACCCCTCCACGCGAGGGCCGTGGCTCACTCCGAGGCCGAGCACGAAGCGGCCGGGGTGCGACACCTCCAACTCGGCGAAGTCCGCCGCCGTCTCGGCCACCTCGTGCTCCCAGATGCTCTGGATGCTGGTGCCGACGACGATCCGCGAGGTCGCCTCGATCAGCGGGGCGGCGTGCGCGGCGGAGGTGTTGCCGCCCAGCCACAGGGCGCCGTAGCCGAGCTGTTCCAACTCGGCCGCCGCCTGAGCGCGTTCAGCGGCCCCCGCCGGGTCGTCGGCACGAAGCTGCACGCTCCAGACGCCGTACCGTCCGACCGATTCCCGCAAAGAAGCCTTCGTGTCGCTCATCAGCCGCGATCCCTCCGGTGGGGCGTGGTGGTCGTCATGCGTACACCGCGTGCCAACCGGAGGGGACGGGTCTTGATTCCCGGGGTGCCGCCGTACGGGCGTACGGGTGTCCAGGCGTACCGGCTACTCGCCGAGGAAGCGCTCCAGGGCCTCCACGACGAGCCGGTGGTCGTCCACCTGCGGCAGCCCCGACACCGTCACCGAGCCGACCACCCCGACGCCGGCCACCGTGACCGGGAAGGAGCCGCCGTGCGCCGCGTACCGGTCGGGGTCGAGCCGCGAGGACTCCTCGAACGTAGTGCCCTTGGCCCGGAACCGGGAGCCGACCAGGTACGACGCCGAGCCGTACCGCTCCACCACCCGGCGCTTGCGCGCGATCCAGGCGTCGTTGTCGGGGGTCGAACCGGGCAGCGCGGCGTGGAAGAGCTGCTGCCCGCCGCGGTGGATGTCGACGGCGACGGGCGCCTGCCGCTCGCGGGCCAGTTCCACCAGCAGGGAGCCCAGCGCCCACGCGTCGTCGTGGGTGAACCGGCGGAAGACCAGGCGGCGTTCCTGCTCCTCCAGCTCCGCCACGTCCGGTACGGGCGTCTCGTTCCGTCCGCCGCTCACAGGGCCACCACCACTCCGTCGCGGGCGGACCGGCGGGCCGCCTCAAGTACATCGAGGGCGTCGGCCGCCTCCCGGGCGTCCACCGGGTTCGGGCCGCCCTCCAGCAGGGCCTTCGCCACGGCCGCGTAATAGGCCGGGTAGTCACCGGGGACGGTCGGCGCGGCGTCCCCGCCGCCGGTCACCGGGGACTCGCCGGAGCCCAGCCGGCCCCACATCGCCTCGTCCTCCTCGCCCCAGCCGGGGCCGGGGCGGGCGCCCTCGCGCAGCGCCGCCTCCTGCGGGTCCAGGCCGTGCTTGACGTAGCCGGCCTTCGAGCCGAGCACCCGGAAGCGGGGGCCGAGCTGGGCGGCGGTGGAGGAGACGTAGAGGTGGGAGCGGACGCCGCTCGCGTGGGTGAGGGCGATGAACGTGTCGTCGTCCGCCTCCGCGCCCGCGCGCCGGACGACGGACTCGGCGTACACCTGCGTGACCGGGCCGAACAGGACCAGCGCCTGGTCGACGACGTGGCTGCCGAGGTCGTACAGCAGGCCCCCGATCTCCGCCGGGTCGCCGGACTCGCGCCAGCCGCCCTTGGGCTTCGGCCGCCAGCGCTCGAAGCGCGACTCGAAGCGCCATACGTCGCCCAGGGCGTCCTCCGCGATCAGGTCGCGCAGGGTCAGGAAGTCGTTGTCCCAGCGGCGATTCTGGAAGACGGAGAGCAGCAGGCCGCGCTCCTCGGCCAGCGCCGCCAGTTCGCGTGCCTCGGCCGCCGTGCCCGCGACCGGCTTGTCCACCACGACCGGCAGACCCGCCTCCAGGGCCCTCTTCGCGAGCGGCACGTGCGTCTTGTTCGGGGACGCGATGACGACGAGGTCCAGCTCGGCGGCCCGGTCGAACAGCTCGTCCGGGCTCGCCACGGTCCGTACGTCCGGGAACTCGGCGCGGGCCTGCCGCTGCCGCTCCGGGTTCGAGGTGACGACGGTGTCCAGGGTCAGGCCCTCGGTGGCGGCGATCAGCGGGGCGTGGAAGACGGAGCCCGCGAGGCCGTAGCCGACGAGGCCGACGCGCAGCGGACCGCCGGGGGCGTGGGCGGGGGGAGTACCAGTCATGCCTCCCACTTTCGCAACGGTGTTGCCAAAGTGCAAGCGCCGGGGACAATGGGGGCGTGAACGGAGCGAACGGCGGAGGTACGGCGGGGGACGGTGGCCTGGGCGGCGGCATCGGTGCGGGTGCCGGTTCGGGTGGCGGCGGGGACGCCGGTCCGGTCGGTGTCGGGGAAGTCGGCGCGGGTGATGGCAGGGGGGTCGGCGCGGGCGTAGGTGGAGGCACCGGCGGGCGGGCGGCGCGCGGCGGCGGCATGCGGGGCGGCTCCGGCGGGGCCAACCTGCTCGCCCTGCGCAGCCACAACACCGCCCTCGTCCTCGACCTGCTGCGCGGGGCAGGGCCGGAGGGCATCAGCCGGCTCGAACTCGCCGAGCGGACCGGGCTCACCCCGCAGGCGGTCAGCAAGATCACCGCCCGGCTGCGCGACCGGGGCCTGGCCGCCGAGGCCGGACGCCGGGCGTCCACGGGTGGCAAGCCGCGCACGGTGCTGCGCCTGGTGCCGGAGGCGGGCCACGCGGTCGGCGTGCACCTGGACCGGGACGAGCTGCGGGCGGTACTGGTCGACCTCGACGGAACGGTGGTGGGGGAGCGCCGCGCGCCGCTGGACCTCGGCGCGGGTGCGGAAGCCGTGCTGGAGGCGGTGGCCGGAGCGGCCCGGGAGCTGGCCGCGGACACCCTGCGCCCGCCGGGCGGCACCCTCGCCGCCGCCCCCACCCTCCTCGGCCTCGGCGTCGCTCTCCCCGGTCCGCTCGACCACGTCCGGGGCGTGCTGCACCGGGTCACCGGTTTCCCGGAGTGGGACGGCTTCCCCCTGCGGGACGCGCTGGAGTGGCGGCTGGGCGTGCCGGTCGTCGTCGACAAGGACACCAACGCGGCGGCGCTCGGTCTCACGGCGGGCGGTGCGGGCGGTGGCAGGGGCGGCGCGGTGGGCGGCGACGGCGGGTCCTTCGCCTACCTCCACCTCGGTACGGGGCTCGGTGCGGGCCTCGTCATCGGCGGCGGCGTGCACCGGGGCGCCCGGACCGGGGCCGGGGAGTTCGGGCACCAGGTCGTCCAGCTGGACGGGCCGCCCTGCACCTGCGGCGCCCGCGGCTGCGTAGAGGCCCTGTGCCTCGCCGCCGTCGGCCGCGGCGACCTCGCGGAGGCGGCCCGGGTGCTCGGCGCGGGTGCCGCGAACCTCGCCGGCCTGCTCGACATCGACCTGGTCCTGCTGGGCGGCCGTACCGTCGCCGCCGCACCCGACGCCTTCGTCCGGGGGGTGGGCGCCGTCCTCGACGCCCGGGCCCGGCGCGAGGGCGGCCAGGAGGGTGCCGTGCCGGTGCGGATCGCGCCCGGTGGGGTGCGCGGGGTCGCGGAGGGCGCGGCCCAGCTGTTGCTCGCGCCGCTGTTCGGGCGGGGGGACGGGGGCTGAGCCGGGTGCGCCGAACGAGCGCATCGCCGCCGCCGTTCGAGGGGCGTGCCCCGAACGGCGGTGCCGTGGGGCCGGATCCTCCGACACGCTCATGTGTTTATGCGACTGTTCACGCCCACGTCCCCCCGCCCGGTGGCGGCAGCCGCCCTGCTCGCCGCCTGCGCCGCCGCGTCCGCCGTCCTCGTGCCCGCCGTCCCCGCGCACGCGGAGTCCCCGGCTCCGCTGCCCGCCTGCACCGCCCCGGACGACCACACCTTCCCGCTCACCACCCGCGTCCACGGCGGCCCCGACCGCTACGAACCCGGCGGGGGCTTCGGCGTCTGGTACCTCGACCTCACCAACACCACCTCCCGCACCTGCTCGGGCGTCCATCCGGTCGTCGTCCTCGTCGACAAGGAGGGCGCCCTGGAGCCGTCGCAGCCCCAACTGGAGTTCTACGACGGGGCCGACCCCCGGCCCGTCGGCTTCGAGAAGACCGACCGGGACGAACTGATCGGCGCGTTCGGCGAGGGCGTGAACGAGGTGGATGAGGGCGACGACCCGGCCACCGGCCCCTTCGCCGGCTTCACCGTCGCCCCCGGCAAGACCCTCACCGTGAAGCTGCGCCTCTCGCTGACCTCGGACACGGCTCCCGGCGAGGTCACCGCCAACGCGGCGGTCGTCCAGCGCCGGGGCGGCGACGGCGAGTGGATCGGCCAGTCGAACGACTACCGCTTCCGCGTCGGGCCGGGCACCCCCGCCGAGGCGTCCCCCGATGCCTCCCCCGACAGGTCCGCCACGCCGGAGGACCGGAGCACCGGCACCCCCTCCGCCGACGAACTCGCCGGCACCGGCCCGGGCCGGGTCGAGACGGCCCTGGCGGTCACCCTCCTCTTCTTCGCCGCCGGCGGCACGACCGTACTGCTGACCCGCGGCCGCCGCCGCTGACACCCCGACCCCGCCGACCCCGCCGACCCACCGCGCCCCACCAGGGCGTACCCCCGTCTGCGACCATCCCTGCGTGGACTATCCGAACGACCAGGCCCCCGGCGCCCCCGTCCGCTCCGGGATCCCGGAGCACGGCCGCGTGCCGAAGTACTACGCCGTCAAGGCGCGGATCGACCGTCTGGTCGGCGAGCTGGGGGAGGGCAGCGCCATCCCCACCGAGCGGGACCTCTCCGAGCGGTACGAGGTCGCCCGCGAGACCGTGCGGCAGGCGCTGCGCGAGCTGGTCCTCGAGGGCAAGCTGCGCCGGCAGGGCCGCGGCACCGTGGTCGCCGGCCCCAAGCTGGCGCAGCCGCTCTCCCTGGCCAGCTACACCGAGGGCGTCCGCCGCCAGGGACGCACACCCGGCCGCGCGCTGGTCACCCTCGACCGCTTCCCCTGCCCCGACGCGCTCGCCGCCGAGACCGGCCTCACGCGCGGGGAGCCCGTCTGGCACCTGGAGCGGGTGCTGCTCGCCGACGACGAGCGGGTCGGCCTGGAGAGCACCTACCTCGCCGTGGCCCGCCTCCCCGACCTCGACAGCACCTTCGACCCGGACTCGTCCTTCTACGCCCACCTCGCCGGGCAGGGCATCGCCTTCGGCGACGCCGACGAACGCATCGAGACCGTGCTCGCCACCCCGCGCGAGGCACTGCTCATCGGCACTCCGCCGGCCCTCCCGATGCTGCTCATCCACCGCGTCTCCCGGGACACGGAGGGGCGCCCGCTGGAGCGGGTCAGGACGCTCTACCGGGGCGACCGCTTCTCCTTCACGACCCACCTGCGCGGCTGAAAACCACCACTCGCCCGGACCGCCGAATCATAACGAAGAGGTAACGGGTCTAGCCCAAACGTGATGACCAGTTCACGCTCTCGTTGTCAGCCGGATTCCTCCGGTTCCCCCTTGGCAAGGAGCGTGGCCGTCGTGAGAGTGATAGTCGTCGGAGCCGGCGTGGTGGGCACCATGCACGCCTGGCACGCAGTGAACCGCGGCCATGAGGTCGTACAGATCGAGCGCGAGGCGGAGGCCCGCGGCGCCTCGCTGCGCAATTTCGGCCAGATCTGGGTCAGTGGCCGCGCGGGCGGCGAGGAGCTGGAGACCGCGCTGCGGGCCCGGGAGCTGTGGGAGGAGATCGGCGCCCGGATCCCGGCGCTGGGCTTCCGCCCGAACGGCTCCCTCACCCCGGTCCGCGGCGACCTGGAACGCGCGGTCGCCGAGGCTGCCGTGGCCCGCCCGGACGCCGCCGCCCGGGGCCACAAGCTGCTCACCGCCACAGAGGCGCGCGCGCTGAACCCCGCCCTGCGCGGCGACTTCGACGCCGCGCTGTACTGCGAGCGGGACGCCGCCGTCGAACCCCGCACCGCCCAGCTCGCCCTGCGCGCCGAACTCCGCCGGTCCCCGAAGTACACCTTCCTGCCCGGCCGCGAGGTCCGCGACGTCATCGGCGAGAACGCCGTCCGCGACGACCACGGCGACACGCACACCGGCGACGCCGTCGTCCTGTGCACCGGCGCCTGGCTCGGCGGCCTGGTCCGCGAGCTGGCCGGGCCCGGCCTGCCCGTGCGGCGGGTCCGCCTCCAGATGATGCAGACCGACCCCCTCGGCGAACCCCTCACCACCTCGGTCGCCGACGCCGACAGCTTCCGCTACTACCCCGCCTACGGCTCGCCCGCCCTGGACGAGCTGAACGCCCGGCAGCCGCAGCCGGCCACGGCCGCCGAGCACCGGATGCAGCTCCTGATGGTCCAGCGCGCCGACGGCGGACTGACCATCGGCGACACCCACGAGTACGAGCACCCCTTCGCCTTCGACACCGTCGAGGACCCCTACGACCACCTCACCGGCGTCGTCGAGTCCCTCCTGGGCCGGCCGCTGCCCAAGGTCCGCCGCAGGTGGGCCGGGGTGTACGCGCAGTGCACCGACACGAGCCGCGTCGTGCACCGCCAGCGCGTGCGCGACGGGGTGTGGCTGGTCACCGGGCCCGGCGGGCGCGGCATGACCTGCTCACCCGCGATAGCCGAAACCACCGCGAACGAACTGGGTTGGTGACAGCACCCATGACCACCACAGACATCCGCCTCGTCGTCCTCGACATGGCCGGCACCACCGTCGCCGACGGCGGCCTGGTCGAGCGCGCCTTCGACGCCGCCGCCCGGGAACTGGGCGTCGAGCCCGGCACCCCGGACCACGCCGAGAAGCTCGACTACGTCCGCGCCACCATGGGCGAGTCCAAGATCTCCGTCTTCCGGCACCTGTTCGGCGACGAGGACCGCGCCCAGCACGCCAACACCACCTTCGAGAAGGCGTACGGCGAACTGGTCGACGGCGGCCTGATCGCCCCGGTCCCCGGCGCCCGCGAGGCCGTCGAGGAACTGACCGCCGACGGCCGTACCGTCGTCCTGACCACCGGCTTCGCCCGCGTCACCCAGGACGCCATCCTCGACGCGCTGGGCTGGCACGACCTGGTGCCGCTCACCCTGTGCCCCGCCGACGCGGGCGGACGCGGACGGCCGTACCCGGACATGGTGCTGGAGGCGTTCCTGCGCACGAAGGCCGCCGACGCCGTACGCCAGGTCGCCGTCGTCGGCGACACCTCGTACGACGTGCTCAGCGGCGTACGGGCCGGCGCGGGACTGGTCGCCGGGGTGCGCACCGGGGCCCACGGCGACGACGCCTTCCGCGAGGCGGGCGCCGGGCACGTCCTCGACTCGGTCACCGGCCTGCCCGCCCTCCTGCGGGGAGCCGACGGCTGATGAACGCCACCAGCAGCGGCATCCGCTTCGACTCGGTCACCGTCGCCTACGACGGCAACGTCGTCCTCGACGCCCTCGACCTCACCGTCGAACCCGGCGAGGTGATGGCGCTGCTCGGGCCGTCCGGATCCGGCAAGACCACCGCGCTGCGGGCGGTCGCCGGGTTCGTACGGCCCGCCTCGGGGCGGGTGTTCCTCGGCGACCGCGACGTCACCGGCCTGCCCCCGCACCGGCGCGGCATCGGCATGGTCGTCCAGCAGTACGCGCTCTTCCCGCACATGCGGGTGGAGGACAACGTCGCCTTCGGACTCCGCGCCCGCAAGGTCCCCCGGGCCGAGATCCGGGAACGGGTCGCCGAGGCGCTGGACATGACCGGCATGGGCGCCTACGCCCGCCGCCACCCCCGCGAGCTGTCCGGCGGCCAGCAGCAGCGCGTCGCCATCGCCCGCGCGCTCGCCATCCGGCCCGGCGTCCTGCTCCTCGACGAACCCCTCTCCGCGCTCGACGCCCAGCTCCGCTCCGGCATGCTCGCCGAACTGGCCCGCCTGCACCGCGAGCTGCCCGACGTGTCGATCCTCTACGTCACCCACGACCAGGTGGAGGCCCTGACCCTGGCCGACCGGATCGCGGTCATGGACAGGGCGAGGCTGCGCGCGTGCGGGACGCCGAGGGAGCTGTACCGGTCGCCGGCCGACGAGTTCACGGCGTCCTTCGTGGGCGGCGCGAACCTGCTGCCGGTGACCGTCACGGCCGGGGGAGTGTCCTTCGCCGGCGTGGACGTCAAGGTCGGCACGTCGAGCGCCGCGCCGGGCGCGTCGGCCGTCCTGTGCGTGCGGCCGCACGTCGTCGGGCTCGGGGACGGGCCCAACCGGCTCACCGGGACGCTGGCGGAGATCCAGTGGCGGGGCTCGACGCACCGGCTCTTCGTCGACGTGGGTGGTCACCGGGTGATGGCTGACCTGCGTGAGTTGCGGGATCCGCCTGCTCATGGCGACGAGGTGACGTTGCATTTCGCGCCGGACGACGGAGTGCTGCTGCCTGCTGGAGTGGACCATGGCTGAGGTTGTGCGCAAGCCGCGGGCCGTGGGTGGCCGGCCGCGCCCCGGCGGCGGCAGCCGCAAAACGAGCACAGCCCCGCGCCCCTTCGGGGCGCTCTTCTGGGCCCTGCCTCCAGTGGCTCTCCTGGCCCTCTTCTTCCTCTATCCGCTCGCCCTCGTCGTCCAGCAGTCCGTCCAGCCCGACACCGGCGGCACCTCCCTGGAGCCGTACGCCGACGTGTTCGCCTCGTACGCGTTCCGGGAGGCGCTGTGGACCACCGTGTGGCTGGCGGTGGCCGCCACCGCCGGGTGCCTGGTGCTCGGGTTCGTGCTCGCGCTGGTCATCGCGTTCGTGCCGTTCCCCGGGGCGAAGGCGGTCGCCCGCTTCATCGACGTCTTCCTCTCCTTCCCGTCCTTCCTGATCACGCTGGCCCTGCTGTTCATCTACGGCACGGTCGGCATGGCCAACGGGCTGTGGACGGACGCCACCGGGGCGTCCGAGGGCCCCTTCCAGTTCCTCACCACGCCCTGGGGCGTCCTCCTCGCGGAGATCACCTACTTCACGCCGTTCGTGGTGCGCCCGCTGCTCGCCGCGTTCTCGCAGCTGGACACCGCCCAGCTGGAGGCGGCCAGTTCGCTCGGGGCCCGCGCACCGCGCATCATCCGCCGGATCGTCCTGCCCGAGGCACTGCCCGCGCTCGCGGCCGGCGGCAGCCTCGTCCTGGTGCTGTGCCTCAACGAGTTCGGCATCGTGCTCTTCACCGGCGCCAAGGGCGTCACCACCCTGCCGACGCTCGTGTACAGCAAGGCCATGCTGGAGTCCGACTACCCGGGCGCCTGCGTGGTCGCCGTCGTCAACGTCCTGATCTCCGTGGGCCTGTACGGCCTCTACCGGGTGGTGAGCCGCCGTGCTGGTGCATAGCCGCAAGGCGAGGTGGGCCCTGTGGGCGCTCTTCCTCGTCCTCTTCCTGCCCCTCTTCGCCCTCCCCCTGCTCGTCGTCTTGGGCGCGTCCTTCGCCACCCACTGGTCCAGCGTCCTGCCGTCCGGCGCGACGATCGCCAACTACCGGGCGGCGACCCGCGGCGAGGCCCTCCAGGCCCTCACCACCAGCCTGGTCACCGCGCTCGTCGCGAGCCTGCTGGCGCTGGCCGCCGGCACCTGGGCCGCGCTCGCCGCCGCCGCGCTGAAGAAGCGCCACCGCAAGGTCATGAACGCCCTGTTCGTCCTGCCGGTGGCCGTGCCCTCCGTCGTGGTCGGCCTCGCGATCCTGGTCGCCTTCTCCCAGCCGCCGTTCCTCCTCAACGGCACCCGCTGGATCGTGATCGTCGCCCACACCGTGCTGGTCACCGCCTTCGCCCACCAGTCCGTGTCCGCGGCGATCACCCGCCTCGACCCCGCGTACGAGCAGGCCGCCGCCTCCCTCGGCGCCTCCCCGGCGCGCGTCCTGCTGCGGGTGCGGCTGCCGCTGCTGCTGCCGTCCCTGACCGCCGCCGCCGGCCTCTGCTTCGCCCTGTCCATGGGCGAGCTGAGCGCCACGATGATGCTCTACCCGCCGGACTGGACCCCGCTGCCGGTCCTCGTCTACGCGGCCACCGACCGCGGTGCCCTCTTCACCGGCTCCGCCGTCGCCGTGGTCCTGATGGCGGCCACCCTGCTGGTGCTGCTCGCCGTCTCCCGCATCCGCACCAAGGCCGCCTACCGCTAGCCGACCACCCTTCGCCCGTCCCCCTTCTTCCGCAAGGAGTGCACCTCGCCATGCCCGGAAAGCCCCTCCTGCCGCTCGCCGCCGTCTGTCTCCTCGCCCTCCCCCTGACCGCCTGCGGCGGCAACTCCGCCGCCTCCGACGAGAACGTCGTCACCGTCTACAGCGCCGACGGCCTCAAGGGCGAGAACGGCGACGGCTGGTACGACCAGGTCTTCAAGGACTTCGAGAACGAGACCGGCATCAAGGTCGAGTACGTGGAGGGCGGCTCGGGTGAGATGGTCCAGCGCGCCACCCGCGAGAAGCGCAACGCGCAGGCCGACGTGCTCGTCACCCTCCCGCCCTTCATCCAGCAGGCCGACGGCAAGGGCCTGCTCCAGAAGTACGCCCCCGAGGGCGTCGACCAGGTCAGCGGCGCCGACAAGGCGGCGAACGGCACCTGGACCGCCGTCGTCAACAACTACTTCGGGTTCGTCCACAACACCAAGGAGCTGAAGCAGCCCCCCGCCACCTGGGAGGACCTGCTCGACCCGACGTACGAGAACAAGCTCCAGTACTCCACCCCCGGCGTCGCCGGCGACGGCACCGCCGTCCTCATCAAGGCCATGCACGACTTCGGCGGCGAGCGGCCTGCCATGGACTACCTCAAGAAGCTCCAGGCCAACAACGTCGGCCCGTCCGCCTCCACCGGCAAGCTCGCCCCGAAGGTCGACAAGGGTGAGCTGCTGGCCGCCAACGGCGACGTGCAGATGAACTTCGCCCAGTCCAAGTCCATGCCGAACCTCGGCATCTGGTTCCCCGCCCGCGAAGGCGGCAGGCCCACCACGTTCGCCCTGCCCTACGCGGCCGGCCTGGTCTCCGACGCCCCGCACGGCGAGAACGGCAGGAAGCTCCTCGACTACATGCTCGGCCAGAAGGCCCAGCGCCAGGTCAGCGAGATCGGCGGCGGCTTCGCGGCCCGCCAGGACGTCAAGGCCACCGACACCAACGCCATCGAACTGGCCAAGCTGATGGACGGCGTCGAGATCTTCGAACCCGACTGGACCGACATCGAGGAGAACCTCACCTCGTACGTCGACGCGTGGAAGTCGGCCACCGACAGCTGAGCCACCCCACACCGCCCCGCCCTACACGGAGGTTCACGTGACGCACAGCATGTCCCGCCGTTCCCTGCTCCTGACCGCCGCCGCCCTCGCCGCGACAGCGGGCCCCCTCGCCGCCACCGCCCGTGCCGCCGCCAGGACACCCAAGGTCCTGGTCATCGGCCTGGACGGCGCCCTGCTCACCCGCATCAAGGACGCCGACGCCCCGCACCTCGCCGCCCTCATGGCGGCCGGCCTCACCGCCCCCAGCAGCATCCACGCTCAGCCCCTCGCACCGACCATGTCCGGCCCCGGCTGGTCCACCCTCCTCACCGGCGTCTGGCCCGACAAGCACAACGTCCGCGACAACGCCTTCACCGGCCACCGCTTCGCCCAGTACCCCGACTTCCTCACCCGCGCCGAGACCGCGAAGCCGTCCCTGACGACGTACGCCGTCTCCTCCTGGGCCCCGATCACCGACACCGTCCTCTCCTCGAAGGTCGACACCCGCGTCTCCACCCCGAGCGCCGAGTACGACACCGGCACCACCTCGCGCGCGGTGGCCCAGCTCGGCGGCGGTGATGTCGACGCGGTCTTCGTCCAGCTCGACAACATCGACCACGCCGGCCACGACCACGGCGCCGCGAGCGGCCAGTACCTGGACGCGATCCACGCCGCCGACGCCCAGGTCGGCCGGATGGTCGCCGCCGTGAAGTCCCGGGCGTCCTACGCCTCGGAGGACTGGCTGATCATGGTCACCGCCGACCACGGCCACACCGACGCCGGCGGCCACGGCGGCTCCACCCTCCCCGAACGCCAGACCTTCCTCATCGCCACCGGCCCCACCCTCGCCCCCGGCTCCGTCCGGTACGACGTGAAGATGCCGGACGTCGCCGCCTCCGCCCTCGCCCACCTCGGCGTCGCGATCGACCCGGCGTGGAGCCTGGACGGACGCCCCGTCCAGCAGCCCCGGCCCGACGACTTCGACACCCTGCGCGCCAGGCTCGCGCCCCGCACCGACGAGACCGGCATCCCCGCCGCCGTCCTCGGTCACACCCACACCCCGCCCGCCGGCTGGTCCGTCGACAACTCCGCGATGGGTACCGGCGGGGTCGCCGAATGGCGCGGCTGGACCTTCACCACCGACGAGTTCTGGACCGCGGCCCAGCGCGACCAGCACCGCGAGTCCAACGTCCGCGCCCGGAACGTCTTCGCGGTCGCGGACGGCGACGAGTGGTACGACAAGCCCGTCACCGGCACCTTCGACTCCACCCTGGTCAGCCCTGCCTACCCGGTCACCGGCGGCCGCGCCGCCACGCTGACCTACACCACGTACTACCGCCACGAGTCGCCGCAGAAGGGTGAGGTCCTCGTCTCCTACGACGACGCCGCCCCCGTCACCGTCCGCACCTACACCGCCGACGTCCCCTCCCGCACCGAGACCGTCGCCCTCCAGGTCCCCGCCGGCGCCCGCACGGCCCGCGTCCGGTTCCGCTACACCGCGGGCAACAACTGGTTCTGGGTGATCGACGGGGTCGCTCTGACCAGCTCCTGATTAGGCTGTGGGGCGTCGGTACGCCGTGGTTCCGGCGCCCCCGCCCATGCCCCACCGCACGCCAGGAGTTCGTCGCAATGGCAGACCGCAAGCCCATCGAGTCGTGGCTCACCGACATGGACGGGGTCCTCATCCACGAGGGCGTGCCGATTCCCGGGGCCGATGCCTTCATCAAGAGGCTCCGGGAGTCCGGCAAGCCCTTCCTGGTCCTCACCAACAACTCGATCTACACCCCGCGCGACCTGCACGCCCGGCTGCGGCGGATGGGCCTGGAGGTGCCGATCGAGTCGATCTGGACGTCGGCGCTGGCCACCGCCCAGTTCCTGGACGACCAGCGGCCCGGAGGGTCGGCGTACGTCATCGGCGAGGCCGGTCTGACCACCGCGCTGCACGACATCGGCTACATCCTCACCGACCACGACCCCGACTACGTGGTCCTCGGTGAGACCCGCACGTACTCCTTCGAGGCCATGACCAAGGCGGTCCGGCTGATCAACGCCGGCGCCCGGTTCATCTGCACCAACCCCGACGAGACCGGCCCCTCCACCGAGGGTCCGCTCCCGGCGACGGGCGCGGTCGCCGCGCTGATCACCAAGGCGACCGGCAGGCAGCCCTACTTCGCCGGCAAGCCCAACCCGCTGATGATGCGCACCGGGCTCAACGCGATCGGCGCCCACTCCGAGACCAGCGCGATGATCGGCGACCGCATGGACACCGACGTGCTGGCCGGCATGGAGGCGGGCATGCAGACCTTCCTGGTCCTGACCGGCCTGACCCGGCCCGAGCAGGTCGAGCACTTCCCGTACCGCCCCTCCAAGGTGGTCGACTCCATCGCGGACCTCGTCGAACGGGTCTGACACGGCCGTCGGTAAACCCGCGATCGCCCGGTGTGACCCGAACGGAGCAGCCCGACCCCCGCGCAGGATGCGGGGGCGGGCCCCGCGGGGGAGTCTCCAGACAACTGGAGGTACACGATGGGCTCACTGAAGGTCACTCTCTGTGCCGGGGCCGCCCTGGCGGCGGCGCTCGCACCGGTCGCGCCCGCCGCGTACGCGACCGACGGCGGGGGCGTCTCGGTGTCTCCGTCCTCGCCCGCGCCCGGCGGCGACGTCGAGGTGCGCGTGCCCGACTGCACGGAGAGGACGGCCGTCGCCGTGTCGGCGGCGTTCGTCTCCGAGGCACGGCTGACCGTGGCCGCGGGGGACGGCGTCCTCGTCGGCACCGGCACGGTCCGCTCCGGCATGGAAGCCGGTGTCTACGCCGTGCGGGTCACGTGCGGCGGCGACGCCCGCGAGGGCACCGTCAACGTCGAGCGCCGGCGCCCGGCCGCACCCGCCTCTCCCGCCGCCCCCGTCCACGCGGGCGGCGGCGGCAGTGCCCGGCTGGCCGCCGACGGCGGTGACGAGGCCCGCCCCGAGCCCCCCGGCACCGCGCACACCGTGACCGGCCTGGTCCTCGCGGGCATCGCCGCCGTCGCCGTCGCGCTGCGCGGCGTCCGCAGCCGGAGCCGCGGGACGGACTGACCATGTCCGAACAGGACGCGCGAGGCACCACCGTCCCCGGCGGCCGCCTGGTGACCGGCATCGCCTGGACCGTGCTGCTCCTCGGGCTGTGGCTGTGGGGCCGCGAGGCCACCGACGTGCGCGAGGGCATATCCCGGCCCGCCACCGGCGACATGGCGGCGGCCGGCCGGCCCCCCGACGTACCGCTGCCGCCCGCCCACGCACCCCTCGACGACGCCCGGCCGCAGCGGCTCGACGTCCCCGGCCTCGACATCAGCGCCCCGGTCCTGCCCAGCGGACTCGACGCCCAGGGCGCCATCGAACCACCGCCGTTCGACCGGGCGGGCTCCGTCGGCTGGTACGCGGCCGGCGTCACCCCGGGCGCGGCCGGGACGGCGCTGGTGGTGGGCCACGTCGACACCGAGACCCGGCCCGCCGTCTTCTACGAGCTGAGCACCCTGGAGCCCGGCGAGACGGTCCGGGTGGCCCGCGACGACGGCGGGACCGCCGAGTTCACCGTCGAGGACGTCCAGGTCCTCACCCGCACCGGCTTCGACGCCCAGCAGGCCTACGGCCCCCGCACCACGGGCCGCGCCGAACTCCGCCTGATCACCTGCGGCGGCACCTTCGACCGCACCACCGACAGCTACACGGCCAACGTCATCGTCTCCGCCTACCTCACCGGAACCGGCTCCTAGGGCTGCCTAGCACAGGAACCGGTGCCCGGTCCGGGAACCGCTCGAGTGCCGGAGGCGTATGTCAGGATTGAGCCTCGCAACGCACCCAGGGGGGTTGGATGTACGGCAGCAGGGGGGCCGCGACGTTGTCCACGAGGCGGACGTCGGCGGCGGTGCTCGGCGCGGCACTGCTGCTCGCGGGCTGCTCCTCCTCCGGAGACGGAGAGGACAAGGGCGGCAGCGCGGGCGCCGGGATCACGCAGCAGCCCAAGGAGGCCGACCCGTTCTGGGTCAACCCCGACGGCACCGCCGCGCAGCAGCTGGCGTCGCTGGCCGAGGCCGGCAAGAAGGACCAGGCCGAGCAGATCCGCAAGATCGCCCAGCAGCCGACCGGCGAGTGGCTCAGCCCGGAGAACCCCGAGGAACAGGCTCGTGGCTTCACCGAGGCAGCCGACGAGGCCGGGCGTACCGCACTGCTCGTCCTCTACAACATCCCGCACCGCGACTGCGGCCAGTACTCGGGCGGCGGCGCCGCCGACGGCAACGCCTACCGCGACTTCGTCGACGGCGTGGCCAAGGGCATCGGCGACCGCTCCGCCACGGTCGTCCTGGAACCGGACGCCGTGCTCCACCTGGTGGACGGCTGCACCCCGGACCAGTTCCACGAGGAGCGCTACGCCCTCCTCAACGAGGCCATCGGCAAGCTCGCCGCCCTGAAGAACACCAAGGTGTACCTGGACGCGGGCAACGCCGGCTGGGGCCACCCCGACCAGATCTTCGACCCGCTGAAGCGGGCCGGCATCGACAAGGCCGACGGCTTCTCGGTCAACGTGTCGAACTTCTACACCACCGAGGACTCCATCGCCTACGGCAAGCAGCTCTCCGCCAAGGTCGGCGGCAAGCCCTTCGTCATCGACACCAGCCGCAACGGCAACGGCCCCTACACCGGCGGCAACCCGGACGAGCGCTGGTGCAACCCCCCGGGCCGCGCCCTCGGCGAAACCCCCACGACCAAGACGTCCGACCCCCTGGTCGACGCCTACGTGTGGGTCAAGCGCCCCGGAGAGTCGGACGGCGAATGCAAGGGCGGCCCGAAGGCGGGCGAGTGGTACCCCGACTACGCCTTGAAACTCGCCCAGGGATAACCCGCCTCCAGGGGCGCGGGGCTGTGACATGTGCGGCTCCGCCGCGGGAGCGCGACCAGCCACAGCGCTCCCGCACCCCGAGTCACAACCTGCGGGAGCGCTACGGCACCCTCACCCACTCCGCCTTCGAAGGCGTCCCGTCCCCATCGGTCACGAACATCATGTACCACCCCGACTGAACAAGGTTCTTGTCGCTCGGCACCGTCACCGTCAGCCTGTCCCCGTCCGCCGTGAAGTCCAGCGCGACGGACCGCTGATCCACGTCCGTGACATGTGTTGAGGCGCTCGGCCGGATCAACCGCACCTTTTTCACCGTCGACGCCGCCCGCGAGGTGAACGTCCCCGACTCCCCCCGCGCGATGGTCTTCGGACCGCCGGACAGATCCGGCCGCGAGTCCCGGTAGAGATACGGCGGCGTGTAGATCTCGATCCGCTGCTCGAACTCGCCCGGCTTGGTGTTGGCCTTGTCCGCGTAGAGCGAGTCCGACCCGAAGAACATCAGGCGCCCGTCGGGCAGCAGGATCGAACCGGAGTGGTAGTTCCGGCCCACCAGCGGATCGGCCACCCGCTCGAAGTCGTTCGTGTCCGGGTGGTACATCCGGGCCTGGAGGATGTTGGAGTCACCGCGGCCCCGGTAGTCCTCCGAGCCGCCGGAGACCAGCACGCTGTCGTCCGGCAGGACCGAGGCCTGCGGGTAGCGGGTGCCCTTCTCCATGGCCGGCCCGTCCACGAACCGCGGGTCGTCCGCCTTCAGGTCGATGATCCGGGTCTTCTCGCTGGAGAGCTTGGACTCGCCGACCCCGCCACCGCCGATCACCATGTACTTCTCGTCCTGCGCCGGCGGCAGCAGCACCGTGTTCGCGGTCTCCAGCATGTTGGCGTCGCTGAGACCGGGCACCTTGGTGAACTTGTTGGTCTCCACGTCCCAGATGCCCGGGTCGCGGCCCACGTCGTCGGGGCCGTAGCCGGCGTTCGCGCCCGAGTAGAAGATCTTGCCGTTCTGCATGAGGAACAGCGCCGGGTACGTCGGGAACTGGCGGACCTTGTCGGTGTAGGTCCACTCCTTGGTCTCCGGGTCGTAGACCTCGTTCTTGCCCGGGACCAGCTGGCCGATGTCGTCGAGGCCGGAGACGCTGAGGACCTTGCCGTCGCTCAGGGTGGTGAGCGTCGGGTACCAGCGGGCCTCGTGCATCGGGTCGACCTTGATGTACTTCTCGGCGACCGGGTCGAACTCGAAGGCGTCCCGGATCCCCTGGAAGTCCTTCTTGTCGAGGGCGAGCTTCTGCGCGATGCCGTAGGTGTTGCGCGCGTCCGTGCCGGACAGGCCCTGGACGCGGTAGTTGTCCTGCGTACCGGTCTCGTACTTGGCGCCGCTGCGCTGCGCCTCGACGTAGATCCGGCCGAGGCCCGGGTCGTTGCGCACGAACGCGCCGGTCTGCGGGTCGAAGACCTTCTTGGCGCGGGGCACCAGGACCGGGTCCTTCGAGACGAAGGTCTTGCCGTTCTCCTTGCCGGTGAACTTGGTGCCCGCCGGCAGGGTGATCGGCTGGTCCGGGTTCTCGTTGTGGACGATCATCAGGCCGCCGGCCTTGGTGACGTCGCCCTTGAGCTTCTCGTACCGCTTGGTGCCGCCCGCGATCAGCAGGTTGCCGTTGGCGAGCTGGGTGTGGCCGGTGCAGAACAGGTCGGCGGGCGTCGGCACCTTCTTGATGGTGCCCTTGACGGGGTCCCAGATCCGGGTGTCGAACTTCTTGTCGTCGAAGTTGTCCTGGTTGTTGCCCGACCCGGCGACGAGCAGCACCTTGCCGGTGCGCAGCAGCGCCGCGTGGATGGTGTTCTGCCGGTACTTCTCGGGGAACTCGACGATCTCCCACTTGCCGTTGGCGGCCTTGTACTCCGGCTGATTGATCTTGTACTGGTGGTATTTCTCGGTTCCGAAGCGGTAGAGCCACGGTCCGTTCATTCCGGCCAGCGCTACTACCACCGCCGTACCTATCGCGAAGCGACGGGCGCGGCGGCGGCCGGCACGGTCTTTCATTCCTTACGTCCCCCAAGTCCACCAAGGGCGATCTGCATGGTCTGGTCGTCGCCCCCGTCGGCGGGGGCTGCCCAGCTGGGCTTCTGCTGCGGCGCGTGCGGTGCGTGCGGTGCGTACGGCGCGTACGCCTGCTCGGGCGCCATGTGCTGCGGCGGGATCCCCGGCGACGGCTCGGCGGCGACGGCCGGCGGCCGCTTCTTCGCCTTCCGCAGTTCGTGGCGCCAGGCGAACATCGGCGACGCGGTGATCAGCAGCGCGAACGTCGCCCAGATGATCATGGCGGGGTGGGAGTGCCCGAGGGCGAAGCCCGCGGTGATCGAGCCGGCGAAGATCACGATGAAGTACCAGTGGTACCGGAAGGTCCCGAACAGGGTGTCCGGGCTGGCCGAGTCGCCCTTCGGGGTCACCACGAACTTGCTCTTGCGGCGCAGCACGGAGTCGATGAGCGCCTTGGCGTACAGCGGCGCCGACAGCGCGGACATGATCATGCCGGCCACACCGCCGGAGCCCTCCGGCTCGTGCGGCGAGACGTTGTGGCGGCGGTTCCAGACGTAGAGGCCGATCTGGAGCGCGGAGGCGTTGCCGTAGAGCATCAGCCAGACCGCGGGGTCGATGTTGACGCCCGAGGCGCCCAGGCCCAGGAACAGGCAGCAGCTCAGCGCCGCCAGGATCCAGTTCAGGGCCGACATCGGGTAGAAGATGATCATCATCGTGTAGTTGAAGAGCTTGCTCGGCGGCAGCGAGTACCAGCCCTTCCAGTACTGCTTGAGGATCGTCTCGTACGTCCCCCGCGACCAGCGCATCTGCTGGGTGAAGAAGTCCGTCCAGGCGTTCGGGCCCTCGCCCACCGCGAGCACGTCCGGGGTGTAGACCGAGCGCCACTTGCGGCCCGTGGCCGGGTTCTTGTGGCGGTGGATCTCGAAGCCGGTCGCCATGTCCTCGGTGATCGAGTCGTACAGCCCGCCGATCTGCTTGAGCGCGCTGATGCGCACCGCGTTCGAGGTGCCCACGAACATGGGGGAGCCGTACCGGTTGCCCGCGCGCTGGATCAGCGCGTGGAAGAGGAACTGCTGCGACTCGGCGGCCTTGGTGATCGGGTTGTCGTAGTTGCCGTAGACCTGCGGGCCGATGACGAAGCCGACGTCCGGGTCGCGGAAGAAGCCGAGCATCCGCTCCAGGTAGTTGGGCAGCGGCACGTGGTCGGTGTCGACCGAGGCGAAGAAGTCGTAGTCGCTGCCGTGCGCGTCCAGCCAGGCGTTGTAGTTGCCGTGCTTGGTCTTGGCGCGGTGCGGGCCCTTCTTCCGGTTCCACTTGGAGACGCCCTTGCGGGAGAAGTGGTGCACGCCCAGGCGCGCGCAGACCTCCTTCACCTCCGGGTCGTCGCCCTCGTCGAGGAGCCAGACGTGCATCAGACCGCGGTGGCGGATCCGCACGGCCGCCTCCAGGGTCTTCGTCACCATCTCCAGCGGCTCCTTGCCGGGCACGAAGGAGGTGAGGAAGGCGACCCGGGTGCCGGTCTCGGGCACCACCGGGACCGGGTCGCGGGCGACCAGGGTGGCGTGCGCGTTCGACAGGACGTTCAGGCAGCGGAAGAGTTCGATCAGGCCGATCGCCACGAGCATCACGATGTCGAGCGTGGGCAGCCAGTCGAAGGCGGGGTAGTCGCGCTCGGTCCAGTGCGTGGGCTGGAGCAGCCAGACCAGCAGCACCACCGACAGCAGCGGGGCGGCGGCCAGCATCAGCGCGACCCGGACGCGGTGCGGCTCCTGGGATATCAGCGAGCGGTACTGGACCTTGTACGGCTGGTGCGGGTCGGGCTGGGTGAGGGGGCCCGCGAGGCGGCTGTAGTGCTCGTAGTCGTACTTCGGCAGGGTCTTGCGTATCCGGCGGAATGAACCGGTGTTCCAGGTCCGATGCCCGGGCACCCTGAGCTGGGTGGTCTGTGACGGGTCGTGGCCCTGCCCGTCGCCCGTCGGCGTCGACGTCATGTGTTGTCCCCCCACACGCGGGTCATGCGTGTTTCGTTGGTCCTTGCCTGCAACGGCCCCCCTCGGCCGACACACACCTTATATAGACATGGAACGAGAGCCCCCGGTTGCATGACGCCCCTCGGCGTCCGGCCCCCCGAACCGGACCAGGTTTCTACGGTGATCGTCATGATCGCAAGGCGTTCGGAGCCCGGATACGCCGAAGGCCCCCCGTGTGATACGAGGGGCCTTCGGCCGTCTGTGCGCCGCCAGGGACTCGAACCCCGGACCCGCTGATTAAGAGTCAGCTGCTCTAACCAACTGAGCTAGCGGCGCCTGCTGACCTGCGCAACTCTACCCGATGCCGGAGGGTGCTCCGCACCACCCGGGAGTTCGCCCCGAGGGGTCCCGTTACATCATTCGGACCGTCAACATGCGAATAAGGAGACCAGTTGAGAAACTGACGGACATGTACCGAAGTGCACCGCCGCGGACATTTCGATCGGGAGTGTGAGGGGAATCGCATGGAGACTCCCGTATTCGAGGAATTCGATGCCGCGAGCGACTGCGACTGCCCCGGTTGCCGTCACCGGACGAGCGTCCCCCCGCATTCCCCGACGGGCCGGCGCACGGTGATCGTGGCCACCGCCACCGCCGCCGCACTGGGCGCGAGCGGTGCCGCCGCGCTCCCGGCCGCCGCCCACGCACCCCTGCGACCGGGCGTCCCCGCAGCCGACGAGCCGGACACCCCGCAGGGTGCCAGGGCCCCGCTGCACGGTCCGGCGGGCCGGCCCGCCCCCGCGCCCGGCGCGGAGCTGGCCACCATCAGCCGTACGGAGATCATCAACCGGGCCAGGACCTGGGTCACCGCGAAGGTGCCGTACAGCATGACCGACTACTGGTCCGACGGATACCGGCAGGACTGCTCGGGCTATGTGTCGATGGCCTGGAAACTGCCGACGAACGAATGGACCGGAAGCCTCGGCACGGTCGCCGACCGGATCACCAAGAGCGAACTCCAGCCCGGCGACATTCTGCTCTTCCACAACACGTCCGACCCCCAGAAAGGCTCCCATGTGGTGATCTTCGGCGGCTGGACGGACGGCACGCGCACCGCCTACACGGCCTACGAGCAGACCCCGCCCAACGCCCGGAAGCTCGCCACGCCCTACGCCTACTGGAGCAATTCCGCGAAGTACCTGCCCTACCGCTACAAGGGCGTCGCGGCGAGCCCGGTGAGCACGACGGGCGGGGCGCAGGCCGCGGCCTCCGGCTACCCGGGGGCGTCGTCCTTCGGGCCCGGCGCCAACAACCGGCACGTCACCGAGCTGGGCCGGATGCTCGCCGCCCGCGGCGCCGGACGCTTCTACTCCTCCGGGCCCGGTCCCCGCTGGTCGGAGGCGGACCGCAGGGCGACCGAGGCGTTCCAACTGGCCCAGGGCTGGCGGGGCCGGGAGGCCGACGGACTGCCCGGTCCGGGTACCTGGCGGCTGCTGACCGAGGGCCGCGGCAAGGACGTCCCGGCCGCGGCCACGGGCCCCGCCTCGCACGGGGTGGCCGGCTATCCGGGCCGGGCGGTGTTCCGGCCGGGTGCGGAGAACCCGTACGTCACCCGGCTCGGCGAGCGGCTCGTGCGGAAGGGGTTCGGCAGGTACTACACGACCGGGCCGGGTCCGCGCTGGGGTGAGGCGGACCGGCGGGCCGTCCAGGCATTCCAGCGCACCCAGGGCTGGCGCGGTGGCGCGGCGGACGGCTATCCGGGCCCCGAGACCTGGCGGCGGCTCTTCTCGTGACCGCCCGCCCCGAGGTGATCACCCGTTCATGAGGCGTCTGGCGCGGAGGCTGGAGCACACATGAGTACGACATCGTCAACGAACCCGCAGGGCACGGCCCCGGCCGCCGCCGGTCCCTCGCCGGCCGCGGAGCCCGGCCACCGGGCCGCCCGGCTGATCCGGAACGAGGCCACCACCGAGATCCCCGTCCACCTGCTGTTCCGCGACGACCCCGATCCGGCGCCGGTGCCGTTGCGGCCCGCGGTCGTCGGCCGTCGGCAGGGCACCGGCGAGCAGCCCCGGACGCGGCGGCCAGAGGCGGCGCGACCGCGTCCGGTACCGCAGGTCGACCCGGAGCTGACGGAGCGTCCGGCCCGGGTGCTGCCCGGCGCGGCGGGTGTGGCCGCCGGGTTCTGCGGGGCGGCCGGGTGCGCGGTCACCTCCTGGTGGGCCGGGGTCGTACCGCCGCTCGCGGCCCAGGCGCTGGGGCTGCCGGCGTACGCCGGTGCCGGGCTCGGGCCCGCGCAGTGGGCGGCGTACGCGGCCGCCGGGGCGCTCGGGATGTTCGGGTTCGGCGGGCTGGCCCGGGGCCGGACCGGACGGGCCTGGGTGCTGGGGCTGTTCGGCCGCTACCGGGGGACCGTCCGGCGCACCGGCCTGATGTGGGTGAACCCGCTGCTGCTGCGCCGCCGGGTCGACGTGCGGCTGCGGCACTGGCGCAGCGAGCCGATGCCCGCGGCCGACGGCAACGGGGTCGCGCTGAGGGCGGTGACGCTGGTGGTGTGGCGGGTGCGGGACACCGCGAAGGCCACGCTGGGCGTCGAGGACCACGAGACGTATCTGCGCGAGTGCGTCGAGGCCGCGCTGGCCCGGGTCCCGGTGGAGCCGCTGGGCACGGTCCGCAGCTCGGCCGACGTGGCCGGCGACACCCTGACCCGGCTGGTCGCGGCGGACGCGGCACCGGTCGGCCTGGAGGTCTTCTCGGTGCGGCCGGTCCGGGTGGAGTACGCCCCGGAGGTCGCCGCCGCGATGCACCGGCGCCGGATCGCCGCGCTGGACGCGGCGCAGCGGGCCAGCGTGCTGACCTCGGTCGTGGACTCGGTGGAGGACACGGTGACCCGGCTGACCGTGCGGGGGCTGGTCGAGCTGGACGACTACGAGCGCAAGATGCTGGTCAAGGACCTGACGGTGGCGTTCTGCGCGGGGCGTGGGGACGCCGGGCACTGAGGGGCGAGCGGGTTCCGCTATTGGTATGGACATGTTCAACTAACGGCAATAATCTGAGACTTGGTCTAGACCTGCACGGCTCGCTGAACTTCCCCACACGTCACAGGAGCAGCAGTATGCGCACAAGGACCAAGATCTACGCCGCCGCGGTGGGTATGGCGACCACCGGAGCCCTCGTTCTCTCGTCCGGCGGCGCCACCGGTCACGGCTACACCGACCTGCCCGTCAGCCGGCAGAAGGTGTGCCAGAACGGCACCGTCACCGGGTGCGGCTCCATCCAGTGGGAGCCGCAGAGCGTCGAGGGCCCCAAGGGCTTCCCGGCGGCCGGGCCGGCCGACGGGAAGATCTGTTCCGCGGGGGTCGGCTCGTTCGCCCCGCTGGACAGCCCCAAGCAGCCCAACGGTCAGGCCTGGCCCACCACCAAGGTGAACGGCGGGCAGAGCTACACCTTCCGCTGGCAGTTCACCGCCCGGCACGCCACGACCGACTTCAAGTACTACGTCACCAAGTCGGGCTGGAACCAGAACCACAACCTGGCCCGGTCCGACCTCAACCTGACGCCGTTCTTCACGGTGCCCTACAACAACCAGCAGCCGCCGGCCACGCTCTCCCACACCGGCACCCTGCCGTCCGGGCTGAGCGGACGCCACGTGATCGTCGCGGTCTGGACGATCGCCGACACGGGCAACGCGTTCTACGCGTGCTCGGACGTCACCTTCTGATCGGGCGGAACGAGCAAGGTCCCCCTCGCCTGGGCGAGGGGGACCTTGTACTGTGCGCCGCCAGGGACTCGAACCCCGGACCCGCTGATTAAGAGTCAGCTGCTCTAACCAACTGAGCTAGCGGCGCATGACTCCCGCCGTCCGCTTCCCGCGGTCGGCGACGACGAAAATACTACCCGGTCCCGGGGGGTGCTCCCGACCACCGCGGCGCGAGCTAGATCGTCAGCGACAGCAGTACCGGTGCCGCGTTCCGGTTCAGCTCGTCCGCCGCCTCGCGCAGGCGGTGCGCCTGGTCCACCGGGAGCGACAGGGCCAGGCAGCCCACGGAGGAGCCGGCCGTGATCGGGACGGCCGCGCAGACCGTGCCCACCGCGTACTCCTGGAGGTCGAGGACCGGCACGGTGGGCGGCTGGGACTCCAGCCGGGACATCAGGAGCGCGTCGCTGGTGATGGTGCGCGAGGTCAGCCGTGCCATCCGGTGCCGGGCCAGGTGGTCGCGGCGGCCCGCGTGGTCCAGCTGGGTCAGCAGGCTCTTGCCGACCGCGGTCGCGTGCGCCGAGACCTTGAAGTCCACCCACTCGTTGACCTTCGGCGTGGCCGGGCTGTCGGCGTACTGGGTGACGCTCACCTCGCCGTCGACGTACCGGCTGATGTAGACGGCGGCGCCCACCGAGTCGCGCAGCCGGTCCAGGGTGCGCTGGAGCTTGTCCCGCACCGCCTGCTCGCGTCCGTCGGCCGAGCCCAGGCGGGCCAGGGCCTCACCGGTGACGTACGCGCCGTCGGCGGTCTGCTCGACGTAGCCCTCGCGGCGCAGCATGCGCAGGAGCGCGGTCAGCCGCTCCTGGTCGAGACCGGAGCCGCGGCCGAGTTCGGCGGCGGTGACTCCGGAGGTGTGCCGCGTCACCGTCTCCAGGACACGCAGGGCGTCCTGGGCCGAGTGGTGCGGCGCGGTCGGCCTGTGCTGCAGCGCCACGGTGGTCTCCCCCTGCGCTCGCTGGTGCATCCCGGCTATCACGATAGCCGCCAAGACGCCTCTCGTGAGGGCGTGTTGACCGGATTTCGGGGCCCCCATCTGCGGCGCAGACCCTCTGGCACATGCCAATGGCCTGCCCCAACGTTCCGACCTCGGACGTTGGGGCAGGCGCACCGTGCAATTACAGGACCGCGCTGAGAAACTCCCGCGTCCGGTCGTGCTCCGGCTCGCTGAAGATCTTCTCGGGCGGGCCGGCCTCGATGACCCGGCCCGAGTCGAACATCAGCACCTGGTCCGAGATGTCCCGGGCGAAGTTCATCTCGTGGGTCACGCACAGCATGGTGATGTCCGTGCTGCGGGCGATGTCCCGGAGCAGGTCGAGGACGCCCGCGACCAGCTCGGGGTCGAGCGCCGAGGTCACCTCGTCGAGGAGCAGCACCTTCGGCCGCATCGCCAGCGCCCGGGCGATCGCCACCCGCTGCTGCTGACCGCCGGAGAGCTGGGCCGGGTGGGCGTCGCACTTGTCGCCGAGGCCCACCATGTCGAGCAGCTCCCTGGCCCGCTCCACCGCCTCGTCCTTGGACAGGCCGAGCACGGTGACCGGCGCCTCGGTGATGTTGCGCAGCACCGTCATGTTCGGGAACAGGTTGAACTGCTGGAACACCATCCCTATCTGCTTGCGCACCTCCCGACGCTCCTTCTCGGTCGCCGGGAACAGCTTCTGCCCGTCCACCGTGATCGTGCCCTCGTCGGGCTTGAGCAGCGTCATCAGCAGCCGCAGGATCGTCGTCTTGCCCGAGCCGGACGGCCCGATCAGGGTGACGTGCTTGCCCGCGTCCACGGCGAAGTCGAGGTTGTCGAGGACGGTGTTGTCCCCGAACCGCTTGGTGACCCCCTCCAGGCGGATCAGCTCGGAGCCGCCTCGCTCGGGGCTTTTCTCGGGGTTGGGAAGAGTGTCAGTGGACAAGGCGTCGCTCCAGGGCTCGCAGGGCAAGGGAGGCCAGGTAGGAGATGATGATGAAGGCCACACCGATCACCGTGAGGGGCTCGGTGAACTGGAAGTTCTGCTGCGAGAACAGCCGGGCCTCGCCGAGCATCTCCAGCACCGTGATCGCCATCAGCAGCGGCGTGTCCTTGAGCATGGAGATCACGTAGTTGCCGAGGGCGGGCACCACACGGCGGATGGCCTGCGGCAGGATGACCGCCGTCCACGTCCGCCGCAGCGGCAGGTTGAGCGCCGTCGCGGCCTCCCACTGGCCGACCGGCACCGCCTCGATGCCGGCCCGGTAGACCTGCATCGTGTACGTCGAGTAGTGCAGGCCGATGGCGACCACACCGGTGGTCAGCGCCGAGAAGGTGATGTTCCACTCGGGCAGCACGTAGAAGAGGAAGAACAGCTGCACCAGCAGCGGGGTGTTCCGGATGAACTCGGTGACGATGCCGATCGGCCAGGTCACCCAGCGGCTCGGCACCCGCATGAGCAGCGCCCACACCAGGCCCAGGCCGAACGAGACCAGTGAGCCGAGGACCAGGATCTGCAGGGTGACCAGCAGACCGTCCCAGAAATGCGGCATGAAGTCGGAGACCGCGCTCCAGTCCCAGTTCACGACACACCACTTCCCTCGGGCACCGGCACGGCCGCCGTCTTCTTCCGCGGTGCCTTGCCGACACCCGCCTTGAGCTTCTTCTCCAGGCCGCGCATCACGCGCGTGAGCAGGAAGGCGATCACGAAGTAGATCAGCAGGATGTACGTGTAGATCTCGGCGCTCTCCTGGAGCGCGAGGCGCACCAGGTTGCCGCTGAAGGCCAGGTCACCCATGCCCATGATCGAGACCAGGGCGGTGCCCTTGAGCAGCTCGATCAGCAGGTTGGAGAACGGCGGGATCATCTCCGGCACGGCCTGCGGCAGCATGATCAGCTTCATCCGCTGCCAGGGAGTGAAGCTCAGCGCGATGCCGCCCTCCCGCTGCGCCGGGTCGACCGCGGCGAGCGAGCCGCGCACGATCTCGGAGCCGTACGCCCCGTAGGTCAGGCCCAGCGCCAGCGTGCCCGCCCACATCGGCACCAGCTGCCAGCCGAAGGCCGGGGGCAGCACGAAGAACACCCAGAAGATCATCACCAGCGCGGAGGTGCCGCGGAACACCTCGGTGTAGAAGCCCGCGAGGAAGCGGACGATCCACAGCCGGTGGGTGCGCGCGATGCCGACCACGAAGGAGACGGCGGTCGCCAGCAGGGTGCTGAAGAAGAGCAGCTGGATGGTGACCCAGACGCCCTGGAGTACGAGTTCCCACAGTCCCGAGGTCATCCGCCGCACAGCTCCTTCGCGGTCAGATCGGTCATCTCGTTCTCGGTGAAACCGAAGGGCTTGAGGATGCGCAGCAGTTCGCCGCTCTTCTTGAGCTTCTGCAGCTCGACGTTGAAGGCGTCCCGCAGGTTGGTCTCGTCCGGGCGGAAGGCGAAGCCGCCGCCGTCGACGTGCGGCTTGCCGTCGACCAGGGGCGCGAACGCCTCGGTCGCCTCCGCCTTGCTGGACTTCTTGACCACCTCGCGGACGGTCAGCGCCGTCCCCGCGAAGACGTCCACGCGCCCGGATTCGACGGCGTTGAGGCCGGCCACCTGGTCGGGGACGATCAGGATGTCGTCCTCCTTGTACCCGTGCTCCACCGCGTAGGCGATCTCCGCGTAGCCGGTGCCGGTCGCGAACTTGGCCTTCTTCTCGACGACGTCCTTGTAGTCGCGCAGCCCGAGCGGGTTGCCCTTGCGCACGATGTACGCGTCGAGCATCTGGTAGTCGGGGTCGGAGAAGATGACCTGCTGGCAGCGTTCGGGGTTGATGTACATACCGGCCGCCACGACGTCGAACTGCTGCGACGCCAGCCCCGGGATGAGCGAGCCGAACTCCGTCGGCACCGGCTGCACCCGGTCCACTCCGAGGCGCTTGAAGATGACCTTGGCCAGCTCCGGTGCCTCGCCGGTCAGCTCACCGTTCTTGTCGATGTAACCGAAGGGGATCTCGCCCGCGATGCCGAGCCGGGCGACGCCCTGTGCCCTGAGCCGGTCGAGGAGGTCACCGCCCTCCACGTCGGACGCGGTGGCCACCCGCGAGCAGCCGGCCGCCCCCAGTGCGCCGAGCGCCGCGACCCCCGCGAGCAGCGACCGGCGTGTGGGCCCGGCTGTCCTGGACCTTTGGTCGGATATACCCCATGGCGGGGTTCTGTGTGGTGGAGCCATGGGCGCGCAGCTACCCGAAGGGGGAAGGGTTATGCCGACTGTTTTCAGTCCGATACCTCGGCCCGGCGCCCTTGACCGCGGGGCCGCGGGGCACTGCCATGGAGGCATGGCTGATCGCTACATCGAAGTCTCGCTGGTCAAGCGCGGAATCACCTGCACGGCCCAACTGCTCGACGACCGGGCCCCGATCACCTGCAAGGCCGTCTGGGACGCCCTCCCTCTCGGCAGCGACGTGTATCACGCCAAATACGCGCGCAACGAGATCTACGCCCTCTTCCCGCCCTTCGCGACATCCGAACCACCACTGGAGAATCCGACGGTAACGCCCATTCCGGGCGACCTCTGCTACTTCGCCTTCGCCGGCGCCGAATTGGGCACCAAGGCGTACGGCTACGACCGGGAGGTCCGCGCGGGCACCACCCTCGTCGACCTCGCCCTCTTCTACGAGCGCAACAACCTCCTGCTCAACGCCGACGTCGGCTGGGTCCCCGGCACCGTCTGGGGCCAGATCGTCGAGGGCCTGCCCGCGATGGCCGAGGCCTGCAACGACCTGTGGCGCACCGGGGCGGCGGGGGAGACCCTCAGCTTCCGCCGCGCGTAGGCCTCCGGCGGCGGGGCGGGGGAGGGCGGGGCCCGTCGCCGGGCGCCCTGGCTTCCTCGCCGGGGTGCCCCTGGCTCCTCGCCGGGTGCCCCGGCCCCTCGTCCTCGGTGCCCCGCCCCCGCTGGGCGCCCGGCCCCTGCTGGGCGCGCGTCCTGGCCTCCCGCGAGGGGCCCCTGCCCCTCGCCGGGCGTCGGCCGACTCGCCTAAGGCGTGGTTCTGCCGTCGGGCGGGACGCCGTGTCTTCGTGGTGCGCCGCGCCGCGCCTTGGCTCGGGCGAGGGCTGTGCAGGCATGCCGGTGCCCCCTGTCGGGCCGGGATCGCCCCCGGCCCGGGACCACCCCGGCCCGGGTTAGGCCGCCTCCGCCCCCTGTAGGGCGTGTGCCGCGCGTAGGACCAGGTCGTCGCGGTGGCGGGCGGCGATCAGTTGGAGGCCGATGGGGAGGCCGTCCGCGTCGGTGCCCGCCGGGACCGACGCCGCCGGCTGCTGGGTGAGGTTGAAGGGGTAGGTGAAGGGGGTCCACCCCGTCCAGCGTCGGTGGCCGGAGCCCTTCGGCACCTCCGCGCCCGCCTCGAACGCCGTGATCGGCAGCGTCGGCGTGACCAGCAGGTCGTACTCCTCGTGGAAGCGGCCCATCCGGCGGCCCAGCTCCATCCGGACGTCCACCGCGGCCAGGTACTCCAGCGCCGAGTACCGGGCGCCCGCCCCGACGATCTCCCGCAGCCCCGGGTCGAGCAGCTCCCGCTGACCCGCCCGCAGATGCTGCACCACGCGGGCCGCCCCGCTGAACCACAGCGTGTGGAAGGCCTCCACCGGGTCCGAGAAGTCGGGATCCACCTCCGCGACGAACGCGCCCAGTTCCGCCAGCCGCTGCACCGCACGCCGGACCGCCGTCGCCACCGCCGGGCGCACCGCCACCTGACCGCCGAGCGAGGGCGAGTACGCCACCCGCAGCCCTCGCACCCCGCCGGCCAGGGCCTCGGTGTACGACCCGGGCGCCGGCCCCAGCGCCGACCAGTCCCGTGCGTCGGGGGCGGCGATGACGTCCAGCAGCAGCGCCGCGTCCGCCGCGTCCCGGGTGATCGGGCCGACGTGCGCGAGCGTGCCGAACGCGCTCGCCGGGTAGAGCGGCACCCGCCCGTACGTCGGTTTCAGGCCGAAGACGCCGCAGAAGGAGGCCGGGATGCGCACGCTCCCGCCGCCGTCCGTGCCGAGCGCCAGCGGCCCCGCCCCGAGCGCCACGGCCGCCGCCGCGCCCCCGCTGGAGCCGCCCGCGGTTCGGGCGGGGTCGTGCGGGTTGCGGGTGACGCCGGACAGTGGCGAGTCCGTCACGCCCTTCCAGCCGTACTCGGGCGTGGTCGTCTTGCCGAGGAAGACCGCGCCGTGCTCGCGCAGCCGGGCGACGGAGGGCGCGTCCTCGTCCCAGGGGCCGTCCGGCGAGACGGCCAGCGAGCCGCGCAGGGTGGGCTGACCGCGCGTCAGCAGGATGTCCTTCACCGTGACCGGCACCCCGTCCAGGCGCCCGCACGGCTCCCCGCGCCGCCACCGCTCCTCCGCCCGGCGGGCCCGGTCGAGCGCCTCCTCGCCGGTGAGCCGGACGAAGGCGTTCACCTCCGGCTGGATCTGTTCGGCCCGGTCCAGCGCCGCCCTGGTCACCTCGACGGGGCTGAAGTCGCCCTTGCGATAACCGTCGACGAGCTGTACCGCGGTCAGCTCGGTGAGGTCGAGGTCCGTCATGCACCCTCCCGCTTCCTGGGACGTCAGTGTCCGGGCACGTATCCGCGCTTCTTGTCGACCACGTTCGCGAGCGGCCGGCCCGCCGCCCAGCTCTCGAACAAATCCACGAACTGCGCCCCCAGTTCGTCCCGCCAGCCGATCGTGTCGCCGCTCATGTGCGGGGAGATGATCAGGTCGGGGACCCGCCACAGCGCACTTTCCGGCGCCAGGGGCTCCCGGCTCAGCACGTCCAGCGCGGCACCCGCGATCCAGCGCCTGGTCAGCGCCTCGGCCAGGTCGTCCTCCGCGACCAGCTGACCCCGCCCCACGTTCACGAACCGGGCGGAGGGCTGCATCACCCCGAACCGCCGGGCGTCGAACATGCCGCGCGTGTCGTCGGTGAGCGGCGCCGCCGCGACCACCCAGTCGGCGCGGGCCAGCAGCCGGTCCAGCTCGTCCGGCCCGTGCACACCGGTGCGAGCGGTGCGGCCGACCAGCGCGGTGGTGATGCCGAGCGCCTTGAGCGTCTGCGCGATCGCCCGCCCGATCGGCCCGGAGCCGACCACGCAGGCGCGCGTTCCGGCCACCCGCATCGACTCGCGGTGCCGCCAGGTCCGCTCACCCTGCAAGCGCAGTGTCGTCGGAAGGTCCTTCGCCATCGCCAGGACGAGCGCGGCGACGTACTCGGCGATCGGCTGGTCGAAGACGCCGCGCGCGTTGGTCACCACCGTCTCGGAGTCGGCCAGCTCCGGACACATCAGATGGTCCACCCCGGCGCTCGCCGTGTGCACCCAGCGCGGACGCGGGCCGTCGCCGGGCCACGCCTCGCGCACCGCGTGCGAGCTGAAGTCCCACACGAGCAGCACGTCGGCGTGCGGCAACCGCTCGGCGAGGGAGGTCGCGTCGGTGTGCTCGATCCGGGCCCGGCCGGTCAGCCGGCCCAGCCGGGGGAGTGGTTCGGCGTCCAGGACGAGAAGCGTGGGCGTGCTCATCGGCAGGCGTGTCTCCGGTACGGGGGCGGTGCGGGAAAACTGGGGCGGTTCGGGTGTTGACGCGGAAGTTAACCGGCTGTTGACCTGGGAGTGACGCGGGCGGATTGACCACGCTCGCACCGCAACCTACCTTCGTCAACACGGCCGTGCGTAACGGTGCGTTGCCCTCCCCTTCCTCAGTGTGAGGCTGGTGCGTGCCATGGACATCTCCTTTCTCGGCGGACCAGCTCCGCAACGCGGGGTCGGCGTGGTCGCCCCGTTCGACTTCGCGCTCGATCGCGAGCTGTGGCGATGGGTGCCCGACGAGGTCTCGCTGCACATGACGCGAACCCCTTTCGTGCCCGTCGAGGTCAGTCTGGACCTCGCCCGGATGGTCAGCGAGCACGAAACCCTCGGTGAGGCGGTGCGCACCCTCAACGCCATCGCCCCCGAGGTCGTCGCCTACGCCTGCACCTCGGGCAGTTTCGTCGGCGGCGTCGCCGGCGAGCGGGCTATGTGCGAGGCGATGACCTGGGCGGGCGCCGTCCCGTCCGTGACCACCTCCGGCGCGTTGCTGGACGCGCTGGCCGAGTTGGGCGTGCGCCGGCTCGCGCTGGTGACGCCGTACACCGTGTCGGTCACCCGGTCGCTGGAGGCGTACATCGCCGAGGCCGGAGTGACGGTCACGGGCTGCGCCTTCATGGGGCTGACCCGGCACATCTGGAAGGTGCCGTACCGCGACGTGGCCGACATGGCGCGCCAGGCGGTACCGGGCGAGGGCGCGGCGGACGCCCTCTTCATCTCCTGCACGAACCTCCCCACCTACGACGTCATCCCGCAACTGGAGGCCGAGCTGCGGATCCCGGTGATCTCGGCCAACCAAGTGACGATGTGGGCGGCGCTGCGCCGACTGGGTACCCGTGCGGTGGGGCCGTACCAGACGCTGACCGATCCGTCGGCGCGCACCGGCCCCGCGGTGCCGGGACCGGCCGGCCCCGCAGTGGCGGACATCCCGGGCGTCACGGACGGCCCGGACACCGAGCAGCAGCAGGAAGGGTGGACATGACAGCACTGGGGTTCCTGTACCCGGGCCACTCCGGCGAGGACGACTATCCACGCATCGAGCAGCTGCTGGGCAGCGACATCCGGGTGGACCTGGTGCACACGGACATCGGCGAGGACGCGCACCGGGTGGACGCCCTGCTGGAGATGGGCTCGCCGCGACGGCTCGCGGCCGGCGTCGAGGAGCTGCGGCTGGCCGGCGCCGACGCCGTGGTGTGGGCCTGCACCAGTGGGAGTTTCGTGCACGGCTGGGAGGGCGCGCAGGAACAGGTGCGTGGCCTGGCCCAGACGGCCGGACTGCCGGCCTCGTCGACCTCGTTCGCCTTCGTGCACGCGGTGCGCGAGGTCGGGGCGCGGCGGGTCGCCATCGGCGCGACCTATCCGCAGGACGTGGCACAGCTCTTCGCGGAGTTCCTCGGGGCCGCCGGCATCGAGGTGGTCGACGTGGTCGGCTCGGGCATCATCACGGCCGCGGAGGTCGGCACCTGGACCGAGGCGGAGGTGCTGGCGCTGGCCCGCGCCGCGGACCGCCCGGAAGCGGAGGCGGTGCTCCTGCCGGACACCGCCCTGCACACGGCGGCCCACATTCCGGCCCTGGAGAAGGAGCTGGGCAAGCCGGTCCTGACGGCGAACCAGGTCACCATCTGGGAGGGCCTGCGCCTGGCGGACCGCCGGGTCAACGCTCCGGAACTGGGCGCGCTCTTCACCCGGGAGCCGGTGGTGCAGGCCTGAGGGCCCCGTCAGGGGGCGTGATACGCGAGAACCCCGGTCCCGCTGCTGCGGGGCCGGGGTTCTCCATGGAGCGCTGGGCAGGCCTTGCACCTGCATTTCCCCACGGGAAGTGGGGCGTCTTTCCTTGGACCACCAACGCACTGCCGGTTCTTGGGGGTTGACCCCGTGATCAGGCAGCTTGAGCGTACCGCAGCTCCGCCCGGGACGCACATCGACGCCGATGCGGTTCACATACCTGTCTATCGTCCCACCATCTGAAAATACCTGAACCCTTGTCAGGTCTCGGAGCGGACCCTATTCTCACGGCGAGAAAGCGCTTTCCCGACTGTCGTATTGACATGATCACGACAGTCCATTCGTTCCGGCATGTGAAGACGAAGGGGAGACCGAGGATGAGACGACCCGTCGCGCTGCGACTCCAGGCGGCGCTGGGGACACTGGCCCTCGCCGCCGCGACCGGGGTGGTGCTGGCCATGCCCGAGGCGGCGGCAGCGGCCGGTGGCGCCACCGGCTACGCGACCCAGAACGGCGGCACGACCGGCGGCGCGGGCGGGCAGACGGTCCGGGCCACCACCGGCACCGCGATCCACCAGGCCCTGTGCGGCCGGGCGGACAGTGCCACCCCGATCACCATCGAGGTCGAGGGCACCATCAACCACGGCAACACCAGCAAGGTGTCGGGCGACAGTTGCAGCACGGCAGCCGACAAGATCGAGCTGAAGCAGATCAGCAACGTCACGATCGTCGGGGTCGGCAGCGGTGCCGTCTTCGACCAGCTGGGCATCCACATCCGGGAGTCCAGCAACATCATCATCCAGAACGTGACGGTCCGGAACGTCAAGAAGTCGGGCTCGCCCACGTCCAACGGCGGTGACGCCATCGGCATGGAGAGCGACGTCCGCAACGTCTGGGTCGACCACACCACCCTGGAGGCCTCGGGCGGCGAGTCGGCGGGCTTCGACGGCCTCTTCGACATGAAGGACAACACCCAGTACGTGACCCTGTCCTACAGCGTCCTGCGCAACTCCGGCCGCGGCGGGCTGATCGGCTCCAGCGAGAGCGACGTGTCCAACGGGTACGTCACCTTCCACCACAACAAGTACGAGAACATCGACTCCCGCACCCCCCTGCTGCGCGGCGGCACCTCGCACATCTACAACAACCACTACGTGAGCCTCAACGAGTCCGGCATCAACTCCCGGGCCGGCGCCAAGGCCAAGGTGGACAACAACTACTTCGAGGACTCCAAGGACGTCCTCGGCACCTTCTACACCGACCAGGCCGGCTACTGGCAGGTCAGCGGCAACATCTTCGACAACGTGACCTGGTCCGAGCCCGGCGAGGACACCAACCCGGCCGGACCCGACCCGAAGTCCAACACCACGGTCTCCATCCCGTACTCGTACGGCCTGGACGCCGCCTCCTGTGTACCGGCGGTGGTGAGTGCCACGGCGGGCGCGAACAAGGGCCTCAAGGTGTCCGACGGCAGCTGCACACCGCAGAACCCCGACCCGTCCCCGGACCCCACGGACCCGGACCCCACCGACCCGACCGAGCCCTCCCCGGACCCGACCGACCCGCCGAGCGGCACCAACCTCAGCCTCGGGGCCGGCGCCGACGGCTCGTCCAAGGCGAGCGGCACCAGCTACGGCAACGTGCGCGACGGTGACCTGGGTACGTACTGGTCGCCGGCCGGGACGACCGGCTCGGTCTCCGTGAAGTGGTCGTCCCCCACCACGGTCTCCAAGGTCGCCGTCCGGGAGGCGGCCGGCTCCGCGGGCGCCATCGGCTCCTACCGGCTCCTCGACCACGGCACCGGAGCCGTGCTGGCCACCGGCAGCGGGGCGGGCGTGATCAGCTTCCCGGCGGTCTCCCTGACGAAGATCACCTTCGAGATCACCGGCGCCTCGGGCACCCCGAAGGTCGCCGAGTTCGAGACGTACGCGGGCTAGCGAGCCGCGTGGTCCCGCCCTCTTGCGCGGGCGCGGGACAATGGACGGTGGCCCACTCCGCCGGAGTGCCCCCGCGTGCGGGGGGAGGGTCGTCGTGACGTACGAGGAGGAGAAGACATGGCGGAGCCCACGCCGCGTCGGAACGAACCGCGGCTACGCCCCGCGCCCCTGCTCTTCGAGCCGGCGGAGGCGGCCGCCGATCCCGAGCACTTCTTCGACCTCGAGTCGATCGACGACCCCCGGGCGCTGCTGGAGCGCGCCACCGAGCTGACGCAGGCCTTCCGCGCGGCGGCGGACCGCGCGATGGAGTACCAGGCGATCGCGGCCGCGCAGCTGGCCGACCCGCGGCGGTTCGACCGGCTCACCGCCGCGGACATCGCCGAGCGCGCCGAGTGGACCGAGGACTACGCCAAGAAGATGGTGGAGTTCGGACGCGATCTGATGCGCGGCGAACCGGCGGAGTAACCCGACCGCATATGCCAGGAGGGTGGGCAAGATACTCCCTTCCCTGCCGTCCTGTCCCCATTTCCCGCAACCCAGCGGAGCGAATCCCTCACGCCCGGTAGATGTATGCGGCATGAGCAGCACACGCAACGCCACCCCCCACGTCTCGGACGTCACCTCGGACGGCGCCGCCTGGCTGGCCTCGGCGAGCGCGTATCCGCGCAGCACGCTGTCGCTGTGGGAGGAGCGGCCGGAGGCCCCGGTCGTCCTGCCCTGCGGTTCCGCCTTCGACGTGGTGAGCGCCCCCGCGATCTTCGGGCGCCGGATGCTGGACCGGATGTGGGACGACGGCCCGGGGTCCGGCCCGGTGGCGGAGTTCCGGGGCCGGATGCTGCTGTTCGCCGCGCCGGGCACCGCCCAGCGGCTGCCGTCGCTCCTCGAGTGGGAGGAGTGGAGCGCCCGCGGCAGGGGTGACGGCCGTACGGGCGCGGTGCCGCCGCTGCTGTGCCACGGCGCCGGCGACGCGGTGACCGTGCCGGCTCCGGCGGGCGGGCCCGCCCGTTCGGGGGCGCGGTGGCTGGTGGCGCCGGACACCCGCATGCCGTGGCTGCCGGGGCCGGAAATCCTGCTCTGGGCGGCCGTGCGGGCGGCCCGATCCGCGGTGCGGATTTCGATTTTTCCCTCCGCCGACCAGGATGCTAAGGTCTACGACGTCAGCAGGCGCCGCTAGCTCAGTTGGTTAGAGCAGCTGACTCTTAATCAGCGGGTCCGGGGTTCGAGTCCCTGGCGGCGCACGTTGGCGATGGCGAGGCATGTTCGCGGAGAACGCGAACCGCCTCGCCATCGTTGTTTCTGCGCGGCTTCGCCGCGCGTTGCGGGGGCTTCGCCACCCGCAACCCCTCTTCCACGGGCCCCGCGGTTCCTCGCGCCCCCCTTGCCCTCACCCGGGTGTGATCCGTACGGTCCACGCCCCGGACTCCGAGCGTCCTTCCACCGCCACCTGGACGCCCTCGCCGGGGACCGTGAAGCTCTCGCCCAGGCCCACCGGGGCGTCGGCGAGGGGCGGGTAGACCGAGTCGGCCCAGCAGGACTCGGTGTCCGGGTGGGCGTCGATCACCTCGATCGGCCCGCCCCCGGACTCCGACCCGCTGTGCACCCGGTACACCAGCACCCCCGCCCGGCAGGCGGAGGCGTCGTTGCCGACCGGGGTCCGCACCTCGAAGGCGAGCACGGTGTCCGCGCCGGTGCGCACCACGGCCAGCTTCGTCCCCCGCCCGAGACCGAAGGCCGGCGCCCCGGCCGCGCCGGTGACCATGACCCCCGGCCCCGCCGCCAGCGGTTCCAGCGTCAGCCGGGTCGGACCGCTGCCCCGCACGCAGGTCACCTGCCGGGGCTCCAGCCAGCCCAGCTTCCACTTGTGCCAGCCGAACAGGTCCGGGGCGAGTCCGAACTGGCTGCCCATCAGGTCCCAGTCGCCGACGTGGGTGTCCCAGTCGCCCTCGCCGCCGACGGGCCGGTGGTAGAGGTCGGGCAGGTCGAAGACGTGCCCCGTCTCGTGGGCCAGGACCAGCCGGTCGGGCGGATGGTTCTCGAAGACCGTGACGACCCGCCGCAGGGCGGTGCCGTCGGCCCGCATCGGCCGCTCCAGGTTGACGACCTTCGTGGCGTCGGAGTCCACGCCGGGGGCGTCCGGGTCGGCGACGAAGTAGACGACGTCGTAGCGGGAGAAGTCGACGTGCCGGTCGGCGGCCCGCAGCGCGTCGCGCAGGTAGGCGGCCCGGTGCTCGGGGCGCCAGTCGCGCCGTATGGCGTACGACGTCGACGGGCTCGGCATCGGGATCCAGTCCCGCATCGGGTGCGGGCGCAGGTTGAAGGCGCCGTACGAGGCCTGCTGGAAGAAGCGGCTGGTGGCCGGGAAGTGGTCGGCGGTGAGTTCGGCCGGCGAGGTCAGCGGCTGGGAGTCGGGGAAGGACAGGAAGATCATCACCGCGTCGAGGGTGCGGGCGGGCCGCGGATAGGCGGCGTTCCAGGTGTCCAGGCCCTCTGAGTGGTGCACCTCGGTGCGCTTGAGGGCGCAGGGCTCCGGCGAGAACGGCTCGGCGACCGAGGGGGCGGTGATCAGGGAGGTCGCCGCGAGCGCCGACATGGTGGTGCACACCGCCGCCGTGGTGCGCAGGCGTGGCACATGAACCTCCCGGGGCGGTCGACGGGACACCGCACCCAGCTTGTGCATGATTGTCGTATTACGCCCTGTTCGCCTGCACCGGATGGGTGAGCCGTTCGCGGCTTCGCCGTCGGCCTCCCGGTCGACACCCCGGCAGCACTCACGGAACGTCACAACTGGTCGGAGGCGCGAAGAACCCGTCCAGGTGTGAGCAGAAACGATCTCTCGGAGCGGCCGCTCGGTCCGGAACGCGGAAAGGTGGCTGGAAGGGCCCGGTGTCAGCCTCTATGATCGGCACACTTTCCTGCACGAACAGAGCACGAACAGAGATCGAGGCACTGCGGGAGCGAGCGGTGAACGGAACCTCCGAAGGGCCGGCGTCCGCGGCAGACCTCGACCGGTCGGCCGTTACAGAAAGTGACCAAGGTCTGGCTCCTCGTACGGCGCGCGAGAGACCCGCGGCCTATCGCTCGGTCTTCACCGCCGCCCCCCTCGCCATGGCCGTCGTCGACGCCGAGGGCCTGGTGGTCAGCGCCAACGACACCCTCGGCACCCTGCTCGGCAACGACCCCGACGCGCTGGTGGGCTGCGCGGCGGCCGACCTCGTCGACCTCGCCTCCGACGCCGGTATCTGGCACGCGTACCGCGAGGTGCTGCGCGGCCGGCAGCCCCGGCTGCGCTGCACCCGGCGGCTGAAGCGGGCCGACGGGCACTCCCTGTGGGCGCAGGTGACGGTCGAGCCGCTGGCCGACGCCGGGGACACCCCGGGCCTCCTGCTGTCCGTCGCCGACGTCAGCGCGCGGCGCGAGCTCCAGGCGCGGCTGCGCCACCTCCAGATGCACGACCCGGTGACCCGGCTGCCCAACCGCGCCCTGTTCTTCGAACGGCTCACCGCCGCCCTGGAGGCGGAGACGTACGACCACGGCGGCACCGGGAGGATCGGTGTCTGCTACCTGGACCTGGACGGCTTCAAGGCCGTCAACGACACCCACGGCCACCGTGTCGGCGACCGCCTGCTGGCCGCCGTGGCCGAGCGGCTGACGCGGTGCGCGGAGGAGTTCGCCGACGCCCGCTCGGGCGGCGCCCCGCTGGTGGCCCGGCTCGGCGGCGACGAGTTCGCCCTGCTCGTGGAGGACTCCACCGGGACCGAACAGGTCGCCGACCTGGCCGAAGCCGTCCTGGCGGCCCTCCAGCCGCCGTTCGAGCTGTCCGAGCGCCGTCTCTCGGTCACCGCCTCGGTCGGCGTCGTCGAACGCCACACCGCCGGCACCACCCCCACCGCCCTGATGCAGGCGGCCGACACGACCCTGTACTGGGCCAAGGCGGACGGCCGGGCCCGCTGGACGCTCTTCGACCCGGAGCGCAACGCGACCCGCATGACCCGTCAGGCACTCGCGGCCACGCTCCGTCCGGCCATCGAGCGTGGCGAGTTCGCGCTGGAGTACCAGCCGCTGGTCGGCATGGAGGACGGCCGGGTGCGGGGCGTCGAGGCGCTCATCCGCTGGAATCATCCTCAGTTCGGCGTACTGGCGCCGAATCGGTTCATCGCACTGGCGGAGGAGGATGGCTCGATCGTTCCGCTCGGCCGCTGGATCCTGCGCACGGCCTGCCACCAGGCGCGCCGCTGGCAGCTGGCCCACCCGGACGATCCGCCGATCTTCGTCAGCGTCAACGTGGCGGTCCGCCAGGTCTGGGACTCCGACCTGGTGGCGGACGTGGCCCGCACCCTGGAGGAGACGGGCCTCCCCCCGCACCTGCTCCAGCTGGAGCTGACCGAGTCGGCGGTCATGGGCTCGGCGGGCCGCCCGCTCCAGGTCCTCAAGGCGCTCAGCGACATGGGCGTCCACATCGCCATCGACGACTTCGGCACCGGTTACTCGAACCTGGCCTACCTCAGCCGGCTACCGGTCTCCGTCCTGAAGCTGGACGGCGCCTTCGTGCGGGGCTTCCAGTACGAGAGTGTCCCCGGTGCCGGGGTGGCCGCGACCACCGAGGGGAACCCGGCCGACGAGGTCATCGTCGAGGCGATGGTCCAGCTCGCCCACCGGCTCGGCCTGACCGTCACCGCGGAGTGCGTGGAGACCTCCGACCAGGCGACCCGCCTGCGCCGCATCGGCTGCGACACCGGTCAGGGCTGGCTGTACTCCCGACCGGTGGCACCGGACCGCATCTCCGCGCTGCTGGGCTCCGCCGGGCCCGGCGGAGCCGGCGTTCAGGCGGCCGGCAAGCCGTAGGCGTCGGCGATCAGCTCGTAGGAACGCAGCCGCACGTCGCCGCCGTGGGCGTTGGCGGTGAGCATCAGCTCGTCGGCGCCGGTGCGCTTGCGCAGGTCGTCCAGGCCGGTCCGCACCTCGTCGGCGGTGCCGTGGATGACGTTGGCGTTCCAGGACCGCACGAACTCCTCCTCCATCGGGCTGAAGTCGTACGCCTCGGCCTCCTCGGGCGTCGGCACGAGCCCCGGCCTGCCCGTGCGCAGCCGCACCATGTTCAGCGCGGCCGCCCGCACCTGGCGGCGGGCCTCGTTCTCGTCGTCGGTCGCGAGCGCGGAGACGCCGATGAGGGCGTAGGGCGCGTCCAGGACCGCGGACGGCCGGAAGGAGTCCCGGTACAGGTCGAGCGCCGGGACGGTGTTCTGCGCGGAGAAGTGGTGCGCGAAGGCGAACGGCAGCCCGAGGGTGCCGGCCAGCCGCGCGCTGAACCCGGAGGAGCCGAGCAGCCACACCGGCGGCCGGTGGGCCGACTGCACGCCCCCGGGCGAGGTGGCCTGCACGGGCCCCGGCACGGCGTGGATACGCCCGTACGGGTGCCCGTCGGGGAAGTCGTCGTCCAGGAACCGGATCAGCTCGGCGAGCTGCTGCGGGAAGTCGTCGGCGCCCTCGTTGAGGCGGTCGGTGCGGCGCAGGGCGGCGGCGGTGGCCCCGTCCGTGCCGGGCGCCCGGCCGAGGCCCAGGTCCACCCGCCCCGGCGCCATGGCCTCCAGCGTCCCGAACTGCTCCGCGATCACCAGCGGCGCGTGGTTCGGCAGCATGACGCCGCCCGAACCGAGCCGGATGCGGTCGGTGTGGGCGGCGAGGTGGGCCAGGATCACCGCGGGGGAGGAGGAGGCGACGCCGGGCATGGAGTGGTGCTCGGCGACCCAGTACCGGTGGAAGCCGCGCTTCTCGGCCAGGCGCGCGATGTCCACGCTGGTCCGCAGGGCGTCGGTGGCGGTCCGTCCGGCGCCGACGGTCACCAGGTCCAGCACGGAGAGGGGGACGGGGGCGGTGCCCTGGGCGGTGCCCCGGATCTCCTCTGCGGCGTCTGCGGCCATGGTGGGGTGCCTCCTGTTGCTTCGTGACGTTGCGTATCGCTCCGCCTTTTAACAGGAGGGGGTCTCCGGTTATTCCCCCCGCCTGCGGTAGCGGACGTGCGTGGTCAGCGGTGAGTGGAGCACCTCGACGGGCTCGAAACCGAAGGTGTCGACGCCGTCGAACAGGCGCTCGCCGCTGCCGAGCAGGACGGGCGCGATGTCGAGGGTGAGTTCGTCGATCACGCCGGCGTTGAGCGCCTGCCGCACCGTCGAAGCGCCGCCGGCGATGTCGACCCCTCTGCCGTCGGCGGCTTCGAGCGCCCGCGCGTAAGCGGTGTCGAAGCCTTCGGTGACGAAGTGGAAGGTGGTCCCTCCCTCCATCCCGATCGGTTCGTGCGCGTGGTGGGTGAGCACGAAGACCGGGGCGTGGTACGGGGGTTCGGCGCCCCACCAGCCGTCCCACGGCTCGTCCCACTCACCCCGGACCGGGCCGAACATGTTCCGGCCCATGACGTAGGCGCCGCGCGGGCGCATCAGCCACTCGTTGGCCGTCGCGTCGGCCTCGGTCGCGCGGGGGTCGCCGATGTGCCAGCCGTGCAGCTCGTGGCCGCGCTTGCCCAGCGGATCGTCCCGGCTCTGCTCGGCGCCGGCGACGAAGCCGTCGAGCGAGATCGACATGTGGCAGGTGGTGTCGGACACGGGCTTCGCTCCCGAGGCAGTGGTGGCTGTGGGTGCCGTGGAGTTCGTGGGACCCCGCGGCACCCGTACAGACTGGCAGAGGCGGCCGAACTCATCGCGGCAGCCCGGATCGGCCTGGATCAATCAGTCGACCGGCGACACCCGGATCCGGTTGCCGTCCGGGTCCGCGACCACGAAGGTGCGGCCGAAGACCTCGTCGTGGGGCTCCTCGACCACCGTGACGCCCTTGGCCACCCACGCGGCGTGGATGCCGTCGATCGCCGCCGAGGAGCCCGGGACCATCAGGCCGACCTCCGAGGTGCGCGGCGTCCCCGGGGCGACCTGGTCGGCGCGGCCGCTCCAGAGCGCGAACAGGACGCCCGGGGCCACCTCGAACGGAACGTAGCGCGGTGTGGTGATCACCGGCTTGATGTCGAAGAGGTCGGAGTAGAAGGCGGTCGCGCGCTCGACGTCGTTGACGTAGACGAGGAAGAGATTCGGTGCGGACATGGCTGTCGGGCTCCTTCCGGGCGGGCCGGTTCCGGCCCTCGCCGTACAGCCTCGCGTGAGAACATGACAGGGATTGTCGTGTTCCGACGAGGAGATCCGGCAGGGTGAGTCCGACGAGGAAGCTGTCGCCATGAGCCGGCCCCAACGCCTGATCGAGCTGCTCGCCGCCTTGCAGGCGCATCCCCGGACCACCGCCGAGGCGCTCGCCGAGGAGCTGGGCGTCTCGACGAGGACCGTGCTGCGCGACGTGCGGGCGCTGGTCGACGCGGGCATCCCCGTCTTCACCGAGCGGGGCAAGTACGGCGGTATCAGCCTGCTGCCCGGCGACCAGGTGGACCTGGCCAAACTGACGACCGGTGAGGCGGACCTGCTCCGGGCGGTCGGGCTCGATCTCGACCGGGCCCGCCAGCTCGGCGGCGAGGCGGCCGCCCGGTCGGCGCTGCGCAAGCTCACCTCGCGCCGGTCACCGCCGCCCGCCCGGGACGACCTGCCGCTGGCCCTCACCGACGTGATCGCGATCGACAACCGGCCCTGGTTCGAGGAGGCCGCCCCCCTGCCCGACGTGGCGGGCCTGGTCCGCGACGTGCGTACGGCCAGGCGGTTGCGGGTCCTGTACCGGCGCAGCGGCGCCACCGAGGCGCGGGACCTCGTGGTCGACCCGTACGGGCTCGCGCAGCGGGGCGGGCGCTGGTACCTGGTCGCCGACCACGACGGGCGGCCCCGCATGTTCGCACTCTCCCGTCTCCAGCGCTGGACCGTACTCGACGGCGCCCGCCGGCTGCGGCCCGGTGCCGGCCTCGTGGACACGGCGCGGGAGCTGGGCGAGGCGCTGGAGAGCGAGGGGCGCGTCGTGGTCACCGCCCGCGTCGACGCCGGCAGCCTCGACCTCGCCCGCCGGATCCTGGGCGCCAGGCTCAGGACGGCGGGCGAAGCGGGGGCGGACGGGCGGGTCGAGATCACCGTGGCGTACGACCGGATCGACGCGGTGCGCCAGTTGTTGCAGTTCAGCGAGCACATCGAGGTCGTCGCCCCGCGGGAGGCGAGGGAGCTGGTGTGCCGCCTCGCGGCGGGCGTCGCGCGCACGCACGCCGGGTGAGCGCCGGCTACGGCGCCATGTCCTCCAGCGTGCGGCCGCTGGTCTCCTCCGCCCAGGCCGCCGCGACCAGGGAGCCCGCGACGGAGACGACCGCCAGGGTCACGAAGACCCCGCCCAGCGCCCCGCCCGCGTAGATGGCACCCACGACGACCGGGCCGAGGATGACGCCCAGGCGGTTCGCCGCGCCGCCCACGCTGGAGCCCAGCGCCCTGATCCGGGTGGGGAACAGCTCCGGGGTGTACAGGTAGAGGCAGATGTTGGAGCCGAAGAGGAAGACCGCCGCCAGGGACGTCCAGATCAGGACGCTCGACGCCGAGCCGCCGGCCGTCAGGCCCAGGAGCAGCAGGCAGAGGGCCGCGGCCGCCATGCACCAGATCACCGTGTTGCGGCGGCCGACCCGGTCGACCGTGAGGGCGACGACCAGGCAGCCGGCCAGGCCCGCGCAGCTCGTCACCGTCGAGTAGAGCAGTGCCGTCGACAGGCTCAGGTCGAAGTGGTCCTTGTAGATGGTCGGCAGCCAGGACGTGATGCCGTAGTTCGCGAAGTAGCCCGTGAACCAGAGGGCCCCGATGACGAGGGTGCGCCTGCCGTACCTGCCGCTCAGCAGTTCGCGCAGGCCGCCGCCCTTGCCCGCGGCGGTCTGCCGGCCGGGCGACGCCGGGGCGGGGGCGGGCAGCGGGGCGCCGGTGATCTCCTCGACCTTCCGCTCGATCGACGCCATCGTCGTCAGCGCCTCCTCGTGCCGGCCGTGGTCGGCGAGCCAGCGCGGGGACTCCGGCACGCAGCGGGCGAGGACGAGGCACAGCAGGCCCGGGACGGCGGCCAGGCCGAACACCCAGCGCCAGCCGAGCACCGGCACCAGCCAGGCGGCCAGGAGCGCGCCCGCGGTCAGGCCCGCCGGGAACACCAGCTCGTACAGGAGGACGAAGCGGCCGCGCTTGTGGGCGCGGGTGATCTCCGCGATGAAGGTGGCCGCGATCGGCACCTCGCCGCCGATGGCCATGCCCTGGACGAATCGGAGCGCCATGAACGGCTCGGGCGAGGTGCAGAGGATCAGCGCCAGGTTGCACAGGCCCGACAGGGCGATGCAGCCGGCGATGACCTTCACCCGGCCGATCCGGTCCGCGAGCCTGCCCGACACCAGGGCGCCGACCAGCATGCCGATGGATCCGACCGTCATCAGAGCGGTGACCTGGGCGGTGCCGAGGTGCCACTCGGTGCGCAGTTCCGGCAGGGCGTAGGCGATCAGAAGCTGGTCGAACGCCTCGAAGAAGGTGACGGCGCCGACGACGAGCCGGACCATCACCTGCCAGCGGCACAGGGGCAGGCGTTCGAAGCGGGCGCCGATGGCGGCCGCGAGCTCGGCCGGGTCGCCATGTCGGCCTGGGGTGTCGCGAGCTGCGTCGATCGTCATGGTGAGGTCTCCGGATCCCGTACGGAGGGGAGGGTACAGGCCCGCACGGGACGGTTCGGGCCGCACGGCACGGCGGAGCGACCGCGTGCCGGCGGCGGTGAGGGCTGGAGAGGTGCGCGCCCTACTTATGTAGGCGCTGAATGTCTCAGCGCTTAAGTTCTACCGGTAGCCGGCCGAGGTTAGGCAAGGCTTACTCCTGACGTCGTCAAAAATTCCCGACGGCGGCCCCTTGCGGGGAAATTAGTTAAGCCCTTAGATGTCTAGCACTTAGACACGTCCCACCCGGAGGCCCTTCATGCCGCGCATCCCAGCCGACGAGATACTCATCGCGGGGCAGTGGCGACGCGGCGGCGGACGTCCGATCCACACCGTCGACCCGGCCGACGGCCGCGTCCTCACCACCGTCCACGCCGCCTCGGCGGACGACGTGGACGAGGCCGCGCAGGCGGCCGCCGCGGCCGCCGCCGCACCCGAGTGGCGCGACCTCCCGCCCCACCGCAGGGCCCGCGTCCTGTACCGGATCGGCGACCTGATCGAGGAGCACGCCGACGAACTGTCCGCGCTCCAGACCGCCGACACCGGCAAGACCCTCGGCGAGACCCGCGCCCTCGCGCTGAGCGCCGCCGGCACCTTCCGGTACACGGCCGCCGCCCTGGAGACGGGCGAGGACGCGCTCACCCCCTCGCGCGGCCCGTACCTCACGATGAGTACCTACGAGCCGATCGGCGTCGTCGGCGCGATCAACCCGTGGAACTCGCCGATCGCCTCCGACGCGCAGAAGACCGCACCCGCCCTGGCCGGCGGCAACGCCGTCCTGCTCAAGCCCGCCGAGTGGACGCCGCTGGTCTCCCTCGCCTTCGGGCGCCTCGTCCACCGGGTCCTCGCCGAGGCCGGACTGCCGACCGCGCTGCTCGCCGTCCTGCCGGGCAGCGGCAGCGTCGTGGGCGACGCGATCGCCAGACATCCGCTGGTCGGCAGGATCGGCTTCACCGGCGGCACCACCACGGGACGCGCCATCGCCCACGTGGCCGCCGACAAGCTCGTGCCCGCCTCGCTCGAACTGGGCGGGAAGTCGCCGACGATCGTGCGCGAGGACGCCGACGCCGAACAGGCCCTCGCGGGCGTCATGTACGGGATCTTCTCCTCCAGCGGCCAGTCCTGCATCGCCGGTTCACGCCTCTTCGTGCACGCCTCGCGGTACGTCTCCTTCGTCACGGAACTCGTCCGGCGGGTGCGCGAATTGCGCGTCGGCCCCGGTACCGCCCCCGGCACACAGGTCGCGCCGCTCGTGCACCACGCGCACCGCGACAGCGTCGCCGCGGCCGTCGAACTCGCCCGCGAGGAGGGCGGCCGGGTGCTGTGCGGCGGCGCCGTACCCGAGGGCGAGCGGTACGCGAAGGGCGCCTACTACCTGCCGACCGTGATCGACTCCCTGCCGAACTCGGCCCGCGTCTGCCAGGAGGAGATCTTCGGCCCGGTGCTCGTCGCCCTGCCCTACGAGGACGAGGACGAACTGGTCGCGCAGGCCAACGACTCCGTCTTCGGGCTCGCCTGCGGCATCTGGACGCGGGACGCGCGGGCCGCCTGGCGGCTCGGGCGGCGGATCGAGGCCGGAACCGTCTGGATCAACACCTACAAGCAGTTCTCCGTCTCCACCCCCTTCGGCGGGGTGAAGGACTCCGGGCTCGGCGTCGAGAAGGGCCGCGACCTGATCCGTGCCTACCAGCGGCAGAAGTCCCTGTACTGGGGCACCGACTCCACGCCCCTGCCCTGGGCCAACTGACCCACACCACGGGAGATCCCGCCATGAACCACCCCCCGACCGCCCCCGCCACGACCCACCCCCCGATCGGCCGCCTGCGCGCCCTGCGCTCGGTCGAACTGCTCACCCCGAACTACGCCGAGGCCGTCGACTTCTACGAGGAGGTGTGGGGCCTCCAGGTCGTCGAGGCCGAACACAGCGCGAGCTGGCTGCGCGGCACCGGCGAGGAGCACCACGCCCTGCGCCTGACCCGCTCCGAGACGATCGGCCTGGGCCGTCTCGTCTTCGCGCTCGGCACCCCGGCCGAGATCGACGAGGCCGCGCGCCGGCTCCGGGCCCGCGGCATCGCGCTCGTCACCGAACCCGGCCCGCTCGACCAGGTGGGCGGCGGCTACGGGCTGCGCTTCCACGACCTCGACGGACGGCTGGTCGAACTCTCCGCCGACACCTGGGCGGTCACCGCGCGCGGCCGGGACGCGTCCCTGCCGGTGGGCGTCACCCACGCCGTGCTCAACACCCCCGACATCGACGCCTCCGTCGCCTTCTACCGCGACGTGCTCGGCATGCGCGTCTCCGACTGGTCCGAGCACCAGATGGCGTTCCTGCGCTGCGGCAGCGACCACCACTGCGTCGCCTTCAACCAGGCACCGTGGGTCTCCCTCAACCACGTGGCCTACGAGATGACCTCGCTGGACCACTTCATGCGCGGCCTCGGCCGGCTCCGGCACCACGGCATCACCCCCGAGTGGGGCCCCGGCCGGCACGGCCCCGGCAACAACACGTTCTCGTACTTCACCGACCCCACGGGCCTGGTCTGCGAGTACACCACCGAGGTCGCCCAGATCGTCGAGGACACCTGGATCTGCAAGGTGTGGCGGCGCACCCCCGAGCTGTCCGACCTGTGGGGGACCGCGGGCCCGCCCTCGCAGCGGATCCGGGCGCACATGGCGGGCACCCCCGACGGCAGCCCCGTCGCCGCACCACCGGTGGACGCCCGTACCGACACCCGTACCGACGCCCCCGCCGACGCCGAAGGAGCAGCGGCATGAACAACGGCCCACGCAAGGTCGGCCTCATCGGATGGGGCGCCATCGGACGCGTCGTCGGCGGCGCGCTCGCCGCCGGAGAGGTGCCGGGAGCCGAACTGACCGGCATCGTCGACAACCGCCCGCTCGGCGACGCGGTCCCCGCACCCCAGCTGACCGTGGAGCAGGCCCTCGCCTCCTGCGACCTGATCGTCGAGGCGGCCGGACAGGGCGTCGTACGGGAATGGGGCGAGGCGGTCCTCGCGTCCGGCACCGACCTGCTCGTGGCGTCCACCGGAGCGCTCACCGACGACGAGCTGTCCAAGCGGCTCCTCGCCACCGGGCCCGGCCGGGTCTACTTCACCGGCGGCGCCGTCGGCGGGCTCGACCTGTTGCAGGCCGTACGCGCCATGGGCCCCCTCGGCGAGGTCACCCTGACCACCACCAAGCTGCCCGCCACCCTCGAACAGCCCTGGATGGACGAGGAGTCGCTCGCCCGGCTGCGGTCCGCGACCGGCCCCGTGGAGGTCATGGCCGGCACCGCGCGCGACGTACCCGCCAAGTTCCCCAAGTCCACCAACGTCGCCGCCTCCGTGGCGCTCGCGGTCGGGGACCTCGACGCGGTACGGGTCAGGGTCGTCGCCGACCCCGCCGTCACGCACACCTCCCACGTGATCGAGGCGAGCGGTGCGCACGGCTCGTACCGCTTCGAGGTCCGCCACCTCCCCGACGCGGCCAACCCGGCCACCAGCCAGGTCGTGCCGTACGCCGTGCTGCGCTCGCTCGCCGCGCTGGCCGGACGCCGGGGGCAGATCCTGTGACCGCCCACGACCTCGCCGGGCTGCACCTGGCGGAGACCGGGGACAGCGGGCCGCTGGTGCTGTGCCTGCACGGCATCGGCTCCTCGTCCGCCGCCTTCGCGCCGCAGACCGGCGCGCTCGCCGCGAACCACCGGATGGTCGCCTGGGACGCGCCCGGATACGGCGAGTCGGCCGACCCGGAGCACGACCTCACCCTCGACGACTACGCCGACACCGCCGCCGCCGTCATCCGCGCGCGGGACACCGAGGCACACGTCGTCGGCGTCTCCTGGGGCGGCGTGATCGGGCTGCGGCTCGCCACCCGGCACCCGGACCTCGTCGCCTCCCTCACCGTCGCCGACTCCACCCCCGGCTCCGGCACCAGCCCCGAGAAGGCCGCCGCCATGCGCGCCCGGGTCCCGGAGCTGGAGAGCCTCGGCCCGCGCGCCTTCGCCGAGAAGCGCGGCCCCCGCCTCGTCTCCGAGGACGCGCCGCCCGAACTGGTGCGGCGGGTCGTCGACACCATGGCCGGCTCGATCCGGCCGCCCGGCTACCGGCAGGCGGCCGAGTCGATGGCCCGCACCGACCTGCGCGGCGAACTCGCCCGGGTCGCCGCGCCCACGCTCGTCCTGTGCGGGGAGAAGGACCGGATCACCGGCCCCGACGCCTCACAGGTCCTGGCCGGCGGTCTGCACCGGACCGCCTACGTGATCGTCAAGGACGCCGGTCACCTGGCCAACCAGGAACAGCCCGAGCACTTCAACGCCTGGCTGCTCTCCCACCTGCACATCGTCACCGACACCCGCACCCGGAAGGGCTGATCACCATGCCGCTGACCACCGACGACTACGACAACGGCTCGGACCTCGCCAAGTACACCGACTCCCTGATCGCCTCCAAGGCCTCCCGCGAGCCGGACTGGGGCACCCTCTCCTTCCAGGAGAAGGCGGGCCCGCAGTACAAGCGGGCGCAGATCCGCTACGTCGGCTCCGGCGCCACCGGCAACCACGACGACGACGGCCGGATCCTCCCCTCCGGCGGCTTCACCTTCTCCAACATGCTGCTGCCGCCCGGCGCCGAGGGCCCGGCCCACACCCACCACGACGTCGAGGAGGCGTTCTTCGTCCTGGAGGGCGAGGTCCGCGTCGGCATCCACCGCGGTCCCGACGAGACCGAGTACCGCACGCTGGGCTACCGCGACATGATCGTGGTCCCGGCCGGGGTGACCCGCTCGCTGAAGAACGAGGGCGACACGGACGCGCTGTTCTGCGTGATCATCGGCACCCGGAAGCCGCAGGTGCCGACGTACCCCGAGTACTCCCCGCTGTACGGCGTCACCCGTGACTGACCCCTCCGACGGGCGCCGTACGGTCGTCGTGACCGGCGCGGGCCGTGGCCTCGGGGAGGCCATGGCCCGCCGGGCGGCGGCCGACGGGTTCCGGGTCGTCGTCGCCGAGCTGAACCCGGAGTGGGGCGCCCGCACGGCGGCGGCGATCCGGGACGCCGGCGGCACGGCCGAGTCCGTCGCCCTGGACGTCGCCGACCCCGCCTCGGTCGAGGCCCTGGCCGCCCGCGTCGCGGCCGGCGGGCCCCTGTACGGCCTGGTCAACAACGCGGCGCTGGCCAACGGCGTCGGCGGCCGGGAGTTCCAGGACATCGACGTCGAGACCTGGGACCGGCTGATGACCGTCAACGCGCGCGGCCCGTGGCTCGTCGCCAAACACCTGCTGCCGCTGATGTCCCGCCCGGGACGGATCGTCAACATCGCCTCGGACGCGGCCCTCTACGGCTCCCCGCGCCTCGCCCACTACATCGCCTCCAAGGGCGCGGTCCTCGCCCTGACCCGCGCCATGGCCCGGGAACTGGGCGAGCGGGACATCACCGTCAACGCCGTGGCGCCGGGACTGACCGAGGTCGAGGCGACCGAGACCGTACCGGCCGCACGCCACGCCCTGTACGCGGCGAACCGCGCGATACCCCGGCCGCAGCGGCCCGACGACCTGGTCGGGCTCGTCTCCTTCCTGCTCGGGTTGGAGTCCGGCTACCTCACCGGGCAGGTGGTCGCCGTCAACGGCGGCTTCACCATGCACTGAAACCGGCCCACACACAGAGATCCGTACATCCGTACGTCCGTCTGCAAGGAGTACCCCATGGACCTCGGCCTCGCCGACCGCACCGTCCTGGTCACCGGCGGCAGCTCCGGCGTCGGCCTGGCCACGGTCCGGGCCCTGCTCGCGGAGGGCGCCCGCGTCGCGACCTGCGGACGGGACGCCGACCGGCTCGCCAAAGCCGTGGCCGGCCTCGGCGCCGGCCCGGACCGGCTCCACACCGGCGTCTGCGACGTCCGGGACGCCGACGCCGTACGGGACTTCACCGAGCGCGCCGCCGCCCACCTCGGCGGGCGCCTCGACGGGCTCGTCAACAACGCGGGCCAGTCCCGGATGAAGGCCCTCGACGAGACGACCGCCGACGACTGGCGCGACGAACTGGAACTGAAGTTCGCGGGCGTCCTCAACCCCCTCGGCGCCGCCCGCGGCCACCTCCGGGCCTCCGACGCCGCCGCGATCGTCAACGTCAACGCCGTCCTCGCCAAACAGCCCGAGACCCGGCTGATCACGACCAGCGCCGCCCGCGCCGGCATCCTCAACCTCTCCGCCTCCCTGGCCCGCGAACTCGCCCCCGAGGGCATCCGCGTCAACTCCGTCTGCCTCGGCCTGGTCGACACCGGGCAGTGGACCCGCCGCCACGCGGCCGCCGGCAGCGGCCTCACCTACGAGGAGTGGCAGGCGGAGATCGCCGCCGACCGGGGCATCGCGCTGGGGCGGCTCGGCCGCGCCGAGGAGGTCGCGTACGCGATCGTCTCGCTGCTCTCGCCGCGCGCCTCCTACATCACCGGAACCAGCATCGACGTCTGCGGCGGAGTCGGCCGCGGCATCCTCTGAGGAGTTCGTATGCGTTACGACCACGGTGGCGGACTCCTGGCCGCCCATCTCAAGTCCCTCGGCGTCGACACCGTGTTCGGCATCGTGTCCGTGCACAACCTGCCGCTGGTGGAGGCCGTCGAGGCCGACCCGGACCTGCGGTTCGTGCCGGTGCGGCACGAGGCGAGCGCCGTCAACGCCGCCGACGCCTACGGCCGGGCCCGCGGCTCCCTCGGCTGCGCCCTCACCTCGACCGGCACCGGCGCCGGCAACGCGGCGGGCTCCCTCATCGAGGCCCTGTCCTCCGGGACGTCGGTCCTGCACGTCACCGGGCAGGTCGAGACGGCGCACCTCGGCAGCGGGCGCGGCTTCATCCACGAGACCAAGGACCAGCTCGGCATGCTCGCCGCGGTCTCCAAGTACGCCGCGACCATCACCTCCGCGCGGGAGGCCGGCCGCGTCCTGCGCGAAGCGTCCGCCGCGGCCCGCACCGCGCCGGGCGGGCCCGCGAGCGTGGAGTGGCCGATCGACCTCCAGTACGCCGCCCAGGAGGACGACGGCGAAACCGCGCCCGCCCCCGAGGCGCCGGTGCCGGACGCGTCCCGGCTGGCCGCGGCACGCGACCTGCTGGCCACCGCCCGACGCCCGCTGATCTGGGCCGGGGGCGGCGCGAACACCGCCCGCGCCGAACTGCTCGCCCTGCTGGAGGCGACCGGCGCCGGCCTGCTCACCTCCAACTCCGGGCGCGGCTCGGTACCCGAGGACCACGACCTGGTCATCGGCAACTTCGCCACCACCCCCGCCGGACGCGCGCTCCTGGCCGACGCGGACGTCGTCGTCACCGTCGGCACCCACTTCCGCTCCAACGAGACCGCCGACTACGGGCTCCGCATCCCCGAGGCGCACATCCAGATCGACGTCGACGCCGCCGCCCTCGGCCGGGTCTACCCCGCCCGGCACGGTCTCCACGGCGACGCCGAGGCCGTCCTGCCCCGGCTCACCGACGCCGCCGTACGGGCCGACGCGGACTGGACCGACCGGGTCCGCCGGGTGCGCCACGAGGTCCGCGCCGCCCTGCACGACGGCATCGGACCCCAGGCCGCGATCTGCGACGCCCTCGCCGCCGCCCTGCCCCGCGGCAGCGTCGTCGCCCGGGACGTGACCATCCCGTCCTCGTCCTGGGGCAACCGCCTGCTGCCCATGCACGACCCGCGCGCCAACGTCTTCCCGCGCGGCGGCGGCATCGGACAGGGCCTCGGCATGGGCATCGGCGCCGCCCTCGCCCGCCCCGGCGAGCCGACCGTCGTGATCGCCGGGGACGGCGGACTCGCCGTCCACCTGGGCGAACTGCTCACCCTCGCCCAGGAGCGGCCCCGCCTGACCCTGATCGTCTTCAACGACGGCGGGTACGGCGTCCTGCGCAACATGCAGGCCACCTACACCGAACGCCGCTCCGGCGTCGACCTGTTCACGCCCGACTTCGGCGGACTCGCCGCCGCCTGCGGGCTGCCGTACGCGCGGATCGGCGACGCGAGCGAGGCCGCCAAGGTGATCGACGCGGCCGTCGCCTCCGACGGCCCGACCCTCGTCGAGGTCGACCTGGCCGCGCTCGGCCCGATGAAGAACCCGTTCACCCCGCCCGTCAAGATCCCCACCCGGTAGGGAGGCCCGCCGACATGAGCGCCACCGAAGCCGCCGAAGAGCAGGAACTGGACCTCCTCGTCCACCGCACGACCTGGGAGGCGGAGGGAGTCCTCTCCGTCGAGCTGGTCCACCCCGACGGCAAGCCGCTGCCCCCCTGGGCGCCCGGCGCCCACCTCGACCTGCACGTGGGCGGCCACGTCCGCCAGTACAGCCTGTGCGGCGACCCGGAGGACGGCGGGGTCTACCGCCTCGGCATCCTCGACGAACCGGCCTCGCGCGGCGGTTCGCGCCACGTGCACACCAAGCTGCGGCCCGGCCAGACTGTGCGGGTGGCCGGGCCGCGCAACCACTTCGCCCTGGAACCCGCCGCCTCCTACGTCTTCGTCGCCGGCGGTATCGGCATCACCCCGATCCTGGCGATGGCCCGCCGGGCACAGCGCGACGGCATTGAGTACCGGCTCGTCCACGGCGGCCGTACGCGCGCCTCGATGGCGTTCGGCGGCGAACTCGCGGCGCTCGGCGGCGGCCGGGTGACCCTCGTGCCGCAGGACGAACTCGGACACATCGACGTCACCGGCACGCTCGCGGACCTGCCCGCCGACGCGCTGGTGTACTGCTGCGGCCCGGAGCCCCTGCTGCGGGCGGTCGAGGAGGCGGCACCGGAGGGGCAGGTGCGCACCGAGCGCTTCGCCGCACCGGCCGCGGCGGCGCGGGAGGGCGACGACAGCGCCTTCGACGTCGAGTGCCGGGCCTCGGGCGTGACCCTGCGCGTGGAGGGCGGCACCTCGATCCTGGAGGCCGCCGAGAACGCCGGACTGGCCGTCGCCTCGTCGTGCAGGGACGGCATCTGCGGCTCCTGCGAGACCCGCGTCCTGGCCGGCACCCCCGACCACCGCGACTTCCTCCTCAGCGACACCGAGCGCGCCACCGGCGAGACGATGATGATCTGCGTCTCGCGCTGCGCCTCGGACCGCCTCGTCCTGAACCTCTGAACCCCCTGACTTCCCTACGGAGATCGCCGTGCCCGAGACCTGGCCCTTCCTGGACCCCCATCAGACCCGTGACCACGAGCCCACCCCCTACGAGCTGAAGCTCGCCCGCACACTCGAGGACATCTTCACCAAGGACGGCCACGACCTGACCGACGTCGTCGACGGCCTCAACTCCCGCCAGCTGCGCACCCCCACGGGTGAGCCCTGGACCGAGGACGTCTTCCGCGCCGAGATGCACCGCCTGGGAGCCTGACATGACCCTCTCGACCCACGACACCGCCGACCACATCTACGCCCACGGCCTGCGCAACCAGTGGCACCCCGTCGTGCCCTCGAACTTCGTCTCGCCCGGAGACATGCGCAGGGTGACCGCGCTCGGCGAGGACTGGCTGCTCTTCCGCAAGTCCGACGGCGGCCTCTCCATGCTCGCCGACCGCTGCCCCCACCGCGGCGCGCCCCTCTCCCTCGGCAAGCACCTGGGCGACCGCGTCGCCTGCTGGTACCACGGCGTCGAGGTCGACGGCACCGGCACGGTCACCTCGGTGCCCGGCCTGCCCGGCTGCAACCTGGAGGGCAAGACCCTCGTCACCTCACTGCCCGTCCGGGAGGTCGGCGGCGCGATCCTCGCCTACTTCGGCGACGAGGAGCACCCCGACCCGGTGGAACTCACCCTGCCCGAACCACTCGCCGACGAGGAGATCTCCGCGTTCCTCTGCTACGCCGAGTGGAACGTGCCGTGGCGGTTCGCCATGGAGAACCTGCTGGACCCGATGCACGGCGCGTTCCTGCACTCGGAGTCGCACACCATGTTCGCCGGTGACACGACCGCCAAGTTCCGCATCCGGGAGACCGGACGGGGCTACTTCTTCGAGAAGACCGACCAGCGGGGCGTCAACTTCGACTGGGTCGAGCTGTGCCACACCGGCGTCGACTGGGTGGACCTGTCCATCCCGTACCCGCCGTCGGCCGGCCCCGGGGGGCCCTTCGGCATCGTCGGCATGGCCTGCCCGGTGGACGCCGGACGCACCGGTGTCTTCTTCTGGCGGTACCGCAAGGTGAGCGACTGGCAGCGGGACACCTGGCGGTTCCTCTACAAGACCCTCATCGAGGAGCGCCACTGGGAGGTCCTGGAGCAGGACCGCGTCATCCTGGAGAGCATGCCCGCGGACGCCGACCAGCGGGAGAACCTCTACCAGCACGACCTGGGCGTGGTCCGGCTGCGCCGCCTCTACCAGGCGCAGGCCGGGCGGCAGTCGAAGGCTCAGTCCGTCCCGGCGGGCTGAGCGGGGGCGTCGTCGGAGTCCACGATCGAACGCTCCAACTTCGACAGCAGACGGCCGAGTTGGCGGTGCTCGGCGGGCGAGAGTCCGCCGAGCATCCGGCGTTCGTTCTCCAGGTGCTCGCTGAACACCTCGTCCACCTTCCGCAGCCCGGCGTCGGTGAGCCGTGAATACACCACGCGCCGGTCCTCGGCGTCGCGTTCGCGCACCAGCAGGCCGTCCTTCTCCAGCCGGTCGAGCCGCAGGGTGACCCCGGCCGAGGAGACCAGCCCGGAGGCCGCGAGCTGCCCGGCGGTCAGCCGGTACGGGGCCCCGGCCCGGCGCAGCGCGGTGAGCACGTCGAAACCGGCGACGGACAGCCCGTGCTCGTCCAGCCGCGCGGTCATCCGCGACTGGTACTGGAGATACGACCGGTGCAGCCGGGCGAGCACCTCCAGGGGCGAGGTGTCCAGTTCGGGCCGCTCGCGGGCCCAGTCCCCGACGATCCCCGCCACAGCATCCGGCCGCCTGGCGGCCCTGCCCTGAGCCATGTCTTCCCCTCGCGGCGTAGATTATGGTGCGGAAATCTTAGCCCTAAGGGAATTGCTCCCACTCTCCGGCGGGCGGGTTCCGGAGGGTCGGTCAGGGGTGCCAGGTCACCCGGTGCTCCGCGAGGTGTGCCAGTACCGCATGGTTCGCCTCCCAGCCGTCCGGGAACTTCACCAGCGTGCCCAGTTGGACCGGCTCCGTGGACGGGTAGTCGTCCAGGAGCCCGTCGACTCCCTCGCGGCAGACGACGATGCAGGCGTGCCGGTGGCGGGAGGTCAGGACGCAGAGGCGGCCCGTCTCCAGGTGGAAGGCGGTGGCGTCGGGGCGGCCGGAGAGGGGGTGCAGGACGACCGTGACGTCGTACTCCCGGCCCTGGAGCCGGTTCGCCGTGTCCACGGTCACGTCGCTCACCCCGAGGTCGGCCAGCGCGGCCCGCACCGCGGCGGCCTGGTCCCGGTGCGCGGTGCCGACCGCGACGCGGGCGGCGGTCAACGGGACGGGATCGGGCGAGCGTTCCGACACCGCCGCGCCCTCCCGGTCCAGGAGCCGCCGGACCACCGACGCCACCGCACGCACCGCCTCCGGGTCGGTGCGCGGGGTGTGCCGGGCGGGCAGCTCCAGCAGGCCCCAGCCGGAGGCCGCGGCCTCGTCGATCACCCGGTCGGGGCCCGAGCCGTCCGACGGCACCGCGAAGGCCAGGCTCCGGTCGCCGTGGCCGGTGCCGCTGCGGAACGGCGTGTACGGGTAGAACGCGTCCGAGACCAGGCGGGCCGCCGAGGCCGGCAGGCGCCAGGAGACCGGAAGACGGTGCTGGGGGAGGCCGGGGTTGTGGGCGAGGAGGGTCGTCACGGCGGAGGCCGACGGGTCGTACGCCAGGCCCGCCCACTGCTCGCTGCCCACCGTCGCGAACGGGTCCAGCTGGCCGGGGTCGCCCACGAACAGCGCCCGTTCGAAGAGCCCGGCGACCGCCAGCAGGGAGTCCGAGCGCATCTGGTACGCCTCGTCCACGATCGCGTGCCGCCACGGCTCGTCCACCTTGACGTGCGCCCACTTCGCTGCCGTGGACAGCACGACCGCCAGGCCCGCGAGGTCGGCGGCCTTCGCCGAGGTGCGTACGTTCGCCAGGCCGTCGAGCGCCTTGTCGTACGCGTCGGTGTCGCTGCTGTGCAGCCGGCCCACCGGCAGCTCGGGGTTCTTCTCGGCGAGGCGCAGGACCAGGTCGTCCACCTGGGCGTTGGTCTGCGCCACCACCATCAGGGTGCGGCCGGCCTCGGCCAGCTCCAGCGCCGCCCGGACGACCAGCGTGGACTTGCCGGCGCCCGGCGGGGAATCCACGACGACCCCGCGCTCGGTGCCGTGCAGGGTGTCGTGGAGGATCGCCGCGGTGGCGCGGGCGGCCTCGGCGCCCGGGTCGAAGGCCGGGGCGCCGGGGGCGGTCAGCGTCAGCGGGGTGGTGGTGGCGTCGGCGGTCACAGCACGTCCTCCTCCGTCTGGGCGTCGGCGGCCTCCGGCACGGCGGCCGCCTCACCGGGCGGCCCCCCGTGCGTCCACGGGGTCTCCTCCGGGTCGGGGAGCTTCGCGCCGCCCCGCTGCTCGTGCTCGAAGAGCGTGAAGCAGACCCGGTCGCCCTTCTCCGGCACCGACCCCGCCTCCGGCTCCTTGCCGCGGCCCATCTTGTCCACGATCCGCAGGACCAGCGTCCCGTCGCCGGGATCACCCGCCGGACCGGCGTACTCCGCCGCCTGCGGCTTGCCGCCCAGCGACCGGTACACCCGCACCCGCTCGCCCAGGTGCGGCCGGTCGTCCGTGCGGACCGTGACCAGCGGACGCGGACTGGGCCGCTTGCTCTCGCTGTACGCCATCACCACGTCGGTGACCTCGCCCGCGAACGCCTCCCCGGCCAGCCGCCGCCCGGCCATCACCAGCGGATCGTCCAGCGCCTCCTGGGCCTCCAGCCGGGCCTGCTCGCGCTCGCGCGTGGCCAGCTTGTTCGCCGCCGTCACCGCGTCGTCGCGGCGCGGCTGCGGGGGCTCGCCCGCCAGCACCCGGTCCCGGTGCGCGGTGAACGACCAGCGGTCGCGGGTCCAGCGGTCGTCGACGTGCGCCCCCGCCGGCAGCTCCCGCAGCAGGTCCAGGCCCCGCCACACCGACTCCCAGGTGGGCCGCGTACGGCTCTCGACCAGGGCGCGGATCTCCCGCTCCGCGGCGGTGAGCGCGCCGAGCCGGTCGTCGGCCTCCAGACCGTCCTCGGCGGCGGCGAACGCGGTGCGCGCGCGGTCGTAGCGCTCGATGGCGGGGGCGAGCAGCCGGTTGTCGAAGGCCGGGTCGGTCGCCGGTCCCGCCGGCGGGCACAGCAACTGGCCCTCCGCGTCGCGGGCCAGCTCGGCCCGGCGCGCCGCCTCCGCGCCGGTCAGGCCCTCGTCGGCGGGGGAGATCCACGCCAGCAGCGCGCCCAGGTGCTGGTCCTCCAGCGTGGACTGGCCGGTCGCCCAGTGCCGGCCCAGCAGGTCGGTCATGGCCAGGAGCAGGGACGATCCCGGGACCCGGGCCCGCTCGCCGTAGTGGGTGAGCCAACGGCCGAGCAGCGGCACCCTGGGCGGCGCCGGGTGCGGCGTCTGCGGGTCCTGCTCCGCCGTACGGCGGAAGCGCATGGAGCGGCCCAGCAGCCGGACGAAGTCGATGCCCGCGCGGCTCGGCACGACCAGCTGCGCGGCGTCCGCGCACAGGTCCACCTCGACCTTGACCCGCTTGCCCGTCTCCGGGTCGGTCTCGGTGCGCTCGGCGGCCTCCACGGCGTCGGCGCACGCCTCGATGTGCGGCAGCACGATGTCCGCCAGCTCGGCCAGGAACGCGAAGCGCAGGTCGCGGTCGCGGGGCTGGGGCACCACCAGCAGGCGCGGCGCGTCCCGGTCGGTGCCGACCAGCGCGCCGAGCGGGGCACCGGCCTCACCGGCGGTGATCAGCGGGACGAAGACCAGCGGACGGTCGGACAGGTGCCGGTGCCGGACGGTGGCTGCGGTCTGCGCGGCGCCGGTGCGCACGGCCTCCAGCCGGGCGAGCGTGGTGATCAGTGACACCCGGCCACCCCGCCGTCCCCGGCGCCGGCCGCCACCAGCGCCTCCGCGCGCAGCCGGGCCGCCCGGCGCAGCGCGGCCACCGCCGGGTCGTCCGGGTCGCCGGCCTCCCCGCGGGCCGCGGCCAGCACGTCCTCGACCGTGGCCAGCCCGCCCAGTTCCGCCCGGACCGGGCGGCCCAGGCAGGTCACGGCGCCGTCCTCCCGGGACCGGGCGCGGCAGTGGAAGGCCAGCTCGCAGGCGGACAGGCACTCGGGCGCGTAGGTCGCGGGGACCGCCTCGACCGCCGCCGTCAGCTCCTGCGCCGGCAGCCCGGGGGAGAAGCAGACGCCGTCGGGCAGCTCGTCGGCGATGTCCTCGATCCGGGTCAGCCGGGCCAGCTGGCGGTCGGTGACCGCACGCTGCTTGCGCACGTCGACCGCGGACGCGGTGGGCAGGTTGGAGAAGTCCCTGGGGCAGACCAGCAGGACGCGGTGGCGCACGCGCGGGGCGGGGTCCAGGTGCGCGGCGACCCGCTCCAGGGCCAGGACGTAGACGGCGGCCTGCCGCGCGGCGGCGCCGACCTTCGCGGGGTCGGCGGCGCCGTCCAGCATGGGGAAGGACTTGATCTCCACGACCGTCCAGCTGCCGTCCGGGTGCACCACCACGGCGTCCGGCTCCAGGAAGGCGGGGGAACCCGCGACCTCCAGGGCGAGCATCGGATGGTCGAGCAGCGTCCAGGCGCCCGGTGTGCCGGTGGCCTCGCGCAGGGCGAGCGACGTCCGGGCCGCGCGCCCCTCGGGGCCGCTCGCGGAGAGGTCGGGCACCCGCGCGCCGGCGGGCGGTTCGGCGCCCCGGTCGAGCTTCTCGTGGACCAGACGCAGCAGTTCGGCGCCGCCGTCCGCCTTGACCCGCGCCTCGAAGGCGTTGCCCCGCATGAAGGCGAACTGCGACTGCCCGAAGACGGACGGCGATCCCAGCGCGCTCGCGAGCGCGGCCTTGTCCACCCCGGCGCCGTCGAGGATCGCGCGCCTGCGGCACCCCGGGTTGGCGGCGAGGGCGGCCAGGGCGCGCGCGTCCAGCGCCTTGGCGGGTACGTCGGGCCCGCGCAGCTCAGCGAGCCGGTGCCGGAGTCTCGTCCCCCGCGTCCGAGGGGGCGGGGTCCGGCTCGGCTCCTGCTTCGAACCGCTGTTCGCGCTGCCGTGGGAATCGCTCACCCGCGGAAGTCTGGCATCCGCCACTGACAATCGGGGAACCCGCGCCGTCGGGGACCGGTGCGGCAGCTGTGCCGCCGGAGGCGAAGCGGGCCATGAGCCGGGTCCGCGCCCGGTTGGAGATCCGCAGTACGACGGGCGTCAGCAGCAGTCCCGCGCCCATCACGGCCGCGCCCGCGACCGCGTCGAGGAAGTAGTGGTTCGCGGTGCCCATCACCACGATGGTGGTCACCAGCGGGTAGACGACGCCGAGCACCTTCGTCAGGCGGCTGCCGCCGTAGCGCCAGAGGATCACGCCGCACCACAGGGCCCAGCCCACGTGCAGGCTCGGCATGGCCGCGTACTGGTTGGTCATCCCGCCCAGTCCGCGCGGCGCGCTGGCCTCGCCGCCCCACCAGCCGTACGAGCTGTACTGGGCCATCGTGTCGACGAAGCCGTGGCTCTTGTCCAGCAGCCGGGGCGGGCAGGTCGGCATCAGCGTGAAGCCGATGAGGCCGATGAACGTGGACGTCATCAGCCAGGTGCGCGCGGCCCGGTAGCGCACCGCGCGGGAGCGGAACAGCCAGATCAGGATCGCCGGGGTGACCAGGTAGTGCAGTGAGGCGTACCAGAAGTCGGCGGGTATGCCTATCCAGGGCTCGCTGGTGAAGAGCCGGTTGAGAGGGTGCTCCGCGTTGAGGAAGAGCGCCTTCTCCACGCTCAGGATCGCGAGGCCGTGGTCGACGGCGTCGGAGACGTCGCCCCGCACGAGCAGGCGGCCGGCGGAGTAGCAGGCGTACACGAGGACGATGAGCGGCAGCTCGGTCCACCAGCGCAGCCGAGTCGTGGGGGCCGCCTCGCTGCCCGGTATCTCGGTGTGCGGCAATCCGATCGCCCTCCCCCTTCTCTCGTTGCTCGCGCGCCTCGATTGACACGGACGTGCCACTCTACGGCCTCCCTGAGCCCGCCTCGCGGGGCGCCCTCGGACCGGATAGACGCCGGGATCGCCCCCCGGGTTGCCCGCGCCCGCCGTGCGGGATGATGGAGGGGTCCCCTCAGACATTTCTCCCGGAAAGGCCTCTTCATGGCACCGCGCATCCTGCTGGCCCGGCACGGACAGACCGAGTGGTCGCTGTCCGGCAGACACACCGGCAGGACCGACGTACCGCTCCTCGAGGAGGGCCGGCAGGGCGCCAAGCTGCTCGGCGAGCGGCTGCACCGGGCGCCCCTGGAGGGCCTGCCCGGCGTCGAGGTGCGGACCAGTCCGCTCTCCCGGGCGCGGGAGACCTGCGCCCTCGCGGGCTTCGGCGAGCGCGCCCGCGCGTGGGACACGCTGATGGAGTGGGACTACGGGGCGTACGAGGGCATGACCCCGGACGAGATCCAGGCCGTCCGGCCCGGCTGGCTGATCTGGCGGGACGGGGTGCCCGACGGGGAGGGCGTGGCGGACGTCACCGCGCGTGCGGACGAGGTCGTCGCGTGGGCGCGGGAGGCGGACCGGGACGTGCTGGTCTTCGCCCACGGGCACATCCTGCGGTCGATCGGGGCGCGGTGGCTGGGGCTGCCGCTGGACTTCGCGGCGCGGATACGGCTGAACCCGACGTCGCTGTCGGTCCTGGGATGGGCCTACGGGGAGCCGGCGCTGGAGAGCTGGAACGACCTGGGGCACCTGGTGGGCTGACCGGCGCGCCGTGCCGGCGTCCGCGTGGGGCGGGGGCGGACGTCAGCCGCCCGCGCCGCCGGGGTGCCGGCGGCTCTCAGGCCGGGCGCGGCAGCGTGCCGTGGCGGTCCAGGAACGCCGAGACTCCCCGGTTGCGGCGGTGCGGCAGCAGGACTCGGGCCGTTCCGGCCAGCATGGTGTGGATGCGGGAGGACTGGACCTCGCCCAGCAGGTCCAGGACCCGCAGGCCGGCGTCCGCCGCCTCGTCGGGGTGGCCGCCGCGGGCCAGGTCGTCCGCCAGCTCCGCCGAGTACAGCGCGAGGTTCCGCGTGAAGTGCGGGTCCTGCAACTCGGCGGCCCGTCGTGCGTGCCGGGCGGCCCGGTGCCAGTCGCCCAGCGCGGACCAGCACTGCGCCTCGAGACCCTCCAGCTCGGCGCGGCCGTAGAAGCTCATCCACTCGGGGTCGGAGTCCGAGGGGCCCCGCTCGTAGAAGGCCTGCGCGCGGGCCAGTGCCTGTTCGCAGCCGACCCGGTCGGCGAGCCCCGCCCAGCCGCCCGCCTCGCGCAGCGCCAGCAGCGACATCAGCCGGTCCGAGCCCAGCGGCCGGGCGGCGCGCTGCGCGGCCTGGGCCGCCCGCACCGCCTCGCGCGGCCGCCCGGCGTCGCGGGCGAGGAACGCCATGTTGCAGAAGGCGTGCGCCTCCAGACCCGCGTCACCGGTCATCCGGGAGGTGGCCAGCGCCTCCGCGTAGTGGGAGCGCGCGTCGTCGAAGCGCCCGGAATCGTGGGCCAGCCAGCCCACGGAGATCGCCAGTTCACCGGCGCCCGTGTAGAGCCGGTCCGCCGTCGCCCGGCGGGACGCCCCGGCGTCCAGCAGCGCGTACGCGGTGCGCAGCGGGGCCGCCGCGCGCCGGTAGAGGCCGTCCGCACCGTGCCGGTCGTCCAGCAGCCGGATCCGGCGGACGGCTTCTTCGAGGGCGCAGGCCTCGCCGGACCCCGCGCGGCGCACGGGACGTCCGGCCGCCGCGGCGTCGAGGGCGAGCCCCAGGGGGCCCAGTGAGGCGGCGGCCACGGTGGCCCCGCTCGTCATGAATGCGCGACGCAGCACGTCGCTCTCCTCATTGTTGTCGTGCTTTTCGTACGGGTCCTGCGTGTCATGCGTCTCATACGGTTCACCCGCCCCCCGTGTCTCACTCGTGGCGCGTTCGGACGGGCGGACGGACGCCGGGAGTGCGTCCTCGTCGGTACGCGCCCGGCGTCCGCGTACCGACGAGCGGGGCGCGAACCCCAGGTCGGTGAGCGTGCGACCGGGGAACATGTGCAGGAACACCCGCTCGTAGGCGTAGTTGGGGCAGCGGATCTCGCCCGCCTCGACCCGGCCGACGTACCGCGCGTCGCAGCTCACCCGCTCGCCGATGTCGCGCGCGGCCCGGCGGACCGCCGCCGCGAACTCGGCCGGCGAGCGCTTGCCGCGCAAGCGCCGGAAGGCGAGGTTCGGCCGCGACGGCCGTTCGGGCTGGGCGGAGGTCACCATTGACGACGCCATGGCCGGGTCCTCTCGTGCGAACCGTCGAACCATGCCGGGAAAGGGACGAGTCGCGGAAATCATCCGCCTGCCATCACCTGGCATCCCTGTTTCCGGCGAGCAAGAACGTACCGGCTGTGACGGAGCCGCCACGCACTGTTTGCCTACAAACCGGATATCTCATCCGCGATCTGCCATGAAGTGCCATCCTTTGCGGCGCACTTGTGCCGTAGCCGTTGACGGCCCGCCGCGTTGGACAGGGTGACCGGGAGGCCCTCGACTCCCGACCCGCTCGTCCGAGGAGGACTTCCGTGGTGGAGGCCGGGATGGATACCAGCCGGATCAGCGATCCGCCCTGTGACGCCTGCGATGTCGTCACCGTGCCGGCCCGGCAGGGTCTGGAGGCGGTCGACATCCTCAGGCGGGGAGCCGGTGAGGCGGTGGGTCCCGTGATCCACGACGACGGCTGCGACACTCTGGGGTTCCTGGTGCCGCCGGGCACCGCCGCCGCCTGGGACGTCCCGGGCAGCACCTGTACGGAGACGGACGGCCGCGGGCTGAGCCTCGACCTGCCGCCCGAGCCGCCCGTGGAGGGCTCCGACTGGCTGCTGCCGCCCGGCGAGGCGGACCTCGCGACCGACCCCGCGGTGCTGCGCGAGGCGCTGGGCGAGGCGGCCCGGCTGATCAGAGCGGCCGACAGCTGCCGCTGAGGCGTCCCGGCCGCGCGCGGCGCCATCGCGCGGTGCGCCGATAATGGCCCGATGGGAAAGTCCAGGAACGCCCGCCGCGGGCGCGCTGCCGCCGAGCCGGTCGTCGAGGACGTCGACGGCGGACGCGCCGAGCTGGTCCCCGACCGGGACCGGACCCGGGCCTGGACCCTGCTGATCGACGGCGCCCCGCAGTCGCACGTCGACCTCGACGACCCGGCCCACCTGTCCTTCGAGTACCAGCGCCGTCTCGGGCACGTCATCGACCTCGCGGCCCCGCCGGGCAGGCCCGTCCAGGCCGTGCACCTCGGTGGCGGCGCCCTCACCCTCGCCCGCTACCTCGCCGCCACCCGCCCCCGCTCCACCCAGCAGGTCGTCGAGCGGGACGCCGCCCTCGTCCAACTGGTCCGCCGGGAGCTGCCCCTGGACCCCGGCGCGCGGATCCGGGTGCGCTCCACCGACGCCCGCGCCGGACTGGGCAAGGTGCCCGACGGCTGGGCGGACCTGATCGTCGCGGACGTCTTCAGCGGCGCCCGAACCCCGGCCCACCTCACATCCGCCGAGTTCCTGGACGAGGTGCGGCGCGCGCTCGCGCCCGGCGGGGTCTACGCCGCCAACCTCGCCGACGGCCCGCCCCTCGCCCACCTGCGCGGCCAGATCGCCACCGCCGCGGCCCGGTTCGCGGAACTCGCCCTCGTCGCCGACCCCGCGGTGCTGCGCGGCAAACGCTTCGGCAACGCCGTCCTCGTCGCCTCCGACCGCCCGTTGCCGGTCGCGGAACTCACCCGCCGCGCCGCCTCCGACCCGCAGCCCGCCCGGGTGGAACACGGCCGCGCCCTGGCCGACTTCACGGGAGGGGCCGCGCCGGTCACCGATGCGGCCGCGGTGGACTCGCCCGCGCCACCGCCGTCCGTCTTCCGCTGACGCCGACGCCGACGCCGACGCCGACGCCGACGCCGACGCCGACGCCGACGCCGACGCCGACGCCGACGCTGACGGGGCAGGGGCAGGAGCCGAGCCCCGGCGGGGCGCGTCGGCTCAGTAGCTGCCGATCTCCACGCGCGGCGGTCCGTCGTGCCAGGTGCAGAACACCGACACCCGGTCCGCCCCCGAGCTGAACTCCACCCGGATCCACGACTCCGTCTTCCACACCTGCATCGACCAGCCCGCACCCGGCGTCGCCGACACCAGGGACGCGGACGACGTGCCGAGGTCGAAGACCGCGCGGCCGCCGTCGGTGTCGTAGCTCCTGACCTCGCCGGAGGTGGCGGGGGAGGGGCTCGCCGGACGCTCGGGCGTGGTGGACGGGGCGGTCCGCGACGGCGTGGGCTCCGGCTCGGGGCGGGTCTCGCTCGGCGACGGCGAAGGGCTGCCCGACGGCGACGGACGGCTGGTGGACGACGCCCGCGAACCCTCTTCGCCGGAGGCGTCCGGCACGTCCCGTACCGACGCGTCGGCCGCGGTGATGGGCAGCGCGCGGGGCGCGTCGTAGGCCGTGCCCGTCATCACCGTGTGAACGCCCCACCACGACAGCGTGACCGCCGCGCCGGTGGCGAGCAGCCAGGCAAGTACGTGGACGAGTCCTCTGCGCATCGCGGCCATACTGCCTCACCCGCCCCACCCGTGTCGCCCGAACGGAGTGTGACGCAGGCCCCCGGCGGGGTTGTGCACAGGCCCGCGCCGGAGTTGTCCACAGGCCCGCACCGGGTTGGTCCGCATGGCGTACGGTGCCGCCCATGGCAAGTGTGCTCGTGGTCGAGGACGACCAGTTCGTACGCTCGGCGCTCATCCGGCACCTGACCGACGCCTCGCACACCGTGCGCAGCGTCGGTACGGCGCTGGAGGCGCTGCGCGAGGTCGCCCATTTCCGCTTCGACGTGGTGATCCTCGACCTCGGACTGCCCGACCTGGACGGCTCCGAGGCGCTGAAGATGCTGCGCGGCATCACCGACGTACCGGTGATCGTCGCCACCGCCCGGGACGACGAGGCGGAGGTCGTACGGCTGTTGAACGCGGGCGCGGACGACTACCTCACCAAGCCGTTCTCCGTGGAGCACCTGTCGGCCCGCATGGCCGCCGTCCTGCGCCGGGTCAGGACCGGACCGGCGGAGGCGGCGCCCTCGCCCGTCATCCGGGTCGGCGGCCTGACCGTCGACCCCCTGCGCCGCCAGGCCGACCTGGACGGCGTGCGCCTCGACCTGACCCGCCGCGAGTTCGACCTGCTCGCCTTCCTGGCCGGCCGGCCGGGGGTCGTCGTCCCCCGCAAGGAACTGCTCGCCGAGGTCTGGCAGCAGTCCTACGGCGACGACCAGACCATCGACGTCCATCTGTCCTGGCTGCGGCGCAAGCTGGGCGAGACCGCGGCGCGGCCGCGCTACCTGCACACCCTGCGCGGTGTCGGCGTGAAGCTGGAGCCTCCCCAGGACCAGGACCCGGCGCTGGGCCCTGGGCTGCCCGGAGCGGAGCCGCCGCGATGAGGTGGGCCCTGGTCAAGGTGTCGCTGGCGGTCACCGCGATGGTCGTGGTCGCCTTCGCCGTCCCCCTGGGACTCGTCATCCGGGAGATGGCCCGCGACCGCGCCTTCTCCAACGCCGAACGGGAGGCGGCCGCCGTCGCCCCCGCGCTGTCCATCACCACCGACCGCGACCAGTTGGAGCGCGTCGTCGCCTCCGCCGGCTCGGACGCCGGAATGGCCGTGCACATACCGGCGTCCGGCGAGCCGGCCGACCGCACCGGCGGCGCGGGGCAGCGGGCCGCGGACATCGGCCGGCAGCGCGCCACCGACGAGGACATCGCCGCCGTGCGCGAGATGGGCCGTGCCTCCACCACCGAGGTCGACGGCGGTTCCACGCTGCTCCAGCCGGTCGCGCTCAGCTCCGGCGAGATCGCCGTGGTCGAGGTGTACGTCCCCGAGTCCGAGGTCACCAACGGGGTCGCGACGGCCTGGGCGGTGCTCGCCGCGGTCGGCGCCGCCCTGATCGTCGGCTCCGTCGCGGTCGCCGACCGGCTGGGCGTGCGGATGGTGCGGCCCGCGCAGCGCCTGGTCGAGGGCGCGCACCAGTTGGGGGAGGGGCGGCTGGGCTCGCGGGTGCCGGTGGAGGGTCCGACCGAACTGCGGCTCGCGGCCGTCGCGTTCAACTCCATGGCCGACCAGGTGGTCCAGCTCCTCGCCAACGAGCGCGAGCTGGCCGCCGACCTGTCCCACCGCCTCCGCACGCCGCTGACCGTGCTGCGGCTCAACGCGGCCTCGCTCGGCGACGGGCCGGCCGCCGAGCAGACCCGGTCCGCCGTCGAGCAGTTGGAGCGCGAGGTCGACACCATCATCCGCACCGCCCGGGACGCCAAGCCGCAGACGGCCGCCGCCGGTCCGGGCGCCGGGTGCGACGCGGCCGAGGTGGTGCGCGAGCGGATGGGGTTCTGGTCCGCGCTCGCCGAGGACGAGGGCCGCAAGTGGCGGGTGGCCGGCGCCGACCGGCCGGTGCGCATCCCCGTGGCCCGCGCCGACCTCGCCGCCTCCCTCGACGCCCTGCTCGGCAACGTCTTCCGGCACACCGCCGAGGGCACCGCCTTCGCCGTCGACCTGCACAACGGCGAGGACGCGGTGATCGTGCTCGTGTCGGACGCGGGCGCCGGCATACCCGACCCCGAGGCGGCGATGGCCCGCGGCCGGGGCTCCGGCAGCGACGGCTCGACCGGCCTCGGCCTGGACATCGTGCGCCGCATGGCCGAGTCGACCGGCGGCGACGTCCGCATCGGCTCCTCCGTGCTGGGCGGCACCGAGGTGCGCATCTGGGTGCAGCTCGACGGGCGGACGGCGCCCGAGCGGCGCGGCCACCGGGGAGCGGTGCGGCGCCGCAGACAGCCCCGGCAGACGGCCACCATTAATCGGCCCCGATCTCTTCCTTAAGCGCACCCTAAGATCGCCGAACCCCGCCCGGATCAGGCTCTTTGCCCGTTTCCGGCTCGCTAGCGTGCTGCCGCACCCCCTCCCCGGACGTTCCCCGCCGGGGGCACCGTGAACAGCGAAGGCAGGCACATGACGCGCACGCACCGACGCAGGGTCAGTGGCAGGAACAAGGCGATCGGCACCGTCGTCGCGGCGGCCGTGGCCGGCGGTGGCGCGCTGCTGTTCACCAGTACCGCCCAGGCGGCCCCGGTGGGCGCCGTGTACACGAAGACCAGCGAGTGGTCGAACGGCTACACCGCCCAGTACGTCGTCACCAACGGCAGCGGCGAGGCGAAGCCGGACTGGACGCTGGAGTTCGACCTGCCCGGCGGGACGAAGCTGGGCTCGCTGTGGAACGCCGAGTCGAAGGTGAGCGGGCAGCACGTCACCGTGACCCCGCCGAAGTGGGACACGGACGGCCTGAAGGCCGGCGAGTCCGTCACCGTCGGCTTCGTCGTCAACGGCACGGACGATCCCACCGGTTGCCTCGTCGACGACGCCGCGTGCTCGGCAGACGACGGCGCCACCCCCGAGCCGAGCGGCCGCCCCACCGAGCCCCCGGCCCCGACCTCCACGCCGGCCCCCACGGCCACCGACACCGCCGAGCCGGACCCGACCGGCACCGCCACCACCCCGGCGCCCACCTCGACACCGGGCAACGGCACCGCCGCCGGCGCCGGCTTCGCGCCGTACGTCGACACCTCCCTCTACCCGGCCTACGACCTCCTCGCCAACGCCGAGGCCACCGGCGTGAAGGACTACACCCTCGCCTTCGTCACCGACGGCGGCGGCTGCACCCCCAAGTGGGGCGGCGTCACCGACCTCGCGAGCGACGCCGTGGCCAAGCAGATGGGCGCCCTGCGCGCCCAGGGCGGCGACGTCCGCGTCTCCTTCGGCGGCGCCTCCGGCTCCGAACTGGGCACCACCTGCACGTCCGTGGACGCGCTGGCGGCCGCGTACGGCAAGGTCGTCGACGCCTACGACCTCACCAAGGTCGACTTCGACGTCGAGGGCGGCGCACTGCCCGACACCGCCGCCAACACCCGGCGCGCCCAGGCCATCGCCGCCCTCCAGAAGGAACACCCGGGCCTGGACGTCTCCTTCACCCTCCCCGTCATGCCTGAGGGCCTGACCCAGGCGGGCGTCGACCTCCTCGCCGACGCCAAGGAGAACGGCGTGGACATCGGCACCGTCAACATCATGGCGATGGACTACGGGCCCGCCTACAGCGACGACATGGGCACCTACGCCGAACAGGCCGCCACCGCCACCCAGGCGCAGGTCAAGGGTGTCCTCGGCCGCTCCGACGCCGAAGCCTGGAAGACGGTCGCGGTCACCCCGATGATCGGTGTCAACGACGTCGTCTCCGAGGTCTTCACCGTCGAGGACGCCGGCCAGCTCGTGAAGTTCGCCGAGTCCAAGGGCCTGGGCGGACTGTCCATGTGGTCCGCGACCCGCGACAAGGCGTGCCCCGGCGGCCCGAAGCCCGCGGCCGACGCGACGTGCAGCTCGATCGACCAGGAGGCGAACGCCTTCGCGAAGGCCTTCGCCGCCTTCAAGTAGGGCCGGGCTTCCCCCCACACCGGCCCCACGAGCGGGGCGCGGCACCCACTGAGGTGCCGCGCCCCGCATCGGTCGTGCCGTCCCCGGGCAGACGCCTACTCGGCGGAGTCCACCGGCGGGAGCGAGCCCGTGCGGGCCGCCCGGCCGTACCACAGGGCGCTCGACTTGGGGGTGCGCTGCTGGGAGACGTAGTCGACGTAGACCGCGCCGAACCGCTTCTCGTAGCCGTAGGCCCACTCGAAGTTGTCCATCAGGGACCACAGGTAGTAGCCGCGGACGTCGGCGCCGTCGGTGATGGCCCGGCGCACCGCCGTGAGGTGGCCGTTCAGGTAGGCGACGCGCTCCGGGTCGTGCACCGTGCCGTCGGCGCCGGGCTTGTCGTCGTAGGCGGCACCGTTCTCGCTGATGTACAGCGGCAGGCCGGGCGCCTCGCGGTGGTAACGCATGATCAGCTCGTGCAGGCCGGTCGGGTCGACGCTCCAGCCCATCTCCGTGCGCTCGCCCGGCGGCTGGTGGAAGGCCACGTCGTCGGCGGCCGGCCACGGCGAGTGGTCGCTCGCGCCGTGACCGTCGGCGCGCGGCGCCCGGGAGTCGGCGTCCGCCGCCGACACCACGGTCGGCGTGTAGTAGTTGAGGCAGATCGCGTCGATCGGCTGGCGGATCTGCCCCAGGTCGCCCTCCTGGACGAACGACCAGTCCGTCACCGGCGCCGTCGCCTCCAGCAGGGACTGCGGGTAGGCGCCGTGCAGGATCGGGCCGTGGAAGATCCCGCCGGACAGGTCGTCGATCCTGCGGGCCGCCGCCAGGTCCTCCGGCTTCTGCGACAGCGGTCGGACGACCGAGGTGTTGAGGCTGATCGCCACCGAGTTGCGGGCCGGCATCACCGACCGCAGGGCCACCGTGCTCAGACCGTGCGCCAGGTTCAGGTGGTGCGCGGCGCGCAGCGAGGCCGCGGGGTCGGTGCGGCCGGGCGCGTGCACCCCGGAGGCGTAGCCCAGGAAGGCCGCGCACCAGGGCTCGTTGAGCGTGATCCACTGCTCCACGCGGTCGCCGAGCGCCTCGCCCACGATCTGCGCGTACTCCGCGAACCGGTACGCGGTGTCCCGCTCCGGCCAGCCGCCCGCGTCCTCCAGCTCCTGCGGCAGGTCCCAGTGGTAGAGGGTGACGGCCGGTTTGATCCCGGCGGCCAGCAACTCGTCCACCAGGCGGCGGTAGAAGTCCAGGCCGCGCTGGACGGCGGGGCCGCGGCCGGTCGGCTGCACCCGGGGCCAGGAGATGGAGAAGCGGTACGCGCCGAGCCCCAGGTCCTTCATCAGCGCCACGTCGTCGCGGTAGCGGTGGTAGTGGTCGACAGCGATGTCACCGGTGTCCCCGCCGGCCGTCTTCCCGGGGGTGTGGCTGAAGGTGTCCCAGATCGAGGGCGTACGGCCGTCCTCGCGCACCGCGCCCTCGATCTGGTACGCCGAGGTCGCGGCGCCCCAGAGGAAGGCAGGGGGGAAGGTCACCGGGGTCACCGGCGTTGCGGACTCAAGCATGGAAGCGCTCCCATAGCGGGTCGTGTGACGACCGGCGCGTAGTAAGGACGAGGGGGGAATGCGGGCCGGGGCGGCGGCGACCCGGCCCACCGGGTGAGGTGTCGGCCCTTGGTGTCTGCCCTTCTCGGCAGCCTGTCAGCCCTTGACCGCTCCCTGCATGATGCCGCCCACGATCTGCTTGCCGAAGATCGCGAAGACCAGCAGCAGCGGCAGCGTGCCCAGCAGCGCGCCGCCCATGATCAGGGCCTGGTCCGGGGTGAAGCCGCGGCCGAGGCCGGCCACGGCGACCTGCACGGTCGGGTTGCCGTTCTGCGTCAGCACCAGGAACGGCCACAGGAAGTCGTTCCACACCTGGACGAAGATCAGCATGCCGAGGACGGCCATCGCGGGCCGGGCCGCCGGGAACACCACGTGCCAGATGACGCGCCAGCTGCTCGCACCGTCCACCCGGGCGGCCTCGATGATCTCGTCCGGCAGCGCCTGAAGCAGGTACTGCCGCATGAAGAACACGCCGAACGCGCTGACCAGCGACGGGAAGATCACCGCCTGGAGCTGGTCGGTCCAGTCCAGCTTGGCCACCATCATGTACAGCGGGATGATGCTCAGCTGCGGCGGGATCATCATGGTGCCGACCACGATCAGCATCAGCGCGTTGCGGCCCCGGAACTTCAGCTTGGCGAAGGCGAAGCCGGCGATCGTCGACAGGAAGACGACGGTGACCGCCGAGATCCCCGCCACGATCGTGGTGTTGAGGATCGCCTCGCCCATGTTGGCGTCGGTCCAGGCGATCTCGAGCTTGTCGAAGAGGTTGCCGCCGAACCAGAACGGCGGCGGCGTCTGGGCCAGGCGCTGGTTGTCGCGTGAGGCGGCGATCGCCGTCCACACCAGCGGGAACAGCGAACCGAGGGTGAACAGGGCGAGGATGATGTACGCGACGGGGCCGGCGTGCATCTGCCCGCCGGCCCGGGCCGACTTGGACCGGAGCCGGCCCCGCCGGGACGGTTCGGGCACCGGATCGGCCGGGGGTTTGGTCAGGGTCGTCGTCACGGCCGGTTCTCCTTAACTACTGGCGCGCAGCCGGCGCGAGATGACGTAGTTGACGATCCCGATCACGATGAGGATCAGGAACATCGTCCAGGCGATCGCCGAGGCGCGGCCCAGGTGCTGGTTGATCCAGCCCTGCTCGTACAGGTACAGGCCGAGTGTCTGGAACTGGTGCTGGGAGCCGCCCGACGCGCCCTTGTTGGCGTCGAACAGCAGCGGCTCGCCGAACAGCTGGGAGGCGCCGATGGTCGACACGACGACGGTGAAGAGGATCGTCGGACGCAGCTGGGGCAGCGTGACGTGGATGAACTGCCGCCACCGGCTGGCCCCGTCCAGCGCCGCCGACTCGTACAGGTCCTGCGGGATCGCCTGCATCGCCGCCAGGTAGATCAGCGCGTTGTAGCCGGTCCAGCGCCAGATGACGATCGACGAGACGGCGATCTGTGACGGCCACTTGTCGCTCTGCCAGTCGACCTTGTCGAAGCCGACCAGGTCGAGCGCCCAGTTGATCATGCCGTAGTCGCGGCCGAAGAGGAGCACGAAGACCAGCGAGGCGGCGGCGATCGACGTCGCGTACGGCGCGAGCATCACCACGCGGTAGAAGGTGGAGCCGCGGAGCTTGTAGTTGAGGATGTGCGCGAGGCCCATCGCCATCAGCAGCTGCGGCACCGTGGAGATGATGCCGATGGTCAGCGTGTTCCGCGCCGCGTTCCAGAAGAACTCGTCGTCGAAGATCCTGGTGAAGTTGTCCAGGCCCACCCACGTCATGTCGGTGGGCGCCGTCAGCTCCACCGTGTGCAGCGAGGCCCAGCCGGTGTAGAGCAGCGGGAACAGGCCGAAGGCGGCGAACAGCAGGAAGAACGGGGAGACGAAGGCGTACGGGCTCCAGCGCAGGTCCCGCTGCCAGCGGCGGGAGAGCCGGGCCCGCTTCCTCGCCTCCTCGGAGGAGACCGCGTCACCGGGCGGTCGGCCCGGGGCCGCGCCCCCCTTGGAGGGGGGCGCGGCGGTGTCGTGCCGGGTGGTCATTCCGGTCACTTCTCCAGGTTGTTGTCGATGGTCTTGGTGGCGTTCTCCCAGGCCTCCTTGGGCGACTTGCCCTGGGTGACGAGGATGACGCCGTTGTCGGTCAGGCCCTGCTGGATGATCTGGTCCTTCGGGCCGATCACCTGCGCCGGGATGGACTCGGCGGCCTTGGCGAACAGCTCACCGATAGGCGCTTCGCCCGTCATCTCGTTCTTCGCGTCCTTGACCTCCGGCAGCTCGTAGGCGGCCGTGGCGCTCGGGAAGCTGCCCTGCACGGCGAACAGCTTGGCCTGCTGCTTCGGCGCGGTCAGCCAGGCGACGAGCTTCTGCGCCTCCTCGACGTTCTTGCCGCTCTTGGGCACGCCCAGGAAGGAACCGCCCCAGTTGCCGGACGTCGGCGCCGCGGCCACGTCCCACTGGCCGGACGCCTCGGGCTGGGACTTGCCCTTGATGGTGCCGAGCATCCAGGGCGGACAGGCCACGGTGGCGAACAGGTTGTTCGCGATGGTCTGCTCCCAGGCCGGCTGGAACTGGGTCTGCGCCTGGACCAGGCCCTTCTCGGCCGCGTCCGCGGTCAGGTCGAAGGCCTCCTTGACGGCGGGGTTGGTCTTGTAGACGACCTCGCCGGCGGCGTTGTAGAACTTCTCCTCCTCGCCGCCGAGGATGGCGTTGATCAGACCGCCGGGCGAGTCCATGAAGTAGGTGTCCTTGCCGGCACCCTTCTTGTACTTCTCGCCGGCCTCGATGAACTTCTTCCAGTCACCCGCCCACAGCGCGCCGACCTCGGCGCGGTCGGTCGGCAGGCCCGCCTTCTCGAAGAGGTCCTTGCGGTAGCAGATGGCCATCGGGCCGATGTCGGTGCCGAGCCCGACCGCCTGGCCGTCCTTGGTGACTCCCTGCTTCCACTTCCAGTCCACCCAGCTGTCGGCCTTCACGCCCTCGACCTTGGACATGTCGGCGAACTTGTCCGCCTGGGTCTCGACGACCTCGGCGATGTTGCCGACCTCGATGGCCTGGACGTCCTGGAGGCCGCTCCCGGTGGTGAGGTGGTTGACCAGAGCGGGGTAGTAGTTCTCGTTCCGCTCGGTGACCGTCTCCTCGATGTTGATGTCCGGGTTGAGCTTCTCGTACTCCTCGTAGAGGCCGGCCTCCTTGAAGCCCATCGTGCCGAACAGACCGAGGGTGATCGTGGTCTTGCCGCCGCCGTCGCCCGACGACGAGCTGTCCTCGTCCTTACCGTCATCGGCACAGCCGGCCAGCAGCCCGGCCCCCAGCGACGCGATGGCCGCCATGACCACCACCTTGCGGGCGGGTCGTATACGTGCTGCTCGCATTGCGTCCTCCTGTTGCCCTGACGTGCCGACCCCCCGGCCAACTACATGGTTGGACCCGCTGCTTCATGTCGTTCGTTCGTTGCTGCGGCTCGGGCGGGGAACGTGCGGGATGTGTATGTGCCAGGTAGTGTGGGAGCGCTCCCACAAGTGATGTGTTGAAGAGTCGTCGGTCCGGGCGGGGGTGTCAAGGGAACGGACGCGACGAAATGCCTTCAGTTATCGGCCTGTTAACTGGAGGCGACGAACGCTACGGAGACACCTCCGCCACGGCGGGAGCGGACCCGGAGCCGGTCATTACACCCGACCGGCCTGTTAAATTCCAGGCCAGCCGCAGAGTGCGGGGGTGTCGACGGGAGGCGGAGCCGATGGCAAGCCACGGAGTGCGTGGTCGGAGCGGTGGCCGGCCCACCCTCGAAGAGGTGGCGGCGCGGGCGGGCGTCGGTCGCGGCACGGTGTCCCGGGTGATCAACGGTTCGCCCCGGGTCAGTGACGCCACCCGGGCGGCCGTCGAGGCGGCGGTCGCGGAACTCGGCTACGTCCCGAACACGGCGGCCCGGGCGCTGGCGGCCAACCGCACCGACGCGATCGCGCTGGTCGTGCCCGAACCGGAGACCCGGTTCTTCGCGGAACCGTACTTCTCGGACATGCTGAAGGGTGTCGGCTCCGAACTCTCCGACACCGAGATGCAACTGCTCCTGATCTTCGCGGGCAGTGACCGGGAGCGCGAGCGGCTCGCCCAGTACCTGGCCGCGCACCGGGTGGACGGCGTCCTGCTGGTCTCGGTGCACGCCGACGACCCGCTGCCCGACCTGCTGACCCAGCTGGAGATCCCGGCCGTGATCAGCGGCCCGCGCTCGGCCACGGAGTCGCTGGCCTCGGTGGACTCGGACAACTACGGCGGCGCCCGCTCCGCCGTCGAGCACCTGCTGTCCCGGGGCTGCCGCCGCATCGCCCACATCACCGGCCGCCTCGACGTCTACGGTGCCCAGCGCCGCGTCGACGGCTACCGCGACGCCCTGCGCGACGCGGGCCACGCGGTGGACGACGGGCTGATCGAGGCCGGTGACTTCACCGAGGAAGGCGGGCGCCACGCGATGGAGGAGCTGCTGCGCCGCAGCCCCGACGTGGACGCGGTCTTCGCCGCCTCCGACGTCACCGCGGCGGGTGCCCGACAGGCGCTGCGCGAGGCCGGGCGGCGCATCCCGGACGACGTGGCGCTGGTCGGTTACGACGACTCGGCGATAGCCCGCCACATGGAGCCGCCCCTGACCAGCGTCCGCCAGCCCATCGAGGAGATGGGCCGCGCGATGATCGACCTGCTCCTGACCGAGATCGCGGACCGCCGTCCGGCGGCTTCGCGGGGGCTGGAGCGGCACCAGGTGGTGCTGGCGACGGAGTTGGTGGAGCGTACGTCGTCCTGAGCGGGTGCCGCGGTGACGCCGACGGACGTCGGGGCCCCGGCTCCGGCGTCCGTCGGCGCCCGCCCGGTCACCGCCCGTCGCGGCGGGCGGTGGGCGGGCGGTGGTGGTGCCGCCGAGTGCGCGGCCCCGGCCCAACCCGCTGACCGTCGCGCCCGTCGTCCCGGACGTGGGGTTCCACTCGCCGCGGGCGCATCAGGGCGGGTTCCACCGGTCACCCCGAAGTGGACTCCCCGCGCTCCAGGACCGTGGCTTCGGCGCCCCAGCCGAGGGGGACGACGCGGGCCACGTGCCAGCCCGTGCGGGCGGCGAGGGCGGCGATCGCCGTGGAGTCGCGCAGCGGGGCGCCGGTCGCGGCGTAGGCGTGCAGGGCGGCCTCGGCCGCGTGCGGGCTCAGGCCGTCGGGGCGGGAGGCCTCCACCAGGACCGCCGTCGGGACCCAGCCGGCCAGCCGCTCCAGCAGCGCCACGGCCTCGTCGTCCGTCCGGTGGGCGAGGGCCTTCGCGGCCACGGCGACGTCGGCCGGGCCGCCCGTCCAGTCGATCCGTTCCGGTGCCGTGACGCGGCCGCGCAGGACCGCCGCCGGAACGTCGTCCTCCGCCACGCGCAGCCCCGGCCGGTGTCCGGTGTCGTCGAGGGCGGCGACGACGGACGCGGTGCCGGGTCCGGCGAGCAGACAGGTCCCGACGCCGGTCCAGAGCGGGTCGGCGGTCAGGCCGGACAGCAGGAACGCCAACTGCTCGCACTCCTCGACCAGTTCGCCGTAGCGCTCCGCGTCCCGGACCACCGTGTCGTTCAGGGTGGCGCCCGAGGCCCGCTGCCACGGGGAGACGCCGTCCCGCAGCGCGGGCGCGAGTTCCGTGAGCGCGAGCAGCAGTTCCGCCTCCTGGCCGACGTACTCCTCACGTTCGTGGTCGTCGAGCAGGTCCTCGCCCGCCGCGCCGAGCCGCAGACCGTGCTCGTCGCCGACGACCACGCCGTGCGCGGTGAGCAGGGGCAGCAGTACGCCGATCCCCGCCGCCGGCACGCCCACGCGCGCGGCGAGCGTCCCGAGCGGGATGCCCGGCGCGTCGGCGACCGCGTCGATCACGCCGAGCTGGAGCGCCGCCCGCGCCACCAGCCACGGCACCGGCGACGGAACGTGTCCGTGCTCCGGGGCGGGCGAACCCTCCGCCTGCTCCGGGGCCGTCTCCTCGCGGTGCCAGTAGCCCGTGATGTTCAGCCGCTCCTTCGGGAGCCCCCGCTCGCGCCGCAGGTACCGGCGCACCGGCAGCAGCGCCCGGCTCTCCGCCGCCGCCCACGCGTACCCGTCCCCCTCGGGGGCGGGCAGCTTGCGCACCGCGGCCTCCAGCGCGGCCGCGTCACCGGGCTCCGCGACGACCCAGGTCACGGTGTCGCCGTCGCGCAACGCCAGTTCCTGGCGGGCCGAGTCGTCGGGGACGGTGACCAGGACGTGTGCGGGGGCGGCGACCGGACGCTCGTCCAGGAAACGGCCGATCGCGGGCAGCGCGGTCTCGTCGCCGACGAGCAGGATCCAGTCCAGCCGATCCGGCAGCCGCAGCGACGACTTGGGGCCGACGAACCACAGCTCGTCGCCCTCCCGCGCCGACGCCGCCCAAGTCGCCGCCGGTCCGTCGCCGTGCACGACGAAGTCGAGGTCCAGTTCGCCGGCCGCGGCGTCCACCCGGCGCGGCGTGTAGTCGCGGGTCAGCCGGTTCTCCGCCGGGGTCCACTCGATGCCGTGCGGCAACTGGGCGGGCAGCGCGGCCCGGACGTCGCCGTCCGAGGCGAGGATCACCTTGACGTGGTCGTCGAACCCGGGCGCGGCGAAACCGGGGTGGTCGATCCCGTCCCGGGTGAACGGGGCGAGCTGGTCGCCGCCCAGGACGACGCGCCGCATCCGGGGGGTCACCTCCGTGACGCGGCGCACCGTGACCCGGCGCAGGACGAGCGGGTGTGTCGTGAAGGCGCGTTGGGCCGCCATCAGGCGAACTGCTCCTCGATGATGTCCAGCAGCGCCATCGACTCGTCGTAGTCGCCGCGCAGCACCCAGTACGGCAGGTCGTAGGCGTGCCCGGACTTGAAGGCGGGCAGCGCGCCGTACACCGGGTTCTTCTTGAGGGTGGCGACGTCGGTGGTGTCGGCGTTGAAGCCCATCACGAACACCGACGGCTGGGTGATCGTCTGACCGGCCTTCTCCGTCGACAGCTCGAACATGTCGCCGCCCCCGCCGTACACCTTGAAGCCGCCCTTGGCGAAGACGGGCGCCGGTTCGATGCCGACCTTCTTGAACTCGGTCGGCAGGCCCACGCTCTCCACCAGCCCGTAGGCGGTGCCGTCACCGGTCATGGCCAGGAAGGAGACCGGGCCGGGCGGGGGCGTGATGGCCTTCTTCACCTCGGTGACGCGCTTGTCGTAGGCGGCGAGGTGCTGGGTGTAGACGTCCTTCTTGCCGAATACGTCGTCGGCGAGGAAGGAGAACTGGCTGCGCCAGTCGCCGAGCTTCTTGCCGACCAGCACCGTCGGGGCGATGTCGGACAGGTCGTCGTACACCTTCTCCGCCTGGAACAGCGGGAAGCCGACGCCGCCGCCCACGATGAGGTCGGGTTCGAGCTTGAGGATCGCCTCCAGGTCGAAACCGTCGACGCTCCACGGCAGGAAGGTCGTCTTGTCCTTCTTCGCCTCGTCGGCCCAGTAGGGGGAGAACTCGCCCTTGCCGTCGGCGTCCTCGGGGATGGTCGCGGTCACCGGCACGTCGAGGTCGTAGAGATACCCGGCGAGCGCGTGGTTCAGCACGACGACGCGCTTCGGCTCGGCGGGCACCTCCACCTTGCCGTAGTCGGTCACGACCGTACGGGGCTTCGCGGCGGACGCCTTGTCGCCGTCGCCCGGGGAGTCGTCGGCCGCGCAGCCGGTCAGGGCCAGCGCGGCGACGACCGCGACGGCGAGCAGGCGGGCAGGAGCAAACATGGGACCTCACGTGGCAGGACGGGATCGCACCTTCGACCCGTTGGTAAGGTGAGCCTAACCTCGCCGGTTCCGGGGTGTCGATCCATTCACGACATCGCCGGCGACGGACACGACACGTCGCAGGTACGGGAGGCAGGCTTGCCGGTGACATCCCTCGGCACCGTGGTCGCCGAGAACGCCATCCGCTTTCTCGGTCACGACACCCACCAGCACGACGAGCCGCAGCTCATCCACATCGTGACCGGCTCCGCCCTCCTGCTCGCCGACGGCGAGGAGTGGCGGCTCGGCCGGCAGGAGTCCGTGTGGCTCGCGCCCCGAGTACCGCACGCGCTGCGGATCGAGCCCGGCGGCCTGGCCCTCGGCCCCACCCTCACCCCGGATGACCTGCCCCGACTCCGGGTCCAGCCGCTCGGCGTGGTGCCCGCGATCACCGAGGTGATGACCACCGTGCTGGGCGCCGCACCGGGCAGCGCGGCCGAGGTCCGGCCGTTCCGCCTGGCGCTCGGACGGGTGCTGCGGAGCATCTCCCGGCAGTACTTCCCGGTCGTCCTGCCCACCCATCCCGCGGTGCGGGCGCTCGCCCGTGAGGCCCTGCGCGACCACTCCGCGACGCTGGAACTGCTCGCCGCCCAGCACCGGATGAGCCCACGTCAGGTGCAGCGGGTCTGCCTCGACGAGACCGGGCTGCCCTTCACACGGTGGCGGAACCGGGCCAGGATGAACGCCGCCGTCGAGCACATCCTCGGCGGCGGCGAACTGACGGCGGCGGCCAGGGCGGCCGGCTATGCCACCCGGGCCGGGCTGCTGCGCGCGCTCAGCCGCGAGTCGGGGATCCCGGTGGGCGTGCTCACCGCGAACGCGGTGGGTGCGCTCGGCGGACGATGAGGCGCACTTCGGCAGTTCGGAACTTCGGCAGCCCGGAAGTCCGGCCGGTGGTTCGGAAGTCCGGCCGTGCGGAATGTCGGCAGCTCGGCCCCGCCGGTCCGGCGTGGGCTTCTCAAGGAGGATGGATGGCACAGGCGTCGGCGACGACGGCCGCGCTCCCGCAGACCCGTTCGTCGCGTCCCACCGGACGCCGGCTGCTCGGCCTCGGCGCCGCCGTCGCCGTCTTGCTCGCGGCGGTGGTGCTCAGCGTCGCGCTCGGCTCGGCGATGCTCCCCCTGGACGTGGTGTGGCAGGCCCTCACCGCGCCCGACGGATCCGCGACCCATGCCACGGTCGCCGACGCCCGGGTCGACCGCACCGTAGTCGGCCTGCTGGTCGGCGCGTCCCTGGGCGTGGCCGGGGCCCTCATCCAGGCGCTCACCCGCAACCCCCTGGCCGACCCCGGCATCCTCGGCGTCAACGCGGGTGCGGGCTTCGCCGTCACGCTGGGCGTGGCCGCCTTCGGTGTCACCCGCATCGAGCAGTACCTGCCGCTCTCGTTCGCGGGCGCGGTCGCCGGCGCGGCCTTCGTCTTCCTCGCCGCCAGCGGTGGGCGGGGCGGGCGGGGCGGGCCCGCGCCCCTGCGGCTCACCCTGATCGGCATCGCGTTCACGGCGGTGCTCTCCGGCGTCTCGCAGACCCTCGCGCTGATCGACACGGAGACCTTCGACCGCATGAGGTTCTGGGAGGCGGGCAGCGTCACCGACCGTCCGTCCGGCACGGCCGCGGCGATCGCCCCCTTCGTCCTGGCCGGACTCGTCGTCGCCGTCTGCTGTGCGCGCCCGCTCAACGCGATCGCTCTCGGCGACGACGCCGCGCGGGCCGTCGGTCTGCGGGTGGGGGCGACCCGCTTCGGCGTGGTGGTCGCGGTGACGCTGCTGTGCGGCGCGGCGACGGCCGCGGCCGGCCCGCTGCTGTTCGTCGGCCTCATGGTGCCGCACGCCGTGCGGTGGCTGACCGGACCCGACTGGCGCTGGATCCTCGCCTACTCCGCCGTGCTGGCACCGGCGGTCGTGCTGGTCGCCGACGTACTGGGCCGGCTGATCGTGACCCCCGCCGAGCTGCCGGTCGGCGTGATGATGCCGATCATCGGTGCGCCGGTCCTGGTCTGGCTGGTGCGCGGACGACGGGCGAGGGCGCTGTGAGCGGGGTGTTCGTCCTCAGGGCGGGGCCGCTGAGCCTGCGTCTGACCCGCCGCGCGGTCGTCGTCTGCACGGTGCTGTGGCTGGTGCTGGTCGCGCTGTCCCTGTGGGCCTTCACCCTGGGCAGCTACCCGCTGAGCCTGGGCGACCTGACCGACGTACTCACCGGGTCGGCGCGCGGAAGTGTGCGCAAGGTGGTGCTGGAGTGGCGGGCGCCGCGCATCGTCGCCGCCGTCCTGTTCGGCGCCGCCCTCGCGGTGGGCGGCGCCGTCTTCCAGTCCCTCACCCGCAACCCGCTCGGCAGCCCCGACGTGATCGGCCTCACCACCGGCTCGTACACCGGCGTCGTCGTGATGCTGCTGGCAGGGGCGACCAGCTACTCGGCGCTCGCGGCGGGAGCGCTCGCCGGGGGGCTGGTCACCGCGTTCGGCGTGTACCTGCTGGCGTTCAAGCGGGGCGTGCAGGGCTTCCGGCTGATCATCGTGGGCATCGCGGTCGGCGCGCTGCTCTCCTCGGTCAACACCTGGTTCCTGGTCAAGGCCGACGTGGACACGGCGCTGCGGGTCGCGGTGTGGGGGGCCGGGTCGCTGAGCAACGTCGACTGGCCGGGCATCGGGACGGCCGCCGTCGTGCTGACGGCGGTGGCCGTGGCGGCACCGGTGGCACAGCGCAGGATGCGGCGGCTCGAACTCGGCGACGACACGGCGGCGATGCTGGGGGTGCCGGTCGAGCGGACCAAGGTGCTGCTGGTCGTCCTCGGGGTGGTCGCGACGGCCGCGGTGACCGCGGTGGCCGGCCCGATCGCCTTCGTCGCGCTGGCGGCCCCGCAGATCGCCCGCCGGCTCACCGGTCACGGCACCTCCGTCGACCTCGCCGGCTCGGCGCTGGTCGGCGCGATCCTGCTGCTCGGCGCCGACCTCGCGGCACAGCACACGATCCCGGGCGTGCTCCTGCCGACCGGCTCGGTCACCGTGTGCGTCGGGGGCGCCTATCTGCTGGTGCTGCTGGCGCGCGAGAGCCGGCGCGGGACGTGAGGGCGGTCCGGGGGAGGGCCCGGAACGCCGTCGGCCGGTGACCTTCGCGAAGGTCACCGGCCGACGGATCAGGGTGAGTGACGGGACTTGAACCCGCGGCCACCTGGACCACAACCAGGTGCTCTACCAACTGAGCTACACCCACCAAGGCCGGTGCTCGAATCCCGCATGGCGGGGTTTCCCGACCGGCTGAGAAAAAGTGTACAGGGTCCGAAGGGGTGCTCGCGCCCGGCTTTCCGGGCGCCGCTCCCCGGCGTACCGGGCCCCTACCTGGCCGGGACGACGTGCTTCGCGGCGATCGCCTTGGCGGTGTCGGAGTCCGGTCCGGGCTGCGGGACGAAGACCGCCTCCCGGTAGTAGCGCAGTTCGGCGATGGACTCGCGGATGTCGGCGAGCGCGCGGTGGTTGCCGTTCTTCTCGGGGCTGTTGAAGTACGCCCGCGGGTACCAGCGGCGGGCCAGCTCCTTGATCGAGGAGACGTCGACGATCCGGTAGTGGAGGTAGTCCTCGAGCGTGGGCATGTCCCGCAGCAGGAAGCCGCGGTCGGTGCCGACCGAGTTCCCGCACAGGGGGGCCTTGCCGGGCTCCTTCACGTGCTCCCGTACATACGCGAGGACCTGTGCCTCGGCGTCGGCGAGCGTCGTGCCGCCCTCCAGCTCCGCGAGCAGGCCGGACGCGGTGTGCATCTCACGCACCACGTCGGGCATCGTCTCCAGGGCCCGCTCCGGCGGGCGGACGACGATGTCGACGCCCTCGCCGAGGATGTTCAGCTCGGAGTCGGTGACGAGGGCGGCAACCTCGATGAGCGCGTCGTCGGACAGCGAGAGGCCGGTCATCTCGCAGTCGATCCACACCATGCGATCGTTCATGCGGCCACTGTACGGTGGGCGCCCCTTCGCCGGGCCCCCGGCGTCGGTGCGGGCGTCACGGGGGCTGCCGCCCCCGAACCCCCGCTTCGGCCTGACGGCCTCGTCCTCAAACGCCGGACGGGCTGAATCGACAAACGCTGGACGGCTGAATCGACGAACGCCGGACGGACTGAATCGTCGAACGCCGGACGGGCTGAGCGGCCCGTCCGGCGTTTCGAGTGTCAGGTCACGGCGCGCTCCGCTGGCCCGGGACGCCGGCCGCCGCCGGGACCGGGGCCGCCGTGCGGCGGGTCTGGAACGGGACCGAGCCCTCCGGTGACAGGGTGGCCGGTTCGGCCGGGGCGGGCGGCCGGGGGGCTCCCGCGCCGGCCGGATCCGGATCCACCGGACGCTCGCTCTGCGGGCGCCGTGCCCGGTAGGCGGCACGGTAGGCGGCGGGCGAGGACCCCAGCTGGCGGCGGAAGTGACCGCGCAGGGCCACCGGCGAGCGGAAGCCGCAGCGCCCCGCGACCTCGTCCACCGAGTAGTCCGACGTCTCCAGCAGGCGCTGCGCCTGCAGCACCCGCTGGGTGATCAGCCACTGGAGCGGCGCGCTGCCGGTCAGCGACCGGAAGCGGCGGTCGAAGGTGCGGCGGCTCATGTAGGCGCGCGCGGCCAGCGTCTCCACGTCGAACTGCTCGTGGAGGTGTTCCAGCGCCCAGGCGACGACCTCGGCGAGCGGGTCGGCGCCGATCTCCTCCGGTAAAGACCTGTCCAGGTAGCGCTCCTGGCCTCCGCTCCGGCGCGGCGGCACCACCAGGCGGCGGGCCAGCGCGCCGGCCGCCTCGTTGCCGTGGTCGGTGCGCACGATGTGCAGGCACAGGTCGATCCCGGCGGCGGTGCCCGCGGACGTCAGCACGTCGCCGTCGTCCACGAACAGCTCGCGCGGGTCCACGTGCACCGACGGATAGCGCTTGGCCAGCGTCGGCGCGTACATCCAGTGCGTGGTCGCCGGACGGCTGTCCAGCAGGCCGGCCGCCGCCAGCACGAATGCGCCGGTGCACAGCCCGACGATGCGAGCGCCCTCCTCGTGCGCCCGGCGCAGGGCGTCGAGCGCTTCCTCCGGTGGCGGCGAGGTGATCGACCGCCAGGCCGGCACGACGACGGTGCCCGCGCGTGAGATCGCCTCCAGGCCCTGCGGCGCGGTCAGTTCGAGGCCCCCCGTGGTCCGCAGCGGGCCGTCCTCACCGGCGCACACCAGCAAGCGGTAGCGCGGCACGCCGGCGTCCTGGCGGTCGATCCCGAACACCGACAGCGGTATGGAACTCTCGAAGATGGGGCCGCCGCTGAACAGCAGCACCGCGACGATCTCCTTGCGGCGTCGCCCGGAGAGCTTCCGGGCGGTGCTTTCCGGCGCGGCAGTGGAGTCGTGGCTCATACTGCTAAGCCCCCCTCGGTGGTCGCGGCACCCTCTACCCTTCGGGTCTGTCGCTCCAACACGTTTCCCCTCGGTCCTGCACGAGTCCCCCGCCGTAGACAGTCAAGATCGAATCTACTGTGTCCCGTCGCGCCGGGATGGCCGGTTCGGCACTTGGGACATTGTCGACATGGCAACTTGGCGTGAAGCAGTCGATCACGAAGCGTTGCACTCTGGGGCGCCCCAGGGAAGTGCGCCTTGTGTCAGTGGCCAATCCCCGTAGGGTGCGCGGGGTCCCCGAGACCCTGTCCGTGCAGGTGGAACGGGGGTTTGGGGGTGGTGAGGGGGGTAGATGAGCCACCCCTGGAAGTTGGCTGAAAAGAAGCGGAACTGTGCGCGGAAACCGGTCAGTCGACCGGTGTGTTTTCCCCAGCGTGCCGTCCGCCCCCGCGTGCCCGCGCCGCGGGCCTGCGCCGGCGGCCGCCCCGCCCCGCGCGCTCCCCGCCGCACGGGTGCGCGGCGAGGCGCTCGGACCGCCGCAGCAGCAGACGGCAGACGCCGGTGACGGCGGCCAGGCCGAGGGCGGTGCCGGCCGTGCCGGCGAAGGACGTGCCGTACCAGAGGAGCGCGACCAGGACCAGGAAGCAACTGAACGCCGCCCAGCGGACGAGGTCGGTCACGCCGTCCCGGGAGGGGGCGGACGTCGGCTCGGCGGGGTGGTGCGGTCCGGACACGAGTGCTCCCTGGGGCTGGCGGCATGGAGATCAACGCCCGCGCGGCGCGTCGGTCACGACCGGTCACCGGCAGTTGAATCCCGTGCAAACCGCCTGTACAGGGCAGCAACCATTGCGTTGCGGGCGCCCCTCGGGCATGCTCCGGTGAACCCCGCGGCGGACCCTCCGCGGGATCTGGGCGAAGGAGGCGTGCCGCCGTACCCTTGGGGGTATGGGGTTGGGAAGACCATTCCCGGACACAGCTCAGCCGCCCACTGTTGGCCCCCATAGAGGATAAAAACGCCGAGACAGCCATGGCCGGTCACGAATTCTTCGAACCCGCGGACCGCAAGCGGCCCGTCGCCGAACCTACGGCGGCCGAGCCCCTGGCGGCCGAAGAGCCACGCCAGTCGTGCGACCCCGCCTTCAAGCACGGGGTCGTGGTCGGCTTCGACGGCTCCACATCCAGTGAGCGTGCCCTCGCGTACGCCATCGGCATGGCATCCCGCCTGGGCTCCGGCCTGGTCATCGTGCATGTCGCCAACCGACTGCCCACCACGGTGTGGGCCGGCTGCGAGCCTCCCGTCTTCGTGGACGTGCCGGACCACCGCACCGAGGTGCTGGGTCTGGAGCTGGCGTGCGCCGACTATCTCGCCGACGTCCCCTGGATCCTGGTCGAGCGCGGCGGCGACATCTGCCACGAACTCGAAGAGGTGGGCCGGGAGTACGCGGCGGACGCCATCGTCGTCGGCTCCAGTCACGGTCTCGTGGGCCGGCTCTTCGGCTCCGTCGCCGGACGGCTCGCCAAGCGGGCGAAGCGGCCCGTGGTGATCATTCCGTAGCCGTCCCGGGCTGGGCTCGGCCGTCCCGGTCGGCCCCCCTGTTCATGCAGCGTGAAGCTACCGACGCGTAGAGGTGTTTGTGCCTTTGTGAAGGGCATATACGTGTCACCGCACAACCGCACATGCATGAAGGGAGCCCGCCGTGGACAACGACGTCTCCGCGGGAAGCACCACCACCATCGCCGGCCGACTCGCCCTCGGCATCACCCTGCTGGCCTTCGGCCTCGGTCACACCGCCGTGATCGACCAGGTGACGGCTGCGGACGCCGTGACCGTCGCCCAGTACGTCGGCGGCGTCGCGCTCTTCGTCGCCGGTCTGCTCGCACTGCGCGAGAGCGACACCGCCTCCGGAACGGCCTTCACCGTCCTCGGCGCGCTCTGGTTCACCTGGGCCGTCTCCGCCGACAACCAGGTCTCCGCCAACGCGGCGGGACTCTTCCTGCTCCTGTTCGCCCTCGTCGCCCTCACCCTCACGTTCGCCGGCGGCGACGCGCTCGGGCAGGGGATGTACGGGCTGCTCTGCGTGTCCCTGCTGCTGCTCGCCGTCGGTTCGTTCGCGGACAGTACGGCGCTGGGCAAGGCGGGCGGATGGTTCGCCGTCGGGGCGGGGGTGGTCGCCTGGTACGCGGCGACCGCGGTCCTGGCCCACTGGCCCACGGGTGTCTCGCGACGCGCTGCGCGCCGGGGAGTGACGGCCACCGGCTAGCTGCGCCGGCTGGGGGGTTGGGCGGCTCCCCGGTGATGAGACGGCCCCCCCACGTGTTTGGTGGCACACGTGGGGGGGCCGTTCGGTTGTGTTGCCCGTGCAGGTTCGCTGTGGCTGGTCGCGCAGTTCCCCGCGCCCCTGAAAAGCCACAAACGGGGCGCTACTCCACCGTGACCGACTTCGCCAGGTTCCTCGGCTTGTCGATGTCCCGGCCCAGGGCCAGGGCCGTGTGGTAGGCGAGGAGTTGGAGGGGGATGCCCATCAGGATGGGGTCCAGCTCGTCCTCGTTCTTCGGGACGACGATGGTGTGGTCGGCCTTCTCCTGCTCCTGGTGGGCGACGGCGAGGATCTGGCCGCTGCGGGCCTTGATCTCCTCCATGGCCGCGCGGTTCTTCTCCAGCAGGTCGTCGTCCGGCACGATCGCGACCGTCGGCAGCGCGGGCTCGATCAGGGCGAGCGGGCCGTGCTTCAGCTCGGAGGCCGGGTAGGCCTCGGCGTGGATGTACGAGACCTCCTTGAGCTTCAGGGAGGCCTCGCGGGCGACCGGGTAGCCGCGGACGCGGCCGATGAAGAGCATCGAGCGGGCGTCGGCGTACTGCGCGGCCAGCTTCTTGACGTCCTCCTCCTGCTCCAGCATCTCGGCGATCTGCGCGGGCAGCTTGCGCAGGCCCTCGATGATCCGCTTGCCGTCGCGGACCGACAGGTCGCGGGTGCGGCCCAGGTGCAGGGCGAGCAGCGCGAAGGCGACGCAGGTGTTGGTGAAGCACTTGGTGGAGACGACGCAGACCTCGGGCCCGGCGTGCACGTACATGCCGCCGTCGGCCTCGCGGGCGATCGCCGAGCCGACCACGTTGACGATGCCGAGGACGCGGGCGCCCTTGCGCTTCAGCTCCTGCACGGCGGCCAGCACGTCGTACGTCTCACCGGACTGGGAGACGGCGATGTACAGGGTGTCGGGGTCGACGACCGCGTTGCGGTACCGGAACTCGGAGGCGGGCTCGGCGTCCGCGGGGATGCGGGCCAGCTCCTCGATCATCTGGGCACCGATCTGGCCCGCGTGGTACGAGGTGCCGCAGCCGAGGATCTTCACGCGGCGCACCGCGCGCGCGTCGCGGGCGTCCAGGTTGAGGCCGCCGAGGTGCACGGTGGAGAAGCGGTCGTCGATCCGGCCGCGCAGCACGCGGTCCACGGCCTCGGCCTGCTCGTGGATCTCCTTGTGCATGTAGGTGTCGTGGCCGCCCATGTCGTAGGAGGCGGCCTCCCACTCCACCGTGGTGGGCTCGGCGGTGGTGCGGGTGCCCTCGGTGGTGTACGTGCGGAAGTCGTCCGCCTTGAGGGTGGCCATCTCGCCGTCGTCGAGGGTGACTATCTGGCGGGTGTGGGCGACCAGCGCGGCGATGTCCGAGGCGACGAACATCTCCTTCTCGCCGATGCCGAGGACGACCGGCGAGCCGTTGCGGGCGACGACGATGCGCTCGGGGAAGTCGGCGTGCATCACGGCGATGCCGTAGGTGCCCTCGATGACCCGCAGGGTCTCGCGGACCTTGTCCTCCAGCTTCTCCGCCTCGGAGCGGGCGATGAGGTGGACGAGGACCTCGGTGTCGGTCTCGGAGAGGAACTCGACACCGTCCGCCTCCAGCTTGCGGCGCAGGTCGGCGGCGTTGTCGATGATGCCGTTGTGGACGACCGCGACCTTCTGGTCGGCCGACATGTGCGGGTGGGCGTTCGCGTCGGACGGGGCGCCGTGGGTGGCCCAGCGGGTGTGGGCGATGCCGGTGGTGCCCTTGAAGCGCGCCGGGACCTTGGCCTCCAGGTCGCGGACCCGGCCCTTGGCCTTGACCATCTTCAGACCGGCCGCCTTCGGGGACGTGACGACGATGCCCGCCGAGTCGTAGCCGCGGTACTCCAGGCGCTGGAGGCCCTCCAGGAGCAGGGGCGCGACGTCACGCTTGCCGATGTATCCGACGATTCCGCACATATATACGTAAACCTCGTGTTCCTCTTCGGCTTCTCAGCCGTAGACGATGCGGCGCAGCTGACGGAGCGACAGCTCCGCCGGTGCCACCGCCCGGTATTTCAGCTCCGCCCCGATCCGTTCGAAGATCGTCGCGTTCACCAGGCCCTGGGTCTGGAGTTCGCGGTGGCGGCGACGGACGAATTCCTCGGTCGTCTCGTCGAAGTAGGCGAGCACGTCCTGGATCACACGCAGCGCCTCGCCCCGGTTCAGGGGGGTGGACCGCGTCAGATGATCAACGAGTTCGTCGTGCACCCGGTAGATCCTGGAGGACGGGACACGGTTATGCAAGAATCCTGCCCGAATTCGGGCAGGGGTCGGCGGAGGCCGGTCAGAACCGCTTCAGTACCGCCTGCTTGGCCAGGTTGAACTCCTCCTCCGTCAGGACCCCGGAGCGGTGCAGCTCACCCAGCTCCCGCAGCCGGCGCAGCAGCGCGTCGTGGTCGTCCTCGGCCGCGGGCGCCGGGCCGGGCGCGTCCCCGGGCGGGAGGGCCTTCTCCGGGGCGGCGGGGGCGGCCGGGTGCGGGAGGCGGGCCTGCACGGCCGCGGCGACCAGGGCCATCAGCGGGTCCTTCTTGAACCCCCACAGCTCCACCGCGTTCGGGTCGTACTTGGGCGGCACCTTGCTCGGCGCGCCCCGCACGGTGAACCGGAGGTGGCCGTTCTCCATGCCCACCTCCGGCTGCCACTCCACCGAGAGGATGTCGCCGAGGGGGAGGGTGCGCGGACCCCCGGCCGACTTGGCGTCCTCCGCCTGCCACTTCCACTCCAGGCGCACCCGCTCGCCGTCGAAGCTCGCGATGCCGTCCCCGGCCGACACCGACAGCGGGACGGCGGGGCCCGGCAGCAGGTACGCGTCCACCGGGCCGGACGGAACCTGGTCCAGGAGCAGCGCGTTGCGCACCTCGTCCACGAAGTACTCGGCCACGCCGTACCGGTCGGACTCCACGAGGAGCTGGTACGGGTCGTGCGGCTCGGTCAGCCGGCCGCCCGTCGCGTGCAGCAGCGGGTCGGCGCCGTCCCGCAGGCGCAGCCGCAGCCGGCCGGACTTGCGGCCCTGCTCGAACGATATGCCCGCCAACGCCGAGAGCGGGACGAGCAGTTCACCCAACTCCCGGCGCAGCAGGGCGACGCTCTTGTCGCGTCCAGGAGTCAGCCGCAGCGAGTCGCCGTCGAAGACCCACGTTCCGTCCTTCTGGATGATTTCCGCCATGCGCGGATTGTTTCATCGCTTCTGTGGGCGGTGATGGTGCGGGAGAGTGGTCTACACCCGTCCCCAACACCCGTACCGCACACCCGCGAAGGGAGCGCGCACGTGAGACCTCATCGACGGCACCACCGAACGACTCCCCGCACCAGCCGGCTGCTGGGATCGCTGCTTCTGGTGGCGACGGCCTGCGCCATCACCACCGGCGCGGCACCCGCGCACAAGACCGCCGCGACCCCCCTGGACCGGGTGATCCCGGCCCCCGCCTCGGTCGACCCGGGCGGTGCCCCGTACCGCATCACCCGCTCCACCCACATCCGCGTCGACGACTCGCGCGAGGCCCGCCGCGTCGGCGACTACCTGGCCGGGGTCCTGCGGCCGTCCACCGGCTACCGGCTGCCCGTCACCTCCCACGGCCACGGCGGCATCCAGCTGCGCCTGGCCAAGGGCTCCTACGGCGACGAGGGCTACCGCCTCGACAGCGGCCGCTCCGGCGTCACCATCACCGCCCGCGCGGCGGCCGGCCTCTTCCACGGCGTCCAGACCCTCCGTCAGCTCCTGCCCGCCGCCGTCGAGAAGGACTCCGTGCAGCCCGGCCCCTGGCTGGTGGCCGGCGGAACCGTCGAGGACACCCCCCGCTACGGCTGGCGCGCCGCCATGCTGGACGTCTCCCGGCACTTCTTCACCGTCGACGAGGTGAAGCAGTACATCGACCGCGTCGCCCTCTACAAGTACAACAAGCTCCACCTGCACCTCAGCGACGACCAGGGCTGGCGCATCGCCATCGACTCCTGGCCGCGGCTGGCGACGTACGGCGGCTCCACCGAGGTCGGCGGCGGCCCCGGCGGCTACTACACCAAGGACGACTACAAGGAGATCCTGCGCCACGCCGCCTCCCGCCACCTGGAGGTCGTCCCCGAGATCGACATGCCGGGCCACACCAACGCGGCCCTCGCCTCCTACGCCGAGCTGAACTGCGACGGTGTCGCGCCGCCGCTGTACACCGGCACCAAGGTCGGCTTCAGCTCGCTGTGCGTCGGCAAGGAGGTCACGTACGACTTCGTCGACGACGTCGTGCGCGAGCTGGCCGCGCTCACCCCGGGCCGCTACCTCCACATCGGCGGCGACGAGGCGCACTCCACGCCGCACGAGGACTTCGTCGCCTTCATGAAGCGGGTGCAGCCGATCGTCGCGAAGTACGGCAAGACGGTCGTCGGCTGGCACCAGCTGGCGAGCGCCGAACCGGTCGAGGGCGCGCTCGTCCAGTACTGGGGCCTGGACCGCACCAGTGACGCGGAGAAGGCCCAGGTCGCCGAGGCCGCGCGGAACGGGACCGGGCTGATCCTGTCCCCGGCCGACCGGACGTACCTGGACATGAAGTACACCAAGGACACCCCGCTGGGTCTGTCCTGGGCGGGCTATGTCGAGGTGCAGCGGTCCTACGACTGGGACCCGGCCGCCTATCTGCCGGGCGCCCCGGCCTCCGCGGTGCGCGGTGTCGAGGCGCCGCTGTGGACGGAGACCCTCTCCGACCCGGAGCAGCTGGAGTTCATGGCCTTCCCGAGGCTGCCGGGCGTCGCCGAACTGGGCTGGTCCCCGGCGTCGACGCACGACTGGGACACCTACAAGGTGCGGCTGGCCGCGCAGGCTCCGCGCTGGGAGGCGATGGGGATCGACTACTACCGCTCGCCGCAGGTCCCCTGGACCTGAGCGGCCCCGAGCCGGACCTGGTCCGGCCGGTCGCGGACACGACGACGGGCACCCCGGAGGACCGTCTCCGGGGTGCCCGCCCGTCCATGGGCCCGGCTACCGGCCCGCGAGCGGGTTCTCCAGCCGGCCGATCAGCTGGAGCGCGCCGGACGGGTCGGCGAGGTCCACCATCTGCCGGTTGTCGCGCAGCTGGAGCCGGTTGAGGCAGGACAGCGCGAAGTCGGGCGCGAACATGTCGTACCGCTCGAACTTCTCGGACAGTTCCGGCACCGACTCCTGGTACTCGCGGGTGACCTCCGCGACCGTCCGCCAGAAGTCGTCCTCCTCCACGATGCCCTCGCCCGCCAGGTTCGCGGCGAGGAAGCGGAAGAAGCAGTCGAAGACGTCCGTGAAGATGGACAGGAGCTTCTTGTCCTCGGGCACGTCCACGGCGATCCGGGCGACCTCCGGCGGCAGGACCGCGTCCGGGTCCATCACCGCGATCTCCTCGGCGATGTCCTTGTAGATCGCGCGCCGCACCACCCCGTCCTCCAGGACCAGGATCACGTTCTCGCCGTGCGGCATGTACACCAGGTCGTAGGCGTAGAAGCTGTGCAGCAGCGGGACGTAGTAGGCGCGCAGGTAGTGCCGCAGCCACTCGGCGGGCGCGAGGCCCGACCGCTCGATCAGCGCGCCCGCGAAGGAGGCGCCCTCGTGGTCGACGTGGACGAGGGAGGCCATGGTGGCGAGCGTCTCGCCGTCCCGCAGCGACGGCACGGGGCTCTCCCGCCACAGCGCCGCCAGCATCTTGCGGTACGGCGAGTAGCGGTCGGTGGCCTGCTCGTACTCCAGGTGCCGGTAGCCGACGGCGGCCCGCTCCCGGATGATGCTCAGGCCCGTCGACCTGAGCACCGGGTCGCCCTCGATGAGCCGGGCGAGCCAGTCGTTGATGGCCGGGGTGGCCTCCATGTAGGCCGCCGACAGGCCGCGCATGAAGCCCATGTTGAGGACGGACAGGGCCGTCTTCACGTAGTGCTTCCCGGGGTGCGAGGCGTTGAAGAAGGTGCGGATGGACTGCTGGGCCAGGTACTCGTCGTCGCCCTCGCCGAGGCAGACCAGGTGCCCGCGGGCGACCTCGGCGGCGAAGGTGACGGTGAGCTTGTTCCACCACTGCCAGGGGTGGACCGGGATGAACAGGTAGTCGGCCGGGTCCAGGCCCCGCTCGCGCAGGACGCCGTGGAAGCGGTCGACGGTCCCCTCGCCCAGCTCGTCGCGGACGAAGGACTCGTACTCGATCCCGACGCCGGCCGTGAACGCGGCGCGCGAGCGGTGGGCGGCCAGCCACACCAGCCGGACCGGGCTCGCGGTCTCGGGGGCGTACGACAGGTACTCGTGGATGCCGAAGCCGAGCCGCCCGTTGTTGGCGACGAAGCACGGGTGGCCCTCGGTCATGCCGGTCTCGACGGCCTGGAAGTCGCTCCGGGCCAGCTCGGCGGAGGTGACCTTCGGCTTGGTGAGCTTGTAGCAGGTGCCGGAGAGGGTGGAGGAGATCTCCTCCAGGTAGACCGGCAGGATCTCCTCGCTCAGGCCCAGCGTCTTTTGCAGCTCGACGAAGAAGTCCAGCGCGGCGAGCGGGAGTTCGGCACCGTCGCGGTGGCGGGTGATGGAGTCGGCGTCCACCTGCCAGTGGTCCAGGGCGCGGACGGTGGCCGTGAAGCGGTATCGGGTCTGGCCGTCGTCGCTGAGGACGACGTACCGCTCGCCGTCCCGTTCGGGGGAGAGCAGCCGCTCGTGCGTGAACTCGGCCAGCGCCTTGCGGATCAGGAGGCGGTTGGCCTGCTCCCAGCGCTCGGGGGAGAGGTGGGCGACGGCGTCGGCGAGGCTCATCGGGACACCGCCTTCTCGAACTGCTCGCGGGTGCAGAAGCTCAGCAACGCCTTCTTCTCCGGCTTCTGGATCTCGCGCTCGGGCACGAATCCGACGGCTTCGTTCAGGGCGTGGACGGCTTTGTTGTCGATGTCGGGCTCGACGACGACGCGGGCGGTGGCCGGGTCGGCGAACAGCTCGGTCATGACGGCGGTGATGACGGCGCGGGTGAAGCCGTGCACCGGCCGGTCGGTGGGGGCGACCAGGAAGTGCATGCCGACGTCACCGGGCTCCGGCTCGTACAGGCCGGTCAGCTCGCGGTGGACCGGGTCGTACCGCTCCATCAGGAAGGCGGGGACGCCGTCGTGCAGGCCGATGAACGCGTCCTGGTGCGGGTCGGCGGCCAGGTCCATGTAGGCCCGCTCGACGTCGACCAGTTTCGCATCCTGCATCATCCAGAACGCGGACTTGGGGTGGGTGAGCCAGCCGTGCAGCAGCCCGGCGTCCCTGAGCGGGTCGAGGGGGCGCAGGGTGAGGGCGCCGATCCTCCTGGTGGCGGATGTCGTGGGGGTGGTCATGCGCTGAACTCCTGGAACGCGATCGACTTCTCGACCGGGTAGTACTCGGTGCCGAGCAGCTCTCGGACGATGTAGCTGTTGCGGTAGGCGCCCATACCCAGGTCGGGGCTGGTGACGCTGTGCGTGTGGACCCCCGCGTTCTGGAGGAACACACCGCTGCCCGTGACGTCGACGGCGTAGTTGCGGGCCACGTCGAAGTTGCCGCGGGAGTCGTAGCGGAGCCGGTCGCGGACGGGCTTGAGGAACTCCGGCTCGGTGTATCGGTACCCGGTGGCCAGGATCAGGCCCTCGGTGTCGATCTCGAAGTCCGTGCCCTGCTCCTCCTGGCGGAAGCCCAGGGTGTACGTGCCGTCCGTGTAACGGGCGCTGGTCAGGGCCGAGTTGGTGAGCAGCCGGGTGGGGACCGGTCCGCCCAGTTTCTTCTGGTAGAGCAGGTCGAAGATGTCGTTGATCAGGTCGCCGTCGATGCCCTTGAACAGGCCCTTCTGCTCCGTCGTGAGGCGGTAGCGGGTGGGCTCCGGCAGCGCGTGGTAGTAGTCCACGTACTCCGGGGAGGTCATCTCCAGCGTGAGCTTGGTGTACTCCAGCGGGAAGAAGCGCGGGGAGCGCGTCACCCAGTTCAGGCGGTAGCCGTGGACGTCGATCTCGCTGAGCAGGTCCTGGTAGATCTCGGCGGCGGACTGACCGCTGCCGACCAGCGTGATCGACTCCTTCTTCACCAGCTCCGCGCGGCGCTGGACGTACTGGGAGTTGTGGAGGAAGTCGCCGGCCAGACCGCGGCAGGCGTCGGGGATGTGCGGCGGGGTGCCGGTGCCGAGGACGAGGCGGCGGGCGCGGTAGGTGTCGCCGGCCGTGGTGGCGACGGCGTACAGCTCCTCGCGCTCGTCGTATGTCACCTCGGTCACCGTCGTGGAGAAGCGGACGCTGCTCAGTTTGTTCGCGGCCCAGCGGCAGTAGTCGTCGTACTCGACGCGCAGCGGGTAGAAGTTCTCCCGGATGTAGAACGAGTACAGCCGGCCCTTCTCCTTCAGGTAGTTGAGGAAGGAGTACGGGGAGGTCGGGTCGGCGAGCGTGACCAGGTCCGACATGAACGGGGTCTGGAGGTGGGCGCCGTCCAGGAACATGCCGGCATGCCACTCGAAGTCGGGCTTGGACTCCAGGAAGACGCCGTTCAGCCCGTCGATGGGCTCGGTGAGGCAGGCGAGGCCGAGGTTGAAGGGGCCGAGGCCGATCCCCACGAAGTCGTACGTGGCACTGGCTTCAGGAAGCGCGGTCAAGGGACTCTCCCAGGTACTGCTCGGCGTGGCCGGCGATCAGGTCGAGGACGGCGGCGATGTCTGCCGTGGTCGTCTCGGGGTTGAGCAGGGTGAACTTCAGGTAGTGGCGTCCGGCCACCTTGGTGCTCGCGACCACGGCGTCGCCGGAGGCGAACAGGGCCCGGCGGGCGTACAGATTGGCGCGGTCGATCTCGGCGGGGTCGGTGACGGCCGCCGGGATGTAGCGGAAGACCAGGGTGGACAGGCTCGGCTCCACCACGACGTGGTAGCGCGGGTCGGCGGCGATCATCCGCCAGCCCTCGGCGGCCAGGTCGCACACCTCGTCGAAGAGCTGCCCGATGCCGTCGGCGCCCATCACGCGCAGCGTCATCCACAGCTTGAGCGCGTCGAAGCGGCGGGTGGTCTGGAGCGACTTGTCCACCTGGTTGGGGATACGTTCCTGCACCATGCGGCGCGGGTTGAGGTACTCCGCGTGGTAGGTGGCGTGGCGCAGGGTGGCCGCGTCCCGGACCAGCACGGCGGAGGAACTCACCGGCTGGAAGAAGGACTTGTGGTAGTCGACCGTGACCGAGTCGGCCCGCTCGATGCCGGCCAGCCGGTCCCGGTACTTCAGGGAGGCGAGCAGCCCGCAGCCGTAGGCCGCGTCCACGTGCATCCACACGCCGTACTGCTCGCAGAGCGCGGCGATCTCCGGGAGCGGGTCGATGGAGCCGAAGTCGGTGGTGCCGCTCGTGGCGACGACGGCCATGGGCACGAGGCCGTCCTGCGCGCAGCGCTCCAGCTCACGGGCGAGGGCCACGGTGTGCAGGCGCTTGTCCTGGTCGACGGGGATCGAGACGACGGCGTCCGGGCCGAGGCCGAGCAGCTTCGCCGACTTCTGCACGCTGAAGTGGCTGACCTCGGAGGCGAAGACGCGCAGTTTGCCCAGGGAGTCGGTCTTGGCCTCCTCGCGGGCCAGCAGCAGCGCCTGGAGGTTGGACTGGGTGCCGCCGGAGGTGAACACGCCGTCGGCGGCGGGGCCGAGGCCGATCCGCTCGGTGGTCCAGTCGATCAGTTTCCGCTCGATGAGCGTGCCGCCGGCCGACTGGTCCCAGGTGTCCAGGGAGGAGTTGACGGCGGACAGCACCGCCTCGCCGAGCACCGCCGGTATGACGACCGGGCAGTTGAGGTGGGCGAGGTAGCGGGGGTGGTGGAAGTAGACGGCGTCGCGGAGGTAGACGTCCTCCAGCTCGTCGAGGACCGCGGCCGTGTCGTGCAGCGGCCGGTCGAGGTCGATCTCGTCGATGCGGGGGGAGAGGGCGTCGACCGTGACACCGGTGAACGGGCGGTCGGTGGTGGCGATTCTGGCGGCCACCCGCTCGACTCCTTCGGTCACGGAGCGGCGGTACTGCTCCGCGGTGGTGTCGTTGAGCAGGTGCGAGCGCATGCGGGGGTCCTCCGGTGGGGACGGTCCGAGAGGGAGGGGAAGGATGGGGCAGGTCGGCAGGGCGGAACCCTTGCTTCAACTTAGGTCAGCCTAACCTAACTCGATTGGATCAAACGCATGCCTGTGCGTGACTGCCGTCACTCGGGTGCGCGGCGATCCGGGAGCCCCTGCTCTCAGCCCTGCTCGCGGAGCTGTTCCTCCGTCAGCCCCTGGCGCCAGTAGCCGACGAAGGTGACGCGCCGCCGGTCGATGCCGCGCTCGCGCACGAAGTGCCGCCGCAGCGCCTTGACGCAGCCGGACTCGCCCGCGATCCAGACGTAGGGGTGCTCGGCGTCCGGCAGCCGCGCGTCCCGCAGGGTGGCCAGGGTGGCCTCGGGGCCGCCGGCGGCGTCCCGGACCAGCCAGGTGATCTCGGCGTCCGCCGCCGTCTCGAGGTCCTGCACGTCCTCGGCGTGCGGCACTTCCAGCCAGACCCGGGCGCGGGTGCCGGCGGGCAGCGACTCGACGATCGCGCAGGCCGCCGGCACGGCGGTCTCGTCGCCCCAGATCACCACCAGGTCGGTGTCCTCGGGCGGCCGGAAGCGGATCGCCCTGTTGTCGGCGATCGCCGGGCCGAGCAGCAGGACGCGGTCCCCGGCGGTGGCGGCGGCCGCCCAGCGGGCGGCGGGGCCGGCCTCGAAGGCGGCGCCGGGTTCGACGCCGTGCAGCACGAAGTCGACGTCGATCTCGACGGTGTCGCCGTCGGCGTCGCGCCGGAGCGCCCGCAGCGTGTACGAGCGCATCACCGCCCGTACGTCGTCCGGGAGTTCACGCCACGCCTGCCACCAGCCGTCGCCCAGCTCCACCGGCACCGCGGGCTCCGACTGGCCCGGATGCGGCAGGAACAGCGACAGGGACTGGTCGCGGCCGTCCGAGTGGAAGGCGCTCAGGTCGTCCCCGGCGAAGGTGACACGGGCCAGAGACGGACCGAGCCGCCTCGTCCGTACGACCTGGAGGGAGAAGAAACGGAACGGGGCGGCTACGGCCGTCGTCATGGCGTGCTCCGGGAGACGGAGAAGGTCAGCCGACCTTCTTGGCGTTCTCGATGGCCTCGGCGAGGTTGTTCAGCAGCGGCGTGCACTTGTCGTAGGACAGGATCGGCTCGGGGGAACGGGCGATGACCTGGCCGGCCTTGACCGCGGGGAGCTGCTTCCAGGTGCCCTCGGCGATGTCCGCGGGCTGGATGGTGGAGGCGCGGTCGTCCATGATGATCACGTCGGCCGGGTACTTGTCGACGTTCTCCCAGCTCAGGCTCTCGAACCAGCCGCCGGTCGCCTTCTTGGCGTCCTCGGAGGGCTCCACGAAGTTCACGCCGAGGGCCTTGAAGTACTCCAGGTCCACCGACAGGTTGGTGCCGGAGACGTAGAAGAGGTCGGCGCTCGCCGAGCCTGCCAGGACCCTGATCTCGGGCTTGGCCTTGGCGGCGGCGCGCAGCCGGGCGGCGGCCTTCTCGAAGGCGGCCTTGGCGTCCGTGACCTTCTTGGCCTTCATGTCGGCGCCCAGCGACTCGGCCAGCTCCCACATGCGCTGGAGCGGCTGGGTGAGCTGGCGGTCGAAGACGGAGATCGCGACGCTCGGCGCGAGCTTGGCGACCTTGTCCTTGGACTCCTCCGGGACCGACCAGAGGGTGCCCGCGGTGTCGAACGTCGTGGTGATGAGCACCTCGGGGGCGAGGGTCGCGTACTTCTCGACGTTGAGCTTGCCCCACTCGTTGCCGAGGACGGTGACCTTGTCGACGTCGAGGTCGCCGGCCTGGACGTCGGGCTTGCCGTCCTTGGTCGTGGTGGGTCCGAAGACGCCCTTGACCTCGACGCCGTAGTCCCACAGGGCGGCGGCGACACCGGTGAAGGCGACGATGTTCTTCGGCACCGAGTCCAGCTTCACGGTCGTGCCGCGGTCGTCCTTGAAGGACCAGGGGCCGGACTTGCCCGTGCCCGCGTCGTCGCCCGAGCCGCTCTTCGCGTCGTCGTCCCCGCAGGCCGCGAGCGCGGCACCGAGGCCGATGGCGCCGCCGGCGGCGAGGATTCCGCGGCGGGTCGGGTGGGCAGCTCTGGCGTTGCGCATGGTGTGACTGCTTTCGAACGGTGCGGAGCTCCGCGGGACAATTCGAGGGTAGGTTAGCCTAACCTCAGATCTTGTCCAGGGGCGGGGCCGTCCGGCCCCGCCCCGCGACAGTCGGCCGGCTCAGCCCGCCAGCCCCAACTCCCGTGCGATCAGCATCCGCTGGACCTCGCTGGTGCCCTCACCGATCTCCAGGATCTTCGAGTCCCGCCACATGCGCGCGACCGGGTACTCGTTCATGAACCCGTAGCCGCCGTGGATCTGGGTGGCGTCCCGGGCGTTGTCCACGGCCACCGTCGACGAGTACAGCTTCGCCAGCGCCGCCTCCTTCTTGAACGGCTCGCCCGCCACCAGGCGGGAGGCCGCGTCCCGCCAGGCGAGGCGGGAGGTGTGGGCCTTCATCTCCATGTCCGCGATCTTGAACTGGATGGCCTGGTTGGCGCCGATCGGCTTGCCGAAGGCGTGACGTTCCTTCGCATACCTGACCGACTCGTCCACACAGCCCTGCGCGAGTCCCGTACCCAGTGCGGCGATGGCGATGCGTCCCTCGTCCAGGATGCGCAGGAACTGCGCGTAGCCGCGCCCCTTCTCGCCCAGCAGGTTCGCCGCCGGGACCCTTACGTCGGCGAAGGACAGCTCACGGGTGTCCGACGCGTTCCAGCCGACCTTCGAGTACGGGGCGGCCACCGTGAAGCCCGGCGTGCCGGAGGGGACGATGATCGCCGAGATCAGCGGCCGGCCGTCCGGCTTGCGGCCGGTGACCGCCGTGACCGTCACCAGGCCCGTGATGTCCGTGCCCGAGTTGGTGATGAAGCACTTGGTGCCGTTGATCACCCACTCGCCGGTCGCCTCGTCGAGCCGGGCCGTGGTCCGCGTCGCGCCCGCGTCCGAACCGCCGTCCGGCTCGGTCAGGCCGAAGGCGCCCAGGATCTCGCCCGAGCACAGCCGGGGCAGCCACTCGCGCTTCTGCTCCTCGGTGCCGAACAGGTGGACCGGCATCGCGCCCAGCGAGACCCCCGCCTCCAGCGTGATCGCCACCGACGAGTCGACCCGCGCCAGCTCCTCCAGGGCGATGCCGAGCGCCAGGTAGTCGCCGCCCATGCCGCCGTACTCCTCCGGGAACGGCAGCCCGAACAGGCCCATGCGGCCCATCTCGCGGACGATCTCGTACGGGAACTCGTGCCGCTCGTAGAAGTCACCGATCTTGGGCGCCACGACGTCGTGGGCGAACGCCTCCACCGTGCGGCGGAGTTCTTCCAGTTCGGGGGAGAGCTTGTGGTCCATGGCTGTCAGTGCTCCTGGTGGGAGTCGGCGCCCGAGCCCGCGAGGGCTCGTACGGTGCGGGACGGGCTGGGTCGGCCCAGGTGGGCGGCCATCCAGACGCTGGTGGCGACGAGACGGCCGAGGTCGACGCCGGTGTCGATGCCGAGGCCGCGCAGCATCCACACGAGGTCTTCGGTGGCGAGGTTGCCGGTGGCGGACTTGGCGTACGGGCAGCCGCCGAGCCCGCCGGCGGAGGCGTCGACCGTCGTCACGCCGTGCCGCAGCGCGGTCAGCGTGTTGGACAGGGCCTGGCCGTAGGTGTCGTGGAAGTGGACGCCGAGCGTGTCCACGGGGACGCCCGCCTCGGTGAGCGCGGTGAGCAGGGCGCCGACGTGGCCCGGGGTCGCCACCCCGATGGTGTCGCCGAGGCTCAGCTCGTCGCAGCCCATGTCCAGCAGGGCCCGGCAGACCCGCACCACCTGCGGGACGGGGATGGCGCCCTCCCACGGGTCGCCGAAGCACATCGAGAGGTAGCCCCGCACGTGCACGTCGGCCGCCTTCGCCCGCGCCACCACCGGCGCGAACATGGCCAGGGCCTCGTCCACCGTGCGGTTCAGGTTGGCCTTGGCGAAGGACTCCGTGGCGCTGGCGAAGACCGCCACCCGGCGTGCGCCGAGGGCCAGCGCGCGGTCCAGGCCGCGCTCGTTCGGCACCAGGACGGGGAGGTCGACCGGCAGGTCCGCGACGGCCGGGAACAGCTCCTCCGCGTCCGCCAGCTGCGGCACCCACTTGGGGTGCACGAAGCTCGTCGCCTCGATGGTGGTCAGGCCGGTCCCGGCGAGGCGGCGGACGAACTCCGCCTTCACCGCCGCCGGGACGATCGCCTTCTCGTTCTGGAGGCCGTCGCGGGCGCCGACCTCGTGGATGCGGACGCGGGCGGGCAGGCCGTCGGCCGGCACGGTCATGGGCAGGCCCAGGTCGGGGGTGTTCATGCCGTCTCCTCCGCCCCGTCGCCGGGGCTCTCCGCCGGGGCGATGACCGCCAGCACCTGGTCCATGGCGACCGTGGTGCCGGGCGCGACGTCCAGTTCGGCGACGGTGCCGGCGTGCGGGGCGGAGATGACGTGCTCCATCTTCATCGCCTCCACGACCAGCAGGCTCTGCCCGGCGGCCACCTCGTCGCCGACGGCGACCTTCACCACCGTCACCGTGCCCGGCATGGGCGCGGTGAGCGAGTCGGCGCCCGCGTGGGCGGAGCGGGTGAGGGAGGCGGCGACCGGGTCGTGGTCGCGCACGTGCCAGGCGTCGCCGTCGCGGCCCAGCCAGTCGGCGACGCGGTCGAAGGTGTGCCGGACGCCGTCGAGGGTCACGGCCACCTGGTCGTCGGTGACGGTGTGGGTGCCGCGCGGGGAGTGCGTGACGGGGTCGAGCCCCGGCGCCCGTAGCGGGAAGGCCACCGGCTTCGGCTCGCCGCCCGTGCGCCAGCCGTCCGGCACCGAGAACGGGTCCGTCCAGCCGTCCCCGCGCGGACGCAGCGCGTCCAGCCGTACGGCCGCCGCCGCCTCGTACACCTCCTCCGGTACGTCCGTGGTGACCAGGCCGTCGGCCTCGCGCTCCACCAGCCCGGTGTCCAGGTCGCCCGCCACCACCGCCGGATGCGCGAGCAGCCGGCGCAGGAACCCGGCGTTGGTCTGCACGCCCAGCGTCACCGTCCGGGCCAGGGCCGCCCGCAGCTTGCGCAGCGCCGTCTCCCGGTCGGGGCCGTAGGCGATCACCTTGGACAGCATCGGGTCGTAGAGGCTGCCGACCTCGCTGCCCTCGCTGAGCCCGGAGTCGGTGCGCACCCCGTCGCCCTCGGGCTCGCGCAGCCGCAGCACCGTGCCGCCGGAGGGGAGGAAGCCGCGCGCGGGGTCCTCGGCGCACAGCCGGGCCTCGACCGCGTGCCCGGTGAGCCGGACGTCCTCCTGCGCGAAGCCGAGCGGTTCACCCGCCGCCACCCGCAGCTGCCACTCCACCAGGTCGAGGCCGGTGACCAGCTCGGTCACCGGGTGCTCCACCTGGAGGCGGGTGTTCATCTCCATGAAGTAGTACGACGACGGGTCGCCGCCCGGCACGATGAACTCCACCGTGCCCGCGCCCCGGTAGCCGCAGGAGCGCGCCGCCTGCACGGCGGCCTCGCCCATCGCGGCGCGGGTCGCCTCGTCGAGGAGCACGCTGGGCGCCTCCTCGATGATCTTCTGGTGCCGGCGCTGGAGGGAGCACTCGCGCTCGCCCAGGTGCACCACGTTCCCGTGGCCGTCGGCCAGGACCTGGATCTCGATGTGCCGGGGCCGGTCGATCCAGCGCTCCACGAGGAGCGTGTCGTCGCCGAAGGAGGCGCGGGCCTCGCGGCGGGCGGCGGCGATCTCGTCGGCGAGCACGGCGGCGTCCCGCACCAGCCGCATCCCCTTGCCGCCACCGCCGGCCGACGGCTTGAGCAGCACCGGCGTGCCGATCTCGCGGGCGGCGTCGGCGAGCTGGGCGTCGGTCAGCCCGCTGCCGCTGGAGCCCGGGACGACCGGGACCCCGGCCGCCTGCACCGTCTCCTTGGCCCGGATCTTGTCGCCCATCAGGGCGATGGCGTCGGCGGGCGGCCCGATGAAGACCAGCCCCGCCTCCTCGCAGGCCCGCGCGAACCCCGCGTTCTCGGCGAGGAAGCCGTACCCCGGGTGGACGGCCTGCGCGCCGGTGCGGGCGGCGGCCTCCAGCAGCCGCTCGACGGACAGATAGCTCTCCGCCGCCGGCGCCGGGCCGATCCGTACCGCCTCGTCGGCCTCGCGCACGTGCCGGGCGTCCGCGTCGGCGTCGGAGAAGACCGCCACCGAGCGCACGCCCATCGAGCGCAGGGTCCGGACGACCCGCACCGCGATCTCACCGCGGTTGGCCACCAGCACCGTGTCGAACATCAGGTTCCCCATCGTGCTTCCCATCGAGTCCCCTCCTCACATCCGGAAGACGCCGAACTGGGGGTCACCCAGCGGCGCGTTGGCGCAGGCGGTCAGGGCCAGACCCAGCACCCGCCGGGTGTCGGCGGGCTCGATCACCCCGTCGTCCCACAGGCGGGCGGTCGCGTAGTAGGCGTTCCCCTGGCGCTCGTACTGCGCGCGGACCGGTGCCTTGAAGGTCTCCTCCTCCTCGGCCGGCCACTCCTCGCCGCGCGCCTCCAGCTGGTCCCGCTTGACGGTGGCCAGCACGGACGCGGCCTGCTCGCCGCCCATCACGGAGATCTTGGCGTTGGGCCACATCCACAGGAAGCGGGGCGAGTAGGCCCGCCCGCACATCGAGTAGTTCCCCGCGCCGTACGAGCCGCCGACGACCACCGTCAGCTTCGGCACGCGCGTGCACGCCACCGCCGTCACCATCTTGGCGCCGTGCTTGGCGATGCCGCCGGCCTCGTAGTCCCGGCCGACCATGAACCCGGAGATGTTCTGAAGGAACACCAGCGGGATGCCGCGCTGGTCGCACAGCTCGATGAAGTGGGCGCCCTTCTGGGCCGACTCGGCGAACAGGATGCCGTTGTTGGCGACGATGCCGACCGGGTGGCCGTGGATGCGGGCGAAGCCCGTGACCAGGGTCTGCCCGAACTCCGACTTGAACTCGGCGAACCGGGACCCGTCCACCACGCGCGCGATGACCTCGCGGACGTCGTAGGGGGTGCGGGAGTCGACGGGCACCACGCCGTACAGCCCCTGCGGGTCGGCCTTCGGCTCGACGGCGGGCTCCACGCCCCAGGGGAGCGCGCCGCGCCGGGGGAGCGTGGAGACGATCTGCCGCACGATCCGCAGCGCGTGCGCGTCGTCCTCGGCCAGGTGGTCGGTCACGCCGGACACGCGCGAGTGGACCTCGCCGCCGCCCAGCTCCTCCGCCGTGACCACCTCGCCGGTGGCCGCCTTCACCAGCGGCGGGCCGCCCAGGAAGATCGTGCCCTGATTGCGGACGATCACGGCCTCGTCGCTCATCGCGGGGACGTACGCGCCGCCCGCCGTGCAGGAGCCGAGGACGGCGGCGATCTGCGGGATGCCGGCGCCGGACATCCGGGCCTGGTTGTAGAAGATCCGCCCGAAGTGCTCGCGGTCGGGGAAGACCTCGTCCTGCATCGGCAGGAAGGCGCCGCCCGAGTCGACCAGGTACAGGCACGGCAGCCGGTTCTCCAGCGCCACCTCCTGCGCCCTCAGGTGCTTCTTCACGGTCATCGGGTAGTACGTGCCGCCCTTGACGGTGGCGTCGTTGGCGACGACCACGCACTCCCGTCCCGCGACCCGGCCGATGCCGGCGATGACGCCGGCCGCCGGGGCCTGCCCGTCGTAGAGCCCGTCGGCCGCGAGCGGCGCCAGCTCCAGGAACGGCGAGCCCGGGTCGAGCAGCGTGTCCACGCGGTCGCGCGGCAGCAGCTTGCCGCGCGCGGTGTGCCGGGCCCGAGCCCGCTCCCCGCCGCCGAGCCGGGCCGCGGCGAGCTTGGCGCGCAGCTCCTGAACGAGGACGCCGTGCGCCTCCTCGTTGGCCCGAAAGGCCTCGGACGCGGGATCTGCCGCCGTCGTCAGCTCCGGTGCCTCGTGCATCCTGCGGTCCCCTCACCCAGTGATCGACCAGTTAATGAGCGTTAACGCGTTTCCCTCAGGTTAACGACCGCTAACCTCCCTGTCTAGAATTGCTCCCATGGCCACCAGAACCGACGCCCCCACCCGCCGCGAACAGATCCTCAAGGAGGCCGCCCGGCTCTTCGCCGAGCGCGGTTTCCACGGTGTCGGCGTCGACGAGATAGGCGCCGCGGTCGGTATCAGCGGCCCCGGTCTGTACCGGCACTTCGCCGGCAAGGACGCGATGCTCGCGGAGCTGCTGGTCGGGATCAGCGGACAGCTGCTGACGGGGGCGAAGCGGCGGCTGGCGGAGGCCGAGGGGGTGGCCGACTCCGGGTCCGGCAATGCGGAGGCGGTCCTCGACTCGCTCATCGAGGGTCACATCGACTTCGCGCTCGACGACCGCCCGCTCATCACCCTGCACGACCGCGAGCTGGACCGCCTCCGGGACGCCGACCGCAAGATGGTGCGCCAGCTCCAGCGGCAGTACGTCGAGCTGTGGGTCGGGGTGGTCCGCGAGGTCTATCCGGCGGTCACGGAACCGAGCGCCCGCTCGGCCGTCCACTCGGTCTTCGGCCTCCTGAACTCCACCCCCCACCTGGGCCGCCCCGGCGCCCTTCCCGGCCGCGCGGTGACGTCGGAGCTGCTGCACCGGATGGCCCGGGGGGCGTTCGCGGCGGTGGGGGAGTGACGAGGGTTACCCACGGCCCACTCTGGACGCCCCTCCCTACCCGCCGGTACGGTGAAGTCTGAGCAAGCGCTTAGATACGTACCCTGGAGGTGGCGCGGTGCGCCGTACGGTGTTCAACGAGGACCACGAGGCGTTCCGGGAGACCATCCGCGCCTTCATCGAGGCCGAGGTCGTCCCCGTCTACGACGAGTGGTTCGCCGCCGGCCAGGCGCCGCGCGACTTCTACTACAAGCTCGGCGACCTGGGCATCTTCGGCATCAACGTGCCCGAGGAGTTCGGCGGCGCCGGCATGGACAGCCACAAGTTCGAGGCCGTCCTCTACGAGGAGACCGCCCGCGCGGGCGTCCAGTTCGGCGGCTCCGGCGTGCACGTGCTGCTCGCCCTGCCCTACATCAAGATGCTGGCCACCGACGAGCAGAAGAAGCGCTTCCTGCCGAAGTTCGTCAGCGGCGAGGAGATGTGGGCCATCGCCATGACGGAGCCCGGCACCGGCTCCGACCTCGCGGGCATGAAGTCCACCGCCAAGCTCTCCGAGGACGGCACCCACTACGTCCTCAACGGCGCCAAGACCTTCATCACCGGCGGCGTGCACGCCGACAAGGTCATCGTCTGCGCCCGCACCGCCGCGCCCACCGCCGAGGACCGCCGCCACGGCATCTCGCTGTTCGCCGTGGACACCAAGTCCGAGGGCTACTCGGTCGGCCGCAAGCTGGACAAGCTCGGCCTGCGCACCTCCGACACCGCCGAGCTGGCCTTCGTCGACGTCAAGGTGCCCGTCGAGGACCTGCTCGGCGAGGAGAACAAGGGCTTCTCCTACCTCGGCCACAACCTGGCCTCCGAGCGCTGGGGCATCGCCTTCGGCGCCTACGCCCAGGCCAAGGCCGCCGTCCGGTTCGCCAAGCAGTACGTGCAGGACCGCACGGTCTTCGGCAAGCCGGTCGCCCACTTCCAGAACACCAAGTTCGAGCTGGCCGCCTGCCAGGCCGAGGTGGACGCCGCCGAGGCCGTCGCCGACCGCGCCACCGAGGCGCTGGACGCCGGTGAGCTGACCCCCGCCGAGGCCGCCAGCGCCAAGCTGTTCTGCACCGAGGTCGCCCACCGCGTCATCGACCGCTGCCTCCAGCTGCACGGCGGCTACGGCTACATGAACGAATACCCGATCGCCCGCCTGTACGCGGACAACCGGGTCAACCGCATCTACGGCGGCACCAGCGAGATCATGAAGTCGATCATCGCGAAGAACATGGGCCTGTAGACCGGTCTTCAGACCACAGAATCACAGGACATGAGCGAAGCACTCCAGTCCCTCCTCGACCTGCTCGACCTCGAGCGGATCGAGGAGGACATCTACCGCGGCCACTCCCGCTCCGCCGTCGTCCCCCGGGTCTTCGGCGGGCAGGTGGCCGCCCAGGCGCTGGTCGCCGCCGGACGCACGGTCCCCGAGGACCGGCACGCGCACTCCCTGCACGCGTACTTCCTGCGCCCCGGCGATCCGGACGCCCCCATCGTCTACAACGTCGACCGGCTGCGCGACGGCCGCTCCTTCACCACCCGCCGGGTGGTCGCCGTCCAGCACGGCAAGCCGATCTTCGGCCTGTCGGCGTCCTTCCAGACGTACGAGGAGGGCCTGGACCACCAGGCCCCCATGCCGTCGGCCCCGGACCCGGCGACGCTGCCCACCGGCGAGGAGCGGCTGCGGAGCTACCCGCACCTGCCCGCCGAGACCGTCGAACGGTTCCTGGAGGCCCGCGCCGCCGTCGACCTGCGCTACGTCGACGACCCGCCCTTCGGCGACTTCGGCACCCCGCGCGACCCGCACTCCCAGGTGTGGTTCCGCACCAACGGCAAGCTCGCGGACGACCCCCTCCTGCACGTCGTCCTCGCCACCTACGTCTCCGACATGACGCTCCTGGACTCGGTGCTGCTCGCGCACGGGCGCGGCGGCTGGGCCGTCGGGGACGTGGTCGGTGCCTCCCTGGACCACGCCATGTGGTTCCACCGGCCGTTCCGCGCCGACGAGTGGCTGCTGTACGACCAGCAGTCCCCGTCCGCGTCCGGCGGCCGGGGACTGGGTCAGGCCCGGATCCACACCCAGGACGGGCGGCTCGCCATCTCGGTCATCCAGGAAGGCGTGGTGCGCGTCCCCCGGGAGGTCTGAGGACGCGCGGCGGGCTACTTCAGCCCCGCCTCCGTCAGCAGGTAGGCCGTCATCGGGTCGTAGTAGCGCGGGCTGACCACGTGGTCGTCCAGCGGCACCGCGACCTGGAGGGTGCCCTCGGACTCGGCGAGGAAGAGGGCCGGGTCGTTGCAGTCCGCGTAGCCGACGGAGTCGACGCCGTGCTGGGCCGCGCAACCGGCCCAGCCGTGGTCGGCGACGACCAGGTCGGGCAGCGGGCGGCCCGCGCGCTCCAGGCCAGTGAGGATCGCCTTCATCGGCTCGCCGGAGTGGGTGTGCCACAGCGAGGCACCGTGCTCCAGCACGGCCACGTCCGCGAACTGCTGGACGTACCCCTCCTCCGTCGTCAGCCCCTCCGGGATCACGACGATCTCGCAACCGGCGGTGCGCAGCGCGTCGGCCGTGGCGCGGTGCACGTCGAGCAGGCCGCCCGGGTGGCCGGTGGCGAACAGCACCCGCTGCCCGCCGTCGGCGGCCTTGCGCAGCCGCCCCGCCATCCGCTCCAGCCCGGCCACGGTCAGCTCGGGGTCGATGGTGTCCTGGCCGTACCGGTATTCCGGGTCGTCGTTGACGCCGACCCGCTCCGCCATCACCGCGAGCACGTCCTGCTCGTCGCTCCAGCGGTCGCCCAGCTCCAGACCGAGCCAGAAGTGGCGGTCGCCGTTCGCCAGCTTCCGGTAGTGGGAGAGGTTGTTCTCGCGGGGCGTGGCGACGTCGCCCGCGATACGGGTTCTGACGAGGTGCTCGGCGAGTTCGGCGCGGCTGGGTGTCCCGGGTATCGGCATGGCTCCCATTGTGAGGCAGCCGCCGGTCGGCGTCTGCGGCATGTCCCGCGCTGGGACACGGGTCACCTCCGCAGCGCGAACCACAGTTCCATCCGTACGTCCGGGTCGTCGAGGTCCGTCTCCAGCAGGGCCGCGCAGCGGGCGATGCGCTGCCGGACGGTGTTGCGGTGCACGGAGAGGGCGACGGCGGTGCGGTCCCAGCTGCCGTGCAGGGAGAGCCAGGTGCGCAGCGTCTCGGTGAGCGCCGGGACGTCCGCGACCGGAGCGAGCAGCGCACGCGCGTGCGCCTCGGCGTCACCGTCCGGCACCAGGTCGGCCAGCGCGGGCCGCGCACCGTGCCGGACCAGCGGCACCCGCGTGGCCAGCGCCCGGGCCAGCGCCCGGGCCGCCTGCGCGTCACCGGCCGGCCACTCGACGGGGGTGACGGCCGCACTGACCCCGAGCACCCACTCCGGCTGCGCGTCGGGCCCGTCGCCGCCGGTCCCCCCACTGCCGGGACGGCTCTGCGAGCCGGGCCCTTCTCCGGCCTCCGTGCCCGGGTGGCCGGGTGAGGTGGCGGGCGCGGGCGCGGTGGGGGCCGTTCCGGGGTCTCCCTCGGGGGCGGGAAGGCGGGTCGCCGATTCCCCGGCCGGCCGGCCCGAGGCGGGCGGCGACGCGGTGGGGGCCGTCCCCGGGCCGGCGGGCCCGGTGGCCGGTACCAGGACCCGCACCACGTCTCCCGCGGGATCGACGAGGGGCGAGCCCAGGGCCGCGCCCAGCGCCGACGCGGCGACCGGGTCGGCGGCGCCGGAGACGGGGCGGGCGTGGACGACGTGCCAGTGGGTGACGCCCCCGCCGCCGAGGAGCGGCGCGGCCTCCTCGGGACGGGCGCCCAGCAGCAGCCGTACGAGTGCCGAGGAGCGGGCCGCGCCCGTGCCGCTCTGGTGCTCGCCGGTGAGCAGCGAGAGCAGGACGGCGGCGACCGACGCGATGGTGTGGTCCCCGGACTCCCGGTGCGGCGCGGCGACGCCGAGGACGAAGCCCTGCCCGGTGCCGAGCGCGTACGCGGCGAGACGCGTGCCGGCCACCGTGTCCGTGGCGGTGGTGGAGGTGTGGCCGGTGACGAAGCGGGACAGCTCCGCCAGCGCCCGCCGCACCTCGACCCCGGGCTCCCGCCCCGCCGCCGCGATCTCCGTGCCCTCCGGCCCGTACAGCACCGCCCGCCCGTCGAGCCGCCCCGCCAGCCGGCGCAGGACCGACGGCACCGGGTCCGGACGGGAGGCCGCCGCGGCCAGAGCCTGCTGCGCCTCGGAGACCCGCCGCAGCTCCGCCAGCCGTGCCTGTGCCATCAGCTGCCACACCGCGCGGGCCACGCCCGAGAACGTCGTCCGCGGCGGCACCTCCACCAGCGGCAGCCCGTGCGCGTCGCACGCCGCGACCAGTGCCCGCGGCACCGTGTCGTGCACCGGCGCCACCCCGAAGCCGAGCGCCGCGCCGCCGGCCGCCACGATCCGCCCGACGTAGGCGTCGAAGTAGGCCGGGCCCGGGTCCGTGCCGCGCGGGACGTGCACCCCCGCCGTCAGCAGCAGTTCGCCGCCCAGCAGGTACGGATAGGGGTCGGCCATCTCCGAGGTGTGCGCCCAGTGCACCGCCACGCCCGCCGGGGACGGCCCCGCCATCCGGCGCAGCCCCAGGTCGTCGCGGGCCAGCAGGGCCGCGAGGGAGACCGGCGGCGTCGGGGGCGTGGAAGGGCCAGGCGGAACGGTCGGCTCCGGCACGATGGATGTTTCCTCCACTTCAGTGGATGCGACTGGATGAAACGTACACTTCGCAGTCGCTTTCCAGCCACCTAGTGTCAACCCGGACCGGAATCCAGACCGGCGGCCGCGGGTACGGGCGGATGTCCCCGCGACCAGCCACCGGACCACCCCCAGCACGACACGCCACCGACAGTGCGCGAAGGAGGCCCCCCATGGCCGTCGACTACATCGTGATCGTCGTCTATCTCGCCGGCATGCTCGCCATGGGCTGGTGGGGCATGCGCCGTGCCAAGTCCAAGAGCGAGTTCCTCGTCGCCGGGCGCCGGCTCGGCCCCGCGATGTACTCCGGGACCATGGCGGCGATCGTCCTCGGCGGCGCGTCCACCATCGGCGGCGTCGGCCTCGGCTACCAGTACGGCTTCTCGGGCGCCTGGATGGTCGTCACCATCGGCCTCGGCCTGCTCGCCCTGTCCGTCTTCTTCTCCGCCCGCATCGCCCGCCTGAAGGTCTACACCGTCTCCGAGATGCTCGACCTGCGCTACGGCGGCAGGGCCGGCGTCATCTCCGGCGTCGTCATGTGGGCGTACACCCTGATGCTCGCGGTCACCTCGACCATCGCCTACGCCACGATCTTCGACGTCCTCTTCGACGTGAACCGCACCCTCGCGATCATCCTGGGCGGCTCCATCGTCGTCGCCTACTCCACGCTCGGCGGCATGTGGTCCATCACGCTCACCGACATGGTGCAGTTCGTCGTGAAGACCATCGGCGTGCTGCTCCTGCTGCTGCCCATCGCGGTGGTCAAGGCCGGCGGCTTCAGCGAGATGAAGGACCGGCTGCCGACCGAGTACTTCGACCCGCTGGGCATCGGCGGCGAGACGATCTTCACCTACGTCCTGATCTACACCTTCGGCATGCTCATCGGTCAGGACATCTGGCAGCGCGTCTTCACCGCCGGCAGCGACCGCACCGCCAAGTGGGGCGGCACCATCGCCGGCACCTACTGCCTCGTCTACGCCGTCGCGGGCGCCGTCATCGGCACCGCGGCCAAGGTGCTCTACCCGAACCTCGCCAGCCCTGACGACGCCTTCGCCACCATCGTCAAGGACGAACTCCCCATGGGCGTGCGCGGACTGGTGCTCGCCGCCGCCCTGGCCGCCGTGATGTCCACCTCCTCCGGCGCCCTCATCGCCTGCGCCACCGTCGCCAACAACGACATCTGGTCCAGGCTGCGCGGCGTCATCAGCAAGACGGACGGCGAACACGACGAGGTGAAGGGGAACCGCGCCTTCATCCTCGCCATGGGCGTCCTGGTCGTCGTCATCGCGATCGCCCTCAACGACGTCGTCGAGGCCCTCACCGTCGCCTACAACCTGCTCGTCGGCGGCCTCCTCGTCCCCATCCTCGGCGGACTGCTGTGGAAGCGCGGCACCGCGCACGGCGCCCTCGCCGCCGTGGCGGTCGGCGGCCTCACCGTCGTCGGCCTGATGGCCGGCTACGGCGTCCTCGCCAACGAGCCGATCTACTACGGCCTGCTGGCCTCCCTCGCCGTCTACGTCGCCGTCTCCCTGGCCACCCGCCCCACCGACGAGGCGATCCTCGCCGCGTGGCGCGAACGTCTCGCCGGACGGTCCCCCGAATCCCCGTCCGAACCGCCGGTCCCGGCACCCCAGTAGAGTCGGACGGCAGTAGTACATACGCGACGAAGCGTAAGAAGGAAGGCAGTACATGAGCAGCAACGAGACGCCCCGCGGCCCCGTCGACTCCTCCCGGATCCCGCGCTACGCCGGACCCGCGACCTTCGCCCGGCTGCCCCGCCTGGACGAGGTCTCCTCCGCCGACGTCGCCGTGGTCGGCGTGCCGTTCGACTCCGGCGTCTCGTACCGGCCCGGCGCGCGCTTCGGCGGCAACGCCATCCGCGAGGCCTCCCGCCTGCTGCGCCCGTACAACCCGGCGCAGGACGCCTCCCCCTTCGCCCTCGCCCAGGTCGCCGACGGCGGCGACATAGCGGTCAACCCCTTCAACATCAACGAGGCCGTCGAGACCGTGGAGGCCGCCGCCGACGACCTCCTCGGCACCGGCGCCCGCCTGATGACGCTGGGCGGCGACCACACCATCGCCCTGCCGCTGCTGCGCTCGGTGGCGAAGAAGCACGGCCCGGTCGCCCTGCTCCACTTCGACGCCCACCTGGACACCTGGGACACCTACTTCGGCGCCGAGTACACGCACGGCACGCCGTTCCGGCGCGCGGTGGAGGAAGGCATCCTGGACACCTCGGCCCTCTCCCACGTGGGCACCCGCGGCCCGCTGTACGGCAAGCAGGACCTCACCGACGACCAGAAGATGGGCTTCGGCATCGTCACCTCCGCCGACGTCTACCGGCGCGGCGCCGACGAGGTCGCCGACCAGCTCCGCCAGCGCATCGGCGACCGTCCCCTGTACATCTCCATCGACATCGACTGCCTGGACCCCGCCCACGCGCCCGGCACCGGCACCCCCGAGGCCGGCGGCATGACCTCCCGCGAACTGCTGGAGATCCTGCGCGGGCTGGCATCCTGCAACCTGGTCTCCGCCGACGTCGTCGAGGTGGCACCCGCCTACGACCACGCCGAGATCACCTCCGTCGCGGCCTCCCACACCGCGTACGAACTCACCACGATCATGTCCCGCCAGATCGCGCAGGCCCGCGCGACCGACCAGGAGGCCGAGAGCAAGTGACCCACGACCACGACCTGGTACTCCGTCCGACCGCCGCCCAGACGGAGGCCGCGCTGAACCCTCCCCCCGGCCGCAACGGCGGAGACCTGGTCGTGGAGACCCTGGCCGGGCTCGGCGCGACCACCGTCTTCGGCCTGCCCGGCCAGCACGCCCTCGGCATGTTCGACGCGCTGCGCCGCTCGGACCTGCGCTACATCGGCCTGCGGGTGGAGAACAACGCCGGTTTCGCGGCCGACGCGTACGGCCGGATCACCGGCGAGGCGGCCCCGCTGTTCCTGTCCACCGGCCCGGGAGCCCTCACCTCCCTCGCCGCGCTCCAGGAGGCACGGGCGGCCTCCGCCCCGGTCCTCGCGATCAGCAGCCAGATCCCCACGGCCGGCCTCGGCGGCGGCCGCCACGGCTACCTCCACGAACTCCCGGACCAGGCGGCCTCGTTCCGGGGTGTGGTGAAGTCCGTCCACACGGTCCGGACCCAGTCCCAGATCCCGTCCGCGATCGCGGAGGCGTGGACGTCCGCGCTGACCGTCCCGCACGGACCGGTGTGGGTGGAGATCCCGCAGGACGTCCTCCTGTCCGAGACCCCGATCCCGGTGGTGACCGGCGGCGACACCTTCCCCGAGGAACTGCCCCCGCGCCCCGAACTGACGGCGGTCGCGGCCGACCTGCTGTCCCGCGCGGAACGCCCCGCGATCATCGCGGGCGGCGGCGTCGTACGCGCGGACGCCTCGGGCAAGCTGCGGCAGCTCGCCGAACGCCTCCAGGCCCCCGTCGTCACGACCTTCGGCGGCAAGGGCGCGTTCCCGTGGGCGCACCCCCTGTCCCTCCAGTCCTGGCTGGAGGACCGCCACACGACGGACTTCCTGGAGGACGCCGACGTGCTGCTCGTCGTCGGCTCGGGTCTCGGCGAACTCTCCTCGAACTACCACACGTTCAAGCCGCGCGGCCGGGTCGTCCAGATCGAGGCAGACCTCGGCAAACTGGAGTCCAACCACCCGGCCCTCGGCATCCACGCCGACGCCCGCCTCGCCCTCCAGGCCCTGCTGGAGACGGTGACGGACCGCACCGACCCCACCGCCGCGGACCGCGTACGGGGAGTGCTGGACAAGGTCCGCGAGCGCATCGGGTCCCAGGAACTCACCCTGGAACAGGACGTCCTGGCCGCCGTCCGAGGAGCCCTCCCGCCCGGCGCCCCGTCCTTCTGGGACATGACCATCCTGGCCTACTGGGCGTGGTCGGCCTTCGACGCCAAGGCCCCCAACACCATGCACTCCGCCCAGGGCGCGGGCGGCCTCGGCTACGGCTTCCCGGCGGCCCTCGGCGCCGCCGCCGCCGACCCCACCCGCCCGGTGCTGGCGGTCTCCGGCGACGGCGGCGCCCTGTACTCCATCGCGGAGCTGGCCACCGCCCGCCAGTACGACCTGAACGTCACCTGGCTGATCGTCGACGACGGCGGCTACGGCATCCTGCGCGAGTACATGACCGACGCCTTCGGCCAGCCGACGGCCACGGAACTGACCCGCCCGGACTACGTGGCCCTTGCGGAGTCCTTCGGCGTCCCGGGCGTGCGCACATCACCGGAGAGCCTGGAGGCCGACCTCGCGAAGGCGCTGTCCGCACCGGGACCGTCGGTGGTCGTCCTGCCGGCCGTCCTGCGGATGTTCGCGCCGACGCACCTGGGGTGACGGCGGCGCGTCACAGGCCACCGCGGGCCGCGTGTGGCCTGTGACAGTGCTGTGACGGGGAGCACATCCTTCCGCTGATTGGTCGTCAATAAGCTCAATGGACCGACCAATCGGAAAGGGGTTCCTTCCTTGCAAAGGTCCGCTGTGCACTCTTTTGTCGCTGCCTCCCTGTCCTCCGGCCGCCGTCGCCTGCTCCGCGGGTCCGTGGGCGCCGTTGCGGTGACCGGCGCCGTCCTCGCCTCGGCGGCGACCGCCTTCGCCACCGACACCTCGCCCGCACCGTCCGCCTCCGCCACGGCACCCGCCGCGCCCTCGGCGAGCGCTTCCCCCACGGCCCCGGCCTCCCCGTCCACGCCCTCCACCTCCGCCTCGCCCAGCCCGACGGCCTCGGCCACCGACGCGGGATCCGACGGGCAGGGCCCGGTGACGCCGGTCCGGTGCGTGGTGACGAAGAGCACGAACATCGGTGCCGGCACCACCGCCGTGCTGACGATCAGCCCGTCCGGGCCGTCCGTCCGCTTCAAGGCCGCGGGCGAGGAGGGCTTCATCCCGGGTCTGTCGCTGAGCCGCACGCAGCCCAGGCTGCCCGAGAGCGCGGGCTTCCTCGCGGAGATCCTCAACCCCGACGGCACGCACCCGAAGCTGCGGACCAACATGGAGGGCGGCGGCCATCCGGCGCTGATCACCGCCTTCCCGAACCTGCCGCAGGGGTGCGACTTCACGTACCCGGCCGGCGGCTCCGGGCAGCTGGGCCAGGGGGGAGCCGACCAGACCTCAGTGATACCGAAGGGCGGTGTCGCGGCCGGATACGAGGCGACGGACGCCGGCGCGTCCCCGCTCGTCGCGGTCGGCGGAGCGGCCGCGGCCGCCAGTGCCGCCGGGGTCGCCTTCGTCGCCCTGCGTCGCCGGCGGTCCGCCCTCACTCGCTGACCCCGCACGCACCCGCGCCCCGGCCGGAACCGCGCCCGCCTTGCGGGCCAGGCTCCGGCCGGGGCCTTTCAGGAGAGAACGACATGCGCCTGTCCCCCGGACGCCGAGCGGCCACGGCCCTGCTCGTCCTGCCCTTCGCCGCCGCGCTCGCCGGCTGCGGGGCGGACGGGCACGCGGCCACCCCGCCCCCGCACATCACCGCATCCGCCTCGGCACCCGTCACCCCGGAGCCGAGCCGGACGACCGCCCCGGAGGCGATGCCCGCCTCCCTGCCCGTCAGGGTCACCATCCCCGCCGCCGGGGTCGACACCGGCCCCATGCTCCGGCTGGGCCTGAACACCGACGGCACCATCGAGGTCCCCTCCGTGCCCCAGGCCGACCGCATCGGCTGGTACGAGAAGGGGGTCACGCCCGGTGAGAGGGGACCGGCCGTCCTGGTCGGCCACTTCGACACGGCGAACGGCCCGGCGGTCATGAAGGACGTCGGGAAGATCAAGCCCGGCGACACGATCGACGTCGGCCGCGAGGACGGCACCCGCGCGGTCTTCGCCGTCACCGCGCTGGAGCAGGTCGACAAGGACGCCTTCCCCACCGAGAAGGTCTACGGCAGGACCGACCGTCCCGAGCTGCGCCTGATCACCTGCGGCGGCGAGATCACCGACGGCCACCGCCCGGACAACATCATCGTCTACGCCGACCTCGTGGGCTGACCGCTACCAGATCGCCTCGACCCACTCCGGGTGGTCGACGAACGGGTTGCGGTTGTGCTGGTAAGTGTCGTAGATGACCTGGTTGCGGCGCTCCTCGAAGGCGTCCGGCGGGTCCTCCTCGTTCCACGCCTTCAGTACCGCGAGCTTGCCGATGTACGGGTTGCTGCCGTTGTCGACGCTGCCGTTGACCTCCAGGTCGGGGAAGCCCTCGCCGCCCTCGTAGCGGGTCGCCATGTAGAAGATCATGCGGGCCACGTCGCCCTTGACCGCGTCGCGGGGCTCGAAGGAGTCGGCGTCGGTGAGGCTGCCGCCGGCGTCGGTGAAGGCGCTGCCGCCGTCGTCGAAGTCCTTGTTGCCCCGCACGCTGTTGACGGTGACGTCCTCGGGGCGCAGGTGGTGGATGTCCGTGCCCGGGCCGGTCGCGGTGCCGAAGTCGCCGTGGGACTTGGCCCACACGTGCTCGCGGTTCCAGTCGCCGGAGTCGCCGCCGTTCGCGGACTTGCTGCGGGAGAGGCCCGAGTAGAGCAGGATCACGCTGCCGCTGTCGGCGGGGTCCTGGTCGGTCGCCTTCAGGGCGTCCCAGACCGCGTCGTAGGAGAGCTTGGTCTGGTCGCTGATGATCGTGTGGAGCGAGGCCTTGAGGTCGTCGCCGGTCTTGCCGACCGCGTCCTTGTAGTACGTGTCGTCGTAGTCCGCCGTGGTCTGCGCCGCCGGGCCGGTCGCCGTGGCCGTGTTCGCGGCCAGTGAGGGGACGGCGAGTCCGGTGAGGACGGCGGCCGTGGCGAGCGCGGCCGCCCTGCGGCGCCCGATGCGTATCGCGAGCATGTGGGGTGTCCGATCTACGCGTGTTGAGGAGAACGGTGGATCGAGAGTGACATGGACATGTTGGAGGTCGGGTGTACGGGACGTGGCGATTGCGTGCCGGGTGCGGCACGGGTCCGCCGCCGGGCCCGAAATGTTGCGGCGGGATGAAATCCCCGCTCGCGGGCGTTGGTGCCTTCCGGTAGATCAGGTGAAGCGGGACGAGCGGGACGACCGACCGGAGGAGACGCGTGGACGCGCAGCGGGGATGGGCACGACGACTGGCGGGATACGCCTGGCGCTACCCCAAGGACGTCGTCCTCGCCCTCGGCGCCTCGCTGGGCGGCATGGCCGTCATGGCCCTCGTCCCCCTGATCACCAAGGTGATCATCGACGACGTGATCGGTGACAAGACCAGGGACATGGCCGTCTGGGCCGGTCTCCTCGTCGGTGCCGCGGCCGTCGTCTACGTCCTGACGTACATCCGCCGCTACTACGGCGGCCGGCTCGCCCTCGACGTCCAGCACGACCTGCGCACCGACATGTACGGGACGATCACCCGGCTCGACGGGCGGCGGCAGGACGAGCTGTCCACGGGGCAGGTGGTGGGGCGGGCGACCAGCGACCTCCAGCTGATCCAGGGCCTGCTCTTCATGCTCCCGATGACCATCGGGAACGTCCTGCTCTTCCTGATCTCCCTGGTCATCATGGCGTGGCTGTCCCCGCCGCTGACGCTGGTGGCCGTCGCCGTCGCCCCCGCGCTGTGGGTCATCGCCCGCCGCAGCCGCAGCCGCCTGCACCCCGCCACCTGGTACGCGCAGGCGCAGGCCGCCGCCGTCGCGGGCGTCGTCGACGGCTCGGTGAGCGGCGTGCGCGTGGTGAAGGGCTTCGGGCAGGAGGAGCAGGAGACCGGCAAGCTCCGGGAGGTCGGGCGCAAGCTCTTCGCCGGGCGGCTGCGGACGATCAGGCTGAACGCCGCCTACACCCCGGCCCTCCAGGCGGTCCCCGCGCTCGGCCAGGTCGCCATGCTGGCCCTCGGCGGCTGGCTCGCGGTGGGCGGGCACATCACGCTCGGCACCTTCGTCGCCTTCTCCACCTACCTCGCCCAGCTCGTCGGCCCGGTCCGCATGCTCGCCGTGGTCCTCACCGTGGCCCAGCAGGCCCGCGCCGGCACCGAACGCGTCCTGGAGCTGATCGACACCGAGCCCTCGATCGAGGACGGCACCAAGACCCTGCCGGCCGACGCGCCCGCGACCGTCGAGTTCGACGACGTGTCCTTCGGCTACGACGCCGACCGGCCCGTCCTCGACGGCCTCTCCTTCGAGATCCGCGCCGGGGAGACCCTCGCCGTCGTCGGCTCCTCCGGCTCCGGCAAGTCCACGGTGTCGCTGCTCCTGCCGCGCTTCTACGACGTGACGCGCGGCGCCGTCCTCGTCGGCGGCCACGACGTGCGCGAGCTGACGACCGACTCGCTGCGGGCCGCCGTCGGGCTGGTACCCGAGGACTCCTTCCTCTTCTCCGACACCGTCCGCGCCAACATCGCGTACGGCCGTCCGGACGCCACCGACGAGGAGATCGAGGCCGCCGCGCGGGCCGCGCAGGCGCACGGGTTCATCAGCGAGCTGCCCGGCGGCTACGACACGACCGTCGGCGAGCACGGCCTGACCCTCTCCGGCGGCCAGCGCCAGCGCGTCGCCCTCGCCCGCGCCATCCTCACCGACCCCAGGCTGCTCGTCCTCGACGACGCCACCTCCGCCGTCGACGCCCGCGTGGAGCACGAGATCCACGAGGCGCTCAAGGAGGTCATGCGGGGCCGCACCACGCTGCTCATCGCGCACCGCCGCTCCACCCTGGGCCTCGCCGACCGCATCGCCGTCCTCGACCGCGGCCGCCTCGCCGACCTCGGCACCCACGAGGAACTCCAGCGGCGCTCCGCCCTCTACCGCCGCCTGCTCACCGACCCCGACGAGCTGGGCGCCGTCTCACCCGGCCACACGCGCCCCGCCGAGAAGACGGAGGACACCTCCGTCCGTGACGAGCTGGACGCCGAGTTCGACGCCGAGCGCGGCGTCACCCCACGGCTGTGGACCGGCGACCGCACCCCGAAGGACACCGCACTCGCCGGCACCCCGGCCACCCCCGAACTGCTCGCCCAGGTCGACGCGCTGCCCCCGGCGGACGGCACCCCGGACGTCGACGAGACGCGGGCGGTCCAGCCGGAGGAGTCGTACGGTCTGCGCCGCCTGCTGCGCGGCTTCCGCACCCCCCTGCTGATCAGCCTCGCCCTCGTGGCCGTGGACGCCGGGATGGGCCTGCTGCTGCCGGTGCTGATCCGGCACGGCATCGACGAGGGCGTCACCCAGCTGGCGCTCGGCGCGGTCTGGGCGGTCTCCCTGCTCGGCCTGCTCGCGGTGCTCGCCCAGTGGACGGCGCAGACCGGCGAGATCCGCATGACCGGCCGGACGGGGGAGCGGATCCTGTACTCGCTCCGCCTGAAGATCTTCGCCCAGCTCCAGCGGCTCGGCCTCGACTACTACGAGCGCGAGCTGACCGGCCGGATCATGACCCGGATGACCACGGACGTGGACGCGCTGTCCACGTTCCTCCAGACCGGGCTGGTCACCGCCTTCGTCTCCATCGTCACCTTCTTCGGCATCCTGGTCGCCCTGCTGGTCATCGACGTACAGCTCGCCTTCGTCGTCTTCGCGACGCTGCCGCCGCTGATCATCGCCACGTACTTCTTCCGCAAGGCCAGCGTGAAGGCGTACGAACTGGCCCGGGAGCGGGTCTCCACGGTCAACGCCGACCTCCAGGAGTCGGTCGCGGGGCTGCGGATCGTGCAGGCCTTCCGGCGCGAGGGCGACGGCGGGCGGCGCTTCGCCGAACGCAGCGACAGCTACCGGCAGGCCCGCATCCGGGGACAGTGGCTCATCTCGATCTACTTCCCGTTCGTGCAGCTGCTCTCCTCGGGCGCCGCCGCGGCCGTGCTGATCGTCGGCGGCGGCCGGATCGACGACGCCACGCTGACCACCGGCGCGCTGGTGGCGTACCTGCTCTACATCGACCTGTTCTTCGCGCCCGTCCAGCAGCTCTCCCAGGTCTTCGACGGCTACCAGCAGGCGTCCGTCTCGCTGGGCCGCATCCAGGAACTGCTGCGCGAGCCGACCTCCACCCGGGCCGCCGAGAAGCCCGCCGGGGTCACGTCCCTGCGCGGCGAGATCGCCTTCGAGGACGTGCACTTCCGGTACGGGGGTGCCGACGAGGCGGACGCGGCCCTCACCGGCATCGACCTGCGCATCCCCGCCGGGCAGACCGTCGCCTTCGTCGGCGAGACCGGCGCGGGCAAGTCGACCCTGGTGAAGCTGGTGGCCCGGTTCTACGACCCGACCGGCGGCCGCGTGACGGTCGACGGGCAGGACCTGCGCGCCCTGGACCTCACCTCCTACCGGCACCGGCTGGGCGTCGTCCCGCAGGAGGCGTACCTCTTCCCGGGCACCGTGCGGGACGCCATCGCCTACGGGCGCCCGGACGCCACCGACGCCGACGTGGAGGCGGCGGCGCGCGCGGTCGGCGCGCACGAGATGATCGCCACCCTCACCGGCGGCTACCTCCACGAGGTCGCCGAACGGGGCCGCAACCTCTCCGCCGGGCAGCGCCAGCTGATCGCGCTGGCCCGCGCCGAGCTGGTCGACCCGGACGTGCTGCTCCTGGACGAGGCGACGGCCGCGCTGGACCTGGCCACCGAGGCGCAGGTCAACCACGCGACCGACCGGATAGCGGGCCGGCGCACGACCCTCGTCGTCGCCCACCGGCTGACCACGGCCGCCCGCGCGGACCGCGTCGTCGTCATGGACGGCGGGCGGGTCGCCGAGGACGGCACGCACGACGAGCTGCTCGCGCTCGACGGCCGGTACGCGCGGCTGTGGCGGACCTTCGTCGGCGCGCCCGAACCCGAGGAGCCGGTCGGCGCGGCACACTGACACTCGCGCAACCATTCGACATCCGGCACGCGTCCGTACATCCGTACGCCAGTGACCGCCGTACGGAGGGGACCACAGTGGGCCGAGCCGGTGCTGGGACACGACGCGGGCCGGCGCTCGTCACGGCCCTCCTCGTGGCGGCCGGGCTGCTCGCCGTGGCGACGCCGCAGGAGGCGCATGCCGCCACGGCGTGCGGGGGCCGCAAGGTGCGCACGCTCCCGTTCGCGACGGGGTCGGTCCTCGTCCACAGGCGCGGCGGCTACGTCTGCGCCGTCACCGTCCCCAAGAGGCCCGGCACCAAGCGGCAGATGTCGGTGAGCGTGCGGGCGCGCGGGGGCCGTGCGGTGGTGGACTCGGGGCGGTACGCCTACCGGGCGGGGCCCGTGACGGTGCACGCCGGCAAGCGCTGCGTATGGGTGACCGGCAAGGTCTCCGGCCGCTCGGTCAACTCCGGCTGGATCCTCTGCTGAGACGGCCCGCACCCGCGGGAACCGAGCAGGCCATTTCCCCATCCACCCTGGTGCGCGCGCGACTTGCTCCGATAGCTTCCGGCGGACATCCGTTTCACAGGGAGGGTGCATGCGCAAGGCGCTCAGATGGCTGCTGGCGCTCGTGGTGCTCATAGGCACCGTCAGCACGGCGGGGGCGGCCACCGCCGCCGAGCCGAAGGCCGTCGACATCAAGGACCGGCTGCTGTCCATACCGGGCATGAGCCTGATCGAGGAGAAGCCGTACACCGGTTACCGCTTCTTCGTCCTCAACTACACGCAGCCGGTCGACCACCGGCGTCCGTCCAAGGGCACGTTCCAGCAGCGGATCACCGTCCTGCACAAGGACGTGAACCGCCCGACGGTCTTCTACACCGGCGGCTACAACGTCTCCACGACCCCGAGCCGGCGCGAGCCGACCCAGATCGTGGACGGCAACCAGGTCTCCATGGAGTACCGCTACTTCACCCCGTCCCGGCCGGCCCCGGCCGACTGGTCGAAGCTGGACATCTGGCAGGCCGCCAGCGACCAGCACCGCATCTTCGAGGCGCTGAAGCCGGTCTACTCCAAGAACTGGATCTCCACCGGCGGCTCCAAGGGCGGCATGACCGCCACCTACTACGAGCGCTTCTACCCGCGTGACATGGACGGCGTCGTCGCCTACGTCGCCCCCAACGACGTGGTGAACAAGGAGGACTCGGCCTACGACCGCTTCTTCGCCCGCGTCGGCACCGAGGAGTGCCGCGACAGGCTGAACGGGGTGCAGCGCGAGGCACTGGTGCGCCGTGCGCCGCTCAAGGAGAGGTACGAGGCGTACGCGGCCGAGAACGGCTACACCTTCGACACCATCGGCAGCCTGGACCGCGCCTACGAGGCAGTCGTCCTCGACTACGTCTGGGGCTTCTGGCAGTACAGCACCCTCGCCGACTGCGCCGACATCCCGGCCGACGCCAAGAACGCCACCGACGACGCGATCTGGGGCTCCGTCGACTCGATCTCCGGCTTCTCCGCCTACACGGACCAGGGCCTGGAGACGTACACGCCGTACTACTACCAGGCGGGCACCCAGCTGGGCGCCCCGACGATCCACTTCCCGCACATCGAGAAGAAGTACATCCGCTACGGCTACCAGCCGCCGCGCAACTTCGTGCCCCGGTCGATCCCGATGCGGTTCGAGCCGTGGGCCATGCGGGACGTCGACAGCTGGGTGAAGAACAACGCCCGGCAGATGCTCTTCGTGTACGGCGAGAACGACCCGTGGGGCGCCGAGCCCTTCCGCCTCGGCCACGGCGCACGCGACTCCTACGTGCTCACCGCGCCCGGCATGAACCACGGGGCCAACGTCGCCGGTCTGGTCCCCGACCAGAAGGCGAAGGCCACCGCCCGCATCCTCGACTGGGCGGGCGTCGCCTCCGCCAAGGTCCAGGAGAACCCGTCGGCGGCCAAGCCGCTGGCGACGTTCGACGCCAAGCTGGACAAGCGGGACGTCGAGCGCGAGCCGGCGCTGCGCCCGTAGCGAGGTGACTGTGCCCGGCCGCTCACAGGGGCCGGGCACAGCCCACCGGCCGGGCACCGCTGAGGCGGACGTACAGACCGGTCGAGGCGGGGCAGTCGGCCCGGTCGGCGACGGCCTCGACCACCTTGAACTGCGGCTCGCGTTCACCCGTACCGTCGCACGCGGTCTCGCGGACCTTGCCGTCGCCGGTGTCGTGGACGCAGTCGCCGACGATGGTGCGCGGTCCGCCACCGGCGCCCGGGTCGCCGGGGTGCGGTGGCTGGAGGTTGCGCATGCAGGCGTAGCCCTGGGGCACGGTCCCGTCGCCGTCCTCGTCGGCGGAGGGGCGCTGCTCGCTGATGTGCAGGACGAAGTCGGTGGTGGCGGGGCACGGTGGCCCGTCGCTCGCGCGGCCGTCCTCCCGGGCCACGACCCGCGCCGCCGCCCGCTCGCTGCCGCAAGGCACCTCGGTGGAGCTGACCGTGCCGAACGAGCCGCACTCGTCGACCGCCAGGAACACCGCCCCGTACCCCGACGCCGGCACCGCGGCCGACGCCGACCGCGACGCCGTGGCACCGCCGGAGAGCCCGCCCCCGGAGGCCGTGCCGTCGGCGTCCCCACCCGCCGTTCCCGCCGGGCTCTGGCAGCCCGTCAGGAGCAGGGCGCACAGCACCGGCAGCGCCCACCGCACTGCCGCGGCCCGTCTCTCACGCATCGCCGTCCCCCTGGATCCCCGGTCCAGCGTGACCCGCCGCAGCGGGCGCACGCCAGACGCGCGGGGTGCTTCGGGCACGGTCGCCGGGGGCGCCCCCGGCGCGTGACGTAGACCGCGCTACGCCCTACGACCGGTAGGACAGCCCGTGCCCGAGGGGGTAGAGCACCGTCTCCGGATCGTCCGCCCGGACCACCGGCACCGGCAGCCGCCCGCGCGGCCGGACCCGCCCGGCGATCACCCGGGCCGCCGCCCGCACCTCGACGTCGGTCCAGGAGTAGGCGGCCAGGTGGGCGCGGACGCCGGGGAGGTGGGCCACGTCGTAGGGGTTGCGGATGGCGACCGCGACGACGGGTTTCCCGGTCGCCAGCAGCCGCGTGACCAGGGTGCGCTGGCTGCTCGCCGCCGTGACGTTGTACGTCGCGACCACCACCGCGTCCGCGTCCCCGGCGGCCGCGACCGCGCCGTCGATCACGGCGGCGGAGGGGGCGGTGCCGGTGGACAGGGCGGTGGCCGTGAAGCCCAGCTCCGTCAGTTCGCCCGCGAGCACCCCCGTGGGCGGGCCGGTCGTGCCCGACGGCGAGGCGGGGTCGGCGCCCACGACGAGCACCCTGCGCTGCTCGCGCCGCGACAGCGGCAGCAGCCGGTCCTCGTTGACCAGCAGGGTGGTGGTCCGCTCGGCGATCCGGTCGGCCGCCGCGAGGTGCGCCCGGGTGCCCACCGTCCGGTCGACGTCTCGCCGGCTGGTGTAGGCGTCCCGGAACAGCCCCAGCTTCGCCTTCAGCCGCAGCACCCGCAGGATCGATTCGTCGAGCCGCGCCTCGGTGAGTTCGCCCTCCCGTACGGCCGTCAGGACCGCGTTCCAGGCGAGGTCCAGGTGCGGCGGGTTGAGCAGCTGGTCGACGCCCGCCTTCAGCGCCAGCACCGGCACGCGTTCGTCGCCGTACTTGGTCCGCACGCCCTCCATGCCGAGCGAGTCGGTGACCACGACCCCGTCGTAGCCCAGTTCCTCGCGCAGGATGCCGGTGAGGATGGGGCGGGAGAGGGTGGCCGGGTCGCCGGAGTCGTCGAGCGCCGGGACCACCAGGTGGGCGGTCATGATCGCGTCGATGCCGGCGTCGATCGCCGCGCGGAAGGGCGGCGCGTCCAGCGTCTCCCACTCCTCACGGGTGTGCGTGATCTCCGGCAGGCCGGTGTGGCTGTCGGTGGCGGTGTCGCCGTGCCCGGGGAAGTGCTTGGCGCACGCGGCGACCCCGGACCCCTGGTACCCCGTCACCTCGGCGGCCACCATCTCCGCCACCGCCTCCGGATCGGCGCCGAAGGACCGCACGCCGATCACGGGGTTGGCCGGGTTGACGTTCACGTCGGCGTCGGGGGCGTAGTCCTGGCGGATGCCCATCGCGCGCAGCTCCGCGCCCGCGATCCGGCCGAGGGTGCGGGCGTCGGACCGCGATCCGCCGGCGCCGACGGCCATCGCGCCCGGGAAGAGGGTCGCCGGTTCGCCCACGCGGGCCACTATGCCGTGTTCCTGGTCGGTGGAGATCAGCACCGGGAGGCCGCGCGGCAGCTCCAGGGACGCCTTCTGGATGCCGTTGGAGAGGTCGGCGATCTGGTGCGGGTCGCGGGTGTTGTGCGCCCAGGCGAAGTAGATGACGCCGCCGACCCGGTACTTGGCGACCAGCTCGGCCGCCGTGCGGACGCCGATCTCCTTGAGGTTGGCGTCGATGTCGGCCTGGTCGGGGGCGGTGGCCGAGTGGCCGTAGACCCGCATGACGAAGAGCTGGCCGACCTTCTCCTCCAGCGTCATGCGGGAGATCAGGGCGCGGAGCTTGGCGTCGTCGGGCCGGTGCGGGTCGGCGTGGGCCGTGCCGCCGCCGGCCGCCAGGGCCGCGGTGACGACCGCGGTGGCGGTGAGGACGGTACGTCTGGAGGGGTGTGCGGTGCTTCCCGTGCCGGCCGTGCTGCTGTGGTGCACGTGCGCTCCTTCCGGAGTGATCCGCTGGGGATCGCTGGAGAGCTGCTGAAGGAAACTGCCAAGGAGCCACCAATATCCAGGAAGTTTCTGCCAGTCAAGGGGCCGCACAGGAGTGGCCCCAGCCGCGCGGGGGCGGGGGAGCCGGGGGTGGGAGGCCGCCGTCGGCGCCGGGTCGCGTCTCCACTCGATCTCGCGTCCCGCACGGGACCGGCCCTGGCGGGATGTGCCCGAGCGCGTGGACGGCACCCCCTGGCTAGGAGAGCTTGAGCAGCAGTTCGGCGAGTTCGTCCGGCATGGTGATCATGCTGTCGTGGCCGGTCGGCAGTTCCCAGACCTGAGCGGCGGTGCCGTTGGGCTGGATCGGCGGGACGGGGCGACGGGTGACGCCCGCCGGCATGGCGCCGACATTGTGGATGTGCGTGCGCGGGATCGCGTCGAGGGCCGGGTTGTCCAGTCGGGCCGGTTGCTGGAGACAGCGCACCGGCTGGTCCGAGAGCATCCCGCGCAGCCAGGCGACGTCGGCCGGGTCGGTGACGCCGAACAGGCCGAAGGGCGCGGGCTGCTCGGGCATCGGCGGCACGCGCCAGCCGCTCTCGGACTTCTCGGCGAGCTCGATCAGCTGCCGTGACACGGGCTGGACGTCGACCGCGGACTCGCCGTCCTCCGGGACCATCGCGTCGAGGTAGACCAGGTGCGCGACGCGCTCCGGAATCCGGTTGGCGGCGGAGGAGATCACCAGCCCCGCGTAGCTGTGGCCGACGAGGACGACCTCGCCGAGGTTCTCCTCGGTGATCAGCCCGACCACGTCGTCGACGTGCGTGTCGAGACCCACCTCCGGGCCGAGCAGGTGCGCCTTGTCGCCATAGCCGGTCAGGGACGGCGCGAACACCCGGTGCCCGGCGGCCTCCAGCAGCGGTACCACCCGCTCCCAGCACCGCCCGTTGTGCCAAGCGCCGTGGACCAGCAGAAAAGTGGACATCGATCTTCCTTCGCACGGTTACCTTTTGTGCTTCAGTACTCTTTGAGTACCAAGAACATGCTGGTGCACACGACGCGCCGCGGGCAATAAGGCACTTTTCGGTGCCCCGGTTCTCTGGAGGTAACCATGGACGCGGCACAGCGCGATCCTCAGCCGGCCGCGGTGCCCAGCGACGCGTGCCGGACCCGGGTGGTGCTCGACATCGTCGGCGACAAGTGGTCGCTGCTGGTCGTCCGCCATCTCAGGGACGGACCGCGCCGTTTCACCGAACTCAAGAGGGCCGTCGACGGAATCAGCCAGCGCATGCTCACCGTGACGCTGCGCAGCCTGGAGCGCGACGGAATCCTGACCCGCACCGTCCACGAGGTGATGCCACCACGCGTGAGCTACGAGCTCACCGAGATGGGTTTCACCCTGCGCGAGGCCACCGCGCCCCTGCTCGAATGGAGCATCGCGCACCTCGCCCGGATCGACGACGCCCGCGCCGTCTATGACGCCCGCACGATCTCCCGCCGAGAAGACGCGCCGTAGGAACGCGGTGACGGCGGCGGGCGCCCGGTCGCGGAGTAGTGCCGCGCTCGGCGCCAAGTGGCACCACGCGGCGCCACTTGGTGCCATTCTGTGTCGCTGTCGGCAGCCTACGAGGTCTGGAGTCCGGGTCGGTCAAGTTGATGTCGTTCTGTTTTCCCAGTTCACGGGGGGATGGGCGAGTGACGGGGCCGGGATGGCGCCGTGCGGCTTGCGTATGGGGCCATCATGGTGCCATGATGACGTCATGGACCTCACGCCGTATGTCGACACCCTCCGCCGCGAACTCGCGGTGGCCGCCGAGGCCGGCGGTGAAGAAGCCCGCGAACTGGCCGAACGGCTCACCGCCCCACTGGAGTCGGCGACCAGGCTGACCCTGCTCAACGTGCTCTCCGCGGCCATGGACGAGATCACCCGCGAACTGGCCCCGGGCTCGGTCGACCTGCGGCTGCGGGGGCTGGACCCCGACTTCGTGGTGACCGTGCCGCCCACCGACGGCGGCGGCCTCGGGGACACGGCGGCCCCCGTCGAACCGCTCAGGCCGCAGGCGCCCGCCGAAGGCGACGAGGGCGGCACCGCCCGCGTCAACCTGCGTCTGCCCGCCCACCTCAAGTCCCGTGCCGAGGAGGCCGCGAGCCGCGAGGGCCTGTCGGTCAACGCCTGGCTGGTGCGGGCCGTGTCGGCCGCCGTCGAGGGCGGCGGCCGCCCGCGCACGACGGAACGCACCCAGAACGTCGGACAGAGCTTCACGGGCTGGGTGCGCTGAGCAACCGTCGCGCGCCGCAGGCCCGCTCCACCTCACCCACACCACGTCCCACCAGCGGGGGCGACCCAACGACTCATGAGGACGGGACAGCCGTGCCTTCTTTCGACACTCCCGAACCGATCTCGGTCACCGCGCACGTGGAGGCCGGTTCCATCCAGTTCACGGCGGGCGACCGCACCGACACCGTCGTCGAGGTCCGGCCCCGCAACGCGAAGAAGGACATCGACGCCCGCACCGCGGAACAGACCGAGGTCACCTGCGCGGGCGGCGCACTGACCGTACGGACCCCCAAGTCGGGCCTGTTCGGCCGCTCCGGCACCGTCGACGTGACCGTCGAACTGCCCGAGGGCTCGCGCGTCGACCTGACCGGAGCCTGGACCCAGGTGCTCGGCGAGGGACGGCTCGGCGAGGTCCGCGTGAAGGTCTCGTCCGGCGACGTCCGCTTCGACGCGACCGGCCCGCTCAACCTGACGGCGTCCCACGGCTCCATTACCGTGGACCGCGTCGAGGGCGCCGCGGAGATCGCCACCAGCTCCGGCAGCCTGCGCGTCGGCGTGCTCGACGGCGCCGCCGTCCTGAAGAACTCGCACGGCACCACGACCGTCGGCACCGCCGGCGGGGAACTGCGGGTCAACGGCGCCAACGGAGACATCGACGTCGCCCGCGCCGAGGACTCCGTCACCGCCACCACGGCCCACGGCACCCTGCGGGTGGGGCGCGTGACCCGCGGCTCCGTCCAGTTGCAGACCAGCTACGGCGCCATCGAGGTCGGCGTCGCCGAGGGCACGGCCGCCTGGCTCGACGTCAACTCGCGCTCGGGACAGGTCCGCAACACGCTCACCGCGTCCGACAGCCCGGAGAAGACCGAGGAGGCCGTCGAGGTCCGCGCCCGCACCCGGCACGGCAACATCGACATCCGCCGCGCCCGGGACTGACCGCGCCCGGCTACGGGACGGTGTGCGCCGAGGCCGCCGGCCAGTGGGCCCGCAGCGTGCGCACCGTCTCCGCGATCGCCGGACGGCGCGCCGCGCCCGTCCGCCACAGCGCGTACAGCCGCCGTACCGGCATCGGGTCGAGCGGCACCTCCACCACCCCGGCCGGCAGCGGGCCGCGCCCCAGCCGGGGGATCAGGGCGATGCCGAGACCGGCCGCGACCAGCGCGACGAGCGTCGGATTCTCGTCCGCCTGGTGGACGATGTCCGGCTCGTGCCCGGCGCCCCGCAGGGTCCGCATCAGCCAGTCGTGGCAGACCCGGCCGGGCGGCTGGCAGATCCACCGCTCCCCGCCCAGTTCCGCACGCCGGACGCCGGTCCGCCCGGCGAAGCGGTGCCCCTCGGGCACGAGCAGATCGCACAGGTCCTCACCGATCGGCACCTGCTCCACCCCCGCCGGGGCCGGCAGCGGGGCGATGTCCCAGTCGTGCGCCACCACCAGGTCCACGGCGCCCTTCGCCACCAGGTCCACGGACAGATGCGGGTCCACCTCGGTGAGCCGGGCGTCCAGAGCCGGATGACGGGCGGCCAGGTCGGCCAGGACCGAGGGCAGCAGACCGCGCGCCGCCGACGCGAACGCGGCCACCGTCAGCCGCCCCGACGGCACCCCGCGCCGCTCCTCCAGCAGGGTCTCCGCCCGCTCCACCAGGGCCAGCAGCTCGACGGCGGTGGCGGCCAGCTGCCACGCCTCGTCGGTGAGCCGGACCCCGCGCCCCTCCCGCTCCAGGAGCACCGTCCTGGTCTCCCGCTCCAACTTGGCGATCTGCTGCGACACCGCGGACGGCGTGAACCCGAGCGCGGCGGCGGCCGCGCCCACCGTGCCGTGCACGGACACGGCGTGCAGGGCACGCAGACGCTGAAGATCGAGCACGACGCCTCCCGAGAGTGAAACAGTTAGCAGTCCTTCATCCAACCATGCAGCAATCATCGCTGGTGCTACACAGTCCGTGGCGCGATCCTCGACGCATGCGACCTTCCCACCTCCTCCTCGCCGTGCTCGTCGCCGCCGTCTGGGGCGTGAACTTCACGGTCATCGAGGTCGGCCTCGGCCACTTCCCGCCGCTGCTCTTCTCCGCCCTGCGCTTCCTGGCGGCCGCCCTGCCCGCCGTCTTCCTCGTGGGCCGGCCCAAGGTCGCGTGGAAGTGGATCGTGGCGGTGGGGCTGGTGCTGGGCGTGGCCAAGTTCGGCCTGGTCTTCGTGGGCATGGACGCGGGCATGCCGGCCGGCCTGTCCTCCCTGGTCCTCCAGATCCAGGCGGTGTTCACCGCGGTGATCGCCGCCGCGGTCCTGGGCGAACGCCCCTCCCGCGTCCAGGCGGCGGGCATGCTCGTCGCGCTGGCCGGCATCGGTGTGGCGGCGGCCGACGAGGGCGCGTCCGGTCCGCTGGGCGCCTTCGTGATGGTCGTCGGGGCGGCCGCCGCGTGGGGGCTGTCCAACGTCCTCACCCGCAAGGCGTCCCCGCCCGACGCCCTGAACTTCATGGTGTGGGTGTGCACCGTCCCGGTGCTGCCGCTACTGGCCCTCTCCCTGCTTACGGAGGGCCCGGAAGCGGACCTCGCGGCACTGCGCGGCCTGGACTGGCAGGGCGGGAGCACGATCCTCTACGTGGCCTGGGTCTCGACCGTCTTCGGCTTCGGCGCCTGGGGCTGGCTGCTGCGCCGTCACCCCGCGTCGACGGTCGCGCCCTTCTCGCTCCTGGTCCCGGTCTTCGGGATGTCCTCGGCGGCCCTCTTCCTCGGCGAGGCGGTGACGCCCCTGCGCTGGTGCGCGGCGGCGCTGCTGGTGGGCGGGGTGGCGCTGACGACGCTCACGGGACGGCGTGCCCGCAGCCGGACGCCGTACGTGATCGCGCCGGCCCGCCCGGAAACCATTGGACGGCCCTCCGCGCCGGCGGAAGAATCCGTCCGGTGACGTTCGCACTGAAGGGCCCGCCCCTCGAAGGCACGCTGGTACGACTGGAGCCGCTGGGCCACCGGCACGCGGCCGACCTCGCGGTGGCGGCGGAAGAAGACCGAGACCGCTACGCGTACACGTGGGTGCCGAGGGCCGACGAGGTCGGCGGATACATCGACGCCCAACTGGCCCGCGCGGCCTCGGGGCGGCTGGCGCCCTACGCGCAGATCTCCCTCGCCACCGGACGGGCGGTCGGCGCCACCGCCTACTGGGAACCCCGCTCCTGGCTCACCGACGACGCCCTCGACGCGATCGAGGTCGGCTTCACCTGGCTGGCCCGCTCCGCCCAGGGCACCGGCATGAACGCGGAGGCCAAGCTGCTCCTGTTCCGCCACGCCTTCGAGGTCTGGCAGGTGTCCCGGGTCGACCTCAAGACCGACGCCCGCAACGCCCGTTCCCGGGCGGCGATCGAGAGGACCGGCGCCCGTCTCGAGGGCGTCCTGCGCAACTGGTCCCGCTCCTGGGCGCCGGGCGAGGAGGGCCGGCTGCGCGACTCCGCGATCTACTCCATCACGGCGGCGGAGTGGCCTGAGCACCGGGAGCGGATGGAGCGCCGGGTCCGGTCGGCGGCGGACGCCCTCACGCCGCGTCGGTGAGCAGCCGGGTCAGGTGATCGCGGCCGGCCGCCAGCAGGTCGGGCAGCGGGGCGGCGGACTCGTACCACCGCTTCTCGTACTCCCAGCACAGCCAGCCGTCCCAGCCGTGCCGGGAGAGGACGTCCACCACCTCGGTGAGCGGCAGCACGCCCGCGCCCAGCGGCAGCGGTGTGGTGTCCTCGGCGGAGGCGATGTCCTTGACCTGGACGTAGCCGAGGTGCGGGGCGAGGGCCGCGTACGACTCGAAGGGCTGCTCGCCGCCCAGCCAGGTGTGCATCACGTCCCACAGGGCGCCGACCTGGAGGTGCCCGACCAGGCCCAGGACGCGCATCGCGTCGGCGCCCGTGCGGTGCGAGTCGTGGGTCTCCAGGAGGATGCGGACGCCGAGGTCGGCGGCGTACTCGGCGGCCGTGCCCAGCCGCCGGGCGGCCGTCGCGTCGGCCTCCTCGGCGCTCTGCCCGGTACCGCCGCCGGGGAAGACGCGGATGTACGGGGCGCCCAGGTCGCGGGCGAGTTCGAGCAGGGCGCGGACCTCGGCGAGGACCGGCTCGTCGTCACCGGGGGCGGCCACCCGCGCGTACCCGGCCACACCGAGCAGTTCCACGCCGGACGCCTTGAACTCGGCCGCCACGGCCGCCCGTTCGTCCGGGGAAAGACCCGGGTTCACGGGTTCCTCCGGATGGGCGCGCAACTCGACACCGTGGTAGCCGTGCGCGGTCGCGAGGCCCAGCACATCGGTCAGGGGCAGCCCGGGGACACCAAGGGTGGAGAACGCCAGCTTCATGACCCCGGAGCGTACCCGGCTCCACCGCCCGCACTCCTCCGCGCCGGCCGGGCGTTTCTCAGCCCAGCCCGCCCGGGGGTCTGATGGAGCGTCGCCGTCCACTGTCAGCCTGTCCGGGGTCGGATGACAGCGCCGTCCACTGTCAGCGCCGGGGTCGCATGACATCGCCGTCCACTGTCAGCGCCGGGGTCGCATGACATCGCCGTCCACTGTCAGCGCCGGGGTCGCATGACATCGCCGTCCACTGTCAGCCCCTCCGGGCTCTGATGACGACTCGCCGTCCACTGTCAGCCCGTCCGGCGTTTGAGGACGAGGCCGTCCAGGCCGAAGCGGGGGCGTGGGGGCGGCAGCCCCCACCGAGGCCCACACCAACGGGCGGCACCAACGAAACAGGCGGCACCTACCCCCGAGGAACCCCGGAGGACCCCCGCACCATCAACTCCCCCCGCACCGTCGCGATCCCCCCGGCCGGCGCCTCCTCCCGCCCCATCGCCACCCGACCCGCCCGCGCCCCCGCCTCCGCCAGCGGCAGCCGGACCGTCGTCAGCGCGGGCACCGCGTCGATGCTGAACGGCAGGTCGTCGAAGCCGGCCACGGACACGTCGTCCGGGATCCGCAGCCCCGAGTCCCGCAGCGCCGCGCACGCGCCCAGCGCGACGGAGTCGTTCGCGGCGACGACAGCCGTCAGGGACGGATCCCTGCGCAGGAGTTCCAGCGTCGCCTCGTACCCGGACTGCCGGTCGTAGCGGCCGTGGACGGTCCAGCGGGGGTCCTCCTCGACGCCGTGCGCGGCGAGCGCGGCGCGGTGGCCCTCCAGCCGGTGCCGGGTGGTGGTCCGCTCCTGGAGGCCGGCGATGTAGCCGAGCCGGCGGTGGCCGAGCCCGAGCAGGTGCTCGGTCAGCTCCCGGCCGCCCCCGCGGTTGTCGAAGGTCAGCGCGATGGCCCCGGTCTCCGGCGCCGGCGGCCGCCCGCACAGCACCACCCGCGTCCCCGCCTCGCTCAGCTTCCGCAGCTTCGCCGCCACCGCCGCCTGGTGCGCCGCGTCCTCCATCGCGCCGCCGGTCAGCACGACGGCCGCCGCGCGCTGGCGCTGAAGCAGGGTGAGGTAGGTCAGCTCGCGCTCCGGGGAGCCGCCGGTGTTGCAGACCACCGCGAGCCGCTCGCCGCCCGCTCGGCCGCCCGGCCCGCCGATCTCGGACTGGATGGCGCCGGCCATGATGCCGAAGAAGGGGTCGGCGATGTCGTTGACCAGGATGCCGACCAGGTCGGACGTGGCCGCGGCCAGGGCGCTCGCCGGGCCGTTGAGCACGTAGTCCAGCTCGTCGACCGCCTTCAGCACCCGCTCCCGGGTGGTGGCGGCCACCGGGTAGTTCCCGTTCAGCACGCGCGACACCGTCGCGGGGGAGACCTGGGCGCGGGCCGCCACGTCCGCAAGTGTCACCGTCATGTCCTCGTCCTCCGCATCGCGCGTGAGCCGAACGCCGTCGCGGTGACCCTACGGCCACCACGCGTCGTCGTTCGCCCCCTCGAACAACTCACCCGAATCGCGGTCTTGTCCAGACCACCGTTCACAGGCTAGCTTCGTTCTGCATAGAAAGCGCTTGCTACAGGGCATACGGCTCGTACGAAGGGAAAGACGTGACACGCAAGACGGTGCGTATCGCCATGAACGGCGTGACCGGGCGCATGGGCTACCGCCAGCACCTCGTCCGCTCCATCCTGGCCCTCCGCGAACAGGGCGGCCTCGACCTCGGCGACGGCACCGTGCTGTGGCCGGAGCCGGTTCTGGTCGGCCGCCGCGAACACGCGCTGAAGGCGCTCGCCGAACGGCACGGACTCGACCACGTCTCCACCGACCTGGACGCGGTCCTGGCCGACGACAGCGTCGACATCTACTTCGACGCCCAGGTCACCTCGGCCCGCGAGGAGGCGATCAAGAAGGCGATCGCCGCGGGCAAGCACGTCTACACCGAGAAGCCCACCGCCACCGGCCTGGACGGAGCCCTCGACCTCGCCCGCCTCGCCGACGCGAAGGGCGTCCGGCACGGCGTCGTCCAGGACAAGCTCTTCCTCCCCGGCCTGCTCAAGCTCAAGCGCCTCATCGACGGGGGCTTCTTCGGCCGGATCCTGTCCGTGCGCGGCGAGTTCGGCTACTGGGTCTTCGAGGGCGACTGGCAGGAGGCCCAGCGCCCCTCGTGGAACTACCGCACCGAGGACGGCGGCGGCATCGTCGTCGACATGTTCCCGCACTGGGAGTACGTCCTGCACGAGCTGTTCGGCCGGGTGAAGTCCGTGCAGGCCCTCACCGCCACCCACGTCCCGCAGCGCTGGGACGAGAACGGCAAGCCCTACGACGCCACCGCCGACGACGCCGCCTACGGCGTCTTCGAGCTGGACGGCGGCGCCATCGCGCAGATCAACTCCTCCTGGGCGGTGCGTGTCAACCGCGACGAGCTGGTCGAGTTCCAGGTCGACGGCACCGAGGGCTCGGCGGTGGCCGGCCTGCGCAACTGCCGCGTCCAGCACCGCTCCGCCACCCCCAAGCCGGTCTGGAACCCGGACATCCCCGCCACCGAGGCCTTCCGCGACCAGTGGCAGGAGGTCCCGGACAACGGCGACTTCGACAACGGCTTCAAGGCCCAGTGGGAGCTGTTCCTCAAGCACGTCTACGCCGACGCCCCCTACCACTGGGACCTGCTGGCCGGCGCCCGCGGCGTCCAGCTCGCCGAACTGGGCCTGAGGTCCTCGGCGGAGGGCCGCCGCCTCGACGTACCGGAGATCTCGCTGTGACCCTCCACCTGCCGGGCGCGGACGGCACCCTGCGCGCCCACGAGCCGCGCACCGAGCCGCTCGCCGTCACCCGGGAAGCTCCTGGAAGCGCTTTCACCTCCCGGACGGTCTTCTCGGCGGCGCACGTGGTCGCCGACCCGTTCGCCGACACCACCCCCGACTCGCCCGCCGCCGTCGACTGGGACGCCACCCTCGCCTTCCGCCGCCACCTGTGGTCCCACGGACTCGGCGTCGCCGAGGCGATGGACACCGCCCAGCGCGGCATGGGCCTGGACTGGCCCACGGCGGCCGAGCTGATCCGCCGCTCCGCCGCCGAGGCGCGGGCGACCGGCGGCCGCATCGCGTGCGGCGTCGGCACCGACCAGCTCACGGCCGGCACCCTCGCCGAGGTCCGGGCGGCCTACGAGGAACAGCTCGCCCTCGTCGAGGAGTCGGGCGCCCAGGCCATCCTCATGGCCTCCCGCGCCCTCGCCGCGACCGCGAAGGGCCCGGACGACTACCTGGAGGTCTACGGCCACCTCCTGCGCCAGTCCGCCGAACCGGTCGTCCTGCACTGGCTCGGCCCGATGTTCGACCCGGCGCTGGAGGGCTACTGGGGCTCGTCCGACCTCGATGCGGCGACCGACACCTTCCTGGAGGTCATCGCCGCCCACCCCGACAAGGTCGACGGCATCAAGGTCTCCCTCCTCGACGCCCAGCGCGAGATCGACCTGCGCCGCCGCCTCCCGCGCGGCGTGCGCTGCTACACCGGGGACGACTTCAACTACCCGGAGCTGATCGCGGGCGACGAACAGGGCTTCAGCCACGCCCTGCTCGGCATCTTCGACCCCCTGGGCCCGCTGGCCGCCGAGGCGGTCCGCCACCTCGACACCGGCGACACGGAGGGCTTCCGCGCCCTCCTCGACCCCACCGTCGAACTCTCCCGCCACCTCTTCCAGGCCCCCACCCGCTACTACAAGACGGGCGTGGTGTTCCTGGCCTGGCTGGCCGGCCACCAGAGCCACTTCACGATGGTCGGCGGCCTCCAGTCGGCCCGCTCCCTGCCGCACCTCGCCCGCGCCTACGAACTCGCGGACGGCCTCGGCCTGTTCCCGGACCCGAAACTCGCCGAGGAGCGCATGCGGACCCTGCTCGACCTGTACGGAGTCACCCAGTGAGCGACACCCGCCCCGCCCCCGGCCTGACCCGCTTCAGCATCAACCAGATGACGGTCAAGCAGCTGACGCTGCCCGAACTGACCACCGCCTGCCGCGACCTGGGCATCGGCAACGTCGGACTGTGGCGCGAACCGGTCCAGGCGTACGGCGTCGAGGCGGCGGCCAAGCTGGTCCGCGACGCGGGCCTGACCGTCACCACCCTGTGCCGCGGCGGATTCCTCACGGCCGCCGACCCGGAAGCGCGCGCCGCCGCCCTGGCCGACAACCGCCGCGCCGTCGACGAGGCCGCCGCCCTCGGCACCGACACCCTCGTCCTGGTCTCCGGCGGCCTCCCGGCCGGCCACAAGGACCTGCGCGCCGCCCGCGAACGCATCGCGGACGCGCTCAGCGAACTCGCCCCCTACGCCGAGCGGCACGGCGTACGCCTCGCCATCGAGCCGCTGCACCCGATGTACGCTTCGGACCGCTGCGTGGTCTCCACCCTCGCCCAGGCCCTGGACCTGGCCGAACGCTTCCCCGCCCACCAGGTCGGCGTCACCGTCGACACGTACCACGTCTGGTGGGACGACCGGGCGCCCGAGCAGATCGCCCGGGCCGGGGCGGGCGGCCGCATCCACACCTTCCAGCTCGCCGACTGGACCACCCCCCTGCCCGAGGGCGTCCTCAACGGCCGCGGCCAGATCGGCGACGGCGCGATCGACATGCGGGAGTGGAAGGGCTACGTGGAGGCGGCCGGATACACCGGCGCCATCGAGGTCGAACTGTTCAACGAGGCGCTGTGGGCGCGCGACGGACGCGAGGTACTCGCCGAGACGGCGGAGCGGTTCGCCGCGCACGCGGGGGACGCCGCACCGGGGAAATAGATCCGGAAAAATAAATCACGGTGACGCGTGCAACCCTTTCGGCGTCCCGCGGGTCGTACTTGGCATCAGAACCTCTGTGGGGGGACCCGGGGGGGATCCGTGGGGTTCTGAAGGGGAGGGGAAACCCGAGAGGGCCCGGTCGCGACCGGGCCCTCTCAAAGTTCCCGTCGTCCCCCGCCGGCGCCCGTCAGAAGAAGACCCCGCACCGCAGCAGCACGTTCGCGTACGGCCGCGCCTCGCCGGTGCGGACGATCAGACGCGCACCCGCCGACAGCTCCTTGAGCCGCTCGTGCGGGACCAGGGTCAGGCCGGGGAAGTGGCCGTCGAGCAGTGCCGCGGCACCGGTGTTGGCCTCCCGCACCTCCGTCGCCGCCACCGCGCCCTCCACGACCAGCTCGGCGAGCAGACCGTCCAGCACCTCCGCGAAGGACGGCACCCCGGCGCGGAAGGCCAGGTCGACGACGCGTGGGCCGTCCGGGATGGGCATGCCCACGTCGCACACCAGGACCCCGTCGCCGTGCCCGAGTCCGGCGAGCGCGCCCGCGAGGTGGCGGTTGAGTATCCCTGCCCGCTTCACAGCGCCTCGGCCTGAGCCGCGGTGGGGTACGACTCCTGCGCCCCCGCCTTCGTGACCGCCGCCGCGCCGACCCGGGCCGCGTACGCCGCCGCCTCGGCGAGCGAGTCGCCGGTGCCGAGCCGCCAGGCCAGCGCCGCGGTGAACGCGTCGCCCGCGCCCGTCGTGTCCACGGCGTCCACCTTCACCGACGGCACCCGCGAGACGCCCTCGCCCGACGCCACCAGCGCGCCCTCGGCGCCCAGGGTCACGACCACCGAACGCGGGCCCTTGGCCAGCAGGACGCGGGCCCAGTCCTCGGGGCGCTCGCTGACCAGGGCGTCGCCGAGGATCACCTTCGCCTCGTGCTCGTTGACGATCAGCGGGTCGCAGGCCGCGAGGACCTCCGGCGGCAGCGGGCGCGGCGGCGACGGGTTCAGCACGAAGCGGCTGCCCGGCGCCAGACTCCGGACCACCTCCACGACCGTCTCCAGCGGGATCTCCAACTGCGTGGAGACGACCCGGGAGGCGTGGAAGAGGCTGCCGGCCGCGCGGACGTCGCCCGGCGTCAGCCGGCCGTTGGCGCCCGGCGAGACCACGATGCTGTTGTCCCCCGACGGATCGACGGTGATCAGCGCGACGCCGGTCGGGGCGCCGCCCACCAGCACGCCGACCGTGTCGACACCGGCGGCGCGCTGCGAGTCGAGGAGCAGCCGCCCGTGGCCGTCGTCGCCGACCCGGGCCAGCAGGGCCGTACGGGCGCCGAGCCGGGCGGCGGCCACCGCCTGGTTCCCGCCCTTGCCTCCCGGGTGGACGCTCAGGTCGGAGCCGAGCACCGTCTCCCCGGCGCCCGGCCGCCGTTCCACGCCGATCACGAGGTCGGCGTTGGCCGACCCCACGACCAGGAGGTCGTAGTCGTACATCAGTCGTTCTCCGATCCGAGTGAACCGAGTGATCCGAGTGAACCGAGTGAGGTGGGCGGACGGTCGCCGTGACCGTCCGCCCGTGCACTCCCGTGCGCCCCCGTCAGCCCTCGAAGCCGGCCACGTTCTCCTTGGTGACCACCTTCACGGGCACCTTCACCGTCTGCTCCACCTTCTTGTCCTCGGCCGCCCGCAGCGCGTTCTGTACGGCGATCCTGCCCAGTTCCTTCGGCTGCTGCGCGACGGACGCGAACAACGTGCCTCCCTGGACCGCCTTCAGCCCGTCCGGCGTGCCGTCGAAGCCGACGACCTGGACCGACTTGCCCGCCTTGGAGCCCAGCGCCTTGATCGCGCCGAGCGCCATCTCGTCGTTCTCCGCGAAGACACCGTCGATGTCCGGGTGCGCCTGGAGCAGGTTGGTCATCACGTCCAGGCCCTTGGTGCGGTCGAAGTCCGCGGGCTGCTTGGCGACCACCTTGATGCCCGGGTACTCCTTGAGGCCGGCCGCGAAGCCCGCCCCGCGCTCCCGGCTGGCGGAGGTGCCGGCCTGGCCCTGGAGGATGGCGATGGTGCCCTTGCCGCCGAGCTTCTCGGCGAGGGCCTTGGCGCCCAGCGCACCGCCCTCGACGTTGTCGGAGGCGACCAGCGCGGCGGTCTCGGCGTCGTTCACGCCGCGGTCCACGGCGATGACGGGGATGTCGTCCTTGTTCGCCGAGCGCACCGAGGGGCCCGCGGCGTCCGAGTCCACCGGGTTGACGATGATCGAGGACAGGCCCTCGCTGGTGAAGTTCTGCAACTGGTTCGCCTGCTGGGAGGCGTCGTTCTGCGCGTCGGTGACGGTCAGGTCCACGCCCAGCTTCTTCGCCTGCTCCTCCGCACCGTCCCTGATCTGCACGAAGAACGGGTTGTTCAGCGTCGACAGCGACAGCCCGACCTTCTTCGACGTGCCGCCCGAGGACCCGTTGTGCAGCAGCGAGGTCGCGCCGACCACCGCGACGGCGACGACCGCCGCGACGACGTACGTCAGCGCCTGCCTGCCCCGGTTCCCGCCGCCGGAGGTCCCGGCCGCCGGGGTGGTCGCGCCGGCCTTGCGCCGCAGGGTGTCCAGGAGCACCGCCAGCGCGATGACGACACCGATGACGACCTGCTGCCAGAACGCGGAGACCGACAGCAGGTTCAGGCCGTTGCGCAGCACCGCGAGGATCAGCGCGCCGATCAGCGTGCCGGACGCCTTGCCGGTACCGCCCGCGAGCGAGGCACCGCCGATGACGACGGCGGCGATGGCGTCCAGTTCGTAGCCCTGCGCGGCCTGCGGCTGCGCGGAGGAGAGCCGGGAGGCGAGGACGATGCCCGCGGCGGCGGCGAACAGGCCGGAGAAGGCGTAGATGGCGAGCTTCTGCCGCTTGACCCGCAGCCCGGACAGCCGCGCGGCCTCCTCGTTGCCGCCGATGGCGTACATGGAGCGGCCGATGTAGGTCCGCCCGAGGACGAACGCGGTGATCAGACCCATCACGATCATCACCAGCACCGGCACCGGCAGCCACCCGCCGAGGGTGTCCCCGAGGTGCGAGACCGACTCCGGGAAGGCGATCGGCGAACCCTGCGAGATGACCAGAGACAGACCGCGCCCGACCGACAGCATGGCGAGCGTCGCGATGAACGGCGGCAGCTTCCCGTACGAGATCAGGAAACCGTTCACCAGACCGCAGGCGATGCCCGTCGCGACGGACAGCAGCACCGCGAGCGCGACCGGTATCCCGGCCTCGGTGGCGCTCCAGGCCAGTACGGTGGCCGACAGCGCGGCGACCGAGCCGACCGACAGGTCGATGCCCGCCGAGACGATGACGAAGGTGACGCCGAAGGCGAGGATCGCCGTCACGGCCGCCTGGACGCCGACGTTGAGCAGGTTGTCGGCGGTCAGGAAGTCCCCGGAGAGCGCCGACATGGCGACGACGAGGACGATCAGCGCGGTCAGCGCGCCGTTCTCCAGCAGCAGGCGGCGCACACCGCCCGAGGCGCCCTGCGCGCCCGGCTTGCTCTTGAGCGTGTCAGTGGCCACGGTCGGCCTCCGTTCCGGTTCCATCGGTGTGGGGGATGCTGACGGCGAGCGCCATGACGGCGTCCTGGGTGGCCCGCTCGGCGGGGAGTTCACCGGCGACCCGTCCCTGTGCCATGACGACCACCCGGTCGCTCATGCCGAGTACTTCGGGCAGATCGCTGGAGATCATGAGCACGGCGGCACCGGCGGCCGTCAGTTCGTTGACGAGCTGGTAGATCTCGACCTTGGCGCCGACGTCGATGCCGCGCGTCGGCTCGTCGAGGATGAGCACCTTCGTGTCGGCCAGCAGCCACTTGCCGATGACGACCTTCTGCTGGTTGCCGCCGGAGAGGGTGCGCACGTGCTGGCCGAGACCGGCCATCCGCACACCGAGCTGCCCGGCGATCCGCTCCGCCGACGCACGCCGGCCCTTGAGATCGACGAGCCCCGCGCGGGCGCTCGACCGAAGGGTGACGAGCCCGAGGTTCTCCTCGACGGACGCGTCGAGCACGAGCCCCTGCCCCTTGCGGTCCTCGGGCACCAGCCCGATCCCGGCGGCCATGGCGGCGTTCACGTCGTGCCGCCGCAGCGGCGCGCCCGCGACGTGCACGGTCCCGGCGTCGTAGGGGTCGGCGCCGAACACGGCGCGCGCCACCTCGGTCCGCCCGGCGCCGACGAGGCCCGCGATGCCGACGACCTCACCGGCCCGCACCTCGAAGCCGACGTCGTGGAAGACACCGTCCCGGGTCAGCCCCTCCACCTTGAGCAGCGCCTCACCGGTGTCGGTGCGTTCACGCGGGTACTGCTGCTCGATCGACCGCCCGACCATGAGCCGTACCAGCTCGTCCTCGGGGGTGGAGGCGGGCACTTGGCCGACGCTGCGCCCGTCCCGGATGACGGTGACGCGGTCGCCGAGGGCGGCGATCTCCTCCAGGTGGTGCGTGATGAACACGATCCCGACGCCGTCCTCGCGCAGCCGCCGCACGATGGCGAACAGCTTCTCGACCTCCTCGGAGGTCAGCACGGCGGTCGGCTCGTCCATGATGAGCACGCGCGCCTCCAGGCTGAGCGCCTTGGCGATCTCGACCATCTGGAGCCGCGCGATGCCGAGTTCCCGCACGCGCGTACGGGGGGACACGCTCAGGCCGACCCGCTTCAGCAGCACCTCGGCGTCCGCGTCCATCTTCTTCCGGTCGATCATTCCCAGGCGGCGCGGCTGCCGCCCCAGGAAGATGTTCTCGGCGACCGTCAGGTCGGGGACGAGGTTGAACTCCTGGTAGATGGTGGCGATCCCGAGGCGCTCGGAGTCCTGCGCACCGTGGATGCGCACCTCCTCGCCACCGGCCAGGATCCGCCCGGCGTCGGGGGTGTAGGCACCGGAGAGCATCTTGATGAGGGTGCTCTTGCCCGCGCCGTTCTCACCGAGCAGCACGTGCACCTCGCCCCGGCGCAGGTCGAAGTCGACGCTGTCGAGCGCGACCACGCCGGGGAAGGTCTTGCGGATGCCCTCGATGCGCAGCAACTCGTCCGGACTGCGGCTGCTCACGGCGTACTCCTTCGTACGGGGGACGGGTGTTCTTGTGGGTTCGCCTCACCGCAGGAGCGGCGGACGACGAGCCGCGCGGGGAGGGTGACGGACTCGCCGGTCCGCCCCTCGATCCGGTCGACGAGCGCGCGGACGGCGGCCCGCCCGAGGTCGCGCGTGGGCTGGGCGATGGCGGTGACCGGCGGATCGGTGTGCACGAACCACGGGATGTCGTCGAACGCGGCGAGCGCGATGTCCTCGGGGACCCGGAGGCCCCGCGCCCGTACGGCGTCCAGCGCGCCGAGCGCCATCAGGTTGTCGGCGGCGAAGACGACCTCGGGCGGCTCGGGCAGGTCGAGGAAGCCCTCGGTGACCCGGCGGCCGCTGTCGGCCTGGAAGTCGCCCTGCCCGATGTAGGCGCCGGGGAGGGGCAGCCCGTACGCGCCGAGCGCCTCGCGGAAGGCGTCGACGCGCTCGCGTCCGGTGGTGGTGGCGGCGGGCCCGGCGATGATCGCGAGCCGGCGGTGCCCGAGCCCGTACAGGTGGGCGACGAGGTCCTGTACGGCGGCCCGCCCGTCCGACCTGACGACGGGGACGTCGACGCCGGGGATCCAGCGGTCGACGAAGACCATGGGCGTCCCGGCCCGCGCGGCGGCGAGCATGTGCGGGGAGCCGCCGTCGGTGGGGGAGACGAGGAGCCCGTCGATCCGGCGGTCCAGCAGCGTCGTCACGTGGTGGTCCTGGAGATCGGGCCGCTCGTCGGCGTTGCCGATGATGACGCTGTAGCCGAGGGCGCGGGCCTCCTCCTCGACGGAGCGGGCCAGTTCCGTGAAGTACGGGTTCATGACGTCGCTGATGACCAGGCCGAGGGTGCGGGTCTGGTCGGTGCGCAGTGACCGGGCGACGGCGTTCGGGCGGTAGCCCAGCGTCTCGACCGCGGCCAGTACGCGGCGGCGCGCGGTGGCGCTGACCGACGGGTGGCCGTTGAGCGCGCGCGAGACCGTCGCGACGGAGACGCCCGCCTCGGCGGCGACGTCCTTGATGCTCGCCATCGCCGTTTCCACCTCCTCGTGGAATCGATTACACGAGGGATTGGAAACGATTACAGGGGCTCGGGGCAAGGGGTGGTGCCGCGCCGAGACCCAATCGTGACCGGGTCCCGGCGCGGCCGCGGGCGGCCTCAGCGCTTGAGCGTGAAGGTGAAGTCGCCGCTGAGCCCGGCGCCCAGCCGGACGGCCGAGACGACCTTCCCCTCGGCGGCCAGCCTTTCGACCTCGGCCCGGGAGAGGCCGCACCCTTCGGCGATCAGCCGCACCGGCCGGACCGGGATCGGGGCGGCGAAGCGGACCGAGACGTCGATCACCTCGCGGTCCAGGTGGTCCGACCCGCCGGTGTCGAGGCGCCAGGCGCCGGCCCAGTCGAGGGCGACGCGATTACGGCGCCGGACGCCCGGATCCTGGAGCAACTCCGCCGCCAGGGCGGGGTCAATGCCGTGCAGCCGGTCCAGCAGCCCGGGCCGCACCGAGCGCACGCGCGTGCGCTCGAAGACCGTGAGCTTCGCGGTGTCCCCGCAGGTGGTGCAGAGCACGAGGAGCCAGGCGTCGATGAGTTTGTGGTGGGCGTTGGCGCGGAATTTGCCGTTCGCCCGGAAGCGCCCGCCCCCGCACGCGTGGCAGCGGCGGATGACGAGTGGCAGGCAAGTGGGCATGACGACCCAGTCGTTGAGCACAGGAGTACACCGGTTTCAGTGTGAGAAGTCCGCAGCGGAAAGCAGCACGGCGCACAGGTGCGACGCGCGACAGATCAGCACTCGGGGTGTCTCACGCGGTGTACAACGGCCCGCCCTTCACCAGACGACTCGGGTCGGCAGGAGGGTAGTTGGGCACGGCGGCGCGGCTCCACCGGTTTTCACCGGGGGAGCCGCGCCGCCGTCCGGCCGGGCAGGTCTCAGTCGAAGGCCGCGTCGAACATGCCGGCCTCGTAGGAGCCGCCCGCCTGGTGGGTGATCACGGCGAGCCGGTTGGCCGCGTTGATCATGGCGACGGTGCCGACCAGTGAGGCGATCTGGTCGTCGTCGTAGTGCTTGCGCACCTGGGCCCAGGTCTCGTCGGACACGCCCTGGTGGGCGTCGGCGAGCCGGGTGCCCTCCTCGGCGAGGGCCAGCGCCGCCCGCTCGGCCTCGGTGAACACGGTGGACTCGCGCCAGGCCGCGACCAGGTGCAGCCGGACCGCGCTCTCCCCGGCGGCCGTGGCCTCCTTGGTGTGCATGTCGATGCAGTGCCCGCAGCCGTTGATCTGGCTGGCCCGCAGCGCGATCAGCTCCTGCGTGGACTTCGGCAGCGACGACTGCTGGAGCACCAGGGCGACGCCGGCGAACCGCTTGGCGAACCGGCCGCCGATCTCGTTCTCGAACAGGTTGAATCGGGTTTCCATGACCCCGTCCTCACTCTCGGTGCCGCGTTGACGCACACAAGACGCCGCCGTCCCGGACCCTGTGACGGGGCGCGAGTGTGACGTGGAACACCGGCGGGGGATGTCACAGACCGGCGGCGGCCGGCGTCCTGTGCGCGTGACACCGTCGAAGGCGAACGAGCGGGAGCAGCTGGTCATGAGCGAGTACGGCAGCCACGAACAGGACACGACGGCCGGAGCGGGCGCCGGGGACGGACGCACGGACCCCGCCACCGAGGCGTTCGTCGCCCATCGCAACCTCCTCTTCACCGTCGCCTACGAGATGCTCGGCTCGGCCGCCGACGCCGAGGACGTCCTCCAGGAGACCTGGCTGCGCTGGGCGGGAGTCGATCTCGGCTCGGTGCGCGACCGGCGCGCGTACCTGGTCCGGATCACCACGCGGCAGGCGCTGACCCGGCTGCGCACGCTCGGCCGCCGCAAGGAGTCGTACGTCGGCGAGTGGCTGCCCGAGCCGCTGCTCACCACCCCCGACGTGGCCGAGGACGTCGAACTGGCCGACAGCGTCTCGATGGCGATGATGCTGGTCATGGAGACCCTGACACCGACCGAGCGGGCGGTGTTCGTGCTGCGCGAGGTGTTCGGCCTGGAGTACGACGAGATCGCCGAGGCCGTCGACAAGACCCCGGCCGCCGTCCGCCAGACCGCGCACCGGGCCCGCGCGCACGTGGCGGCCCGCCGGCCGCGCGGCGCCGTCCCCCGGGCGAAGGCCCGGGACGCGCTCGCCGCGTTCCAGCGGGCGGTGGAGACGGGGGACCTTCAGGGCCTGCTCGACATCCTGGCCCCGGACGTCGTCCTGCTGGGCGACGGCGGCGGCATCAAGCAGGCCATCCTGCGGCCCGTCCTGGGCGCCGACAAGGTGTCCCGCCTGATGCTCGGCGGCCTGGTCAAGCTGCCCGTCGGGATGTCGATGCACCCGACCCAGGTCAACGGCCACCCGGCCCTGGTCATCCGCCTCGACGGCGAACTGGACACGGTGATGGCGGTGCGCTTCGACGACGGCCGCATCTCCGGCCTGTACGCGGTGCGCAACCCCGAGAAGCTGACGCGCATGGAACGGGAAACCGCCCTGCACCGCTGACTACTGGGGCTGGGGCAGCGTGTCCCCGGTCTCCAGAAGCGTCTTGAGCCCGGACACGAGGACCGGCCACCCGTGCTGGATCATCTCGCGCACGGTGCTGCCGTCCTCGAACCCGTCATGGACGACGGTCAGCTTGACCGTCCCGCTCCCCTCAAGGTCCTCGATCTCGAAGGTGACCTTCGACCGCCGCTCGGCGGAGAGCTTGGCGAGGGTCTCGCCGTCGATCCCGTTGGCCTCGGCCCACTCGGGCGTGAAGGTGTGCCAGGTGTACGACAGCCGCCGGTGCGGGTCGGACTCGAGGACGACCTGTCCGGGGTCGGCGGTCTCGGCCCCCCGCTCCCGCCACACCATGGGGGCCCCGGCCGCCCAGTCGGTACCGAACTCCAGCCCCCAGTAGCGCCGGGTGAACTCCGGATCGGTCAGGCCCTGCCACAGCCGCTCGGGCGTGGTCCTGATGTAGGTCGTGTACACGAACGCGTCGCTGTCCATGGCGTTGCTCTCCAGCACGTGCTTGAGGTCGGCGAGTGCGTGCACCCGCCCCTGGTCGTAGCGGCTGATCCAGCGTTCGGTGATGGCGTTGATCGGCTCGGCGTTGAGGTAGTGCAACTTCTCCCGGCCCCGCCGCACGGTGGTGACCAGGTTGGCGCCCTCCAGCACCGCCAGATGCTTGCTGACCGACTGCCGCGCCATGCCGAGCCCCGCGCACAACTCCCGCAGACTCTGCCCGTTCCGCCCGTTCAGCCGATCCAGCAGCCGCCGCCGATTCCGGTCACCCAGCGCCTTGAAGACCTCGTCCATCTCCGCCCCTCTGACATGCAGCCTGTTGGCTGCCTTTTCACGCTGGCAGCCGTTGGGCTGCATGTCAATCGAGGCGGCCCAGCGCCCCGGCTCGCTGCCGAAGCCGGAGGTGACGTTGCGAGGGGCAGGAAGATCTCGTAGCCGTAGGTCAGGCCCGTGTCTCCCCCGCCGCACCACGGGCCAACTTCTCGTCGTAGTCGTTGCTCGGATTCGACGGTGAGACGATCTCGACGGCAGCCAGCACCCGCGTCGCGTCGACCGCCAGGCCCTCTTCGTCGAGGGTGGCTTCGGGGATCACGACGGCGTCCGGGCGGCGCATGCGGCCGATGGCGGGGTGCTCGATCTCGGGGCCGTTCGCGCAGATGTAGCCGGGGTGAGTGCCGGGCAATTGCGCGTCCAACTGCTTGCAGATGCGGCGGACCGCGCCCTCGTGCCGCTTCGACGGGCACCTCATCGCCAGTACCGGACCGCACGGCCCGATCTCGACGCTCCACGACCCCTCGAGCTGCTCCGAGTAGGCCCCGAGCTTCGCGGCGATCGCGCGCATCCTGGCGTAGTCCATGAGCCCAGACTATGGAGAGAAGGCGACTCTCCGACCGCCCTGTCAGTCCTCACCGGTACCGTCGCATCATGCCCAACCAGCCCCCCGCGGCCCCCGGTGAGCGGCGGCTCGCCACCCTCGAAGGCGTCCTGGAACGCATCACCTACGCCAACGAGGAGAACGGCTACACGGTCGCCCGTGTAGACACCGGCCGCGGCGCCGGTGACCTGCTCACCGTCGTCGGCGCGCTGCTCGGGGCGCAGGCCGGGGAGTCCCTGCGGATGGAGGGACGCTGGGGGTCGCATCCCCAGTACGGCAAGCAGTTCCACGTGGAGAACTACACGACCCTCCTGCCGGCCACCATCCAGGGCATCCGGCGCTACCTCGGCTCCGGCCTGGTCAAGGGCATCGGGCCGGTCTTCGCCGACCGGATCACGCAGCACTTCGGGCTGGACACGCTCACCGTCATCGAGGAGGAGCCCAAGCGGCTCATCGAGGTCCCCGGCCTCGGACCCAAGCGGACCAAGAAGATCGCCGACGCCTGGGAGGAGCAGAAGGCGATCAAGGAGGTCATGGTCTTCCTCCAGACCGTCGAGGTGTCGACGTCGATCGCGGTCCGCATCTACAAGAAGTACGGCGACGCCTCCATCTCCGTCGTGAAGAACCAGCCCTACCGCCTGGCCGCCGACGTCTGGGGCATCGGCTTCCTGACCGCCGACAAGATCGCCCAGTCCGTCGGCATCCCGCACGACAGCCCGGACCGGGTGAAGGCGGGCCTCCAGTACGCGCTCTCGCAGGCGACCGACCAAGGGCACTGCTATCTCCCCGAGGAGAGGCTCATCGCCGACGCGGTGAAGCTGCTCCAGGTGGACACCGGCCTCGTCATCGAGTGCCTCGCCGAACTGGCGGCCGAGCCGGCGGAGGACGGCGACGACCCCGGCGTGGTGCGGGAGCGGATCCCCGACCCGGACGGTGGCGACCCCGTCACCGCCGTCTACCTCGTCCCGTTCCACCGCGCCGAACTGTCCCTCTCCGCCCAGCTGCTCCGCCTCCTGCGCACCGACGAGGACCGGATGCCCGTCTTCCGGGACGTGGCCTGGGACAAGGCGCTGGGATGGCTGAAGCAGCGCACGCGCACCGATCTCGCCCCCGAGCAGGAGGCCGCCGTCAGGCTCGCCCTCACCGAGAAGGTCGCCGTCCTCACCGGCGGACCCGGCTGCGGCAAGTCCTTCACGGTCCGCTCCATCGTCGAGCTGGCCCGCGCCAAGAAGGCGAAGGTGGTGCTCGCCGCCCCGACCGGCCGGGCCGCCAAGCGCCTCGCCGAGCTGACCGGCGCCGAGGCGTCGACCGTGCACCGCCTGCTGGAGCTGAAGCCGGGCGGCGACGCCGCCTACGACCGGGACCGGCCGCTCGACGCCGACCTCGTCGTGGTGGACGAGGCGTCCATGCTCGATCTCCTCCTCGCCAACAAGCTCGTCAAAGCCGTCCCCCCGGGCGCCCACCTGCTGCTCGTCGGTGACGTCGACCAGCTGCCCAGCGTCGGCGCGGGCGAGGTGCTGCGGGACCTGCTCGCCGACGGCGGCCCCGTCCCGGCCGTCCGGCTCACCCGCGTGTTCCGGCAGGCGCAGCAGTCGGGCGTGGTCACCAACGCCCACCGCATCAACGGCGGGCAGCACCCCGTCACCGACGGCATGAAGGACTTCTTCCTCTTCGTCGAGGACGACACGGAGGAGGCCGGCCGCCTCACCGTGGACGTCGCCGCCCGCCGCATCCCCGCCAGGTTCGGCTTCGACCCGCGCCGGGACGTGCAGGTCCTCGCTCCCATGCACCGCGGACCGGCCGGCGCGGGCACGCTGAACGGACTGCTCCAGCAGGCCGTCACCCCGGGCCGCCCCGACGTGCCGGAGAAGCGGTTCGGCGGCCGTGTCTTCCGGGTCGGCGACAAGGTCACCCAGATTCGCAACAATTACGAGAAGGGTGAGAACGGCGTCTTCAACGGCACCGTCGGCGTGGTCACCTCACTCGACCCGGTGGACCAGCGCCTCACCGTACTGACGGACGAGGACGAGGAGGTTCCGTACGAATTCGACGAACTGGACGAACTGGCCCACGCCTACGCGGTGACCATCCACCGTTCCCAGGGCAGCGAGTACCCGGCGGTCGTCATCCCCGTGACCACCGGCGCCTGGATGATGCTCCAGCGGAACCTGCTGTACACGGCGGTCACCCGGGCCAAGAAGCTGGTCGTCCTCGTCGGCTCCCGCAAGGCGATCGGACAGGCGGTGCGCACGGTCTCGGCCGGCCGGCGCTGTACGGCGCTCGACTTCCGGCTGGCGGGCCCTCGCCCCTGAAACCTTCCGGTAAACCTCCCGGCCCGTGTGAAAAAAATGATCGATCAAACGAGTCGCAAAGGTCACAGAGCACTTCCGGAAGGGCGAAAGAGGGGGCAGGATGAGCAAGTTGGCGGCACTGAGTGCCGCCGATAGGCCCGATGGTCGACCCCGAGTGCACTCTCCTGAGCCAAGTGGGGGATGGTAGAGACAGTCAGGGCACCTCGAAGATGAGGCACTACGTCGGTGAGGGAAGACGTGAGCGAGCACACCAACAACTCGGTAGTACTGCGGTACGGCGACGACGAGTACACCTACCCGGTGATCGACAGCACCGTCGGTGACAAGGGCTTCGACATCGGGAAGCTCCGCGCCCAGACCGGTCTGGTGACGCTGGACAGCGGCTACGGCAACACCGCCGCCTATAAATCCGCCGTCACCTATCTGGACGGCGAGGCCGGCATCCTCCGGTACCGCGGCTACCCGATCGAGCAGCTGGCCGAGCGCTCCTCCTTCGTGGAGGTCGCCTACCTGCTGATCAACGGCGAGCTGCCCACCGTCGACGAGCTCTCCTCGTTCAAGGACGACATCACGCAGCACACCCTGCTGCACGAGGACGTCAAGAACTTCTACAAGGGCTTCCCGCGCGACGCCCACCCGATGGCCATGCTGTCGTCGGTGGTCTCGGCGCTGTCGACCTTCTACCAGGACAGCCACAACCCGTTCGACGAGCGCCAGCGCAACCTTTCCACCATCCGGCTGCTCGCGAAGCTTCCGACGATCGCGGCCTACGCGTACAAGAAGTCGATCGGTCACCCGTTCGTCTACCCGCGCAACGACCTCGGCTACGTCGAGAACTTCCTGCGGATGACCTTCTCCGTCCCGGCGCAGGAGTACGAGCTCGACCCGATCGTCGTCTCCGCCCTGGACAAGCTGCTGATCCTGCACGCGGACCACGAGCAGAACTGTTCGACCTCCACGGTCCGCCTGGTCGGCTCCTCGCAGGCGAACATGTTCGCCTCGATCTCCGCCGGCATCAACGCGCTCTGGGGCCCGCTGCACGGCGGCGCCAACCAGTCGGTGCTGGAGATGCTGGAGGGCATCCGCGACGCCGGCGGCGACGTCGACTCCTTCATCCGCAAGGTGAAGAACAAGGAGGACGGCGTCCGCCTGATGGGCTTCGGCCACCGGGTCTACAAGAACTTCGACCCGCGCGCCAAGATCATCAAGGCCGCCGCGCACGATGTGCTCTCCGCCCTCGGCAAGTCCGACGAGCTGCTGGACATCGCCCTGAAGCTGGAGGAGCACGCGCTCTCCGACGACTACTTCGTCTCGCGCAGCCTCTACCCGAACGTCGACTTCTACACCGGTCTGATCTACCGGGCCATGGGCTTCCCGACCGAGATGTTCACGGTCCTGTTCGCCCTCGGCCGCCTTCCGGGCTGGATCGCCCAGTGGCACGAGATGATCAAGGAGCCGGGTTCCCGCATCGGCCGCCCGCGCCAGATCTACACCGGCGTCGTCGAGCGCGACTTCGTCCCGGTCGAGGAGCGCTGAGCCGCAAGGCACCCCCGCACGCGCACCAGGAGAGTCCCGTACCGCTCAGAGCGGTACGGGACTCTCTCGTGTCCGGAGTGCGCGCACCGGGGCGTCCCTGTCACGGAACAGCAGAAGGCGCCCTGGCGCCGGTCCCCCCACGGGCCGACGATCCAGGGCGCCTTCCCATGTCCCGGTGCGGATTCCCCCCACGGGATCCGGCCGGGCGTCTGTGAGGACAGCGCCTGAATTCGCTGTGTCGTGCTCGTACGTCTCGTGCTCGTACGTGTCCTGCGTTCGTACGTGTCGTGCGGTCTGCCGGGACAGCGCACGCCCGGGAGGGCCGCTCAAAGCTTCCCGGTGTACGTGTCCCGGCAACGCAGCTCTGGGAAAGTCCCCCAAGACATCCCCAGATGCCAGTTCACGCCCCCCAAGACGCTCCCTGACATCGCCAACTTAGACCTTCGAACCCCTTCGATGGTTACGTTCGCATCACTGTGATCTGCGTCTCTTGCATATGCTGCATATGTCCCTTACGGACGCAAGGGCCCCGATACGTCGACCGGGACTCCAGCGTAAGGAAGATGCGCGAGCCTTGTGAAGAGCTTATGTGAGGTACGTGCCGGACTCCAGAGGGGCCACCGCATCGAGACCTCAGTGAAACGCCCGCAGCCGCAGGCTGTTGGTGACCACGAACACCGAGGAGAAGGCCATCGCCGCCCCCGCGATCATCGGGTTAAGCAGCCCGGCGGCGGCCAGCGGCAGCGCGGCCACGTTGTAGCCGAAGGCCCACACGAGGTTTCCCTTGATCGTCGTGAGGGTACGCCGGGACAGCCGGATCGCGTCCGCCGCCACCCGCAGGTCGCCGCGGACCAGCGTCAGGTCGCCCGCCTCGATCGCCGCGTCCGTCCCCGTGCCCATCGCCAGCCCCAGATCGGCGGTGGCGAGCGCGGCCGCGTCGTTGACACCGTCCCCGACCATGGCGACCGTACGGCCCTCGGCCCGCAGCCGCTCCACCACGGCGACCTTCTCCTCGGGCAGCACCTCGGCGATCACCTCGTCGATGCCGACGGCGGCGGCGACGGACTCGGCGACGCGCCGGTTGTCGCCGGTCAGCAGCACGGGCGTGAGGCCCAGCCGCCGCAGTTCGGCCACCGCCTCGGCGCTGGTCTCCTTGACCGCGTCCGCCACGGCGAGGACCCCGCGCGCCGCGCCGTCCCAGCCGACCACGACGGCCGTACGGCCCTTGCTCTCGGCCTCGTCCCTGGCGCGGGCCACCTCGGGCGGCAGCTCGTCGTGGAGGCGCCCCACGGCCACCTCACGGCCCTCCACGCGACCGCGCACGCCGCGCCCGGGGACGTTCACGAAGTCCGCGACGTCCGGCAGCGGGCCGACCCGCTCCTCGGCACCGGCGGCGACGGCGCGGGCGACCGGGTGCTCGGAGGCGTGCTCGACGGCGCCCGCGAGCCGGAGCACCTCCTCCTCGCCGGTGCCCTCGGCGGCGTACACCTCGTGCAGGGTCATCCGGCCGGTGGTGACGGTGCCGGTCTTGTCCAGGACGACCGTGTCGACCCGCCGGGTGGACTCCAGGACCTCGGGCCCCTTGATGAGGATGCCGAGCTGGGCGCCCCGGCCGGTGCCCACCATGAGGGCGGTCGGCGTGGCCAGGCCCAGCGCGCACGGGCAGGCGATGATCAGCACGGCGACCGCCGCGGTGAACGCGGCGACGGTGTCCCCGGTCGCCCCCAGCCACCCGCCGAAGGTGGCGGCCGCGATCAGCAGCACGACGGGCACGAAGACCCCGGACACCCGGTCGGCCAGCCGCTGCACCTCGGCCTTGCCGCTCTGCGCGTCCTCCACGAGCCGCGCCATCCGGGCCAGCTGGGTGTCCGCGCCGACCCGGGTCGCCTCGACCACCAGCCGGCCCCCGGCGTTGACCGTGGCGCCCGTGACGGCGTCGCCGACGCCCACGTCGGCCGGCACGGACTCGCCGGTCAGCAGTGAGGCGTCCACCGCCGAGGCGCCCTCGGTCACCGTCCCGTCGGTGGCGATCTTCTCGCCCGGCCGGACGACGAAGCGGTCGCCCACCGCCAGCCGGGCCACCGGGATCCGCACCTCGCGGCCCTCGCGCAGGACGGCGACGTCCTTCGCGCCCAGCTCCATCAGCGCCCGCAGCGCGGCCCCGGCCCGGCGCTTGGAGCGGGCCTCCAGCCAGCGCCCGAGCAGGAGGAAGACGGTGACCCCGGCGGCGGCCTCCAGGTAGATCGCGGAGGCGCCGTCGGTGCGGGAGACGGTGAGGTCGAAGCCGTGCCGCATGCCCGGCATGCCCGCGTCCCCGAAGAACAGCGCCCACAGCGACCACCCGAACGCCGCGAGCGTGCCGAGCGAGACCAGCGTGTCCATGGTGGCCGCACCGTGCCGGACGTTGGTCCAGGCGGCGCGGTGGAAGGGCAGCCCGCCCCAGACGACGACCGGCGCGGCCAGGGTGAGCGAGAGCCACTGCCAGTTGTCGAACTGGAGCGCCGGGGCCATCGCGAGCAGCACCACGGGGGCGGCGAGCAGGGCGGAGACGACCAGACGTCCGCGCAGGGCGGCCGACTCGGGATCGGCGGCGGATCCGGACGCCGCCGCGTCCTCGGGGCTCTCCGGCTCCGGCGGCGGCGCGGGCTCCTCGGCGGTGTACCCGGTGCGTACGACGGTGGTGATCAGGTCGGCGACGCTGGTGGTCGCCGGATGGGTGATCCGGGCCTTCTCGGTCGCGTAGTTCACCGTCGCGGTGACGCCGTCCATGCGGTTGAGCTTCTTCTCGACCCGGGCCGCGCAGGCGGCGCAGGTCATCCCGCCGATGAGCAGCTCGACCTCGGCGAGGTCGGGTTCGGCGGCCTGGGCGGTCGTGGCGGTGTCCGCGGTGGTGCTGGTCATGGTCCGGGCTCCAGACGGGTCCGGCCGGACCGTACGCGGCCCGGCCGGGGGGACGGTGGCTGCTGCGGGACGCCGGTGCTCAGGCCCGGCCGACGAGCTCGAAGCCGGCCTCGTCCACGGCGGCGCGTACGGCGTCGTCGTCCAGCGGTGCCCCGGAGACGACGGTGACCTCGCCGGTGGACGCGACGGCCTGTACCGAGGTGACGCCCGCGATCTCGGAGATCTCGCCGGAGACGGCGCCCTCGCAGTGTCCGCAACTCATTCCGCTCACCTTGTAGACGGTGGTGACGGAGCCCTGGGTGTCGGTCTGGGCGGTCATGTCGTTACTCCTCGTCGGGGTGTGCACGGCGGGTACCCGTGGTCCGGCGTGGACCACTTACCTTCCACTGTACCCCTAGGGGGTATGGAAGCGGACCTCGCCGGGCCTCACTCGGCCTCACCCGTCACCCGCGACGCCTCCGTGCGCGGCCCACTCGTGGTCGAGGACCGCCATCAGGACGTCGTCCACCCACACGCCGTCGCGCAGGGCCGCCTCCCGGCGTATGCCCTCCACCACGAAACCGGCCTTCTCGTACACCCGGCGGGCCCGCTGGTTGTGGGCGTAGACCTCCAACTGGACGCGGTGCAGGCCGACCCGCTCGAACGCGTGGCCGACGATGAGCCGGGTCGCCTCGCTGCCCAGACCCCGGCCGCGGCCCCGGGCCCCGATGAGGGTGCGGAAGGTGCAGCTGCGGGCGGCCGGGTCCCAGTCGTACAGGACCACCTCGCCGACGAGTTCGCCGGTCGTGCGGTCGGTGACGGCGAGGTCGAGGCGGTCGGGGTCGGCGGTGCGCACGCCGTACCAGGAGCGCAGCCGTTCCCGGGTGATCTCGGTGCTGGGTTCGAACGTGAAGCGGACGACCTCGGGGTCGTTGACGATCTCCCACATCACGTCCGCGTCCCGCGCGGTGAACGGCCGCAGGACGGTCCGCTCGCCGGTGAGGACGGGTTTCGCTGAGAAGTCCATGGGCGGCACTGTGCCCCACGCGGCGGTGGGGCACAGAACGGTTTTCTCCCGCGCGGCCCGGCCCCGCTACCGGTTCCGGTTGCGCGGTCGGGACGCCACCCAGGCCCGGATCGTGTCCGCGTACCAGTAGGGCTTGCCGCCCTCCACGTGGTCGGGCGGCGGCAGCAGTCCGTGCTTGCGGTAGGACCGCACGGTGTCGGGCTGCACCCGGATGTGGGCCGCGATGTCCTTGTAGGACCAGAGCCTGCGGTCGGTCACTAGTCGCACCTCCCCGCGCGCGCCGCGGCGGCGGCCGGGGACGGCCACCGGGGGGAGCCGGGCGCTGCGCTGGCGATCACCAAGCGTGTGCCGGGTGAACGACTCGGAGTGACGGCCGGAGAGGGCCCGTGCGCGCCTGTGACGGAAGGTCCGCGGAGGCGCGACAGTTGTGACACGACGGTGGTACTTGTGACACGGCCGTGGCCCGCTCTTCATATCCGCCGCTTTTCGGCTTTGTGAAACAGCGGGGCGAGGGCGACTGAAGACTAGTGCCCGAGGGTGGCTTCGAAGGCGGTACCCATAACTCTGCCGAGATCCCTTGCGTTTCACGGGTGCGGGTGAGTGCCCGCGCATTGTCAGGAAGGCAAAAACCCATGGGACTGGCTACCCGAAACGGTGTACTCGCCGCCGCCGCGACCGGCGTGATGGCCCTGGCACTACCGGTTTCCTCCGCCTTCGCGGCCGACGGAGCCGGCGCCGACGCTGCGGCGGAGGGCTCGCCCGGGCTGCTCTCCGGCAACGCCATCCAGGTCCCGGTCGACGTGCCGGTGAACATCTGCGGCAACACGGTGGACGTCGCGGGGTTGCTCAACCCGGCCGCGGGCAACTCCTGCGCGAACAAGAACGGTGCCAAGACCGGCAGTTCGCAGGGCAGCAGCGGATCGGACGCGTCCAACGGCAGTTCCCCGGAGAGCGGCGGAGAGGCGGCCTCCAGCGGGGCGTCGGCGCAGAGCCACACCGCCGATTCGCCCGGGCTGCTCTCCGGCAACGGACTTCAACTCCCGGTCGACCTGCCGGTGAACGTGTCCGGGAACAGTGTCAGCGTGGTCGGCCTGGGCAACCCGGTCTTCGGAAACGAGTCGGTCAACGGCCCCGACGACCGGACCCGCCCGGCCCCGAACACCCCGGCCCCGAAGCCTGCCGCCCCGGAGCGCGCGGTCCCGAGCACCCCGGCTCCGGAGACTCCGGTCCACGCCTGGACCCAGCCCGGCTCCGAGTCGGCCGTGCTGGCCCACACCGGAGCGGACCTCACGGTCGGCGCCGCCGCCGGGAGTGCCGCGCTCCTCATCGCGGGTGGCGTCCTGTACCGCCGCTTCCGTCCGGACCCCACCCGCTGACCCGGACGCACCGAATGGGCACCGGAGGGGATGTCGAATCCCTCCGGTGCCCATGGTGTTTCGCGGCCGTACCGACCCCGGCGCTCGGCCGGGGGAGACGTCAGAGCGCCTGGCTGTTGCAGCCCATGTCGGAACCGAGGTGGTTCTGCTGCGCGCCCGGGTTGCCTTCGCCGTTCAGGATGTTGCCCGCCAGGCCGGTGAGGGCGCCGACGCTGCCGAGCACCTCGATGTTCATGTCGTGCGAACGGCACTCGGTGCCCTGCGTGATGTCGAGGTCGCTGCCCCAGTCATTGGCGACGGCGGTGGTGGCGCTGAGGGCGCCGACGCTGCCGAGCAGGGCGCTCACGAGGACTGCCTTCTGGAACGTACGCATGGGTTCTCCGTTGGTCGAGCGGATGGGGTGTCAGAACAGAGGAGTGACGATTGCGGGCGACTGCGCCGGTGGGCCGTCAGCCGAGTCGGGGGAGCCCCAGCTGGCCGAGCGGGGGCGCCGCGACCTGTCCGAGGCCGACCGGCGACAGCTGCGGTGCGTCCGCCGGCGAGACGTGCGGGTTGAGGATCGGGTTCACCTGGGGGTTCACCTGCGGGTTCAACTGGGGGGCGACCTGCGCCGGGGGCTCTGCCGCGAGGCCTTGGGGCATGGCCACCTGGGGGGCGACCTGCGGCATCACCTGTGGCACGACCTGCGGCACGACCTGCGGCTGCGTGGGAGCGGCCTGGGGCGCCTGCATGGGAGCCGCCTGCATGGGGGCCGCCTGCGGCTGGTAGGGCGAGGTGGAGGCCTGCGCCGTCCCCTGCGAGGAGGCCGCGGCGTAGGCGTGGCCCGTCTGCTGGGGTGCCGGCTGGGCGTACGGCTGGGGTGCGGGCTGGGCGTACGGCTGGGGTGCCGGCTGGGCGTACTGCTGAGGCGCGGGCTGGGCGTACTGCTGAGGCGCCGGCTGGGGTGCCGGCTGGGCGTACTGCTGGGGTGCCGGCTGGGCGTACTGCTGGGGTGCCGGCTGGGCGTACTGCTGGGGTGCCGGCTGGGCGGTGGCCTGAGCCGTTCCCTGCGTCCCGGCCGCGGCGTAGGGGCCGGTCGGCTGGGGCTGCGGGGCGGCGTACGTGGCCGGGTAGTCAGGAGTCGATGCTGGAGCGGCACCGACCTGTCCGACGGGTGCGGCGTGGCTGGCGCCGGCGCCGGCGGCGGTCAGACCGCCGGCTGCTGCCACCACGAGCGCGACCTTGTGAAGCTTGCGCATGAAACCCTCGGCCCTTCGATACCTGAACTGGAAATCCACTGAATTCAGCGCGTCACGCGTGCAGTCGGCGCGATAGTCGCACCGCATCGTCAGCAGCGGTCACAGTTGAGCAGCACACGGACTTTGCGTCGGAGTCGGCAGCGAATCCCCTTCTCCCCTGCGCAGGTCCACGGCCGCTGCCCTCCCCACGGGGAACGAGGGTTTCCTCGTCCTGGTCACGGCACATGAAAGTCCGTCACCCATTTGCCGCCCTCTGAAAAGGAGTTGGTGGCGGACTCGGGCGCCCTTGCGGCAAACGGGTGACGGCGGCGCTGCACCCGTATCCGGGCTCTCGCCCACCTCGTTCCGCACGGGGCAGGAACGACGGTCCACAGCAACCGTCCAAGGCGGCAGAGCAGCTCAACTGCTGTGCCGAATTGAGCATTTCGCCAAGTCCGTGCACAGGTCAATGAAGGGCCAAAGGATTTCATGCGCAAGCTTCAGCACGTCGCGCTCATCGTCGCAGCGGCCGGCGGTCTGACCGCCGCCGGGGCCGGCCCCAGCGCCGCTGTGACTCCGGTCGGCCACAACGGGGCTGTGCCGACGCCGGTTTCACAGCCGGACGCCCAGGCCGGCTCCGCCAGTTCGGCGCAGGCGTCCGTGCAGTCGTACGGCTCGCCGGCGCCGCAGCAGGCGGCTCCCCAGCGGGGTACCACGGTCAGCCCGCAGGTCAACCCTCAGCTGAACCCGCAGATCAGCCCCCAGGTTTCTCCGCAGGCGCCGCAGCCGAAGCAGGGTGGCCCGGTGCAGCAGGCCAACCTGTTCCGCCCGTCCCAGGAGTGCAGCCCGCAGAACCTGCTCGCCGCCAATGTGCCGGTCGCGCTGCTCGCCGCCTCCCAGACCCGGGGCGTCGACTGCACCCAGGCCAACAGCCAGGCGAACTCCCTGGCCAGCGCGCAGGCGCAGTAGGGCGGTCGGTGGACCGGGCGTCGGGGCCCGGGATGCGCGATACGTCCTTTGGGTGTATTTGTCTCTTCGCTCCCAAAACGGCGCGTCGTTGCCCTTTTTGTTCTTATTTCGCATTAATCTCCTGTAACTGTACAAAGTCGATCTCTCCCGGATCGCACCCACTCACCTCACCGGAGATGAAATGCGCAAGCTTCGCAACGTTGCCGTCCTGGTTGCCGCGCTCGGCAGCATCGGACTCGTGGGCGGTACGGCCCACGCCGACCAGGGCAAGGGCGGCGAGGGCGACAAGTTCAAGATCTCGCAGAGCTCCCAGTGCCGGTCGCACGACCTGAACCTCGACGTCCTCGGCCAGGTCGGCATCCTCAACGGCCTGCTGGGCAACGGGCTCAACGGCGAGGGCAACCCGGGTGCCCAGTCCACCCACCTCGGTTCCACCATGGGCTGCAACAACAGCGCCTTCTGACCTTCCGGGCCGACGCCACGGCGTCGGCCAGTGAACGGTCCCGGCACCGGGCCCTCAGGGCAGGGCGCCGGGACCGTTCTTTGCATCGGGCTTCGCTGCCGTACCAAAGCCGATCGTTCTCGACCTCACTCCACCGGAGATGACATGCACAACCTCCGCACGGCCGCCGTCCTCGTCGCCGCGTTCACGAGCGCTGGACTCCTGGGCGTCGGCACAGCCCATGCCGACCAGGGCGGCAACGGCGGTTACACCATCAGCCAGAGCAGCAGCTGCGGGTCGCACGACAACAACATCGACATCCTCGGCCAGGTGGGCATCGGCAACGGCCTGGGCGGCAACCTGCTGAACGGCGAGGGCAACCCGGGCGCGCAGAAGACTTCCCTGGGCTCGACGATGGGCTGCAACAACGCGGTCGGCGGCTGAAGACCGGCCCACGGAAGTGGGCTGCGGGCGTTCCGGTTACGGGACGCCCGCTTTTGCGTGGGCGGAGCGCCCTTCTGTCACCGGCGCTGGTTCGCGTCGGCACGGCTGCGGGGCACGCAAAGAGAATGCCGGGCCGGGAATGATCCCGGCCCGGCAATCGCCGTCAGCGCTCATACGAAGTGCGGCTTCTTGAACCCCTTCGGCAGCTTCGCCGTGTTGGAGCAGTCCACCACCGGCCCGGCACTGGCCGACCCTCCGTCGCCGAGCAGCTGGTGCTCCTGGAACACCACGTTCGGCCGGTCGGTCGTCGAGCAGCTCTGATCCTGCCTGAGGATGTGCTCGCCGTCCTTGTCCGAACGAGTCTCGCTCTTGCGGACGCAGACCCCGTCCTTGCTCTCGCAGTCACCGGGGCCTCCGTCCGCGTACGCGTGCCCGGCGCCGGCACAGAGGGCGGCGAGACTTCCGACGATCCCCGAGATGACGGCGATCTTCCGCGGAGTGAACATGTGCTGCATTCCTTTACCGAATAGGGCCCGGGCGCTGGTTGCCGTTGACCGGTGTGCGCCCGGGCCCGTGAAGGTGTCGGAACCGATCAGCCGGCGCCGGGACGCGCTGTCAGCTGCGACCGGCGGCCGAATTGGCCGCAGCCCGGACGCGCACACTGAGTAACCGTGGCGTGTCCGGGCTGCGTTCGCCACGGGCCGGTGGCCCGTGGCGGCACCGGGAGAACGAACTCCCGGCAACGTCTTTACTGGCCTTCGCCCTCGTGGCCGTACTGCTCGGGCTCGGCGTGCCGCTCCTCTTCCGGGGCGGCCTGCGGCTCGCCCTGCGGCTGCGCCGGCGGAGCGAAGTAGTAACCGCCGCTGACCGCCAGCGCGTTGGCCGACGAGTTGGCCACGGCGGTGACCGGCGCGGGCGCGTCGCCCTCACCGGCGAAGCTGGCCCCGGCACCGAACGCCGACAGACCCGCAACAGCCATGGCTACGACCGCGGCACGCTGAAACTTACGCATGAGTGACCCTTCCGTACTCGGGCACGAAGCCCGGCTTGACTACTCAGCGTTAGCCTATACACGCATTTCGTCATATGTCGGTATCTGTGCCTTACGCGTCGTGTCGACCCATGCGCAGTGCCGCCCGCTCAGGCGCAATGGCTCCTGGAGCGGTCATCCATGCTGGTGTTGGGGCTGCGGGCCGAACGGGCTCTGCCCGCTCTCGACCTCGTCGGTCGCCCCCGTGGTGGTGGGGGAACAGGTCACCTTGGGCCCCAGTTGCAGCTGCCCCTGGCCCAGGGCGGCGGGCAGCGTGAGGGGCTGCACCGGCGTGCACGTCTCCTGGTGCGGGATTTCACCGTCCTCGGAGAGCTGGCCGTGGATCCGCTGGCTACAGGTGAAGCCGCCCAAGAGGTCGCGAGTGCAGGCTCCCGGGCCCTTCCCGGCGTGCGTCTGCGCCTGGGCGAGACCGGCGCAGGCCATGGCGAGGCCGCCGGCGAGCACCGAGACCGCCGTCATCTTCTTCCCGCTGAACATGTGATGCGCTTTCCTTCGTAGGAGTGCCCCGGCGTGCCCGGACACCGGGCGGGCCGGGCTCAGCCGGTGAAGTCGTTGTTGTACTGGTCGCAGGTCGTGTCCAGGGTCCCGGCGATGCCGAGCACGCCGATCGGGATGTCGTTCTGGGACACCGTCTGCGGGCTGCATTCCTGGTAGGGGCGGTAGAGGTCGTACACCTTCGGCGCGTTGTCGGAGGTGTCGGCGACGGCGGTGCCGGCACCGGCGGCGGAGAGGCCGCCCGCCGCCGCCACTGCTGCGATCACGACATGCTGAAGCTTGCGCATAAGACCCTCGGATTTTCGCTCGTACAGAGAGGCTGATTGCCTACCGTGACTGCCCGAACGCTATCAGTAATCAAGGGCTTTCCGTGCCGCGCGTCCCTCTTGGGAGACAACGAATTGACGACGTCACCGGGTGGCGGTAAATCCCCGTATTAAAAGCTGGGTTGCTCCGCGGTAGATGCCTTCACATCGTGTGAATTGGCCGTCAACCGCGTCCCGGCGCCGCGCCAACACCGAACAAACGCAGTGGCGTTGCGTCAACGGGGCGCCGGCTGGGCGGCGGAGAAGCGTCAAGTGCGGGCACGGACGCGATCACGTCCCGCAGCCTTTCGACGTACCGGCGCACGTTCTTGTGAGCGACGTCGGTGTCCGGGTAGCGGCAGGCGAACCACAGCCCTTCGTGCAGCCGGTTGACCCATACGCACACCTGGTCTCCGTACGAAACCCTGATCAGTCCGTACGCCTTGCTCTCGGTCCAGCGGGACGATCCGGGGAGCAGGCGGGCATCCACGTACGACACGATCGAATACAGGTCGGGCGAGGTCGGGCGGAACTCCGCGCCCAGCAGCGGCAGTACCCGGGCCAGCGGAATGCGCGCCAGTGACCGGTTGGCCCGCAACTCGGCGCGGACGGTCTCCATCGCCCCGCGGAAGTCCCGCGCCGCGGGCACCTCGATGGGCGCGCCGCCGACGTACCAGCCCACCGAGTCCGACCACGCCGACTTCAGCCGGGTGTGGAACGGCACGACCGTGCGGTAGACGGATCCGCCGCCGAGTTCGTGGACGATCAGACTCGTCGCGGCCAGGATGCCTACCAGGCTGCCGCCGTACGGCCGGCAGTACGCCTCGAACGCCGCGGCCGCGTTCGCGTCGACGAGCGGCTCACACACCAGCTTCTGCTCGGGCAGCACATCACCGGGTTGCAGGCCGAGATCGACGGGGAACGCCGGCAGCCGCCCACCGCATCGGCCGATGAACTCCCGCCAGCGGGCGACGATCGCATGTGTGTCACCGATCCCGTCCGCGTCCCTCCGCTCCTGCCGGCAGAAATCGACGTAGCTCCCCGTCGGCATCCCGGTCATGGGCCGCCCCGTGAGACCCGCCGTGTACAGCTCGTGGATCTCCTCCGGAATGCGTTGCAGGGAGTAGGCGTCCACGTTCGTGTGATCGAAAGCCATGTACACGCTCGCGGAATCGTCCCGGACGACCGCGGTGTAAATCAGGTTCGGCCAGCGAAGCGCGTCCGCTGCCGTGTCGAATCGGTTCTGCAGATAGCGGACCAGCGCGCCCGCGTCCGCGAAGTCACCGACCACCTCACGCCGCAGCGAAACATCGTCCTCACGCAGCGTGAACCGCTGCATCTCGTCACCGGCCCACCTGAAGCCGCTGCGCAGCGTCTCATGGCGCAGCGTCCAGCCCCGCAACGCCCGCTCCAGCACATCGAGATCCACCGGGCCCGGCAGATCGAACGCCGCCCCCAGCCAGGTGGGCACGAACAACCCGCCCTCGCGCACCGACCGCGCGGTCCTGATGTGCGACTCCTGGATGTACGCCGGCGGCCGCGGGTCCGGCGCCAGTGACGCCATGGCCCCCACGGTCGCCTCACTGAAGGTGAACTCGACCAGCCGCCCCGGCCGCACCTCACACCGCTGAATGTCGCAAACTCGCATGACGGCGTCTCCATTCGCAGAAGACACCAGCTTGATCAAGGCGGCGCCCCATACACGCGACGGCCCCTGTGTCGCCCGCATTCCAGTACAACGAGCGACACCCCGAACAACGAGCCGAATCGTCCGCGCGAGCGCCCGCGGCGCCCCGCCCCGCCGTACGCCCCCAACATGTGTCTACGCCCGCGCCCAAACCGCAGACACTGTGTCGGGCGCATGGGAAGGCCCATGCCTGGTGAGATGGAGACATGGCCGAGACCGCGACCGGACCGTCCGTGGTCGAAGGCCCTGAGCTGTACGAACGGCACGTCTGTACCCGTCGCCGCCATCTGTGAAGGAGTTCTCGGTCATGACGAACATCGTCAACCACTGGATCGGCGGCAAGTCCGCCGAAGGCGCCTCGGGCACGTACGGGCCGGTGACCGACCCGGCCACCGGCGCGGTCACCACCAAGGTCGCCTTCGCCTCCATCGACGAGGTGGACGCCGCGGTCGCCGCCGCCAAGGAGGCGTACCTCACCTGGGGCCAGTCCTCGCTGGCGCAGCGCACCTCGATCCTCTTCAAGTTCCGGTCGCTGCTGGACGCGCACCGCGACGACATCGCCGCGCTGATCACCGCCGAGCACGGCAAGGTCCACTCCGACGCGCTCGGCGAGGTCGCCCGCGGACTGGAGATCGTCGACCTGGCCTGCGGCATCAACGTGCAGCTCAAGGGCGAGCTGTCCACCGAGGTCGCCACCCGCGTCGACGTGTCCTCGATCCGCCAGCCGCTCGGTGTGGTCGCCGGCATCACGCCGTTCAACTTCCCGGCCATGGTGCCGATGTGGATGTTCCCGCTCGCCATCGCCTGCGGCAACACCTTCGTGCTCAAGCCCAGCGAGAAGGACCCGTCGGCGGCCATCAGGATCGCCGAGCTGCTGTCCGAGGCCGGGCTGCCGGACGGCGTCTTCAACGTCGTGCACGGCGACAAGGTGGCCGTGGACCGCCTCCTGGAGCACCCGGACGTCAAGGCCGTCTCCTTCGTCGGCTCGACCCCGATCGCCCGCTACATCCACACCACCGCCTCCGCCAACGGCAAGCGCGTGCAGGCGCTCGGCGGCGCCAAGAACCACATGCTGGTGCTGCCCGACGCCGACCTCGACGCGGCGGCCGACGCGGCCGTGAGCGCGGCCTACGGCTCCGCGGGCGAGCGCTGCATGGCGATCTCCGCGGTCGTCGCGGTCGGCGCCGTCGGCGACGAACTGGTCGAGAAGATCCGCGAGCGTGCGGAGAAGATCAAGATCGGCCCCGGCAACGACCCGACGTCCGAGATGGGCCCGCTCATCACCAAGGCGCACCGCGACAAGGTCGCCTCCTACGTCGAGGGCGCGGCGGCCGAGGGCTGCGAGGTCGTCCTGGACGGCACCGGTCACACGGTCGACGGCCACGAGGACGGCCACTGGATCGGCATCTCCCTGCTCGACCGGGTGCCGACCACGGCGAAGGCCTACCAGGACGAGATCTTCGGCCCGGTGCTGTGCGTGCTGCGCGCGGACACCTACGAGGAGGGCGTCGCCCTCATCAACGCCTCGCCGTTCGGCAACGGCACCGCGATCTTCACCCGGGACGGCGGCGCGGCCCGCCGCTTCCAGCTGGAGATCGAGGCCGGCATGGTCGGCGTGAACGTCCCGATCCCGGTCCCCGTGGGCTACCACTCCTTCGGAGGCTGGAAGGACTCGCTCTTCGGCGACCACCACATCTACGGCAACGACGGCACGCACTTCTACACCCGCGGCAAGGTCGTCACCACCCGCTGGCCGGACCCGGCCGACGCCCCCGCCGGCGTGGACCTGGGCTTCCCGCGCAACCACTGAGGCACCCTCCGGGCAAGCCCGGGGAAGCGAGTACGGCCGTCCGTTATTCGGACGGCCGTATTTTTTTCCTCCGTCCGCAACGGATCCCGCGTACCCGGAACGGCCGCTGGGCCTACGCATCTGGTGCCGTTTTCGAAAGCCTCGTGCACTTCAGACGACGGATTCCGTAGATGAACAGCCATTGACGCACCGGTTTCCGTCGGTATTCCATCTTGCCGCGGGAGCGAACCGGAGGCGGTGGCGCTCCGCCGCGCACCGTGCCGCACGAGTCGATCGGAAACCGCGTATGACCGACACGCTCCGTCCCGCCCAGACCGCCGCGACGGCACCCGAGGACCTCGGGGACCATCCGGACCGGTCGCGGACGCTGAAGCGGTCCATCGGGGTCGTCGGCGGCACGCTCCTCACGCTCTCCTGCGTGACCCCCGCCTCCACGCTGTTCGTGGTCGTCCCCGACCTGTTCGGCTCGCTCGGCACCGCCACCGCCCTGACCATCGCCGTCGGCTCCCTCCTCTGCGTCGCCGTGGCGTTCTGCTACTCGGAGCTGGGCACCCTCATCCCCAGCGCGGGCGGCGAGTACGCCATGGTGTCGACCCTCGCCGGGCGGCTGGCGGGCTGGCTGGTCTTCGTGCTGTCCCTGCTGGTCGTCATGATCGTGCCGCCGGTGATCGCGATGGGCACGGCCGACTACCTCGCCCCGGTCGTACACCTCGACCCGTCCCTCGCGGGCGCCGGCGTCATGGCGCTGGCCACCCTCGCCGGCCTGCTCGACCTGCGGGCCAACGCCTGGATCACCGGAGTCTTCCTGGTCCTGGAGGTCATCGCCGCGGCCGTCGTCGCGGTGCTGGGCTTCGCCCACGGCGAGCGCGGCCTCGGCAGCCTCGCCTCCATGGAGGTGGCCGGCGCGGACGGCGGCGCGGACCCCGTGACGGGGATGCTGGTCGTCTCCGGGCTCGCCATCGCCCTCTTCGTCACCCAGGGCTTCTCCACCGCGGTCTACCTCTCCGAGGAGTTGGAGAACCCGCGCCGCAACGTCGCCCGCACCGTGCTCGCCACGCTCGCCATCTCCGCCGTGATCATCCTCGTCCCGGTCGTCGCCATCACCCTCGGCGCCTCCGACCTCGCGGAGCTGACCGGCGGCGACATCGGCGCCATGGTCACCGCCTGGTCCAACTCCGCCGTCGGCACCTTCGTCAGCCTCTGCGTGGCCCTCGCCATCATCAACGCCGGCATCGTGATGGTCATCCAGAACTCGCGCGTCCTGTTCGCGTCCGCACGCGACAAGGCGTGGCCCACGCCGGTCAACCGGCTCTTCGCCAGGCTCGGCCGGTTCGGCTCCCCGTGGGTCGCCACCCTCGCCGTCGGCGTGCCCGGCGCCGCGCTGTGCTTCGTCGACCTGGACACCCTGTACGGCGTAACCGGCGTCTCCGTCACCGGCATGTACCTGCTCGTGGCGGTCGCCGCCCTGCTCGCCCGGCGCGGCGCCCACCGGCACGCGCACGCGTGGCGCATGCCCCTGTGGCCGGCGGTGCCCCTCCTGCTCGTCGCGGTCCTCGCCTACGTCCTGACCCAGCAGGAGGCGGCCCACCTGCTGTGGACCGGCGGCATCACGGCCGTCGCCACCCTGTACTGGGCCCTGTACCTGCGCCCGCGCCGGGAGACCCGCTGGTTGGTCTCCGTCCCCGACGACGTACGCGACGACGTTCGGGAGCCCGCCGGGCCGTGACCCGGCCTACCGCGCCCGCGGTACGCGCCACCCCGCCCGTACGCCCCTGGGAGGGGCGGTGGTTCACCCCCGGGAGGGCCTCGGTTGTCGGCGGCTGCCCGTACCGTTGACGCATGGATCTTCGACTGCCCCGCGTGCGAGGGCTGCTACGGGGGCCGCGGCGGATACTCTCCGCCGCGGCCGCTGTCGTCGTGCTCGCCGGTGCCGGGACCTGGACGGCCGTCGCCGGCGACGACCCGCCCCCGGTGCACCGCGCCGACCGGGTCGTGGAAGTGGGCGACGGAGTGCGCCTGGACACCTCGTACTTCACGGCAGGCTCCGACGGCCGCCGCCCCGCGGTCCTGCTCGCGCACGGCTTCGGCGGCAGCAAGGCCGACGTCCGGGACCAGGCGGAGCGCCTCGCCCAGGACGGGTACGCGGTGCTGACGTGGTCGGCGCGCGGCTTCGGCAGGTCGACCGGGAAGATCGGGCTCAACGCCCCGGACGGCGAGGTCGCCGACGTGTCCCGGCTGATCGACTGGCTCGCCGGGCGGCCCGAGGTCCGGCTGGACGGCAAGGGCGACCCCCGCGTGGGCATGGCCGGGGGCTCCTACGGCGGCGCCGTCGCGCTGCTCGCCGCCGGGCACGACGACCGCGTGGACGCCATCGCCCCCGCCATCACGTACTGGAACCTGGCGGACGCCCTCTTCCCGAACGGCGTCTTCAAGAAGCTCTGGGCCGGCATCTTCGTCAACATGGGCGGCGGCTGCGAGAAGTTCGAGCCCGCGCTCTGCCGCATGTACCAGCGCGTCGCCGAGAAGGGGGCGCCGGACGCCGAGGCGGTGAAGCTACTCCAGGAGCGCAGCCCGCAGGCAGTCGGCGACCGGATCGACGTACCCACACTGCTGGTCCAAGGCCAGACCGACTCCCTCTTCCCGCTCGGCCAGGCCGACGCCGCCGCCAAGGCGATCCGCGCCAACGGCGCACCCGTGGACGTCGACTGGGTCTCGGGCGGACACGACGGCGGCGACATGGAGACCGACCGCGTCGAGGCCCGCACCGGCGCGTGGTTCGACCGCTACCTGAAGGGCGACGAGTCGGCCGGCACCGGCCCCGCCTTCCGCGTCTCCCGCACCGTCGGCACCGGCAGCGGCGACGGCGAGCCCCGCCTGGAGGGCGTGAGCGCCGGCTCCTACCCCGGCCTCGGCGGCGAGCCCCGCGCGGTCGAACTGCGCGGACGCGAGCAGACCTTCGAGAACCCGGCGGGGGCCGCCCCGCCCGCCGTCTCCGCCCTGCCCGGCATCGGCGGCTCCGGCGGCCTCTCCCAGCTCTCCTCGCTCGGCGTCGGCATCTCCCTCGACTTCCCCGGCCAGTACGCGGCCTTCGAGTCGGCACCCATGCGCGAGGACCTCCAGATCACCGGCTCGCCCACCGCGACCGTCCGCGTGCAGTCCACCGCCGAGGACGCCGTGCTCTTCGCCAAGGTGTACGACGTCGGCCCCGGCGGCGCCCAGCAGGTGCTCCCCTCGCAACTGGTCACGCCGCTGCGGGTGGCGGACGCCAGGGCCGGCAAGGACGTCACGGTCACCCTGCCCGCCGTCGACCACGAGGTGGAGCGCGGCCACAAGCTGCGCCTGGTCCTCGCCTCCACCGACCTCGGCTACGCCTCACCGGCCGCCCCCGCCACCTACACCGTCTCCCTCAAGGGCGGCCTGTCCGTACCGACCGCCCTCGGCGACACCGGCGCCACGGCCGGGCTGCCCGCCTGGGTCTGGTGGGCGCCCCTCGCGGGAGCCGCCGTCGCCGCGGCCCTGCTGCTGACCGCCCGCCGCCGCACCTCGGCCCCGCCTCCCGACCCCGCGCTGGCCGGCGTACCCCTCCAGATCACCGGCCTGACCAAGCGGTACGCCAAGTCCGCCGACCGGTACGCCGTGCGGGACCTGTCCTTCCGCGTGGAGAAGGGCCAGGTGCTCGGCCTCCTCGGGCCGAACGGCGCGGGCAAGACGACGACCCTGCGCATGCTGATGGGCCTGATCGCGCCGGACGGCGGCGACATCCGCGTCTTCGGCCACGCCATCGCGCCCGGCGCGCCGGTGCTCTCCCGGGTCGGCGCCTTCGTCGAGGGCGCGGGCTTCCTGCCGCACCTGTCCGGCCGGGAGAACCTGGAGCTGTACTGGCGGGCCACCGGCCGCCCCGCCGAGGACGCCCACCTGGACGAGGCCCTGGAGATCGCCGGCCTCGGCGACGCGCTCGCCCGCGCGGTGCGCACCTACTCCCAGGGCATGCGCCAGCGCCTGGCCATCGCCCAGGCCATGCTGGGCCTGCCCGACCTGCTGATCCTGGACGAGCCGACCAACGGCCTCGACCCGCCCCAGATCCGCGAGATGCGCGAGGTGATGATCCGCTACGCGGCGGCCGGACGCACGGTGATCGTCTCCAGCCACCTGCTGTCCGAGGTCGAGCAGAGCTGCACCCACCTGGTGGTGATGGACCACGGCCGGCTCGTGCAGGCCGGTCCGGTCGGCGAGATCGTCGGCTCCGGGGACACCCTGCTGGTCGGCACCCGCACGCGCGTGGACGCGCCCCTCGCCGAGAAGGTCGCCGCGCTGCCCGGGGTGGCCTCGGCGGCCGTCACCGACGGCGGCCTCCTGGTCCGCCTCGACCCCACCGGCACCGCCCGCGACCTCATCCCCGAACTCGTCCGCCTGGACGTGCCCGTGGAGTCGGTGGGCCCCCACCGACGCCTTGAGGACGCCTTCCTCACCCTGATCGGAGACTCGGCATGAGCACGCTGGCCGACCGCGCCGAGCCCACCGGCGCCCAGGAGGTCGCCGAGGGCTACCGCGCGGGCCGCACGCTGCCCGTCCGGGTCGAAATGGCCCGGCAGCTGAAGCGGCGGCGCACCCTCGTCATGGGCGGCATCCTCTTCGCCCTCCCGTTCGTGCTGCTCGTCGCCTTCCGGATCGGCGGCGAGCCGGGCGGGTCGAACAACCAGGTCAGCCTGATGGACTCGGCCACCGCGTCGGGGGCGAACTTCGCCGCGGTGAACCTGTTCGCCTCCGCGGGCTTCCTGCTCGTCGTGCCCGTCGCCCTCTTCTTCGGGGACACGGTCGCCTCCGAGGCCGGCTGGTCCTCGCTGCGCTACCTGCTCGCCGCGCCGGTACCCCGCGCCCGCCTGCTCTGGTCCAAGCTGGTCGTCGCCCTCACCCTCAGCCTCGCCGCGATCGTCCTGCTGCCCCTGGTCGCCCTCGCCGTCGGCACCGCCGCCTACGGCTGGGGCCCGCTGGAGCTGCCCACCGGCGGCAGCCTGCCCACCGGCACCGCCGCCGAGCGCCTCGCCCTCACGGTGGCGTACGTCTTCGTCTCGCAACTGGTCACCGCCGCGCTGGCGTTCTGGCTCTCCACCAAGACCGACGCCCCGCTCGGTGCGGTCGGCGGCGCGGTCGGCCTGACCATCATCGGCAACGTCCTGGACGAGGTGACCGCCCTCGGCGACTGGCGCGACTTCCTGCCCGCCCACTGGCAGTACGCCTGGCTGGACACGGTCCGCCCCGAGCTGGACTGGACCCGCCTGATCCAGGGCACCTCGCTCTCGGTGACGTACGCACTGGTCCTGTTCGCCCTGGCCTTCCGGAACTTCTCCCGGAAGGACGTGGTGTCCTAGACGCCGTGTCCTGGGCCGACGGGCCCGGGCCGGACATCGGTCCGGTCACCGGAGGATCACCCACCGGTCACGCGGGCCCGCCGCCGTGCCCACTTCGAGACGCACCCGTGACGCCCCGTCCCGCACGTTCCGCCCCGCCCCGCCGTCACAGTCACGTAGGTCGGGGTCAACGGAACCAGGGGGTAGGGACGATGAAGCGGTACCGGACACGAAGGCCGGTCGGCGCGCTGCTCGCGCTCACGGCGGCGGGCGGCCTGCTGCTCACCGGCTGCGGGGGAGGGGACGACGCGGCCCAGGGGGCGAAGGACACCGCCGCCGATTCCCGGGGCGGCGGCTACGCGCCCGCGCCCGACGCCCCGCGCGGCGGCACATCCACCGGGGAGGCCGGGGAGACGGGCAAGAACGGCGACTCCCGGGAGGTCGCCCCCGACCCCGACCACCTCTCCACCTTCGCCCTCGACGTGGACACCGCGTCCTACGGTTACGCCCGCCGCACCCTCTCCGAGGGCCGGCTGCCCGGCCCGGCGACGGTCCGGCCCGAGGAGTTCGTCAACAGCTTCCGCCAGGACTACGACCGCCCCGACGGCGACGGCTTCACGGTGAGCGTGGACGGCGCCCGCACCGACGAGGAGGACTGGTCGCTGGTCCGCGTGGGCCTCGCCACCCGCGCCGCCGAGCAGCGCGGCGAACGCCCGCCGGCCGCGCTGACGTTCGTCATCGACGTCTCCGGCTCGATGGGCGAGCCCGGCCGTCTGGACCTCGCCCAGGATTCCCTCGCCACCATGACCGACCAGCTGCGCGACGACGACTCCGTCGCGCTCGTCACCTTCAGCGACGAGGCCGAGACGGTGCTGCCGATGACCCGGCTCGGCGATCACCGCGGCCGGGTCCACGACGCGATCGACAGCCTGGAGCCGACCGAGTCCACCAACCTCGGCGCGGGCGTCGAGACCGGCTACGACACCGCCGTCGAGGGCCGTCGCGAGGGGGCCACCAACCGCGTCGTCCTCGTCTCCGACGCCCTCGCCAACACCGGTGACACCGACGCGGACACCATCCTCGAACGCATCGCGGACGAGCGCCGCGAGCACGGCATCACCCTCTTCGGGGTCGGCGTCGGCAGCGACTACGGCGACGCCCTGATGGAACGCCTCGCCGACAAGGGCGACGGCCACACCACGTACGTCTCGGACGCCGAGGACGCCCGCGAGGTCTTCTGCGAGCAACTCCCGCGCCACATCGAGCTGACCGCCCGCGACGCCAAGGCCCAGGTCGCCTTCGACCCGGAGACGGTCGCCGAGTTCCGCCTCGTCGGCTACGACAACCGGCAGGTGGCCGACGAGGACTTCCGCGACGACCGCGTGGACGGCGGCGAGGTGGGCCCCGGCCACACCGTCACCGCGCTGTACGCCGTGCGCACCCGGCCCGGTGCCGACGGACACCTCGCGACGGCCACCGTCCGCTGGCTCGACCCCGACAGCCGGACCCCGCACGAGGAGTCCGGCGACGTGGAGACCGACGCCCTCGGCGACTCGGTCTGGGAGGCGGACCGCGGCCTGCGGGTCACCGCGACCGCCGCGTACTTCGCGGACGCGCTCCGGTCCTCGTCGTCCCCGGCCTCCTCGGACTCCTCCTCCTACGGCGACAACACCGGCCACGGCTCCCTGCCGGGCGCGCCCGGCCTCGGTGAACTCGCCGAGCGCGCCGGCTCCCTGGCCGGCCGTACCGAGGACGAGGACGTCCGGCGGCTGGCCGAGGCGATCGGCACGGCGAACCGGCTGACCTGAGGCGCCTCGGTCCGCCCGCACCCATTGACCTATGCTTACTCCTGAGTAAGTTTACTCAAGAGTAAGCAAGTCTGGATGCGCACGACACAACGCCAGCCGATCAGCGACCGGGAGCCGACATGGGCGTACGCAAGGACCTGAAACGGGCGAGAAACCGCGGTGACCTGGTGTCCCGCGCGAGCACCGAGACCGTCAGGGACGCCCACGGCGCCGTGCGCGAGGCCAGCACCGCACCCCTCGCGCCCCGCCCCACCACCGGCAGCACCGCCGACATCCCGTACACCAACGCCGCCGAGGCCCCCGACGCGGTGGTCCTGCGCCGCGAGGTGGACGGCGCCTGGCGGCCCGTCACCGCGGCCGAGTTCGCCCGCGAGGTGACCGCGGTGGCCAAGGGCCTGATCGCGTCCGGCCTGGAACCGGGCGGACGGGTCGCCGTCATGTCCCGCACGCGCTACGAGTGGACCGTCCTGGACTTCGCCATCTGGGCGGCCGGCGGCCAGACCGTCCCCGTCTACGCCACCTCCTCCGCCGACCAGGTCGAGTGGATCGTCCGCGACTCGGGCGCCCGGCACCTCGTCACCGAGACCGCCGCCAACACCGCCACCGTCCTGGCCGGCACCGCCGCCCACCCCGAACGCCCGCGCGTCTGGGAACTCGACGCGGGCGCGCTCGCCGATCTCACCGCCCTCGGCGCGGGCGTGAGCGACGAGGAGGTCACCAAGCGCCGCACCGCCCTGACCCCGGACGCGGTGGCGACCGTCTGCTACACCTCCGGCACCACCGGCCGCCCCAAGGGCTGCGTCCTCACCCACGCCAACCTGCACGCCGAGGCCGCCAACACGGTCGAACTGCTGCACCCGATCTTCAAGGAGGTCACCGGCCAGACCGCCTCGACGCTCCTCTTCCTGCCGCTCGCCCACATCCTGGGCCGCACGATCCAGATCGCCTGCCTGCTGGCCCGCATCGAGATCGGCCACTTCCCGAGCATCAAGCCCGACGAACTGCGCCCCGCGCTCAAGTCGTTCCGCCCCACCTTCCTGGTCGGCGTCCCGTACCTCTTCGAGAAGATCCACGACACCGGCCGGGCGACCGCCGAGAAGATCGGCCGCGGCGCCTCCTTCGAGCGCGCCCACCGCCTCGCCGTCCGCTTCGGCGGCGCCCACCTGGAACGCTTCCTCGGCCGCGGCAAGGGCCCCGCCCTCGGCCTGTGGGCCGGCTGGGCCCTGTACGACCTGCTGGTCTACCGGCGGGTGCGGGCCGAACTGGGCGGCCGGATGCGCTACGCCATCAGCGGCGGCTCCCCGCTCGACCGCGACCTCAACCTCTTCTTCTACGCCGCCGGAATCATGGTCTACGAGGGCTACGGCCTCACCGAGACCACCGCCGCCGCCACCATCGTCCCGCCGCTCGGCCCCCGCCCCGGCACCGTCGGCCCGCCCGTCCCCGGCACCTCGGTGCGTATCGCGGACGACGGCGAGGTGCTCGTCAAGGGCGGCATCGTGTTCGGCGCCTACCGGGGCAACCCGGAGGCCACCGACGCGGCCCTCACCGACGGCTGGTTCGCCACCGGCGACCTCGGCTCCCTCGACGACGACGGCTACCTCACCATCACCGGCCGCAAGAAGGACCTGCTGGTCACCTCCGGAGGCAAGAACGTCTCCCCGGCCGTCCTGGAGGACCGCCTGCGCAGCCGCCCGCCCGTCGCGCAGTGCCTCGTCGTCGGCGACAACCGCCCCTTCGTCGGCGCCCTGATCACCCTCGACCCGGACGCCGTCGCCCACTGGCTGTCGGTGCGCAAGCTGCCCGCCGACACTCCGATGTCCGAGGTCGTACGGGACGAGAGGATGCGGGCCGACGTCCAGAAGGCCGTGGACCACGCCAACGCGGCGGTCTCCCGGGCCGAGTCGATCCGCGCCTTCCGGCTGGTCGAGGGCGAGTTCACCGAGGAGAACGGGCTGCTGACCCCGTCGCTGAAGGTGAAGCGGCACGCGGCCGTCGCGGCGTACGCGGACGCCATCGAGGCCCTGTACGCGCCGCCCGGGCGCTGACACGCGAAAGGGGCGGACCGCCGTTGTGCCCGGCGGCCCGCCCCTCGGCCGATGTCAGCCCTTGCCGCCCTCGCCGTTCGTCGACAGGATCGACACGTCCTCGAGCAGGTGGGCCAGCGCACCGTCGCGCTTGGTCTGCGTGGAGTTCTCCGCGCACTGCTGGTTCAGGTCGTCCGACAGGACCGGGATGTCCTGGATCGGGATCAGTCCGACGACGCTGACCGGGATGTCGCTGACCGCGATGCACGGCTTGTTGAACGACCCCTGGATGAGCGCCATCTGCGGGCTCATGTTGCCGTGGGTCGCCGAGTTGCCGAAGTACTGCGAGGCCCCGTTCCCGTTGGCCGAGACGGGCCCGCTGTCGTCGCCGATCGCCATCGCCTGCGGGGCCGCGGCAGCGGAGGCGCCCATGACGGAGGCGGCGATCGCCGCGTAGGCGGCTACCTTCTTGATCACTGGCCAGTCCTTTCTGAGGAAACCCCGTCCACCGGAGCGCACTGGTCAACTCCACGATTCCGGCCGGGTTTCTCCCGTTCACCCGGTCGGCGGACACGGGAAGTCCGTACGGCTCCTTGATTCCACCGGTATTCCGGCGATCCGGCTGTCCCATTTCGGGATCCGGCGGAGGCCCAACCGGGTGAACGCCCGAAACCAATCATCGCGCACCGGGTTGATGAGGCCGTAGGACAGTGCGTCGCTACGACGAAAGGAACGCGAAGTGCTCAAGAAGGCAATGGTCGCCGCGGCGGCTGCCGCTTCTGTGATCGGCATGTCGGCTGCCGCCGCTCCTCAGGCTCTTGCCATCGGGGACGACAACGGGCCGGCCGTGGCCAACGGCAACGGCGCCAAGTCGGCGTTCGGCAACTCGGCGACCAAGGGCGACATGAGCCCGCAGCTGTCGCTGGTCGAGGGCACGCTGAACAAGCCGTGCCTGGGTGTCGAGGACATCAACGCCGCCGTCATCAACCTCGTGCCGGTCCAGGACATCAACGTCCTGTCGGACGACCTGAACCAGCAGTGCGCGGACAACTCCACGCAGGCCAAGAGGGACGGCGCCCTGTCGCACGTCCTGGAGGACCTGTCGGTTCTGTCGGCGAACGGCGAGGGCCGGGACTGAGTCTCCCGCCCACCAGCCCGGGCGGCCCGCTGACTTCCCCGTGGGCCGCCCGGTCGTTCCCGGGCCGGGGTTTCGCCTGGAAGCGGTTGACGTCGTCCCCCTTCTGGGGGAATGGCCGGGCCGTGGCGTGAGGCATCCGAGTGAATTTCGGGGTGTCCCACGTTCGGTAGTTGCTCCGGCCGTCAATTCCTCGTTTGCAACCTGCAGGTCATGGTGCGAGCCGTCAATGCTGTGCTCGCGCGGTTTTTCGGCCGCCATTCAGGCATGACCGCAGAGAAGGGAAAGCTCATGAAGAAAACCGCTGCCGTCGTCGCGGGCGCGATCATGGCTCTCGGTATGGCCGCCCCGGCCTTCGCCGACGCCGACGCCCAGGGCGCCGCGATCGGCTCCCCGGGCGTCCTGTCCGGCAACGTCGTCCAGGTTCCCGTCCACGTTCCCGTCAACGTGTGCGGCAACAGCATCAACGTCGTTGGTCTGCTGAACCCGGCGTTCGGCAACGAGTGCAAGAACGACTGACGTCGTTCCGCACCGACCGGCTGCGTCACGGCCGGCCTTGGCCAGCTTGTTTGGTTCGGGGCCGGCTCTTCCCCTTTCCGCAGCCTGTCCTCCGGATCGTTCTCCAGCCATCTCTACAAGCAGGAAGACAACGAGAGTGCGACAGACTCTGAGCAGGGGGATGGTCGCGGCTGCCGCCGCGACGGGCATCCTTTCCCTGTGCGGCAGCCCCGCCCTGGCCGACTCGCAAGCGGACGGAGCCGCCAAGAACTCGCCGGGCGTCGCGTCCGGCAATGCCCTCCAGGCCCCGGTCGACGTGCCGGTGAACGTCTGCGGCAACACGGTCGACGTGATCGCGGCGCTCAACCCCGCCTTCGGCAACGAGTGCGAGAACGACTCGGACGAGCAGAAGAAGAGCGGCTCCAGCGCGGACACCTCCGACGCCGACACCGACACCGACGCCGCCGACACCGACGCTTCCGGCACCGACGGGAGCAGGGCCGACGCGAGCGCCGCCGCCGTGGGTTCGCCGGGCGTCGGCTCCGGCAACGCCGTGCAGCTCCCGATCGAGGTGCCGGTCAACCTCTGCGGCAACACGGCCGACGTGATCGCCGCGCTCAACCCGGTCTTCGGCAACGAGTGCGAGAACCACTCCGAGGAGCCCCCCGGCTACGGCGAGGAGGAGCCGCCGCCCCCCACCACCCCGCCCACGGAGGAGGAGCCGCCCCCGCCCCCGAGCGAGGAGAAGCCCCCGCCGCCCGCCGAGGAGGAGAAGACTCCGCCCGCCCCGCAGACGGAGCAGCCGCCCGTCCTGGCCGAGACCGGCAGTGAGGGCACGCTGGGCGCCGCCGCCGCGGGTGCCGTGCTGATCGCCGGCGGAGCGATCCTGTACCGCAGGGGCCGGGCCGCCACCACGCGCTGACCCCGCTCCACCCCGACGCCCCCGGCCGGCCCGCATGGGCCACCGGGGGCGTCGTCGTGGCCGCGTCCCGCGTCAGTGGCTGCCCGCCCGGTCGCCCCCGGGGCGGTCCGGCTGTCCCGCACGGTCGGCCCGCGGGGCACCCGCCTGGCGCACCACGCGGGCGCGGGCAGGGGCCTCGTTCGCCGGGCGCGCGCGCCGGCTGCGTGCGCGGTCCAGCACCCGGCCGGTCACATGACGGCCCCACAGGGTCCACAGGGCCCGGCCCGGCGCCCGGTCGTCGGGGGCGTGCCAGGCCAGCTCCCGCCCGACGGGCATCGGCCGCAGCGCGCTCAGCGGCGCGTAGTTCTCCACCACGAAGGCCCGCCCCGGCCGCGGCACCCCCTCGGGCAGGGCCCGGTGGGTCAGGTCCAGGTGCAGGGCCCGTACGACGTCCAGCCCGGCGGAGTCGGTGAAGAGCCGGAACTGCGCGCCGGGACGCGGGTTGAAGTCGAGCAGGTGGTAGCCGCCCGTCGCACCGCAGCGGCGGAAGTCGAGGTCGAAGACGCCCCGGTAGCCCAGCTCGCCGGTGACCCGCTCGGCCAGCGCCTGCACCTGCGGGTTGGGCGTCCAGCGGCCCACCGCGGTCAGACCGGCACCGCGCGGCCTGGCCCGGGTCTTGCGGCCCGGGCCGCCCGCCCGGACCGTGCCCGAGCGGTCGGCGTACCCGTGGAAGAACCAGTCGCGGTCCGGCCCCGGCGGCAGGAACGCCTGGAGCAGCAGCCGGCTCCCCGCCTCCTCGGCCCGCCGGTACAGCTCCCCGGCCTCCCGTGCCGAGCGCACCAGCACCGTGCTGCGCAGCCCGCCACCAGGGGGCACCAGCCAGGGACGGCTCCACTTCGCCACCACCGGCAGACCCAGCCGCCACGCGGCCCGCGCCGCCTGGGCCGGTCCGTCCGGGACCAGCGTCTCGGGGTGCGGCACGCCCAGGGAGGCGCACACCCCGGCCAGCTCCGCCTTGTCGGCGACCCGTGCGGGCAGGTCGTCCGGCTGGTCCGGCAGCAGATACGCCGGCGCCAGCTCGGCCCGCGCCCGGCCCACCGCCACGGCACACGCGTCGTCCATCGGAATCAGTACCGCGGGACGTCCGATCCGTGCCGCCACCCGGCGCAGGGCCGCCGTGATGTCGGCGGGCGACGCGCCGGGCGGCGGGGGAGTGTGCAGCCCCGTCACGTAGCGGGAGGCGCGGACGGGGCTGCTCGCACAGTCCGCGACCACGTGCACGTCCACTCCAGCCCGACCGAGCGAACGCACGGCGCCCAGCGTGCCGTGGTGAAAGGGATTCCGGTCGGTCCGCAGCAGAACGGCGGGGACGCGGGTGTCGAACAGCGACACGGGAAACTTCCTTCGTCTTCGAATCGGTTCACCGGTGCGGGCGATCGGCGCACTCGAAAGCCGTAGCGGCGGTGGCGTGATGGCATTTCATATGACTGAGTGTCAGTAGCGGAGCGGAATTCACGGCGAGGAATGGAGCCGGTATGGCCGTACGGCATTCACGGAACCGGTCCGGGCGGCCGGCAGGCGTCGCGGCGGCGGTCGCGCTGGCGGCGCTGGTGGCCGCGGCGGGCCCCACGGCCGCCGCCGAACCGACCCCGCCGGCACCCGCACCCGCGCCCGCGGCCCCGGCACCCGGAGCCCCGGCGAAGAAGCCCGCCGCCACCCCCGCGTTCGGCGCGTACCTGGACTACGGCCCGCGCGGCGTGGCCCGGATGGCCGGCCTCAGCCAGTGGCTGGGCGACGCCGAACTGCGCGTCGGCCACACCTATCTGCCCGGCGACCGCTGGAGCAACATCGAGGGCGCCCCCACCTTCCTCGACGCGTGGGCCGACTGGCGCACCCGCAAGGCGGACCGGATGTTCGTCCTCAACGTGCCCATGATGGAGCGCAACGAGGAGGGGGTCGGCGACGACGAGGTGCGCGCACTGCTGCGCCGGGGCGCCGCCGGAGAGTTCGACCACCACTTCCGCGCCCTCGCCGAACGGCTCGTCGCACTCAAGGTCCCGGACACGGTCCTGGTGCTCGGCTGGGAGATGAACGGCATCACCTACACCCACCGGTGCGGGCCGGACCCGGAGGCCTGGAAGACGTACTGGAAGCGGATCGTCACCACCATGCGGGCGGTGCCCGGCCAGAAGTTCCGGTTCGACTTCACGCCGAGCCGCGGCCGGGACGCCGTCCCCTGGACGACGTGCTATCCGGGGGACGACACGGTCGACATCATCGGCATGGACTCCTACGACCAGCCGCGCGGAATGACGTTCGACGAACAGGTGAAGGAACCCTACGGACTCCAGGCGCACGTCGATTTCGCGAAGAAGCACGGAAAGCCCGTCTCCTATCCGGAATGGGGGCTGTTCCGCAACGGCGACAACGCCGACTACATGCGGCGCATGCTGGCCTGGATGGACGAGCACAAGCCCGTCTACAACACGGTCACCGACTACTGCCCGCACGGCGTGTGGCAGTGCGACGACAATCCCCGCTCCACCGCCGTCTACCGGTCCGTGCTCTTCGGCCGCACCGACGAGCCCGCACCCGGGACCCCGGAGCCCACCACGCCCGCGACGCCCACCACGCCGCCCGTGCCCGCGGTGCCGGAGACCACGCCCCGGCCGCCGGCCGGCTGCTCGCCGCTGGAGCTGGGCGACTGGGTCGAGTACTGGCTCGGCGGGAAGCTCTGCATGCGCCTCGACTGGTACTCGCGCGACGAGTAGCCGTACGCGACGGTGGCGGCCGGGCTCGTCAGGTGCCGCCGCCACCGTCGCCCTCCTTCCGCTCCGGGCGCCGCAGCAGCGCCTTGCCCCGCCGTCGCGCGGCGGCGTCGCCCAGGGCCGCCGCGAGCAGCGGGGCGGTGCGCCGGCGGGCCAGCAGCAGCCGCTGGTTGGACACCGCGTCCGGGCGCCAGTGGTGCTTGTACGGCTCGTTGCCCCGCAGCAGGCTGAGCGTGCCGCGCCCCGGCTGCCGGGTGTGCTCGGCGCTCGCGTCCAGCAGCATCACCGCCACGTCCGCCCTGCGCTCCCGCAGCCGGGGGTGGGCGCCGTACAGATAGCCGCCGGCCAGCCGGCGCGACAGCAGCGTCACGTCCACGGCCACCACCTCGTCGTCCATCCGGAACTCGGTGACCACCGCGTCCCCGGCGCACACCATCGGCCGCACCGCCCGCACCAGGTGGTCGCGGAACCGCGGCTTGAGGTGCTCGCCGGTCACCTTGCGGTCCTGCCACTGCAACCGGTGCAGTTCGAGCAGCCGCCGCAGTGCCGCGTCGACCTCGTCGGGCAGGACCGTCCGGCTCTTGACGCCGAGCGAGTCCAGGCGGCGCAGCTGGGCACGGACCCGCTGGCGGGCCTTGGCCGAGGGCAGCCGGGCGACCAGTTCGTCCATCGGGAGGGCGGGCAGCTCCAGGCAGAGCGAGTCGGCCAGTCGGCGGCGAGGGCCGCGCCAGCGCTCGTAGACCCGCTCGGCGGCGGCGCCCGGCCGAACCTCGCGCAGGTCGACCAGTGCGGTGCGGGCGGCCCGGGACAGGCCCTCGGTGAGCGCGTCCACCGCGTCCGGGCCGCGCTCGTCGTCCAGGAGGACGTCGCCGTAGTCGGAGATCGCCCCGCCCAGCGGCACCAGGGCGGGTACCGGACGCCGTACGAGCGTCAGCGGTGCGGCGGCGACGAGGTCGCGGCCGTCGCGGGCCAGCACCAGCCGCAGCCGGCCGCGCGTGCCGTACGACCGCCACCACGCGTGCAGCCAGGCGTGGCTCTGGAACGGCGTCGCGGACGCGCACCGGGCGTGGAGACGCGTCCACTGCGGCGCCAGGTCGGCGAAGTGCGCCTCGTCGGTGACCAGTTCGGTCGTGCAGCCGGCCGGGGGCGCGGTCGTGCGCGCCCTCGTGTCCGTCACAGCTGCCCGCGGACGCCGGCCGCCGAGGCGGGTCCGGGCACGGCCGCCGTCGCACGGCCGCCGTCCGCCGCGGCACGGCGCGGGCGGGCCAGCAGCGCCAGCCCGCCGAGCAGCCCGCCCGCGCTCGCGCCCACCAGGCCGGTCACCACGGCGGACGCGGAGGACGGCTCGGCCGGCTTGGTCGCCCGCGCGAACTGCCGCAGCTCCACATGGGTGTCGTCGACGGAGGCCGCCGCGTGCTGCGTCAGCGCGCGGGCGACCGCGTTGGCCATGTCGGCGGCCTCCTCCGGGTCGGCGGAGGTGGCCGTCACGGAGACCATCGGCGCGTCCGGCGAGGTGGCCGTGCGCACGCTCTCCTCCAGCCGGGCCACCGGCACGTCCGCCCACATCTGCGCGTCCCCGAGCACCGCGAGCTGCGTGGCGACCCGCCCGTAGGCCTGCGCGAAACCCAGCGCGGACGCCGGATCGGACTTGTCGGTGGGGACGGCGACGACGTAGCCGGTCGCCGTGTACTGCGGGGTGGTGAGCTGGCCGTAGCCGGCGCCGAGCAGCCCGCCGGCCAGGACACCGGCCACCAGCGGCGACCAGGGCGGCAGCGACCGCAGGCGGCCCCGGACGCGGTGCAGGGCGGCCCGTGCGCGGCGCGGGCGGGCGGGCGGCCCGGCCTCGGGCTCCGCCGAGGGCTGGGCCGGGGACTGGGTGAGGGGCTCGGTCATGTGGAACTGACTCCCTGGGGTGCCGGGGACAACGGGTGCGTGAGGGTGGTCGCGTACACGTCCATCAGCCGGGCGGCGCTGCGCCTGACGCAGTAGTGGCGGGCGGCCTCGGGAACCGTGCGCGGCCCGGGACCGGGGTCGGCGCCGGCCCGGACCTCGGCGAGGGCGCGGGCGAATTCCTCGGCGCCCCCGGTGACCCGACGGGCGGTGGGCGCGTGCCCGGACGGCAGGTCCTCGATCGCCGGGCAGGACGCGTACAGCACCGGCAGCCCCGACGCGAGGCCCTCCACGACCGCCAGGCCGAAGGCCTCCTCCGGCGAGGGCGACGCGAGGACGTCCATCGCGGCGGCCAGCGAGGGCAGGTCGGGCCCGGGGGAACCGTCGGGGACGTAGGGGCGTTCGCCGGTGAGCAGGACGCGGTCGGCGACCCCGGCCTCGCGGGCGGTGCGGCGCAGCACGTGCTCCTCGGGGCCGCCGCCGACCAGCAGCAGCCAGCAGTCGTCCGGGAGTCCGGCCAGGGCCCGGACCAGAACGTCGAACCGCTTGGCCGCGGTCAGCCGGCCGACGCCGCCGATCACGTACGCGCCCTCCGGCAGGCCCAGGCGGCGGCGGGTGCGCAGGCGCTGGACCGGATCGAACCGGAAGCGGTCCAGGTCGATGCCGTTGGGCACCACCTCGATGCGGGGCGCGGGCACCCCCCACCGCTTCAGCCGGTCGGCGACGGTGGGGGAGACGGCGACCGTGGCGCTGCCCAGCCGCTCCCCGGCCAGGTACAGGGCGCGGACGCCCGGGGTGAGCGGGCGGCCCTCCATCTGGGAGTCGCCGAGGGAGTGTTCGGTGGCGACGACGGCGCGTACGCCGGCCAGCCGGGCCGCGAGCCGTCCGTACAGGCAGGCGCGGTAGAGGTGGGTGTGGACCAGGTCGTAGCCGCCGGCGCGGATGAGGCGGGCCAACCGGGGCAGCGCGGCCAGGTCGCGGTTGCCGGTCATGCCGAGGTGGACGACCCGGACGCCGTCGGCCAGCAGTCCGTCGGCGACCGGGCCGGGGTTGGTGAGCGTCACGACGTCGCAGTCGACCGGCAGATGCCGCAGCAGCAGCCTCAGTTGCTGCTCGGCGCCGCCCACGCCGAGACCGGTGATGACGTGCAGCGCCTTGAGGTCCGGCACGTCAGACCCCCGCCACGGGACGGCGGCGCAGTCGGTGCAGCCGCGTCTTGAGCAGCAGCCGCAGGGACGTGTCGTTCTGCCCCACGTGCACCCTCGGCAGCGCGTACGGGCCGGTCAGCGGGCCGGGGTCGATGGCGCAGGCGTAGCCGTACCCGGCGGTGCGCACGGCGTCGGCGGCGCGGGCGTCGACGGTACCGTACGGGTAGCAGAAGCCGGTGACGGGAGCGCCGGTCAACTCCGTGAGCAGCGCCCGGCTCTCGGCGGTCTCGGCGCTCAGCGCGGCGTCGTCCGCCCGGGTCAGGTCGATGTGGGTGAGTCCGTGCGAGCCGATCTCGACGCCCTCGGCGGCGGCGTACCGGATGCCGTCGGCGGTCAGCAGCGGCTTGCGCGGGCCCAGCGGGTCCCAGGCGTTGAACCCGCCGAGCCGTCCCGGCAGGACGAACAGGGTGGCCCCGCACCCCCAGCGGTGCAGGCACGGCAGGGCGTGCTCGACGAAGTCGGCGTACCCGTCGTCGAAGGTCAGCCCCACCAGGTCCCGGCCCTCGCCGCGGGCCCGCGCGGCGAGCAGTTCGGCCATGGACACACCGCGCAGCCCGCGCCGCCGCAGCCAGCCGAGCTGCGCGTCCAGCCGGCCGGGCGTGACCGTGACGCGGTACGGGTCGTCCGTGGCGTCGCCGACGGAGTGGTACATCGCCACCCAGGGGACGGAGCCGGGGCGCGGACGGCCGCCGGTGCGGGTGTCAACGGGATCTACGGAAGCCGAGGCGGCCATGCGGAATCCTTCGTGTGACGGAGCGGACGGACAGGAGGGCGGGGCGCACGCCCTGGACGCCCAGCACCAGGCCGAGCAGGGCGAAGACACCGCCGACGGTCACGACGCCCGCGGTGAGCGCGAGGGCCGCGCGGACGTCGGTGGAGAGGGTGGGGGAGGCGGCGAGGCCGGTCACCGCGCCCGCGGCCCACGCGCCCGCGCCGGTCGCGGCGGCGGCCGCCAGCACCGGCCGGGCCAGGTCGCCCAGGATCCGCCGGACCCGGACCGGGACGCTGCGCGGGCCCATCCCGGCGAGCAGCAGGACCCCGGTGACGGTGATGCCGGCGGCGTTGGCGGCCGCGATGCCGGTCACGCCCCACGGGCCGACGGCCCAGGCGCCTACACCGGCGGTGGCCGCGATGCCGACGGCCATCGCGCCGAGCGGGTACCAGGAGGCGCGGCCCGCCGAGAAGTAGGACCGGGCCAGCGCGCCCACCACGGTCTGCCCGAGCAGTCCGAGGGCGTACACGCGCATGACGGCCGCGGTCGCCGCCGTGTCGGCCGCCGTGAAGGCGCCGCGCTGGAAGAGCAGTTCGATCATCTGCGGTGCGCAGGCCACCACCGTGGCCGCGCCAAGGAGCACCAGACAGGCCGCCAGCGCCACGTCCCGCTCGACCCGCTCGCGGGCCCGTTCGGTGTCGCCGTCGGCCATGGCGCGGGCCACCACCGGGAAGGTGACCGTGCACAGCATCAGCGACAGCGTCATCGGGATCTGCGCCACCTTCTGCGCGTAGTTCAGGTGCGAGATGGCACCGGCGGGGAGCCCGGAGGCGAGGAAGCGCTCGATGAGGATCTGCGACTGCCGGCACACCGCGAAGAGCAGCACGGTGGAGAACAGGGCGAGGGCGAGCGGCCGGGCCGGGTCCCCGGCGTCCGCGAGCCGCTCGCCCGGGTCGCGGCGCCGCAACTGCCGCAGCAGCGACGGCGTCTGCGCCGCCACCATCAGGAGACCGCCCGCCGCGACCCCCACCGCCGCCGACCGCACCCCCCAGCGCCCGCCGAGCACGAACATCGCCGTGATGATGCCGGTGTTGTAGGCGACGTAGATCGCCGCCGGCGCCAGGAACCGGCGGTGCGCCCGCAGTGCCGCGCTGCAGTACCCGGCGAGCCCGAAGCTGACGACGCAGGTGGCGGTGAGCCGGGTGCAGTCCACGGCCAGGGCGTGATCCTCCAGGCCCGGCGCGAGGGCCCGGACCAGGGCGGGAGCGCAGACGACGACCAGCGCGCCGACCGCGACGAAGGCCGGCAGCAGCCGGGGCAGGGTGGCGGCGACCAGTTCGCGGACCGGGTCGCCGACGGCGCCCCGCGCGCGGCGGGCCAGGGCCAGGCTGAACATCGGGACCAGCGCGAAGGCCAGCCCGTCCTCGATCAGCAGCGTCGCCGCGAACTCCGGCACCGTCCACGCCACCAGGAAGGCGTCCGTCTCACTGCCCGCCCCGAAGAGCCGGGCCAGCGCCTGGTCCCGGGCCAGCCCGAGCACCGACCCGGCCACCGACAGCACGGCGGTGACCAGCGCGGCCCGGGCCAGGAATCTCCGGGAGGACCGGGTCTCCGCTCCCGCTGCGTCCGGATCCGGCGGGGCGGTCCGGGCCGGCGGGACCGACGTCCCGTCCGCCGCGCGCGGCGGGGTCGTCCTCACCGCTCCGCCACCCGCTCACCCGTCGCGGACCCGAGCGCCCACCAGGCCGCCAGCCCGAGGCAGACCGCCGTCAGTACCGTCGAGGGCCCGCCGATGTCGGCGTACGCGAAGTCGGTCAACTGCCACACCAGCAGTCCGCAGGCGACCAGCCCGCAGTCCTGCCCGGCCGTCCCGGCCCGCCGTACGGCACGCAGCCGCCGCAGCCCGAGGACGAGCAGCGCCAGCCAGCTCCCGGCGAGCGCGAGCAGCCCGAGCAGGCCCTGTTCGGCCAGTACCAGGAGGTACATGTTGTGCGGCGACAGCAGCGGCTGCCGGTGGTACCCGGCACCGGCGCCGTCGGTCTCGCTGCCCGAGGACAGCGCCAGGGAGGCGTGCGAGTCGCGGTGTTCGGGGAACCCCTTCAGCCCCACGCCGGTCAGCGGCCGCTCGCGCCACATCCCGGCCGCCGCCGCCCACATCGTGTAGCGGTCGGTCACCGACTGGTCGGGGGCGTCGGTGACCTGCGTGATGCTGCCGACCCGCTCCTGGAGCATCGCCGTACCCACACCCAGCCCGCCCACCAGCACCACACCCGCCGCGACCGCCGCCGCGCCCACCGCCAGCGCCCGGCGCGCCCCGGACAGCAGGAGCTGCGCCGCGCAGGTCACCGCCGTCGCGATCCACGCGCCCCGGCTGAACGACAGGGCGAGCGGCAGCAGCAGGGCGAGCGCGCACCCGGCGGCGAGCAGCCGGTGCCGCACCGTCGTACGCCCCAGCGCCAGACCGACCGCGCAGGCCAGGCCCAGGGAGACCACGGTCGCCATCCCCATCACGTCCTGCGCCCCGAAGGTGCCCACCGCCCGGATCGGCTCGCCCTGGTAGGAGGCGCCGGTGCCGGTCACGTACTGGTGCACGCCGACCGCCCCCTGCCACACCGCGAGGCCCGCCATCGCCCAGGCGAGCAGCCGTACGTCGTCCCGTCTCCGCAGGAGCAGCAGTACGGCGGCGGGGACGAGGACGAAGACCTGGAGGTACCGGCCCAGGCCCTCGAGCCCGGCCCCCGGCGAGGCGGCGCCCACGGCGGCGACGGCCAGACCCAGCACCGGCAGGCCCAGGACGACCGCGGCCCTGCGGGTCAGGGGGCGCCGCCGGTCCCGTACCAGTCGCAGCGCGCAGTACAGCACCACCAGCGCGGAGACCGCGTCGGCCGGATGCGCGTTCCCGATGCCGCTCCCGCCGTCCGGCGCGAGAGGCAGGGCGAGCAGCGCGACCACCGCGACCACGGCCAGCACGGGCGGCAGCCGCCGCACGCGCGCCGTCGGCCACAGGGGAAGGGCGTGGGCCACCTGCGTCAGCTCCCCGTGGGACGCACGAGCGCGACGGCGGTGCGCAGCAGGATGCAGACGTCCTGCCACAGCGACCAGTCGTCGATGTAGGCGTTGTCGAAGCGGGCCCGGTCCTCGATGGAGGTGTCGCCGCGCAGTCCGCTGATCTGGGCCAGGCCCGTGATGCCGGCGGGCGCCCGGTGCCGGGCCGCGTAGCCGGGGTAGGTCTGGCTGAACTGGGCCACGAAGAAGGGCCGTTCGGGGCGTGGGCCGACCAGGCTCATGTCGCCCCGGAAGACGTTCCACAACTGGAGCAGCTCGTCCAGCGAGGTGCGCCGCAGGAAGCGGCAGAACCACGGCATCCGGTGCTCGTCCGCCACGCTCCACCGGGTCGCCGACTCGTGCTCGTCGGCCGGGCGGTGGGTGCGGAACTTCAGCAGCGTGAAGGGCCTGCCGTCCTGGCCGATGCGCTCCTGCCGGAACAGCACGCCCGGCCCGCCGACCATCCGCAGCACCGTCGCGCAGGTCAGCAGCACGGGGCTGAGCAGGAGCAGGAGCAGCCCGGACACGGTCACGTCCAGCACCCGCTTGCCGGCCCCGGCCGGTCGCCGGGCGCCCGGCTCCAGGCGTCGGCGGGAGAACCCGGCGAGCCGTTCCCGGCCGTCCCGCGCGGGGAGGTCCGCGTCCAGCTCCCACACCACACAGCCGGACTCCGCCAGCGCCCGCAGCAGCGGTTCCTGCCGGGTGCGTACGGAGGGGTGGACGGTCAGGACGTCGCGCACACCGTTCTGCACGACCGCCCGCCGCACCTCCTCGCCGGTGGACAGCACGGGCAGGCCGGTGGTGCCGCCGGGCTCGTCGGTGACGACGCCGACGGGGCGGACCCCGCAGCGGGGGTGGCGCAGCAGCGCCGAGGCCACCCGCTGCGCGGTCGCGGCGGGACCGACGACCAGGGCCGCGTGCGGCCGGTTCGCCAGCGCCGTACGGTGCCGCCGGTGCACGGCGCCCCGCCCGGCGCAGCCCGTGGCCGCGTGCAGCAGGAAGCCGAGGATCAGGGTGGGCGCGGACAGCGCCTGCGGCGGGGCGTACGCCGCGACGAGTGCCGCCAGCGCCAGCCAGATCACCGCGATCCGCCCGCACAGGGCGGGCAGGTCGTCCAGTATCCCCGCGGGCCGCCGGGCGGGGTCCGGGCGCGGGCGCAGCAGCAGCGAGGCACCGACCAGCAGCGCCGTCAGCAGCGGTTGGTACGGGGTGCCGGTGAGGGCCAGCGATCCAGGCAGCGCCGCCGTGCCGTCCGCGACGAGCAGCGGCAGGGGTGAGTCCGGCCGCGACGCGGCACGCCCGGCGGGCAGCCGGAAGCCGGCGGGGCGGGTACGCGGCGGCAGGACCGCGACGGGGGACGGGCCGAGGTCGTGCGCCTGGCCGGCGGGGTTGGGGACGGTGCTTTCCGCGGTCACGGGTGGGTGGACTCCCTGTACTCGATGGGCACGACGGCCGGCCGGCCCATGGCTGCGGGCCGGTCGTCGGGGAGGAGACGGGGGGCGTCGGACGGTCCGCCGCGGCGGAGGGGCGCGTCGGCGGCAGCCGGGTCGTGGTGCGGGAGGGACGGGTCCGGGGCCGCCGCACCGTCGTGCGGGAAGCACGGGTCCGGGGCCGCCGCACCGTCGTGCGGGAGGGACGGGTCCGGGGCCGCCGCACCGTCGTGCGGAAGGGGCAGGTCCGCGCCTGCCGCCCCGCAGCCGTCGGCGACACGCGTCCCGGTCGTCCGCGCGCCCGCCAGGAGTGCGCCGTACACCGCCGCGACCGCCGCGGCCGTGTGCCGTACGTCGTGCGCGGTCCGCACGTGCGCGTGTCCCCGGCGGCCGAGCGACGCGCGCAGCGGCGCGTCGAGCAGCAGGGCGGCGACCGCGCCGGCCAGCGTCGCGGGTTCCTCCGGCGGCACCAGGCAGTGCGGCTCCAGAGCGGGCGGCAGACCCTCACGGGCCCCGTCCACGTCCGTCACCACCACGGGCCGCCCGCAGGCCATCGCCTCCAGCGGGGCCAGCGCCATTCCCTCCCAGCGCGACGGCAGCACGACCAGATCGGCGGCCCGGTACCAGGCGGCGACGTCGTCCACACCGCCCGCGAAGACCACCGACGCCCGGGCGCCGTCCAGGAAGCCGTACGCCGAGGCCCGCGCGGTGAGCGGACCGCGGTCCGGGCCGTCGCCGACCAGGACCAGCCGGGCGTCCGGCACCCGCGCGAGGACCGAACGCCACGCGGCCAGCAGGACGTCCTGGCCCTTCTGTCGGCACAGGCGCCCCACGCAGACCACCAACGGGGCGTGCGGGCCGATGCCGTGCCGCAACCGCACGCCGTCGGCGTCGGTCGGGTCCGCGGGCGTTCCGCCCGCGGGGAAGCGGTTGGTGTCGATGCCGTTGGGGATCACCGACCAGCGTCCGCGGATCCCGGCCCGTACGCCGCGCCACCGCTCCGCCTCGCTCACGCACACCGTCCGCGCCGCCCATCGCGCGCCCCACCGCTCCCAGTACAGGGCGAGTGCCCCGGCGGGGCCGCCGACCGCCTCGAACGACCAGGCGTGCGGCTGGAAAACGGTCGGGATCCGCCCCCGCACCGCGAGCCGCGCCGCGAGACCGGCCTTCGCGCTGTGCGCGTGCACCAGGTCCGGGCACACGGCCCCGGTCACCCGGGCGAGCCGGCGCACCTCCGGCACGAGTGCCGGGCCCGGCGAGCGGGTGGCCGGCCAGTGGAGTACGTCGGCGCCCAGGGCGCGGAGGCGGTCCGCGAGGTTCCCGTCGGGGCAGGCGACCGCGACACCGAGTCCGGCGGCGAGCTGAGCCCGCGTCAGGTCGGTCACGACCCGGGCGACCCCGCCGTCCACCGGTTGGGTGACATGCAGAACCCGTGGCCGGGAGCCGGTCGGTGGCAGGTGCATGCGCGTTTCCTCGTTCACGGAGACTGCTCGGGACGTGCGGGAACGCGTCTGACGGCGGAGCGTCGGCCGCGCCGCGGCGTACGCCGGCGCACGCCGCGTCCCGCTGCCAAACGAGCCGGAAACCGGCCGGTCACCGCCGCGTCGGGAGTTCTCGGAGAGTGCCTTCGGCCGATGTCCCTGAGTGGTGCGACGGGGAGGCGTCGATGGAGTGGGGAACGAAGTGGGACTCTAGCCGCTATCCGTACTAATACGGTGAAACAGGGTAAGTGTGTTGGATTTGTGAATACCGGTCTTTCGCCAGATCACCCCTTTGGCGGCACAACCCGCGTGGATGCCACGCGTTGACACTGCGCCGGGCAGCCGCCCGGATGTGTGTGACAACCCCAAGGAGCACTTCTCCATGTCGCGTATTGCGAAGGGCCTGGCCCTGACCTCCGTCGCCGCCGCCGCGGTGGCGGGCACCGCCGGTGTCGCCGCTGCCGACAGCGGCGCGAAGGCCGCCGCCGCCCACTCCCCGGGCGTCCTGTCCGGCAACGTGGTGCAGGTCCCGGTCCACGTCCCGGTCAACGTCTGCGGCAACACCGTCGACGTCATCGGCCTGCTGAACCCGGCGTTCGGCAACGAGTGCGAGAACGACTGACCTCGGCTCGCGCCTTTTCGTACCGGCCGTCCGTACCGCGGTTCCTCCGCGACCGGGCGGCCGGTCCGTGTTTGCGGGCGGACGGCGGAGGGCTGCCCCGAATGGGGGGTGCGGGCGCCGACACGGCGTACGGACCTTGACAGGGCGTCTCACCAGGTAAGACGCCGACGACGGGAATTCCGGGCGAGCACGTGCGGTCACCGCTCGGTTGCAGAGCGCCAGGGGCGCTTTCACGGTGGGCACAAGATCCGACGCACCACCGAAAGGAACCCCCCATGCGTCTGCCCGCACGACGAATCGCCACCACCGCTCTCTGCGCCGGCCTGCTGATCGGTCTCTCGGGGCCGGCGGTGATGGCGGCCGATGGCGAATCGGCCCGGGAACGCACCCACGCGGTGTCCCAGGCACCCCTGCCCGACCTGGCGGAACTGCAGAGCCAGGTCGCCGGCCTGGCCGGCCTGGGCGGAGTGCTCACGCCCGTCACCGACCTGCTCAACGCCGTCCTCAAGGCCGACAACGGCCAGCTGGCCGCCGCCGACGCCGACCAGTTCGCCGACGCCGTCAAGGACGCGCTCGCCAAGGCCGACGCGGCCGACGCGGACGCCGACGACACGGACGCGGACGACACGGTGAACCTGCCCGGCACGACCACCCCGGCCCAGCCGCCGGCCGTGACCGCGCCGCAGGCCGGCAACCCGGTCACGCTGCCGGCGCCCGTCGTGGCGGAGGACCAGACCGCGGCGGCGTCCGACCTGACGGCCACGGCCTACGCCGACCTCCAGAAGCGGATCGACGCGCTGGTCAAGGCCACCACCGCCGGCAACGCCGAGCAGGTGAGCCCGGCCATCGACGAGGTGATGACCGGCATCAGCAACGTCGTCGCCGCCACGCTCGTCGCCAACGGCATGCCCGCCGCGGACCTGGCCGGTCTGCCCGCCCTCCCGGCGGCTCCGGAGGACACCACGCCGGAAGCCGCGGTCCCGGCGAACCCGCTGCCGGCCAACCCCTCCTGACGCCCCGCGCGTCCCCGGGCCGTCGCGTCACCCTTTTCGGGTCGGTGCGACGGCCCTTCTGTATTTCTGCCTTTCTGTCCTTCCGCCTTTCGAGGGTCCGGAGATCTCATATGTCTTCCGGACGGTGGAGTTTCCGTGCCCGTTACAGGTCGTTGAGAGGGCGTCAGTATTTCCTCCGGTGACACGGGTCGCCGAAGAAAGGAACACGATGAAGTCCCTCAAGGCCGCCGCGGTCGTCGCCGGTTCCCTGGTCGTCGCCGGCTCCGCCGTGCCCGCGTTCGCCCACGACGCCGACGCCGCCCGGTCCATGCCCACCAGCCTCAACGGCGCCGTGAACGCGCTGACCGCGGAGCCCATCGACGTCATGCCGCTCAAGCACCAGTCGAAGGCGCTCGACACCGAGAACAAGGACTCCGTGCTGCACACCGTGAAGGGTGCGACCACCGACCTGAACTCGAAGAGCCGCCGGCTCGGGGGCCTCCCGCTGGGCGGCTGAGCCCGGCCGATTCCCGCGTGCGCTCTTTCCCGCACGTTCCTCCCCCGCCCGCTCCTCCCGCCTTCCCGCATTCTCGAAAGGGACCGTGCCTGACATGAAGTCGACCACCAGACGAACCCTGGCCGCCGTCGTCACCGGAGTGGCCGCAGCCGTGGGCGTGTCCGCGGCCCCCGCCGCCGCGGCCGACGCGATCCCCGTGCCCGTGCCCCTGAACGGCGCGGAGACGGCCCTCGGCATGGAACTGCCGAAGGTGACCGGCGAGCTGCCCGTGCCGACGGTGGGCGCACCCGAGGGGCCGCGCTACGTCGAGGGCCGACTGCTGCCGGAGCGGACACTGCCGCGGTTGCCGGTGCACGGCGGGCTGCCGGGCGCCGACGTACGCCAGCCCGTACCGCACGTCCTCGGCGACAACTTCGACCATGCCGCCTTCGACGCCCCCGCCGCCGGGCTGCGCACCCTGGCACCCGGTCTGTCCCTGGACGCGCCGCTCACCCCGCCGCGCGCCGACGCCCTCGGTCTGCCGGCGGCCAAGCTCCCGGAGGCCGGTGTGGCGCCCCCCGCCGTCCAGACGATCCCCGTGGCCGACCTGGGCGTCGGACCGGGTCTCTAGCCCGCTCGGCCCGTCACACGCCCGGGGCGTCCGTGCTCCGACTGGCCCTGCGAGCGGTGACCGAGTGGCCCGTGGGCCGGTTAGTGGTGCGGACCACCGGAACCGGACGAGGAGCGAGCCATGGCCGTTGACCCGGGCGCGGCAACGAGCGACACCGAGCAGGAGCAGGATCGGGGGGCGGAGAGCCGGGCGAGAGGCGGCCCGGCGCGAGGCACCCGGCGGCAGCTGATGCGAGGGCTGTTCGCCCCGGCTCTCGCGGTCACCCTGACGCCGCTGGTCGCCGCCTCCCGCCCCGAGCCGCACACCGCCGGGCCGGCGGGGAGCGGCGCTTTCGACGAGACCTACCGGGGGCGCCGGATCCGCGGCGTCTGGTCCGCCGCGGGACGCGGCGCCGGCACCTGGCACGTCACCGTGGACGGCCGCCCGCTGCACCTGATGCGGCGGGCCGACGGCAGCTGGCTGACCATGATCGACCACTACCGCTCGTACCCCACCCCGCTTTCCGCGGCCCGCCGCGCCGTAGACGAACTCGGCCCCGGCGAGCACCTGCGCGACACGCCGGCCGCCGAGGGGCACGACCTCCACGGGCACGACCACCGCTCCGGGGGACGGCATGGCGTACACGCGTAGGGACGTCAGCACGCTGACCCGCACCGAGTGGCGACGGTTCGTCAAGGCGCTGCTGGAGATCAAACGGCGCGGCGAGTACGACGAGTTCGTCCGCATCCACATCGACTACTACGTCTCGGACGGCGAGGACGGGCTGCGTACGGCGCACATGGCGCCCTCCTTCCTGCCCTGGCACCGCAGGTTCTTGCTGGACCTGGAGCAGGCGCTGCGCCGGGTCGACTCGTCGGTCACCGTGCCGTACTGGGACTGGACGAAGAACCGCAGCACCACGTCCGCGCCCTGGACCGCCGACTTCCTGGGCGGCACCGGCCGACGCTCCGACCACCGGGTCACCACCGGGCCGTTCGCGTACGCCGAGGGCAACTGGACGCTGAAGGTGAACGTCACCGACACCAAGTACCTCACCCGGGACCTCGGCCGGGCCGGCGATCCCCTCAAGCTCCCGACCAGGAGCGACCTGGAGTGGGCCCTCGACGACCCGGTGTACGACTCCACGCCGTACGACTCCACGGTCCGCAAGGGGTTCCGCAACAAGCTGGAGGGGTGGGGGACGGGCCGCGGCAGCGTCTCCTGGCGCAACCACAACCGGGTGCACCGGTGGGTCGGCGGGGCCATGGTCGGCGGCGCCTCCGTCAACGACCCGGTGTTCTGGCTGCACCACGCCTTCGTCGACCTCCAGTGGTCCCGCTGGCAGGCCCGTCACCGGGGCGCCCGCTACCTGCCCGCGAACCCGCCCGGCCAGGGCAGCGCCCAGCGCGGACGGATCGTCGCCCGGCACGAGCGGATGCCGCCGTGGAACGTGACGCCGGACGAGCTGGAGGACGTCGGCCGGATCTACCGTTACGCCTGACGGACCAACCGGTGCGCACCCGCGGGATCCGCCGGTGCGTCCGGGGGACCCGCGGGAAGAGCCCCGGCCGGGAAGGCCGGGGCTCTTCGGGTGCCTACGGGACTCAGCCGCCGTAGCCGGCGCTCTTCTTGTCGTGCTTCTTGCCGTGCTTGTCGCTCGTGTCCTTCTTCTTGTCGCTCGTGTCCTTCTTGTCGTCCGCGCCGTTCTCGCAGGAGTTGCCGAACGCCGGGTTGAGCAGGGCGAGGATGTTGACGGTGTTGCCGCACAGGTTCACCGGCACGTGCACCGGGACCTGGATGACGTTGCCGGACAGGACACCGGGCGAGCCGATGGCGGCGCCCTCGGCACCCGCGTCCGCCATGGCCAGGCCGGTGCCGCTGAGCACCACGGCGCCGGCGCCGAGAGCGACGCCGGCAGCCTTCGCGATGCGAGACATCACGTTTCTCCTTCTGACTCGGGGAGCACGGCGGCAGGACACGCCGCCGCGCGGCCGGTTCAACGCACCCGGTCGAAGCGGGTCACGGGGGGAATGTGAGGATCACCCTTTTTGCAGAGAGGCAGGGGGTGGCGAGGGAGGGCAAGCGGCGGGGGAAAACCAGTGCCGCTCCCGAGCGGACGTCCACTAGCCTCCCCGCCATGTCGAACGACCTGCCCGACGCGTCCGTCGATCCCTCCGATCTCTCCGAGCCGTCCGATCCCATTGAGCCGTCCGCGCCCGCCGCGCTGCCCGGCCTCTTCTCCGAGGAGAGCAGGGTGCGCGCCTTCGCCGCCGTCGCCCTGGGGGCCGGCGGCAGCGCGGAGGTGGCCCGGACGGCCGGACTGTCCGCGAAGGAGACGGCGGGCGCGCTGCGCCGACTGCGGGAGCAGGGCGTGGTGGTGTCCGGAGACGGCGGTGGACTCGTCGTCGCGTACGACCGGTTCAGGGAGCTGGCCCGCGCGGCCCGCCCCACGGCGGACCCGGCCGGTGACGTCGTACCGGCGGCCGACGGCGACCGCACCGGCATGATCCTGCGGACCTTCGTGAAGGACGGGCGCCTGGTCCGCCTCCCCGCCCGCTGGACGCGCAAGAAGGTGGTGCTGCGGCACATCGCCGAGCGGACCTTCGCCCCCGGCGTGGAGTACCCGGAGCGCACCGTCGACCAGAAGCTGCGGGCGTGGTGCGAGGACGGCGAGGTCGACCATGTGACGCTCCGGCGCCATCTGGTGGACTTCGGACACCTGCGCCGGAGCGGCGGAATCTACGCGCGCCCGGCGGAATCCGAACGGGTGGGAACCGCCTGAGCGTCCGGAGCGGGAGCCACGGGCAGACGGCGTACGGGGGAGCCGTCGAGGTGGGCCCGGATCGCCTCGACGGCCTGGCCGTAGTACGTGGCGTAGTTGGCCTGTGAGACGTAGCCCAGGTGGGGCGTCGCGAGCAGGCGCGGGGCGGTGCGCATCGGGTGGCCGGCGGGCAGCGGCTCGGTGTCGAAGACGTCGACGCCCGCGCCGGCGATCCGGCCCTCGTGCAACGCGGCGAGCAGGGCGTCCTGGTCGACGATCGCCGCGCGCGAGGTGTTGATCAGATAGGCCGTCGGCTTGAGCAGGGCCAGTTCGGCGGGGCCGAGCAGGCCGCGGGTGCGGTCGCCGAGCGCCAGGTGGACGGAGACGAAGTCGGCGTCGCGCAGCAGCGCCTCCTTGGAGGGGGCGAGTTCGACGCCCACCTCGTCGGCGCGCTCCCGGGTGAGGTTCCGGCTCCACGCGCTCACCCGCATGCCGAAGGCGAGGCCCACCCCGGCCACCCGGCTGCCGATCTTGCCGAGGCCGAGCAGGCCCAGGCGGCGGCCGTGCAGGTCGGCGCCCACCGTCTGCTGCCAGGGGCCGCCCTCGCGCAGCCCGTTGCCCTCCCGCACGATGCCGCGGGCCAGGCCGAGGATCAGCGCCCAGGTCAGCTCGACGGGCGGGGCCGAGGAGGAGGCCGTGCCGCACACGGTGACGCCGTGCGCCTCGGCGGCGGCGTAGTCGATCACGCTGTTGCGCATGCCGGAGGCGACGAGGAGCCGCAACCGGGGCAGCCGGGCGATCAGCGATGCGGGGAAGGCCACGCGCTCGCGCAGCGTGACCACGATGTCGAAACCGGCGAGGGCGGCGGCGAGGGCGTCCTCGTCGCCGAAATGGGTGTCGAAGGACACGACGTCCACGTCGTCGGCGACCGGGGACCAGTCGGCGATCTCGGTCGCCACCCGCTGGAAGTCGTCGAGTACGGCGCACCGCAGTCGCACGTGGTCCGGTCCCCCCTCGCCAAACGGGCAGTGGCGCCCCCGGCAGGACTCGAACCTGCGGCCAAGCGCTTAGAAGGCGCCTGCTCTATCCACTGAGCTACGGGGGCCTGGTGTGGTGGCCTCGTTCGTGGTGCCCGGGTGTGGGCGGGTCCGTGACGTTGCCGGGGACAAGGATAGGGCTCCCGGCTCCATGTCCCTGATGCTTCCCCTCCGTGGCTCGATGTGGAGGTTCGGTGAAGCGGTTCTGATAATCGCAGGCAGGTACGAATCGTGCATCGCTTTTGGCCGCTCGCGCATCGGGTGTTGTCCACTCGTTATGCCTGGACTGCGCTCACGTCCCAGTAGTGGCTTCCGTCCGGAGTGTCCGGTCGGCGCGCAGACATGCTCATATGCTTCAGAATTCCCCTAAAATTGGGCATTCTTCACATGTGGTGACCTTGGACGTACGGCCCCAGCTGCTCGACGCACTCTCCGCGCTGCGCGACCGTGTCGCGGCCGCACGCTTCCCGCTGCCCCTGGCGGGTGCGCCACGCGCGCGTGCCAACCGCGACGAGCTGCTCGCCCAGCTCGACGACTACCTGATGCCCCGGCTGAAGGACCCCGAAGCGCCCCTGCTGGCCGTGGTGGGCGGATCCACCGGCGCCGGCAAGTCCACCCTGGTGAACTCCCTCGTGGGGCAGCGGGTCAGCGAGGCCGGCGTGCTGCGGCCCACCACCCGCACGCCGGTGCTGGTGTGCCATCCGGAGGACCACCACTGGTTCAGCGGGATGCGGGTGCTGCCCGACCTCACGCGCGTGTGGGTGCCGCACCGGGAACCGGACGACGAGCTGCTCCTGCCCGGCGAGAACCCCGCGCGCGTGCTGCGTGTCGAGACCGCCGACACCCTGCCGCCGGGCATCGCCCTCCTGGACGCACCCGACATCGACTCCCTCGTGGCCGACAACCGCGTCCTGGCCGCCGAGCTGATCTGCGCGGCCGACATCTGGGTGATGGTCACCACGGCCGCCCGGTACGCCGACGCGGTGCCCTGGCACCTGCTGCGCACCGCCAAGGAGTACGACGCCACCCTGGTCACCGTCCTCGACCGGGTGCCGCACCAGGTGGTGGCCGAGGTGTCCCGGCAGTACGGGGCCCTGCTCACCAAGGCCGGTCTCGGCGACGTACCCCGCTTCACCGTGCCGGAGCTGCCCGAATCGGCCTGGGGCGGCGGGCTGTTGCCGGCCAGCGCCGTGGCGCCGCTGCGGTCCTGGCTCGTCCACCGGGCCCAGGACCTGGACGCCCGGCACCACACCATGGCCCGTACGGCGCATGGCATCCTGGACTCGCTCAAGTCCCGGATGCCCGAACTGGCCGGCGCCACCGCGGCGCAGTACGCGGCCGCGCTGCGGCTCACCGCCGCCGTCGAGGGGGCCTACGACGGCGAGCACGCGCGCGTGCGGGGGCGGTTGCAGGCGGGCGCCGTACTCGCCGGGGACGCCCTGAAGCGCTGGCGGGCCTTCCCCCTCGACTGCTCCCCGGAGGAGCTCCTCGACTCCCTGGTGGAGAGCCTGAGCGCCCTGTTGCTGTGCGCCGTCACCGCCGCCGACGAGCGGGTCGACGAGGCGTGGCGGGGCGAACCGGCCGCGGCCGCCCCGGAACTCGCGCGCCACGACCCCACGCCGGAGAGCGCCGAGCACCGGATCGGGCTGGCCGTACGGCGGTGGCGGCGGGAGCTGGAGGAGTACGCCGAGGACGAGGTCCGCGAGCTGGACCGGAACCTCGCCCCGGATCCCGGGGTGGTGGCCGGACTGGTCGCCACCGTGCTGCTCGGCGGGCGGCGCGCGCGGGTCGCGGGGGAGCGGCTCGCCGAGCGGCTCGGCGCCCACGGTGCGCTGCGGCTGCGCGACCGGGGCGGACGGCTGCTCGACGAACACGTCGACCGCGTCCTGCACGTCGAGCGCGAGCGCCGGCTGGCGCCGCTCGACGGGCTCGAGGTGCATCCCGAGCCACAGGCCGAACTCATCGCCGCGCTGTCAGTACTGCAGAAGGAGAGGTGACCGGTGACCGCCGTCACTGACCAGGACCCCACCGAGCACACCGACCACACCACCCAGGAGGCGGACCCGACGGGGCAGTCCGGCGACACGGAGCCCGGGGACGGCCGGGACCCGGAGAGCGCCGACCAGCCGGAGACCACGCGTGCGGACGGCGCCGGGGGCGCGTCCGAGGAACCGGTACGGGGGACGTGGCTGCGGCGGCGCGGGAGCCGTACGGGGAGCGCGGCCGACACGGAGGGGGCGGGCGGGGCCGAGGGTGCGGGACGGGCTGAGCGCGCCGGACGGGCTGAGCGTGCGGGCCGGGCTGAGCGTGCGGGCCGAGCTGAGCGGGCTGGGGGGAAGGAACGTGAGGGAGGGACGGAACGTGAGGGTGGGAAGGAACGTGAGGGTGGGAAGGAACGTGCGAGAGGGACGGAACGTGCGGGAGGGGGCGAGCGGGCGGCGAGGGTCGAGCGTGTCGCCGGTGGTTCGTACGGCTCGGGTGGTCCCTCCGGTCTCGGTGGTCCATCCGGCTCCAGTGGCGCGTCCGGTCCCGGTGGCGCGTCCGGTCCCGGTGGTTCCTCCGGGTCCGGCTCGGGCGGCGGTTCCGGGGACGGGGAGGGCGCCTGGGGTGACGGGCTGATCGCGCGGCGGGTGGACGAGAACGGTGGCACGGAGCAGTACGCGGTGCTGCCCAGCAGGCCCGCCGCCACCTCGGCCGCCCTGATGCCGCTCGCCTACGACGGACAGCTCAGGTCCCGGCTGGACGCCCTGCGCGAGCTGGTCGGCCTCTCCCGGACCCGGCTCGACGGCGGGACCCTCGCCGAGGCCGGACGGGTCCTCGACGAGGCCGCCGCCCGGCGCAGGCTCTCCGGGCAGCACACCGTCGTCGCCATCGCGGGCGCGACCGGCAGCGGCAAGTCGCAGCTGTTCAACACCCTCGCCGGAGTGACGATCTCCGAGACGGGCGTCCGCCGGCCGACCACCGCCGCGCCCATCGCGTGCAGTTGGAGCGACGGCGCCGCGAGCCTCCTGGACCGGCTCGGCATCCCCGGCCGCCTGCGCCGCCGTCCGATCCAGCACCCCGACTCCGAGTCGCCGCTGCGCGGGCTGGTCCTGATCGACCTGCCCGACCACGACTCGGCGGCGGTCCAGCACCGTGAGCAGGTGGACCGCATCCTGGAGCTGGTCGACGCCGTCATCTGGGTCGTCGACCCGGAGAAGTACGCCGACGCGGTCCTCCACGAGCGCTATCTGCGGCCGATGGCGGGCCACGCGGAGGTCACCCTCGTCGTCCTCAACCAGATCGACCGGCTGCCCGGCGAGGCCGCCGAACAGGTCCTCGACGACCTGCGTCGCCTGCTCGACGAGGACGGCATCGCGCTGGGGGAGCACGGCGAACCCGGCGCGACCGTGCTCGCCCTGTCCGCCCTCACCGGGGAGGGCATCGGCGAGCTGCGCGAGGTGCTCGGCCAGTTCGTCGCCGAGCGGCAGGCCCCGGCGCGCCGCATCGCCGCCGACGTGGACGCCGCCGCCCGGCGGCTGCGCTCCGTGTACGTCACCGGGCGGCGGACCGGCCTCAGCGAGGAGGCCCGGGAGGAGTTCTCGGACCGGCTCGCGGACGCGGTCGGCGCCACCGCGGCGGGCGACGCGGCCGAGCGGGCCTGGCTGCGCAACGCCAACCGCGCGTGCGGTACGCCCTGGCTGCGGCTGTGGCGCTGGTACCACGAGCGGCGTGAGCCGGCCACGGGGCGGCTCCAGCTGCGCGCCCAGCCGGACGAGGAGGCCACCGCGCGGCAGCGCGTCGAGCAGGCGGTGCGCACGGTCTCCGAGCGGGCGTCGGCCGGACTGCCGGCGCCGTGGGCGCAGGCGATGCGCGAGGCGGCCGTACGCGGCGCCCAGGGGCTGCCCGAGGCGCTGGACGAGCTGGCGGAGCGCACGGGGCTGCCGCCGGGGCGCCCACCGCGGCCGGGCTGGTGGCCGGTGGCCGTGCTGGCCCAGGCCTCCATGACGCTGATCCAGGTGGTGGGCGGCCTGTGGCTACTGGGCCAGATCGTCGGCGTCATGCCCCCCAACCTGGGCGTGCCGGTGCTGCTGATGCTGGCGGGCATCATCGGCGGTCCCCTCATCGAGTGGGCCTGCCGCATGGCGGCGCGCGGACCGGCCCGTCGCTACGGCCACGAGGCGGAACGCCTGCTGCGGGAGGCGGCCGCCGGGTGCGGCCGGGCCAGGGTGCTGGATCCGCTGGCGGCGGAACTGCTGCGGTACCGGGAAGTGCGGGAGCAGTACGGGCGGGTCACGGGGGTGGGGACCCCGGCGAGGTAGGCGCGGATCGGCGACTCTCATCCGCACGGGTGACGGAGTTCTCCACAGGCGGGGCGACGGTCCACAGCCTTCGGAGGGGCGGGCGCGGGCCGGGGCAGTCTGGCCTCGCGGCGGTCGTGACGAACGCGGCCGCCGGACGCAGCCGTACGGGACGGGCCCGTGCGGGAGGGAGGACTCGCGATGAACGAGACGATGATCTGCGCCGTGGGCAACGTGGCCACGCAGCCGGTCTTCCGGGAGCTGGCGAACGGGCCGTCGGCGCGCTTCCGGCTGGCGGTCACCGCGCGCTACTGGGACCGCGAGAAGAGCGCCTGGACGGACGGCCACACCAACTTCTTCACCGTGTGGGCCAATCGGCAGCTCGCCGCCAACGCGTCGGCGTCGCTGGCGGTGGGCGACCCCGTCGTGGTCCAGGGCCGGCTGAAGGTCCGTACGGACGTGCGCGAGGGGCAGAACTGGACCTCGGCGGACATCGACGCGGTGGCGATCGGCCACGATCTCGCGCGCGGCACGGCCGCGTTCAGGCGCACCGGGAAGGCTGAGGCGCCGGAGGCCTCGGCCTCCCCGCCGCGGCCGGAGCCCAACTGGGAGACGGCGGTGGGGGAGTCGGCCGGCACGGATCTCGAACAATGCCCGGAGCCCGCCGCCGTGGCCTGACCCGGGTGGTCCGCCGGAACTGACCGGCACTGACCGAAGTACGGGCTTATCGACCCATGCGCCCGGACGAATCCAGGTGGATTTGTCGATAAGCCCTGCTCACAGCGCCGGTCGGCGATAACGATTCCGATTCGGATCACCGCGTGGGCGAACATCACCCGGGGGACGGACCGTCAGGTCCTTAGGATGCCGAACGAGCCCTGCGGGGCTGCTGATTCTGCTGGTGGGACCGTTCCCCCCACGCCAACGGGTCCTGCTCGAAGGGGAATTTGGTGTTTTCTTCGCTCGCTGCACTGTCTCTGCCCGGCCGGAGGACGGCGCGTACCGCCGCCACGGCCCTGGTGTCCGCGGCCGCCGTCGCCGGTCTGGTGGCCGGTGCGGGACCGGCCGCCGCACAGGACGGAGCGGGGGGTCAGGGCGGGGCGACGGCCACCATAGGCGGGCTCAAGACGCACGGCACCGCGGTCATCCACGGGGAGGGCGGCGACCAGGAGGTGCCGGCCGGCCTGTTCGAGATGTCCGTCGAGGGCGGCGGGATGCTTCAGACGTACTGCGTCGACATCCAGAACCCGACGCAGAGGGACGCCAAGTACTACGAGACGCCGTGGAGCGGCACCTCGCTGGGCACCAACAAGGACGCCGGCCGCATCCGTTGGATCCTGGACAACTCCTACCCCCAGGTCAACGACCTCGCCGAGCTCGCGAAGAAGGCGGGTGTCCGCGGCGGGCTCACCGAGCAGGACGCGGCGGCCGGCACCCAGGTGGCCATCTGGCGCTACTCCGACCACACGGACGTCGAGGCGACCGACCCGCAGGCCGAGCGACTCGCCGACTACCTGGAGAAGAACGCCCGCGGCCTCAGCGAGCCCGCGGCCTCGCTCACCCTGGACCCGCCCGCGGTCTCGGGCCGTCCCGGCGAGCGGATCGGTCCGGTGACCGTCCACACCAACGCGGGCGGCGCGACGGTGACGCCCCCGGTCGACGCCACCACCAGCGGCGTGCGGATCGTCGACAAGAAGGGTGAGCCGGTCACCGAGGTCACCGACGGCACCCAGATCTTCTTCGACGTGCCCGAGGACGCGGAGGCCGGTACGTCCGAGCTGACCGTCCAGGCGTCGACCACCGTGCCGGTCGGCCGGGCCTTCGCCTCCGAGAGCCGCAGCCAGACCCAGATCCTGGCGGGCTCCAGCGAGTCCACGGTCGCGGCGACGGCCACCGCCACCTGGGCCGGCCAGGGGGCGATACCCGCCCTGTCCGCCGAGAAGAACTGCGCCGAGGGCGGCCTGGACATCACCGCCGTCAACAAGGGAGACGAGCCGTTCACCTTCTCGTTGCTCGACGCCGAGTACACCATCGCGGCCGGTGAGACCCGCACGGTGACCGTCCCGCTGCCGGAGGACCGGCCCTACGACTTCACCATCCGCGGTCCGGCCGGTTTCGAACAGCGCTTCTCCGGCGTCCTCGACTGCCGTACCCAGGGCGCCACGACGGGCGACGCCACCCAGACCCTCGGCGAACCGGCTCCCGCCACGGCCGTCACCCCCACCCCGAACCCCAACCTCGCGGAGACCGGCAGCTCCGGGGCGACCCCGTTGATCGGCGGCGCGGCGATCGGCCTGGTGGTCATCGGCGGTGCGGTGCTGGTGTTCCTCCGGAAGAAGAACGAGGGGTGACCGTCTAGGGCCCAGGTCCCGGACCCCCGTCCGAGTCCCCGGCTGCCGCGTGCGCGTGGCGCCGGGAACTTTTCAGCGGCTTGACGAGACGGACCGTATCGTCTAACTTTACCGGTGTGCCAGTTTGTGAGGGAAGCCTCCGGCTCCCGCCGTACAGCCCTCGCCCTCGCCGCTGCCCACTCCTGCTCCCTCCCGCCGAAGGACCGCCCTTGCGCCCTGCTCCCTCCGTCGCCACCGTGAACGCCGCCCCCGTCGGCCCCACGTCTCAGATCGCCCTCGCCGAGGTCACCAAGCGCTACGGCGACCGGGTCGTCCTGGACCGCGTGTCCCTCACCGTCCGACCGGGCGAGAGGGTCGGCATCGTCGGGGACAACGGCTCGGGCAAATCCACGCTGCTGCGGCTGCTCGCCGGACAGGAGCCGGTCGACAACGGCACCCTGACCGTGACGGCGCCTGGCGGTATCGGTCATCTCGCCCAGACCCTCGACCTGCCCGGCACGGCGAGCGTGGGCGACGCCGTGGACCACGTACTGCGTGAACTGCGCGCCCTGGAACGCCGTATCCGGACCGCGGAGTCCGCACTGGACACGGCCGGCCCCGCCGCCTTCGAGGAGTACGCGGAGCTGCTGGCCGAGTACGAGGCGCGGGGCGGGCAGGGAGCGGACCGGCGTGTGGAGGTGATCCTGCGCCGCCTCGGTGAGCGCGCGCCGCTCGACCGCGCGCGTCCGCTCGGCACCCTCTCCGGAGGGCAGCGCTCCCGCCTCACGCTCGCCGCGACGCTGGCCTCCGAACCCGAACTGCTCCTGCTCGACGAACCGACCAACGACCTGGACGACGAGGCCGTGGCCTGGCTCGAAGCCCGCCTGCGCCGTCACCGGGGCACGGTGATCGCGGCCACGCACGACCGGGCGTTCCTGGAGCGCGTCACCGGCACCGTGCTGGAGGTGGACCAGGACCTGCGCACGGTACGGCGCTACGGCAACGGCTACGACGGTTACCTCACCGCCAAGGCGGCGGCCCGGGCGCGCTGGGCGTGGGAGCACGAGCAGTGGCGCGACGAGGTCGCCCGGCAGCGCGCCCTGGCGGACTCCGGCATCGGCATGCTGTCCGAGATCCCCCGCAAGGGCCCGTGGGCCTTCAGCGGCGCCGGCGCCTTCCGGGCACGCTCGCGGTCCCACGGCGCCCAGAGCCGCATCCGCAACGCGCGCGAGCGCTTGCAGCGGCTCACGGAGCACCCCGTACCACCACCGCCGCAACCCCTCCGCTTCGCGGCCCGAGTCGAAGGCGCGCCGAGCGAGGACGAGCCGGCGACCGCAACCCACCTCGAAGGCGTGCGCGTCGAGGGCCGCCTCTCCCTCCCGCACCTGACACTCGCCCCCGGAGGCCGACTGCTCGTCACCGGCCCCAACGGCGCGGGCAAGAGCACCTTGCTCCACGTGCTGGCAGGAGAGCTGACGCCCGACGCGGGCACCGTCCGCCGCCCGAGCCGGATCGGCCACCTGCGCCAACAGTGCGCTCCCGAAGCCGCCTTCGACGCCCGCACCCTCCTCGCGGCCTACGCGGCCGGCCGCCCGGGCCACCCCGACGAGCACGCCGACGCGCTGCTCGCACTGGGCCTGTTCCACCCCACGGACCTGTCCGTCCCCGTACGCGACCTGTCCGTCGGACAACGCCGCAAGCTCGAACTCGCCCGCCTGGTCACGTCAGGCCCCCTCGACCTGCTCCTCCTCGACGAACCGACGAACCACCTCTCCCCGTCCCTCATGGAGGAGATCGAGGCCGCCCTGGCCCACTACACCGGCACCCTCGTGGTGGTGACCCACGACCGACTCCTGCGCGAGCGCTTCCGGGGCCGACGGCTGGAGCTGTCCGCGGCCGGTCACTGACCAGGCGTCAGCGCAGGTCGAGGATCCAGTTCTGGCCGACGAGGTCATGGCCGAAGCTGTGATGCGGTTCCTCGTCCGCCAGACGGAAGCCGAAGCGCTGGTAGATCCTGCGGGCGGCCACCAGGACGTCGTTGGTCCACAGCGTCACCTGCCGGTAGCCGGCCCGGCGGGCGAAGTCCAGGCACTCCTCGACCAGGCGGGCGCCGAGACCGAGCCCCCGAGCCGTCGGCGCGACGAGCAGGATGCGCAGCTTCGCGACGCCCGGCCGGTCACCGGCGACGAGGAAGACGCAGCCCGCGCGCTCGCCGTCGACCTCGGCGATCCAGGCGGCTTCCGTGGCCGGGTCGTGCTTGGCCGCGTACTCGGCGACGATCTTGGCCACCAGGGCTTCGAAGTCGGTGTTCCAGTCGAACTGCCGCTCGTAGATCTCGCCGTGGGCCATCACCACCCAGCCCAGGTCGCCGGGGCGGTCGGCGCGGCGGATGACGAGGTGCCGCTGGTGGTCTCGCTGGGACATGGATCGCGCTCCGTGCCAATAGGCAAGGCTTCGACTACTCTCCGATACTGAAACAAGCGTGTCAGTAGATTTAGGCTAGGCCCATGTCCCCGAAAACGGCAACCCCGTCCGCGCGCCAGGTCGAGCTGCTGGAGGCGGCCTACCGCTACGTACTCACCCACGGCCTGGCCGACCTGTCGCTGCGCCCGCTGGCCGAGGCCATCGGCTCCAGCACGCGGGTGCTGATGTTCCTGTTCGGCAACAAGGACGGCCTGGTCCGGGCGTTGCTGGAACGGGCCCGCGCCGACGAACTGGCGCTTCTGGACCGCCTCCGGGGCGCCGACCGGCCCGTCGGCCTGGTCCCGGCGGTCGAACACGTCTGGACCTGGCTCTCCGCCGACGAACACCGGGCCCTGCTCCGCCTCTGGTCCGAGGCGTACGCGCGCTCTCTCGTCGAGCCCGAGGGCGCCTGGTCGGGCTTCGCCCGCGCCACGGTGCACGACTGGCTGGACGTCCTCGCAGCGTGCCAGCCCCAGCCCGAGCGGGACAGCGAGGACGGCACCACCCGCCGCACCCTGGCCCTCGCGGTCCTCCGCGGCGCCCTCCTCGACCTCCTCGCCACCGACGACGAGCCGCGGGTCGGCGCGGCGGTCCGGGCACAGGCCGTCCTGCTGGCCGCCGGAACCCCCTAGCCGGCTCGGCTTCGAGGCGTTCGTCGGCGTCAGGCCCGTCCCGACGAGTCGAGCCACCCGGCCAGTGCCGAGAAGTCGGCGTCCGTCAGGCCTCTCGCCGGGGCGACGTGGTGGAGGAGCGAGGGACCGGGGTGCTGGGCCGCCACCCACAGGCGGTCCATGTCGCCGATCTCGTCGTCCACCCAGATGAACGGTCGGCGGTCGGCCCACTCCACAAGGCAGGGCGTCTTCCAGTGAACGCCGCGTGGGACGGCCACGGCGCCGTCGGCCGGCCACGGCACCACCGGCAGACGCGGCAGGCCGACGAGCGGGGCGACGCTCGCGTTCGCGTCCTCTCCCCATGTCGTCGCCCACACCAGGTCACATCCCAGTGCCGTGAGGCGCTGCCCGATCCCGGGGTCGAGGCGGCCGAGCAGCGGATGCCCCGCGGCCGGAGCGGCGACGGATGCCTGCGCGCGGCCGGGCGACGAGCCGAACGGGATGAGCGGGCCGTCCACGTCGAGGAAGAGGAGGGGGCGCACCGGTGCGCTTGTCACACCGCCACCCTAGTCCGGCAGGGCGCGAGGGAGCACGCTCATACTGGCCGCCGCTGGGTCGTCGGCCGGTGGAGGGGCGCCTCAGAGCCCCGATGCGGGCGGCTCCCCTGCGACGTTTCCAAGGCCGAGATCGGCGCGCATCACGGTGCGCATGTCCTCCCAGCGCTCCCAGAGACGAACGAAGTCGGTTCGTATTTCGGTGAATGACCCGTCTGGGTCTGGATTGCCTTCCTCCAGGCACATGGTTCGCCGGTAGACGTCAGACAGCGCGGTCGTCATCCCGTCTAACTCGACCAGAACCGCAGGGGACACAACCATCTGAGCCTCAGCGAAGACGGAGTGATGGTCGCGTCGAGCCTCCTCGACCTGCTCACGAGCGTTTGATGTAACAGTTCCCTTGTGTACATCCCATAGGAAATTCATGAGCTGGGTGCGGTAGCGCCGGAAGGATGCGTTGACTTGCATGTAGCCATCACGGCGGCGGCTCAGCTCAGCGACTTGCTGCTCACGATGCCACTGGGCTTCGGCCGCCTGCTGCTGACGCGCGAACTCTTCCGACTGAACGCGAGCCAGGTGACGTTGCGATAGAACAGATGCGATGAGCGTGCCTGTGACGCCGACCACCGCAGCGGCTAAGCCGATGAGCGCGCTTCCCATGTGCCCCCCTGAGTTGGACAGATACGTCAGCGGCATCCTGCCCGAAGGGAAGCCGTCGCTTCTCGGCATCCAGAAAGGCCGCGCTTGTTACGCACTTCCGAGCGAGATCGTCTATGCGGTCCCGATCCATCGGTGTGGGGGCTACTTAGAGGTTCAGCAGAGGACGTCTTGATCGAGTCAAGGGCCTGGCCGCTCGATCAGTGCGCCGTCAGGTCCCAGGGTGTAGAAGCGTGGCGGATCCATGGCTGCCGCGGCCGTGCGTAGTTCTGCTTCCTGTCCGGCGGAGTCGGGCCCATGCGGTTCCCCCACATAGAAGCCATGCACTCTGATGGCATCCGCGTCGACGTCGTCAGGGTCGGGTCGGCTCTCCTGGACGAAGCCGCAGAGCGCGCGCAACGCGTCCTCGCCCAACTCCAAGGGGTGGAAGGGCAGGGCGTACGGCTCTTCCTCCTCGCCGGGCCAGGGGACGATGTCCGCCGGACGGTCTCCAGCCCAGTAGGGCAGTTCGAAGGGGAGCGGTTCGCCGATGTTCTCGGTGACGCCGCTGTCCGGCGAGAGACTCAGCGAGCGGTTGAGGCGTCCGTCCTCCCACACCGCGAACGCCAGCCAGTCGCCGGCGCTGTGCATGGCGTGCAGGATGAGCCATCGGCCGGCGCTTGCCGCCACCAGGTGTTCCGGAAGCTTGGAGGGGATGTCGATCATCAGACTCTGGTCGCCCACGACCTCCACGCCGGGCCAACTGGCCGCGTACACCGCCCCTTTTGGCGGGTACACGCCGTCCGAGAGGTTCGAACCCTCGCACCCATCGATCTCGCAGCCCGGATAGAGCCGCCGCAGCATGGTCGTCGTCCGTTCAAGGTCAGCCGCTCCCACTTGACGCATCACTCCCGCGGCGTCCCCGTCGGCGCACACCAGCAGTCCCGTCTTGGCTCCCACAGCCCTTCCCCAGAGCGTCGCCCTTGATGGTGGACGCACCATAACCGCAGGGACTCTCGGTCACGCCGTCCGGCGGGGCTGTCCAAGGCTGAGGGCGGCGCGCATCTGCGCATTCCCTCCCAATGCTCCCAGGAGGGTACGTCGTGGCTGGGGCGGTCGGCTCCACAGCTTTACGGAGCCACTTTGGTGCAAGCCTTGCAGATCATGGCCCCAGTATCGTGCTTAGCCAGGCAGGTCGACGGACTGCCCGACGCGCCGGAGGCCTACGGGGCCATGATCACTCGCGCCAAAGCAGGGCCACCCCAAAGCCGCTCCACCTACCTATTCGCAGGGAGCCTGCCGTCAACTAAACCCCTTTACGAGCGCTGCGATCTTCCGGACCTCGGTGACTTCTTCCGTGGAAGAGCCTCGCCTAATGAAGACACGATCTCCACAGTAGGAGAGATCGCTTTGACCAGGAATTAGGACTCTAATAACCGAGAGGCCCTTGTATTCGATTGTATCGACACCGCTCAGAATCTGAGTTGCTAGAGGATCACTGATTGGCTGCTGGGATAGTTTCGTCACGAAGCGCTGCACGTAAGCGTCCAACGACATCTTAAGGGATTTCGCTTCCCTGTCCACACCCACAACGTAATGCTGTCGGCCGACCAGTACAGGGGTCACAGAGTCAAGCGTTTCGACCCTCTTTGCGTCGGTTTCCTTGTCAGCGACGCCGATAAACAGATACCCTTCATGTCCTCGCTGCACATTAGCGATTCCGCAAATGGTTTCCGCTAGACGCGCGAAGAGCCCATCATCTCTCGTCCTGCGGTTATCTAGCCTGAGAACCCCCTGCTTGAACTCGTAACGACTTGTCTCGATCCTGGATCTGCGCAGAGAGTTTTCGAAATCCAGAGCCAAGCCGGGGCCATGCCCAAATACGGGCGGTACCCTGGCTACGAAATGCCTCTGAATCAGCCCTGTGATCGTATCGATATTGGATGTGCGATCCTCTGCCGAAGTGTAATGCCGTGCACTCTTGAGGCGAGGTCCTACATTCCGGAGGGCGGTCACGATAGCCGCGTTATCAGCGGGCGACTTCTGTTGGCGGACAATGAGCTCGAAGAAGGACATGAAGATCGCATAGAAAGGCGTACGGATTGGGTTTCCGCTGCCGGGGCGAACCAGGTTTCGTAGGCCGTTCGGGCCAGCAAGCTGAGAGTCAATAACCTCTGTTAGTACGGAAAAAGTCGACTGGATCTCCGTTTGGAGTCGTCTGCCGCCGTAGGCCGCTAGAGCCCTTTCTAGACGCTTATGCTTTTCGCTTTGCGAGTCATAGATCTCGTCGAATTCTTCTTTGCTCGCAGGGAAAGGGCTTCCGAACAATACGGAGGCAGAAATGTCTGCCACCATTTGCTCGTCATCCCCCTCTCGCAGCTGCTTCACATTCAGAATTCCATGCCGGATCCACACGGTATCCTCCGCCCGCACCCCGTACTGCTGGCTCTCCCGAGAGGATTCAATAGAGATGCTCGGCATGTCGTGCAGCAGGAGTACGTCATCCGAGACGTCCCCCCGCAAAGAGCTTGCCACTGTTCGCACAAGCTCCGAGAACGAGTTGAGCATTCCCGCCTGCCGTTTTTCCTGGGCGCTCAGTTGGCGACCATTCGAGTTGATTCGACTGAATACGTCGGTAATTTGACCCTCAGTCTGAGTTGGGAAAATCGTGACAGCCAACTGGTAATCGACCAAGTTTGCGCATTTATCGGCAGGGAGTAGCCTTTGTGTATCGGTGGGCTTAAACGCGCCGGCGGCAGCCGCTTGGCGTGCCCTAGCGCTTTGCCCTAGATCGAAATGCATGCCGTTATAGTCGAACTTTTGCTCAATAAATGAAAAAATGGCATCAAGGCGCTGCATCCCGTCGATAATCTCATACTTGCCACTCCCGTGAATCTCGGGCCTTTCGGCCAGGAGAATCAAAGGGATTGGATAGCCGTCCAGGATGCTGTCGATCAGGAGTTGCTTCTCGGCAACTGACCAGACAAGCTTTCGTTGATACCGTCGATTTACGAGGAGTGAATCCTCTCTAAAGAGTCGATACGCCTCCGTAACGCTCATGCCTCGGGGGGTGATAGAAACGTGGACTTCAGAGGACAAGATCCGCTCCCTCAAGTGGTAGTGCTCCCATCACAGCTTGGCACGCACGAGCGGCTTGCGTCGGAGTTTGCGCAACGACTGATGGTGTCAACGTGCGCCCGCGTGCAGACCAGAGGGCGATGCCAGCTTCTAAATCGGTGGTCGCTGGCCCGGCAGGCGCACAGGCCACATGGCTGCCCGTGCCAGACGCGTGCCAGATCGGGTGGGGAACCGCGGGAGTTGACGGGGACCCGGCTGCCGGCCAGGCAGGCATTTCTTGCCGCTCCATCGCAGGTAAGCCCAGCAGTCGTCCGTAGAACCTGAGCTTCCCAAGCTGATGTCCCGCAGCTACGTAGGCGAGGGACGTTCTGTCAGCGGCGACCATTAGCCTGCGACGATCAGCCGTCGCGCGCCTGGAGATGCCGTGGAAGCTACCGCTCTCGTCAGTCCCGATCAGTTGTGGTCGGCGCAGAAAGTCTTGGTTCGTCCAAGTCCTGTACCGGCGGCGGCAGGGGTCTACGGGTGGCACTTCGAGCAGCCGCCCAACCCCGACCTGGACGCTGGGCGCCTGCTGTACGTCGGTATAGCCCCGCGGTACGTGTCAAACCGAATCAGCACCCAGAACCTGCGTAAGCGGGTGCGCTACCACTACCGGGGCAACGCAGCCGGCTCGACGCTGCGGCTCACCCTCGGCTGCTTGCTCGGGCTTGAGATGCGCCGTGTGGGCAGCGGCAAGCGGATGACCTTCGGCAAGGCCGGTGAAGCCACCCTGAGCCAGTGGATGGCGGACAACGCGCGGGTGTGCTGGATCGAGCAGAGCGAACCGTGGGATCTGGAGTCACAGCTCATCTCCCAGCTCGATCTCCCCCTGAACCTTGACCAGAACCGCCACTACGCGTTCCACGATCGCTTGAAGGAACTTCGGGCCCGGGCACGCCGGCGGGCGCGGGAGTTGCCCATCAGCTCGTAGGCCAGCGGGTCGTTGTCTGGGCCGTCCCTGGGTCGTCCGAGGTCGCTCAACAGTGGCCAATGACGACCACTAGGCCCACGAACCCACCGCCCCTGACCAGCGAAGACCCAGCTCACCAAGATCCCCGGCAAGACCCAGGGCAAGAAGGAGTGGTCGACGGCAGACGGGATGGGAGCTGGGGTAAGCGGTGGGTTGCTGACGAGCAGTGCGGAATATGCCGCTACAGACCAGACCATGTGTAGCCGGGAGGGCAGCAGGGTCGGTGATTGGACACGACGCCTGGCGCAGGCGGAACCTCCGCAATGCCGAGGGCGGTATGTGATCTACCTCGGGAAGCACCTAGAAGGGGTCTGAGTTGGGATCGATGTACCTCGTCCGGACGTCGAACGGCATCAACTGAGAACCCTTTGCCACGTTGACCTCCGCAACGTGGTGATCCCATATTCCCGGAAGATGGCCCGCAAGATGGGCAAGTCCGTTGATCAAGACCGAGACGCGACCGATCGACTGTCCCAGATCTTTCCAACATCATCTGACGACCAAATGGCCTTCAGCACAGATGCAGTCCGGCCTCGCAGCTCTCCGGGGTCGCCGCGACAACCGGAACCCCAGCGGAAGCTGCCGCAACTCATCACCGGCCCATGCCGATCTCCCGACTTCGACCTCTCGTACTCGGCGGGTGCCTACACTCGGCTGAGGGGGCCGCCCGGGTGGGTGACGGGACGGCCGGGTGATCTCCGGGTGTGTCGCCATTCTGAACGGGGGGTCCATGTCGGATCGGCCACAGTCGTCAGCGGGCCAGGAAACACCGGACGAGGTGCTGCGTCTGGCCGTCGTGCAACTGAACTACACGCCCAACACGGAGAGCGTGAACGGGAAGCGCTGGCTTCCGGACGAGCCGTTGATCAAATGGGCCAGCCAGAAGGCGGGGGACCGGAATTCCGTCCGCAGCGGTCCGGTGGACGAGGACACGGACGCCCGGCACCGTACCGAGATCGTTTTGCGAACCGCCCGGGCGCAGCGTCACGAGAACCTGGACCGGAAACTGAAGCAGATCCTGGAGTTCTGCGTGGCGCACCGGGTGGACATCGTGGTCCTGCCCGAGGCGTTCCTTCCCACCCCCCTGGTGCCGGTCCTGGTGGAGGGCTTCCGGAACCAGCTGGCGATCTTCGCCGGCATCGGCAGCCTGCGCGCCGGCGACGTCAAGGCGCTGGCGGACTCCGGGTTCGCCACGTCGCCCGCCGACAGCGGCTGCAACGCGGCGGTCTACATCGACCAGGACACCCTCACCCTGGTCACCAAGCGCGACCGGGCCGCCGGGGAGGTCATGGCGCAGGGGTCCGGGACGGCGCGGGTGACCTTCAGGAAGGGCGGCACGAACCACGCGGTCGGCCTGGCGATCTGCCGGGACTACGTCAACGCCCCCAGGACCTTCGACGAGGAGGTACCCGCACCGCACCTCGTCCTGGTGACGGCGCTGTCGAAACCGACCGAGGACTTCCTACGCACCCCGCGCAACTTCGCCGTGGCCTTCGCCAACCACGCCGCGAAGGGCGGAAGTGCCGTCCTGATGCCCGCACTGCAGGGCTTCTTCGTCAATGCCAACGGCTCGGAGCCGCTGCCGACCGGGGAGTCGGTCGTCGTCATCGACTACGAGGGCTTCGGAAGGGTCCCCACCCAGACCCGCGAGCCCCGCAACCGGCTGGTCCACCGGACCGGGATCTTCTACGACGACTTCTCCGCCGGCGACGAGGCGGGCTCGCAGAGCCAGTTGGCGCGGGAACTGCGCAACATGACGATCGAGCACCTCAACCAGGGCCGTTACGACGAACTGCTGGAGATCTCCGAGAACCGGCTGCGGGCCATGGGCGGTGGCGCCAGCCGGCTGTTACGGGACGCCGTGCAGGAACTACGCAGAAATGCCGACACCCTGAGCACGGCCTCCGATCTCGAACTGTTCACCAGCCACATCATCCTCACCGACGTGAAATCGGACCACGAACTGCGGTACGGGGTTCTTGGCTCGCTGCTCACCGAATGGTGGAAACTCCTCGATCCGAAGCGCGAATCGGTCGCGGACGGCATCAGCCACTACTACGAACTCGCGCAGAACCTGCGCAAGGAGATCCAGCCGAAGGTCCGTATCGCCAACCGTGACTCCCCGGCCTCGGACCGGAACCGGAACATCCGGTCGACCGGGAAGGGCAAGCGGGCCGACGATGGGTTCGTCCCGTTCTACAGTGCACGGCTGGGCAGGTACGGCAGCGACACCGCGGTCCGCAGCCTGCAGCACCAGCTGGGCGTGCTGCGCACCTTCTCGGCGACCGAGGACCCGTCCGCCAGGCTCATCTACCGTGCCTCCACGACCCTGCAGACCAGCGGCCACCTCGCGCCGTTCTTCGACGTCATCGGCGTGACCGAGGCCGACGACCCGGAGACGATCGAGGACCTGCGGGAGGGGGTGGGGCAGCAGCTGGCCACCGCCTTCCGCAGCACCTGGAGCCTGTCGCCGGGGCCGGAAAGCGCCGCGATCGGCCAGCAGAGCGTGGCGCAGCTACGACTGCGCGACGAGGCGTTCCCGGCCATCAACGAGGACTGGGGCACGCTCATCGACTACCTGCGCACCCTCGCCGGACCGGTCACCGTGCAGATGACGTGCCGCCAGCGGGAACCGCAGCCGCGATCGTCCCGCCCCCCGGCCGGCACCGATCGCGGGAACGGTGAGGTCAGGGGCTTCTTCTTCCCGTTCGAGCGCGATGCCGCCGCCTTCATGGAGCGCGCCTGGAACGAGAACGAGCGCGAGCCGAACCTGACGCTGCTGGTGCACGTGGGCTCGCCCGAGCCGCTGCCCGACTCGGTGCTCAAGGCGATCGGCCACTGGCTGTTCCACGCGATGCCGTTCGACATCATGAAGGGGCCGGAGGCGGCGGCGTCCCTGGCGGCCGGCGAGCCCGCGGTCGGGCCGACGCTGACGCCGGCCGAGATCCTGCGGATCTTCCACCCGCCCTACGGGCACATGGAAGGCCGCGGCATGGACATGATGCAAACCACTAGCCTGCCGATACCCCACCACCTCTCGTCCGGCGAGGGACTGGTCCTCGGCGAGGCGAGGATCGAGGGCGCACGCGAGGACCGCTGGATCGACGTCCGGGCCGACACCGCCTCGCGCCTGCGTCACACCTACGTGGTGGGGCCCACGGGTTCCGGCAAGACCAACCTGCTGAAGTTCATGGCCCGCCAGGACATCACCGAGCGTCGGGGCCTGGCGGTCATCGACCCCCACGGGGACCTGGTCGACTACCTGGTCAAGCACACCAGCGGGCGGGACGAGGAGGTGCTGCTGCTCGACTTCGGCGACCCGGACTACCTGCCGGTGCTCAACCCGCTGGACCTGGACGTCGAGACGCCGCTGGAGCGCAACCTCGCCATCGAGAACTTCCTCGGCCTCCTCGTCCGCCAGTCGCACCACACCTTCTACGGCCCCCGGTTCGAAAGCACGGTGCGGCTGGTCCTGGAGTCGACCACGAACCGCAGGTACCCGGTCCAGCCGCCGTCCGTGCTGGACGTGGGCACCATCCTGCGCAGCATGGAGACCCGGCAGTGGCTCACGTCGCTCTTCGACGACGTTCCGGCGCTCAAGGAGCGGTGGGAGAGCTTCAACAAGCAGGCCGGCACCAACTTCGCGGAGGTCCTGGACTGGGTGCTGGCGAAGTTCAGCGAGATGGAGCAGGACGGCACCCTGCGGCAGGTGCTGGCGGGGGGCGAGTCCAGCGTGTCTCTGGACCGCTTCGTCGCCAGCGGGGGAGTCCTCCTGGTGAAGATCCCGGAATGGGAGATGAGCGCGTCGGCGGCGGCGCTGCTGGGCGGCTTCATCGAGGACCAGGTACGGCGGGCGGTGTTCAAGAGGTGGCGGGCCGGGAACGACGCGAAGCAGCCGTACTTCATGTACGTCGACGAGTTCCAGAACTTCTCCCTGGGCGGCTTCGAGAAGATCGTGGCCGAGGCGCGCAAGTTCGGACTCGGGCTGATCCTGGCACACCAGAACCTCGACCAGCTGGACGCGTTCTCCCGCTACACCGGCTCGTCGTCCGCGAGGCTGCGCAACGCCGTGCTCGGCAACGTCGCCAACCGTGTGGTCTTCGGCGTCTCCAGCCGTGACGCGGCCGAACTCGCCAAGGACATCGACGTGGGCGCGGACCTGCTGCGCAACCCCGGCCCGCACCGGGCCGTCGCGCAGGTCCTGTTCGACCTGCGGCAGTACGCGTTCACGCTTCGGGTGCCGAAGGCGGAGTCGAACGGGGGGTACCCGGACCAGTACGCGAAGGTCCGGGACCGCATGATCGCGAGCGGCTTCTGGAAGCGCCGGGAGGAACTGCGGGAACGCGACGCCGGCCGGGCGCGGGAGATCCGGTACGCCGTCAACCGCCACCGTGACAAGGGGCGGAAGGACGGGTACCTGGGACTGCCCACGCCGGGCGGTCACCCGGCCCCGGCCGAGCCCGCGGGCGACGCACCGGCCGGTCCGGCCGCCCGCGGCCGCCGTCCCGACCATGCCGAGGAGTGGAAGCGTTTCCTCGACCGTGCGGCTGCGGAGCCACCCAGGGCGGAGCCGCCACGGGCCGCCGGGGGACCGTCCGGTGCCGGAATGGACGGGCCGCCCGGCGCGAAAGCGGACGGCACGACCGGCGCGAGCACCGGCGACGCCGCCGGGGGAGCCACCAGCAACACTCCCGGGGCGGGTGCCGACGAGCCTCCCGGCCGGGGCGGCGACGAGCCTCCCGGCCGGGGTAGCGACGAGTCGTCCGGCCCTGCGGGGAAAGGACGGCCCGCTCCCGTGATCACGCTCGACGCCCAACTGCTCGTGGATATAGGACTCGGTGACCTCCCGGCCCACCACCAGAAGCTCATGCTCCGCTACATCTACGAGTCGCTGGAGACCCGGGTGGGCACCTCGCTCGCCCGCAGGATGTCCGACGAAGAGCTCTCGGAGTTCGAGGAGTTCATCGACAACGGTGACGAGGACGGCGCGCTGGCCTGGCTGACCAGCCACTATCCCGACTACCGGGAGACGTTGCAGGCGGAGCTGAAGGGCCTGTTGGACGAACTCAGGGCCCAGGCGCCGGATCTCCTCCGGGTCTCGGGCTCGTCCCCGGCCCGCACGACGGACGACGTACGCGGGTAGGGGGACACGTGACACTGCAGCTGGTTCTTTCCGCGGCCTCACCGCTGGTCGCCGTCGTCATCGCGCTGTGGGGCTTCCGTCGGCGGGACCGCGCGGCGGAACTCGAGGTGCTGTTCGAACTGCACGAGAGGTATCTCGCGCAGCGCGTCCGGGACGGCCGTCGCCTGATCCACCGCAAGCTCGCCGGCCGCGGGGAGGAGGGGCTGCGCAGCTGCACCGCGGAGGAACTGTCGACCATCGGGTACACCCTCGCCGTGATGAACACCATCGCCCTGTGCTGCCGGAGCGGACGGCTCGACAGCCGGCTGCTCCAGCAGAGCCTGGGGCAGTCGTACACCAGGGCCGTGAACGGAGCGTTGTCGTTCATCGACAGCATGGAGACCACCCGCGGGGTGCGCCCCTACCCGTACGCGGAGTGGCTCGTGCGGCACTTCTCGGCGACCGCGCCGCGGTCGTGGCTGCCCCGCCCGCCCCTGCGGCCGGACGACGTCTGACTCCTCGCGCCGCACCCGGACCCGCCGCCGGCGCGGGATCGGCCGGCCGCGATCCGGGGGCCCGGGGGAAACCGGGTGCGGAAACCGGACGGGATGGCTACCGTCCGGGCGTGGCCCATACCTATCCCCCGCTGAACGTCGAAGTCCGCACGCCGCGCCTGACGCTCGCCGGCGCGTGCGACGAGCTGCTGGAACGCCTCGTGCCGCTCGTGCGGGCCGGGGTCGCCGACACCGAGCCGTGGCCGTTCGGCGACCCGATCTCGTTCTACGCCGACAGCCCCTAGGGCGCGTTTGAAATGAGGTCACAGGGACTGCCGTATCAGGGCGAGTTGGACGGTGGCTTCGTAGTGGACAGCGAACTTGTCGTACCGAGTCGCGACGCCTCTGGCCTGCTTGAGCAGCCCGATCCGGCACTCGACCTTGTGTCTGCCTTGTACTTTTCGCGGTCGAAGCCGGGCGGACGGCCACCGGCCGAGCCTCAGCGAAGCCGGTGCCCGGCCTGGTCACGTTTCTCCGGGATGGAGTGCGGGATCTGCCGCCGGCGCAGGTAGGCGGGGATCTCGCGGGAGGAGTAGGCCCGGTCCGCGAGGACATGAGCGGGCCGTGTGCGGGGGCGGTGCCCGTCCGGGCGAGGAACGCGGATGCGGTCCATGACCTCGGTGAACAGCGGAGCGTCGCCCCGCTGGCCGGCGGTGATGGCGGTGGCCAGGACGTGGAAGGAGGCGTCGACAGCTAGGTGAATCTTCGTGGTCAGGCCGCCGCGCGAGCGGCCGATGGCGTGGTCGGCCGGCTCGGCCGCCAGCCCGTTGGTGTGCGTCCGGCCCGGAATCGTGGTCCCCGTTTTGCGGGCCCCGGCGGCGTGCTGGTGGGCCCGACATATGGTGGAGTCGACGGAGACCTCCCACTCGATGTGCCCGGCGGCATCGGCCTTGACCTGCAGCTTCTTCAGGATCTGGGCCCAGGTCCCGTCGATCTGCCAGCGGCGGAACGCCGAGTACAAGGTCTCCCACGGTCCATACCGCTGGGGTATGTCCGCCACGGAGAACCGGTGCGGGCCCGCCACCAGATCCCGTCGAAGACCTGCCGCCGGTCCCTGGGGTTGCGCCCCATCACCGGCAACTCGGGCAACACCGCCTCTAGGCGCACCCACTGTTAGTCCGTCAGGTCTCTACGAGCATCCGAAGATCGTTCCACAACGAAGATCAACATCTCAGACAGGCCTCAACGCGGGTGACCACGGCCGCACCACAAGCGCACCAGATCGAGCGGGAAACAGCGGGGAACCGTGGTGAAAGCAGCCGAAGCCGACAGAGTAGCGGCCAAGTTGTTCGCCCAGGTCAGCGCCCGAACCGCCCCCGAATGACCGCAGCTTCCCAAGCTGAGGTCTCACCGGTGTCTGCGCCTGTCAGTCCAGCCAGACGAGCATCGCGTCGTCCACCCTGGCAGCAGCCTCGAAGAACTGTGTAAGCCCGTCGTACCAGGGACGCCCCCACTCCAGCGAGCCAGACTCACTCCATCCGAGCGGATACACCTCGGCACCGGTCAGTTCAGCAGGATCCACGCCACTGACGAGCTGGTCATAGCTGGTGCCCCGCAGAGCTTTCGCCGCAAGCCGGACCCGCTCAGACCGCAGGTACTTCGGAGGCCCGTACCCCCAGTCCTCGTCCTCGGCGAACGGTTCTTCACCGTGGATCACGTTCACGGGAAACCCAGCACGCGACAGAAGGAAGCGAAGCATGTCCCAGGCCTTGTACGTGCTGAAGTGACGCGCCTCGGCCGGCGCGGGCTCCGTCTCCTCCTCAGCGTCCTGGACCTCTTCGACGAAGTCCAAGGCCCAGTCGGGGTCCTGGATCGCTCGGTCAAGCTCAGCAGCCGTGACACGCAGGTACTCACCGACCATGCTCATGGCCGGAGACTAGGTGAGGCCACTGACAACGACCGCCGGACGGCCGTCCCAGTTTCCGTCTCATTCAGCCCGATTCACCGACGTTCAGCCAAGACCGGGAGCCAGCCCCAGCCTGGTGACGAGCCCTCAATGAACGCAGGTGAACGACCCTGCACCCCATCCAGCACCTCATCAATACAGTTGGAAGACGTGTGCCCCCGAGCAACCTCCTTGGCCCGCCGTGCATCGCTGCGCGGAGCAGTGCGCCTTCCACTGAGGACATGTGCCAGGCAATCCTGCACTGGTCCGCACAACGGTCGAGACCGGGGGTGGGAGACGTGGCTCGTACGCAGTCCAGGTGCGGAGCGCTCACGGAGAAGGGCACTCGCTGCCGGCGGCTGGCGATGCTCGGTGCGTCGCGATGCAACCTGCACCGTGGCGACTGGTCGTCGTACACCATCGAGAAGCGCAAGGAAGCCGAGCGCAAGGCGAAGACACGCAAGCGTCGCAAGTGACCCCAGTCTCTGTGAGGTGACATCCATGGCTGACATCAACGACAGCGGAAAGCAGTGGCGCGGTGCTGTCTGACACGGCCACGGCCGCCCCGCGCAGCACGGGTGGACAGGCGGTCAAACCGAACTCCTAATGGGGCGCTCACGTACGAGCGCCCTCGCGGGCCGTCCTCGGGCCGTGGAAGGGCGCTCCATGGTGACCAACGTCGACAGGCGTCGGCAGCGCGGCAGCAGGTCAGGGTGTTGATCGATAGGGCGGCCGCAGGTCACGGCCGCCCGTGATCAGCTGTGGATGTGCAGCGGCTCGACACGTGCATCATGGAGCATGGGGATTGATCTGGAGCTGCACTCATCACGGCCGGCGCGCAGGACCTGGCGCGCGACGCTCTTGCAGACTTCTTACGGGCATGGCGACGCCCTGGCCGATGCGCTGGGCTCGCTTCAGCTTCTCGGCGTACCCGGGCGGCTCACTGCCGTCGATCCGTACGGGGATAAGTTGATGAACGAGCAGGAGGCCGCAGCCGCCGTTCAGGAGATTGACGATCTGAAGCGACAGTGCGGTGACGAGCGTCAGCTCGCCGCGTTGGACGACCTCGCGAGGATGCTGGGTGAGTGTGCAGCCACCCCCGGCAGCTATCTGTGGTTCGGGGGCGACTGAAGCTCACGCCACGACTGCCGGCTGAAGTGTCTACCCTGGCGAGAGGACTGGGCCGGCTCCGGGCCGTGTGAGGTCAGCCGATGCCGACCACCAACGACGGAAGCCCACGGCATCTGAATGGTCAGAGCCGTGGGCTTCTTCAGTCCCGCTGGTCAGCGGAGCCGGTGATCAGTAGACGGGCTTCTCTCTGTGCGCATCAAGGGATGTCGCCGCAGGCAGCCGCTCTTGGTGGTCTCTCAGGGACGCGGTCCGCCGACTGCCAGGAGGTGACCGCGGCTGGTGGCAACGCGGAGGACGTCCCGGAGGGCCCCGCTCAGTTCCTTCGCCAAGCGCTGCATCTCGTCGAGGGCCACATCCCGGTCGCTGAGGGTTTCGGAAGCTTCCTCTAGGAGCTCGACCACCATGCCGAGTTGGACCGCCTCGACATTGTCCGCCAGGCGGGACATGTAGCCCCCCGTTCATCGGTGCTCAGGTAGCAGGGCTTGCCCTCCGGGCCCGACCACGGGAGGAGTCGCAGTTCGTTCGGTGCTGTCATCCCTTGCTCTGCCTTTCGTCGATTATGTGGTGGGTGGTGAACACGGCGTCGACTCGATCCCCCGGGAAGGCCAGAAGCGGCTGGGGCACCCTGGACCCGGCTTCGGGGAGGCGTCGGCGCAGACGTGGTGCGTGCCGATCCGACATGCAGTCGAGCGGTAGGGGACGGACGCGGCGTCTGCGATGTGCGTAAGTCGACGATGTGGCACTAGTAAGCCCCTGTCAGCGCTGATCAGGCGTCCGTCGAGAGGTGAGGGGCGATGACCATCGCACGTGTCCGAACGCGTCCTTCCAACGCCAGGACGTATGGGCGGACCAGGGCCACGTCCTCTCCTCTGAGCAGATTTCGGTGAGATGCCGCGTCGTCGGCTGTACGACCCACGCCGGGGGCCGACGTGCCATCGGGTCTACGAGAGACGGGAAGAGGCGGAGGAGGAAAGGCGGGTACAAACGGCCGGCGGTGCCTGCCCCTTGGAGAGTTGCGCACCCTAGTGAGAGAGAAGGCGCGGCGGATACGGTTGAGCACGCTGTTCAGCTCCTATCGCTGATGGCTCGGTCCCCCGACATCGCCCGTCGTGGGGGCCGCTTTGCGTACGACCGCCCATAAGGTGCGGTCGTTCAAGCTGGTGGCGAGGAGCCCGAAGCGGTCGGCCTCAGCCACCACGTCCAGGACCTCCCGCCATGACTCGGCGGAGAGCGTGTCCGGCACTTCCGCTTCCACCAACGTGTGCCGGTGGTGTTCCTCCACTCGCGTGGAAAGCCCGAGGGCGGACAGCCGGGCGGCGATGGCCGCCGCGCTAACTCCCGAAGCGGGCACAGGGCAGCCTCCGACATCCAGCGATCACTTTGAGTGAAGCTAGTTAACTAGATTAGATAGTGGACTAGATTTTCCATATGCCTGAGCAGCCGCCCTATCTCCGCGTCGCCGACGAACTCCGGCGGCGGATCGCGGAGCACCTGTGGGAGCCGGGAGACCGTCTGCCCTCTCGCGCGCAGCTCGGCCAGGAGTGCGGCGTGGGCGAGAACGTGGTCCGTCGGGCGCAGGAACTGCTGATTTCCCAAGGCGTGCTGGAGGGTCGCGCTGGGTCGGGTACCTACGTCGCCGAGCCCAGGCAGCGGGTGCGGGTGGTGCGTTCGTCGGCGCGCGAGCAGCCGAGCGGGTCGCCCTTCCGGGCCGACATGAAGGCCGTGGGCAGGCAAGGGGACTGGGAGAGCCGGACGGACGCCAAGGTGCCGGCGCCCGCAGACATCGCCGCGCGTCTCGGGGTCGACGAGGGTGAGCTGTGCGTGCGGACGGTGTACGAGTTCCTGGCGGACGGCAGGCCAGTGCAGTTGTCGACGAGTTGGGAGCCGTACGACCTCACAGCCGGCACTCTCGTCGTTCTCCCCGAGGGCGGGCCGCACGCTGGAGCAGGCGTCGTGAACCGTATGGCCGCGATCGGCATCACGGTCAGCCATGCCGTGGAGCAGCCGGAGCCGAGGCAGGCGTCCGCCGAGGAGGCGTCGCTACTCGGTATCCAGAAAGCCGCACTCGTTACGCACATCCGGCGGACCTACTACAGCGACGACGGCCGACCCGTAGAGACGGCGGACATTGTGGTGCCCGCGGCTCACTGCGAGATCGTCTACGAGATCCCGATCAGCCGTTAGTCGCGTAGCGCGGTGCCGAGCTTGCTTGGCTCAGGGCAGGGGCCGAGCCGGCGACCTCAGTCGAGGTCGGCCCAGGGCCCGCTGGTCTCGGCCTTTGAGATCCACAGCTGAGGCTGACTCGTACGGCAGTACTCCTGCGCCTGGTCGTCCCAGGGGAACCGGCCTTCCTTGTCAGGCCAGAACAGTTGCATGACCGGAAGCGGAGGTGCCTGGTAGAAGTCGAGGCCGGCGCCGAAGAAGTCTCGGTACCAGCTCGGGTGCACCCGCCGGACGGCCACCGAGAAGCCGTTCAGGATGTCGTCGCGCCGCTGGTCGGATTGCAGAGGGTGGCCGTTGCGGATCTCTCGTCCCGCGACGTTGAGGACGGACATCATCGTCTCGACCCGCAGGCCGAAGATGCAGACCTCAGGGCTGCGCAAGGTGTGCCACAGGCCGATCGAGTAGGCCCAGTCCGCGGGCGCCTCGTCCCCGGCTCCAACGCCCATCACGTGCCAGCCGTGGTCGGTGACGTTCGCGGCTATGCGTTCGTCGCGTTCGTCCAAGGCCGGGGCTTCGGCAGGGGGCGCGCACAGGAGGCAGGAGCAAGGGGAGTCGTTCACCCGAGGAAGGTTACGACGTCCTTGATCACGGCCAGTGCTGGGCCGTCCCTGGGCCGTGCGAGGGTGCCCGAGGTCGATCGGCGGCGACCGGCAGTGACAGGTGAGGCTCCGGGGGCATCCGGGAAAGGCCAGGTCAGGAGCCCCGCAGGGAACGCGTTTCCTCACAGCGGTGGCGGTGCGGCAAGATGGGGTGTATCTGCCCACTGCCTGATTCAAGCTGCCGGACGGTTTCTCTTGGCTGAGTACATTTACACCATGCGCAAGGCGCGCAAAGCGCACGGCGACAAGGTGATCCTCGATGATGTCACCCTGAGCTTCCTGCCCGGCGCGAAGATCGGCGTGGTCGGGCCGAACGGTGCCGGTAAGTCGACCGTGCTGAAGATCATGGCGGGGCTGGAGCAGCCGTCCAACGGTGACGCGTTCCTGTCGCCGGGCTACACGGTGGGCATCCTGCTCCAGGAGCCCCCGCTGAGCGAGGACAAGAACGTCCTGGAGAACGTCCAGGAGGGTGTCGCCGAGGTCAAGGGCAAGCTCGACCGGTTCAACGAGATCGCCGAGCAGATGGCCACCGACTACTCGGACGCGCTGCTCGAGGAGATGGGCAAGCTCCAGGAGGAGCTCGACCACGCCAACGCCTGGGACCTCGACGCCCAGCTGGAGCAGGCCATGGACGCGCTGGGCTGCCCGCCCGGCGACTGGCCCGTCGCCAACCTCTCCGGCGGTGAGAAGCGCCGCGTCGCGCTGTGCAAGCTGCTGCTCGAGGCGCCCGACCTGCTGCTGCTCGACGAGCCCACCAACCACCTCGACGCCGAGTCGGTGAACTGGCTGGAGCAGCACCTCGCCAAGTACGAGGGCACCGTCGTGGCCGTGACCCACGACCGGTACTTCCTGGACAACGTCGCCGGCTGGATCTGCGAGGTCGACCGCGGCCGGCTGCACGGCTACGAGGGCAACTACTCCAAGTACCTGGAGACCAAGCAGACCCGTCTCAAGGTCGAGGGCCAGAAGGACGCCAAGCGCGCCAAGCGGCTCAAGGACGAGCTGGAGTGGGTGCGGTCGAACGCCAAGGGGCGGCAGGCCAAGTCCAAGGCGCGTCTCGCGCGGTACGAGGAGATGGCCGCCGAGGCCGACAAGATGCGGAAGCTGGACTTCGAGGAGATCCAGATCCCGCCGGGCCCGCGCCTGGGCAGCGTCGTCGTCGAGGTCAACAACCTCAGCAAGGCCTTCGGCGAGAAGGTACTCATCGACGATCTGTCGTTCACGCTGCCGCGCAACGGGATCGTCGGGGTCATCGGCCCCAACGGTGCCGGCAAGACCACCCTGTTCAAGATGATCCAGGGCTTCGAGGAGCCGGACTCCGGGCAGATCAAGGTCGGCGAGACCGTCAAGATCTCCTACGTCGACCAGAGCCGCGAGAACATCGACCCCAAGAAGACGCTGTGGGCCGTGGTCAGCGACGAGCTGGACTACATCAACGTCGGCCAGGTCGAGATGCCCAGCCGCGCGTACGTCTCCGCCTTCGGGTTCAAGGGGCCGGACCAGCAGAAGGCGGCCGGGGTGCTCTCCGGCGGTGAGCGCAACCGGCTGAACCTCGCCCTCACCCTCAAGCAGGGCGGCAACCTGCTGCTCCTCGACGAGCCGACCAACGACCTCGACGTCGAGACCCTCAGCAGCCTGGAGAACGCCCTCCTCGAGTTCCCCGGGTGCGCCGTGGTCGTCTCCCACGACCGGTGGTTCCTCGACCGGGTCGCCACGCACATCCTCGCCTACGAGGGCGAGTCCAAGTGGTTCTGGTTCGAGGGCAACTTCGAGTCGTACGAGAAGAACAAGGTCGAGCGGCTCGGTGCGGACGCCGCACGTCCGCACCGCGCCACCTACAAGAAGCTGACCCGGGGCTGATCGATCTTGCGGCACATCTACCGCTGCCCGCTGCGCTGGGCGGACATGGACGCGTACGGCCACGTCAACAACGTGGTCTTCCTCCGCTACCTGGAGGAGGCACGCATCGACTTCCTGTTCCGCCCGGAGAAGGACTTCAAGCAGGGGTCTGTGGTGGCGCGCCACGAGATCGACTACAAGCGGCAGCTCGTCCACCGGCACCACCCGGTCGACATCGAGCTGTGGGTCACGGAGATAAAGGCGGCCTCCTTCACGCTCACCTACGAGGTCAAGGACGGGGACGTGGTCTACGTCCGCGCCTCGACCGTGATCGTGCCGTTCGACTTCCAGACGCAGATGCCCCGCCGCATCACCGCTGAGGAACGGGAGTTCCTGCGGGAGTACACGGACGACAAGGAGGAGGCCGTCGCCGCATGACGGTGCTCCATCTGGCCGACGAGGGGGAGGCCGCGGATCTCGCGGCCTTCCTCTCCCGGCTGCTCCACTACGACCGTTCGGCCGCCGTCCGCCTCCAGGCCGCCGGTACGGCTCTCGCGGTCTTCGGCCGGCCTCCCTCCTTCGAGGTGCTGGCCGTGCGCGCCGTACGGCTGGCCAAGCCGTACGAGAACGGACTCGACGTCACGCTGGACGTGACCGTGTCCGCCGGTGAGCTGCTGGAGGCGGTCGACGAGCAGTCGGCCACCGCCGGTGTGCCCGGCGCGGTGACCGGGCCGCCGTGGGCCGGGGTGCTGCCCCCGCGCGGCGGCTGGCGGCCCGAGCCCGGGCTGCCCGCACCGGACGCCCTGCGCGCGCTGGTCGCCGCCGCGGTGGCCGAGTTCCGTTCCCGTACGGGGGAGTTGGCGGCCGAGGCGCGTACCCGGGCCGAGCTGGACCGGATCGGCCGCGACATCTGGTCCCGGACGGTCGGCGACACCGGGCTGCCGGTACGGGCCGTGCACGCGGCCCAGTCACTGGGGTTCCTGCGGCCCGGGGCCCAGTCCGCCGAGGACGCGCCGGTTCTGTTCTCCTCGGGCGCCTGGCTCCGGCTCCGTACGCCCTACGGGTCCGTCGCGCTGCGCCGGGCGGGCACCGGCGCCCTCGGCATCAGCGTGCGCTGACCTCCGTCGGAGCACCCTTCACTGATCACTCGTCATGATCACTCTTCACTGATCACTGTCGTCCGGGCGTACGGCTATGTGGTCGGCCTCCAGTTCCAGGGCGACGCGGTCGCGCATGCCGAGGGCCGCGGTGTAGTCGGCGGGCAGCTGGAGCCGACCGGCGCGGTCGAGCATGGCGTACTCCCGGGCCACCACCGTCTCGTGGCCGGTCGCGGCGTCCACCTCGCTGCGGCGCAGGACCTCCGTGGAGGTGCGGCCGTCGCGGATGGCGACCGTGCGGCGGACCTCGCCCGCCACCGCCTGGTCGTGGGTGACGATGACGATGGTGGTGCCCAGGCGCTCGTTCGCGGTGCGGAACGCGGCGAAGATCTGTTCCGCCGTGTGGGAGTCCAGCTCGCCCGTGGGCTCGTCGGCGAGCAGCACCGAGGGCGCGCCCGCGAGGGCCACCGCGATGGCGACGCGTTGCTGCTGACCTCCGGACATCTCCCGCGGGCGGCGCTCGCGGCAGTCGGCGACGTCCAGCAGCTCCAGCAGCTCCAGGGCCCGTTCGGCACAGGCCCGTCGGCCGGTCCGGCCGCGTGCGCCCGCCAACTGCATCGGCAGGGCCACGTTCTGGGCCGCCGTCAGGTACGGCAGCAGGTTGCGTGAGGTCTGCTGCCAGACGAAGCCGACCACCTCGCGGCGGTAGGCGAGGCGGTCCTTCGCGGTCATCGTGAGCAGGTCGCGGTCCGCCACCCGGGCCGCACCGGCGGTGGGGGTGTCCAGTCCGGCGAGGATGTTCATGAGCGTGGACTTGCCGCTGCCCGAGGCACCGACCAGAGCCATCAACTCGCCCTCGCGGACCAGCAGGTCGAGGCCCTGGAGGGCCTGCACCTCCACGCCGTCCGCGCTGAAGATCCGGACCAGGCGGTCGCAGGTGATCAGCGCGTCGTGGCCGTAGGCGGGCCGGTCGCGGGACGCGGTGGCGCGGTCGGCCAGGTCGGCGAGGGTCGGGTTCGTCGTCATCGTGCCTCCTGCGCGGATGCGGCTCGTCGTCCAGAGGTGCCGGTGGGGGAGCGGTCCATCGGACCCGGCGGGATCGCCCGGCCGGCCGGGGACGCCTGGCGCGCGGGGGACGCCCTCATCGCGCGTCCCCCGCCCTCAGTTCGGTGACCGACCCGCGCCGGCCCGACCACCACGCCTGCACCCCGGCGACGCCCACCGCCACCACCAGCACCGCGACCGCCGGCAGGGCCAGCGACCACGGGTCGGTGCGCAGTTCGGCGCGGCCCACCGGGGACGCGGCGCCCGCCAGGGCGATCCTGGTCAGATCGACGCCGGGGGCGAGCAGGCGGATCGCCGCCCAGCCGGTCAGGGCCCCTCCCGCGGCGGCCAGCACGGCCTGGGGGAGGGACTCCAGCACGAGCAGACGGCGGCCCTGCGCCCGGGTGAGGCCCATGGTGCGCAGCCGGGCCAGCAGGGCGGCGCGTTCGGGAGCGGCGCGCAGCAGGGACAGCAGCAGGGCGAGGACGGCGTAAGCGGTGCCCGCGACGACGGCACCGGCGTAGACGCGCTCGGCGCCGGACTGGAGGGGCGAGTCGACGTACCGGTCCCGCTCCTCGGACCGCAGCGTCACCGCACTGGCCTCGGCACCGGCGTCGTCGCCCGCCGCACGGCGCAGCGCGCCCGCGTCCACCTGGTCGCCGGTCAGCAGCAGTACGGTCGGTCGGGCCGCCTCGGCGGAGAGTCCGGCCCGGTCCACGACCAGGAAGTCCTCACCGGAGACGGCGGGGGTGCGGTCGCGGACGAGGACGATCCGGACCGTGACCGAGGTGCCGTCCTCCACGCGGATCCGGAACGGCCCGGTGCCGAACCGTTCGGCGACGGACGGCGAGGCCAGCGCCGGCAGCGGCTCCCCGGGACCGCCGCGCGGCTTCAGCCCCTCCGCCTCGAAGGCCCCCAGCCCGGTCTTCGCCGCGAGCCGCGCGTAGGCGGCCGGGTCCACGCCGGCCACCGGCAGGGTCTGGCGGCCGTCCGGGCCCTTGGCCTGGTAGCCCAGCCCGACCTCGACCACGTCCCGGACGCCGGAGGTGCCGCGCACGCGGTCGGGCAGGCCGTCCCGGAGCGGTCCGGTCTCCTCGATCCGGGCGTCGGCGCCGACGGTGAGCAGCGCCGCCCGGTCGCGGGCGTCCGTCACCCCGGCGAGGACCGAGCCGCCGAACGCGGCCGTGGTGAGCGCGGTCAGCAGGGCGAGGAGCGGCAGCACCGCCGAGACCGACGTACGGCCCGCGCGGGCCAGCGCGAGGTGGCCCACCGCGCCGCGCAGACGTCCCGCCGGGCGGGCGAGGCGGCGCAGGGGCAGCGGGTACAGGCGTACGAGCACCAGCGCGGCGATCACCCCGACCAGCACCGGTGCCGCCGACACCAGGTCCCCGCCGGTGCCGGACGCGCCGCGCCGACGCAGGGTCTCGACCGCGCCCAGCGCCAGGGCGACTGCGGTGAGTTCGGCGACCGTGCGCCGCCGGGACGGACGGGCGGAGGCCACGTCCCGGCGGCCGTCGTGGACCCGTACGGCGCGGTGCGCGACGGCCGCGCGCAGGGGCAGCGCGGCGCAGGCCACGGCGGTGACCGCGACGGCCGCCCAGACGGCGGGGGCGAGCCGGCCACCGGGCAGCGCGAACAGGGCGGCGGCGAGGCCGAGGGCGCCCGCGGGCAGCGCGACCACGGCGGTCTCGGCGAACAGGCGTCCCGCGACGCCCCGCAGGGAGGCGCCGCGCGCCCGCAGCAGGGCGAGTTCGGCGCGGCGGCGGTCGGCGGCCAGGCCGCCCGCCATCAGCAGCACGACCCCCGCGACCGTGCCGGCCCCGGCGGCGGCGACCGCGACCAGCGGACCGATGCCCGACCGCAGTCCGTCGAAGGCGAGGGCCGTCTCGTCCAGGTCCGTGCTGACGTCCGCCAACGGGTCGACGCCCGAACGCACCTCGCGCAGACCGGGACCGGACTCCAGGGCGGCGACGGCCGACGCCAAACCGTCCACGTCGTGGGCGTGCAACGCGTCCGTCTCGGGGGCCAACTGCCAGTAGCGGACCGGGGCCCCGGCCGTGCCCAGCAGGGCGGGCCCGGCGTCCGGGGCGAGCAGCAGCGTGCCCAGCCAGTAGCGTTCGCGGTCCGCGCCGGCCGGCCCCGGCACCGTCATCAGCGACGGCTCGCGCAGCACGGACTGGGTGGACCAGTAGGCGCCGTCGGGGTCCCGCGGGGCGAGCACGCCGGTGATCCGGACGGTGAGCGGGGCGCGTTCGACGCCGGGCACGTGCAGGACGGAGCCCACCTTGATGCGCAGCGTGCGGGCCGTCTCCGTGGTGACGGCCGCCTCCAGCGCGCCGGTCGCGGCGGTCACCGGGGCGCCGGTCACGCGCGGCAGGCGGCCGGAGTCGATCCGGGCGTGGTCGCCGAGGCCGTGCTGGGCGGCGAAGTAGAACTGGGCCGGCAGGCCGCTCGGCTGCGGCAGCCAGGGTTCCGGTACCGGGAGGCCGTCGGTGGTGCGCGCCCCGTACGTCGACTGCGCCCGGTCGACGGCGAGCGGAGCGCGGCGGTCCACGGCGGCGACCGCCTTGGCGTACCGCCGGCCCAGCGGGTCCGGGCGCAGCGACTCCTCCCGCTCGCTGGGGGAGAGACCGAAGTCGGGCTGCGGGGCGACCACCAGCACGCTGGTCCGGTCGGGGCGGGCCTGTGCCAGAGCCCGGTCGAGGCCCGCGTCCGCGTACCGGTCCAGTGCCCTCGGGAAGGCGGCGGCCAGACACGCGGTCAGCGCCACCAGCACCGCGAGGGCCCAGGCGGCACCGGGCGCGGCCCGAAGCCGGGTGCGGACCCAGGGAGCGCTCACCGGTCTCACCGCGCCTCACCTCCCTGCTCGCGCAGTGCCGACGCCGGGTCGGTGCGGCGCAGGGCCAGGGCCGCCGTGACCAGGAGGGGTGTGACGGCGACGCCCGCCAGGAGGAGGGCGACCCGGCCGGCGGGCAGGGCGACCAGGACGTCCGGGACCGGGTGGGTGGCCTGCGGGGTGAGCACGATCAGGGGGATCACCGCCCGGGTCAGCACCGCGCCCAGGGCCGTGCCCACCAGCAGGGCCAGGACCAGCAGCACAGCCTGCTCGACGGCGACCGTGCGGGCCAGCCGACGGCGCGGGGCGCCCAGGGCGCGCAGGATCGCGAACTCGGCGCCGCGTTCCCGCAGCGAGCCCGTCGCGCTCACCGCGAACCCGACCGCGGCGAGCGCCGCCGCCACCCCGGCCGCCGCGGTGAAGGCCGCCTCCGGACCGGCGCCGAACGGGTCGTCGCGCAGGCCCGCGGCCAGTTCGTCGCGCACGACGACCTGCGAGGGCTCCAGGTCCGGGAAGGCGCGCAGCGCCGTGACGACCCCGCTCGTGCCGCCGGGTTCCGGACGCAGCCACCACTCGGTGGGGGCGAGGGCCTCGCCGTACTTCGCCTGGAGCACCCGGTTCACGGAGGGCAGGTCGAGGAGCAGGGCACCGCCGTCCTGCGTCGGGGTAGTCGGGGTCGTCGAGGCCGTCGGGGTCGTCGCGTCGGGCGCGGCCGTGGTCGGCAGGGCGCGGACCGAGCGCACGATCCGCACCGGGAGGCTGCGGCCGTCGAGCTGGACGTCCACGCTCTGCCCGACGCGGGCGCCCGCCGAGTCGAGGTACCGGTCGGTCGCGACGGCCGTGAGCCGCGGCGCCGCGGGCTGTACGACGTCCAGGCGCAGCGTCACCGCCGACGGCAGGCCGAACAGGTCGGCGGGCAGGTACCCGGTGTCGTACTCCACCGACGGCGGCCCGGACGGGGCGAGCCGGGGCTTGGTAGGACTGGTGTCCGCGTCCGGTGACGAGGCCGACCCGTCGCCGCGCACCGAGGCGGTCCAGGAGCGGGGCAGGGCCGGGCGCCGCACGGTCCCGTCGGCCGCCGTGGCGGTCAGCTCCGTCAGCGTCAGGCGGTGCCGCTCCGCACGGCCGGCCGGCTGGGCCGTGACCAGTTCCACGCCGGTCACGGTGAGCGGGCCGCCCGGGGAGACGTCCAGCGCCAGCGTGTGGCCGCGGCCGTCCGCGGGCAACTGGCCGGCCGGCAGCCGGAACGGGACGCCGTAGCGGTCCCGCACGGTGACCGTCACGTCCGCCGGTCCCGTGGCGCTCTCCCCGCCGCCGCCCGGGCCGCCGCGCAGGGTGGCGGTCACGCCCAGCCGTACCGTCCCGGCGGGCAGCCGCGCGCCCGCCGCCGGCTCCTCGGTGCCCAGCGGGGGCAGCAGCGTCCCGGCCGGTTCGCCGGACAGGTCCGGGCGCAGCAGCATCGTGTCCGCCGCGCGCCCGGTGTCCAGCGCCAGGACCGTCGCCGCGCGGTCCGCGGACAACTGCTGCGTGGAGCGCGCCGCGGGGGCCACCTCCCGTACGCCCTCCACGTCCGCGTAGGTCTCGGTGCGGCCCGGGCCCACCGAACCGGCGGCCAGGACCCGCACCGGGGCCCCGGCCCGGAAGTCCGCCTGGTCGTCCTGCGAGCGCTCCCACGAGGTGCCCTGGCCGATCGCGAGCATGCCCAGGGCCACCGCGAGCACCAGCAGCAGCACCGGACCCGCGCCGCGCATCGGCCGGCGGCTGAGCTGCCAGCCCGCCAGCGCCGAGGTCAGCCCGCGACCGCCGGCCGCCCGCCGCTCGGCCAGCCGCGCCACCGGCGGCAGCAGCCGCAGCGTCAGCACCGTCCCCGCCAGCAGGGCCAGCGCGGGCGCCGCCACGAGCAGCGGGTCGATGCCGAGGGTCCCGGAGCCGTCGCCGCTCACCGCGCCCGAGGTCTGCCGGGACAGCTGCCAGTAGGCGACACCCGCGACCACCAGCAGCCCGACGTCGGCACCGGCGCGCAGCGGGGCGGGCAGCGCGCGGACCCGGCCCCCGGCGTTCAGCGAGGAGGCCAGGGCCGGCAGCGTCACCGCCAGCGCGCACCCGAGGGCCGCCGCACCCGCCGTCAGCCACACCCGGCCGCCGCCCCAGCCCGGTACCTCGAGCCGCAGCCCGATCCGGTCCAGCGACCCCTGGCCGGCCAGCAGCCGGGTCAGCGGCCCGGCGAGCAGCGGCGCGAGGACCAGCGCCGGGACGGCCAGCAGCAGCGCCTCCAGCGCGGCCAGCGACCCCAGCCGCGCCCGGGAGGCGCCGCGCGCCCGCAGCAGCCGCCGCTCGGCCGCGCGCTCGGCGCTCAGCAGCCGGGCCACCAGCAGCAGCGCGCACCCGGCGAGCAGGGCCAGCTGGAGGGCGACGACCAGCAGCGTGGAGCGGGAGACCAGCAGGGAGCGGTCGAGCCGGTCGAGCACCTCGGGCAGGGAGGTGGTCGCCGCGGTGGAGCCGCTGAGGACCGGGCGTTCGCGCAGCCACGCCATGCCGTCCCGGGCCGCCTCGCGCAGCCCGTCCGTCCGCCCGGCCGTCACCGAGGAGAAGTCGGCCGTCGCCAGCCACCCCGAGGGCCCCGCGCTCACCGCGCCCCCGGCCGCCACCCCGGGGGCGGCGAGCAGCGGGCCGTACGTCGTGAAGCCGCCCTGCTTGACGCCGCGCCCGGCGAGGTCGTCCAGCCGCCAGTAGGGGGCCGCGGCGTCGGCGGGCCGGTACAGGCCGGTCACCTCGACGACCACGTCGGGGCCGTCGAACCGGTCGGCCAGGGCGAGCCGGGCGCCGGGCCGGAGGTCGAGCCGCTCGGCGGCGGCCGTCGGCAGCGCGACCTCGACGGCTGAGCCGCTCCCGCCGGCGCCCTCCCGCGGCAGCCGGCCCTCGGTGACGCGCACCTGCGCCGGGTCCAGCGCCGCGAAGTAGGTCAGGTCCGGGTCGTCCGAGCGCTCGCCGGGCGGCCGCAGCGTGCCGGGCAGGCTGTACGCCCCCGACCGCGCCATCTCCCGGACGGTGACCGGCAGTCCGCCGAAGGTGTCCCGGGCGCCCTCGCGCACGGTGCGGCCGGCCTTCTCGCGCCCCTCCTCGGGAACGTCCGCCTTGACGACCAGCGCGGTGTCCGCAGCGTTGCGGGGGTCGGCCAGGGCGTGGCGCAGGGCCGCGTCGCCGACCGCACCCGAATAGGCGGTCAGGGTCGTCAGGACCGCGGTGGTGAGCAGCACGGTGAGCAGGGCGGCGGCGAGCAGCAGGCGGTGCGCCCGCGCGCGCAGCAGCACGAACCCCGCGAATCCCCCGTACCCCGCCACCCGGCCCCCCGCCGATGTTGTCCAGACCTCTCGGCGATGCTGTCAGAGGACGAGGTACGGAAGTAAGCGTCTGTGGCTCCGACTTGACCGGATCGTGACCGGAATCCGGCGTCGGGCGACCGGAATCCGTCCGTCACCCGTCCCGGGCACCCACGGACGGGCCGGTCAGCCGGCGGTGTTGACCATCGAGGCCGCCGCGTACGTCAGGTACTTCCACAGCGTCTGCTCGTGCTCCTCGGAGAGCCCCAGCTCGTCGACGGCGACCCGCATGTGCTTCAGCCAGGCGTCGTGCGCCGCCCGGTCCACGGCGAAGGGGGCGTGGCGCATCCGCAGCCGCGGGTGGCCCCGGTTCTCGCTGTACGTCGTCGGTCCGCCCCAGTACTGCATGAGGAAGAGCGTGAAGCGCTCCTCGGCCGGACCGAGGTCCTCCTCCGGGTACATCGGCCGCAGGATCGGATCCTCGGCGACACCCTGGTAGAAACGGTGGACGAGTCGGCGGAAGGTCTCCTCCCCGCCGACCTGCTCGTAGAAGGTCTGCTCCTGAAGCGTGCCGCGCCGAATCTCATTCACGTCGTCCATGGTCTCAGACGCCCGGACATAGGACTTCGGACTTAGGTCCCCCCGCCCGGGCCCGTACTGTGGAGGCATGGGCGGGCACGAGGACCTGGACCGCCTCGCGGCCTCGGCGCGGGCGGAGCTGGTGCGGGAGATCGAGCTGAGCGGCGCCTGGTCGGCCGACCCGGTCTGGCGGGAGGCCTTCCGGACGGTCCCGCGCCACCTCTTCGTGCCGTACTACTACGTCGGCGTCCGGGGCGGCTACGAACGCCGGTGGGGCGAGGATCCCGACCGGGGCGCCCGGGAGCGCTGGGTGCGGGGCGCGTACGCCGACGCCCCGCTGGCGACCCGGATGCGCGACGGCGAACTGGTCTCCTCCAGCAGCCAGCCCTCGCTGATGGCGATGATGCTGGCGGAGCTGCACGTGAGAGACGGCGACCGGGTCCTGGAGATCGGCGCCGGCACCGGCTACAACGCCGCCCTGCTCGCCCACCGGCTCGGCGACGACGATCTCGTCACCACCGTCGACCTGGAACCGGAGATCACCGAGTCGGCCCGCCGGCACCTGGCCGCCGCCGGGTACCGCCCGATGGTCGTCACCGGCGACGGCGCCCGCGGGGTGCCCGAGCGCGCCCCCTACGACCGGATCCTCGCGACCTGCTCGCTGGCCTCGGTGCCGCACGCCTGGCCGGCCCAGTGCCGTCCGGGCGGCAGGATCCTGACCCCGCTCGCCACCGGGCTGGTCGTCCTCACCGTCCACGACGCGGGGCACGCCGAGGGGCGCTTCCTGCACACACCCGCGTACTTCGTGCCGCTGCGCGGCGCGGACGCCGCCACGCCGCAGCCGCAGGGCCTGGGCGGGGTGCCGCGCCGGGCCCGGGAGAACGACCTGTTCCGCTTCCTGCTGGCGCTGAGCCGGGGCAGCCTCGACCCGCAGGAGGCGTACGCGCTCTGGGACCGCGAGGACGCCCCGCAACGCGAGCGCTTCGGCATCACCCTCAGCGGCGCCCGGGCCTGGGCGTGGCTGGACGACCCCGAGGGCCCGTACGCCTGGCCCTTCACCTGACGGACGGGCCCGCCGCGTCAGCCCCGGCGGATCGTGATCGTCGTCCAGGCGCCGACGTGCACCCGATCGCCGTCCTGGAGCGGCACCGGCACGAAGGGCTGGATCGGCTCCTCGCCGCCGTTGACCGTCGTGCCGTTCGTCGAGTTCTGGTCGACGACCGCCCAGCTGCCGTCCGGCTGCTGGACCAGCACCGCGTGCTGGTGCGAGACGCCCGGGTCCTCCGGCGGTACCGCCAGATCGATGTCCGGGGTGTCACCGGTGGAGTGCCGGCGGCGCCCGATGGTGATCTGGTTGCCGGTGAGCGTGCGCTGCTGCTCGGGCGAGTACGCGGGCAGGTTCAGGCCCGCGGCCTCGGGGCCCGAGCGGTGCATCATCGCCATGAAGTACTCGCGGTCCGGGCCGATCGTCGCCGACCAGGTCGTCGGCTGCGTGAAGCCCTGGCCGGGCGCGGTCTGGGCGGCACCCGTCTGCGGGAAGCCGTAGCCGCCCTGCGGGGCACCCGGGCCGCCGGGGCCGCCGGGCGACGGAGGCGCCTGGGTGGCACCCGTCTGCGGGAAGCCGTAACCGCCCTGCGGAGCACCCGGGCCGCCGGGGCCGGTCGAGGACGGCGGGGAGAGCACCCAGTCGTCGTCACCGCCGCCGAAGCCCTGGCCGGGCGGGGCCTGAGTGGCGCCGCGCTGCGGGTAGCCGTAGCCGCCCTGCGGGCCACCAGGGCCGCCGGGACCGGACGCGGGCGGAACGGGACCGGGCGGCGGCGGAACCGGTCGCGACGGGTCACCGCCGAACGGGGGCGGGGCCGGGGGACCGGAGGGGCCGTTCTGGCCGCCGGGGCCGCCAGGTCCACCGGCCGGACCGCCAGGACCGCCAGGTCCGTTGGGGCCACCCGGCCCACCGGGGCCGCCCGGACCATGGGGTCCACCGGGACCGCCAAGGCCACCGGGGCCGTTGGGGCCACCCGGGCCGTTGGGCCCACCGGGGCCGCCGAAACCACCGGGGCCGCCGGGACCATGAGGACCGCCGGGGCCACTGGGGCCGCCCTGGTTCCCGAAGCCACCGGGACCGTTCGGCTCGCCGGGACCATCGGGACGACCCGGGCCCCCAGGACCGCCGGGACCGCCAGGGCCGAATGGGCCAGAGGGGTTGTTCGGGCCGCCGGGCCCACCGGGGCCACCAGAGCCGAACGGGCCAGAGGGGTTGTTCGGGCCGCCAGGTCCACCGGGGCCGCCGGGACCGAAGGGGCCGGAGGGTCCGTTCGGCCCGCCGGGAGCAACGCCCGGACCGCCGTGCCCGCCAGGCCCACCGGCCGGACCGCCAGGTCCGCCGGGACCGCCCGGACCGCCGCGGCCCGACGGGTCGCCGCCGAACGGCGGGCCCGGCGGGATCGGCTCGGCGGGGCGGTTCATCTGGGACGGACGTGAGCCCTGGTAGCCGTACGCGTCACCGCCGCCGTACGACGGACCCCCCGGCGGCTGCTGGAAGGGCGCCGGGCCGCCGGAGGCCGGCGGGCGCGGGGCGGCCGGGGTGTACGAGGTGGCCGTGTTGGTGAGGAAGTTCCACCGGCACTCCTCGCAGAAGGGCGCGCCGCCCTCCCGGGGCGTACGGCACTGCGGGCACAGCTGCGGCTCGCCGCCGGGGCCGCCGGGACCACCGCCCGGACCGCCGGGCGGCGGGAAGCCGTAGCCGCCGCCCGGGGGCGGTGGCGGCGGAGGAGGCGGCACGGCACCGGCCATGCGGTGACCGCAGACCTCGCACCAGTCGTCGGAACCCGACTGGTGTCCGTTCGGGCAGGTCGGCATGTCGGGGCTTCCCTCTCTTGCGGGCGTGTCGCGCGGATGGTCCTGCGTCACTTCTTCACACGAACGGTCTTGGTCGACCGGGTCTCGAGAGTCATCTCGTCGGCCTCCTCCACCTTCGCTTTCAGTCGCACAGTACCCGCCGCCGCGTCCACCACGTCCACCACCTTCGCAAGCAGTTTCGCCGTATCGCCGTTTCCGGATACCCCCGCCAGCTGAACCGCGCGACCCAGTTTGGCTGTTGCTCCGTCGATGTCGCCCGCTTTGCGCAGATCCAGCCCCTGCTGGATGACTTGGGCCAGTTCGGCCTGCCCGGTGTAGTGGGCGACCTGCGGGTTGATCGACGTGGAGGCGGTCATGTCGTCCGTCCACACGGCCCGTACGAGACCCTGCGCGCCGAGGCTCTGAACCGTGCCGCCGGGCTCCGGGATGACCAGCGAGACGCGGGCGGCCAGCATCTCCCGCCCCAGCTCAGCGGCGGGTACCTGCACGCAGACGTGGTAGTCGCGGGACTCGTCGCCCCAGGAGCCGGTGGGGTAGTCCCCGGCCCGCGGTCCCGCCTCGGAGCGGCGGCCGGTCAGCTCCTCGACCGTGGGCGCGACCTGCTTGACGAACTTCACGGTGGTGCCGACCGGGGTCCACAGGCGCAGCGCGACGTCGGCGACCTCCTTGCCCATGGCCGTCTCCATCATCTGCGTGAAGTCGGCGGCCAGGCCCGCCGGATCGGCGACGATGTCGGCCGTGCCGAGCAGGGCGGAGGCGATCCCTGTGACTTCTTTCACTTCCCAGTCGGTGCCCACGCCGCGTGCGTCGCAGGTGAACCGCCCGGCGCAGGCGTCGAGCGCCGCCTTGAGGTCATCCGGCGACTCGTGCTCGTTGCGGCCGTCGGTGAGCAGGATGGCGTGCCGGATGGCGACGTCCGCGGTGGACAGCAGCCGGTCGGCCAGCCGCAGCCAGGTGCCGATGGCGGTGCCGCCGCCCGCGCCGAGGCTGCGCAGCGCCTGCTTCGCCTGCGCCCGGGTGGCGGCGTCGGCGACCGCGAGCCGCCCGCCGCCCGGGTAGACCTCCTTGGCCACGTGGGTGCCGCCGACCACCGCGAAGTCCACGCCGTCGCGCAGGGTGTCGATCGCGGCGGCCGTCGCGTCACGGGCGTTGCGCATCTTGGTCGGCGGGTAGTCCATCGAGCCCGAGCAGTCGACCAGCAGCGCCACGGCCGCCGACGGGCCCTGGCCCGGCGAGTACAGGTGGGGCGCGGCGACCGCGCTCCCGACCGTGCCGCCGCCGGTCGCGGTGACCGTCACGATGGCGTTGACCTCGGTGCCGCCCTCGGGCAGGTACTCGTTCTGGTAGACGTCCACCGCGAACTGCGGCACGTTCGACTTCGAGAAATTGGCCATGCCGGATCGCATCCCCCTCTACGTCCCCACGGAGGTGGGGCCTTGGCTGCTGGCGCGGGCCGCCCCCTGCGGCCCGCGAGGCCACCCCGCGCGCGTACCCCTACCCGTACGGGGGCCTCAGGCCGATCCTGCCCCCTGCGGCACGGCCGGGAACGGCACGAGGGCCACTGTTACGTTGTCGTGGCCCCCGCCGTCCAGGGCGTGGCCGACCAGGACGCGGGCGCCGTGCAGCGGGCGGGCGGCGGCGTCGAGGGGCATGGCGTCGGCCATCTCCTCGGCGGACTCCGCGTAGTTCCACAGGCCGTCCGTGCAGACCACGACCACGCCGGGGCGGTCCGGCTTGAAGGACGCGGTGTGCGGCTCCAGTTCGTAGGCGTCGGCGCCCAGCCAGCCGGTGATCGCGTGGGCGCGTTCGTCGGCGTACGCCTCGGCCTCGTTCATCAGACCGGCGGCGACCATCTGCGCGGCCCAGGAGTCGTCCTCGGTGAGCCGGGCGGGCGGGGTGGTGCGGTCGGCCGGCACCCAGTAGACGCGGCTGTCGCCGACCCAGCCGACGACCAGCAGGCCGGGGGTGACCACGGCGCCGACCAGGGTGCAGGCGGGCGCGTTCTGGTGGGGGCCCTGCTCGCGGGCGGTGGCGGGCTCGTCGGCGAGCGCGTTCACCGCGTGCGAGGCGGCGAGGATGGCGTCGTGCATGGCCTGTTGGGGGTGTGTGCCGCGCGGCAGGGCGGTCAGCAGCAGCTCGCCGGCCGCCCGGGACGCGGCGAGCGAGGCGTCGTCGGGGCGGGTCGCGGAGGACACGCCGTCGCAGACGATCGCGACGCTCGCGGGGGCGCCGTCGGGCAGCGCGGTGCAGCCCACCGAGAACGCGTCCTCGTTGCGGTGGTGGCGCAGGCCGCGGTCGCTGACCGCCGCGACGGGGCCCGACTCCTGCTCCATGTGGTCGCGTTCGCGGGGCTGGGCGTGCCCGCAGTTCTCGCAGTAGCCGTCGTCGTCGACGCGGCCCGCGCGGCAGGCCACGCACACCTTGTCACCGGTGGCCGGAGCCGCGGCCGGGGCCGCTGCCGGGGCCGGTTCGGCTCGCTGCTCGGCGTGCGGCGCCGCTGAGGCGGTCAGCCGCGGGTCGGGCGCCTGCAACGGGTACTCCTCGGGTTCGCGGGGCCGGTCGAAGCGCACACCGGGCGCGGGCGGCGCCGACGGGGCCGGTGGGGGCGGTGGCAGGGGGGAGCCGCCCGAGTCGGTGCCCGGCAGTTCGGCGGCCGCGTGCACGGGGACGGGACGGCCATGGCCGTCCGAGTCCCGGGCCGCGGGCCAGTCCACGCCGTCCGGCGCGGGCGCCGGGGCGGGCACCGCGCCGCCGACGGCGACGGTCGGGTGGTCATCGGGCCGCGGGGGCACGGCGGACAGGTCGTATCCGCACGCACCGCAGAAACGGTCACCCGACTCGAGGGGCTCCTCGCAGCTCGGGCACTTGGACACAGCGGCCTGCTGGGGCATCTGCGACATCAACTACACCCACGTCCGGGGGCGGTAACGATTTGCACGTTCCACCAGGTCGATCCTCTCCTCGCCGTCCCGCGCCAGCCGGGCCAGCGTGCGGTACGAACGCTCCAGGCCGAAGCGCAGGCCGCGTTCGTCCAGGGCGCTGCCGAGCAGCGTCCGTCCTCCGGCGGCGGGAGGGACGGAACCCCGACCTCCGGAGAGTACCCAGTCCAGCGCGCAACCGAGGACCTCGGCCGACAGTTGCTCGCGCCGCGCCGGATCCAGACCGTACACGTCCAGCGCCTCGACCTGCCGGGCGGCGGCCGTCAGGTCGTCCAGGAAGACCACGTCGCCAGCGCCCGCCGTACGCCGCCGCAGCCGGGCCCGGACGGCCGCGACCCGCGCGGCCGTGCAGTGCACCGACGACTCCGGCACCGACTCCAGCGTCCGTACGGCACCGGTCCGGTCGCCGCCGGCCAGCTGCACCCGGGCCAGGCCGAACGCGGCGCTCACATGGCTCGGGTCGGTCGACCACACCAGGCGGTAGTACTCGGCGGCGTTGTCGAGCTGTCCCAGCACCTCCGCGCACAGGCCGAGCGCCAGCTTGGGCGCGGTCTCGCCGGGGAAGGCGTCGTAGATCGCGTCGAAGGCCAGCGCGGCGTCCTCGTGCCCCCCGGTCACCAGTGCGGCCAGCCCGCGGTACCAGACCACCCGCCAGTCGTCGGGCCGTTCGCCCTCCAGCGTCTCCAGGGCCGTCAGCGCGCCGGGCGCGTCGCCGTTCTCCAGCCGGGCCCTGACCTGCCGCAGCCGTGTCTCGGTGGACGGCGCCGGGGCGGCGGCCAGCGCGGTCAGCAGCTCGCCCGGCGCGGACGCCATCAGCCCCGCCAGGAAGCCCGCGTTGGGGTCGCCCGCATCGACCCGGGGGACCGGCAGGGCGAGGGACGCGGTGGGCGCGTCGGCGTCCTTGACCAGCCCGGAGGTGCCGCCGTCGAGCCCGCCGACCGCGCTCACCGCGCCCGGCAGCGACGCGCTCGCGCCCCCGCCGACGGCCGGGCCCGTCGCGCCGCCCGTGCCGGCGCCCGGCGTGGCCCCCGCGACCGTCCCGCCCGGCGCTCCCACCGCCGGTCCCGTACCGCCCGGCAGCGCGGGCGGGGACCCCGGGCCGCCCGGCAGGGACACACCCGCGCCGGTACCGCGCCCCCGCACGCGGACCGTCGTCCGGGCGCCCAGTCGCGACACCTCCCCGTCCTGCCGGGGGAACAGCTCCGTGTCCGTCACCCGGACCTCGGGCCCGAAGAGCGTGGAGAGCGCGGGCCGGGCACGCCCGGTCTGGAGCGAGACCACCTCGCGCAGCACACCCGTCAGCTGCTCCGCCATCTCCTGTGCGGAGGCGAACCTGCGGGCCGGATCCGGGTCGGTGGCGCGCACCAGCAGCCGGTAGAAGGACTCGTACTGCCGGAACACCTCGATGGTGTCGGGGTCGGGCAGCGAGTCGGCGTAGACGGTGGTGTACCCCTGGAAGTCGAACGTCAGCACGGCCAGGGTGCGTCCCACGGTGTACAGGTCGGAGGCGACCGACGGGCCCACGTCGGCCACCTCCGGCGCCTGGTACCCCACCGTGCCGTAGATCGCCGACTCGTCGTCGTCCATGCGGCGGACCGCGCCCATGTCGATGAGCTTGAGCTGGTCCTCGGTCTGGATGGCGTTGTCGACCTTGAAGTCGCAGTACAGCAGCTTGCGGCTGTGCAGGTGGCCGAGCGCCTCCAGCGCCTCGATGCCGTACGCGCAGGCCTGCTCCACCGGCAGCGGGTCGCGTCTGCCCGCGGGGGTGCGGCGGGCGTTGGCGATCTCCTTGAGCGACTTGCCGCCCACGTACTCCATGACGATGTAGCCGTCGAGGGAGCCGGTGCGCTGGTCGAGGTGCTCGACGAAGTTGTAGATCCGCACGATGTTGGCGTGCTCGATCTCGGCGAGGAACCGCCGCTCGGAGATCGCCGCCTCCATCGCGTCCTGGTCGCCGGTGTCCAGCAGGCCCTTGAGGACCACCCAGCGGTCGGAGACGGCCTTGTCGACGGCGAGGTAGATCCAGCCGAGACCGCCGTGCGCGAGGCAGCCCACCACCTCGTACTGGCCGTGCACGACGTCGCCGGTCTTCAGCTTGGGCACGAACGAGTACGGGTGGCCGCACTTGGTGCAGAAGCCCTCCGTGCGGCCCGGCCGCTCGCCGCGGGACCGCCCGACCGGTGCCCCGCAGTCCGAGCGCGAGCAGAACCGCTTCCGCTCCGGCACCTCCGGACGCTCCATGACCATCTCGCGCGGGTCGGGCCGCGGGATCGCCGGGACCTCGACGAGTCCGGCGCCCAGGCGCCCCCGCGCGGTGGAGCCGGCGCCCGAACCGGAGCTGCGCACCGACACCGAACGCCCCGTGGACCGTCCCGACACGGCCCGCGACAGCCGTCCCGACACCGAACGCCGGGACTTCGACGAGCGCGACGACTGCGACGACGAACGCGAACTGCGGGCGCTGGAGCGCGAGCCGGCGCTGCCCGCCGAACCCCGCGAGCCCCGGCCGCCGCCCGCGGTGACGCCCGTCGGGGTCGAGCCGACCATGCCGTTCGACGCGACGACCGGCGCGAGGCCGCAGGTGTCGCAGTACAGCTCGCCGCCGCCCATGTCCTCGTAGGACCCGTCGCAGCCGGGACGCTGACACGTCCGCCCTGCCTCACTCATGACGCTGCCTCCCCCTCGTCGCTCATACGCCGGGCCCCGTCCGGTCCACCGGCCCGCCCTGCCCGGGCACGCGCCGCGGGGAGCCCAGCGTCTCGGCCGCCGCGTGCTGGTAGCGCAGCACGGCCTGCTCGGCGACGCGCAGGTCGCAGGGCGCGCTCCACAGCATGCGGCGCGCCCTCTCGTACTTCTCCGCCAGCTCCGGGTCCTCGGCGAAGCCGAGGCGGGCCACCTTGGCCTTGTAGGCGTCGAGTCGTCCGCGCAGCTCGGCGCGGACCGCCAGCGGGGCGGTGACCGCGGTCAACGACTCGCGGGCGCGCAGGAGTTCGTCCTCCGCCTTCTCCTCCAGCGACTCCAGGAGCGGGGACAGCCGGTGCCACTGCGCGTGCCTGCGGTACTCGGCGGCCGCCGCCAGCTGCTCCTGGAGCACGATCGGCGGTCCGCCGACCACCGGCACCTCCGTCGCGGCGATCTTCGCGAGCACCTCGCCGCGCGCGGTGCGCGCCTCGGCGAGCGTGCGGTCCGCGCGGGAGAGCACGTCCCGCAGCCGCACGATGCGCTGCTCGGCGTCCTGGCGGACGGCCAGCACGGCGTCGATCTCGCGGCGCACCTCCTCCAGGGCACGCGCCTCACGGTCGTACACCGTCGTGTCGGGACGGCCGCCGCCGGGCGCCGAACTGCCCTCCGCGGGCAGCCAGAAGGCCAGCGGGTCGGACACCACCCGCTCGCGCAGCCGCGTCAGGGTGCGGGTGATCCGCTCCAGGTCGTCGCCGGACGGGTGTTCGCCGGGGCGCACGCCCACGGAGTGCGCGAGCTTGCGGGTGCGCTGGAGCTCGGCGGCGAGTAAATCGATCCTGGCGGGCAGCGCCGACCACACCGCGTCGGCGGCGACCACCATGTCCAGGGAGGTCGCGTACAGCTGGTTCATCCGCTCCACCAGCGCCGCCAGGGAATAGCGCTCGCTGAGCCGTCCGGGACCGCCGTCCGGGGTGGGCGCCTGGGCGAGGGCCGCCGCACCGCCGGCCACGGTGACGGCCTCGCCGCGCAGCAGCTCCGTCAGCTCCACCAGGTCCTCGCGGCTGGACCAGCGGCGCCGGGAGCGGATCTCCCGGGCGGTGCGCAGCGCGTCGGTGTACGCGTCGAAGTAGGACCACAGCAGTGTGATCGACGCGTCCGCGGTGCTCCAGCGCTCGACGGTGACGCCGGTCAGCTCGGCGCCCTCGAGGAGTCTGCGGCCCGCGTGGTCCTGGAGGGCGAGCAGCGAGGTCTCGACCGCCTCGTGCTCCGCGCCGAGCCGCGCCAGCGCACGGTCCACCTCGTCCCGGTCCATCACCGGCCCGGTGGGTCCCGTGTCGCCCATCGATCACCCCTCGCTGTCGCGGACTTGTGCTCTCTGCCTGTGTACGGCGGACGTTCAGCTCTTGCGCAGGTACTCCGGGGCCGGCGGCTCCGACTGCGCGGGGTCGTCGCCCATGGTCGGGGACAGCCACTCGTCGTACGAGTTCTGCCAGCCGTCGGTCCGGTCGGCGCGCCACTCCTCCAGGATCCGGTTGACCCGGCGTACCAGATCGTCGGCGTCCTTCTTCATCGCCACGCCGTAGTACTCGGTGGTGAAGGGGTCGCCCTTCAGCTGCACCGTCGGGTCCTGAGCGGCCTGGCTCGCGGCGAGCGCGCCGTCGGTGACCACCGCGTCGACCTCGCCGAGCTGGAGCCGCACCAGGCAGTCGAGTTGGTTGGGCACGGTGGTGCCGAGGTCGGCGTCGGCGGCGAGCCGGCCGTCCTTCCGGTCCTGCTCCAGTGTGCTCAGCGCGGTGGAACCGGCCGCCGTGCAGATGCTTCTGCCGGCCAGCGTGTCGTCGTACCCGGTGATCGGGGAGGACTTGGGGGCGAGCAGCTGCTGGCCGGTGCGGAAGTAGGGGGCGGAGAAGGCGACCTTCTCCAGGCGGGCGCAGTTGATGGTCATGGTGCGGACCACCATGTCGACCCGGCCGTCCTGGATCGCCGGCTCGCGCTGGTTGGTGGGTATGGCCTTGAACTGCACGGCGTCCGCGTCGCCGAGGATGTCCTCGGCGATGCGGTGCGCCAGGTCGATGTCGAAGCCCTCCAGCTCGGCGTCGCCGCCGCTGTTGGGGTCGCGGTAGCCCCAGCGGTAGCTGTTCTGGTCGACGCCGACGATCAGCTTGCGCTTCTCGCCCTCGCGGCCGCGGATCTCGTCGATGGTGGGGCCGTCGGCCCCGGACGGGGCGAGGGTCTGCTTCTCCGGGTCCGGGCACTCCTGCGCGGCCCGGGCCTGGCCGCCGTGGGCGAGGCCGTGGCCGTCGTAGCCGCCGCCCTCGCCGTGCGAGCGGACCAACGGCAGGAGCAGGGCGAACAGCACCGCGAGGGCGCAGGCGAAGGCCATCGCGCCCACCCCGCCCCAGCCCTTCAGCCCGGTCCGCAATCGCCGCGCACGCATCCTCACGCCCCCTTTCACGGGTGCCCCTTCCCACCGGCCGCCGGCCGCGCGCGCCGCCTCACCGGTACTCCGACAGCCTGCGTCCGATGCCCAGCAGCGCGCCGGCCGCGCCCAGTCCCGCCAGTATCCCCGCGCCCTCGGGCAGGAGGGTCATCGCGTCCAGACCGTCGCCGGCCGACCGCTCGAACTCGTCCTTCTCGTGCGCGAGCGCGGTCGCCAGCGAGTCGTCCACGCCGTCGAAGCACTCGACGGTGGCGCCCTCGCCGCCTATCACCAGGTCCAGTGCCTGCTGGTAGTTGCCGTAGTCGTCCTGCTCGCGGGCCGAGGCGTGGCGCTTCTTCCACTCCGTCATGTTGCCGCTGGCCGCGTCCACGGGGGACTCGCCCGCCTTGTCGTCGGCGAGCCTTCCGGCCTCGGCGAGCGCCTCGCCGAGGGCGTCCATGTTCTTCCCGAAGGCCAGGTCGTAGGAGTCGTACGTCTTCTCGCCCACCTTGGTGGTCTCCGCGCCGCGGGACACCAGCGTGAGGTTCTCGTTGCCGCGGGCCTTGAGGGAGGCGATGCGGGCCTCGTTGAGCGCGTTCAGCGAGCGGACGCCGTGCTCGTAGGAGTCGGTCAGGCTGGACCGGGCGACGCTGTGGCCGACGACCAGCCAGAGCATGACGATCGTGGCGGTGGCGGTGGCGGCGACCAGGCCGTGGTTGAGGACCCGGTTGGTGCGCCGGTAGTTGCGCCGCTGCGCCCAGGCCAGCGCGGCGAGCACGACGACGCCGAGGGCGATCGCGGCCCAGGGGTAGGGCTTGGCGTCGCCGTAGTCGGCGCTCAGCCGCCCGTTCTCCGTCTTGTAGAGGGTCTCCGCCGCGGGGAGCATCTCCTTCTGCATCTTCTCGTTGGCGTAGCGCAGGTAGGCGCCGCCGACCGGGAAGCCCTGCCGGTTGTAGGTGCGGGCGCGCTCGACCAGGCCCTTGTACTCGGGCAGCAGCCGGTTCAGCCTGGCGATGGTCTTCGCGGCCGGCGACTCGGGGTCGGAGTTGGCGGCGGCCGTGACCAGCCCCTCGGCGGCGGCCCTGATGCCGTTGTCGTACCGGTCGCGGGAGTCCTTCGTCTCCTGGCCGCCGGCGAGGAAGCCGCTGGAGGCCGCCGTGTTGGCCTCGGCCAGGGAGCGGTAGATGCCGGCGGCGGCGGAGCTGAGGGGCTGGCTGCGGGTCAGCACGTCGTCGGCCGCGGCGGACCGGTCGTTCATCTGCCAGGCGGTGACGGCGCCGAAGGCGACGACCAGCGCGGCGAGCAGCGCGCCGATGATGCGCAGCCGCCCGGGTTCGGTGACCGCCGCCGCGCGCAGCCGCTCCACGCCCTCGGCGAAGGCGGTGCGCCGCGGCGGGGCGGGCGGCTGCGGGGGAGCCGCGGGTGCGCCGCCGGACGGGCCCCGTTCGGGCGCCGGAGGGCCGGACTGCGGCGGCACGGCGGGCGGCGCGGGCACGCCCGAACCCTGCGGTGCCGCGCTGCCCTTCGGCGGTCGAGTCACTCCTGACCTCCCCCATGGTCATCCGTCGCCGCAAGTATCGCTGCCCGCACCGACATTCGCACCGGCCTTCACCCGATCCGGATTCGATCAGGGTGCGACGCACCAACCCCTGCCCATGAACACGCCGGCGGAACCGGTTCGGTTCCCCGAGCCGGTCCCGCCGTCCGTCCTGCGCGGTGTCAGGCCGCGAACCGCTCCCGCACCCGCGCACGGGCCCCGGCCGCAGCGCCCACCCGGTCCAGACCCAGCAGCGCCGCGCCCAGCACCGGCCGCGCGGTCACCACCGTGGGGACGGCCTTGGGGGCGCGGGCCGCCAGCAGCTCCCGTATCCGGTCGTCGAGTTGCGGATGGCGGGCCGCCAGGACGCTGCCGCCGAGCAGGACCGGTGCCGGTTCGGAGAGCAGGTCCAGACGGGTCAGCGCGACCGTCGCCATCGCCACCACCTCGTCGGCCTGCCGGTCCACGACCGACCGGGCGAGCGGGTCGCCCGCCGCCGCCGTGGCGAACAGCACGGGCGTCAGCTCGTGGCGCCGGGCCGGCTCGACGTGCCGCAGGTGCAGGGCCTCGATGAGGGCGTACATCGAGTCGAGCCCGAAGTGCGCCGGCAGGGTCCGGGCCAGTTCCGTGGGTCCGCCCCGGCCGTCCTCCGCGCGTGCCGCGTGCCACAGCGCCTCCTCGGCCAGCCCCCAGCCGCCGCCCCAGTCGCCGGACAGGCGCCCGATGGCCGGGAAGCGGGCGGTGCGCCCGTCGGGTCGCATGCCGACGCAGTTGACGCCGGCCCCGCAGACGACGGCGACGCCGAGCGGCTCGTCGACACCCGCCCGCAGGATCGCGAAGGTGTCGTTGCGCACGTCGACACGCGCCCCCCACGCGCGCGCGTGCAGCGCGGCGGCCAGTTGCTCCTCCTCCACGGGCAGGTCGGCGTTGGCCAGGCACGCCGACACGTGCTCGACGGAGCCGACGCCGGCCGCCGCGAAGGCCCGCGCCACCGCCTCCGCCAGGGTGTCCACGGCCCGTTCGACGCCCACCGCGGGCGGCCGGAAGGGGCCGCCGCGGGCCGTGGCCAGCACCTCCCCGTCCGCCGTCACCACGGCCACGTCGGTCTTGCTGTTGCCCGCGTCGACGGCGAGGACGCTCGCGGTCAGGCCCACGCCAGGTGCTCCCGGTTGTGTGCGATCAGCCGGTCGGTGAGCCGCTCGGCGTACCCGTACTGGCCTACGAGGGGGTGGGCGAGCAGCGCCCGGAAGACCCGGTCCCGGCCGCCGCGCAGAGCGGCGTCCAGGGCGAGATCCTCGTACGCGGTCACGTTCGCCATCAGGCCCGCGTACAGCGGGTGCACGGCCGCCACCGGCAGCGGGGCGGCACCCTTGGCGCCCACCGCGGCCGGCACCTCGATCACGGCGTCGTCGGGCAGGAAGGGCAGCGTGCCCCGGTTGTAGGTGTTGACCACCTGGTACGGGGAGCCGGCGCCGCCGAGCAGGGCGGCGGCCAGGTCGACGGCGGCCTCCGAGTAGTAGGCGCCGCCGCGCTTGGCGAGCAGGGCGGGCTTCTCGTCCAGGGCCGGATCGCCGTACATCTCCAGCAGTTGCCGCTCCATCTCCGCCACCTCTGCGGCCCGCGAGGGCTTGGTGCGCAGTTCGTCGACGACCTCGTCGTGCGCGTAGTAGTAGCGCAGGTAGTAGGAGGGGACGACGCCGAGGCGGTCAAGGAGGGGGCGGGGCAGGCGCAGGTCGGCGGCGACCGCGTCCCCGTGCTCGGCGAGCAGCCGGGGCAGGACGTCCTCGCCCTCGGGGCCGCCGAGCCGGACGCCGGTCTCCCAGGTGAGGTGGTTGAGGCCCACGTGGTCGAGGTGGACGTCGGCGGGCGTCACGCCGAGCAGCGCGGCGAACTTGCGCTGGAGCCCGATCGCCACGTTGCACAGGCCGACCGCCCGGTGCCCCGCCTGGAGCAGGGCCCGGGTCACGATGCCGACCGGGTTGGTGAAGTCGATGATCCAGGCGTCCGGGTTGGCCCGCCGGACCCGCTCGGCGATGTCCAGCACCACCGGCACCGTGCGCAGCGCCTTGGCCAGGCCGCCCGCGCCGGTCGTCTCCTGGCCGACGCAGCCGCACTCCAGCGGCCAGGTCTCGTCCTGCTCGCGGGCCGCCTGGCCGCCGACGCGCAACTGGAGCAGTACGGCGTCGGCGCCCTCCACGGCCGCGTCCAGGTCGGAGGTGGTGACGACCCGGCCGTCGTGGCCCTGCCGGGCGAGGATGCGGCGGGCGAGGCCGCCCACCAGCTCCAGCCGGTCCGCCGCCGGGTCGACGAGGACCAGCTCTTCGACCGGCAGGGTGTCCCGCAACCGGGCGAAGCCGTCGATCAGTTCGGGCGTGTAGGTCGAACCGCCGCCGACCACGGTGAGTTTCATGCAGTCATCAACCCTTTACTCCGGTCAGTGTGACGCCCTCGACGAACGCCTTCTGCGCGAAGAAGAACACGAGGATCACGGGGGCCATGACCAGCACGGTCGCGGCCATGGTGAGGTTCCAGTCGGTGTGGTGGGCGCCCTTGAAGGACTCCAGGCCGTAGGAGAGGGTCCAGGCGCCGGGGTTCTCGGAGGCGTAGATCTGCGGGCCGAAGTAGTCGTTCCAGGCGTAGAAGAACTGGAAGAGGGCCACCGCCGCGATGCCCGGCTTCGCCATCGGCAGGACGACCCTCAGCAGGGTGCGCAGCTCCCCGCAGCCGTCGACCCTGGCCGCGTCCAGGTACTCGTCCGGGATGGTCAGCAGGAACTGGCGCAGCAGGAAGATGGAGAACGCGTCGCCGAACGCCATCGGGACGATCAGCGGCCAGAGGGTGCCGGACAGGTCCAGCTGCTTCGCCCAGAACAGGTACATCGGGATGATGATCACCTGCGGGGGCAGCATCATCATCGAGATCACCAGCATCAGGGACAGATGCCGCCCCCGGAAGCGGAACTTGGCCAGCGCGTAGGCCACGGGCACCGAGGAGACGACGGTCAGGACCGTGCCCAGACCGGCGTAGAGCAGCGTGTTCCGCCACCAGGTGAGGAAGCCGGGCGTGTCCAGGACCGTGCGGTAGTTGCCCCACTCCCAGGTGTGCGGCCACAGGTCCCGGGTGAGGGCCTGCTGGTCGCTCATCAGCGAGGTGAGCACCACGAAGACGAACGGCAGGGTGAAGAACAGCGCGGCGGCGACGCCCAGGGCGTGGACGCCGATCCACTCCAGCAGCACGCGCCGGCGGGCGGCACGCCGTTCGGTGGGTGGTGTCGTGCCGGCCGCCACGGGCCGGTCCAGTACCTGGGTCATCGGTCACCTGCCTGGATCAGTCCGCCCCGGCGGCGCATCAGCAGCGCCGTGCACGCCATGGCCAGCGCGAACAGCACGAGGGCGACCACGCACGCGGAGCCGTAGTCGAAGCGCTGGAAGCCGAGGTTGTAGACGAGCTGGGGGAGCGTGAGGGTCGACTTGTCCGGGTAGCCCGGCTCGAAGGACTGGCCGGAGCCGCCGATGATCCCCGAGGCGACCTTCCCCGCGACCAGCGGCTGCGTGTAGTACTGCATCGTCTGGATCACGCCGGTGACCACCGCGAACAGCACGATCGGCGAGATGTTCGGCAGCGTCACGAACCGGAACCGCTGCCACGCCGACGCCCCGTCCAGCTCCGCCGCCTCGTACTGCTCCTTCGGTACGTCGAGCAGCGCGGCCATGAAGATGACCATGAGGTCGCCCACGCCCCACAGCGCGAGCGCGGTCAGCGCCGGCTTGGACCAGGCCGCGTCCGTGAACCAGCCGGGCGCGGGGACGCCCAGGCCCTCCAGGACGGAGTTGACCGGTCCGGTGCCGGGGTTGAGGAGGAAGACGAAGGCCAGCGTCGCGGCGACCGGCGGGGCGAGGTAGGGGAGGTAGAAGAGGGTGCGGAAGGCCCCGGCCCCCGTCCTGATCTTCGTGATGAGCAGCCCGATCCCGAGCCCGAACGCGACCCGGCAGGTCACCATCACCACGACCAGCCAGAGGGTGTTGCGCAGGGCCGGCCAGAACAGGGGGTAGTCCTGGAAGACGTAGACCCAGTTGTCCAGGCCCCGGAACTCCGGGACCCCGAAGCCGTCGTACCTCATCAGCGAGAAGTACACGGTGGACGCCAGGGGATAGGCGAAGAAGACGCCGAACCCGACGAGCCACGGTGACATGAAGGCCAGCGTGCGCAGCGCCGAGGAACGGCGCTTCGCGCGGAGGGTGTTCGCGGTCATGGACGTGGTCATGTCCGCTACTTCGTCTGCTCGATGTCGCGGTCGATCTGCTCGGCGGTCTTCTCCAGCCCGGCCTTCAGATCCTTCACCTTGCCCGACTCGTACTGGTACCCGAAGTCCTGGAGCGTCAGCTGGTACGTGGAGCCGTTGACGGAGGCCGGCGGGGAGTTCGACTCGGGGTGCTGGGCGATCTCCAGGAAGGTCTTGAACGCGGGGTCGGTCTTGAGGTCCGGGGACTTCAGGGCCGGGAACGTGGAGGGCACGTTGCGGATGGCGTTGGCGAAGGCGACGACGGCCCCGGTGTCGGTCGTCATGTACTTCACCAGCTCCCACGCGGCGTTCTTCTTCTCGCTCTGCGGCGCGATGCCCATGACGGTGCCGGACAGGAACCCCTTGCCGTACTCGTCCACCTCGTCGTCGGCGACGGGCATCGGCGCGGTGCCGATCTCGAAGTCCACCCCGGCGTCCTTGGCCATGCCGAGCCGCCACTCGCCGTCGAGCTGCATCGCCACCTGGCCGGTGTGGAACGGGTGCTTGGCGCCCCACTCGTCGCCGAAGGTGTTGCGGTACTTCTCCAGCCTGGCGAAGCCGCCGAGGTCGTCGACGAGCTTCTTCTGGTACGTGAACATCTCCGCGAAGGCCGGGTCCTCGGCGACGCTCGACTTGCCGTCCTGGTCGAAGTAGGCGTGGTCCCACTGGGACATGTAGTGGTCGACGACGGTCTCGTAGCCGTGGTAGTTCGGCATGAAGCCGAGCTGCTCGTAGCCGTCGCCCTTCGGCTTGGTCAGCTTCTTCGCCACCTCGGCGAACTCGGACCAGGTCTTGGGCGGGGCCTTGATGCCGGCCGCCGCGAAGGCGTCCTTGTCGTAGTAGAGGCCGTAGGCGTCGCCGAGCAGCGGCAGGGCGCAGCGCACGCCCTCGAACTGCGTGTAGTCCAGCATCGGCTTCGGGATGAGCGCGTCCAGGTCGAGCTTCGACTTCTCGATGAAGGGCTTCAGGTCGGCGAAGGCGCCCGACGAGCAGAACTTGCCGATGTTGGAGGTGGTGAACGAGGACACCACGTCGGGCCCGCTCGAACCCCCCGCGCGCAGCGCCTGGTTGAGCTTGTCGTCGTTGATGTTGCCGACGACCTTCACCTTGATGTTGGGGTGGGCCTTCTCGAAGCGGTCGACGTTGGCCTGGACGGCCTTCACCTCGGCGGGCGCGCTCCAGCCGTGCCAGAAGGTGAGGGTGGTCCTGGCGTTCGGGTCGTCGGAGGCGCCGGAGTCGGCCTGGCCGGTACAGGCGGTGGCGAGCAGGGCGAGGGAGGCGGAGGCGGCGACCGCGAGGGCGGCCTTTCTGGATATTCCGGGCATGGCGAGGCTCCCTGGGGCAGGGCGTGGCGGGACGGGGGTGGTGGTGCGGGGTGGGTGGTGCCGTGCGGAGGTGGTGGTGCCGTGCGGGTGGCTCAGCGCGAGGTGTCGAAGACCTCGTCGCGGGTGGTCGCGAGGGCGCTCTCCAGCGCGCCGCGCAGTACGGGGTGGTCGGTCACCTCACCGACGACGAGCCGGGGCCGGGAGGCGGCCAGCTCCTCCAGCTCGTCCTGGACCAGGTCGCGCAGCGTCTCGCCGCCGGCGGCGAGCGAGGTGCCGCTCAGGACGACCAGCTCGGGGTCGAGCACCGAGACGAGGGAGGCGAGGCCGGTGGCCAGGCGGGTGGCGTAGGTCTGGAGCAGCCGGCGGTGCGGTTCGTCGTCGGCCTCGGCGGCACGGGCGACGAGGGCGGCGGCGGCCTCGTAGTACGGCCCCGGGGGAAGGCCGGTGAGGCCCAGCTCCCGGGCGAGCCCCGGCAGGGCCTGGGAGCCGGCGAGTTCCTGGAAGCCGCCGCTGCCGGTCCGGCTGACCTTGCGGACCAGCGGCGCGCCCGGCACCGGCAGGAACCCGACCTCGCCCGCGCCGCCGGTCCAGCCGCGGTGCAGCCGGCCGCCGAGGACCAGGGCGGCGCCCAGGCCCTCCTGGTTCCACAGGAGCACGAAGTCCTCGTGCCCCCGGGCCGCGCCGAGGCGCTGCTCGGCCACGGCCGCGAGGTTCACGTCGTTCTCGTACTCGACCGGCATCGGCAGCGCGGCGGCGAGTTCGTCCAGGAGGGTGGGGGAGTGCCAGCCCGGCAGGTGGGAGGCGTAGCGCAGCCGCCCGGTGCCCGGGTCGAAGGCGCCCGGGGTGCCGATGACGAGGCGGTGCACGTCGGCCCGGGCGAGCCCGGCGGCCTTCACCGCGCCGTCGAGGGCGTCGGTGACCTGCTGGACGACCGGGGCGACGGGCCGCCGGCCCGGGGTCGGCAGTTCGAAGCGGCCGACGGTGCGCCCGGTGACGTCGGCGACCGCGGCCAGGGCGCGGTCCGGGGTGACGTCGAGGCCGGCGGCGTACGCGGCGGCCGGGTTGACCTCGTAGAGCTGGGCGCCGGGGCCCGGGCGGCCCTCGGTGGTGCCGCCGGCCAGGACCAGGCCCGCGGCCTCCAGGCGGGCCAGCAGCTGGGAGGCGGTCGGCTTGGACAGGCCGGTCAGCTTGCCGATCCGGGTCCGGGAGAGCGGCCCGTGCTCCAGCAGGAGGTCCAGGGCGGCCCGGTCGTTCATGGCGCGCAGGACGCGCGGGGTGCCCGGCGTGCCGGCGGTTCCTGCCATGCGTGTCCACACCTGCCTCTCGGCCGCTCAGCCTTTCAGTGGGGGACGGGTAAGTCCACTGCTCGTCCCACCGAAGGTGACTGTTAGGAAAGTTTCCTGTTGGCTGAGAAACGTAGGCCCGCCCGGGAGGGGGCGTCAAGAGACCGCCCCCGGGGCAACGCAGTCGTTACCTCGGGGGCGGTGCGGAAGGGGCGGGTGGGTGCCGCGGCTACTTCGTGGTGCTCGGCGGCGTTATGGGCGACGCGGCGACCGACTGCGGCGACGCGGTGTTCGAGTAGGCCGACGGCGCCGCGACCCCGGCCGCCGGGTCGGCGACGGCCGGGACACCGTCCACCGGGAACGTGGCCCCGCCGACGATCGCGATACCGGCCTCGTCGAAGGACCGCTTGATCCGCCAGCGCAGCTCACGCTCGACGGTGAGGGACTTGCCGGGCATGGTCTTCGCGGAGACCCGCACGACCATGGAGTCGAGCAGTACGGAGTCCAGGCCGAGGACCTCGATCGGGCCCCAGAGCATCTCGTTCCAGGGCTCCTCCTTGCTCATCCGCTCGCCGACCGCGTCGAGGGTCTCCTTGACCTTGTCCAGGTTCTCGTCGGAGCGGACGGTCACGTCCACGCCGGCCGTGGACCAGCCCTGGGAGAGGTTGCCGATCCGCTTGACCTCGCCGTTGCGGACGTACCAGATCTCGCCGTCGACGCCGCGCAGCTTGGTCACCCGCAGCCCGACCTCTATGACCTCGCCGGAGGCCACACCCGCGTCGATGCTGTCGCCGACGCCGTACTGGTCCTCCAGGATCATGAAGACGCCGGACAGGAAGTCGGTGACCAGGTTGCGGGCGCCGAAACCGATCGCCACGCCCGCGACACCGGCGGACGCCAGCAGCGGGGCCAGGTTGATCTGGAAGGTGCCGAGGATCATCAGCGCGGCGGTGCCGAGGATGAGGAAACTGGCCACCGAGCGCATCACGGACCCGATGGCCTCCGAACGCTGCCGGCGCCGCTCGGCGTTGACCAGCAGACTGCTCAGCGCGGTGCTGCCGCCCGTTCCGGTCCTGCGGTTCATCCGCTCTATCAGCTTGGTGATCGCCCGCCGCACCACCGCGCGCAGCACCGCCGCGATCACCAGGATCAGCAGCACCCGCAGCCCGATCGCCAGCCACGTCGACCAGTTCTCCTCGACCCAGCCCGCGGCGTTCGTCGCGTGTTCCTGGGCGTCCCGGAGCGAGGGCACGGGCGGTGTCGTCGACCCCGAGGGCGTCGGGGACGGCGACGGACCGGCGGCCGTGCGGACGGCGGCGGACAGGGACACGACGGCTTACCTCCAAGTGCGGCGGCCCGTCCTTCGAGGTCCGGTCCAAGGTCACGGAAAGGTCACCGGACGGGCAGATGCACCACACTAACGGGGCACCGGGCGCGGAACGGCCCGAAATGGGCGGGAGAGACGGTCCTCACCCGCGCTCGGACTGGTCACGCCCCCGGCGCCGCGCCCCGTGTGGTCGAAAACACTCCCAGCCCGTTACCGGGACATGGTGGCGCTACGACCAGCCATGAGGGGAGACTGAACCAGATCGTCCCGGCGCGAGCCACGCGCCGCCGACGCCCAAGGAGGCACCCGTGCCGCATGTCCTGGTCCTCAACGCGTCGTACGAGCCGCTCGGCGTCGTACCGCTCCGCCGCGCGCTCGTCCTCGTCCTCGAGAACAAGGCCGTATGCCTCGAGGAGTCCGGCGCCTACCTGCACAGCGCGACCGTCACCGTGCCCGCACCCAGCGTGGTCCGGCTCAAGCGGTTCGTGCGGGTGCCCTACCGGGGCCCCGTTCCGCTCACCCGCCGTGCCCTCTTCGCCCGCGACGGAGGCCGCTGCATGTACTGCGGCGCCGTCGCCACCAGCGTCGACCACGTCATCCCGCGCAGCCGCGGAGGGCTGCACGCCTGGGACAACGTGGTGGCCTCCTGCCGCCGCTGCAACCACGTCAAGGCCGACCGCCACCTCGGCGAGATCGGCTGGCGCCTGCACCACAAACCCGCCCCGCCCACCGGTCTGGCCTGGCGCATCATCGGCACGGGCCATAGGGACCCGCGCTGGCTGCCCTACTTGCAGCCGTACGGCGCGGAGGACGCCATGGCCCGGATCGACGGCATTTCCGCCTGACGGTCCGGGCTTTCGCGTACGCCGGTGCGGGGCCGCTCAGCGCACCCAGTTCTTCAGCGGCCCGGTCTCCAGGGTGATCCCGACCGGTTCGGGGAGCGCGACCTCCTTGCCGAAGGGCAGGGTCTGCACGGTCTCGTAACGTCCGCCGTCCGGCCGGCTGTGCACCTTGACCTCGCAGGTGTCCTGGTCGATCAGGAGGTACACCGGGATACCGGTCTCGGCGTACGCCCGGGGCTTCTCGGCGCGGTCGCGCCGGTCGGTGTCGGAGTCGTACGAGGTGACTTCTACGACCATGAGGACGGGGGTGGGGTCGGCCCATTCGCCTTGGCCGACGAACGCCTCCGCCGGGGCCAGTGAGCCGTCGGGACGGGCGCGCCCGCCGCGGTACGTCTCGACCACGAGCCCTTGCACCGGGTCCAGCCACAGGTCGGGCCTGTGCTGCATGCAGATGCGCGTGAGCCACTGAATGACACGTCCGTGATCGCCGTCCGGCACGGCCTTCCCCCCAAGATGTCCGTTGATGAACTCGAGCCGCGCGCCTTCTATGCTCCGGTCGGCATGGCGGGCGAGTTCCTCGAACTCGGTGACGAGCATCTGGGGCCTGTCAGCGGTCACGGTCACAGGGCTCCTCCGGTTGTGCGGGGGTCCACATGATCAGGGTAGGGGAGATCCGGCCTGGCGGGCGGGGCATCCGGATCGGTTGCACCCTCCTGCTGAACGGCCGTCACACGTACCGCAGCTCCCCCGGCCGCACCGAGCGCCCCAGCAGGGGCAGGGCCGTCCCCGCCGCGAGGAGGCAGGCGGCGTACACCGCCGGTGCGACCAGCAGGGCCGTCCACGGGAGCGAGCCGTCGCCGTGCAGGGACGAGTACCAGGCGCCGACCGACAGACCCCCGGCGCAGGCCAGGAGCAGAGCGGGGGCGAGTGGAAGGGCGGTTTCCATCAGCAGGGCCCGGTTCAGGACCGTACGCGGCACCCCCGCCGCGACCTGCGCGGCCAGCGTCCGGCGTCGATTGGCCAGCGACTCGGCGGTGCCCACGGCGAGGCCGGTGAGCGTGATCGCGAGGGCGACGAGGAGCGCGGCGCCCGTCAGGTCGAGGCCGGTCGTGTAGTACGCCAGGCCGGCGCCGAGGCGCCCCTCCCTGGCACGCAGGTCGGTGAGCATCGCGTGCCGGATGCCCAGGAAGGCCGTGCCGGCGACCGTCACCACCAGGACGGCGGCGTGCGTGCGGGCCGGGGCCCAGGGATCGTCCCGCATCCGCTCCGCGGCGAGCAGCGGCGCCGCGGTCCGGGCCCGGGGAGACAGCAGCCGGCCGGTGAGCCGGGCGGTGGCCCCGGCCAGCCACACCGCGCCCGCGCCGAGCGCGACGACGAGGAGGAAGACGGTCAGCGGAGTCCGCCAGCCGACCCAGTTGCCGGCGCCGCCGGAGCCGTCCGTGGCCAGCGTCGTCACCGCGATCAGCAGGATCAGCCCGCCCAGGAAGACCAGGCCCGGCTTCCGGCCCGATTCCGGCCCCACCCGGCGCAGCCGCCCCATTGGTGACGCCACCACCCTGCGCAGCGCCACCGCGCCCGCCACCGCACCCGACACCGGTACGCCGACGGTGACCAGTGCGATGCCCGCCCAGGTCAGCGAGGTCGGCCCGGTCCACAGACGCAGCAGGAGCAGGACCGCGAGGACGGTGGCCACCGCCGAGCCCGCCAGACAGGTCAGCCCTGTCTCCAGTGCCGCGATCCGGCGCACCTGCCAGGGTGTCGCGCCGGCCAGCCGCAGTGCGGCCAGGCGCCGGTCCCGGTGCACGGCGCCGATCCGGGTGCACTGGCCGAGAAAGGCCAGCACCGGTACCAGCAGCAGCAACAGCCCGGCGATCACCCCGGAGCGGGTGCCGCCCTCGTTGACCAGGCCGTGGAGGACGGAGACGGCATAACCGCCCGGGATCGAGGCGAGCGTGACGGCCGCCAGCGCGAATCCGGTGGCGAGCGCCGCGCCCGCCGCCGTAAGGGCGACCCGCCACCACTCCCGCCGGTCCGATCCGCTCACCAGCTGCCGGGCCAGCCGGACGTCCGCACCCCATGTGCTCATGCCGTCACCCCCAGCGCCACGGCGCCGTCCCGCATCCGGACCTCGCGGTCGGCGTACGCCGCCACCTGGGCGTCGTGCGTGACCAGCAGCACCGCCGTGCCCGACTCCCGGGCCGTGCGCGCCAGCGCCGTCATCACCTGCTCGCCCGCCAGCGAGTCCAGCGCCCCGGTCGGTTCGTCCGCGAACACCGCCTTCGGCCCGCCGACCAGCGCGCGGGCCAGCGCCGCCCGCTGTGCCTGACCGCCGCTCATCTCCCCCGGGCGCAGCTCCTCCTGCCCGCGCACCCCGAACCGTTCCAGCCACTCACCGGCCCGCGCCCGCGCCTCGGCGCGTGCGGTGCCGGCCAGCATCAGCGGCAGCGCCACGTTGTCCAGCACCGTCAGTTCCGGGATCAGCTGCCCGAACTGGAAGACCACCCCGAAGTCGGTGCGGCGCAGCTCGCTCAGCCGATGCTCCGGCAGCCCCTCCAGCGGTCGGCCGGCGTACGTCACCGAGCCCGCGTCCGGCCGGACGATCCCGGCCAGGCAGTGCAGCAGCGTGGACTTGCCGCTGCCGCTGGCCCCGGTGACGGCGAGGATCTCGCCGGCCCGCAGGTCGACCGAGACTCCCCGCAGGGCCTCTGTCCTGCCGTACGTCTTCACCAGGTCGCGGGCCGCGAGCAGCGGTCCCGTCGTGGCCTCGTGCGTGTCCCCGTTCGTCATGCGGTGCGGACCTCCGTGGTCAGGGTGGTGAGCCGGGTCGCGGTGGTGGTCATCCAGCGCAGGTCGGCATCGAGGTGGTTGAGGGCGTAGTCGGCCGAGAGCACGGTCGCGAGGTCGGTGCCCGGCGCCGTCTTGAGCGCCGTGAGCTCCCGCATCCGGCCCATGTGGGCGGCGCGCTGGGCCAGCAGGTACGCGCCCGCGTCGCCGCCGGTGAGGATCGAGACGACGACCTTGGCGAAGATCTCGTTCGTCACGAAGGGCGCGGGCGGTGCGATCTCGCCCGCCCATCGCGCCAGTTCCCGGGCGCCCTCGTCGGTCGCGCGGTACGCGGTGCGCTCCGGGCCGCCGTCGGACGCGGTGCCGTCGACCTCCGCCAGGCCGTCCCGGACCAGCCGCTGCAGGGTTGTGTAGACCTGCCCGTAGGCCAGCGGACGGGCCTGCGGGAAGCGTTCGTCGTGGCGCCGTTTGAGGTCGTAGCCGTGGCTCGGCCCCGAGGCGATCAGGCCCAGGAGGAGATGGCGGGTGCTCATGAAGATCAGTATTCATCAAGTACATGTACTGAGTGAATAGCTGGACGGATTCCGTTGAGGATTTCTTTTGCCCGGATCATGGGTATTTGGAAGGAGTGAGATGTGACCAGGGACACGTTGCGGGTGTCGGAGTGCCTGTCCGCGCACCTTTTGGGTAGGGGGCTGCCGTAACCCGCTAGAAGCGTGCTCGCAACAGCCCGACCCAAAGGAGATCTCCGTGGCTGCACCCCTCCTGCTCCCGGCCCCTTCCAAACCCGTGGCGGAGCCGTCCACTCCATGGGCCGAGCCCTCCGCCGCCTCCGAGACCCCGCACTACTGCGTCTTCGGCGCCGCCCAGAGCTTCGCCGAGACCCCGCTGACCAGCGAACCTCCGCTGCCCGACGCCGAGCCCCTGACCAGCGAGTCGCCGTTCGCCGACGCCGTACCGCTGACCAGCGAGTCCTCGCCCGAGCTCACGGCCGACGTGCCGGAGCAGGGCGGCCCCTCCTTCGCCGTTCCCGAGCCGACGAGGTCGTAGAGGTCACAGATGCCAGCAGCCGGGCCGGCCGAGCCCTCCGCCGAGGACCTTCCCGAGGATCTGACCAGGCTCGCCGCCCTGCACGGCGTCGCCACCGCCTACCGCCCGTCCCCGGACCGCACCGTCCCGGCCTCGGTCACCGCGGTGACCCTCGCGCTGGCCGCCCTCGGCGTGGACACGAGCACCCCCGAGGCCGTACGGGCCGCGCTCGCCGCGCGCGAGACCGGGCTGCGCGACCGCCTGCTGCCGCCCACCGTCGTCGACTGGGACGGCGGCGGCACGCCGGCCGCCCTCGCCGCACTGCCCGAGGGCACCCGGCTACGCGTCGACACGGAGCAGGGCGAGACCCGCGACGACGCCGGGCGGCTCCCGCCCGGCGTCCACCGCCTGACCGCCACCGCCCCCGACGGCCGCACCGCCCGGGCCCACCTGATCGTGGCGCCCGCCCGGCTGCCCGCGCCCGCCGGGCGCTCCCACGGACTCCTGGTCCAGCTCTACTCCCTCCTCTCCCGCCGCTCCTGGGGCATGGGCGACCTCGGTGACCTCCGCGAACTGGCCGACTGGGCCGGACGCGCCCTCGGCGCCGGGTTCGTCCAGGTCAACCCGCTGCACGCGGCCGTGCCCGGCGCCCCGTCCGACCCCTCCCCGTACCGGCCCTCCTCGCGCCGCTTCCCGGACCCCGTCCACCTGCGGATCGAGGACGTGCCCGAGTACGCCTACGTCACCGACCCCGAGCGCGCCCGGAAGCTCGGGGAACGGGCGGCACGGCTGCGCGGTGCCGTCCTGGACGACGATGCCCTGATCGACCGGGACGCCGTGTGGGAGGTGAAGCGCGACGCACTCGACCTGCTCCACGAGGTCCCCCTCGGGCCCGGCCGCCGCGCCGCCTACTGCGACTACCTCGCCGCACAGGGCACCGCGCTGGAGGACCACGCCACCTGGTGCGCGCTCGCCGAGATCCACGGCCCCGACTGGCACCGCTGGCCCGAGGGCCTGCGCGACCCTCGCTCGGCCGCCACCGAACGCGCCCGCACCGAGCTGATGGACCGCGTCGACTTCCACTCCCGGCTCACCTGGCTCACCGACACCCAGCTCACCGCCGCCCAGCACACCGCCCGCGAGGCCGGGATGCCGGTCGGGATCGTCCACGACCTCGCCGTCGGGGTGCACCCGCGCGGTGCCGACTCCTGGGCGCAGCAGGAGTACTTCGCCCGCGGCATGTCGGTGGGCGCCCCGCCCGACGCCTTCAACGCCCTCGGCCAGGACTGGGGCCTGCCGCCCTGGCGCCCCGACCGCCTCGCCGAGTCCGGGTACGCGCCCTTCCGGGACCTGCTGCGCGGCCTGTTCCGCTACGCCGGCGCGCTGCGCGTCGACCACGTCATGGGCCTGTTCCGGCTCTGGTGGGTCCCCGAGGGCCACCCGCCCACCCAGGGCACCTACGTCCACTACGACGCCGAGGCCATGCTTGCCGTCCTCGTCCTGGAGGCCACCCGGGCCGGCGCCGTCGTCATCGGCGAGGACCTGGGCACCGTCGAACCCGGCGTGCGCGAGGCGCTGCGTGAACGCGGGGTGCTCGGCACCTCGGTGCTGTGGTTCGAGCGCGACTGGACCGGCGACGGCCGTCCGCTGCCGCCCGAGCAGTGGCGCGCCGACTGCCTGGCCACCGCCACCACCCACGACCTGCCGTCCACCGCCGCCCGCCTCACCGGCGAGCACGTCGAACTCCGCGACCGTCTCGGCCTGCTCACCCGCCCGCTGGAGGTGGAGCGTGCGGAGGCCGCCGCGGACACCGCCGAGTGGCTGGAGGCCCTGGCCCGGCTCGGGCTGCTGGACGGCACCGGCGGCGACACCGGAAACCCCGCCGAGGAGGCGGAGATCCAGGCCGTGCACCGCTTCCTGCTGCGCACCCCGGCCCGCATGGTCGGCATCTGGCTCCCGGACGCCGTCGGCGACCGCCGCCCGCAGAACCTCCCCGGCACCTGGGACCAGTACCCGAACTGGCGGCTGCCCGTCGCCGACGCCGAGGGCCGCCCGGTGACCCTGGAGGACCTGGCTGCCTCACCCCGCCTGCACGCCCTGATCGACGTCGTGAGGGAACGCGACGGCGGCCGGGACGGCTGAACCGGGCGCCCGCGGGCCCCGTACGGGCACCCCGGGCGCGCGGTCCGTCCGGCCGTTCGCTAACTTGGCACCGTGGACAAGAAGAACGCCCTGCGCGCCGGCGCCCTGGCAGCCGGTACGACGCTGATGATGCTGCTCATGTCGTCCCCCGCGCTCGCGCTGACCCGCGACGACGGCGACGACCCCGGCACCGGCCTGAGCGTCATCGAGACGCTGGGCTACTACGTCCTGGCCCCGCTCGCGCTGTTCGCGATCATCGCCGGTCTGGTCATGGCCCTGGACAGGTCCAAGCCGGAACACCGGGTGATCACCCCCGGCGGCAAGGGCAGGACCAAGACCAAGGCCGAGGTCGCCGCGAAGGCCTGACCTCTCCGCAACGGCTTCACCGAGGGCGCCGCCCGGCACACATGTGCCGGGCGGCGCCCTCCGGCGTTCTCACGGGCCGGGGCCGCGTGTTCCGGAGGCTCGGCTCTCAGGGACTGGCTCTTCAGGGACTCGGCGCGGTCAGATAGCGCTGGAGCGTGGGCGCCAGCCACGCCAGAAGCTCCTCGCGGTGCAGCGCCACGGCCGGAGGGAAGCGCAGGATGTAGCGCGTCAGCGCCAGACCCAGCACCTGCGTCGCGACGAGCGCGGCCCGCGCGGGCGCCTGCTCGGGGTCCGGGCAGACCCGTAGGGCCACCGGCAGCACCTGGTCGCGGAAGATGCCCTGCATGCGTTCGGCCCCGGCCTGGTTGGTGGTCCCGGCCCGGAGCAGCGCCGTGAGGACCTCGTTCTCCTCCCACCGGGAGAGGAAGTGCGCCATCAGGGCCCGTCCGACCTCCTCGCGCGGCAGCTCGGACAGGTCGGGCAGCGCGAGATCGATGGCGACGGCGGCCGCGAACAGGCCCTCCTTGTTGCCGTAGTACCGCATCACCATCGACGGATCGATGCGCGCGTCCCGGGCGATGGCGCGGATGGTCGCCCGCTCGTAGCCGTCGGCGGCGAAGCGCTCGCGGGCCGCGTCCAGGATCGCGGCGCGGGTGGAGTCGGAGCGGCGGGCGGGCGATCCGTGGTCGTCGTTCTCGTCGGACATGTCCACGAGCGTATGCCAACAAGCGTAGGCCAACAAGTGTTGACGCCGATCCGCAAGCCGTTCTACGGTGACAACGAGCGTTGGCAAACAACCGTTGGCAAACGAACGTTGGCATCGCCTTGGAGGCCCACATGAACGGCACCCGCACCTCCGTGATCGTCGTCGGAGCGGGCCCCACCGGCCTGCTCCTCGCCGGTGACCTCGCCACCGCCGGCATCCCCGTCACCCTCGTCGAGAAGCGCCCGCACCGGATCAGCAACCTCTCCCGCGCCTTCGTCCTGCACGCCCGCACCCTGGAGCAGTTCGACGCCCGCGCCCTGGCGGACGAACTGGAGGCGCTGGGCCGGCCCCTGGACAGCCTCCGCGTCTTCGGCCGCCTCTCCATCGACCTCGCCACCCTCCCCTCCCGCTTCCAGCACCTCCTCGTCCTCCCGCAGTACGAGGTCGAGAAGGTGCTGGAGCGGCGGGCGGTGGAGGCGGGCGTGGAGTTCCGGTACGAGACCGGGGTGACCGGTCTGCACCAGGACCCGGCCGGAGACACCGTGACCGTCGAGGTCCGCGGACCGGACGGCGAGCCCGGGACGCTGCGGGCGGCGTACGTCGTCGGCACCGACGGGATGCGCAGCACCGTGCGGGAGGCGATCGGCCTGCCGTTCCCGGGGCGTTCGGCCATCCGTTCCGCCGTTCTCGCCGACGTGCGGCTCGCCGAGGAGCCGGAGACGCTGCTGACCGTCAACGCCAACGGGGACGCCCTGGCCTTCCTGGCGCCGCTGGGCGACGGGTACCACCGCGTGATCGGCTGGCAGCGGGGCCGCGACGTCCCCGACACCGAGCCGCTCGGGTTCGACGAGGTCAAGGAGACCACCCGCCTCGCCCTCGGCCGGGACTTCGGGATGCACGACGCCCGCTGGATGTCCCGCTTCCACAGTGACGAACGCCAGGCACCCGCCTACCGGGTGGGCCGCGTGTTCCTCGCGGGCGACGCGGCGCACGTGCACACGCCGGCCGGCGGGCAGGGCCTGAACACCGGTCTCCAGGACGCGGCGAACCTGAGCTGGAAGCTGGCGGCCGTGCTGCACGGTCACGCCCGGCCCGGGCTGCTGGACACGTACCAGAGCGAGCGGCACCCCGTCGGCAGGTCCGTGCTGCGCAGCAGCGGCGGCATCGTGCGCCTCGCCATGGCCAGGCGCCCCTGGACGCTGGCGTTCCGGGCCGCGGTGACCACGGTCCTCGGCCACCTGGGCCCGGCCCGCCGCCGGGTCACCGGCCGGATCACGGGCATCGGCTACCGCTACCCCGCTCCCCGCGGCGCCCACCGGCTGACCGGCACCCGCGTCCCGGACCTGCCCCTCGCGGGCGGAGTCCGGCTCTACGAGGCGCTGCGCGGCGGACGGTTCGTGCTGATCGCCCCGGCGTCGGCCCAGGGTGCGGGGGCGTACCTGGACGGGGAGGGCCGCAAGGAGCGGCTGTCCGTGGAGTGCTGGACGAGCGGGCGCCGTACGACGGTGCTGGTGCGCCCCGACGGGCACGTGGCCTGGGCGGCCGACGACGCCGGCGTGGCGGAGACCGGGTCGGCCGTCGCCGCGCACGTGGGCTGAGGGGTCCGCCCGCTTCCCGGTCTACTTCTCGGTGCCGGCGAGCAGGACCCGCAGCAGGTCGGCCACCTCGGCGGCCTGCCGCGCGTCCAGGGCGGACAGGGCCTCCGTCTGGGCGGCGAGACCCGCGCCGACCGCCTCGTCGATCAGCTCCAGACCCCGGTCGGTGAGCGTGACCTGGAGTCCCCGGCGGTCGTGCGGGTCGGGGGAGCGGCGCAGCAGCCCCGCGCGTTCGAGCTTGTCCAGGCGGCCGGTCATGCCGCCGGTGGTGAGCATCAGCGTGGCCGAGAGCTGCCGGGGCGAGAGGGTGTAGGGCTCGCCGGAGCGGCGCAGGGTGGCCAGGGCGTCGAACTCCCCGCGGGAAATCCCGAAGCGGGCGTACGCCTTCTCCATCCGGTCGCCCATCGCGCGGGCCAGCCGGAACACCCGGCCGAACACCTCCATGGCGGCCGTGTCCAGGTCGGGACGGACCACCGCCCACTGGTCGACGATCGCGTCGACGGGGTCCTTGCGCGGCTCGGGGGAGGGTTCGGGGGGTGTCCCGGGGCGTTCGGTCATGGCACGAGTATCGGCAGGATTCCGCTCGACCGCAAGAAAGTAGCTTGACGGAAACTTGCTTACAAGTAAGCTATCCACATGCTGTCCGCCGGTCGCACCACCCTCATAGCGCTCACCGCCCTCGCCCCCGTCTCCTGGGGCACCACCTACGCCGTGACCACCGAGTTCCTCCCACCGGACCGGCCCCTGTTCACCGGTCTGGCGCGCGCCCTGCCCGCCGGTCTGCTGCTGATCGCGCTCGCCCGGGTGCTGCCGCGGGGCGCCTGGTGGTGGAAGGCGGCGGTGCTGGGCGCGCTGAACATCGGCGTCTTCTTTCCGCTGCTGTTCCTCTCCGCCTACCGGCTGCCGGGCGGCATGGCGGCCGTCGTCGGCTCGGTCGGCCCGCTCTTCGTCGTCGGTCTCTCGGCCCTGCTGCTGGGGCAGCGGCCCACCACGCGCGCGGTGCTCACCGGCGTCGTCGCCGCGTTCGGCGTCAGCCTGGTCGTGCTGAAGGCGGCCGGCGGGCTGGACGCGCTCGGCGCGCTGGCCGCCCTGGCGTCCGCCGCGTCCATGTCCACCGGCACCGTGCTCACCAAGCGCTGGGGCCGCCCCGAGGGCGTCGGCCCGCTCGCGCTCACCGGCTGGCAGCTGACCGCGGGCGGGCTGCTCATCGCGCCGGTCGCCCTCCTGGTCGAGGGTGCTCCGCCCGCCCTGGACGGCGCGGCGGTCGGCGGCTACCTCTACCTGGCGCTGGCCAACACGGCGGTGGCGTACTGGCTCTGGTTCCGCGGCATCGGCCGGCTCTCCGCCACCCAGGTCACCTTCCTCGGCCCGCTCTCGCCGCTCACCGCCGCGGTCGTCGGCTGGGCGGCGCTGGGCGAGACGCTGACGCCGGTGCAACTGGCCGGCATGGCGCTGGCGTTCGGGGCGACGGTCGCGGGGCAGCGGGCGCCGCGCGCGAAGACGGGCACGGGGCTCGTACCGTTCAGTTCTCCTTCAAAAAACGGTCGAAAAGATTCGATGGACCTGACGGGTCCGGGCCTGCGACGGTAGCTCCACCACACCGCCGACAGTGAAAGGACCTCCGTGGCCGTAGCCGACCGCCGGACCGTCACCCCCGTCCCCACCCCCACCCCCGCTCCCACCCCTGCCGACGCCCTCGCCGCGCCCGCCGCGCCCGTCCGCCCCGTCGCGCTCGGGATCGGGCTCGCCGTGCTCGCCACCGTCGTCTGGTCCGGCAGCTTCGTCGCCTCCCGTGCCCTCGGGGACAGCGTCCCGCCCGTGCAGCACGCGTTCTGGCGCTGGGTGGTGGCGCTCGCGGTCGTGGCCCCCTTCGGCGCCCGGCGGGCATGGCGGCAGCGGGCGCTCGTCCGGCGCCATCCCGGCTTCGTCCTCCTCGCCTCCCTGCTCGGCGTGGCCGTCTACAACACCCTCGTCAACCAGGCCGGCGTCACCACGCCCGCCGCCAACATGGGCATGATCATGGCGGCGTCCCCGGTGCTGATGGCGGTCTACGAACGGGCGGGCGGCGTACGGCTCGGCGCCCGCCGGGTGGCGGGGCTGCTCGTCGCCTGCGCGGGCGTGCTGCTGCTGGTCGGAGGCGGGGCGGGCTTCTCGGCGGGCGACCTGTGGATGATCGCCGCGGCCTGCTGCTTCGGGTCGTACAGCGCGCTGCTGCGCCGCAGGCCCGCCGGTCTGGACGGGGTCGGGTTCCTGTTCACCACGTTCCTCCTCGGCACCCTCATGCTGCTTCCCGCGCAGGGCGTCAGCCTCGCAGCGCAGGGCGGCTTCAGCCCGGAGCCGGGCACCCTCCTCGCCCTCCTCTACGTCGGTGTCGCCTCCTCGGCGGTGGCCTTCTTCGCCTGGAACAAGGCGATCTCCCTGATCGGTCCGTCCCGCGCCGGCGTCGTCTACTACCTCCAGCCGGTGTGCGTCGCCCTGCTCTCCTGGGCGCTGCTGGCCGAACCGACCGGCTGGGCGCAAGCGGGCTGCATGGCGCTGATCCTCGGCGGCGTCGTCCTCGGCGCGGGGTCGCGTCGGTGACGGGGGCCGGACGCGGATAGGTTGCCGCCATGGCCGACTGGGACATCCGCAAGCTGCGAATCCTGCGGACGCTGCGGGAACGGGGCACGGTGACCGCGACGGCCGAGGCGCTGAACATGACGCCGTCCGCCGTGTCCCAACAGCTGACGAACCTCTCCCGGCAGCTCGGCGTGGAGCTGCTCCGGGCCCAGGGACGCCGGGTCCGGCTGACGGACGCGGCCCGCCTCGTACTGCGGCACGCGGAGGCGGTCTTCGAGGAACTGGAACGGGCGGAGGCCGAGTTGTCGGCGTATGTCCGGGGAGAGGCCGGCGAGGTGCGGGTCGGCGCCTTCTCCACCGCCGTGCCGGCGCTCGTCGTACCGGCCGTCTCCGCGCTGCGGGCGAGCCACCCCGCCGTGACGGTGCGGGTGCGGGAGGCCGAGGCGCAGGAGGCGTACGAGCTGCTGGCCGCCGGGGAGGTGGACCTCGCCCTGTCGCTGGCCGCGCAGGCGCCGAGCGCCACCGACCCGCGCTTCACCCGGGTCCCGCTGCTCGCCGACCCGCTGGACGTGGCCCTGCCCGCCGACCACCCGCTGGCCCGCGCGGAGGGGCTCCGCCTGGCCGACCTCGCCGCCGAGCCGTGGATCTTCGGCGGCAGCGGCCCCTGGTCCGCCATCACCCACGCGGCCTGCGAGGCGGCCGGCTTCCGCCCGCACCAGGCGCACACGGCGGCCGGCTGGACGGCGATCCTCGCGATGGTCGGGGCCGGGATGGGCGTGGCCCTGGTACCCCGCATGGCGGCCGTCCCGCGCGACGGCGTCTCCATGCGCGACCTGCACGCCGACCGCCCCGTCCGCCACGTCGTCGCGGCCGTGCGCAGGGGAGCGTCGGAGGCCCCCGCCGTCGCGACGGTACTCAGGGCTCTCCACGGGGCGGCGGCCTCCCGCCCCTGAGCCGTGCCGCACGGGGGCCCCGCGGCCCGGCTCGCGCGCCACCTGGCGTGGTGGGCGAACGCGAGGACTCGGGCGGGCCCGGCGACGGGTGGACCGCGCGTTCGGCCGACCTGGGCACCCGGGCACGCGGGTACCCGAGCACCCGAGCACACGGGCACCCAAGCACACGGGCACATGGGCACCCGAGCACACGGGCACCCGACCACACGGCAGGGGCGCCCGGCCCGACGCGCGGACCGGACGCCCCTGCGGCGTGAAGACCTACTCCGTGGTCGCCGCCGCGTCGGCCGCCTGGGCCAGCAGGGCGCGCTCGATGCCCGAGCGGGACTCCGAGACCAGGCGGCGCAGGGCCGCGTTCGGCTGGGCGGAGGCCAGCCACGCGTCCGTGCGGTCCAGGGTCTCCTGCGACACCTGCACCGCCGGGTACAGGCCGACCGCGATCTGCTGGGCCATCTCGTGCGACCTGGACTCCCAGACGCCCTTCAGCGCCTCGAAGTACCGCTCCGTGTACGACGCCAGCAGCTCGCGCTGGTCGGTCTGGACGAAGCCGGCGATGACCGCCTCCTGGACGGCGTTCGGCAGCTTGTCGGACTCCACGACCGACTCCCATGCCTCCGCCTTGGCCTGCTCGGTGGGCCGGGCGGCACGCGCGGTGGCGGCGTGCCGCTCACCGGCGGCCGTCTTGTCCCGCTCGTACTCCGAGGCGATCTCCGAGCCGCCGAACCGTCCCACGGCCGCCAGCCGCTGCACGAACGCCCAGCGCAGCTCCGTGTCGACGGCCAGGCCCTCGATCGTCTGCGTACCGTCGAGGAGCGCGTCCAGCAGGTCGAGCTGCTCCGGCGTCCGCGCCGTCGCCGCGAACGCGCGCGCCCACGCCAGCTGGTGGTCGCTGCCCGCCTCGGCGGCCCGCAGGTGGGCCAGCGTGGCCTCGGTCCAGCGGGTGAGCAGCGCCTCGCGGGCGGTCGGGGCGGCGTACTGGTCGATGGCCAGCTTCACCTGGCGGTGCAGCGACTGCACGACACCGATGTCGGACTCCTTGCCGATGCCGGACAGGACCAGGGAGAGGTAGTCCCGGGTGGCCAGCTCCGCGTCCCGGGTCATGTCCCAGGCCGACGCCCAGCACAGCGCGCGCGGCAGCGACTCGGTGAAGTCGCCGAGGTGCTCGGTGACGACGGCCAGGGACTGCTCGTCCAGGCGGACCTTCGCGTACGACAGGTCGTCGTCGTTCAGGAGCAGCACCGCCGGGCGGGCCTTGCCCACCAGCTGCGGCACGTCCGTCAGCTCGCCGTCCACGTCCAGCTCCACGCGCTCGCCGCGCACCAGCTTGCCGTCCGCGTCGAGGTCGTAGGCGCCGACCGCGATGCGGTGCGGGCGCAGCGTGGGCTCGCCCTTGGCACCGGCGGGCAGGGCCGGAGCCTCCTGCCGGATCGCGAAGGAGGAGATCACGCCCTCGGCGTCCGTCTCGATCTCCGGGCGCAGCACGTTGATGCCGGCCGTCTCCAGCCACGCCTTCGACCAGGTCTTCAGGTCGCGCCCGGAGGTCTCCTCCAGCGCGCCCAGCAGGTCGGACAGGCGCGTGTTGCCGAACGCGTGCCGCTTGAAGTACGCCTGCACGCCGCTGAAGAACGCGTCCTCACCGACGTAGGCGACGAGCTGCTTGAGCACGCTCGCGCCCTTGGCGTACGTGATGCCGTCGAAGTTGACGAGCACGTCGTCCAGGTCGCTGATGTCCGCCATGATCGGGTGCGTGGAGGGCAGCTGGTCCTGCCGGTACGCCCAGGTCTTCATCTGGTTGGCGAACGTCGTCCACGAGTGCGGCCACTTGGAGCCGGGCGCGTCGGCCTGGCAGGCGGCCTCGGCGTAGGTGGCGAACGACTCGTTCAGCCACAGGTCGTTCCACCACTCCATGGTGACCAGGTCGCCGAACCACATGTGCGCCAGCTCGTGCAGGATCGTCGCCGCCCGCACCTCGTACGCCGCGTCCGTCACCTTCGAACGGAACACGTACTGGTCCCGGATGGTCACCGCGCCCGCGTTCTCCATCGCGCCCGCGTTGAACTCCGGCACGAAGAGCTGGTCGTACTTCTTGAAGGGGTACGGGTAGTCGAACTTCTCCTGGAACCACTCGAAGCCCTGCCGGGTCACCTCGAAGATCGCGTCCGAGTCGAGGTGCTCGGCGAGCGACGGGCGGCAGTAGATGCCGAGCGGCACCGACTGGCCGTCCTTCTCGTACACGCTGTGCACCGAGTGGTACGGGCCGACGATCAGGGCCGTGACGTACGACGAGATGCGCGGGGTCGGCTCGAAGACCCAGACGCTGTCCTTCGGCTCGGGCGTCGGCGAGTTGGAGATGACCGTCCAGCCCTCGGGCGCCTTCACGGTGAACTGGAACGTCGCCTTGAGGTCGGGCTGCTCGAAGCTCGCGAAGACCCGGCGCGCGTCCGGCACCTCGAACTGGGTGTACAGGTACGCCTGGTCGTCCACCGGGTCGACGAACCGGTGCAGGCCCTCGCCGGTGTTGGTGTACGCGCAGTCGGCGGCCACGCGCAGGATGTTGCGCCCCGGCAGCAGGCCCGGCAGCGCGATGCGGGAGTCCTGGAACACCTCGTCGGCGTCGAGGGCGTCGCCGTTCAGCGTCACCTCGTGGACGGCCGGCGCGACCAGGTCGATGAAGGACTCGCCGCCGCCCTCCGCGACGTCGAAGCGCACCGTGGTCACGGACCGGTAGGTGCCGCCCTCCTGCGCGCCGGTGAGGTCGAGATCGATCTCGTACGAGTCAACGCTCAGCAGCGTCGCCCGCTGCCGCGCCTCTTCGCGAGTCAGGTTTGTGCCAGGCACGCGGTCATCTCCTCGTTATGTGTCGGTTGCGCCATCCTTCCACGCGGCCCGCACGGAACGCGATGTCCATTTCCCTCCGGTGGGCGGGCCGGGCGGGCGTGAACCTGGGAGCTGTCCAGCCGTACGCGAAAAGGGCCCCGGAACTGATCGTCCGGGACCCTTTTCACGTACGTCGAGTACGGCTGCTTCCTCTACGAGGTGAGGCGGGGTTAGCCCCGGCCCCGGGCCACTAGCCCTTCAGCTCCGCCGCCACCAGCTCCGCGATCTGCACCGCGTTCAGGGCCGCGCCCTTGCGCAGGTTGTCGTTGGAGACGAAGAGGGCGAGGCCGTTCTCCACGGTCTCGTCCTGGCGGATGCGGCCCACGTACGACGGGTCCTGCCCGGCCGCCTCCAGCGGGGTCGGCACCTCGGTGAGGGCGACGCCGGGGGCGCCGGCCAGCAGCTCCTTGGCGCGGGCCACGCTGAGCGGGCGGGCGAAACGGGCGTTGATCTGGAGCGAGTGGCCGCTGAAGACGGGCACCCGCACGCAGGTGCCGGAGACCTTCAGCTCCGGGATCTCCAGGATCTTGCGGGACTCGTTGCGGAGCTTCTGCTCCTCGTCCGTCTCGTGCAGGCCGTCGTCGACGATCGAGCCGGCCAGCGGCAGCACGTTGTACGCGATCGGCGCCACGTACTTGTCGGGCTTCGGGAACTCCACCGCGGAGCCGTCGTGCGTGAGCTTGGGGGCGTCCGCGCCGACCTTCTGGACCTGCTCGAACAGCTCGTCCACACCGGCGAGGCCGGAGCCGGAGACCGCCTGGTAGGTGGCGACGACGAGGGCTTCGAGGCCCGCCTCCGCGTGCAGCGGACGCAGCACCGGCATCGCGGCCATCGTGGTGCAGTTCGGGTTGGCGATGATGCCCTTGGGGCGGTCCGCGATCGCGTGCGGGTTCACCTCGGAGACCACCAGCGGGACCTCGGGGTCGCGGCGCCAGGCGGAGGAGTTGTCGATCACGACGGGGCCCTGCGAGGCGACCTTCTCGGCCAGCGCCTTGGAGGTGGCGCCGCCCGCGGAGAAGAGCACGATGTCCAGGCCGGAGTAGTCGGCGGTGGTCGCGTCCTCCACCGTCACGCCGTCCAGCTCCTTGCCGGCGCTGCGCGCGGAGGCGAACAGGCGCAGCTCGGTGACCGGGAAGTCGCGCTCCGTGAGGATCCTGCGCATGACCGTGCCCACCTGGCCGGTGGCTCCGACGATTCCGATCCTCACGGTGACTCCTTCTCCGTTTGTACGCGTGTCTTCACGCGCGCTTTGCTCGGCCGAGACTTTTCCATCATGGGGCGAAGCCCGGCCCGCCTGTCCAATCCTTTGCCCCGGGTGCCCGCACCCTGGGACGCGGTGGCTCGGTCCGCCCCTGCCCATCCCGTCCCACCCCACACGACGATGTGACGTACGCCTCGCGCCGCAGACCGGCCGGACGGGCGAACGTTTCGGGCGGCCGCGGCGTCATAGGGGAGACGCCGGGACAGGTCCCAGGGGGAGGGGTGGCAGTGCTGCGCAGAAAGGCCCGCCGCGGCCAGGGGGACGCCGGACGCGACGATCCCCTGGACGCGGCCCAGGAACGCCGGGTGCGGGCGGTGCTCGCGCTGGGCGGGGTGCCGCAGGCGGACCTGCCGGACGGGGTGCAGCAGGTCCGCCTGCGGTTGCTGGAGCGGACGGCGAGCGGCCGGGAGGCGCCGCGCGACGTGTCGGCGTGGGCGGCGGTCGTCGCCTCCAACCTGGCGATGGACTGGCACCGCGCCCGGCGCCGCCAGGACCGGCTCGGGGAGCGCCTGGCCGCGCTCCGCCAGGCGGACCATCCCTCGGGGGAGGACACCAGCGTGCTCTCCCTGGCCGTCGCCCAGGGCCTGGACGAGCTGCCCGACGCCCAGCGCCAGGTCCTCGTCCTGCGGTTCTTCGCGGACCTGCCGGTGCGCGGCATCGCCGAGGAGCTGGGCATCCCCGAGGGCACGGTCAAGAGCAGGCTGCACACGGCGGTACGGGCACTGCGGGCCCGCCTGCACGAGGACGAGGTGGTGTGAGATGGCCGCCGAGGAACACCCCGACGGGCACGCGGGGCACGACGGCGACACCGGCGGCGGGTACGACGCGCTCATGGCGGCCATCACCGGCGAGGCGCTGCCGCCGGGCGCGGACCCCGCGGAGCGGCGCGCGTACGGGTCCGCGGCAGCCGACGTGGCCCTGCTGCGGGAACAGCTGAGGCTCATCGGCACGGCGCTGAGCGGGCCGCCCCCCGTGCTGCGAGCCCCGGAGGCGCCCCCCGTCCGTCCGCGCCGGCGCTTCCTCGCCCCGGCCCTCGGCGCCCTCGCGGTGGCCTGCGCGGGCGCGCTCGTGGCGGGCCTCGGCTGGCTGGGGGCGCAGGGCGGGAGCGGCTCCTCCGACGACGCGGCCGGCAAGGGCGTGGCGAGCGACGAGGGGGCGGGCTCCGCGGCGTCCGGCGTCGCCTTCGGCAGCCCCCGCTACCTCGCCTGCGCCCGGCTGGTGGCCGAGGGCACGGTGACGGCCGCCGAACCCGTGCCGGGCACCGGGCGGCACCGGATCACCCTGGACGTCACCCGCGCCTACAAGGCGGACGGACCGGGGGAGCGGGACGCCGCACCGGTCACCTTCGTGCTGGGCGACGCCACCGCCCGGCTCGCCCCGGGCGACCAGGCGCTCATCGGCATCCCCCGGTACGGGGACACCCCGGACGTCGTGATCACGGGCAGCCGCGCCGTCGCCGCCGAACGCGCCGTGATCACGGCGTCCCTCGCCGAGTCCCGCACCCTGACCTGCGACTGACCGGCGGGACCGGGCAAGGGAAAGGGCGGGCACCCCCGAAGGAGCGCCCGCCCGTCACCCGCCGCACCGGACTACGGCACGACCTTCCCGATCCGCACGCTGCCCAGGCCCGCGGCCGTGCCGTGGGCGTTGACCAGCTGGACCCGGCCGAAGAACTCACGGCCCTCCGGGGCGGCGGCCAGCGCCGTCACCTGGGCGGTGACCGTCGCCGAGTCGCCCGTGCCGAGCTCGACCGGCGCCGCGCCGTCCACCGCGACCGAGCCGAGGGTCGCGGCGAAGAACACGTCCCGGTAGTCGTACTCCGTGCTGCCCGACGGCACCGAGTAGCCGGCGACCTCGACGGTGTACGTGCCGGCGGCCGGCTTCGCGACGGAGACGGACTCCTCGGAGTCGCCGTCGGCGGACTGGCCGACCACGGCACCGTCCGCGCCGTAGACCGTCAGGTCCAGGTCGGCGGCCGCGTCGGAGACCCCGCCGATGGCGACGTCCAGCGAGTCGGCGCCCTCGGGCACCTCGACCGTGGAGGTGGCCGTCCCGCCCTGCGCGATGGACGGGCGGGACGTCTCGGACGAGCCGAGCGGACCGCCGGTCAGCCTGCCCTCCAGCGGGGCGAAGCGGTTCGTCACCTTCCAGGAGACGGCGGCCGGGGTGCCGGCCTTCGCCTCGGGCACGGTCACGGTCTCCGGGTCGAAGACGGCGCCGAGGACGGTGACGTCCAGCTTGTACGGGTTGTCCAGCAGCGGCGAGGTGCGCCGCGACTCGACCTCGATCTCCCAGACGCCGGGCTGCGGGTCGGCGTACGCGCGCACGTCGGGCCGGCAGCCGTTGCCGTCGAGGTAGTTGTTGTAGCAGTACGGCGTGGAGGTGTTGTCGACCGGGACGCCGTACGGGTGGATGGCGATGAACCGGGTCTGGCTCCCGGCCTTCAGCCCGCTCATCGCCACCTCCAGCGACTTCGCGCCCTCGGGGACGGTCACGAAGTAGGACTTGGTGGCGTTGCGCTGCACGGAACCCTTGGCGGAGACGTCGTACTTCAGCGGGGCCGAGACCACGACCGTGGTCAGGACCTGCTTGTCGACGCCCTCGGTGCGCGGGTCGTCGACCTCCAGGATCGCGCTCTTGAGCCCGGCGGACCCGGGCCGCGCCTCGACCTTGACGGTCACCGGCTCGTTCAGCGGCAGCCGCACCTCGTCGGGTCCGACGATCCGGAAGGTGCGCCCGGCGTTGTTCTCGAACTCCAGCTCGTGCCGGACCGCCCGGTCGGAGCCGGTGGTGCGGGTGAGCGTGATCTCGTACGTCCTGCGCTCGCCGGCCTTCAGGCCGCCCTCGCGGTCGTAGAGGCCGGTGCCCTTGCCCGGGGTCTTCAGGAACTGGTCGATCGCGGTGTCGACCGGGGCCTGGACGGTGTACTCGTGGGCGGTGGCGCCCTCGCGGATCGCGCGCCAGGCGTCGGGGACGTTGATCAGGCCCGCGCCCTCCTCGTACGCCTGCACGCCGCTGATGTGGTCGGCGGTCGAGGTCAGCGCCGTGCGCAGCTTCGCCGGCGTGAGGTCGAGGCGCGCCTGCTTCGCGGCGGACAGCAGCAGCGCGGAGGCGCCGGCGGCCTGCGGCGAGGCCATCGAGGTGCCCTGGAGCATGCCGTAGCCGGCCGGCAGGGCGTAGCCCGCCTCCGGGACCGGGGCGCCGGGCATCCAGGTCTGGATGGTGTTGACCGCGGCGCCGGGCGCGGTCAGCGTCGGCGTGAAGCCGCCGTCCTCACGCGGGCCGCGCGAGGAGAACGGCATCATCGCGTACTTGGTGCGCACCTGGGAGCCGTAGTTGGCGGCCCAGGTCTCACGGGAGATGGACGCGCCGACGGAGATCACCTTGTCGGCGAGGCCGGGGTCGCCGATGGTGTTGGCGCCGGGGCCCGAGTTGCCCGCGGAGATGACGAGCTGGACGCCGTGGTCGTCGATGAGCCGCGTGTACAGCTCCGCGCGGGCGTTGTTGCCGTCGTTGAGCGCGGGCAGGCCGCCGATCGACATGTTGACGATGTCGACGCCGCGGTTGACGACGAGGTCGATCATGCCCTCGGTGAGCGCGACGTTGGTGCATCCGCCGCTCCAGGTGCAGGCGCGGGAGGAGACGATCTTCGCGCCGGGCGCGGCACCGTCCATCCGGCCGCCGAACAGGCCGTTGGCGGCGGTGAGTCCGGCGACGTGCGTGCCGTGCTCGGACTCGATGACGCCGATGTTGACGAAGTCGGCCTTGGCGCCGGAGGGGTTGTAGACGACGTCCTTGCGGATCTCGACGACGAACGGCTGGCGCTCGGCCACGTCCGTCTTCGGGTCGTCGGTGCCGAAGTACCCGATCTGGAAGCCGTCCTTGTAGGGCTTCATCGGGGTGTCGTCGGCGAAGTCGTGGTTGCCGTTCAGGTCGACGCGGACCGTGCCGGCCTTCGCGTCGTACAGGACGCCCCAGGAGTCGGTGGTGTCGCCGTCCCGGTTGGCGTCGCCGGCCGCGTCACCGCCGGTGGTGTAGGACTCCAGGAAGCTGCTGACCTGGTAGGAGCCCGCGGGAGCCGTCCAGGTCTTCCCGCCGTAGGTGAAGGTCGGCCCGGACACCGAGGTGGTCATCGGGCGCCAGGTGCGGTCGCCGTCGACGACCGGGTCGGTCGCGGTGACCCAGTCCACGATCTTGCGCTCGCCGGTGGTGGTCTTCTGCAGCGCGGGGTGCCCGAGGTCGACACCCGAGTCCAGGACGCCGATGGTGATGCCGCGGCCGTCCGCCTTCGGGTACTTCTCCACGAAGTCGACGGCGCCCGTCTCGAAGGACGGGTTGTACGGGTTCTCGGCGGGGGTGCGGCGGTCCGGCGCCGGGTAGGAACGGCCCTTGTGGTGCTCGGCGCCCTTCGCCCGGTCCGCGCTCGGCGTCGGGTCGTCCAGCGGTATCTCCTCGCGCAGGTCGATGCCGTGCACGGAGGAGAGCTTCGCGGCGGCGGCGATGGCCGAGTCCGCCTTGGCGGTGGGGACCGTGGCGCGGACGTAGCCCAGCTCGTCGTAGGTCCGGCCGACGGTGCCGCCGGGGACCGCGTCCAGCTCCCTTGCCACCCGCTCGGTGTCGCCCGGCGCGGTGGCGACCATCATCGTGACGTTCTTCTCGCCGTCCGCCTTCGCCTCGGCGAGCCGGTCCGCGTCGTCGGAACCGAGCTTGTCGTGCGCGGACTTGACGGAGGCGTCGGCGGGCGGAGCGGCCACCGGGCCGTCGGCGGCGAAGGCCGCGGGCACGGGCCCGGCCGCGGCGAGCGCGGCCACGAGGCCCGCGGCCACGGCTATGCGGGCCGCGCGTCTCGCGCCCGGTATCGGTTCGCGCTGGGGGGTGTGGGTCATCGGCATCCCTTGTAGGTAAAGGAACGTGCGTGCACGACCGGGGCAGACCGGCCCTGGCCGCGGCAGTCCGGAATCCGATCCCGGACGACCGCTCAGCTTTACCCAAGGGATCACTGTTTGGGGAGAGTTGTCCGGGACGGGAAGGAGTCATGGCGTACTTCCGCCATACGCCATCCGGGACACAAGGGGCGGGCCGTGACAATCCCCGGAGCCGGACCGGGGGTGGCGTGAGGAGGGGCCGCGGGCGTCGTGCCCCGCGGCCCCTCCTCTCCCCTCCTGGTGACCGCCCCGTCGTTCACTACTGGGGCAGCACCACGACATACGCGGCGGGTTCCCGGTCCCCCGCCGCCATCAACGCCGTACGGACGACGGTCGCCTGGTGCTCCAGCGAGTCCCGCAGTTTGCGCGGGGTGAGGTGCACGACCGTAATACCCAGCCGCTCCAAGTGCTCCCGCTTGCGCACGTGTTCGGCCCAGAGCGGGTCGTCCTCCCGCTGCCGGTGCGCGCGGGTGTCCAGCTCCAGCGCCACTGCCTGCTCCGGCCAGAAGGCGTCCACGCCGCCGAGGTGGGGGCCGCCGGGCATGCGCAGGTCGACGTTCCAGACCGGCTCCGGCAGGCCGTGCTCGCGCACCATCCGGTACAGGCGCTGCTCGGCCAGCGCCCGCCCCTCGGCGACCAGCGAGTCCACGGCGTCCACCACGTGCGGCCGGCTCAGCAGCCGCGCCCGGTTCAGCTCCCTCACCACCGCGGCCGGTTCGCAGTACCCGCCGCGCACCGCCTCCGTCAGCAGCCGCCGTACGGCCTCCGCGTCCGTCAGCTCCGCCACCGCGTCGGCCAGTGCCCGCGCCACCGGCGCCACCGGCACCCCGCCGACCTCCTCGGCGACGGGCAGCGCGGCCGTGCGGACGATGCGCGCGAACCCCGTGGTCCGCAGCCGGCGCAGCCGCGGCACCAGTACGTCGACGACCTCCAGGGACGGCAGCGGGGGAGCGGCCGAGAAACCGTGCAGCGCCAACGCGGCCAGCCCCGTGATCATCGCCTCCGCGTACGCGGGGACGGGCGGGTGCTCGCCGCCCGGCTGGACCGGTACGGCTGCGGTGACGCCCGGGACCGTGCCGGACGTGCGCTCCCGCGCCGCGTAGAGCAGCACCGCGTGCAGGCGCTCGTCGCCGGTCGGCGGGCCCGGGTGCAGCAGGACGACGTTCGGGAGCAGTTGCCGCCAGGGGCCGCCGGGCCGGCACTGTTCGCCGGTCTCGGCGGCGGAGACGCCGTGCGCCCGGAGCTGGGCGGCCGTCATCAGCCGGCGCCTGCCGTGCGCCAGGTCGTGCAGGGGGCGGGGGGAGAGCGGGGTGTTGTGCGTCATGACCGGGGGTTTCCCGCGCCCGATCCGTCCCTTAACCCCTGTTACACGCTCATCGCCGAACCCGGACAAGCCCGTCCTAAAGGACGGGTGTTCGGATGCCGAAAACCCCTGGTCCGCCGAGGTGCGGTCCAGGGGTTACGGCTGCTATTGACTGAATTCCGTAACGATGACGGAGCGCCCAATCATTGGCCAAAGATCGTCGTCGTCCGGGACACGTCCGGCCTAGCGGGCCGCCGCCGCGTCACACGCCTGCCCCCGCAGCGCACGCGACAGGTCGTCCCGCGCCTCGAGGACCAGCCTGCGCAGCGCCGGTGCCGCGTCCTCGTGTGCCGACAGCCACGCGTCCGTCGCGTCCAGCGTGTCCTGGGAGTCCATCAGGGACGGGAACAGGCCCCGGACCACGTCCATCCCGATCTGGATGGACCGCTCGGCCCACACCCGCTCGATCGCCGCGAAGTACTTCTCCGTGTACGGCGCGAGCAGCTCCCGCTGCGAGGACCGCTCGAAGCCCGCGATCGTCGCCTCCACCAGGGCGTTGGACAGCGCGTCCGACTCCACGACCTGCGCCCACGCCTGCGCCTTCACCGCCGCCGAAGGCCGGGCCGCCAGGCAGCGCACCTGGTGGCGCTTGCCGGAGGCCGTGTCGTCGCGGGCCAGCTCGGCGGCCAGCACCGCCTCGTCCGCCACGCCGTGCGCCGCGAGCGGGGCGAGGAACGCCCAGCGCAGCTCCTGGTCCATCTCCAGGCCGTTGATCTTCTCGGAGCCGTCCAGCAGCCCGCGCAGCAAGGACAGTTCGGCCTCCTCGGACGCCACCGCCGCGAAGAACCGCGCCCACGCCAGCTGCGGTTCGCCGCCCGGCGCCGCCTCCCGCAGCTCCCGCAGCGCGCCCTGGCCGAGCAGCCGGCCACCGGTCTCACGCCACTCGGGGGCCACGTAGTGCGTCAGCGCCGACTCGGCCCAGGCGTGCAGCATCTGGAGCACGCCGATGCCGGACTCGCGCCCCGCGAACCGCAGGACGAGACCGATGAAGTCCCGGGCCGGCAGCAGCGCGTCCCGCGTCATGTTCCACAGCGCCGACCAGCACAGGGCGCGGGCCAGCGGGTCGGTCAGCGAGCCCAGGTGCTCGCGCAGCGTCGCCAGCGAGGTGTCGTCGAATCGGGTCTTGCAGTACGTCAGGTCGTCGTCGTTGACCAGCACCAGCTCGGGCGCCTCGGCGCCGGCCAGCTCCGCGACGACCGTGCGCGGCCCGTCGACGTCCACCTCGGCGCGCGCGTACCGCTCCAGGGAGCCCTCGCCGGTACGGCGGTACAGGCCCACCGCCACCCGGTGCGGGCGCAGTTCGGGGTGGTCCGCCGGGGCAATCACAGCGGCCTCCTGCACCACCGCCAGCTCGTCGATCCGTCCCTCGGCGCTCAGCAGCACCTGCGGGGTGAGCGAGTTGACGCCCGCCGTCTGGAGCCAGGAGCGCGCCCAGGCCGCCATGTCCCGCCCGCTGGTCTCCTCAAGGACCGACAGCAGATCACTCAGCCGGGTGTTGCCGTACGCGTGCCGCTTGAAGTAGCGCCGCGCGCCCTCCAGGAACGCGTCCTGGCCGACGTACGCCACCAGCTGCTTCAGCGCGGAGGCGCCCTTGGCGTAGGTGATGCCGTCGAAGTTGAGCTTGGCGTCCTCCAGGTCACGGATGTCGGCCGTGACCGGGTGGGTGGAGGGCAGCTGGTCGGCGCGGTAGGCCCAGGCCTTGCGGCGGTTGGCGAAGGTGATCCAGGCGTCCTTGAAGCGGGTCGCGCCGACGTTCGCGAACGCGCCCATGAAGTCGGCGAAGGACTCCTTCAGCCACAGGTCGTCCCACCACTCCATGGTGACCAGGTCGCCGAACCACATGTGCGCCATCTCGTGCAGGATCGTGTTGGCGCGGCCCTCGTACGACGCCTGCGTCACCTTCCCGCGGAAGATGTACTCCTCGCGGAAGGTCACCAGGCCCGGGTTCTCCATCGCGCCGAGGTTGTACTCGGGCACGAACGCCTGGTCGTACTTCCCGAAGGGGTACGGGTAGTCGAAGTGGTCGTGGAAGAAGTCCAGGCCCTGCTTGGTGATCAGGAAGACGTCGTCGGCGTCGAAGTGCGGCGCCAGCCCCTTGCGGCACAGGGCGCCCAGCGGGATCTCCAGCCGTGTGCCGTCCTCCAGGGTCCGCTCGTAGGAGTCCGTCACGTAGTGGTACGGACCGGCCACGACACAGGTGATGTACGTCGAGATCGGCTTCGTCTCCGCGAACCGCCACACCCCGTCGACGCGCTCGCCCGCGCCGTTGCTCCACACCGTCCACTCCTCCGGCGCCCGCACCTCGAAGCGGAACGGTGCCTTCAGGTCCGGCTGCTCGAAGTTGGCGAAGACCCGGCGGGAGTCGGCCGGCTCGTACTGGGTGTACAGGTACACCTCGCCGTCCTCGGGGTCGACGAAGCGGTGCAGGCCCTCACCGGTGCGGGAGTAGGCGCACTGGGCGTCGACGACCAGCTCGTTGTCGGCGGCCAGGTCCTCCAGGGCGATCCGCGTGCCGTCGAAGACCTCGCTCGGGTCGAGGTCGCGGCCGTTGAGGGAGACGGCGGTGACGCTCGGGGCGACCAGGTCGGCGAAGCTGCTCGCGCCGGGTTCGTTGCAGCGGAACCGGAGCGTGGTGACGGAACGGAAGGTGCGGGGCCCCCCGCCCTGCGTGTCACCGACGGCCGAGCGCACGTCGAGGGACACCTCGTACCCGTCGACGGACAGCAGGGCGGCCCGCTCCCGGGCCTCGTCGCGGGACAGATTCTCACCGGGCACGGGTGGCACTCCCTCGGATGGTGTTCAGTATGCGGACAGCACCGATCCTGCCATGTGCCCCTGACGTGCGGCAGCCCGGGAATGGTGGGGTGTACGGCCGCGTTGCCCGTACAGAAGCCCGCTCGTGCGCCTCATGAGGAGAGACATGTCGGACAAGACTCCCGTCGACTTCTGGTTCGACCCCCTGTGCCCCTGGGCATGGATGACCTCCCGCTGGGTCCTGGAGGTGGAGAAGGTCCGGGACATCAAGGTCCGCTGGCACCTGATGAGCCTCGCCGTGCTCAACGAGGACAAGCTCGACGAGCTGCCCGACGAGTACCGCGAGATGCTGGAGGTCAAGGCCTGGGGCCCGGTCCGCGTGGTCATCGCGGCCCAGGAGGAGCACGGCGCCGAGGTGCTGGGCGACCTCTACACGGCCCTCGGCACCCGTATCCACAACCAGGAGGAGGGCCCGGGCCGCGAGACCGTCGCCGCCGCCCTGAAGGACGTCGGCCTGCCCGAGTCCCTCATGGACCACTGGGACGCCACGCCCTACGAGCCCCAGCTGCGCGCCTCCCACAAGGAGGGCATCGACATGGTCGGCCAGGAGGTCGGCACCCCGGTCATCGCCGTCCCCGGCGCCGACGGCGGCCAGCTCGCCTTCTTCGGCCCGGTCGTCACCCCGGCGCCCAAGGGCGAGGAGGCCGCCAGGCTGTGGGACGGCACCCTCGCGGTGGCCTCGGTCCCGGGCTTCTACGAGATCAAGCGCACCCGCACCAAGGGCCCGGACTTCAGCAACCTGTAGGCCGGAAGGAGTCCGGCAGATCGAACCCGGACTTCCAGTTGAAGTAGGACTGCACCCGCACACAGCCCTCGCGCGCACAGCGCCGGTAGATGCCCAGGTCGGCCCGGGACACCTGCGCGAGGGTGAGCGCGTACGCCCGCTCGGCCCCGTCGAGCGGGCGGAAGTCCTGGTCCGTGTCCCCGCAGTTGGGGCAGCGCCGGTTCGGAAGACTCATGCCGGACACTGTGGCCCGGAACAACTCGCACCGGGAAGCCTCCGCCCGGCGGCGGTCATCCGTTCCCGTCGGCTCCCCTCCCGTAGGAGCATGGGCACACCCACTCACTGGAGGCGAGCCCCATCCCATGACGGAGATCGACACCTCGGTGCCGCACTCGGCCCGGATCTGGAACTACTGGCTGGGCGGCAAGGACAACTACCCCGTGGACGAGGCGGCCGGCGACGCCTACACGGCCGTCTTCCCCGGCATCGTCACCATCGCCCGCAGCAGCCGGGCCTTCCTCGGCCGCGCCATCCGGTACCTGGTCCTGGAGGCCGGGGTGCGCCAGTTCCTGGACGTCGGCACCGGGCTGCCGACCGCCGACAACACCCACGAGGTCGCCCAGCGGCACGCCCCCGGGGCGCGGATCGTCTACGTCGACAACGACCCGCTGGTCCTCGCGCACGCCCGCGCCCTGCTCACCTCCACCCCCGAGGGCGTCACCGCCTACGAAGACCTGAGCCTGTACGAGCCGGAGCGCATCCTGGAGGCGGCCGGACGCACCCTCGACCCGACCCGCCCCACCGCCCTCATCCTCAGCGGCATCCTCGGTCACGTCGACGGCCACGACCGGGCCCGCGACCTGGTCCGCCGCCTGATGGCGGGCCTGCCCGCCGGCAGTTTCCTCTGCGTCAACGACGGCTCCCGCGGCACCGACCCGGCCTACGAGGCGGCCCAGGACGGCTACAACGAGACCGGCGCGGTCCCCTACTTCCTGCGTCCCGTCGAGCAGATCGAGGCCTACTTCGACGGCCTCGACCTGGTCGACCCGGGCGTGGTGTCGGTCCCGCTGTGGCGCCCGGACCCCGCCCCGGACGGAACGGCCCCGCAGCCGATCGGGCAGCACGGCGGGCTCGCCCGCAAGCCCTGACACCCCGCCCGGCACGCAGAAAGCCCCCGCGAGTCAGGTCCTCGCGGGGGCTTCCCTCATTCCGCCTGCCGCCGTGAAGGGTGAGAAGACGATCACGAGGCAGGACGACTCGGGGAGTCGGGCGGCGTCAGGGCGCCAGCAGCAGCACGTTCGTGCGGGCCTTGGCGGCCTCGTAGCGCTTGGCCACGTCCTGCCAGTTGACGACGGCCCACATGGCGTCGATGAAGTCGACCTTCTGGTTCTTGTACTGGAGGTAGAAGGCGTGCTCCCAGGCATCGAAGACCAGGATCGGCGTGGAGCCCTGGCCGACGTTGCCCTGGTGGTCGTAGACCTGCTCGACGATCAGGCGGCCGCTCAGCGGCTCGTACGCCAGCACACCCCAGCCGGAGCCCTGAGTGGTCGCGGCGGCCTTGGTGAGCTGCGCCTTGAAACCGGCGAAGGAACCGAACGACTCGGCGATCGCGTCGGCCAGGCCGCCCACGCCGTCCTTGTCCAGGGGCTCGCCGCCGCCGTCACCGGTCATGTTGTGCCAGTAGATGGAGTGCAGGATGTGCCCGGAGAGGTGGAAGGCGAGGTTCTTCTCCAGGCCGTTGATCGACCCCCACGACTCCTTGTCGCGCGCCTCGGCGAGCTGCTCCAGGGTGTCGTTGGCGCCCTTCACATAGGCCGCGTGGTGCTTGTCGTGGTGCAGCTCGATGATCTCCGGGCTGATCACGGGGGCCAGCGCGGAGTAGTCGTACGGCAGTTCAGGAAGCGTGTACACGGGCATGGCGGATCCCCTCCGACCTTCTTATTGCAAAAGGCTTGCAAGTGCACGCTAGCAGCAGGTTGTCGGGAGAGCGTGGACGGGCGGGCCGAACGAGCACGAAAGAGCCCCCGCACGCGTCCGTGCGGGGGCTCTCGGAGAGGCCGGGCGGGTCACACGCGAGCGCGCCGCCGCTGCCAGGCGTAGCCGACGGCCGCCAGGACCAGCGTCATCCCGCCCGTCGAGTACAGCTGCACCCGGGTGTCCGGCTCGCGGGCCATCAGGACGAAGACCGCGGCCATGCCCGCCAGCGCCACCCATGTCAGCCACGGGAAGCCCCACATGCGCACGACCAGCTTCTCCGGGGCCTCGCGCTCCAGGCGGCGGCGCAGCCGCAGCTGGGCGACGGCGATGAAGATCCAGACGACCAGGATGACCGCACCGATCATGTTCAGCAGCCAGGAGAAGACGTCGTCCGGCCGCCAGTAGCTGAGCAGCACGCAGCCGAAGCCGAAGAGGGAGGAGACCAGCACCGCGATCCGCGGCACCCCGCCCGACACCCGGCCCAGCACCTTCGGGCCCTGGCCGCGCTCGACCAGCGAGTAGCCGATCCGCGAGGCGCCGTAGATGTTGGCGTTCATCGCGCTCAGCAGCGCGACCAGCACGACGACGTTCATGAGCTGGCCGGCGCCCGGGATGCCCAGCTCGTCGAGGGCGGCGACGTACGGGCCCTTCTCGACCACCTCGGGGGAGTCCCAGGGGACCAGGGTGACGATGACCGCCATCGAGCCGATGTAGAAGAGCGCGATCCGCCACATCGCCGTCCGCACGGCGCTCGCCACGCCCTTCACCGGGTTCTCCGACTCGGCCGCCGCGATGGTCACCGTCTCCAGGCCGCCGTAGGCGAAGACCGAGGCGAGCAGGCCGATGATCAGGCCGTTGCCGCCGTTGGGCATGAAGTCGCCGAGGTGCGAGGTGCCGGGGGCGTCGGTGCCCGGCAGGACGCCGGCGATCGCCAGCACGCCCAGCACCAGGAAGAGCGAGATCGCGCCGACCTTGAGGGCGGCGAACCAGAACTCGAACTCTCCGAAGTTCTTCACCGCGGCCAGGTTCGTCCCGCAGAACACCACCATGAACAGCGCCACCCACGCCCACTCGGGCGTGCCCGGCAGCCAGCCGTGCACGATCTGCGCCGCGCCGATGCCCTCCAGGCCGACGGCCGTGCAGAGCAGCACCCAGAACGCCCAGCCCGCGGTGAACCCGGCCCAGGGGCCGATCGCCCGTTCGGCGTGCGCGGAGAAGGAGCCCGAGGACGGGTAGGCGGCGGACATCTCGCCCAGCATCCGCATCACCAGCATCACGAGGAGGCCGGAGAGGGTGTAGGCGACGACGATCGAGGGTCCGGCGGCGGCGATACCGGCCCCGGAGCCGACGAACAGCCCGGCGCCGATCACGCCGCCGAGGGCGATCATCGACAGGTGGCGCTGCTTGAGGCCGTGGGAGAGGGCGGTGTCGTCCGACCGCGGCGGTGCCTCGGTGGTGGTGCTGTTGGACATGGAGCGGCTCGTCCGATGCGTGGGGGAGGGGCAGGGCAAAAACGCCCACAGTCTCCGGGGTCGCGCCGGTGGGCGACAGCGGCTGCCCACGATACGGACGATGCCGATACGGAACGTGGTCGTCCGAATGCGGAATTCCGCTTGTCGTGACGCCCGCCTCACCCGCTCCGTGACCGGTGTCACCCGGGAGCGGGTGTATCCCGCGCGTTTGTCGGGAGCCCACCAAGCCGCCGATCGAGCCTTTGTCGAGCGCTGCTGGTGATCGGCCCGGCCCGCTGGGATAGCGTCACGCTGTCCCGACATGTCCACACCACCGCGGAGTCCCCATGAGCACCGCCGCCGTCCCCACCACCCGTTCCGGGCAGGTCCTCGCCGACCTCATCCCCTCCTCCCGCGTCCGGGACGTAGCGCTCGTGGTCGGCGGCGCCGTCCTCACCGGCGTGGCCGCCCAGATCGCGGTACCCGTGCCCGGCTCCCCGGTGCCGGTGACCGGACAGACCTTCGCGGCGCTGCTCGTCGGCACCGCGCTCGGCGCGCGCCGCGGCCTGCTCTCGCTCGCGCTCTACGCGCTGGTCGGCATGGCCGGCATGCCGTGGTTCGCGGAGGGCGGCTCCGGCACCGCGGCCCCGTCCCTCGGCTATGTCTTCGGCATGCTGCTCGCCGCCACGGTGGTGGGCGCCCTGGCCCGCCGCGGCGCCGACCGCTCAGTGCTGCGCATGGCCGGCACGATGCTGCTCGGCGAGGCGATCATCTACGCCGTCGGCGTGCCGTACCTGGCCCTGGCCGCGGACATGTCCCTCACCGCCGCGATCGCGGCCGGCCTCACCCCGTTCCTGATCGGCGACGCGCTGAAGGCCGCCCTGGCGATGGGCGTCCTGCCCACCGTGTGGAAGCTGGCCGACAAGCGGTAGAGCCGCGCCGGCGCATGAAGGAGGCCCGCCCGGTCGCGGCAGCGACCGGGCGGGCCTCCTTCATGTCCCGGGTACGGGCGGCGGTCAGCCCTTCTCGGCGACGGCCTTGTCGGCGGCGTCCTTCCGCCCGGTGATCCGCTGCTTGACCAGGGCGACGACGATGACGAGCGCCGCGACGAGCAGCGACAGCAGCACGGTCGTGCGTCCGTTGTTCTCGGTGTCGGTGAGCATGTAGCCGAGCACGAAGACGATGACGGCGGCGGCCACCCAGGTCAGGTACGGGAACAGCCACATCCGCACCACCAGCTTCTCCGGCGCCTCCGCCTCGATGATCCTGCGCATCCGCAGCTGCGAGAGGCAGATCACCAGCCAGACGAAGAGGGCCACGGCGCCCGAGGAGTTGACGAGGAAGAGGAAGACGGAGTCCGGGAACTCGTAGTTGAAGAAGACGGCGACGAAGCCGAACACCACGGACACGAGGATCGCCGTCCGCGGCACGCCCTGCGAGGTCGTGCGGGCGAAGGCCTTCGGGGCGTCACCGCGCCGGCCGAGCGAGAAGGCCATGCGGGAGGCCGTGTAGAGCCCGGAGTTCAGGCAGGAGAGCACCGAGGTCAGCACGATGAAGTTCATGATCTGACCGGCGTTCGCGATACCGAGCGAGTCCAGGGCCGCCACGTACGAGCCCTTGTCGATGATCGACTGCGAGTCCCACGGCAGCAGCGCGACCACGACGAAGATCGAGCCCAGGTAGAAGACGCCGATACGCCAGATGATGCTGTTGGTCGCCTTGGTGACGGCGCGCTGCGGGTCCTCGGACTCACCGGCGGCCAGCGTGGGGATCTCGCTGCCCATGAAGGAGAAGACGACGAGCAGTACACCGGTCAGGATCGCGCCCGCCCCGTTCGGCAGGAATCCGCCGTGCTCCGTCAGGTTGGACAGTCCCGCCTGGTCGGTGTCGGCGCCGGGCAGCAGCCCGAAGACGGCCAGTCCGCCGACGACGATGAACGCGGCGATGGCGACGACCTTGATCCCCGCGAACCAGAACTCGAACTCGCCGTAGGAGCCGACGGAGACGAGGTTGGTGGCGGTCAGGACGACCATCACGATCAGGGCCCAGCCCCACTGGGGCACGGCCGGTATCCAGCCTTCGAGGATCACGGCCCCGGCCGTCGCCTCGACGGCCAGGACGACGACCCAGAAGAACCAGTAGAGCCAGCCGATGGTGAACCCGGCCCACGGGCCGATCGCCCGGTCGGCGTGCGCGGAGAAGGAGCCGGAGGTGGGGTTGGCGGCGGACATCTCCCCGAGCATCCGCATCACCAGCACCACGAGCGTGCCGACGAGGGCGTAGGAGAGGAGGATGCCGGGGCCCGCGGTGGCGATTCCCGAGCTGGAGCCGACGAAGAGTCCGGCTCCGATGACACCGCCGATGGCGATCATCGACAGATGGCGGTTCTTGAGTCCTGCCTGAAGCCCGGGCCCGGGTTCTCCGGGCCCCGCGGGCCCGTCCTCGGGCTTGGTCAAGGTCGGCTGCGAAGTCATGGGGGAGGTCTTCCTTTGCGCCGGTCGTGCACTTTCCCGTACGAGCGGTGTACGAGCCGGACCAGTGAAACGGAGGTGAACGGATTGGGGAACCTCTGAATCCGGATCGTTACTTGAGCTTTTCCTGAGGTTCCATAGTTTCACTTGGCGATTTCAAGGCTGACACCCGACAGGGCCCTCCCCTAGGGCGCATGTCACACTCGTCGCATGCGCGTGTATCTCGGCTCGGACCATGCGGGCTTCGAACTCAAGAACCACCTCGTCGACTGGCTCAGGGCGGCGGGCCACGACCCCGTCGACTGCGGCCCGCACATCTACGACGCCCAGGACGACTACCCGCCCTTCTGCCTCCGCGCCGCCGAGCGGACGGCCGCCGAGCCCGGCGCCCTCGGCATCGTGATCGGCGGCTCCGGCAACGGCGAGCAGATCGCCGCGAACAAGGTGAAGGGTGTGCGCGCGGCCCTGGCCTGGAGCGAGGAGACGGCCGCTCTCGGCCGCCAGCACAACGACGCCAACGTGGTCGCGGTCGGCGCCCGCATGCACACCCGGGACGAGGCGACGAAGTTCGTCGAGACCTTCCTCGCCACCCCGTTCTCCGGCGACGAGCGCCACATCCGCCGCATCGACATGCTCGCGTCCTACGAGACCACGGGCGACCTCCCGCCGATCCCCGCACACCACCCGCAGCAGTAGCGCGAAGCGCCGGTAACGGTGCCGTCCCTCCCCGGCGCGTGTGCGTCGGGGCGGGCCCGCCTGGGGCCGGGTAACCTGCGGCGCCCGGGTGCTGGAGCGTGCGCCCGGAGAGCTGGAACCGGTTGCGGGAACGTGGGCCCGGGGAGCTGGAACCGGTTGCTGGAGCGTGCGCTCGGGAGCTGGAACCGGGTGCTGGAGCGTGGGCCCGGGGCAGGTGCTCCAGGGGTGCAGGGGACGGAGTCCCCGCCGGGGGCCGGGGCGGAGCCCCGGGGCGAGTCCCGCCTCTCGACCGGCCGAGTCGGGTGCGCGGGCCAAGGCAAGGAAAGGACACCGACGTGCCAGAGGGGCACACCATCCACCGGCTGGCCCAGGACTACGCCGCCGCCTTCGCCGGGACGGCGGTCCACGTCACCAGCCCCCAGGGCAAGTTCGCCGACTCCGCCGCCCTCCTCGCCGGCACCCCCCTCGTCCGCACCGAGGCCCACGGCAAGCACCTCTTCCTCGGCTTCGGCGCCGCCGAGCCCGCCGACTGGGTCCACATCCACCTCGGCCTCTTCGGCAAGGTCACCTTCGGCGGAACCCCGGCGCCCCCGCCCACGGACACCGTCCGCCTCCGCCTCACCAACGACACCGCGTACGTCGACCTCCGCGGCCCCACCACCTGCGCCCTGATCACCGACCCGGAGAAGCGGGCGATACACGACCGCCTCGGCCCCGACCCCCTGCGCCCGGACGCCGACCCGCAGGCCGCCTACCGGCGCGTCTCCCGCAGCCGCACCACCATCGCCGCCCTGCTCATGGACCAGAAGGTCATCGCCGGCGTCGGCAACGTCTACCGCGCCGAGGTCCTCTTCCGCCACGGCATCGACCCGTACCGCCCCGGCAAGGCCATCACCCCCGCCGAGTGGGACACCATCTGGCACGACCTCACCGTGCTCATGCGCGAGGGCGTGCGGAACAACCGCATCGACACCGTCCGGCCCGAGCACACCCCCGAGGCCATGGGCCGCCCGCCCCGCGTCGACGACCACGGCGGCGAGGTCTACGTCTACCGGCGGGCCAAGCTCTCCTGCCACCTGTGCGGCGACGCGATCCGCACCGCGGACCTCGCCGCCCGCAACCTCTTCTGGTGCCCGACCTGCCAGAAGCGGTAGGGCCCCGCCCTCAGAACCCGTACGGCAGCCACGGCACGACGGGCGACCCGAACCCCACCGACGCCTCCGTCAGCGCCCCGGACCGCAGCTCCCGCACCCGCCCGGCCGCGGCCAGCGAGGCCAGGCTCACGCCCCCGAGATAGGCCGCGCCCAACTCCCGTACGGACAGGGCGAGATCCGCCGCGTCGGACGTCCGCTCGCAGGACGCGCCCTTGCGGTCGCCGCTCAGCCGCCAACGCCCCTCGTTCCAGGGGCAGAACGCGTCCTCGACCTCGAACACCACGTCCACCGGCGCCTGGTAGGTCCGCGCCGCCAGCGCCGCCCCCACGTCCACCAGCCGCACGTACAGCGCGTCCCGCAGCGTCGGCCGGCACCGCCGGATGTCGGACACCTGGTACTGCCACGCCTCGTCGACGGGCCGTCCCCGCGCCGTCAGCGTCGAGGTCAGGTCGATGTCGAACAGGAAGCGCCACAGCGCCGCCTCGGTCGCCGCGTCCAGCCCCGCCAGCTCGTCCAGCACCACCGTGCCCCTGGGCCCCGCGGGCTCCCAGTCCGGCCGCACCCGGAACCGCGCGTACCCGGTGACCTCGCCGTCCCGCCGGGCGACCACGCACTGGAGCGGCGAGGCACCCTCCCGGTCCTTCTCCGGATCGAGCAGCCCCAGCCGGTCCCAGCCCGGCAGCCGGGCCAGCATCCCGGGCCGCCCGGGAACCCGCCGCGCGTACACCGCCTCGCACGCGTCGAGCACGTCGGCGGGCGCCGCGTACGCGAGCCGTACGTCATCCGTGCCCGGCGGCACCGACAGCCGGACCCGGTCCGTGTCGATCTCCGCGTTGACCTGGAAGGTCGCGGCGCCGTACCCGAACCGGCCGTAGATCGCCGGTTCGGAGGCGGTCAGTACGGCCAGCGGCTCGCCCCAGGACCGCACGTCGTCCAGCTGCCGCCGCATCATCGACGTGAGCACACCCCGCCGCCGGTGCGTGGCGGCGACGCTCACCATCGTCACGCCGGCCGCGGCCACCGCCGCACCGCCCGGCACGGTCAGCCGGAAGTCGAACGCCCCCGCCGTCCCGACACAGGCGTCGCCCTCCCACACGCCGATCGAGCGCTCGACCCGCGTCAGCTCCCGGTACATCGCCGTCTCCTCGGCGGATTCCGGCACCCCGCCGAAGGCACGGATCAGCGACCCGTACCAGATGTCCCATTCGTCGCGTCGCAGTACCCGCGGCCCGGTCGTCATGTCGTCGCCGTCTGTTCCCGTGGAGCGTCCCATGCAGCATGCGTACCAGGGCGGTAGGGAGACGAGCGAGACAATTTCCGCAGGGTTGCGGCGCGAAGGCCGTTCGTGAAGTTCACTGTGAAGTCGGGCCTCGGACGGGGGACAAGTGGGACCTCCCGTGCCAAGCGGCCGGTCCGATGGATAGGGTCCCGAACTAATGACAGCAGGACGACAGCGGCGCGCGGCGGCCGAGACGTTCACGGCCCGGTGGAAGAAGCAGTGGCACCGGGCCCGCGTCGGCGTGCGCCGATCCGCCGTCGACTACTTCCGCGGCGACGGCTCGGACTGGATCGCGCTCGCCGGACTGCTGCTCACCATCCCCGTCATCGCGGCCACCACGATGATGAACTCCGTGTGGTGCGCCCCCGCCGCGCTGGTCATCCCGATCGTCGCGGGCGGCCTGCTGCTGCGCCCGGCCAGCCTGCTCGGCCTGTACGCGGCGGCCGCCACGGCGCTGATCGTGGAGTCCGTGCAACTCGGCCCGTACACCGAGGGACCCTCCCGGGTCACCCCCGGCGTGGTCCTGACCGTCGCGGCCTGTGGTTTCTTCGGGCTGCTCGTCGCCCAGTTCCGCAGCCGGGTCGGCGTGCCCTGGCGGCGCGGCGGCACCATGCTCTTCGACCTGCGCGAGCGCATCCGCGTCCAGAGCAAGCTGCCCCAGCTGCCGACCGGCTGGCACCGCGAGATGGCGCTGCGCCCGGCCGGCGGCCAGTCCTTCTCCGGCGACTTCGTCGTGGCCGCGCGCACCAACGGCGGCCGGACGCTCGAGGTGGTCCTCACCGACGTCTCCGGCAAGGGCATGGACGCGGGCTCACGCGCCCTGCTGCTGTCGGGCGCCTTCGGCGGACTGCTGGGCAGCCTGCCCCCGCACGCCTTCCTGCCGGCCGCCAACGGCTATCTGCTGCGCCAGGACTGGGACGAGGGCTTCGCCACCTCCATCCACCTGGTCCTCGACCTCGACTCCGGCGACTACGAGCTGTACTCCGCCGGGCATCCGCCGGGCCTCCAGCTCAGCGCCGGCACCGGCCGCTGGGAGGAGAAGTCGGCCGACGGCCCGCTCCTCGGCGTGTACGACGGGGCGCAGTTCGACCAGGTGAAGGGCTCGCTGCGTCCGGGAGACGTGCTGATGCTCTTCACGGACGGACTGGTGGAGACCTCCGACCGGGACATCGCCGAGGGCATCGACCGGCTCACCGGCGAGGCCGACCGCTATGTCGCGGGCGGCTTCCACGGTGCCGCCTGGCATCTGATCGAGGCGGTGGCCAAGGACGTCAACGACGACCGGGCGCTCCTGCTGATCAGCCGCGAGGGACTGACGCCCCAGTCGGCGCCGCCGGCGGCCGGCTGACACAGTGGACTCCGTGTCCCACACCTCTTCACCCGCACCACCCCCGCCCGCCTCACGGCTCACCCCGGCCGAGGTCGAGGCCACCGCCCGGGCCGCCCACGCCGGACAGACCGACAAGGCGGGCCGGCCGTACGCCGAACACCTGCGGGCCGTCGCCGAGGGCGTGCGGCGGCGCGGCGGGGACGACGAGCAGATCGCGGCGGCCTGGCTGCACGACGCGGTCGAGGACGACGCGCTCTCCGAGCGATGGCTGAGCGAGGCCGCGCTGAGCCGCCGTACCAAGGACATCGTCCTCGCCCTCACCAGACGGCCGGGCGAGGCGCCCGAGGCGTACGCGGCACGGATCCTGGCCACGCCCGGCGCGGCCCTGGTCAAGGCGGCGGACCTGGCGCACAACGCCGACCCGGCGCGCCTCGCGGTCCTCGACGAGGCCACCCGCACACGGCTGACCGAGAAGTACACGCGGATGCGCGCACTTCTCGGCCTGGCCGAACCGGGTGCCTGAGGCGGGGGCGGGACGGGCCGCGGGACCCGTCCCTAGACGGAGACCTTCTCGCCGGCCCTGCTGGGCGCGGCCGTCTCGCGCGCCTCGGCCGGCCCTGTCTTCTTCTCCTGCTCCCTGCGTCCCCGGGCGGCCGCACCCGGATCGCGCTTGAACGCCCAGTCCATCTTGGGCTCCACGACGAACCGCAGGGCCCGTTGGACCGGCTTGGTGCAGAACAGGGTGACGACGGTGGCCCCGAGGACGGTGAGGCCGATCTCGCCGAGCGGCTGGTCGAGCAGGGGCTGCTTGAACCAGTCGGTGTAGGTGCCCTCCTTCACCAGGAGGCCGTGCAGCAGGTAGCCGTAGATCGTGCCCGCGCCGAGCGCCGTGAACCACATGCGGCGGCCCGGCACCCAGGCGAAGAAGCAGGCGGTCAGCACGACCGAGCAGCCGAAGAGCGCGAGGGTGACGATCGCACCGGACCACCAGGGCAGGCCCGTGTCCGTCATCGCTTCGTTGCGGTAGAACCAGCCGGTCTCCATGCGCGGCACCGACCACCAGGCGACGGCCACGGCCGCCGCGACGACCGGTACGGCCGCGATCCGCGCCGAACGGCGGCGCACCAGCTGGAAGTGCTCGGGGCGCAGCACGAGACCCAGGACGAAGCAGGGCAGGAACTGGAGCACCCGCTGCATGTTCAGGTCGTTGCCGACGCTGGGCGTCACGGACGCCGCCGCGGCGATGGCGAGCGCGATCGGCAGCGGCCAGCGGACCGTCTGCCAGATCGGCGTGGTCAGCCGCCAGACGAACAGCGCGCACAGGAACCACAGGAGGTAGGTGGGGTCCAGCAGGCTGAAGTCGCTCTGCGGGTCCTCGCTGAAGCGGCGGTGCAGCGTGTACACGACCTCGAACACCAGGTACGGGACGGCGACACCGGTGATCAGCCGCTTGACCCGCTTGGGGCTCAGGTCGAAACTGCGCGAGAAATAGCCGGAGATGACGATGAACGCCGGCATGTGGAACGTGTACAGGACCCGGTAGAGGGTCTCCACGGTCCGGTTCCCGTCCAGGATCTGTCCCCAGGCGTGACCGATGCCGACCAGCACGATCGCCAGGTACTTGGCGTTGTCGAAGAACGCGTCACGTTGACGGCCCGGCCGGGGACGCTGGGTCTGCTGGTCCGGAGGGGACGGCGTTTTCCGGTCACCGTGCGATCGCAGCGAGCTAGTCATGCAACCCCCCGCCGGAAACTCGGCGAGTCGTCACAGGACCTCGCTGCTCTTGTGGGGGACGGGGCAGCGTAGAACATCTGAGGCACCCTAGCGTTCTCTCCGTGATTCCGTAAAACCCTCGACGTCATTCCTGCATTCGGCTCCGGCGTGCCTGTCGGGTACCCCGCATTTCACGGAACTCGATGCCTCCGTTCGCGTGACGGCCCCCACAACACTGGGTACGCCGTGCGGCGACAGGGTGCGGCGATGCATCCCACTTGTCATGACTCATCATGACTAAGCACCGCATAAGACCGGCGGGCGACTCTGCTGGAATGTCCGCTTCAATACGCTTACGGGACCCGTGGGTGATCCTGGTGATCTCCCTGTGATGTGGTCGGCGCTGTGGCCGTGGCGACAATTCGAAATATCTGCGAACGCGATGTGTGTGTATGGAAACGAATCGACTGGAATTGCTCGTACGGGTGACCTCTCGAATGTGCATACGGGGTGTGATCGTGGAGTGGGTCCCGCCCGTGCGGGGCACCGGGTCACCCGGGATCCGGCCGGACGATGTGTCACCCGCCGCATAGCGGGGCCCGGTTGGTGGCACGATGGTTCTGGCGGGGGTGTGCGACGCGGCACCCCCGGGCCGGGAGAGCGGACCGACCGAGGGTGTGATCAGTTGTGGCCATTTCGCTGTCAGTGGTGCTGCTGTTGGCAATCATCCTGGTGGTGCTGCTCCGGGGAGGCTCCATCAAGGCGGGGCCGGCGATCGTCGCCGTCCTCTTCGGCTTCTTCCTGGCCTCGACCGGCATGGCCGACGACATCCAGCGGTTCCTGAACTCGATAGCGGACACGATCAACTCGATCCAGTTCTAGGGGACCGCCTCCGGGCCCGACCTGGCGGCAGCACGCCGGGGAGGGCCAGGAGGGCTGCCCGTCGGCGCCGCCCACGGGCAGATCCGCCACCACGGTCCGCCCGCTCGCCGTCCGGGAGAGGGCGCAGGTGCTGGGCCATCGGAAGCATCACGGCGCCGACAGCTGCCGTCCCACCGGCGCGCTTCGGAGGCGCCCGCCTCCGACCGGAAACCGATCAGGGCCAGGCCGGAGGATGATCCTCCGACCTGGCCCTGAGCCGTATGGAGCGGGCGACGGGAATCGAACCCGCGTAGCTAGTTTGGAAGACTAGGGCTCTACCATTGAGCTACGCCCGCACAGCACGCGCCGCAGGTCGGTGACCGCGGCACTGAAGGCATCGTAGCGGGTCGGTCCCCCTCGCCGCACACCCCTTCCGGTCCGCGCCGGACCGGACCGGACGCACCGGAAACTCTGCGGTGCCCGGCGCCCGGCGGCATGTACCCTACGTCTCGCACCAGACGGGGTGTGGCGCAGCTTGGTAGCGCGTCCGCTTTGGGAGCGGAAGGCCGTGGGTTCAAATCCCGCCACCCCGACCACCTCGGCCGATCACCCGAGGATCCCCCGCGCACGAGCGCCGGTGATCGCCTTTTGGGCCGTGTAGTCGCTGCCGTTACTATGCAAGCTGCACGCCCGTGTGTCTCAGTCTGAAGTCTCCGGGCGGCGAAATTTGCCGGATGCCGCTCTGGCTCCGGCAAAACCCAAGAAGTCAGCCACCAAGGAGACCGAACCGTGAAGAGCGCCGTGGAGACCCTGAACCCGACTCGGGTTCGGCTCACTGTCGAGGTGCCCTTCGAGGAGCTCAAGGACAGCCTCGACGCGGCGTACAAGAAGATCAACCAGCAGGTCACGGTGAAGGGCTTCCGCAAGGGCAAGATCCCGGCCCGGGTCATCGACCAGCGGTTCGGCCGCGGTGCGGTGCTGGAGGAGGCGGTCAACGACGCGCTTCCCAAGTTCTACACCGACGCGGTCAACGAGGCCGAGCTGAACCCGCTCGGCCAGCCCGAGGTCGACATCACGGAGCTGAAGGACGGCGAGACGCTGAACTTCACCGCCGAGGTCGACGTCCGCCCGACCGTCGAGATCCCGGACTACTCCGGCATCGAGGTCGAGGTCGACGCCGTGGACGTCTCCGACGAGGACGTCGAGAAGTCGGTGGAGCAGCTGCGCGAGCGCTTCGCCTCCACCTCCCCGGTCGAGCGCGCCGCCGCCGAGGGCGACGTGGTCACCCTCGACCTGCGGGCCGAGGTCGACGGCGAGGTCCTGGAGGACGGCGTCGCCGACGGCGTCTCCTACACGATCGGCTCCGGCGAGCTGCTGGAAGGCATCGACGACGCCGTGACGGGCCTGGAGGCCGGTGGCGAGACCACCTTCACCTCCGAGCTCAAGGGCGGCTCGGGGGCCGGCAAGGAGGCCCAGGTGACCGTCAAGGTCAGCCAGGTCGCCGCGCGCGAGCTGCCCGAGCTGGACGACGACTTCGCGCAGCTCGCGTCGGAGTTCGACACGCTGGAGGAGCTGCGCGCCGACAGCCGCAAGCGCCTCGCCAACATGAAGCAGTACGACCAGGCCACGCAGGCCCAGGAGCGCGTGCTGGACAAGCTGCTCGAACTGGTCGAGGTCCCCGTCCCCGAGAAGCTCCTCGAGGACGAGGTCAACACCCGTAAGCACAACCTCGAGCACCACCAGCTCGGCCAGATGGGTCTCGACCTGGAGAAGTACCTGGAGCTCCAGGGCAAGACCGCCGAGGAGTTCGAGACCGAGACCCGTGAGGCCGCGGTCAAGGGCATCAAGACCCAGTTCGTCCTCGACGAGCTGGTCAAGCAGGAGAAGCTCAACGTCAGCCAGGAAGAGCTGACCGAGCACCTCATGCGCCGTGCCGCCTCCTCCGGCATGTCCCCCGACCAGTTCGCCCAGGCCGTCGTCGAGCAGGGCCAGGTCCCGCTCCTCGTCGGCGAGGTCGCCCGCGGCAAGGCCCTGGCCGCCGTGGTCGAGAAGGCCACGGTCAAGGACACCAACGGCGAGATCGTCGACCTGGACGACGAGGAGGACGAGACGGAGGCCGCCGAGGCCGCCGCCGAGCCCACCGAGTCGGGTGACGAGAAGGCCGAGGAGAAGACCGAGGGCTGACCCTCGCGTCTTTGCCGACGGACGTGAAAAGGGCCCCGGACGATCAGTTCCGGGGCCCTTTCGCCGTACGGCCGGACAGCCCCCTCAGGGGCGCGGGGAACTGCGCGATCAACCACGACGCACCCGCACCCGGCGGCCAACCGCACCCGCCACGGCGCTACGCCCCCGGCGAACACCGCGGGAACCGGGATGGCGCCGCAGGCCCACCGCGTTAGGGTCCATGAATACGAGGGCAGGGGAGTCCCCGAAAGCGGCTCCAGCCCCGCAGGGAAACGTGAGACGGCCCGGCGCCGTCGTAAGACGAGCAGGTGGATACGTGACGAATCTGATGCCCTCAGCCGCCGGCGAGCCCTCGATCGGTGGTGGCCTCGGCGACCAGGTCTACAACCGGCTGCTCGGCGAGCGGATCATCTTCCTCGGCCAGCCGGTCGACGACGACATTGCCAACAAGATCACCGCACAGCTGCTGCTCCTTGCCGCCGACCCGGACAAGGACATCTTCCTGTACATCAACAGCCCCGGCGGCTCGATCACGGCCGGTATGGCGATCTACGACACCATGCAGTTCATCAAGAACGACGTGGTGACGATCGCCATGGGCCTCGCGGCCTCCATGGGGCAGTTCCTGCTCAGCGCGGGCACCCCGGGCAAGCGCTTCGCGCTGCCGAACGCCGAGATCCTGATCCACCAGCCCTCCGCCGGCCTCGCCGGTTCGGCCTCGGACATCAAGATCCACGCCGAGCGGCTGCTGCACACCAAGAAGCGCATGGCGGAGCTGACCTCGCAGCACACCGGCCAGTCGGTCGAGCAGATCACCCGCGACTCGGACCGCGACCGCTGGTTCGACGCCTTCGAGGCCAAGGAGTACGGCCTCATCGACGACGTGATCCCCACCGCCGCCGGCATGCCGGGCGGCGGCGGCACGGGCGCCTGAGCCATCCCCCGCCCCGAGCCGACCGCCTCAGCCCCTTTACAGGAGACACTGTGAACGACTTCCCCGGCAGCGGCCTGTACGACCGCTCGCGTGCCGAGTACACCGGCCCGTCCGCCGAGTCCCGCTACGTGATCCCGCGCTTCGTCGAGCGCACCTCGCAGGGCGTGCGCGAGTACGACCCGTACGCGAAGCTCTTCGAGGAGCGCGTGATCTTCCTCGGCGTCCAGATCGACGACGCCTCCGCCAACGACGTCATGGCGCAGCTGCTGTGCCTGGAGTCGATGGACCCCGACCGGGACATCTCGGTCTACATCAACAGCCCCGGCGGCTCCTTCACGGCGCTCACGGCCATCTACGACACGATGCAGTACGTGAAGCCGGACATCCAGACGGTCTGCATGGGCCAGGCCGCCTCCGCCGCCGCCGTCCTGCTGGCCGCCGGCACCCCGGGCAAGCGCATGGCGCTCCCGAACGCCCGCGTGCTGATCCACCAGCCGTACAGCGAGACCGGCCGCGGTCAGGTCTCCGACCTGGAGATCGCCGCCAACGAGATCCTCCGGATGCGCTCGCAGCTGGAGGAGATGCTGGCCAAGCACTCCACCACGCCGGTCGAGAAGATCCGCGAGGACATCGAGCGCGACAAGATCCTCACGGCCGAGGACGCGCTGAGCTACGGCCTGATCGACCAGATCATCACCACCCGGAAGATGGACAACTCCTCTCTCCGCTAGGCGGGAGGCTGTATCGTCTGCCGCTCCTTGGCATGGTTTGACGCGGTTCACGTCAAAGCGAACCGTGCCAAGGGGGGCCCGGACGGGGGGCCCGGCAAGGTACCGTCGGACATAAGGCAGCACCAGGAGTCCGCTGCACGTCGACGTCAGGTCGACGTCCAGGAGTCTCCCAGGCGAAGGGGAAGCACACCGTGGCACGCATCGGTGACGGCGGCGATCTGCTCAAGTGCTCGTTCTGCGGCAAGAGCCAGAAGCAGGTCAAGAAGCTCATCGCAGGGCCCGGTGTCTACATCTGCGACGAGTGCATCGATCTCTGCAACGAGATCATCGAGGAAGAGCTCGCGGAGACCAGCGAGGTGCGCTGGGAGGAGCTCCCGAAGCCCCGCGAGATCTACGAGTTCCTCGAGGGTTACGTGGTCGGCCAGGAGGCGGCCAAGAAGGCCCTCTCCGTCGCGGTGTACAACCACTACAAGCGGGTCCAGGCCGGCGAGAACGGCGGCGCCCAAGGCCGCGAGGACGCCATCGAGTTGGCCAAGTCCAACATCCTCCTGCTGGGCCCCACGGGCTCCGGCAAGACCCTCCTCGCGCAGACGCTGGCGCGCATGCTGAACGTCCCCTTCGCGATCGCCGACGCCACGGCGCTCACCGAGGCGGGGTACGTCGGCGAGGACGTCGAGAACATCCTGCTGAAGCTGATCCAGGCCGCCGACTACGACGTCAAGAAGGCCGAGACCGGGATCATCTACATCGACGAGATCGACAAGGTCGCGCGGAAGAGTGAAAACCCCTCCATCACGCGCGACGTGTCGGGCGAGGGCGTCCAGCAGGCCCTGCTGAAGATCCTGGAGGGCACCACCGCCTCCGTCCCGCCGCAGGGCGGACGCAAGCACCCGCACCAGGAGTTCATCCAGATCGACACGACGAACGTCCTGTTCATCGTGGGCGGTGCCTTCGCCGGCCTGGAGAAGATCATCGAGGGCCGGGCGGGCGCCAAGGGCATCGGCTTCGGCGCGCAGATCCGCTCCAAGCGCGAGATCGAGTCCAAGGACCAGTTCGAGCAGGTCATGCCGGAGGACCTGGTCAAGTTCGGCATGATCCCCGAGTTCATCGGCCGGCTCCCGGTCATCACCTCGGTGCACAACCTGGACCGCGAGGCCCTGCTCCAGATCCTGGTCGAGCCGCGCAACGCGCTCGTCAAGCAGTACGAGCGCCTCTTCGAACTCGACGGCGTGGAGCTGGACTTCGAGCGCGAGGCCCTGGAGGCCATCGCCGACCAGGCCATCCTCCGCCAGACCGGCGCCCGCGGCCTGCGCGCCATCATGGAGGAGGTCCTCCAGGGCGTGATGTACGAGGTCCCGTCCCGCAAGGACGTCGCCCGCGTCGTCATCACCGCCGACGTGGTCCTCTCCAACGTCAACCCGACGCTGATCCCCCGGGATTCGCGCGGGCGCGGCTCGGGCGAGCAGAAGACGGCGTAACCGCCGCTCGTCTCACGAACGCCGAAAGGGCCCCGGTCTCCCGACCGGGGCCCTTTTCGCCGTTCCGCCCGGCTCAGGCCTTGACGCGGATCTCCTTGCGGAGCTTGGTGGTGATGTCCACCGCGACGTCCTTCGTCACACCCTTGGTGGCGTCACCGGGGGAGACCAGCGCGATCGTGCTGTAGTCCGACCAGGCGCAGATCCAGTCCGTCTTCTGCTTCTTGGTGAGCGGGTTCTTCCCCTCGACTCCCTGGCACTTCATGACCGCGCCGTCGATGTCGACCGACTCGGGCTCGCCGACCACCTTGCCGCCGCCGGTCTCGGACGAGGAGGAGGAGTTCTTCTCGGACTCCTTCTTGAACTCGGCGAAGAACTTGTCGAGCACGGACTCCGGGTCGGAGATCTTCCCGTACGCGCCGATGTAGGTGACGCCCTTGGCGGTCGCCATCTCGCTCGGGTCGGGAGCGGTCTCCGGGTCCGAGGGGTCGTAACCCGTCAGGTCGGCGGTGGTGTAGAAGCCGGTCACGCTCGTGCCGTCCTCGACCCCGCTCTTCTTGAGGTCCTCGACCGTGTCCTTGTCGGTCTCGGCGGACTCCTCGCTCGCGCGCTTGTAGTCGCCCAGGACCGTGGCCGGCGTCGTCAGCTTGTGCGCGCCGTCGTCCTCCAGGCCGCCCGCGCCGCCGCCCCCGCCCAGCACGAAGTACGCGCCCACGCCGATGGCCGCCACGACCGCCACCGCGCCGATGATCAGGCCGGTCTTCTTCTTGCCGCCGCCAGGCGCCGGGGGCTGGGGCATGCCGTAGGGCTGCTGGCCGTAGGGCGGCTGCTGGCCGTACGGGGGCTGCTGGCCGTAAGGAGGGGTCTGCGGCGGGACGCCGCCCTGCTGGGGCTGCTGCGGGTAGCCGTAGCCCGGCTGCGGGGGAGGCGTCTGCTGGGGGTAGCCGTAGCCGGGCTGGGGCGCCTGCGGCGGCTGCTGGCCGTACGGGCCCGGCTGGCCGTACGGACCGGGCTGCTGGGGCTGCCCGCCGTACGGGCCCGGCTGGTTGTGAGACATTCCTGGGTTCCCCTCCAGATGCTTACGTGATGCTGACATCCTGACTCAGACCTGGCGTGCGCAGGTCACCGGGGGGCGCACCGTTACAAAGGAAACGCGTTTCGGGACAGGGCCGTGACGCCCTTAAACTGACCCCCGTGACCGAGAACTCTCAGCAGCCGCAGCCCGCACCCGCCACCGAACTGCCGACCCAGTACGCGCCGGCCGAGGTAGAGGGGAAGCTGTACGAGCGCTGGGTAGAACGGGGTTACTTCGAGGCCGACGCCAAGAGCGAGAAGCCTCCGTACACCGTCGTCATCCCCCCGCCGAACGTCACCGGCAGCCTGCACCTCGGGCACGCCTTCGAGCACACGCTCATCGACGCCCTGACCCGCCGCAAGCGCATGCAGGGGTACGAGACGCTGTGGCAGCCCGGCATGGACCACGCCGGCATCGCCACGCAGAACGTCGTCGAGCGGGAACTGGCCAAGGAGGGCAAGTCCCGGCACGACCTCGGCCGGGAGGCGTTCGTCGAGCGCGTCTGGCAGTGGAAGGGCGAGTCCGGCGGCCAGATCAGCGGGCAGATGCGCCGCCTCGGCGACGCGGTCGCCTGGTCCCGTGAGCGCTTCACGATGGACGAGGGCCTCTCGCAGGCCGTCCAGACCATCTTCAAGCGGCTCTACGACGACGAGCTGATCTACCGCGCCGAGCGCATCATCAACTGGTGCCCGCGCTGCCTGACCGCGATCTCCGACATCGAGGTCGAGTACCAGGACGACGACGGCGAGCTGGTCTCCATGAAGTACGGGGACGGGGACGACACCATCGTCGTCGCCACCACCCGCGCGGAGACGATGCTCGGTGACACGGCCGTCGCCGTCCACCCCGAGGACGAGCGGTACAAGCACCTGATCGGCAAGCTCATCAAGCTGCCGCTCACCGACCGCTCGATCCCCGTCGTCGCCGACGAGCACGTCGACCCCGAGTTCGGCACCGGCGCCGTCAAGGTGACGCCCGCCCACGACCCGAACGACTTCGAGATCGGCCGGCGCCACGACCTGCCCGCCATCGCGGTCATGGACGAGCACGCCGTCATCACCGCCCACGGCCCCTTCCAGGGCCTGGACCGTCTCGAGGCCCGCTCCGCCATCGTCGCCGCGCTGCGCGCCGACGGCCGGATCGTCGCCGAGAAGCGGCCCTACGTCCACAGCGTCGGCCACTGCTCGCGCTGCAAGACCACCATCGAGCCGCGCCTGTCCATGCAGTGGTGGGTCAAGGTCGGCCCGCTGGCCAAGGCGGCCGGTGACGCGGTCCGTGACGGCAAGGTCAAGATCCATCCGCAGGAGATGGAGAAGCGGTACTTCGACTGGGTCGACAACCTCCACGACTGGTGCATCTCGCGCCAGCTGTGGTGGGGCCACCGCATCCCCGTCTGGTACGGGCCGAACGGCGAGGTCGTCTGCGTCGGCCCCGACGACGAGGCGCCGACCGGCGAGGGCTGGACGCAGGACAACGACGTGCTCGACACGTGGTTCTCCTCCGGCCTGTGGCCGTTCTCCACGCTCGGCTGGCCGGAGCAGACCGAGTCGCTCGCGAAGTTCTACCCGAACTCCGTCCTGGTCACCGGCTACGACATCCTCTTCTTCTGGGTCGCCCGGATGATGATGTTCGGCCTCTACGCGATGGACGGCACCCCGCCGTTCCACACCATCGCCCTGCACGGCATGGTCCGTGACCAGAACGGCAAGAAGATGTCGAAGTCCTTCGGCAACGTCGTCAACCCGCTGGACTGGATGGACAAGTACGGCTCCGACGCGCTCCGCTTCACCCTCGCGCGCGGCGCCAACCCGGGCACCGACGTCCCGATCGGCGAGGACTGGGTCCAGGGCTCCCGGAACTTCGCCAACAAGATCTGGAACGCCACCCGCTTCGCGCTGATGAACGGCGCGACGATCGAGGGCCCGCTGCCGGACGCGTCCGCCATGTCCTCGACCGACCGGTGGATCCTCTCCCGCCTCAACACGATCGTCGCCGAGGTCGACGCGTACTACGAGGACTACCAGTTCGCGAAGCTCTCCGACGCCCTGTTCCACTTCGCCTGGGACGAGGTCTTCGACTGGTACGTCGAGCTGTCCAAGACCACCTTCCAGGCCGGCGGCGAGGCGGCCGAGGTCTCCAAGCGCGTCCTGGGCGAGGTCCTGGACGTCACGCTGCGCCTCCTCCACCCGGTCGTCCCCTTCGTCACCGAGACGCTGTGGACGACGCTCACGGGCGGTGAGTCCGTCGTGATCGCCGAGTGGCCGGCGGACTCCGGTTTCCGGGACGCCGACGCCGAGCGGGAGATCGAGACCGTCCAGTCGGTGATCACCGAGGTCCGCCGCTTCCGCGCCGACCAGGGCCTCCAGCCCGGCCAGCGGGTCCCGGCCCGGCTGACGCTCGCGGGCAGTCCGCTGGCGGCCCACGAGGCTGCCGTCCGCCAACTGCTGCGCCTCCAGCCGGAGGGCGACGCCTTCACCGCGACGGCCACGCTCCCGGTCGCGGGTGTCGAGGTCTCCCTCGACCTCTCCGGCGTGATCGACTTCGCCGCCGAGCGCAAGCGGCTCGCGAAGGACCTCGCCGCCGCCGAGAAGGAGAAGGCCCAGGCCACCGCCAAGCTCGGCAACGAGGCGTTCCTGGCCAAGGCCCCGGACAACGTGGTCGACAAGATCCGCGGCCGCCTGGCCAAGGCGGACGAGGACATCACCCGCATCCAGTCCCAGCTGGAGAGGCTGCCGCAGGCGTAAAGGCTGGAACGACGACGAAGGTCCCCGGAGCATTGAGCGCCGGGGACCTTCGCCACGCAGGGGCGCGGGGAACTGCGCGACAAGCCACAACGGGCCGTCCCACGCCACGGGACCTCAGCCACCCCGCCGCGGGCGACCTCCGTAGACTGGGACCCGTGAGTGACAACCCCGGCGACAACGACCAGCCCGACCCCGCTGACTCCTTCGAGCAGATCATCGCGGCGGAGACCACCCGCGACCCCGACCTCGCCGTCATCGAGGCCGGCAGCCGCACCCTGCGCACCCAGGGCGGCCCCCCGCAGGCCGACGTGCCCGGGCGCCCCGAGGACCCCGAGGTGGACAAGGCCCTGCGCGAGGTCGAGGCGGAGCTGGCGACCCGCTGGGGCGAGACCAAGCTGGAGCCGTCCGTCGCCCGGATCGCCGCGCTGATGGACGTACTGGGCGACCCGCAGCGCTCGTACCCCTCCATCCACATCACGGGGACGAACGGCAAGACCTCCACCGCCCGCATGATCGAGGCCCTGCTCGGCGCCTTCGAGCTGCGCACCGGGCGTTACACCTCGCCGCACGTGCAGTCCATCACCGAGCGGATCAGCCTGGACGGCGCCGCGATCTCCGCCGAGCGCTTCGTCGAGACGTACCGGGACATCAAGCCGTACGTCGAGATGGTCGACGCCCAGCAGGAGTACCGGCTGTCCTTCTTCGAGGTGCTGACCGGCATGGCGTACGCCGCGTTCGCCGACGCCCCCGTGGACGTCGCCGTCGTCGAGGTCGGGATGGGCGGTTCCTGGGACGCGACCAACGTCATCGACGGGGACGTCGCCGTCGTCACCCCCATCGACCTGGACCACACCGACCGCCTGGGCGAGACGCCCGGCGAGATCGCCACCGAGAAGGCCGGCATCGTCAAGCAGGACGCCACCGTGATCCTGGCCCAGCAGCCGGTGGACGCGGCGCAGGTGCTGCTGAAGAAGGCCGTGGACGTCAACGCCACCGTCGCGCGCGAGGGGCTCGAGTTCGGCGTGGTCTCCCGGCAGGTCGCCGTGGGCGGGCAGTTGATGACCCTGCGTGGCCTCGGCGGCGAGTACCCCGAGCTCTACCTGCCGCTGCACGGCGCCCACCAGGCGCACAACGCCGCCGTCGCGCTGGCCGCCGTCGAGGCGTTCTTCGGCGTGGGCGCGCAGCGTCCCGAGCCGCTTGACGTCGACACCGTCCGCAAGGCGTTCGCCGCCGTCGCCTCGCCCGGGCGGATGGAGGTGGTGCGGCGCTCGCCCACCGTGGTGCTCGACGCCGCGCACAATCCGGCCGGCGCCCGGGTCACCGCGGAGGCCGTCGGGGAGGCGTTCGAGTTCAGCCGGCTCATCGGCGTGGTCGGCGCGAGCGCCGACAAGAACGTGCGGGGCTTCCTGGAGGCCTTCGAGCCGGTCTTCGCCGAGGTCGTCGTCACCCAGAACTCCAGCCACCGCGCGATGGACGCCGACGAACTGGCCGGGATCGCCGTCGAGGTGTTCGGCGAGGACCGCGTCCAGGTCGAGCCGCGGCTGCCGGACGCCCTGGAGGCCGCGATCACGCTGGCCGAGGAGGAGGGCGAGTTCTCGGGCGGCGGTGTCCTCGTCACCGGCTCCGTCATCACCGTCGGCGAGGCCCGACTGCTCCTGGGGAGGGGCTGAGAAACCGTGCGTACGCTCTGTGCTTCCACTCTGATCGGCGAGGTCTTCGTGATCGGCTTCGCCGGCCTGGTCGCGATGAAGGACCCGGACCTGTCCACGGGGACGGTCTGGACGGTCTGCGGCATCGCCATGTTCCTGTGCGTGGCGCTGTGCGGCGCCGTGACCCGGCCGGGCGGCGTCGCCCTCGGCTGGGCGCTCCAGATCGCGCTGATCGCCTCCGGCTTCGTCGTCCCGGCGATGTTCTTCCTGGGCGTCGCCTTCGCCGCCCTGTGGTGGGCCTCCGTGCACTACGGGCGGAAGATCGACGAGGCCAAGGCGAGATTCGCCGCCCAGGCCGAGCCGGCCGCGCCCGACGCCGCCTGAGCGGGCCTCCCCGCCACCGCCTGACGCTGCGTGACGGGCGCCGCGACACGCCCGGTAACCTCAGTCATCACCCGCACAACCGCACACCTGCAAGGGAGCCCCTCGTGACGCAGCGCAGCCTCGTCCTCCTCAAGCCCGACGCCGTCCGTCGTGGCCTGACCGGCGAGATCATCAGCCGTATCGAGCGCAAGGCCGGCTGGCAGATCACCGCGCTGGAACTGCGCACCCTGGACGCCGAGACCCTGGAGCAGCACTACGGCGAGCACAAGGGCAAGCCCTTCTACGAGCCGCTGGTCGAGTTCATGGCCTCCGGCCCGGTCGTCGCCCTGGTCGTCGAGGGTGAGCGGGTCATCGAGGGCGTGCGCGCGCTGGCCGGCCCGACCGACCCGATCGCCGCCGCCCCCGGCTCCATCCGCGGGGACTACGGCGTGATCGTCCGGGAGAACCTGATCCACGCCTCCGACTCCGAGGAGTCCGCCGAGCGCGAGCTGAAGATCTTCTTCCCGGGCCGGGTCTGAGTCCACTCGGGGACCCGCCCGACACGTTTTTTCTGACTGCACGTCAGTCGAACGGCCCAGGCGGAGCAGGGGGGCGGTCGCGTCAAAGGCGGCCGCCCCATGGCATATGCGCGCCTGATCGGGGGAACGGATCCCACCGTTGGCCCGTCTCCACAAGCGAGGCGGTGCGCCATCTGCTGACAATGGCGAAGACCCTCGCGCAGTGTTCGCGAAAGCGCGTCTACGATAGAAGCCTCCACGCGTCACTGCACCCACTTCGCCTACCTGAAAAGCCCTCAAAAGCTCCTGGGAAGGCCAGTCGAATCCTGATGGGGAACTCAATGTCGTTCATCGGCCGTGACATGGCTGTCGACCTCGGGACCGCCAACACGCTGGTGTACGTCAGGGGTCGCGGGATCGTACTCAACGAGCCGTCCGTCGTCGCGATCAACACCAACACCGGTGGCATCCTCGCGGTCGGCGCCGAAGCGAAGAAGATGATCGGGCGCACGCCCGGCAACATTGTTGCCGTGCGTCCGCTGAAGGACGGCGTCATCGCCGACTTCGAGATCACCGAGCGGATGCTCCGCTACTTCATCCTGAAGATCCACAAGCGGCGGTATCTGGCTCGTCCGCGGGTCGTCGTCTGTGTGCCCTCGGGCATCACGGGCGTCGAGCGCCGCGCCGTCATCGAGGCGTCGTCCCAGGCCGGCGCCCGGCAGGTGCACATCATCGAGGAGCCCATGGCCGCGGCCATCGGCTCCGGCCTGCCCGTCCACGAGGCCACGGGCAACATGGTGGTGGACATCGGCGGCGGCACCACGGAGGTCGCGGTCATCTCGCTCGGCGGCATCGTCACGGCCCAGTCCATCCGCGTCGCGGGTGACGAGCTGGACAACGCGATCATCCAGCACGTGAAGAAGGAGTACAGCCTTCTGCTGGGTGAGCGCACGGCCGAACAGATCAAGATCACGATCGGTTCTGCGTACGACCTCGACTCCGACGAGCACACCGAAATCCGCGGCCGGGACCTGGTCTCCGGCCTGCCCAAGACCGTCGTCATCTCCGCCGCCGAAGTGCGCAAGGCGATCGAGGAGCCGGTCAACGCGATCGTCGACGCCGTCAAGACGACCCTCGACAAGTGTCCGCCGGAGCTGTCCGGAGACATCATGGACCGGGGCATCGTCCTGACCGGTGGCGGCGCGCTGCTGCGCGGGCTCGACGAGCGGCTGCGCCGGGAGACCGGAATGCCGATCCACATCGCCGAGGACCCGCTCGACAGCGTGGCGCTCGGCAGCGGCAAGTGCGTCGAGGAGTTCGAGGCGCTCCAGCAGGTGCTGGACGCCTCGCCCCGCAGATGACGTAACACTTCGGTTCCGCCGTACGAGACGATCTCCTCTCGTGCGGCGGATCGTTGATATAGAGGGTTCCAGTACCGGACGTACGTGAAGCGCGCGATGCGCCGCACGTGCCGCGAAGTACCGAATCAGCTGAATTCCTGAACACCGCCACGTAAATTCCGAGATTCCCGAATTTCGACGAGGAAGGCACGGCCGCCGCACGTGAGGGACACGAAAGAGAGCCGGCTGCTCCTGGTACTGCTGATCGCCGTCGCGTTCGCGCTGATCACGGTGGACATCCGCGGTGGGGAGGACTCGCCGGTCGACGGTGCCCGGCAGGCCGCGGCCAACGTCTTCGGTCCGATCGAGAACGGGGTCTCCTCCGCGGTCGACCCGGTGGGCAACGCGGTCTCCGCGATCCGCGACTCGGGCGACCGGCACGACCGCCTCGCCGAGCTGGAGACGCAGAACGCGGCCCTGAAGGCGAAACTCGGCAGCGACGAACGCGGCCGCAGCCGGCTCCAGCAGTTCGACAAGATGCTCGGACTGGCCGGCGCCGGACAGTACGGGATCAAGGGCGCCCAGGTCATCGCCATAGGAGCCGCCCAGGGCTTCTCGTGGACCATCACCATCGACGTCGGCGCCAACGACGGCATCAAGCGCGACATGACCGTCCTCAACGGCGACGGCCTCGTCGGACGCGTCACCACCGTCGGCCCGAACACCGCCACCGTGCTGCTCGCCAACGACCCGGACTTCACCGTCGGCACCCGGATGGAGTCCGGCGACGAACTCGGCTTCGCCGCCGGACAGGGCAGCCGCCCGCTGCGGGTCGAACTCCTCAACGGCAAGGCCGACGTCAAGAAGGGCGACCGGCTGGTCACCTTCGGCTCCCAGGCCGACAAGCCCTTCGTGCCCGGCGTGCCCGTCGGCACCGTCTCCCGCGTCGACCCCAACGGCGGCGACCTGACCCGCATCCTCGAAGTCACGCCGTTCGTCAGCTTCACCAAGCTCGACATCATCGGCGTCGTCGTCCAGGCGCCGCAGAAGGACCCGCGCGACACGGTGCTCCCGGAGAAGTCGAAGCCGAAGCCCACCCCGACGGTGACGGTCACCGCGACCCCGTCCGCCGGGGCCGACCCGGAGGGCCAGACACAGAACGGCCAGGACGAGCAGTCGATGCAGGACGAGCAGTCGCAGGACGAACAGTCGCAACAGGACCCGCAGTCACAGCAGAACGACCAGACAGAGCAGAACGAGCAGACCGAGCAGTAGGAGTTCTCACCCCATGCGCGTCAACCGGATCCTGCTGTCCGTCGCCCTGGTCGTCGTCGCCCTGGTGATCCAGGTCAGCGTTCTCGCCCGCCTCCACCTGCCCGGCGCCGTCCCCGACCTGCTGCTGCTCACCGTCCTCGGCCTCGCCCTGGTCTACGGCCACGTCGGCGGCGCCCTCGTCGGCTTCGGCGCCGGACTCCTCGCCGACCTCGCCCCGCCCGCCGACCACGCGGCCGGACGCTACGCCCTGGTGCTCTGCGTCGTCGGCTACCTCGCCGGACTCGCCAAACCGGACAACGGCCGGCTCAGGTCGGCCACCGGCCCCATGGTCGTGGTCGTCGCCGCCGCCGTCGGCACCACCCTGCTCTACGCCGGCGTCGGCGCCCTGGTCGGCGACACCGCCGCCCGCCACGTCGGCCTGCCCAGCCTGCTGTTCACGGCCGCCCTGTACGACCTGCTGCTCACGCCCTTCGTCGTCCCCGGCGTCATGGCGCTCGCCCGCCGCGCCGACAACGACCCGCTGGCCGACACCAACGCCGCCGCCCAGAGCCCGGACATCTCCTCCGGCTGGCTCTCCGGCGGCACCGGCCTGCGCATCGGCAGACAGCGCGGCGGGCTGCGGATGAAGACCGCGCGGGCACGCGTGGCCCGGGCCGGACGCATCAAGGGGGTCAAGCGGCTGTGAGTGCGACGACGCGGCAGCAGACAGGGAAACCAGCACATCGCGAGGGGGAGGCAGTAATCCAGTGACCAACGCCCACCCGTCGCCCACCACCACCCTCGACCGAATGGGCTGCGCCCATGACTAACATCCCCGAGACCGGCCGCAGCACCCGCGTCCAGACCCGGCTCGTCGTCATCCAGATCCTCGTCCTCTCCCTCCTCGCCACCCTCGGCGGGCGGCTCTGGTACCTCCAGATCCGGCAGGGCGACGAGTACGCCGAGGAGGCGTCCGGCAACCACGTCCAGCAGGTCGTCCAGCCCGCCACCCGCGGCTCCATCCTGGACGCCCGCGGCGTGCCGCTCGCCGACAACGAGACCCGGCTCGTGGTCTCCGCCTCCCGCACCGAACTGCTGAAGATGAAGGACGACGGCAAGGGAGTCCTCACCAAGCTCGCCGGCGTCCTCGGCATGCAGCCCCAGGACGTCATCGACAAGGTCCGGCTCTGCGACGCGGAGACCCCGCAGCCCTGCTGGAACGGCTCGCCCTACCAGCCGATCCCCGTCACCGACGAGGCCACCGTCAAGCAGGCCCTCCAGATCCGCGAGCGCGCCGAGGACTTCCCCGGCATCACCGCCGAGCCCATGGCCGTACGCCGCTACGCCGCCCCCGGCAAGTCGAACACCGCCCAGGTCCTCGGCTACCTCTCGCCGGTCACCGACGAGGAGTTGCAGAAGGCCCAGGACACCGACTCGCCCTTCCTCCGCTCCGACCAGGTCGGCCGCTCCGGCCTGGAACGCCAGTACGACAAGGCGCTGCGCGGCAAGGCCGGCGTCACCCGCTACGAGGTCGACAACCTCGGCCGCGTCATCGGCGAGGCCGAGTCCGACTCGGGCACCCCCGGCTCCAACCTCGTCACCAGCATCGACTCGCGGGTCCAGCGGGTCGCCGAGTACGAGCTGAACGAGGCCATGAAGGCCGCCCGCAAGGAGATGGACCGCAACACCAACCGGCTCTACGAGGCCGACGCCGGCGCCGTCGTGGTGATGGAGGCCAAGACCGGCCGCGTCGTCGCCATGGCCTCCAACCCCGACTACGACCCGAACGCCTGGGTCGGCGGCATCTCCGCCAAGGACTACAAGCGGCTCACCGGCAAGGACTCCAACTACCCGCTGCTCAACCGCGCCACCCAGGGCCAGGCGGCCCCGGGCTCCATCTTCAAGGTGGTCTCCTCGGCCGCCGCCGTGGAGGCCGGCTACGACTTCGACGGCAGGTACGACTGCTCCAGCGCCTACAACCTCGGCGGCCAGGTCTTCAAGAACTTCGAGTCGGCCAGCTACGGCCCGATCAGTCTCGGCCGCGCCCTGGAGCTGTCCTGCGACACCGTCTTCTACCGCCTGGCCCACGAGGAGTGGAAGAAGGACGGCGGCGCGAAGCCCAAGGACCCCAACGACTTCTTCTACAAGGCCGCCCACCAGTTCGGCCTCGGCAAGGAGACCGGCATCGACCTCCCCAACGAGGTCACCGGCCGCGTCCCCGACCGGCAGTGGAAGAAGGACTACTGGGAGGCCAACAAGGACGCCTGGTGCAAGACCGGCAAGAAGGACGGCTCGTACGTCGAGAAGCTCGCCTACGAGGGCTGCCTCGAGGGCAACAGGCTGCGCGCCGGTGACTCCATCAACTACTCCATCGGCCAGGGCGACACCCTCGTCACCCCCATCCAGATGGCCACCATCTACGCGGCCATCGCCAACGGCGGCACCCTCTACGACCCGAGCATCGGCAAGGCGGTCGTCAGCCCCGACGGCAAGCAGGTCAGCGCGATCGAACCCGAGTCGCACGGCAAGCTGCCGATAAGCAAGACCACGCTGGCCAAGATGGACGACGCCCTCGCCGGCGTCGCCACCCGCGGTACCGCCGCCTGGCGGTTCGGCGGCTGGCCGCAGGACGAGATCCCGATGCACGCCAAGACCGGTACCGCCGAGGTCCACGGCAAGCAGACGACGTCCTGGTTCGCGACGTACACCAAGGACTACTCGATCGTCATGACGATCTCCCAGGGTGGTACGGGCTCCGGCGCCTCCGGCCCCGCCGTCCGCAACATCTACGACGCCCTGTACGGCGTCTCGGACGACGGCGCGATCGACAAGAAGAAGGCGCTGCTGCCCCAGCCGCAGGCGAAGCTTCCGACGATCAAGGCAGACGGGACCATCCCCGCGCCGAAGATCTCCAAGGACATCGTCAAGGACCTCCAGCCGGACGAGAAGGCCTCCCCCGAGGAGGAGTACGCGCCCGTCGAAGAGCAGCAGCAGGGCGCCACCCCGCCCACCCAGAACACCGAGAACCGCGACACCAGGCGCCGCCGACGGCGCGGCGGCCCGGGCAGGCGCTCCACCGGCGGCGGACACGGAAGCCGGAGGGCACGCGCATGACCGGCGCCAACGGCTTCCACGTCTCCGGGTACGGCCCCGACAGGGGCGGCTGGGCCCGGCTCTTCGCCCGGGACTCCATGGCCCGGCGGCTCGACTGGCCGATACTGCTGGCATCCGTCGGGCTGTCGCTGCTGGGCTCGCTGCTGGTCTACTCCGCGACCCGCAACCGCACCGAGCTCAACCAGGGCGACCCGTACTACTTCCTGACCCGCCACCTGCTCAACACCGGCATCGGGCTCGCGCTCATGGTCGGCATCGTCTGGCTCGGCCACCGCGCCCTGCGCACCGCCGTGCCGGTCCTGTACGGCGCCTCCGTCTTCCTGATCCTGCTGGTGCTCACCCCGCTCGGCTCGACCATCAACGGCGCCCACTCCTGGATCAAGCTCCCCGGCGGCTTCTCCCTCCAGCCCTCGGAGTTCGTGAAGCTCACGATCATCCTCGGCATGGCGATGCTGCTGGCCACCCGCGTCGACGCGGGGGACCGGCAGCACCCGGACCACCGGACCGTGCTCCAGGCCCTGGGCCTGGCGACCGTGCCCATGCTGATCGTGATGCTCATGCCCGACCTCGGGTCGGTCATGGTCATGGTCATCATCGTGCTGGGCATCCTGCTCGCCTCCGGAGCCAGCAACCGCTGGGTCTTCGGCCTGCTCGGCGCCGGCACGGCCGGGGCGCTCGCCGTGTGGCAGCTCGGCATCCTGGACGACTACCAGATCGCCCGCTTCGCCGCCTTCGCCAACCCGGCCCTCGACCCGGCCGGCGTCGGCTACAACACCAACCAGGCGCGCATCGCGATCGGCTCCGGCGGACTGACCGGCTCCGGCCTCTTCGAGGGCTCCCAGACCACCGGCAGGTTCGTCCCCGAGCAGCAGACCGACTTCGTCTTCACGGTCGCCGGCGAGGAGCTGGGCTTCCTCGGCGCGGGCCTGATCATCGCCCTGCTCGGCGTGATCCTCTGGCGCGCCTGCAAGATCGCCCGCTCCACCCCCGATCTGTACGGCACGGTCGTCGCCGCCGGGATCGTCGCCTGGTTCGCCTTCCAGACCTTCGAGAACATCGGCATGACGCTCGGCATCATGCCGGTCACCGGTCTGCCCCTGCCCTTCGTCTCCTACGGCGGCTCCTCCATGTTCGCCGTGTGGATGGCGGTCGGGCTGCTCCAGTCGATCACGGTGCAGAGACCCATGTCGGCCTGAGCCGGGGCCGCTGACGGTAGGGGGGACCATCTTCGCCGGGTTAGGCTGGATGGTCCCCCTTGTCAGCACACGAAGGTTCCGTGAGATGCCTGCCGAAGCCGCCGAGTCTGTGAAGTCTGTGTTTCCGCAGCTCGAAGCTCTGCTCCCGCATGTGCAGAAGCCGATTCAGTATGTCGGCGGAGAGCTCAACTCCACGGTCAAGGACTGGGAATCCTGCGACGTCCGCTGGGCCCTGATGTACCCCGACGCCTACGAGGTCGGACTGCCCAACCAGGGCGTCATGATCCTTTACGAGGTACTCAACGAACAGCAGGGCGTCCTCGCCGAGCGCACCTACAGCGTCTGGCCGGACCTGGAGGACCTGATGCGGGAGCACTCCGTCCCGCAGTTCACCGTCGACAGTCACCGCCCGGTCGGCGCCTTCGACGTCTTCGGCCTCTCCTTCTCCACGGAGCTGGGCTACACCAACATGCTCACGGCCCTGGACCTGGCGGGCATCCCGCTGGAGGCCAAGGACCGCGGCATCGACGACCCGGTCGTCCTGGCCGGCGGGCACGCGGCGTTCAACCCCGAGCCGATCGCCGACTTCATCGACTGCGCCGTCATCGGCGACGGCGAGCAGGCCGTCCTGGAGATCACCGCGATCATCCGCGCCTGGAAGGCCGAGGGCCGCCCCGGCGGCCGCGAGGAGCTCCTCCTGCGCCTGGCGAAGACCGGCGGCGTGTACGTCCCCGGCTTCTACGACGTCGAGTACCTGCCCGACGGCCGCATCTCCCGCGTCGTACCCAACCGCAGCGGCGTCCCGTGGCGGGTCAGCAAGCACACCGTCATGGACCTCGACGAGTGGCCCTACCCCAAGCAGCCCCTCGTCCCGCTCGCCGAGACGGTCCACGAGCGGATGTCCGTGGAGATCTTCCGCGGCTGCACCCGCGGCTGCCGCTTCTGCCAGGCCGGCATGATCACCCGCCCGGTGCGCGAGCGCTCCATCACCGGCATCGGCGAGATGGTCGACAAGGGCCTGAAGGCAACGGGCTTCGAGGAAGTGGGTCTCCTCTCCCTCTCCTCCGCCGACCACACGGAGATCGCCGACGTCGCCAAGGGCCTCGCGGACCGGTACACGGACGACAAGATCGGCCTGTCCCTCCCCTCGACCCGCGTCGACGCCTTCAACATCGACCTGGCCAACGAGCTGACCCGCAACGGCCGCCGCTCCGGCCTGACCTTCGCCCCCGAGGGCGGCTCCGAGCGCATCCGCAAGGTCATCAACAAGATGGTCTCGGAAGAGGACCTGATCCGTACCGTCGCGACGGCCTACGGCAACGGCTGGCGCCAGGTGAAGCTGTACTTCATGTGCGGCCTGCCCACCGAGACCGACGACGACGTCCTCCAGATCGCCGACATGGCCACCCGCGTCATCGCCAAGGGCCGCGAGGTCTCCGGCGCCAACGACATCCGCTGCACGGTCTCCATCGGCGGCTTCGTCCCCAAGCCCCACACCCCCTTCCAGTGGGCCCCGCAGCTCTCCTCCGAGGAGACCGACGCCCGCCTCCAGAAGCTGCGCGACAAGATCCGCGGCGACAAGAAGTACGGCCGCTCCATCGGCTTCCGCTACCACGACGGCAAGCCCGGCATCGTCGAGGGCCTCCTCTCCCGCGGCGACCGCCGCCTCGGCGCCGTCATCCGCGCGGTCTACGAGGACGGCGGCCGCTTCGACGGCTGGCGCGAGCACTTCTCGTACGACCGCTGGATGGCCTGCGCCGACAAGGCCCTGGCCCCCACCGACGTCGACGTCGACTGGTACACCACCCGCGAGCGCGGCTACGAGGAGGTCCTGCCCTGGGACCACCTCGACTCCGGCCTCGACAAGGAGTGGCTCTGGGAGGACTGGCAGGACGCCCTCGACGAGACGGAGGTCGACGACTGCCGCTGGACCCCGTGCTTCGACTGCGGCGTCTGCCCCGCGATGGACACCGAGATCCAGGTCGGCCCGACCGGCAAGAAGCTGCTGCCGCTGACGGTCAAGTAGGGCCGGTCGTCCGTCGGGTGACGTAAGTCATGCTCCGGGTGTGACGTACTGTCAGTTTGGGTGATTTGACCCGTGGACGAGATCATGGAGATCGGTCTTGGATGGCCGAGGGGGGCGGGTATCGGGTGCATTTCGTGAACGCGTAGCGAAGGCACCCTCCGACAAGTGAAGAGCAGTCGGCGTACCGCGACCTTCGAGCCAGTTTCCAAGACCGACTCCTAGGACTGCAATGAACGCACGCAGCAAGACCGATTCACGTCCGAACCGGCTCAGACGCGCCGCCGCGCTGCTCGGTGCGGCGCCGCTGCTGCTCCTCGGCGTCACGCCGGCGCACTCGGTGGTGGGCGAGCCCTCGACGGACGCCGGTCTCGGCTTCACCGCCCGGCTGCTGGTCGGTGACTACCAGCGGGGCTGCTCGGGCTCGCTGGTCTCGCCCGAGTGGCTGCTCACGACCGCCAGTTGCTTCGCCGAGAACCCGGCCGCCGACCTCTCCGTGCCGGCCGGTCCGCCCCGGCTGAAGACCGTCGCGACCGTCGGCGGCCGGCAGCGGAACGTCGTGGAACTGCGCCCGCACGGCGAGCGCGATCTCGTGCTGGCCCGGCTCGCGCAGCCCGTGCGGGGCGTGGCCCCCGTCGCCCTCGCCACCACGGGACCCGCAGCCGGACAGGACCTCACCGTGGCCGGACACGGCCGTACCGCGACCGAGTGGGCGCCGCTCGACAAGCACACCGGTACCTTCGCCGTCACCGCTGTCGACGGCGCCGACCTGGTCCTGAGCGGCAAGGACGGAGCCTCGGTCTGCCAAGGCGACGCGGGCGGCCCGGTCCTGCGCACCGTCGACGGCCGCCCCGCGCTGGTCGCGGTCGGCAGCCGTTCGAACCAGGTGGGCTGCTTCGGCGTCGACTCCACGGCGGGAGCCACGAGCAGCGCGGTCGCCGCCCGTGTCGACGACATCCGCGACTGGGTCGCCGCGAACGCCGTGCGGACCCCCGCCGGCGACTTCGACGGTGACGGCCGTAGCGATGTGGGCGTGCTGTACGACAACGGTCAGGGCAGTGACGGGACCAACCGGACGGCCCTGTGGACGATGGCCGGCAACGGCACCGGGTTCGGCGGGCCGGTGCGCGCCTGGGACAGCGCCACGGGCGGCAGTTGGGACTGGGGCCGGTCGAAGGTGGTCCCCGGAGACTTCGACGGTGACGGCCGCGGGGACGTCGGCGTGCTCTACGACTACGGCCGCCAGAGCGACGGGACCAACCGGACCGCCCTGTGGACGCTGACCAGTAGCGGTTCCGGGTTCGGTAAGCCGGTGAAGGTCTGGGACAGCGCCGACGGGGGCAGTTGGGCCTGGAGCCGGTCGAAGGTGGTGGCCGGTGACTTCGACGGTGACGGTCGTGGTGACGTGGGGGTGCTGTACGACTACGGCCAGGGGAGTGACGGGGCCAATCAGACGGCGCTGTGGACGCTGACCAGTAATGGTTCCGGGTTCGGTAAGCCGGTGAAGGTCTGGGACAGCGCCGACGGGGGCAGTTGGGCCTGGAGCCGGTCGAAGGTGGTGGCCGGTGACTTCGAC
>NZ_JBVJPF010000001.1:506777-830514 GCF_055582785.1 Streptomyces sp. NPDC107500
ACGGTGACGGTCGTGGTGACGTGGGGGTGCTGTACGACTACGGCCAGGGGAGTGACGGGGCCAATCAGACGGCGCTGTGGACGCTGACCAGCAACGGTTCCGGGTTCGGCAAGCCCGTGAAGGTCTGGGACAGCGCGGGGTCGATCAGCTGGGACTGGGGCCGGTCGAAGGTCGTCGCGGGTGACTTCGACGGTGACGGTCGTGGTGACGTGGGGGTGCTGTACGGGAACGGTCAGGGGAGTGACGGGGCCAACCGGACCGCGCTGTGGACGCTGACCAGCAACGGTTCCGGGTTCGGCGGGCCGGTGCGCAAGTGGGACAGCGCGGGGTCGATCAGCTGGGACTGGGAGCGGTCCAAGGTGACGTCGGGCGACTTCGACGGAGACGGCCGCACCGACGTCGGGGTCCTGTACGACAACGGTCAGGGGGCCGATGCGGTCAGCCGGACCGCCTTGTGGACGCTGACCAGCAACGGTTCCGGGTTCGGCGCGCCGGTGCGCAAGTGGGACAGCTCCGCGTTCGGCAGCTGGAGCTGGGGACGCAGCGAACTCACCTGATCGCATCCGGGCGGGGCGTTTCGGCGTCTGTGCCGGTATGGAGCTTGAGAAGCGGCCCGACGGCCGTCCGCAGGAGCCGCCGCGGCGATCGGACCCGGAGGGGTGCGTCGCCGCGGTGATCCGCGTTCCGGTGCGGATCGTCGCCCTGGTGCTGGTCGTACCGGTACGGATGGCGTGGGACGTGCTGGTCGTCGCCGGGCGGTTCCTGCGGGACACCGTGTTCCGCCCGGCCGGACGGGCGTTGGCCTGGCTCGGGCGGGTCCTCTTCGTGTGGCCGCTGGCCGGGATCTGGCGGTACGCCGTCGTGCCGCTGGGCAAGGGCGTGGCCTTCCTCGGGCGCGTGCTGCTCGTGGTGCCGGCGGTGTGGCTGTACCGGAGGGTGCTGACGCCGGCGGGGCGCGGGCTGTACGCGGCCCTCGTCTGGCTGGGGCGGTACCTCGTGGTCGTACCCGTTGCCTGGCTGGGGCGGTACCTCGTCGTCGTACCCGCCGCCTGGCTCTACGCCTGGCTGCTGACGCCGGTGGGCCACGCGCTCGCGTGGTGCGGGAGAGGTCTCGCCTGGTGTCTCGGCACGATCGTCACCGGTGTCGGCGCGGTCCTCTACTGGATCACCCGGATGCTGGTGGTCCTGCCCGCTCTCGCCCTGTGGCGGTGGGTGCTCACCCCGGTGGGCCGGGTCCTCGCGGTCATCGGCAGGGAGGTCCTGGACGCCCTCGGGCACGCCTGGCGGATCGCGGGACACGTCTCGCGTGCCTTCGGGCGGTTCCTCGGCACCCTGTGGCGGTGGACGGTGGCCGAACCGGCCCGCTGGGCGTACCGGTGGGTGCTCACCCCGGCGGGCCATGCCGTGCGGGACACCGTCCTGCGGCCCCTGGCGGACGCCGGACGCGCCGCCGGGCGGGTGACCCGGCAGGCTCTCGCCGCCGCCCGGCTGACCGTGCGGCAGACCCGCGCCGACGTACGCCGGGCACTCTTCGGGGAGCCCGCGAAGCCGCGGCCGGTCGACCGGCGGGAACCATCCGTCGCCGAGGCACGTACTCTTGGTAGTAGTACGACCGCTCTCACGAAGGACTGAACGACACTGGGCAAGCGACAGCCCGAAGGCCCGCCGCCCGTACCCGCGGTGCAGCGCATCCGACTGCGTTACACCAAGCGCGGCCGCCTCCGGTTCACCAGCCACCGTGACTTCCAGCGTGCCTTCGAGCGCGCGCTGCGCCGCGCCGAGGTGCCCATGGCGTACTCGGCGGGGTTCACGCCCCACCCGAAGGTGTCGTACGCCAATGCCGCACCCACCGGCACGGGCAGTGAGGCGGAGTACCTGGAGATCGCGCTCACCGCGGCGCGTGACCCGGAGCAGCTCAGGGTGCTCCTCGACGCGTCGCTGCCCGCCGGGCTCGACGTCGTCGACGCGGTCGAGGCCCGGACCTCCGGGCTCGCCGACCGGCTGACGGCATCGGTGTGGGAGCTGCGGCTGGACGGGGTGGAGCCCGCGGACGCCGAGCGCGCCGTGGCGGCCTTCAACTCGGCCCCGGCCGTGGAGGTACAGCGCCGGACCAAGAACGGCGTCCGTACCTTCGACGCCCGCTCCGCCGTCGCGAGCCTGGAGAGCGCCACCACGCACGGTTCACCGGCTGATAGGCCGACCGACCAGCCCTGTGCGATACTGCGGCTGGTTGTTCGGCACGTGACGCCTGCCGTACGACCCGACGACGTCCTGTCCGGTCTTCGCGCCGTGGCCGACCTGGCGCCGCCGGTCCCCGCAGCGGTGACCAGGCTGGCGCAGGGGCTGTTCGATGAAGAGACCGGTGCGGTGACCGACCCGCTCGCGCCCGACCGCGAGGCAGAAGCGCCCGAGCCGCAACCGGCCGCCGCTCCCGCCGCCGCGAAGGCGCCCGCGTAGGGAAGGTTCCGCTCAAGGACGGACGTCGTAGCGCCGCCCTCGAACTCGGGAGCCATCTGGGTCGGGCAGCGCACCGACCACAAGACTTTCGCCAGGCCGTACCCGCCAAGGGGTACGGAACCGGCGAGACAAGACACGGAGAGCTTCCGAGCGGCGCCCGCGCCCCGGACGGCGGCGACGCGCACCGCGCGAGCCGCGGACGTCACCGGCGGTCGATCAGATCGACGCCGGGCCGAGTGCGCGGCGCCCGGGAGCCTGACGGGAGAAAGCCCCGCATGCTCGAACCGACCGAACCCACCGAGTCGTCGACCACCTCGACCGACTCCGAGTCGAACACCCCGAGCGACACCCTGCCGCCGCGCCGTCGGCGCAGGGCCGCTTCCCGCCCTGCGGGTCCGCCGTCCGGCGGCTCCGACGCGCCGGCCGAGACCGTCGCGCCCGCCGAGGTGACCGCCGTGACCGACGAGGCGGAGGAGACCGAGGAGACGGAGGCCGCGCAGGCCGCCGCCCCGGCCCCCGAGGCCGCCCCCGCCCGGCCGCGGCGCCGTGCGGTCCGCCGCGCCTCCGCGCCCGCCGGGACCCCGACGTCGACGGAGGCGGCAGAGACCGTCGTCGCGGCGCCCTCCGGTGCCGAGGCGCCCGTCGCCGAGCCGGTCGCCGAGGCCGGTGAGGTCACCGAGGACCCCGCGCCGCGCCGCAGCCGCCGCCGGGCCACGCGCAGCGTGACCACGCCCGCCGAGCCGGCCGCCGCCGAGACCGCCGAGGCCACCCCCGCCGAGCCCGCCGCCGCGGACGCCGAGCCCGCCGCCGCTCCCGCCGCCGGGACGGAGGCCGAGGACGCCGCGCCCAAGGGCCGCACCCGCCGTCGTGCCACGCGCCGCGTGACGGCCCCGGCCGAGGCGCCCGCCGAGGCCGCCGCCGAGGTGCGCGAGCCCACCCCCGAGCCCGTCCGTGAGGCCGCCCCCGAGGCCGCCAGGGACGCCGCGCCCGCCAAGGACGCAGAGCCGGCCGAGGACGCCGCTCCGCGCCGGGCGCGCCGCCGGTCCACCCGTAAGGCCGCCGGCGGGTTCGCCGCCCCGGCGCAGACCGCCGCCTCCGACGACGCCGACGCGCCCAAGCGCCCGTCCCGGCCCGCCGTCGCCGTGTTCCAGGCGCCCGTGTTCGCCGAGCCGCAGTTCCAGACGCCCGAGCGGGCCGCCGCCGAAGCCGCCGCCGAGGCGGCCGGTGCCGCGCCGGCGAAGCCCGCCGAGGTGGCCGAGGAGCAGTCCGAGGAGCAGTCCGCCGGGTCGCGTCGCCGTCGCCGCCGCAGGGGCGCCGCCGAGGAGGGCACCGAGGACCGGACGCCCGCCGCCGCGCAGGACGAGCGGGAGACCGACACCCGCGCCGACTCCGACGCCGACACCGAGGCCGACGCCGACTCCGACGAGTCGGGCGAGGACCACGACGACGCCGACGGCTCCGAGGACTCCGGCTCGCGCCGCCGCCGGCGCCGGGGCGGCCGTCGTCGCCGCCGCGGCGACTCCGCCGACGGCGACCTGAACGACGGCGAGAGCGAGCAGACCGCCGACCAGGCCGAGCAGGACGGTGCTGACACCGCCGAGCAGGCCGAGGAGGACGCCGAGGAGAGCGCGGAGTCCGCCGGTGACGGTGGCGGCTCCAGCAGCAGCCGTCGCCGTCGCCGCCGTCGCCGCCGGGCCGGGGACGGCTCCGGGGACGGCGACGCGTCCACCGACGACCCCGAGCGCACCGTCGTCAAGGTCCGCGAGCCCCGCCCGCCGCGGGAGAAGAGCGAGCCCTCCGACGAGGTGCAGTCCATCAAGGGCTCGACCCGCCTGGAGGCCAAGAAGCAGCGCCGCCGCGAGGGCCGCGAGCAGGGCCGCCGGCGCGTGCCGATCATCACCGAGGCCGAGTTCCTGGCCCGCCGCGAGGCCGTCGAGCGCGTCATGGTCGTGCGCCAGCACGGCGAGCGCACGCAGATCGGCGTCCTGGAGGACGGCGTGCTCGTCGAGCACTACGTCAACAAGGAGCAGGCCACCTCGTACGTCGGCAACGTCTACCTCGGCAAGGTGCAGAACGTGCTGCCGTCGATGGAGGCCGCCTTCATCGACATCGGCAAGGGCCGCAACGCCGTCCTGTACGCCGGTGAGGTCAACTTCGAGGCGCTGGGCATGGCGAACGGCCCGCGGCGCATCGAGTCCGCCCTCAAGTCCGGCCAGTCGGTCCTGGTGCAGGTCACCAAGGACCCGATCGGCCACAAGGGTGCCCGCCTGACCAGCCAGGTCTCGCTGCCCGGCCGCTACCTGGTCTACGTGCCCGAGGGCTCGATGACCGGCATCAGCCGCAAGCTGCCCGACACCGAGCGGTCCCGGCTGAAGACCATCCTCAAGAAGATCGTCCCCGAGGACGCGGGCGTCATCGTGCGCACCGCGGCCGAGGGCGCCAGCGAGGACGAGCTGCGCCGCGACGTCGAGCGGCTCCAGGCGCAGTGGGAGGACATCCAGAAGAAGGCCAAGAGCGGCAACGCGCCGACGCTGCTCTACGGCGAGCCGGACATGACCGTCCGGGTCGTGCGCGACATCTTCAACGAGGACTTCTCCCAGGTCGTCGTCAGCGGTGACGACGCCTGGCAGACCATCCACGGCTACGTGTCCCACGTGGCGCCGGACCTCGCCGACCGGCTGTCGAAGTGGACCAGCGAGGTCGACGTCTTCGCGACGTACCGGATCGACGAGCAGCTCGCCAAGGCGCTGGACCGGAAGGTCTGGCTGCCCAGCGGCGGTTCGCTGGTGATCGACCGGACCGAGGCGATGATCGTCGTCGACGTCAACACCGGCAAGTTCACCGGCCAGGGCGGCAACCTGGAGGAGACGGTCACCAGGAACAACCTGGAGGCGGCCGAGGAGATCGTGCGCCAGCTCCGGCTGCGCGACCTCGGCGGCATCATCGTCATCGACTTCATCGACATGGTGCTGGAGTCCAACCGGGACCTGGTGCTGCGGCGCCTGCTCGAGTGCCTGGGCCGGGACCGTACGAAGCACCAGGTCGCCGAGGTGACCTCGCTGGGTCTGGTGCAGATGACCCGCAAGCGGGTCGGCCAGGGCCTGCTCGAGTCGTTCTCGGAGACCTGCGTCCACTGCAACGGCCGCGGTGTCATCGTCCACCTCGACCAGCCGACCGCGGCCGGTGGCGGCGGTGGCGGGAGCAAGCGCCGCAAGCGCGCGCGGGCCGGGGCCGACCAGCCGCACGAGCACGAGGCCGTGGCCGGCGTCGAGACCGGTCCGACGGCGGAGCAGGAGGCGGACACCGAGTCCGAGTCCGAGGTCGCCGCGGAGGTGGCCGAGCCGGTCGCCCTCCCGGCGCCCGACTTCACCGCGGACGAGGAGCTGTACAGCAGCGCCGCCGAGGCCGAGGCGGCCGCCACGCGCGGTCGTGGCCGGCGTCGCGCGAGCCGTAGGGCGTCGGCCCCGGCCGGCGCGCCGAAGGCCGGGAAGGGCGAGGCCGAGCGCGCCGAGGGCCCGACCGCGCAGGACGTCACGGTGCAGGAGGAGGTCGAGCGTCCCGTGCGGCGCGAGTCCGCCACCGAGGTGCTGGCCGAGCCCGCGGCCGTCGAGGACGCGGTCGCCGGCGGCCACGTCACGGCACCCGCCGAGGCGCCGGCGCCCGCCGCCGAGGAGGCCGCGCCCAAGGGCCGTACCCGCCGCCGGGCCACCCGGAAGGTGTCCGCACCGGCCGGTTCGCCCGCGGGTGCGGAGGCCGCCGTGGTGACGGTTCCCGAGACCGCGCCGGCCCCGCAGGCCGAGCAGGCGCCTCAGGCACCCGCCGAGGCCCCGGCGGAGCCCGCCGCCGAGGAAGCGGCCCCGGCCCGTCCGCGCCGCCGGGCGGTGCGCAAGTCCACCGCGCCCACCGCGTCCGAGGAGGCGGCCGTCATGGTCGTCCCGTCGGCCGGGCCGGAGGAGGAGCGGGCGGAGCAGGCCGCTTCGGACACGGAGACCGCCGAGGAGGCCGCCCCGGCCAAGAAGGCGGCGGCCCGCAAGACGGCCAAGAAGGCGACGGCGAAGAAGGCCGCCACCAAGAAGACCGCGGCCAAGAAGACGACGACCGCGAAGAAGGCCACGGCGAAGAAGGCGGCCAAGACGACGACCGCCAAGAAGACCACGGCCAAGAAGACGGCGTCGAAGAAGACCGCGGCCGCGGCGCAGCAGGCGCCGTCCTCGGTCACGGCCGCCACCGACGAGGGCTGATCCGGCACCCGTCGCAGACCCTGTGGCCCCGTTCGCCCGGCATCCGGGCGGGCGGGGCCGCGGTGCGCGGGCGGACAGGGGGCCCGGTTTGACCCCTGTCGTGCGGCCCCGTAATCTTGAGCGTCGGCGTGTCGAGTGACGCGTCACATCCCCGTAAACCTCATTCCCTCCGGGTACGGGCCCTTCGCGGGTCCAGGCCGGGAGAGGCTGTCCGTGTGTCACCGGGTGGCTGGACTGCGGGGGTGCCGTTCCCGAGCGAGAGAGTGAGATCCGCGTGTACGCCATCGTGCGCAGCGGTGGTCGCCAGCACAAGGTTGCTGTCGGCGACATCGTTGAGGTTGACAAGATTTCCACCGGCAAGGTCGGCGACACGGTCGAGCTCTCGACCCTGCTCGTCGTCGACGGCGACGCTGTGACCAGCGACCCGTGGGTGCTGGCCGGCATCAAGGTCCAGGCCGAGATCGTGGACCACCACAAGGGCCAGAAGATCGACATTCTGCGCTACAAGAACAAGACCGGCTACCGCCGTCGTCAGGGCCACCGCCAGCAGTACACGGCGATCAAGGTCACTGAGATCCCCGCGGCTGCGAAGTAAGGGACTGAGGAGACATGGCACACAAGAAGGGCGCATCGTCCACCCGGAACGGTCGCGACTCGAATGCCCAGCGGCTCGGCGTGAAGCGCTTCGGCGGTCAGGCCGTCAACGCGGGTGAGATCCTGGTCCGTCAGCGCGGCACCCACTTCCACCCGGGCACCGGCGTCGGCCGTGGCGGCGACGACACGCTGTTCGCCCTGCAGGCCGGTGCGGTGCAGTTCGGCACCCACCGTGGCCGCAAGGTCGTGAACATCGTCCCGGTCGCCTGACCGGACACTTTCGCGAGGCGGGCCTCACTTCCCCGAGGGGAAGCGGGTCCGCCTTTCGCGTGTTACCCAAGAGACATCCCCGCAGTAAGCAGTAACTGGAGGCACATCCCATGACCACCTTCGTGGACCGCGTCGAGCTGCACGTCGCCGCGGGTAACGGAGGCCACGGCTGTGCCTCCGTCCACCGGGAGAAGTTCAAGCCGCTCGGCGGCCCGGACGGCGGCAACGGCGGCCGGGGCGGCGACGTCATCCTCACCGTGGACCAGTCCGTGACCACGCTCCTCGACTACCACCACTCGCCGCACCGCAAGGCCACCAACGGCAAGCCCGGCGAGGGCGGCCACCGCTCCGGCAAGGACGGCCAGGACCTGGTCCTGCCCGTGCCCGACGGCACCGTCGTCCTCGACAAGGCGGGCAACGTCCTCGCCGACCTGGTCGGCCACGGCACCTCGTACGTCGCCGCGCAGGGCGGCCGGGGCGGCCTCGGCAACGCCGCGCTGGCCTCCGCCCGGCGCAAGGCGCCCGGCTTCGCGCTGCTCGGCGAGCCCGGCGACCTCCAGGACATCCACCTGGAGCTGAAGACCGTCGCCGACGTGGCGCTGGTGGGCTACCCGAGCGCCGGCAAGTCCTCGCTGATCTCCGTACTGAGCGCGGCCAAGCCGAAGATCGCCGACTACCCCTTCACGACGCTCGTCCCGAACCTGGGCGTGGTGACGGCCGGCGAGACCGTCTACACCGTCGCGGACGTCCCCGGCCTCATCCCCGGCGCCAGCCAGGGCAAGGGCCTCGGCCTGGAGTTCCTGCGGCACGTGGAGCGGTGCAGCGTGCTGGTGCACGTCCTGGACACGGCGACGCTGGAGTCCGAGCGCGACCCGCTCTCCGACCTGGACGTCATCGAGGCCGAGCTGCGCGAGTACGGCGGCCTGGACAACCGGCCCCGGATCGTCGTCCTCAACAAGATCGACGTACCCGACGGCAAGGACCTCGCCGAGATGGTCCGCCCGGACCTGGAGGAGCGCGGCTACCGCGTCTTCGAGGCGTCCGCGGTGGCCCACATGGGCCTCAAGGAGCTGTCCTTCGCGCTGGCCGAGCTGGTGGCCGGGGCGCGTGCCGCCCGGCCCAAGGAGGAGGCCACGCGGATCGTCATCCGGCCCAAGGCCGTGGACGAAGCCGGCTTCACGGTCACCCGCGAGGAGGACGGCCTGTTCCGGGTGCGCGGCGAGAAGCCGGAACGCTGGGTGCGTCAGACCGACTTCAACAACGACGAGGCCGTCGGCTACCTCTCCGACCGGCTCAACCGCCTCGGTGTCGAGGACCGGCTGATGAAGGCCGGCGCCCGCAACGGCGACGGTGTGGCGATCGGCCCCGAGGACAACGCGGTCGTCTTCGACTGGGAGCCGTCGGTGACGGCCGGCGCCGAGATGCTCGGCCGCCGCGGCGAGGACCACCGCTTCGAGGCCCCCCGGCCGGCCGCCCAGCGCCGCCGCGACCGGGATGCCGAACGGGACGACGTGGAGCGGGAGTTCGACGGCTTCGAGCCGTTCTGAGCCCGCCCTCTGGAACCAAGGCCCTGCGGACGGCATCTTGCTGTCCGCAGGGTTACACAGGTGTGGCAGGGCCGTGATCCGCTGTCGGACAGCCATGTGTACTTTGTGAGGAGGGTGTGGCCACTGTGCGTGGCCCGGGGCGGGGAAACGGACGGACCATCCGTTCCCGGAAGCAGAGAGAAGCAGCAAAGTGAAGATCGCATTTCTCGTTCGGGACCTCTGCCACATGGGGGGCGTGGTCAGCGCGACGCAGAACCTCGCCGGGGCGCTCGCCGAACGGCACGACGTGGAGATCGTCGCGCTGCGCAAGGTGCGCGACGAGTCCTACTTCCCGCTGGACCCGCGGGTCTCCGTCCGAGTGCTCAGCGACATGCGTCCGGACTCCCCGGTCTCCGACGTGGACAACCCGCTGTCCGACAAGTTCCCGCTGATCTACCCGCTCAACGCCGGTGCCAAGACGCCGGTGGTGAGCCGGCTCGCGGAACTGCGGCTCCTCGAGTACTTCGACACCACCGACGCCGACGTGATCGTCAGCTCCAGCCCGCGCAACACGATCATGCTGGCGCAGGCGCGCGGTGACTACCTGAAGGTCACCCAGGAGCACTCGATGCCCGCCATCTACGCCACGGACATCAAGGAGCGCCTCTTCCCGGCCTACCGGTACCTGCACGCCCTGACGGCGCTCACCCCGGAGGAGGTCGCCGCCATCGCCCGGCAGGTGCCCGCGGTGCGCAACCGCCTGGCGGTGATGCCCAACTGCGTGCCCGCCTCCACCATCCGGTCCACCGGCACCAACAAGGTCGTGGTCTCGGCCGGACACCTGACGGACAACAAGAACCACGCCCTGCTGATCGAGGCGTTCGCCCGGGTCCACGCCGACGCGCCGGACTGGACGCTGCGCATCTACGGCCACGGCGCCGAGAAGAAGAAGCTCCGGGCCCGCATCGAGGAACTGGGGCTGTCCAACAGCATCCTGCTGATGGGCCAGACCTCGCCCGTCACCCCGGAGTTCGGCAAGGGCTCGATCTTCGTCCTGCCCTCCAAGCGCGAGGCGTTCGGCAACGTCGTCGTGGAGGCGATGGCCGCCGGGCTCCCCGTCGTCGCCACCGACGCCGACCACGGGCCGCGCAACATCCTCACCGACGGCGAGGACGGCCTGATCGTCCCGCGCGGTGACGTCGACGCGATGGCCGAGGCGATCCGCAGCCTGGTCCAGGACGACGAACTGCGGCTGAAGATGTCCGCCGCGGGCATCCGCAACGCCGAGCGCTTCCACGAGCGGGCGAGCCGCGAGCGCTTCGAGGCCATCCTCCAGGAGGCCTTCGCCCGCAAGGAACTGCCCGTCCACGCCACGGCCCGCGTGGACCGGCAGGGCTCGGTGCACGTCGCCGTGGGCACGCTGCCGCCGAGCGCCGGACAGGCCGACCTCGTCCTGCGCAAGGGCGGGGCCGGCACCGAGGAGCACCGCTTCCCGTTCTCCGCCGCCGGCGACGCCGTCGTGCCCTGGGACGCCGGGGTGCCGCACGGCACCTGGGAGCTGACCCTGGCCACCCGCGAGGGCGGCCGCGAGGTGGCGCTGGGCACCGACGGCTACGGCTGCGACACCCGCGACCTGCTCGCCGTCGAGCTGCCGCGCCCGCAGGGGCCGTCCCTGGCGCTGCTGCTGCCGCACATGCACGAGGACGGCGGGCTGCGGCTGCGCAGCGCCCTGCGCGACGCCCACGCCGAGGTCGGCCCGGTCAGGGTCGACGAGCGGACCATCGCCGTACAGGCGGAGCTGTGGGGCGCCGAGGCCACCGCGGGCGCCGTCGTGGAGGCCGTGCACCGCAGGGACAAGGAGCGGGTGCTGACCTTCCCGCTGCGCGCCGAGGGCGACGGCAGGGTCGCGGCCGACATCGACTGCGCGGCGCTGGTGCGGGCGCACACCGAGGCCGACGAGCCCGAGGTGATCTGGGACTTCTCCCTGCGCGCGGCGGCCGACGCGCCCCGCGTGCAGCTGGCCAAGCTGGCCACCGACGTGCTGGCCCCGATCAACGTGTTCACCTTCCCGCGTCCGGTGCTCAGCGAGGCCGCGGCGGCGCCGCCGACCGTGCTGACCCGGGCGGTGCGCAAGTCCCGCCGGGCGCTCGGGCAGACGCCCGCGCCGCTGCCGCCCACCCGGCGTCGCACGGAGCTGCGGCCCTACTTCACCGCAGCCTGCCAGTTCGCGGTGAAGACCGTACGGCTCTGACCCGCGCACGGCGCCGAGAAGCCGCGAAGGGGCGGGGCCCGGAGGAGACGATCCTCCGGGCCCCGCCCTTTCGCGTGATCCGCGCGGTCAGCTCTCCCGCGCCTGCTCCAGCATCCGGTCGACGACCCGTGCGGACGCGTTGCCGTCGTCCAGGTCGCAGAAGAGGTGGTGGAAGCGGTCGAACCGCTCCTGGTACTCCGCCTGGACCTGGTCGATGTCCCGGATCGCGTCGACCAGCTCCTTGGAGTTGCCGATCAGCGGACCGGGGGAGTCCTGCTCGAAGTCGAAGTAGAACCCGCGCAGCGTGTCCCGGTAGTGCTCCAGGTCGTACGTGAAGAACAGCATCGGCCGCTTCAGGTGCGCGTAGTCGAACATCACCGACGAGTAGTCCGTGATCATGATGTCCGCCGCGAGGTACAGGTCCGCGATGTCCGGGTACTCCGAGGCGTCCCACACGAACCCGTTGCCCGCGCCCGGCACCGCGTCCACCACGTTGGAGTGGCGGCGGATCAGCAGCACGTGGTCGTCGCCGAGGCGGCGCTGGGCGTCCTCCAGGTCGATGCGCAGGTCGAACAGGTACTGCCCGGCGCTGTGCGACTGGTCGTCCCGCCAGGTCGGCGCGTACAGGACGACCTTCTTGCCCTCGGGCAGTCCGAGCGCCTTCTTGACCCGAGCGGCGATCGCGTCCCGCTCGGGCGAGTACAGGTAGTCGTTGCGGGGGTAGCCCGCCTCCTGGATCTCACCGTCGTAGGAGAACGCCCGCTTCAGGATCGGCGTGCTGAAGCGGTTGGAGGACACCAGCAGGCTCCACTGCTTCGCCTCCAGCGCCAGCTTCTCCTGGTAGCGCCGGTCGAAGTGCAGCGTGTCGATGTCATGCCCGATCTTCTTCAGCATCGTGCCGTGCCAGGTCTGCACGATCGACTGGCCCGGGCGGCGCACGATCCAGTCGGGAAGGTGGCCGTTGGTGACGATGTAGCGGCTGGAGGCCAGCGCCTCGTACCACTCCTTGCCCCACATGCGGACCTTCTCGACCCCGTCGGGCAGGTTGACCTGGCCGTCACGGACCGCCCACAGGTGCTTGACGTCCAGGCCGCGGCGCACCAGTTCCTCGTACATCGCGCGCGGGCTGTCGGAGAACTGCTTGCCGTTGTAGCTCAGGTAGAAGACCTGGTCCTTGAGCGGCTGCTGGAACAGCGGCTCGTACACCTCACGGCGCAGCTCCCGCTGGCGGTACGGGCCGCGCTCCAGGTCGCTCAGCTCGGAGCGGGCGTTGAGCTGCGGGAAGTCGCCCCAGCGGTTCTCCAGCCAGTAGCGGCGGCCGCCCAGTTCGGCCTGGACCGGGAACGAGTCCGCGGCCAGCCGGTCGACCACGAAGGGCACGTCGGGCGTGCCCTCCTCCTCGGGCCGCAGGAAGAGGTTCCAGCGGCCCGCGCGCAGCGGGACACTGCCGTCGCCGCCGAGGCTGGAGGGGTCGAAGGAGACCTCGAAGCGGCCGTCGTCGAGCCAGTGGGTCTCGACGAAGCGCTCCTCGTAGCGGTTGCGCGGCTTGAGCAGGAAGCGGGAGCCGGACAGCCGAGGGTCGGCGTGGCCGGTGAGGGCGATCCGTCCGTCGCGCACGGTCGCCGTGTCGATCAGGGCCCGGCGGGTGCGGCCGGAGAACTTCAGGAACCCGGTGTGCCCCGCGACCACGGCCAGCTCCACCAGGCGCGACTGGTCGCCGAGGGAGGCGGGCAGCGGGAACTCGACGTCGGACAGCCCCTCCTGCATCACGGTGCCGAAGCGGCGCTCCTTGCCCTGCGGGCCGGTCGCGACCAGCACCGTGGACCAGGTCCGCTTCTCCGGCTGCGCCATCTCGTCGACGCCCTCGTGGAAGACCAGCGCCACGTCGGCCACCGGCACCTGGACCGAGAACGACTGCTTGCCGCCCTCGCGGGCCACCGTGACGGGGTACTCGAGGGTCTCGGCCCCCTTCTGGTTCTTGACCCGCAGGACGACCTGCTCGTCGGCCGTGAGCGGCTCGCGGATCTCACCGGTGACCTTGATCCGGTCGTCCTCCAGGGTGCGCCCGGTGATCAGGGCGCGGACCTTCTCGATGCGCAGCTTCAGCGCGCCGCGCTCGATGGACGGCAGCAGCCGGAAGTCGGGGCTCAGCCAGTGGTACGGCGGGAAGTTGCAGGCCGCGCCGCCGCTGGAGTGGACGGCGTTGCGGCGTACCAGGCCGGAGGCGAAGATGCCGAGGCCCACGTGCCACACGGCCTCCTGCCACTCGCCGCCCTTGCGGAGCCTGGCGGGGTCGACGGTGACCTCCCAGCCGGCCCAGTCGTAGTTGTAGCGGTCCTGGCCGGAGTCGGTGGTGACCTCCGGGCGCTGCACGTTGCGGGCCGGCAGCAGGATGCGGCGGCGGGAGCGGTCCTTGCGCAGCTGGAGCACCTTGACCGAGGCCTTGCGCGAGGGCAGGTCGATCTTGTCGATCCAGGCGTTGCCCGAGAGCACGAGCTTGTCGCCGGACCAGCTCACCTCCTGGAGCGGGGCGCGCATGGTCAGGTGCTGGTCGATGCGGAGCGCCCCCTTGGGCAGGTGCAGATCGGCACCTTCCAGGGAGGGGAACGAGGCGTACTTGCGCAGCAGGCCGCTGACCTCGGGCGTCTCCTTGCGGCGCTGGCCGGCCAGCAGGGCGATCAGCTCCTCCATCTGGTGCTTGCGCACCAGCAGCCACTGCACACGCAGTTCGGCCGGGAGGTCCATGACGACCTTGGGGTCGATGCTGTCGAGGAAGCGGTTGGCCGAGCGCAGGAACTCGGTGCGGTACTCCTCGTCGCCGTCCGGCACCACGTTGAGGAACAGCCGCAGGTCGTCCCTCAGGACACGGGTGTCGTACTCGCGCTTGAGACGGGCGAAGGTCTCGCCGGGCTGGTCGGCGAGGAAGGCGCTGATCTCCATGACGGAGGTGGTGCGGTCGCGCACGCCCGCCGGGTCGGTGCGGCGCTGGGTGATCGACGGGGCGGACTCGCCCTCGCGCAGCCGCCAGTAGTAGCAGGGCTCCGAGATGACGTCGACGCTCTCGGCCAGGTAGTGGGCCCGCATGGTGACCGGGGTGTCCTCGTACAGCCGGCCCTCGGGGAAGGCGAAGCCGTTCTTCTCCCAGAAGGTGCGGCGGAAGACCTTGTTGCAGGCGATGCGGTCGGCGACCAGCTTGGCGTACCGGGATATGTGGGTGCGCACGCGGGCCTCGCCGGCCAGCATCCGCATCAGCGGCACCTGCCAGGACTTCTCGCCCTTGAGGTGGAAGACGTTGCCCGTGGCGAAGTCCGAGCCGCTCTCGTCGAGGCTGCCGACCATGAGCCGGTAGGCGTCCGGCGGGATCAGGTCGTCGCTGTCGACGAAGGTCAGGAACTCCGACTCCGGCGCGAGGTGCGCCATGCCGGTGTTGCGGGCGGCGCCGAGGCCGCCGTTCTCCTTGCGTATGAGCTTGAAGCGCGAGTCGCGGGAGGCGTACTCCTCGGCGATGGCGGCGGAGCCGTCGGGTGAACCGTCGTCCACCATCAGGACCTCGAAGTCGCGGAAGGTCTGCGCCGCGAGCGAGTCCAGACAGGCGGGGAGGTAACGCTCCACGTCGTAGATGGGGACGATGACACTGAGCCGAGGGGCCATGGCTTGGTGATCTCCTTTCGGGGTCAGGCCCGCTCGACCAGTTCGAGCGCCTGGGCGGGGGTCGGGGCGTGGTGGCGTTCGTCGAACGGAACGATGGGCAGCAGGTTCTCCTCACCGAGGAAGACGCGCCGTACGACGCGTTCGGCTGCGTGTCCGTCGTCGAATTCGCAGAAACGCCGGCGGAAGACGTCCCGCCGCTCGGTCGTCTCCGGGCTGTCGTACTCGCCGGAGGCGAGCAGCCGCAGCAGTTCCGTCTGCGTGGTGGCCACCGCGCCGGGCGGTTCCTGGAGCAGGTCGAAGTAGGTGCCGCGCACCGCGGAGTAGACGTCCCAGTCGGGGACGTAGCTGATGATCGGGCGGTCGAGGACCGCGTAGTCGAACATCGCCGAGGAGTAGTCCGTGATCAGCGCGTCGGCGGCGAGGTACAGGTCCTCCACCCGGCCGTGCCCGGACACGTCGACGATCCGGCCGGTGCGGCGCAGTTCGGCGATGTGCGGGGAGGAGCTGCCGTAGAAGTAGTGGCCGCGCACCAGGACGGTCACGTCCGGTCCCAGTTCGCCGGCGAAGCGGGCCAGGTCCAGCGGCGGGGTGAAGCCCGGCTGGTACTCGCGGTGCGTCGGCATGTACAGGAACGCCTTGGCGCCGTCGGCCAGGCCCAGCGCCGCACGGGCCGCGCGCACGTCCTCGGGCGTGGCGTTCACGAGGGCGTCGTTGCGCGGGTAGCCGGACTCCAGCGTCGTGTACGAGCAGGGGTAGACCCGCTCCCAGACCACGGTGGAGAACTGGTTGGAGCTGATGCTGTAGTCCCAGCGGTCGCACCGCTCCAGGAGCTTCTCGAAGTCCATGTCGGTGGAGGCCGGGTACTTGCGCTGGTCCAGGCCCATGGTCTTCAGCGGCGTGCCGTGATGGGTCTGCACGTGGATCTGGCCCTCGCGCTTGACCACGGAGTCGGCGAAGTTCACGTTGTTCACGAGGTACTTGGCGCGGGCCAGGGCCGCCCAGTACTCGCGGGAGCCCACCCGGACGACCTTCACGCCCTTGGGCGCCAGGTGCGCGTTCTCCGCGCGCACCGCCCACACGCGGCGCATCCCGGGGGCCAGCCGGGCCAGTTCGGCGTCGATGGCGGCGGGGTTGCAGGAGACGCTGCGGCTCCAGTAGGCGGAGAACAGCACCAGGTTGTCGTCCAGCGGCAGTCTGAGCTGCGACTGGTAGAAGGCGCCCATCGCGCCCCGCTTGGAGCGGTTGAGCGCGGAGCGGGTGCGGGTCTTGACCCGCTGGCGGAACTTCACCGCCGCCAGCGCGCTCACCATGGTCGTGTACGCGTCGCGCTCCAGCATCCCGTACTTGTGGCCGCGCCCGCCGGCCGGGCGGGTCCAGCCCCCCGGCACGCGGGCCCGGTAGTCGGCCGAGGCGCGGTGGAAGAACTCGGCCCGCGCGTCCTGCGGCAGGCGGCCCGGCCGCTCCAGGATGGTCAGGTAGTGGTCGACCATCTTGCGGAACAACGGGCCGCGCCACTCGGAGAGTTCCTCGTGCGCGTCCAGGTAGTCGAAGACCCGCTGGTACTGGTCGAAGACGTCGAAGTGCTTGCGGCTGACCGTCTTGAGGATGTTGCCGCCCTCGCGCCGCTGCCGGTAGTGCACGCAGACACGGTCCAGTACGGCGATCCGCTCGGCGCTGATCATGGAGCAGAACGTCCAGGGGGCGTCCTCGTAGTACCCGGGCGGGAAGGTGAGCCCGGCCCGGGTGACGAAGTCGCGGCGGTACGCCTTGTTCCACACGATCTGGAGCAGGTCGAGCAGGCGGGGCCGCTCGGAGAGGGGGAAGGTGTCCGGGCCCTCCTCCTTGAGCAGGTCGGCCCGCAGGTTCGGGCGGACCCGGCCGTCCCAGTAGGTACGCGCGTAGTCGAAGACCAGGATCTCGGGATTGCCGGTGGCCTCCAGCCGGTCGGCAATGGCCGACAACGCGCCGTCGGACAGTGTGTCGTCACTGTCCAGGAACAACACGTAATCGCCACTTGCCTTTTCCAGACCGGCGTTGCGCGCACGCCCCAGGCCCACGTTTTCCGTGAGGTGAATCACATGAATCCGAGAGTCCCGTTTCGCGTACTCGTCGAGAATGGCACCGGACCCGTCCGGCGAACAGTCGTCGACCGCGATGATCTCGAAGTCCGTGCAGTCCTGCCCGAGTACGGAGTCAAGGCACTCGGGCAGATAGCCCTGCACCTTGTACACGGGGACAACGAGAGAGAGCTTGGGCATCCTTACAACCTGTTCCGAGAACTGACCAGGGGACCGCGGGCTGGAACCGGAACGCGCTCCGGGCGCCATGGGGGCCTGGAGCGCGCCGCCGCATCAGCGTAAAGGATTCACGCGGAGTTTCCGTGGGCACCGTAGCCGGACACTCTGTGGCCTGCCACAGCCGGAAATGGCCGCGATGGGCCGCTCGAATCGGCCGCCGGGAAGCGGCCGGAGAACTTCCTCACATTCGGCCCCCCTGTCCTCTTTACCGACTTCCGCCGTATTCCGCCCCATGTGCCCGACTCGATTTTCCGGGGCCCACGGACGAGTCTGCACCCAGTGACGAAGACCTGGGAGGCATGAGGATGAGCTGGCTGGTCACGGGCGGAGCCGGGTACATCGGCGCGCATGTGGTGCGCGCCCTCGTCGACGGCGGGGAACACGTCGTCGTCTACGACGACCTGTCCACCGGCAGCACCGACCGCGTCCCCGACGGGGTCCCGCTGGTGGTCGGCAGCGTGCTCGACGGAGCCCTCCTGGAGGGCGCGATTCGTGACCATGCTGTGACAGGCGTGGTGCACATCGCGGGCAAGAAACAGGTCGCGGAGTCGGTGGAGCGGCCGCTCCACTACTACCGGGAGAACGTCACGGGCCTCGCGACCCTCCTGGAGGCCATGACGGCCACCGGCGTCGGCCGCCTCGTCTTCTCCTCCTCCGCCGCCGTCTACGGCATGCCCGATGTGGACCTGGTCACGGAGGACACCCCGTGCCTGCCGCTGAGCCCCTACGGCGAGACCAAGCTGGCCGGCGAGTGGCTGATCAACGCCGCCGCCCGGGCCCACGGCATCCGGGCCGCCTCGCTGCGCTACTTCAACGTCGCGGGCGCGGCCGCCCCCGAGCTGTCCGACTCCGGCGTCTTCAACCTCATCCCGATGGTCTTCGAACGCCTGGAGGCGGGGGACGCCCCGCGCGTCTTCGGCGACGACTACGCCACCCCCGACGGCACCTGCGTACGGGACTACATCCACGTCGAGGACATCGCCTCCGCCCACCTGGCCGCCGCGCGACGGCTGGCCGACGCCCCGGAGGGGACCGCGCTCACCCTCAACGTGGGGCGCGGTGAGGGCAGTTCGGTGCGCGAGATGGTGGACCGCATCCTCAAGGCCACCGGTCGGCAGGACGCCGCGCCGCGGGTGAGCCCCCGCCGCCCCGGCGACGCGGCCCGCGTCGTCGCCTCCGCCGACCGGGCCCGCGAGGAACTGGGCTGGACGGCCCGCCACGACCTGGACGCCATGATCGAGTCCGCCTGGCAGGGCTGGCGCCACCGGCACGGCTGACGTCCGGCCGCGGCGGCGGTGCTCAGGCGCGCCCCCGCGGCTCCGTCTGCCCGGCGTGCGGGGTGCCGGCCGACGCCGTGGGCCGATGGGCGGGCCCGCGCCGCGGCCCGGGCACGGGCAGCTCCGTGGCGAGCCGCTCGGCCCTGCGCGCCCGGTGCTCCCCGGCCGCCGCGCACAGCGACCGCACGGCCGCCGCGAAGCGCTCCTGCGGCGGTGGCCCGGCCGGGCCCAGCAGCCGCAGGGCCAACGCGGCGCGCTCCCCGGCCAGTTCGTCCAGCTCCGGATGGCGGACCGCGTCCAGCAGGGCCGGCACCCCGGCCGCATCCGGCGTCAGCACGGTCGCCGCCACCACCGTGGGGAACGACTTGCGGAACACGTCCTCGGCCAGCCCGCTGGTGTTGGCCACCGCGTACGGCTTGCCGCTCGCCAGGAAGTCGCTGATCACGCTGGAGACATCACTGATCAGCAGGTCCGCCCGGTTGAAGCAGGTGTAGAGCGGCGGCCGGACGTCCGTGACCACCTGGTGCTCCCACCCGGGCAGCGACGCCCAGTACGCCTCCTCCCAGGCGGCCGTCGCCCGCGCCACCGCCTCCGCCCGCCCGGACGCCGGCGCCGGACCGCGCAGCATCCGCTCCGCCTGGTCGGCGGCCGACCGGAAACGCGGCGCGGTGAGCCGGTCCAGCTCCGCGGTCCGCCGGGCCAGCTCCGCCGCTGCCGACGGCGCCGGCCGGGGCCCGCCCCGCTCCCGGTTCGCCGCCCGCACCAGCTCCCGCACGCGCAGATCGGCCGCCCGGGCCCGCGGATCCACCGACCCCGTCAGCGGATGCGGCTTGTACAGCAGCCGTACCGCCGGGTCCGCGAGCAGCGCCCGGACCAGGTGCTCGCCCGCCTCGACCACCGACGTGTTGCCCGGATTGCCGTCCCAGCCCTCCCAGGTCGGCGCGTACAGCACGGTCGTGAAGGCTCCCGGCGCGGGCGGCCCCGCGTGCGGCCGTACGGCGCCGAGCTGCGGGCGGCCGATCTCCACCACGTCCTTGTCCTCGACGCCGACCTCCGCCAGCGCGTACCGCTCGCGCGCCGCGGGACCGGCCACCCACACCTCGTCGTACGCCTTGGCGTACGGGTTGCAGGAGGACAGCTTGTCGCTCTCCCCGTGGTTGACGAAGGCGTGCTTGATGGTCGGGATGCGCAGCACCTGCGAGGTCTTCCCGGAATTCGAGGGGTGCAGCAGGACCCGGAGGGTGGAGTGCTCCAGGCGCATCAGCGTGGACACCTTCGGCAGGCACACCACGGGGATGTCCGTCGCCGCGATCCGCTGCATCATGAACCGCTCGCGCAGCACGATCACCGGCCGCCCCTCCAGCCGCGCCAGCGGCTCCAGCCACATGTTCGCCTGGTAGGCCGACGACGCCCCGCCCGAGAAGTACAGGCCGACCGTCGGCCGGTACTCGGCCAGCCACGCCTCGAACCAGTCGAGCACCTCCTGCTCACCGGCGGGCCTGCGCCCCGGCAGCAGCCGCGTCAGCAGCGCGCACAGGCCGGCCAGCGCCAGCGTGAGGGAGAGCCCGAGGCCCGCCGCGCCCCACACCGGCGCGTCGGTGGCCGCCGTGGCCAGCAGCCCGGCCGACGCCGGCAGGCCGAAGACCGCCAGCCGGTGCCCGGGGCGGCGCAGCAGCAGCGGGGGCGCCGGGGTCAGCCGCAGCGCCGAGGCGTCGATGTTCCGGGTCACCACCGGCAGCGTCCGGGTGCGGCGGACCAGGACGGACACCGCCTGGACCGCCCAGTGCAGCGCGTAGAAGACGAGCAGCGCGGCGACCAGCGGGGCGTAGACCCCCTCCCGGTGCTGCTCGCCGAGGCGCAGCAGCCCGATCACGAGCAGCAGGTCCCGCAGCACGTGCCGCACCGTGACGTCGGCGTGCGACTTGGCGAACAGCGACACCATGCCCCGCTGCCACCGGTACAGCACCCCCTCGGCGGCCAGCGAACCGGCAGTCGCGGCGAGCAGCAGCGGCACGTGCGGCAGCAGCGCGCCCACCGCCTGGGCGGCGAAGGCGGCCGCCAGGACTCCCAGGACGAGCAGCTTCACCACGGTCCGCCGGCCGGGCAGGCGCGGGCGGGAGGGGCGGGGGAGGCGGGGGCGGGGCAGAGAGAGGGGCACTGCGGTCGCTCCAGGCTTGTCGCGCATCGGACATCCCGGTTAACGCCGGGCGGCCTCCCGACGACACGCGCGTGTTGACGCCAACCCCCGCGCGGAGGGGTCCCGCGCCCTGTCCGCAGCCTGGACCGCGGCGCGGGGCGGGTCCCCCTTCGCGTAGATTGCCTGGCGAGCGCGGGGTTCGCGCGCGTCGAACGGGAGAGGCGGACGGGGCCGTGGCAGGGGCAAGGCAGGCCGTGGGCGAGGCCCGCAGGATCGTCGTCAAGGTCGGCTCCTCCTCGCTGACCACCGCCGGGGGCGGCTTGGACGCCGACCGGGTGGACGCCCTGGTGGACGTCCTCTCCAAGGTTCGCTCCGGCGGGGAGCGGGAGATCGTCCTCGTCTCCTCCGGAGCCATCGCCGCGGGGCTCGCCCCGCTGGGCCTGCGCCGCCGCCCCCGGGACCTGGCCCGCCAGCAGGCCGCCGCCAGCGTCGGCCAGGGTCTGCTGGTCGCCCGCTACACCGCCTCCTTCGCCCGCTACGGCGTCCGCGTCGGCCAAGTGCTGCTGACCAGCGACGACATGAGCCGCCGCGCGCACCACCGCAACGCCTCCCGCACCCTCGACAAGCTGCTGGCGATGGGCGCCTTCCCGATCGTCAACGAGAACGACACCGTCGCCACCGACGAGATCCGCTTCGGCGACAACGACCGGCTCGCCGCCCTCGTCGCCCACCTGGTCCGGGCCGACCTGCTGGTCCTGCTCTCCGACGTGGACGGCGTCTACGACGGCGACCCGAGCAGGCCCGGCACCTCGCGGATCGCCGAGGTGCACGCCCCCGCCGACCTCGCGGAGATCGAGATCGGCAGCGCCGGCAAGGCGGGCGTCGGCACCGGCGGCATGGTCACCAAGGTCGAGGCGGCCCGGATCGCCGCCGCGGCCGGTATCCCGGTGGTCCTGACCAGCGCGGTCCACGCCGCCGACGCCCTGGCCGGCGGCGACACCGGTACCTACTTCCACGCCACCGGCAGGCGCTTCGCCGACCGGCTGCTCTGGCTCCAGCACGCCTCCACCCCGCGCGGGGCGCTCGTCCTCGACGAAGGGGCGGTGCGCGCGGTCGTCGAGGGCCGCAAGTCGCTGCTCCCGGCCGGGATCGCCGGCGCCGAGGGCGAGTTCGCCGCGGGCGACCCCGTCGAGCTGCGGGACGGCACCGGACGGGCGGTGGCGCGGGGCCTGGTCAACTTCGACGCCAAGGAGATCCCGCTGCTGATCGGCCGCTCCACCCGGGAGCTGGCCCGCGAGCTGGGACCCGCGTACGAACGCGAGGTCGTACACAGGGACGATCTGGTGATCCTGCACCCGTAATGGGTCGAAACGTCCCCGAATCGGCGGTGGACGTTCCGCAAAACCGCCCCGCGATCCCGCGCGGCCTGCTCAACTTTTCTCAGGGACGGACCCGGCCGACCGCCGGGCCAGCCGTGTGTGCGAAGGAGGCCGTCGTGAGCGGAGTGCGCCCTGGGCCGGCGGCGTCCCGCGGTGGTACCGCCTCCCGCGGCGGCTCGGGCTCCCGCGGCGGCACCGGCGCCCGTCCCGGCGGCCCCCGCAACGGCGCCCGCGCCCCCGGCGAGGAACGCGCCCTGACCAGCGTCGCGGCCGGCGACCGGTTCCGGGGCGAGGACCCCGGGCACACCCCGCGCCTGTGGCACGTCACCCTCAGCGTCTCCGGCGCCCGCGCGCCCCTCACCGAGGTGCGGCGCGCCCTCGAACAGCTCGCGCACGACCATCCCTTCCTGCTGACCAGCAGGTACGCCGACGACCACGCGGAGATCCGGTACTGGGAGGAGGCCCGCGACCTGCACGACGCCGCCGCGGTCGCCCTGCGCCTGTGGGGCGAGCACCGGCAGACCGCGGGACTGCCGCCCTGGGAGATCGTCGGCCTGGAGGTCATCGACCGGGCCACCTACCACCAGCGCATCGCCGCGGGGTACGGTCCCGCGCCGGCGACCCCGGTCGGGGTGCACCCCTTCTAGCGGGTGCCGTTTTGGTGGGGTTCCGTACCGCCCGCCGCATGTCTCGGGGTTTGGGACAACCGGTGGACGGCCCGGCCCGGCCCACTACGCTTCCCCCATGACCACGCTCTCGCCGTACGACTCGATGTCCCCGGTCACCCGGGCCGCCTACCGGGCCAAGGCCGCCGCGGCCGACCTCGCGCCGTTGCCGCGGGCCGTCAAGGACGACGCGCTGCTCGCCGTGGCGGACGCGCTGGAGGTCCGGACCAGCGAGATCGTCGAGGCCAACTCCCAGGACGTCGCCAAGGCCCGCGCCGCCGGGACCAGCGAGGCCATCATCGACCGGCTCACCCTGACCCCGGAGCGGGTCCGCGCCATCGCCTCCGACGTGCGCGACGTCGCGGCGCTGCCCGACCCGGTCGGCGAGGTCGTGCGCGGCTCCACCCTTCCCAACGGCATCGACCTGCGCCAGGTCCGGGTGCCGCTCGGCGTGGTCGGCATCATCTACGAGGGCCGGCCCAACGTGACCGTCGACGCCGCCGCCCTGTGCCTGAAGTCCGGCAACGCGGTCCTCCTGCGGGGCTCCTCCTCGGCGTACCAGTCCAACACCGCCCTGGTCCGGGTGGTCCGCGACGCCGTGGGCGGGGCCGGGCTGCCCGCCGACGCGGTCCAGCTGGTGCCCGGCGAGAGCCGGGAGAGCGTGCGCGAGCTGATGCGGGCCCGCGGGCTGGTCGACGTGCTCATCCCGCGCGGCGGCGCCTCGCTGATCAACACCGTCGTCCAGGAGTCCACCGTCCCCGTCATCGAGACCGGCACCGGCAACTGCCACGTCTACGTCGACGCGCTCGCCGACGTCGACACGGCCGTCGAGATCCTGGTCAACTCCAAGGCCCAGCGGGTCGGCGTCTGCAACGCCGCCGAGACCCTCCTGGTCCACCAGGACATCGCCGCCGACTTTCTGCCCCGCGCCCTGGACGCCCTCGCGGAGGCCGGGGTCACCGTGCACGCCGACGAGCGCGTGATGGCGTACGCCCAGGACTCCAAGGTGACGGCCGTCGAGGCCACCCCGGAGGACTGGGAGACGGAGTACCTGTCGTACGACATCGCCGCGGCGGTCGTCGACTCCCTCGACAAGGCCGTCGAGCACATCCGGCTGTGGACCTCCGGCCACACCGAGGCCATCGTGACCACCTCGCAGCAGGCCGCCCGCCGGTTCACCCAGCTGGTCGACTCCACCACGGTCGCGGTGAACGCCTCCACCCGCTTCACCGACGGCGGCCAGTTCGGCTTCGGCGCCGAGATCGGCATCTCCACCCAGAAGCTGCACGCCAGGGGCCCGATGGGGCTGCCCGAGCTGACCAGCACCAAGTACATCGTCACCGGCGACGGGCACGTACGGCGCTGACACGATCGGGGCATCCCACCCAACGGACGAATTTCCCGGCCGTCTGCCCAAAACGACCCCCCAGGTCTACTCTGGATCCGTGCCGGAGGACGTGGGGGGTACGCCGTTTCCCGACGGCTGGGAGCCCGACGACGAACACGACCGCGGGGTGTCGGACGAAGAGTTCGCCTCCGTGGTCTTCGACGAGGCCTTCGTACGGGCGGCCGCGGTGCACGAGCCGACCGCCGTCGAGCGCCTCCTGGCCGCCGCGCAGGCCCGCGCCGAGGCCACCGAGGCGGAGGCGGCCCGCCGCGGCCGCACCAGAGCCGAGCGCTACGACGACGGGTACGGCGATTTCGGCCATGATCCCGACCTCGACGACCCGGACGACGACCGGGACCTCCTGGACCGCCCCTACGGCGCCCCTCCCGCGTCCGGCAAGCAGGTCCGCTGGCACCGGCCCGTCGCCTGGATACTCGCCCTCGTGATGGGCGTGGGCATGGTCGCACTGGCCTTCGTCGCCGTCTACCGGGGAGCGTCCTCGGGCAGCGGCACGCAGCAGGTGCCGCCACCCGCGTCGACCGGCCCCGAGCAGGGCGGCTCCGTGACCCCCTCGGCCTCCGCCGACTACTCGCAGCCCGCCGTCCCGGTGCTTCCGAGCAGCCCCTGACCTGCCGTCCCGCGGCCCGAAGCTGTCCCAACTTGACCTGCACCGGCGCGTTTACGCGACCTTCCGCCGACCTACCCTGAAGGTATGGCAGGGCTTGGCGATCCGCCCGGAGGGACGCCCGAGGGCGCCCCCGGCGGCGGAGAGGACGAATACCGATCCGTCGTCTTCGACGAGTCGTTCGTCCGCGCTGCCCGGCTCCAGGAGTTCTCCGCCCAGGAACGCATCACCGACCACGCCCCCGCCGTCCGCCGCCGCCCGCCGCTGCGCCGGGCCGGCCTCTCCCGGCAGGCGCTCGTCCTGGTCGTCCTGATCGCCGTGGCCTTCGGCACCGCCATCTACATGGGCGTACGGCACCCGTACCAGAACCCGTCCGCGCAGCGTGCCGCCGAGCCGGTGCGGATGACGGTCGTCCCGCTCGCACCCCGGGGCAGGGTGCCCGGCGCCGACGACGTCGGCTTCCTCTACGAGCACAGTCCCGCCGCGCGGTTCCGCACCGCCGCCGAGGGCGTCCCGCTGCCGGGGGCCCGGCGCACGGCGCACTTCTCCGAGGACCAGGTGCTGAACGCGCTGACCACCGCCAAGAACTACATCGTCCGCTCGGCGCTGGACCCGGACGTGCTCGGCGGCCGGGAGGTGCGCTCCGTGCGGGTCCTGCTCGACCCCGACCAGCTCCACCAGTTCGACGAGAGCTTCGAGCGCCCCACCGCCGACGGACGGCACGCGCCCACCGGGTGGCTGGTGCGCTTCGACCCCGTCCGGGCCGAGCTGGCCGACCCCGAGATCCGGGTGAACGGCAGCCTGCGGGCCTTGGAGACCGACGCGTCCACGCTGGAGGTCACCGCCGACCACACCATGGTCTACGCGCTGCGGCCGGCCGGTGACCAGCGGGCCGGGACGTCGCTGTTCACCGTCCGGCGCGAGCTGACCTTCCGCTACGACCGGGAGGACCTGCGCCTGCACCAGACGCAGCTGGTCGCCTCCTACGTCCAGGCCGGGCCGCTCTCCTGCGCCGAGGACTCGGCGAACCACCTGCGGCCGCTGCTCGCCGGCCAGACGGCCGGGACCGGCGCCCCCGCCGGCACCGACCCCTACACCTCGGACAACGCCGCGGCCCTGTGCGGGACCCTCGCGGCGAGCGCCCAGCCCAAGGTGTGACGTCCCCGCGACGGCTCAGGCGCCGTCGCGCGGCGGGCGGTCGTCCGGGTCCTGGGGGCCGTCGGCGCCCGCCGGGCCCTCGGAGGACCCGTTCGGGTCACCGGGCGGCCGCGGCTGGGAGGACGTGAAGCCGCCGAAGCCCCGCCGCATCCGGTCGCCGAGGTCGCCGGCGCCGCCCGCGATGTCGTTGACCAGCTTCATCAGCGGGTCCTTGGAGCCGCGCACGTGTGTCGCGTAGTGGGACGCCGACTCCCGGAAGGAGTCCCGGACCGAGGTGTCCTTGTCCTCGTCGCGCCGCGGGTAGTGGCCGTCCATGATCCGCTGGAAGTCCCGGGAGGCCGCCCACTTCTTCAGCTCGGCCGCCCGCACCGTGGTGAAGGGATGGGTGCGCGGGAGCACGTTGAGGATCTTCAGCACGGAGTCGCGGAGGTCGCCCCCGGCCTCGTACTCGTCGGCCTGCTCCAGGAACGCGTCCACGTTCATCTCGTGCAGGTGGTTGCCGCCCGCGATCTTCATCAGGCCGCGCATGGACGCCTGGATGTCCTGGCCCACCAGCAGCCCCGCGCGGTCGGCGGACAGCTCCGACTTGCGGAACCACTCGCGCAGCGCGGTCACGATCGCCATGATCGCCACGTTGCCCAGCGGGATCCAGGCGACCCGGACGGCCAGGGAGGTCAGGAAGAGCAGGATGGTCCGGTAGACCGAGTGCCCGGACAGCGCGTGCCCCACCTCGTGCCCGACCACCGCCCGCATCTCCTCCTCGTCGAGCAGTTCGACGAGGCCCGTGGTCACGACGATGATCGGCTCGTCCAGGCCGATGCACATCGCGTTCGGCACCGGGTCCTGGTTGACGTACATCGGCGGGACCTTCTCCAGGTCCAGGATGTAGCAGGCGTCGCGCAGCATGACGTTCAGATGGGCGAACTGCCGGTCCGAGACGCGCACCGAGTCGGACAGGAACAGCAGCCGCAGACTCCGCTCGGGCAGCAGGCCGCTCAGCGCCTTGAAGACCGTGTCGAAACCGCTCAGCTTGCGCAGCGCCACCAGCGCGCTGCGGTCGGCCGGGTGCTCGTACGCACGCGAGGAGATCCCCGGGAAGCGCCTGCGCTGCCGGCTCGGCACGTGCTCGTGCCCGTTGTCCTGATGGCCGTCGGACATGTCTTCCCCCATGTGCGTGTGTGTGGCCTGTGCGGGTGTCTGGCCTTTGCGAACCCTTGTGCGGTCCTTTGCACCCCAGGAGCCGGGCCCAGCCTAGGCGGAGATACCGTGGACGGGCAGTACACCGAAGGAGTCCACGCCATGCAGCACATCCCCCACCCCGACTGGCTCGCCGGGGCCGCGACCGCCGCCGAGCAGCAGGGGCCGGGGAATCTGCTCCGGATCGTCCTGATCGTCATGGTCCTGGGGTGCGTGCTGACCGCGTGGTTCCTGCTGCGGGGGTACAAGCGGAAGGACGACTGAGTCGATCCGAAGGTTCCCCGGACCCCTTCCGCGCGGTCCCGTCGGCGGAGTCGGCGTGATCGCCCGTGAGCGGCCCGCATACGATGAGCGGACGTCTTGTCCCGCCCACACCGGATAGGTCCTGCCGATGAGCCTTCCCCTCAGCGCCGCCCAGTTCGCCACCCTCGCCGCCGAGGGCGGCGAGGAGCACAGCGGCAACCACGAGAGCCTCAGCCCCTACGTCACCGGCATCGGCGCGTTCCTCGCCCTGATGCTCCTGCTGTGGATCACCACCCGGTTCAACCGCGACCGCTGAGCACCCTGGGCCGTGGGGGCGGCCGGGGTGCCCGGGGTGGGCCGGTAGGGTCTGCACGCATGGGAGAGCAGGACACGCCTACCGGCCCGGCGTACACGCCGGGGCGCGGCACGCAGAACGCGGTGCCCGCCCGCGCCACCGGTCCGGGCAACGGCCCGTCGTCGCCGGGCAAGCGCCGTCTGGGCGTCATGGGCGGCACCTTCGACCCGATCCACCACGGGCACCTGGTGGCGGCCAGCGAGGTCGCCGCGCAGTTCCAGCTCGACGAGGTGGTGTTCGTCCCCACCGGACAGCCGTGGCAGAAGAGCCACCGCACGGTGTCCGCGGCCGAGGACCGCTACCTGATGACCGTCGTCGCGACCGTCGAGAACCCGCAGTTCTCCGTGAGCCGCATCGACATCGACCGCGGCGGCCCCACCTACACCGTGGACACCCTGCGCGACCTGCGCGCCCTCAACCCGGACGCGGACCTGTTCTTCATCACCGGCGCCGACGCCCTCGCCCAGATCCTCACCTGGCGCGACAGCGAGGAGCTGTTCTCCCTGGCGCACTTCATCGGCGTCACCCGGCCCGGCCACACCCTCACGGACGCCGGACTCCCCAAGGGCGGCGTCTCGCTCGTCGAGGTCCCGGCCCTCGCCATCTCCTCCACGGACTGCCGTGCGAGAGTCGCCAAGGGCGATCCCGTCTGGTACCTGGTGCCGGACGGCGTCGTGCGCTACATCGACAAACGCCAGCTGTACCGCGGCGAGTGAACCGAGAGGGGCACCGGTGAACGACGGATACGCCGCGGGATACGGCGGCGACGACCAGTACGAACTCGTCGGCTACGACGAGTACGGCCGGCCGGTCTACCGCCAGGCCCAGGCCGCTCCCGGCGGGCAGCAGCAGTACGACCCGTACCAGCAGCAGGGTCAGCCGTACGGGCAGCAGGGCTACGGCTACGACCAGTACACCCCCGCTGACGGCGGGCAGGCCGACCAGCGGCCCTACGACCCGTACGACCCCTACGGCTCCGGTACCGGCTACGACACCGGACAGCAGCCCGCCACGCCCGGCCACGGCTCCTACGGCCATCCGCCCGCCGCGCAGCAGCCGTACGACCCCTACGGCCAGGCCGCGACCAGCGGCCCGCAGCCCCGGGTCACCGAGCAGACCGCGCACATCCCGCAGCAGGCCGGCCCGCGCGAGGAACCGCAGCAGGCCGCCCCCGCCGCCGACGACCGGGACTACCGGACCGAGCAGTTCGCCTTCGTCGAGGAGCCGGCCGACGACTCCGAGGACGTCATCGACTGGATGAAGTTCACGGAGAACCGCACCGAGCGCCGCGAGGAGGCCCGGCGGCGCGCACGCGCCCGTGTCGTCGCCCTGGTCGTCGTCCTGGCCCTGGTCGCGGTCGGCGGCGTCGGCTACCTCTGGTACGCCGGAAAGCTCCCCGGCGTGGGCTCCTCCGACGACAAGACCGGCTCCGCGACGGCGGCGGGCGCCCAGAAGCGCGACGTGATCGCCGTCCACCTGCACGACACCAAGGGCGGCTCCACCTCCACCGCGCTGCTCGTCGACAACACCACCACCAAGAAGGGCACCGCCGTACTGGTGCCCAACGGCCTCGCCCTGACCGGCGACGACGGCAGCACCACCACGCTCGCCAAGTCCGTCGACGACGAGGGCCCCGACGCCACCCGCACGGCCCTGGACTCCTCCCTCGGCACCGACATCGAGGGCACCTGGCGCCTGGACACCCCGTACCTCCAGATCCTCGTCGACCTGGTCGGCAACATCGAGGTCGACACCAACGCCGACGTCGCCGACCCGGAGGCCAAGGACAAGGGCGCCACGCCGCTGGTGCGCAAGGGCCAGGGGCAGACCCTCAGCGGCAAGATGGCCGTCGCGTACGCCACCCACCGCGGCTCGGGCGAGCAGGCCGACGCCCAGTTGCAGCGGTTCGGGCAGGTCATGCAGGGGGTGCTGCGCAAGCTGTCGTCCGACCCGCAGGCCGCGACGACCACCATCCAGACCCTCGGGCTGATCCTCGACCCGCCGCTGACCGAGAAGGACCTCGGCTCCTTCCTCGCCGGGCTCTCCGACCTCGCCAAGGGCGGCGACTTCAGGACCGAGCTGCTGCCCGTCGAGGAGGGCGGTTCGCTCAGCGCCGAGGCGAGCGACAGCGTCGTCAAGGACATCCTCGGCGGCACCGCCAAGAGCCCCGACAAGGACGCGGCCGTCAGCGTCTCCGTGCGCAACGCCACCGGGGTCGAGGACCGCACCGGCAAGGCCCGCGTCGTCCTCCTCAACGGCGGCTTCACCTTCCTGTCCGGCGGCACTGCCTCCGGCACCGAGGCGAAGTCGGAGGTCGTCTACGCCGAGGCCGCCGACAAGGAGAACGCCGTCCAGGTCGCCAAGACGCTGGGCCTGCCCACCGGCGCCGTCGCCCAGGGGAAGACCTCCGCGAACGCCCGGGTCTCGGTGGTGCTCGGCCAGGACTACGAACCGGCGTCGTAGCGGCCGCGGGCCCTTCGCGGGGCGGCGGCCCGGTTGTCGCGTGGGCCGCCGTCGGCGGTCGTGAGACCCTTGAGGTCAACCGACCGCCGACCCGAAAGCCAGGCAGTGACCGCGACCGACCGCTCCATCGAACTCATCAGCACCGCCGCCCAGGCGGCGGCCGACAAGCTCGCGCACGACATCATCGCCTACGACGTCAGCGACGTGCTGTCGATCACGGACGCCTTCCTGCTGGCCTCCGCGCCCAACGACCGCCAGGTCAAGTCGATCGTCGACGAGATCGAGGAGCGGCTGAACAAGGAGCTCGGCGCCAAGCCGGTGCGCCGTGAGGGCGACCGCGAGGCCCGCTGGGTCCTGCTCGACTACGTCGACATCGTCGTCCACGTCCAGCACAGCGAGGAGCGCGTCTTCTACGCCCTGGAGCGGCTGTGGAAGGACTGCCCCGAGCTGGAGCTGCCCGCCGACGCCAAGGAGACCCGCGGCAAGGCCGAGGAGCACGCCAGGCTCCAGGCCGCCGAGGAGGCGACGCAGACAGACGGGGACTGGCGATGAGCGCCACCGGCGAGGTGGCGGCGGGCCGGCCGGGCCGCGGCCGGCGCGTCATCCTGTGGCGGCACGGCCAGACCGCGTGGAACGTGGAGCGCCGCTTCCAGGGCAGCACGGACGTCGAGCTGACCGGGACCGGCGTCGCCCAGGCCCGCCGCGCGGCCGAGCTGCTGATCCACCTGAGGCCCGACGCGATCATCGCCTCCGACCTGGTGCGGGCCGCGGACACGGCCGCCGAGCTGTCCGTCCTCACCGGCCTCGAAGTGACCCTGGAGGAGGGCCTGCGGGAGACCTACGCGGGCGTCTGGCAGGGGCTGACCCACGACGAGATCATCGCCCGGCACGGCGAGGAGTACGCGGCGTGGAAGCGCGGCGAGCCCGTGCGCCGCGGCGGCGGCGAGCTGGAGACCGAGGTCGCCGACCGCGCCGCTCCCGTGGTCCTGCGGCACGCCGAGAAGCTCCCCGAGGACGGCACCCTCGTGGTGGTCAGCCACGGCGGCACCATCCGCACCACCATCGGCCGCCTGCTCGGCCTAGACCCGCGCAGCTGGGAGAGCCTCGGCGGCCTGACCAACTGCTGCTGGTCGGTCCTCGGCGAGGGCGCGCGCGGCTGGCGACTGCTGGAGCACAACGCCGGCACGCTGCCGGAACCGGTGCTCGGCGACGACGACTGAGCCGCCGGACGGCGGGCCCGGTCCCCGGATTTCACTTTCCGGCAGGCCACAGGCTAAAGTTCTTCTTGTTCGCCCCGCCGAGCGGAGCGAACAGGAACACGCGGCCCAGCCGCGTGGCACCAGGGGCTATAGCTCAGTTGGTAGAGCGCCTGCATGGCATGCAGGAGGTCAGGAGTTCAATTCTCCTTAGCTCCACAGCCCACGGACGAATCCCGTCCCCCTCGGGGGGCGGGATTTTTCGCATCCGCCCGCTTGAGCAACTGGGCTCCCAGGGGCGTATACCCCTGTGGAACTCCGTGTCCCGACTGGTACTGAGGCGTCGCTGACCGTATTGGCCCGGTCGTGGCAGAATCAAACGGCCGGAAGGGGACCGCGACCCGACGGGAGGGAGTGGCGATGCCTGCGAGCATCCTCGAGGAGGTCGGTCACCTCCTCGGCGGAGCGGTGGCACGGAACACGGTCACCCGCCTCCACTGCCCTTCCTGCGGTTCCGGGCACGTGGCCCAAGTCCTGGGTGACAACGGCGGAATCTCGTACGTGTGCACGGCCTGCGGCCACAGCTGGAGCTGATTGATGGGTGCACACAGGCGGAAGTGCGACTGGTGCGGCAGCGGTACGCCGATCGTGCGCGACATGGAGCCGCTCAACCCGGACTACCAGTACTGGTGCGAGGAATGCGCGCGGGCGCTGATCATAAAAGGCGACCCGATCGAGACGTACCGCGAGCTGGAGGGCGAACCGATCTACGGCCGGCTCCTGGAGGAGCACTGCACCCTCAAGCGGTTCTACTCGTTCGTGACGGCTTAGGGCAAACCGGACGGAACGGAAACGATTTGGTGTTCGCCCCGGTGGACCGTGTAATGTTGGCGTCGCCGCCGGGGAGACCGGGCGGATGAAGGACGAGGGGCTATAGCTCAGTTGGTAGAGCGCCTGCATGGCATGCAGGAGGTCAGGAGTTCAATTCTCCTTAGCTCCACAGCTTCGAAAAGAACCCCCCGGATCATGATCCGGGGGGTTCTTCGTGTGTCCGCCGTCAGCGGCCGAGCGCCCGGCGTCCCCGGCCCTGGGAGAGGACCGGCAGGTTGGTGCGCGAGGCCGGAGCCGGGCCGCGCAGGTCCTCCTCGATGCGCAGGGCCAGCGCGGGGCAGCGGCGCACCGCGCGCACGGCCTTGGCCTCCGCGAACCGCGGCACCTCGGCCTGCGCGACCGTCGGGAAACCGTCGGCGCCCAGCTGGAAGACCTCCGGGAGGATGTCCGCGCACAGCCCGTGACCCCGGCACAGGGTCCAGTCCACGTAGATCTTCTGGCGGCTGGGGCCGTTCGTCTCGTCGCCGCCGGGGACGCCCGTGGGTGCCATGCCGCCCTCGAAGAGCGGCAGGACGCCCTCCACGGGCCGTCCGCAGCCGTTGCCGAGGACGTGGGCGGCGAGGTCGTCGGTGAACGCGGCGACGGTCGACTCCAGGAACATCGCCGAGCCGTCCGGGTGCGAGCAGGCGCCGCGCCGCTTCACGTTCCGGGCGACCTGCTTGACGGCCTCCAGGGCGGCCGGGCCGCCACCGTTCAGGATGTCCTCCAGGCCGCGCGCGGCGGCGGGCAGACCGAGGTAGCAGGGGCCGCACTGGCCCGCGCTCTCCTGCGCCAGCCACTGGGCCACCCGCAGGGACTCGCCCAGCGGGCAGGTGTCCTGACCGATCGGCAGGATCGCGCCCGCGCCGAGCGAGCCGCCCACCTGCTGAAGGGAGTTGCGGGAGACGATCGCCTCGTCGACGCTCGCCGCGTCGAGCCATTTGCCGTGGTAGCCGCCGGTCAGCACGCCCTGCGGCACCGGCGGGGCGCCGGCCAGCTGGAGGACGTAGCGCAGCGGCACACCCGTCGGCACCTCGATCACCATCGGCCGGGCGACCGCGCCGGAGACGGTGAGCATCACGGTGCCGGGCTCGTCGTACAGCCCCGTGTTGCCGTAGCGCTCCGGGCCGATGCGGGCGGCGATCGCGAGCTGGGCGAAGGTCTCGGCGTTGGACAGCAGGGTCGGGGCGCCGCCGACCCCGCTCTTGGAGGCGCTGACCTTGCGGCCGGGCGGGATCGCCGGGCCGCCGTCGATCGAGCGGATCAGCGAGGCGGCGGCGCCGGTCACCATGCGGACCGGGTTGCGCTGCACGCGTGCCCGCAGGGCGGAACGGCGGCCGTTGCTGAGGCCCCGTTCGGCGAGGGCGGCCTCCATGGAGCGCTGGGTGGACTCGCGGGTGACCCCGATGACGAGCGTGCGGGCGCCCATCGCCTCGGCGCACAGCAGCGCGCCGTCCAGGATCAGGTGCGGGGCACGGTTGATGAGCACCGTGTCCTTGCGGCAGGCCGGTTCGTCCTCACTGCCGTTGACGACCACGACCGGCCGGACGCCGCGCTTGATCGCCGCCTCGGCGACCGAGCGCAGCTTCTTGTGGAAGGGGAAGCCCGCGCCGCCGCGGCCCTTCAGGTTGATGCGTTCCGAGAGCTGCGCGAGCTGCTCCCCGCCCATCGGTTCGAGCGGACCGTGCACCTTGAGGTGCATCGGCAGATCCAGGCGCTCGACAAGGTCGAAGCCCGACGTGAGCTGGGGAAGACCGACCACGCGGACTTCTGGGACGTCGGGCAGGGCCTCGTTCACTTATGGCCTCCGGAAGGCGTGTTCCAAGGTTCGCCCGAACCCGGTGCGTCGAAGTCGTAGGCCGACGACGGCGCACCGGGGGTTGGTTCATTGGCGGGACCGCTGTTGTACGTGTCGTTCGGGTAGTACGTGTCGTAGACCGCGTTCGTCTCAGCGGTGTCGTACACGTCACTCGACCCGTAGCCGGAGGCGTCCGGATTGCCGTAGACCGGGATGGTGTGTCCCGTGTCGTTGAGCGGGTCGTACGCCGACGGAGGTGCCTCGCCGACCGGCGGCGGCGACGGTATGGGCCAGCTGCCCGAGGTGCCGGCCGCGCTGTCCACGAAGGGCATCGTCTCGGTGGGGCGCATGTCGGGCGGCAGCGTGTGGGACCCGGTGCCGTCGCCCGCCAGCGGTGGCCGGCGGGCGCCGGAAGGACCGGACACGGCGCGGTAGGCCGCCGCGAAGCCGCCCGCGCGCTCCGGCGGAGCCAGGCGCTCCGCGGTCTCGTACAGCGGTGCGGACCTGCCGCGCCGCCGGGTCGCCCCGGCCCGCTCGTAGCCGGGCAGCGCCGCGGGGTCCTTCCACTGGGCCCGCTCCTGCGACCGCTCCTCGCGGACCGGCCGCTCCCCGGTGCCGAAGAGGGCCGCGATCCGGTCGGCGGCCCTGCGCTTGACCGGGCGGGGGGCCGCCCGCAGCGCGAGGGCGCCCATGACGCCCAGTACGGACAGGCCGTACAGGATCGTGAAGACCGGCTTCGCCGCTCGACCCGCGTAGAGCCCGTGCAGCAGGGCCAGGCACCACGCCGGGTAGGCCAGCATGTGCATGGCCCGCCAGCGGGAGGCCACGGGGGACGCCGACGTGAAGCGGGTGCGCAGGGCGCCGGTGACGCTCACGAAGATCATGAGCATGCTGGCCAGGGTGCCGAAGCCGATCAGGACGGCACGGCCGCCGAACTCCTCGTCGTCCGTGGCGAGCAGTCCGAACGGGAGGACGGCGGCGACCCAGGTGGTGTGGTCCAGGGCCAGCTTGACCCCGATGTGCACCAGGAGGAACACGACCGAGGCGACCGCGGTGGTCCGGTGCACGGCCTGGGCCAGGATCCGCTGGCGGGTGTCGAGGACGATCCGGTCCTGGGCGAGGAGTCCCCAGATCACCGAGCAGCTGAGGAAGACGAGGGAGAGGACGCCGGCGCCGAAGTTGAGGAACTCGGCGAAGGTGTCGTCGACCGTGCTGTCGTTGGTCACCACGGCAGACCTCCCCACGTCACGGACGCACCGGGAGGCGTCGAGCTGGTGTCGCGAGGGTGGAGCGGAGGGCGGATCGGGGGAGGGTTCATGGGGGCAACTCCGGAGCGGTTCGGGAAAGCGGTCCCGCTGCCGCACTCTAAGTGGCGCCATACCCGTGGGTACGAGGTTTGAGTTATTGCGTTGTTATCAAACGACAGTGCGCTCGTAGTGTTGTCCCCTTACTGGTTGTTACGCGAAGTAACCTTTGACCTTGGTTCAGGTTCGCCGGTCGCGCGCCCGGCCGGAACGCGCGTCGCGGCCCGATCGGCGACTGCGGTACCCTGACGCCATGCGTGCCGTACGCCTTCTGCTTAGCGAGCCGCGCTGATCAGTCCCGACCCCGGTCGAAATCCGGTGGCCGGAATCGGCGCGGCGTCCCCTCCTGTGCGAGGGGATTTTTCATTTCCCGGCATCCGCAGCCGCTGGTCTTGAAGGTCGCAGCCGCTGGCAGAGACGATCGATGGAGCTTTGAGGATCATGAGCGAGACGAACCCCGCGGCGACCGCCCCTGTGTCGGCGGACGCCGCGCCGCACCGCTACACGGCCGCCATGGCCGCCGAGATCGAGGCACGCTGGCAGGACTTCTGGGACGCCGAGCAGACGTACGCGGCGCCCAACCCCAAGGGTGACCTGGCGGGCGACCCGGAGGTCGTCGCCCGGCCCAAGAAGTTCATCATGGACATGTTCCCCTACCCCTCCGGTGCGGGCCTGCACGTCGGCCACCCGCTGGGGTACATCGCCACCGACGTCTTCGCCCGCTTCCAGCGGATGACCGGCCACAACGTCCTGCACACCCTGGGCTTCGACGCCTTCGGACTGCCCGCCGAGCAGTACGCGGTGCAGACCGGCACGCACCCGCGCGTGTCCACCGAGGCCAACATGAAGAACATGGTGAGCCAGCTGCGCCGGCTGGGCCTGGGCCACGACAAGCGCCGGTCGTTCGCCACGATCGACCCCGACTACTACAAGTGGACCCAGTGGATCTTCCTGCGGATCTTCAACTCCTGGTACGACGAGGAGGCGGGGAAGGCCCGCCCGATCGACGAGCTGGTCGCCCAGTTCGCGTCCGGTGAGCGGGCGGTCCCGGGCCACCCGGGAAGCGCCTGGAGCACGCTGAGCGAGGCCGAGCGCGCCGACGTCCTGGGCGAGTTCCGTCTGGCCTACGCCTCCGACGCGCCCGTCAACTGGTGCCCCGGGCTGGGCACCGTGCTGGCCAACGAGGAGGTCACCGCCGACGGCCGCTCCGAGCGCGGCAACTTCCCCGTCTTCAAGTCCAAGCTGCGCCAGTGGAACATGCGGATCACCGCCTACGCGGACCGGCTGCTGGACGACCTGGACGAGCTGGACTGGCCCGAGGCCATCAAGCTGCAGCAGCGCAACTGGATCGGCCGCTCCGAGGGCGCCCGCGTCGACTTCCCCGTCGACGGGGAGCGCATCACCGTCTTCACCACCCGCCAGGACACCCTGTTCGGCGCCACCTACATGGTGCTGGCGCCCGAGCACCCCCTGGTCGAGAAGTTCACCCCGGCCGCCTGGCCCGAGGGCACCCACCAGGTGTGGACCGGCGGCCACGCCACCCCGACCGAGGCCGTGGCGGCGTACCGCGCGCAGGCCGCCTCCAAGTCCGACGTCGAGCGGCAGGCCGAGGCCAAGGACAAGACCGGCGTCTTCATCGGCGCCTACGCCACCAACCCCGTCAACGGCGAGCAGGTCCCGGTCTTCATCGCCGACTACGTGCTGATGGGCTACGGCACCGGCGCGATCATGGCCGTCCCGGCCGGTGACCAGCGCGACTTCGAGTTCGCGCGCGCCTTCGAGCTGCCGATCCGCTGCGTGGTCGAGCCGACCGACGGCCGCGGCACCGACCCGGCGACGTGGGAGAACGCCTTCGGCTCCTACGACGCGAAGATCATGAACTCGTCCAACGGCGAGATCAGCCTGGACGGCCTGGGCGTCGCCGACGCCAAGGAGCGCATGACCGAGTGGCTGGAGCGCACCGGCACCGGCGAGGGCACCGTCAACTTCCGCCTGCGCGACTGGCTGTTCAGCCGCCAGCGCTACTGGGGCGAGCCCTTCCCGATCGTCTACGACGAGGACGGCATCGCGCACTCGCTGCCCGAGTCGATGCTGCCCCTGGAGCTGCCCGAGGTCGAGGACTACTCGCCGCGCACCTTCGACCCGGACGACGCCGACACCCGCCCCGAGACGCCGCTGTCGCGCAACGAGGACTGGGTGAACGTCACCCTGGACCTGGGCGACGGGCGCGGCCCCCGCCGGTTCCGCCGCGAGACCAACACCATGCCCAACTGGGCCGGCTCCTGCTGGTACGAGCTGCGCTACCTGGACCCGCACAACAGCGAGCGGCTGGTCGACCCGGAGATCGAGCAGTACTGGATGGGCCCCCGCGAGGGCCTGCCGCACGGCGGCGTCGACCTGTACGTCGGCGGCGCCGAGCACGCCGTGCTGCACCTGCTGTACGCGCGCTTCTGGTCCAAGGTGCTGTTCGACCTGGGGTACGTGTCCTCGGCCGAGCCGTTCCACAAGCTGTTCAACCAGGGCATGATCCAGGCCTACGTCTACCGGGACAGCCGCGGCATCGCGGTGCCGGCCGTCGAGGTGGAGGAGCGCGACGGCGCCTACTACCACCAGGGTGAGAAGGTCTCCCGGCTGCTGGGCAAGATGGGCAAGTCCCTGAAGAACGCGGTCACCCCCGACGAGATCTGCGCCGAGTACGGCGCCGACACCCTGCGCCTGTACGAGATGGCGATGGGCCCGCTGGACGTCTCCCGGCCCTGGGACACGCGCGCGGTGGTGGGCCAGTTCCGGCTGTTGCAGCGGCTGTGGCGCAACGTCGTCGACGAGGACAGCGGCGAGGTGACCGTCACGGACGTCGCGGAGGCCGACGTCGACACCGACACGCTGCGCGCCCTGCACAAGGCCATCGACGGCGTCCGGCAGGACCTGGAGGGCATGCGGTTCAACACCGCCATCGCCAAGGTCACCGAGCTGAACAACCACCTGACCAAGGTGGGCGGCCCGGTCCCGCGTCCGGTCGCCGAGCGCCTGGTGCTGCTGGTCGCGCCGCTGGCCCCGCACGTCGCCGAGGAGCTGTGGCGAAAGCTGGGGCACACGGACTCCGTGGTGCACCACGACTTCCCGGTGGCCGACCCGGCCTACGTCGTCGACGAGACCGTGACCTGCGTCGTGCAGATCAAGGGCAAGGTCAAGGCGCGGCTGGAGGTCGACCCGGCCATCTCCGAGGGCGACCTGGAGAAGGCCGCGCTGGCCGACGAGAAGGTCGTGGCCGCGCTGGCCGGGGCCGGGATCCGGAAGGTGATCGTGCGGGCGCCCAAGCTGGTGAACATCGTCCCGGCGTGAGGCGACGGGCGCGCTGCTTCCCACCGTCCTCGGGGTGATCCCTTAGGGGCGCCCGGGGAATGGGTACGGGCAGGTTCGGGGTTCCGCCGGAACCCTGGGCCTGCCCATTGCGTTTACCGTGGAAGAGCGGCGCGAAGAGTGCCGCGGACGCCGGCGCGCGCGGGCCGGACGCTCGGAGGAGGAGCTTCGTGGAAGCAGTGATCACCGTCTTCGCCCTGCTCTTCGTGCTCGCCGTGGTGCTGGGCGTCTACGCCACGGTGAAGGCGGTCGGCGCGGCCAAGCGCAGCGTGGACCGCGGTATCACCCAGGCCCGGCGCACGGTCGAGGACCACACCCTGCGCGCGAAGTCCCTCGTCCAGACCGGCCCGGTCGGCGAGCTGGCGCAGCTGCGGCTGAGCCTGCGCACGTCCATGCGGGCCACGCAGGACGCGCTGCACGCGCGCGTGGCGGAGGACGCGTCCCTCAAGGAGTCGCTGGCCCTCTTCGAGCGGCTCAGCGCCCACGGATTCGAACTCGACGGCGAGCTGCGGCGGCTGGAGTCCGAGCCGGACCGCGTGACGCTCGCCGAGCTGCTGCCCTCGCTGCGCGAGCGCACCGAGCGCATCACGCGGTCGGCCGAGTCCCTGCGCTGGGCGGCCCGTGACCGGGCCCGCCGCTTCGCGGACGACGACCTCGATTCGCTGAGCGCGCAGATCGACGTCGAGGCCGGTGCCCTGCGGCACTGGACGGAGACGGAGACGGAGCCCGCCGCCGCCCCGCCGCCCTGGCCCGAGGCCCCGGCCGCCGACACCCCCGCCGCCCGGCAGAGTTGGCCGGAGCCCCCGGTCCAGGAGCCGGCGGAGGAGACGGCGCGCCCCGCCCTCGACCCGCCCGGACCGAACCCCGTGTACCCGTGGCAGAAGAAGGCCCGCCCGGAGAGCACGACCTGACGACACCCGTGTGAACACCCGGCCACCGGGGCCGGGCTGCCGGACGGACAGTACGCCAGGTAACCTCCAGCTCATGTCCCGCCATGTCGCGATCGTCACCGATTCAACGGCCTACCTCCCGGCCCGGACGATGGAGCGGCACGGCATCACCGCGGTACCCCTGACCGTCGTCCTGGGCGACCGGGCGCTGGAGGAGGGCACCGAGATCTCGACCCGCTCCCTGGCCCAGGCCCTGCAGAAACGGCGCCCGGTCACCACCTCCCGCCCCAGCCCCGCCCTGTTCGCCGAGACCTACCGGAAGATCGCCGAGTCCGGCGTCGACGGCATCGTCTCGCTGCACCTCTCCGCCGAGCTGTCCGGCACGCACGACGCGGCCGTCGTCGCGGCCCGTGAGGCGTCGGTCCCGGTGCGCGTCGTGGACACGGGGATGATCGCGATGGCCCTCGGGTTCTGCGCGCTCGCCGCCGCGGACGCGGTGGAGGCGGGCGGCACGGTGGACGAGGCCGTCGCGGCCGCCGAGAAGCGGGCCGCCGGCACCTCCGCCTACTTCTACGTCGACACCCTCGACTATCTGCGCCGCGGTGGCCGGATCGGGGCGGCCCAGGCGCTGTTCGGCTCCGCGCTCGCCGTGAAACCGCTGCTGCAACTGGACGGTGGCCGCATCGAGCCCCTGGAGAAGGTCCGGACGGCGTCCAAGGCCATCGCCCGGCTGGAGGAGATCGCCGCCGACCGGGCGGGCGGCGCCCCCGTCGACATCGCCGTCCACCATCTCGCCGCCCCGGACCGGGCGTCGGCCCTGGCGGACCGGCTGCGGGAGCGGGTGACCGGGCTGGCCGACCTGCATGTGAGCGAGGTCGGGGCGGTGATCGGGGCGCACACGGGGCCCGGGTTGCTGGGGGTCGTGGTCTCGTCGCGGTGAGGGGCGTTGCGCGGCGGTGTGATCGCGCGGTGGTGCGGTCGTGGCGTGGCGCGTCGCCCGTTCGGGGGGCGGAGTTTTCCACAACCCGTGGGTAGTCCACGGGAATTGACCATGATCGTCGCGGGTGGGGCGAGGTGACGGATCCTCGGCGCATGGCACTTCGATCACGCTCGCGCTCACAGTCACGCACGGTTGGCGGATCCAGCGGGCCGGGTCGCGCACCGGCTTCCGACGGGCGGCTGCGCCACCGCCACCCGCCCCGCTCCCACGCCCGGCACGGACGCCGGTCCGCACCCGCGGAGGAACTGCGGCGGCGGGCGGAGGCGCTGTTCGCCGGGCCGGCCGGGCGGGCCGGGCACGATGAATCGCGCGGAGAGGCGGGGAAGGGGCCGCCCTCGTACGGCGGAGACGCGCCGCTTCCCGTCGCCGCCGATGGCGCCGTCCGGGCGGCCTGGAAGGAGCGGGCCGGGCAGGCGCTGAGGGAGCGAATGCCGGTGTGGTTGCAGGCGCGGTGCGGGCTGGAGCGGCGCAGTGTGGCCGCGCTCACGGTGCTGCTCGTCGTCGCGGGGCTCTTCGCCGCGCAGCACTTCTGGACCGGCCGCACCCAGTCCGTGGCGGCGCCCGAGGTGGTGCGGGAGGCGGCGGTGGCCGGAGCGCGGGACGAGGGCGGGCGGGTGGGTGACGGCAAGGCGGTCGGTGGGGCGGCGCCCACGGCCGGTGCCGAGATCGTCGTGGATGTCGGCGGAAAGGTCCGCAAGCCCGGCGTGCACCGTCTTCCGGCCGGTTCACGGGTCGCGGACGCCCTGCGGGCCGCCGGAGGCGTGCGGGACGGCGCCAAGACCGACGGGCTGAACCAGGCGCGTTTCCTGGTGGACGGTGAGCAGGTCGTCGTGGGCGCTCCCGCGCCCCCCGTCGCGGGGGTCGCGCCCGGCGGTGCGGCCACCGCCGGGAGCGGGGCGGCGGCTCCCGCGGCACCGGTCTCCCTCAACACCGCGACCCCGGACCAGCTCGACACCCTGCCCGGCGTGGGTCCCGTGCTCGCCCAGCACATCATCGACTACCGCACCCAGCACGGTGGTTTCCGGTCGGTGGACGAGTTGCGCGAGGTCAACGGCATCGGCGAGCGCCGCTTCGCCGACCTGCGCGATCTCGTGCGGCCGTGAGCACGAGTCGGCCCACGGGCCTGTCCCCGGATCTGCCCTCGGGCCGGTCCGCAGATCCGCCTACGGCCCCTGCCAGGCAGTCCCATGCCCGGACGGCACGCCCACGCGGGGCCGTGCACGCCGCCTCCGGCCACCGGCTCGGCGCCGCCCACCCCCGCCAGGAGGGGCCGACGGACCTGCGGCTGGTGCCGCCCGCGCTCGCGGCCTGGGCTACGGCGGCGCTCATGCCGACCGCGCCGGCCGGTTGGGCCGTGGGCATGGTGACCGGTGCCTTGGTCCTGGCGGGTGTACTGCTCCGGAGGGATCGGAGGCAGCTCCAGAGGGACCAGAGGGAGCGGACGCAGCTCCAGAGGGATCGGAGGCAGCCCGCGACACGCTTTCGGCCCCCGGTCGCCGTCGCCGCCCTGCTCCTCTGTGTCGCCGCGGCCGCCGCCTCCGCCGCGCTGCACGGCGCGGACCTGCGGCGCGGACCCGTGCCGGGGTCGGCCCGGCAGTACGCCACGGTCACCGCCGAGGTGGAGGTCACCGCCGACCCCCGCCTCACCGCGCCGCGCGTCCGGGGCAACCGTGCCGCCCCGCCCACGGTGGTGATCGAGGCCGACGTGCGACGGGTCGTGAAGGAGGGCGGCGCGGTGGTCGCGACGCGGACGCCGGTGCTCGTGCTCGTCGACGTGGGAGAGGAGGGCCCGGGGAAGGACATCGACGCCGGCGGTGCCCGGCCGTCCCGTGCCGATCCCGCGGCCTCGCGCTGGCTGGGGCTCCTGCCGACCACCCGGCTCCGCGTCACCGCCCGTTCGGCGCCCCCCAGGACGAGTGGGGACCGGATCGCCGCCGTGCTGCGGGTACGGGATGGTCGGGCCGCGCCCGAGGTGGTGGCCGGTCCGTCCGCGGCGCAGCGGCTGGCGGGGCGGTTGCGGGCCGGGCTGCGCGAGGCGACGGACGGTCTGCCCAGGGACGCGCGGGCGCTGCTGCCCGGCCTGGTCGTGGGGGACACCTCGCGCGTCACGCCGGAGCTGGAGGAGGCGTTCAAGGAGACGGACCTGGCGCACACGCTGGCCGTCTCGGGGGCCAACTTCACGATCGTGCTCGCCCTGCTGCTCGGCCCGCCCGGACTGGCTCAGCGCAGTGAGCGCCGGGGAGTCGCGCCCCGTCTCGGGCTCTCCCTGCGGACGACGGCGCTGCTCGGCGGGGCGCTCGCACTCGGCTTCGTGGTGGTGTGCCGGCCCGACCCGAGCGTGCTGCGGGCCGCGGCCTGCGGGTCCGTCGCCCTGCTCGCCCTGGCCACCGGGCGCCGCAGATCGCTGCTTCCGGCGCTGGCGACGGCCGTCCTGCTGCTCGTGCTGTACGACCCGTGGCTGGCCAGGAGTTACGGGTTCCTGCTCTCCGTGCTGGCCACCGGGGCGCTGCTCACGCTCGCGCCCCGGTGGAGCGCGGCGTTGCGGCGGCGCGGGGTGCCGCCGCGCCTTGCGGAGGCGCTGGCCGCCGCGGGGGCCGCGCAGGCCGTGTGCGCGCCGGTCGTCGCCGTGCTGTCGGCGCGGGTGAGCCTGGTGGGCGTGCCGTGCAACCTGCTCGCGGAGTTCGCGGTGGCCCCGGCCACGGTGCTGGGGTTCGCGGCGCTGGCGACGGCGCCGGTGGCGATGCCCGTGGCCGAGGCGCTGGCCTGGTGCGGTGGCTGGCCGGCCGGGTGGATCGCGGGGATCGCCCGCACCGGGGCCGCGCTGCCCGGCGCGGGAGTGGACTGGCCGGGAAGCTGGGCGGGGGCGGCGCTGCTCGCGCTCCTCACGGTGGGCGGGCTGCTCGTCGGCCGGCGGCTGCTGCGGCATCCCTGGTGGTGCGGGGTCTGCGCGCTGCTCCTGGTGCTGGCGGTGGTGCAGCCGCCGCCGCTGGCCCGGGTGATCAAGGGATGGCCGCCGCCGGGCTGGCGGATGGTGATGTGCGACGTGGGACAGGGCGACGCCATGGTGCTCGCGGCGGGGGAGGGTACGGGCGTGGTCGTGGACGCCGGGCCCGATCCGGCGCTGGTGGACGGCTGTCTGCGCTCGCTCGGCGTCACCCGCGTCCCGCTGGTGGTGCTGACCCACTTCCACGCCGACCACGTCGCCGGGCTGCCCGGGGTGTTGCGGGGGCGTGCGGTGGGGGCCATCGAGACGACCGCCCTCGAAGAGCCCGCGGACCAGGCCGACGCCGTCCGCAGACAGGCGGCGGCGCGACGGATCCCCCTGCGGCACGTGGCCGCCGGTGAGCGGCGACGGGCCGGCCCGCTCTCCTGGGAGGTGGTGTGGCCGCCGTCCGGCACGGGCCCGCGGGCGATGCCGCCCACGAGCACCGAGGGACCCAACGACGCCAGCGTCACCCTCCTGGTGCGGACGGCGGGGCTGCGGCTCCTGCTCCTCGGGGACCTGGAGCCGCCGGCCCAGCGGGAGCTGGCGCGCTCCCCGGCGGCAGCGGCGCTGGCAGGGGTCGACGTGCTCAAGGTCGCCCATCACGGGTCGGCTCATCAGGACCCGGACCTCGTACGGAGGGTGGCTCCGCGCCTGGCCCTCATCAGCTGCGGCGCGGACAACACCTACGGGCACCCGGCCCCGGACACGGTCGCGGCCCTGCGCGGGCAGGGGGCGACGGTGCTGCGCACGGACCGGGACGGGGCGCTGGCCGTCGCGGGCTCGGGCGGGGCGCTGCGGGTCTTGGGAGACTGAGGGCATGGATTCCGCACAGGTCGATGCCTGTCTCCGCCGCCTGGGCGCCGAGCACCCGGCGCGGCCCACCCTCGACGCGCTGCGCGCACTGCACCTGCTTCATCTGCGGACGGTGCCGTTCGAGAACCTCTCCGTCCACCTGGGCGAGGAGATCGTGCTGGAGGAGGGGCGGCTGCTGGACAAGGTGGTGGGCGGGCGCAGGGGCGGCTTCTGCTACGAACTCAACGGCCTCTTCGGCGCGTTGCTCGCGGCGCTCGGTTACGAGGTCACGATGCTCGCCGCGCGGGTGTACGGGGACGGGGGCCGGCTCGGGATCCCGTACGACCACATGGTGCTGCTGGTGCGGACGGTGGACGGGGGCGAGTGGCTGGCGGATGTCGGGTTCGGGGCGCACAGTCACGGTCCGCTGGCCTTCGGGGAGCGGGCGGAGCAGGACGACCCCGGGGGTACGTTCCGGGTGGTTGAGGCGGGGCCGGACGCCGCCGGGGTGCGCGGGGCGGAGGCCACGGCGCGGGCGGCCGACCTGGACGTGCTGCGCGAGGGACGGCAGGTGTACCGGGTGGACGTCCGCCCGAGGGTGCTGGACGACTTCGTGTCCGGCGCGTGGTGGCACAGCACCTCGCCCCGGTCGCACTTCCTCCAGTCGACGGTCTGCTCCCGGATCACCGAGGACGGGGGACGGATCACGCTCAGCGGACGCCGGCTCACCGCGACGGCCCCCGACGGCGCCCGTGAGGAGCGCGAGTTGGCCACGGACGAGGAGGTGCTCACCGCGTACCGCGAACACTTCGGCATCCGGCTCGACCGGGTCCCGGTACGGCGGTGTGCCGATACCGGGTGAGTGGTCCCGTGTTGCCTCGAAAGCCCCATCGGTGATCGAATGTTGCTTCGTCAACTAATTCTGATGTGGGGCAGAGGGTGTCGCAGATGATCGGCCGCTTGCTGGGAAGCCGTACGAAGCGGATGCACCGGACGGGTCCCCTGGCCGCTGTGCGCACCCCGCCGGACGCCGGGGTGGTCAGCTGCCGGGTCCTCGACCCGGTCCACGAGCCGGTGCCGAACGCGGAGTTCACGGTCAGCGACAGCATGGGACGCAAGGTGGTCGGCGGCGGCACGGATCCCTTCGGGTCGTTCCTGGCGGCGGTGCCGGCCGGCGAGTACCGGCTCGCCGTCTCCGCCGAGGGCTACACGCCGTACCGCGCGTCCGTGACGGTCGCCGAGGACGCGCTGGCCTCGCTCGGCGACGTGACCCTCCAGGTGGCCCAGCCGGCGGAGCTGCCCACGCCGGGCGACTGGGAGATCGAACCGGCGCACTCCTCGATCGCTTTCACCGCGCGGCACATCGGACTGGCCCGGATCCACGGCCGGTTCAACTCCTTCGCGGGCGCGGTGCGGATCGCGGACGACATGGAGCGGTCGGCGATGCACGTGGTCATCGACGCGGCGTCCATCGACACCAACGTGAAGATGCGCGACGACCACCTGCGCTCGGCCGACTTCCTGGACGTGCGGCGGTTTCCGACGCTGGAGTTCTACAGCGACCGGTTCACGCACCGCGGCGGCAACCGGTGGGCCGTCACGGGAGCGCTGACCCTGCACGGCGTGACCCGCACGGTCACGCTGGACACCGAGTACCTCGGGCTCGGCAACGGCATGGAGGGCGAGACGCGGGCGGCCTGCCGCGCCACCACCGAACTGCACCGCGACGACTTCACGGTGAGCTGGCAGACGATGCTGGCCCGAGGCATCGCCGTGGTCGGGCCCAGCATCCGCATCGACCTCGACGTGCAGACCGTGCCCAAGGGCTGACCGCCCCCGCGCTCCGCCCGTGGCCCGGTGTCCGACAATGGCACCCGTGAGCGATGTGAGACATGTACTGGTGCTGCCCGACCGCGACGCGGCGGAGGAGGCGGCCCAGGCACTCGGGGAGCGGTTCGGGCTCGACGAGGAACCCCGGCTGCTGAGGGACGCCCTGGCCGGCGAGGACGACGCCGAGGACGCCCAGTGGCTCGTCCTCCTGTGCGACGAGCGGGACGTGCTGGACCCCGGCGAGCTGGACGAGTTCGCGGGGGAGTGGGAGGGCTGGCGCGAGGAGCCGTAGTCCCGCACCGGCCCCGGCAATGGCGGCGGGCGTCCGTTGTCAGTGGTGCGTGCGATGCTTGTCGCGATGGCCAGGAAGACTGCGAATGACGACCCTCTCGCCCCGGTGACCCTTGCCGTGGGCCAGGAGGACCTCCTGCTCGACCGTGCCGTGCAGGAGGTGGTGGCCGCCGCGAAGGCCGCCGACGCCGACACGGACGTGCGCGACCTGACCCCCGACCAGTTGCAGCCCGGCACGCTCGCCGAGCTCACCAGCCCCTCGCTCTTCGCCGAGCGCAAGGTCGTGGTCGTACGCAACGCGCAGGACCTGTCCGCCGACACGGTCAAGGACGTCAAGGCCTACCTCGGCGCCCCCGCCGAGGAGATCACCCTCGTCCTGCTGCACGCGGGCGGCGCCAAGGGCAAGGGTGTCCTCGACGCCGGCCGCAAGGCGGGCGCGCGCGAGGTGGCGTGCCCGAAGATGACCAAGCCCGCGGACCGGCTGGCCTTCGTGCGCTCCGAGTTCCGGACCGCCGGGCGGTCGGCCACCCCCGAGGCGTGCCAGGCCCTGGTCGACGCGATCGGCAGCGACCTCAGGGAGCTGGCCTCGGCGGTGTCGCAGCTGACCGCCGACATCGAGGGGACGATCGACGAGGCGGTGGTCGGGCAGTACTACACGGGACGGGCGGAGGCCTCCAGCTTCACCGTCGCCGACCGGGCCGTGGAGGGACGTGCGGCCGAGGCCCTGGAGGCGCTGCGCTGGTCGCTGTCGACCGGGGTCGCGCCGGTGCTGATCACCAGCGCGCTGGCGCAGGGCGTGCGGGCCATCGGCAAGCTCTCCTCCGCCCGCGGTGGCCGCCCCGCCGACCTCGCCCGCGAGCTGGGGATGCCGCCCTGGAAGATCGACCGCGTCCGGCAGCAGATGCGTGGCTGGACACCGGACGGCGTCTCGGTGGCCCTGCGCGCGGTGGCCGAGGCGGACGCGGGGGTGAAGGGCGCCGGCGACGATCCCGAGTACGCGCTGGAGAAGGCCGTCGTGACGATCGCGCGCGCGGCACGCTCACGCGGACGCTCGTAGCCCGCCCCCACCGGCACTGCCCGCTCTCACGCGCCCTGCCCCACCGGCACTGCCCGCTCTCACGCGCACTGCCCGGTCCCACCCGCACTGTCCGCTCTCACGCGCACTCTCCGCTCCCACCCGCACTGCCCGGCCCGGGGGCCCCGGCGCCCGGCAGACCGAAGGCCCCGGCGTCCGTCCGGGGAAGGACGGCCACCGGGGCCTTCGGATCAAGCTCGCGGATCCATGCCCGCGTGGCGAACGCAGGCCGCGCATGGATCCTGGGTGCCGGACGGGAGCGGATGAGAGAGGGCCCGCTCTGGGTCCACCCGGCGATCAGACCAGATGAGGGGTTCAGCCCTTGAGAGCGCCGACCTTGGTCGCAAGCGCCGACTTCTTGTTGGCGGCCTGGTTCTTGTGGATGACACCCTTCGAGACGGCCTTGTCGAGCTGACGCGCGGCGACGCGCTGGTACTCGGTGGCCTTCTCGACGTCACCCGCGGCAGCGGCCTCACGGGCCTTGCGGATCGCGGTCTTCAGAGAGGACTTGACGGCCTTGTTGCGCAGCCGGGCCTTCTCGTTGGTCTTGTTCCGCTTGATCTGGGACTTGATGTTCGCCACGAATTGAGCCTTTGCAGGTTCAGGCACGAGGCCGCGAAGGTCCCGTACCGATGATTTCTTGAAGGAGTGCCTCGCGCTGAGAGGGCAAGAGACACAGCCCCCCACGGTACCAGCGGCCCGCCGCGCCCCCAAAACCAGGCCGCAGCCGGCCCGTAACCGGCCCGCGACGCGGCCACAACCCGGTCTCGGGCCGTCCCAGACCCATCCCGGCTCGCCACCCGTGGGACGATGGAGGCTACGTATCGATCCGACCCGAGACCCGAGACCGCAGACACTGCGGACGCCTCAAGAATCAGGACCCTGCGTGCCCGCGATCCCCAGCCATGTGCCCGAGCCGAGCCGTACCGACCCGGCGCTGATCCGCAACTTCTGCATCATCGCGCACATCGACCACGGCAAGTCCACGCTCGCCGACCGGATGCTCCAGCTGACCGGTGTGGTCGAGCAGCGGCAGATGCGCGCCCAGTACCTCGACCGCATGGACATCGAGCGCGAGCGCGGCATCACGATCAAGTCCCAGGCGGTGCGATTGCCGTGGGCCCCCACCCACGACAAGAGCAGCACGCACATCCTCAACATGATCGACACCCCGGGGCACGTCGACTTCACCTACGAGGTCTCGCGGTCGCTCGCCGCCTGCGAGGGCACCATCCTCCTGGTGGACGCGGCCCAGGGCATCGAGGCCCAGACCCTCGCCAACCTCTACCTGGCGATGGAGAACGACCTCACGATCATCCCCGTGCTGAACAAGATCGACCTGCCGGCCGCGCAGCCCGAGAAGTTCGCCGAGGAGCTGGCCAACCTGGTCGGCTGCGACCCCGACGACGTGCTCAAGGTCTCCGCCAAGACCGGCCTCGGCGTCGACGCGCTGCTCGACAAGGTCGTCGCCGAGATCCCCGCCCCGGTCGGCGTCAAGGACGCCCCGGCCCGCGCGATGATCTTCGACTCGGTCTACGACTCGTACCGCGGCGTCGTCACGTACGTCCGTGTCATCGACGGCCAGCTCAACAAGCGCGAGCGGATCCGGATGATGTCCACCGGCGCCACCCACGAGCTGCTGGAGATCGGCACCAACTCCCCGGAGATGCTCGCCGCCGACGGTCTCGGCGTCGGCGAGGTCGGCTACCTGATCACGGGTGTGAAGGACGTCCGCCAGTCCAAGGTCGGTGACACCGTCACCAGCCAGCACAAGGGCGCCGAGGAGGCGCTCGGCGGCTACAAGGACCCGCGGCCGATGGTCTTCTCCGGCCTGTATCCGCTGGACGGCTCCGACTACCCCGAGCTGCGCGAGGCGCTGGACAAGCTCCAGCTCAACGACGCCGCCCTGGTCTACGAGCCGGAGACCTCCGCCGCCCTCGGCTTCGGCTTCCGCGTCGGCTTCCTCGGCCTGCTGCACCTGGACGTGATCCGCGAGCGCCTGGAGCGCGAGTTCGGCCTCGACCTGATCGCCACCGCGCCCAACGTGGTCTACCGCGTGATCATGGAGGACGGCACCGAGCACACCGTCACCAACCCGAGCGAGTTCCCCGAGGGGAAGATCAACGAGGTCTACGAGCCGGTCGTGCGGGCCACCATCCTTGCGCCGACCGAGTTCATCGGCTCGATCATGGAGCTGTGCCAGACCCGGCGCGGCACGCTGCTCGGCATGGACTACCTCTCCGAGGACCGGGTCGAGATCCGCTACACCCTCCCGCTCGCGGAGATCGTCTTCGACTTCTTCGACCAGCTGAAGTCGAAGACCCGCGGCTACGCCTCGCTGGACTACGAGCCCACCGGCGAGCAGACCTCCAGCCTGGTCAAGGTCGACATCCTGTTGCACGGCGACAAGGTGGACGCGTTCTCCGCGATCACCCACAAGGACGCCGCGTACGCGTACGGCGTACGGCTCGTCGCCAAGCTCCGCGAGCTGATCCCGCGGCAGGCATTCGAGGTGCCCATCCAGGCCGCCATCGGCTCACGGGTGATCGCCCGCGAGACCATCCGCGCCATCCGCAAGGACGTCCTCGCCAAGTGCTACGGCGGTGACATCTCCCGCAAGCGGAAGCTGCTGGAGAAGCAGAAGGAAGGCAAGAAGCGGATGAAGATGGTGGGTTCCGTGGAGGTTCCGCAGGAGGCCTTCATCGCGGTCCTCTCCAGTGATGACAGCGCGGGGTCGGGCAAGGGCAAGAAGTAACCGCCGCACCGCACGCCGAGTCCGGGCAAAACGGACTCCTAGGGGCCCGTCGTACGAAAGTGCGGCGGGCCTCTTCGCATGTCACGGGCGGGCCTCTGTAGGAAGTGACAGGGCGCGGACTCTTACGCGGGGGCCGGTCGCCCTTTACTCTGATGCCTGCCCCGTAGTTACTCGTGAGTTAAACAAGTGATCGGGCAACTGTCCGAGCCACGCCTGAACACCGCCCGAGAGTGAACCAGCCGCACCTGAACCAGCCGCACCTGGGCCGGCCACCACGAGCCGGCCGCGCCGTCGCGGGCCCACGGAGGATGTCGTGAGCGACACACAGACAACGATCGAGAACCGTCCGCCCTCCGTGGCGGGACTCTTCCTGGAGCGGGTGGCCGCCACGCCGGACGCCGAGGCGTACCGCTACCCGGTGCCGCCGGCCTCGGGTGAGGGCCCCGACGAGTGGAAGTCGCTGACCTGGTCCCAGGCCGCCGAGCGGGTCTACTCGATCGCGGCCGGCCTGATCGAGCTGGGCGTGCAGCCGCAGCAGCGCGTGGCGCTGGCCTCCTCCACCCGGCTGGACTGGATCCTCGCCGACCTCGGCATCATGTGCGCGGGCGCGGCGACGACCACCGTCTACCCGCAGACCAACGCCGACGAGTCGGCGTACATCCTCTCCGACTCCGAGAGCCGCGTGCTGATCGCGGAGGACGCCGCGCAGCTGGCCAAGGCCAGGGAGAAGCGGGCGGAGCTGCCGGAACTCACCCACGTCGTGGTGATCGACGCGACCGGCGCGGACACCACCGAGGACTGGATCCTCACCCTCGACGAGCTGGAGCGCAGCGGCGCGGCCCGCCTGGAGACGGACCCCGAGCTGGTCGTCAAGCGGGTCGGCGCGCTCACCAAGGACCAGCTCGCCACCCTCATCTACACCTCCGGCACCACCGGCAAGCCCAAGGGTGTACGGCTCCCGCACGACTGCTGGTCGTACATGGCGAAGGCCATCGCCGCGACCGGCCTGGTCAGCGGGGACGACGTGCAGTACCTGTGGCTGCCGCTCGCGCACGTCTTCGGCAAGGTGCTCACCTCGGGCCAGATCGAGGTGGGTCACGTCACCGCCGTCGACGGCCGCGTCGACAAGATCATCGAGAACCTGCCGGTGGTCCAGCCGACCTACATGGCCGCCGTGCCGCGCATCTTCGAGAAGGTCTACAACGGCGTCGCCGCCAAGGCCCGGGCGGGCGGCGGGGCCAAGTACAAGATCTTCCAGTGGGCGGCCGGCGTGGCCCGCGAGTACGCCAAGGTCACCCAGGACAACTTCAAGCGCACCGGCACCGCGAACGCGCCCGCCGGCCTGCGCACCAAGCACGCCGTCGCCGACAAGCTCGTCTACGCCAAGATCCGCGAGGCCTTCGGCGGCCGCCTGCGCGCCTGCGTCTCCGGCTCGGCCGCCCTCGCCCCCGAGATCGGTTACTTCTTCGCCGGCGCCGGCATCCACATCCTGGAGGGCTACGGCCTCACCGAGTCCTCCGCCGCGTCCTTCGTCAACCCCGGCGAGGCCTACCGCACCGGCACGGTCGGCAAGCCGCTGCCCGGCACCGAGGTGCGCATCGCGGACGACGGCGAGATCCTGCTGCGCGGCCCCGGCATCATGGAGGGCTACCACAAGCTGCCCGAGAAGACGGCGGAGGTGCTGGAGGCCGACGGCTGGTTCCACACCGGCGACATCGGCGAACTCTCCGCCGACGGCTACCTGCGGATCACCGACCGCAAGAAGGACCTCATCAAGACGTCCGGCGGCAAGTACATCGCGCCCGCCGAGGTCGAGGGTCAGTTCAAGGCGGTCTGCCCCTACGTCTCCAACATCCTGGTGCACGGCGCCGACCGGAACTTCTGCACCGCGCTCATCTCCCTCGACGAGATCGCCATCACCGAGTGGGCCAAGGAGAACGGCCTGGAGGGGAAGCCGTACGCGGAGATCGTGGCGGCGCCCGTGACGGTGGAGATGGTCGACGGCTACGTCAAGCAGCTCAACGAGGGCCTCCAGCGCTGGCAGACCATCAAGAAGTTCCGCCTGCTCCCCCGCGACCTGGACGTCGAGCACGGTGAGATCACCCCGAGCCTCAAGCTCAAGCGGCCGGTCGTGGAGCGGGAGTACAAGCACCTGATCGAGGAGATGTACGAGGGCTCGCGCGAGGCGTGAGCGCCCCCGGCTCCGTGGCGGATGCTCGGAACCGTCCGTTCTCCGGCGGTCTCCGAGCGTTCGTGTAGCACGGATCTCACCCATGGCGGCCGACTTCGGTAACTCCGTGCTTATGAACGGGTCCGGTCTGTCACTCTGTCGGCATCGACTGCGAGCACCTCGCACGAACTGCCCGGGGAGACGTCCATGGGGGCCATTCCGACGCAGCGGGAGACCGCCTTCCGCACCAGCGGGGAGTCCGCGTACACCGCTGAGGCGTCCGCCCAGGAGTGTGCGCGGGCGCACGTGGTGCTGCTCGGCAGCTCCCTGGCGCCGGGCGCGGCGCGCGCGATGGTGCGGGCGGCGCTCGCCGACTGGTCCGCGCGCGCCCTGCCCGGCACGGAACACCTGACCGAGCACCGCGCCACCGACGTCCTGGTGGTCGTCAGCGAGCTGGTCACCAACGCCGTCGTGCACGCCGGTACGGACGTCGAGGTCACCTGCCGGATGGAGGAGTCGGGCACCCTCGTCGTCGAGGCCACGGACCACCACCCCTCCCGCGCGCCGAGGGGCGGCGACCACGGGACACCGCAGGACCCCGCCGAGTACGGGCGCGGCCTGCGGCTGGTCGCCGCGCTCTCGGAGGCCTGGGGGATCACGTACCGGCCGGGCACCAAGACGGTGTGGGCCCGGCTCCCGGCCGCGGGTACGGAGGCGGCGGCGGACGCCGGGAGCGACACCGTGACCGCCGGGCGGATCGAGGTGTACGCCCCGGACGAGGTTCTGGAGAGCCCGGACGCCGCCCCCGGCACCGGCCTGCGCGGTCTGCGCGACCGGGAGTGGCTCGGGCGCGGCGCGCTCTCCTTCCTCGCCGAGGCCTCCGACCTCCTGGCCGGGCAGCTCGACGAGGACCTGGTCGCCTCGCTCACCGGCCAGCTCGTCGTGCCGCGGCTCGCCGACTGGTGCGGGGTGTGGCTGGAGGACGAGTCCCTGGGCCGGGGCGCCTGGAGCGACGACCCCGGCACGGCCGTGGGCGCCCGGCTGGCCCGCGTGTGGCACGCCGGCGAGGGCCACATCGACGAACTGCGCCTGGCCCTGGAGAAGGACCCGCCCCGCGCCCGCGACCCCTGGCGCTCCGGCCCCGTCGGCCACCCCTGGCCCGCCGAGGCGCTCGGCCCGCACGGCGCCGCGCTCGCCTACCGCCTGGTCGCCGGGGGCAGGCCGCTGGGCACCCTGGTCATCGGACGGGCCGGCACCGCGGGCTTCCCCGACGAGATCACCGGCCTGGTCGAGGACCTCAGCCGCCGCGTGGCGCTCGCCATCGGCGCCGCCCGCCAGTACGCGCGCCAGGCCACCATCAGCGCCGTCCTCCAGCGCGGCCTGCTGCCCGGCGCCGTCGCCGAGATCCCCGGCGTGCGCAGCGCCTTGGTCTACGAACCCTGCGACAAGGGCGGCCCCAGCGGCGACTTCTACGACCTCTTCCCGGCCGGCGACGGCCGCTGGTGCTTCGCCGTCGGTGACGTCCAGGGCAAGGGCCCCGAGGCCGCCGTCGTCATCGGCCTCGCCCGGCCCTGGCTGCGGCTGCTCGCCCGCGAGCAGTACGGCGTCCCCGACGTCCTCGACCGCCTCAACCAGCTCCTCCTCGACGACGCCACCGAGGCCGCGGACGCGGCCGCCCGCGCGCTGGTCGCCGTCGGCGGACCACCGGTTGCCCCGGGCGACGGACCGCAGACCCGCTTCCTCTCCCTGCTCTACGGCGAACTGGAACCCTTCGAGGGCGGCGTCCGCTGCACCCTCGCCTCCGCCGGGCATCCGCTGCCGCTGCTCCTCGGACCCGACGGCGCGGTGCGCGCGGTCGCCGCGCCGCAGACCCTGCTCGGCGTCGTCGAGGACGCCACGTACGCCAGCGAGACCTTCGAGCTGCGGTCCGGCGAGACCCTGCTCTGCGTCACGGACGGGGTCACCGAGCGGCGCAGCGGCTCCCGCCAGTTCGACGACGGGGACGGGCTCGCCGCGGCGCTCGCCGGGTGCGCCGGGCTCGACGCCGAACTGGTCGCCGAGCGCATCCGGCGGCTGGTGCACGAGTTCGGGCCGCGGCCCCCGGAGGACGACCTGGCGCTCCTGGTGCTCCAGGCCGAGTAGCGGCCGGCGGGCCGGGCCGTCACGGGCCGGGCCTTCGCTGGCCGAGCGGCCGCAGGACGGGCAACCGTTCCTGTACGGGACAATGGAACGCATGCCCTCCGCACTCCCCGACGGCGAACCCGTCCCCGCCGATGGTGCCCTGCCCGCGTCCGCGCTCACCGGGGCCGCCGACCGCCCCCTCGGCTTCTACCTGCATGTGCCCTACTGCGCGACCCGCTGCGGCTACTGCGACTTCAACACCTACACCGCGACCGAGCTGCGCGGCACCGGCGGCGTCCTCGCCTCCCGCGACAACTACGCCGGGACACTCGTCGACGAGATCCGCCTGGCCCGCAAGGTGCTCGGCGACGACCCGCGCGAGGTCCGCACGGTCTTCGTCGGCGGCGGCACCCCCACCCTGCTGCCCGCCGGGGACCTGGTGCGGATGCTGGGCGCGATCCGCGACGAGTTCGGCCTGGCGCCGGACGCGGAGGTGACGACGGAGGCCAACCCCGAGTCGGTCGACCCCGCCTACCTGGCCACCCTCCGCACGGGCGGCTTCGACCGGATCTCCTTCGGCATGCAGAGCGCGCGGCAGCACGTCCTGAAGGTCCTGGACCGCACGCACACCCCCGGCCGCCCCGAGGCCTGCGTCGCCGAGGCCCGCGCCGCCGGATTCGACCACGTCAACCTCGACCTGATCTACGGCACCCCCGGCGAGTCCGACGACGACTGGCGGGCCTCCCTCGACGCCGCGCTCGGCGCCGGGCCCGACCACGTCTCGGCGTACGCCCTGATCGTCGAGGAGGGCACCCAGCTCGCCCGGCGCATCCGGCGCGGCGAGGTCCCGATGACCGACGACGACGTGCACGCCGACCGGTACCTGATCGCCGAGGAGACCCTCTCGGCGGCGGGCTTCGACTGGTACGAGGTGTCGAACTGGGCCACCTCCGACGCCGGCCGCTGCCGCCACAACGAGCTGTACTGGCGGGGCGCCGACTGGTGGGGCGCGGGGCCGGGAGCCCACTCCCACGTGGGGGGCGTGCGCTGGTGGAACGTGAAGCACCCCGGGGCGTACGCCGGGGCGCTGGCGGCGGGGAAGTCGCCGGGGGCCGGGCGGGAGGTCCTCACGGACGAGGACCGGCGTGTGGAGCGCGTCCTGCTGGAGCTGCGGCTGCGGGAGGGGGTGCCGCTGTCGCTGCTGCGGGAGGCGGGGCTCGCGGCGTCCCGGCGGGCGCTGTCCGACGGGCTCCTCCAGGAAGGCCCCTACGCGGCGGGGAGCGCGGTCCTCACGCTGCGCGGGCGGCTGCTGGCGGACGCGGTGGTGCGGGATCTGGTGGACTGACCAGCCTGTTTCGCCCCCGCCGCCCCTACCCGTCCCGTCCCGGGGGCTCCGCCCCCGGACCCCCGCTCCTCAAACGCCGGAGGGCTGAAAGGCAGCCGGACAAGTCAAGAGACTGAGATGCAGCCGGACAAGTCGGAAGGGCTGGAAGACGTGACTTACGAGGTCACGAAGTCGATCAGTTCCTCCACCCGGCCCAGCAGCTCCGGCTCCAGGTCCTTGTACGAGCCGACCCGGGCCAGGATCGCCTGCCACACCGCCCCGGTGTTGTCGGCGGGCCAGCCCAGGGCCCGGCACACGCCCGTCTTCCAGTCCTGCCCGCGCGGCACCCGCGGCCAGGCGTCGATCCCCACGGACGACGGCTTCACCGCCTCCCAGACGTCGATGTAGGGATGGCCGACGACCAGGGCGTGCTCGCCCGTCACCGCCTCCGCGATACGGGACTCCTTCGAACCCGGCACCAGGTGGTCCACCAGGACGCCGAGCCGCGCGTCCGGCCCCGGGGCGAAGTCCGCGACGATCGACGGCAGGTCGTCCACACCGCCCAGGTACTCCACGACGACGCCCTCGACGCGCAGGTCGTCGCCCCAGACCTTCTCGACCAGCTCGGCGTCGTGCCGCCCCTCGACGTAGATGCGCCCGGCGCGCGCCACCCGGGCGCGTGCGCCGGGGACGGCGACCGAACCGGACGCCGTACGGGAGGGGCGTACCGGGCCGGACGCGGGCCGCACCAGCGTCACCACGCGCCCCTCCAGCAGGAAGCCGCGCGGCTCCATCGGGAACACCCGGTGCTTGCCGAAGCGGTCCTCCAGCGTCACCGTGCCCGCCTCGCAGCCGATCACCGCGCCGCAGAACCCGGTGCCGGGCTCCTCGACCACCAGGCCGGGGTCGGCCGGAACCTCGGGTACGGGCTGCGACTTCTTCCACGGAGGGGTCAGGTCGGCGGAGTACTGGCGCATTCTGCCGACGATACGAGGAATCCGCCGTTCGTGATCAGTGCGACACGCCGAAACGCGCGGCCAGCGCATCCCGTTGGGCCCGCACGAACGCCGCGTCCACCACCGCTCCGTGACCGGGGACGTACCGCGCGTCCGGGCCGCCCAGGTCGAGCAGCCGGTCCAGGGCCGCGGGCCAGTGCGACGGCACGGCGTCGGGGCCGGCCTGCGGTTCGCCGGACTCCTCGACCAGGTCCCCGCAGAACACCACCTCCGGGTCGCCCGGCACCAGCACCGCGAGGTCGTGGCCGGTGTGCCCGGGGCCCACGTTGGCGAGCAGGACCTGCCGCCCGCCGCCCAGGTCGAGCGTCCGCTCGCCGCAGACCTCGTGCGGCACGCGGACCAGCGCGTCGACCGACTCCTCCGCCCGCCGCTCGTCCAGCCCCTCCGCCACCGCGTCCGCGCGCAGCGCCTCCCGCCCGTGTCCGCCCGGCGCGAACACCGCGTCGGTGCCCACCGCGCCGTAGACCTCCGCGCCCGCGAACGCCGCGGCGCCGAGGACGTGGTCGAAGTGCGGGTGGGTCAGCGCGAGATGCGTCACACGGTGCCCGGTCAGCCGTTGCGCCCCCGCGCGCAACCTGGCGCCCTCGCCCAGGCTCGACCCCGCGTCGATCACCAGCGCCGCGTCCGTGCCGAGGACCAGCCCCGCCGTGCAGTCCCAGCCCGGCAGCCGGCACCGGCCCACCCCGGCCGCCACCCGCTCCCATCCCAGGTCTTCCCAAGTCACCTTCACGGCCACGACGCTATCGCCACACGGTCCCGCCGCACGTCGGCGTGGCCCCGGCCTTGCCGGGGGCGTACCCCACGGCCGTACACTGGGCCGGGGAAGTCTGGCACTCGCGCGCCGTGAGTGCCAGGACGGACCGGCAGGGCAGCGGACGACGACTTCTGGAGGTGTGCGCGGATGCTCAGTGAACGCAGGCTCCAGGTACTGCGCGCCATCGTCCAGGACTACGTCGGCACCGAGGAGCCGGTCGGGTCCAAGGCCCTCACCGAGCGGCACAACCTCGGCGTCTCCCCGGCCACCGTGCGCAACGACATGGCGGCCCTGGAGGACGAGGGCTTCATCGCCCAGCCCCACACCAGCGCCGGGCGCATCCCGACCGACAAGGGCTACCGGCTGTTCGTCGACAAGCTGGCCGGCGTCAAGCCCATGACCGCGCCCGAGCGGCGCGCCATCCAGAACTTCCTGGAGGGCGCCGTCGACCTCGACGACGTGGTGGCCCGCACGGTGCGGCTGCTCGCGCAGCTGACCCGGCAGGTCGCCGTCGTGCAGTACCCCTCGCTGACCCGCTCGACCGTGCGGCACGTGGAGTTGCTGGCCCTCGCGCCCGCGCGCCTGATGCTCGTGCTGATCACGGACACCGGCCGGGTCGAGCAGCGGATGGTCGACTGCCCGGCGCCGTTCGGCGAGGCGTCCCTCGCGGATCTGCGCGCGCGGCTCAACAGCCGCGTCGCGGGCCGTCGTTTCACCGACGTGCCGGGTCTGGTCGAGGAACTGCCGGATGCCTTCGAGGCCGAGGATCGCGGTACGGTCTCCACCGTGCTCTCCACTCTCCTGGAGACGCTGGTCGAGGAGAACGAGGAGCGGCTGATGATCGGCGGCACCGCCAATCTGACCCGCTTCGGGCACGACTTCCCCCTGGTGATCCGGCCGGTGCTGGAGGCGCTCGAGGAGCAGGTCGTGCTCCTCAAGCTGCTCGGCGAGGCGAAGGATCCGGGCGTGACCGTGCGAATCGGTCATGAGAACGCCCATGAGGGACTCAACTCCACGTCCGTCGTGTCGGTGGGCTACGGTTCGGGCGGCGAGGCGGTTGCCAAGCTCGGCGTGGTCGGACCGACCCGCATGGACTACCCGGGAACGATGGGAGCGGTACGCGCAGTGGCACGGTACGTCGGACAGATCCTGGCGGAGTCGTAGGTGGCCACGGACTACTACGCCGTACTCGGCGTGCGCCGCGACGCGTCCCAGGACGAGATCAAGAAGGCGTTCCGGAGGCTCGCCCGCGAGCTGCACCCGGACGTCAACCCCGATCCGAAGACCCAGGAGCGGTTCAAGGAGATCAACGCCGCCTACGAGGTGCTGTCGGACCCGCAGAAGAAGCAGGTCTACGACCTCGGCGGCGACCCGCTCTCGCAGGCCGCCGGCGGCGGCGCGGGCGGCTTCGGCGCGGGTGGCTTCGGGAACTTCTCGGACATCATGGACGCGTTCTTCGGTACGGCGTCGCAGCGCGGGCCGCGCTCGCGCACCCGCCGCGGCCAGGACGCGATGATCCGCATCGAGGTCGAGCTGGACGAGGCGGCCTTCGGCACGACCAAGGACATCCAGGTCGACACCGCCGTCGTCTGCAACACCTGCAACGGCGAGGGCGCGGCGCCCGGCACCTCGGCGCAGACCTGCGACATGTGCCGCGGCCGCGGTGAGGTCTCGCAGGTCACCCGGTCCTTCCTGGGCCAGGTCATGACCTCGCGGCCCTGCCCGCAGTGCCAGGGCTTCGGCACCGTGGTCCCGACCCCGTGCCCCGAGTGCGCGGGCGACGGGCGCATCCGCTCCCGGCGCACCCTCACCGTGAAGATCCCGGCCGGTGTGGACAACGGCACCCGGATCCAGCTCGCGGGCGAGGGCGAGGTCGGCCCCGGCGGCGGCCCGGCCGGCGACCTGTACGTCGAGATCCACGAGCTGCCGCACTCCACCTTCCAGCGCCGCGGCGACGACCTGCACTGCACGGTCACCATCCCGATGACGGCGGCGGCCCTCGGCACGAAGGTGCCGCTGGAGACGCTCGACGGCATGGAGGAGATCGACATCCGCCCGGGCACCCAGTCCGGCCAGTCGGTCCCGCTGCACGGCCGGGGCGTCACCCACCTGCGCGGCGGCGGCCGCGGCGACCTCATCGTCCACGTCGAGGTCACCACCCCGACCAAGCTCGACCCCGAGCAGGAGCGCGTCCTGCGCGAACTGGCCGCCCTGCGCGGCGAGGAACGGCCGCAGGGCCAGTTCCAGCCGGGGCAGCAGGGGCTGTTCTCCCGGTTGAAGGACGCGTTCAACGGGCGCTGAGGCGGGTGGCCGTCGGCCGGTCGGGATGCGGATGCTCCTGGCGTATGCCGACGGAAGCCCGGATTCGGACTTGTTCGGAGGACGTGACAACATGCGGTCATGTCCTCCGCACTGACCGATCTCTTCCCCTACCCGATCGTGCAGGCGCCGATGGCGGGCGGCGTCTCCGTGCCGCGGCTCGCCGCCGCGGTCTGCGAGGCGGGCGGGCTGGGATTCCTGGCCGCCGGGTACAAGACCGCGGACGGGATGTACCAGGAGATCAAGGAGCTGCGGGGGCTGACCGCACGCCCCTTCGGCGTCAACCTCTTCATGCCGCACCCGGAGACCCCCGACCCGGCGGCCGTCGGCGTGTACGCCCACCAGCTGGCCGGCGAGGCCGCCTGGTACGAGACGGATCTCGGCGACCCCGACAGCGGCCGGGACGACGGCTACGACACCAAGCTCGCGGTGCTGCTGGACAACCCCGTGCCGGTGGTCTCCTTCCACTTCGGCGTCCCGAGCACCGAGGTCGTCGACTCCCTGCACCGCGTCGGCACCTTCGCCCTGGTCGCGGCGACCACCGCGGACGAGGCCCGCGCCGTGGAGCGGTCCGGCGCCGACGCGGTGATCGCGCAGGGTGCCGAGGCGGGCGGCCACCAGGGCACCCACCGGGACAACCCGGAGACCGGCGGCGCCGGCACCGGCCTGCTGTCGCTGGTCGCCCAGGTCCGGGAGGCGGTGAGCCTGCCCATCGTCGCCGCCGGCGGCATCATGCGCGGCGGTCAGATCGCCTCGGTCCTCGCGGCCGGCGCGAGCGCGGCCCAGCTGGGCACCGCCTTCCTCGCCACCCCCGAGTCCGGCGCGCACGACCTGCACAAGCAGGCGCTGACCAACCCCCTGTTCGTGCGCACCGAACTGACCCGCGCCTTCTCCGGCCGCCCCGCCCGCGGCCTGGTCAACCGCTTCCTGCGCGAGCACGGCCCCTACGCCCCCGCCGCCTACCCGGACGTGCACCACCTCACCGCCCCGCTGCGCAAGGCCGCGGCCAAGGCGGGCGACGCGCAGGGCATGGCCCTGTGGGCGGGACAGGGCCACCGGATGGCGCGCGAGCTGCCCGCCGGACAGCTGGTGGAGGTCCTGGTGGCCGAACTCGCCGCCGCCGGGACAGCGTTGTCGCACTACGCGACGGGAGGCGCGGGCCGATGACGGCACCGGTGTTCGTGGTCGACGCCCTCGGCCCGGCGGACCTGACGGCGGGGGAGTACGTCCTCGACGGCCCCGAGGGACGGCACGCCGTCTCCGTGAAGCGGCTGCGGCCCGGTGAGGACGTCGTCCTCACCGACGGACGCGGACACTGGGCCGAGGGCGTGGTGAAGGCCGCCGAGGGCAAGGACCGCCTGGTCGTCACGGACCTGGAGACGGTCCACGAGGAACCGCCGGAGCAGCCCCGGATCACCGTCGTCCAGGCCCTGCCCAAGGGCGACCGGGGCGAGCTGGCCGTGGAGACGATGACCGAGGTCGGCGTCGACGCGATCGTGCCCTGGGCGGCGTCCCGCTGCATCACGCAGTGGAAGGGCGAGCGCGGCCAGAAGGCGCTCGGCAAGTGGCGCGCGACGGCCCGCGAGGCCGGCAAGCAGTCCCGCCGGGTCCGCTTCCCCGACGTCGCGGACGCGGCGACCAGCAAGCAGGTTGCCTCACTTCTGGCCACCGCCGACTTCGCCGCCGTACTCCACGAGAGCGGCGACGAACCCCTGGCCGCCGCCGAACTCCCCGCCTCCGGCGACATCGTGCTGGTGGTCGGCCCCGAAGGCGGCGTCTCGCCCGAGGAGTTGGCCCTCTTCGCCGAGGCCGGCGCCCGGCCCTACCGCCTGGGACGCAGCGTCCTGCGCACCTCCACCGCGGGCACCGCGGCGACCGCCGCCCTGCTGACCCGCACCGGCCGCTGGTCCTGACGGCGCCCGTCGCCACCGTGGCCGTATGCCCCCTACCGCCCGCCCCGGACCGGTGGGAGGCTGCCCTCCATGGGGGCATTGAGGCGGATTTGGCGTGTGGCTCCGGTGGCCGTCGGCGCGGTCGTCGCCGTCGGAGGTGTCGTCGCGTGCGAACCGGGCGGGCTCAGCTCCGCGACCGTGGCGTACACGACCGACCGGACCATGACGCGTGAACTGGAGCGGCAGAAGGCCGACGTGCGGTGGCTCACCTGCACCGCGAACACCGAGGGTGACGGCTCCACCGCGTCGCCGAGCGAGGAGACCGTCGCCTCCGTCGACTGCGACGGGGAGACCGACGACGGCAAGAAGATCACCATCGACGGCAAGGTGACCCGCGTCGTCAACGGCGCCTGTGTGCGCGGCGACCTCAAGGCCGCGGTGGACGGCAAGGAGTGGTTCCGGGTCAAGGGGCTGGGCAACTGCGACGCCACCAGCGCCCCGCCCGCGAACCGCCCCTCCCAGCAGCAGCCCGGGCCCACCGTGACCGTCACCCGGACCATCTGGTGCCCGGACGACCCGCACTGCCGCCCGGTCGAGGGCAAGTAGTCCGCCGGGCCGGCGACCGGCAAGTGATCCAAACCTCTGTCGGCGGACCGCGCCGCTGCATAGGGTGAGGGGGTGACACAGCCCGCAGCGCCTGCCTACCTCCGCTTTCCGCACCCGCACGGCGAGTTGGTCGCCTTCACCGCCGAGGACGACGTGTGGCTCGCCCCGCTCGACGGCGGCCGGGCCTGGCGGGTCAGCGCCGACAACGTGCCGGTGAACCACCCGCGCATCTCGCCCGACGGCACCACCGTCGCCTGGACCTCCACCCGGGACGGCGCCCCCGAGGTGCACGTCGCGCCCGTCGACGGCGGCCGCGCCCGGCGCCTCACCCACTGGGGCAGCATCAGGACCCAGGTGCGCGGCTGGACCCCGGGCGGCGAGGTCCTCGCCCTCAGCACCTACGGACAGGCCAGCCTGCGCCGCAGCTGGGCCCGCGCCGTCCCGCTCGACGGCGGACCGGCCGCCACCCTGCCGTACGGCCCAGTGGGCGACGTCGCGGACGGGCCGCACACCGTGCTGCTGTCCGCGCCGATGGGCCGCGAGGCCGCCTGGTGGAAGCGCTACCGGGGCGGTACGGCGGGCAAGTTGTGGATCGACCGCGAGGACGACGGCGAGTTCGTCCGCCTGCACGACGGCCTCGACGGCAACATCGAGTACCCCTTCTGGGTCGGCGACCGGATCGCCTTCCTCTCCGACCACGAAGGCACCGGAGCCGTCTACTCCTCCCTCGCCGACGGCTCCGACCTGCGCCGCCACACCCCCCTCGACGGCTTCTACGCCCGGCACGCGGCGACCGACGGCACCCGTGTCGTCTACTCCAGCGCCGGTGAGCTGTGGACGCTGGACGACCTCGACGGCGCCGAGCCCCGCCGGCTGGACATCCGGCTCGGCGGCGCCCGCGTCGACCTCCAGTCCTACCCGCTGAACGCCGCCCGCTGGTTCGGCTCGGCCTCCCCCGACCACACGGCACGCGGCAGCGCCGTCGCCGTACGCGGCAACGTCCACTGGGTCACCCACCGCGCCGGACCGGCCCGCGCGCTCGCGGCCACGCCCGGTGTCCGCACCCGGCTGCCCCGCACCTTCCGCGCGGACGGCGAGGAGTGGGTGGTGTGGGTGACGGACGCCGAGGGCGACGACGCCCTGGAGTTCGCGCCCGCCACCGGACTCGCGCCCGGCACCACCGCGCGGCGCCTGGCCGCCGGACAGCTCGGCCGGGTGCTGCACCTCGCCATGGCCCCCGACGGCAGCCGGGCCGCCGTCGCCTCGCACGACGGGCGGGTCCTGCTCGTCGAGCGGGAGAGCGGCGAGGTCCGCGAGGTCGACCGCAGCGAGGACGGCGACGCGTCCGGGCTGGTCTTCTCGCCCGACTCCGCCTGGCTCGCCTGGTCCCACCCCGGTCCCGACCCGCTGCGCCAGCTCAAGCTCGCCAACACCACCGACCTGTCGGTGAGCGAGGCGACGCCGCTGCGCTTCAAGGACTACGCGCCGGCCTTCACCCTGGACGGCAAGCACCTCGCCTTCCTCTCCACCCGCTCCTTCGACCCGGTCTACGACGAGCACGTCTTCGACCTCGCGTTCGTCGAGGGCGCCCGCCCGTACCTGATCACGCTCGCCGCGGCCACCCCCTCGCCCTTCGGCCCGCAGCGCCACGGCCGCCCCTTCGAGACCCCGGACCGGGAGGAGACCCCCGACAGCGAGGGCACCCCGACCACCCGGATCGACATCGAGGGCCTCGCCGACCGCATCGTGCCCTTCCCGGTCGAGGCCGCCCGCTACTCCGGGCTGCGCGCCGCCAAGGACGGCGTCCTGTGGCTGCGCCACCCGCTCACCGGCGTCCTCGGCGCCTCCCGCGCCACCCCGGAAGCCCCCGACCCGAACACCGAGCTGGAGCGGTACGACCTCGCCCAGCAGCGCGTCGAGCATCTCGCGGGCGACGCCGACCACTTCGAGGTCAGCGGCGACGGCAAGCGGGTGCTGCTGTGGACCGACGGGCGGCTCAAGGTCGTGCCCAGCGACCGGCGGGCCTCCGGCGACGAGGACAGCGACACCAACATCAGTGTCGACCTGGGCCGGGTGCGGCAGACCGTCGACCCGGCCGCCGAGTGGCGCCAGATGTTCGACGAGACCGGCCGCATCATGCGGGACCACTTCTGGCGGGCCGACATGAACGGCGTCGACTGGGACGGCGTCCTCGACCGCTACCGGCCCGTCCTGGACCGCCTCGCCACCCACGACGACCTGGTCGACCTCCTCTGGGAGGTGCAGGGCGAACTCGGCACCTCGCACGCCTACGTCACCCCGCGTGGCGGCCACGGCTCCGGTGCCCGGCAGGGCCTGCTCGGCGCCGACCTCTCCCGGCACGAGGACGGCACCTGGCGCATCGACCGCGTCCTGCCCTCGGAGACCTCCGACCCCGACGCCCGCTCCCCCCTTGCCGCGCCCGGCGTCGCCGTGCGCGCGGGGGACGCGGTCGTCGCGGTCGCCGGACAGCCCGTGGACCGGGTCACCGGACCCGGCCCGCTGCTGGTCGGCACGGCGGGCAAGGCCGTCGAGCTGACCATCTCCCCGTCCGGGGGCGGCGAACTGCGGCACGCCGTCGTCGTCCCCCTCGCCGACGAGGAGCCGCTGCGCTACCACGCGTGGGTCGCCGACCGCCGCGCCTACGTCCACGAGAAGTCCGGCGGCCGGCTCGGCTACCTGCACGTCCCCGACATGCAGGCGCCCGGCTGGGCCCAGATCCACCGCGACCTGCGGGTCGAGGTGGCCCGCGAGGGCCTGGTCGTCGACGTCCGCGAGAACCGCGGCGGGCACACCTCCCAGCTGGTCGTGGAGAAGCTGGCCCGGCGCATCGTCGGCTGGGACCTGCCCCGCGGGATGCGCCCCTCAAGCTACCCGCTGGACGCGCCCCGCGGCCCGGTCGTCGCCGTCGCCAACGAGTTCTCCGGCTCCGACGGCGACATCGTCAACGCCGCCATCAAGGCACTCGGCATCGGCCCCGTCGTCGGCACCCGCACCTGGGGCGGCGTCATCGGCATCGACAGCCGCTACCGCCTGGTCGACGGCACCCTGATCACCCAGCCCAAGTACGCCTTCTGGCTGGAGGGTTACGGCTGGGGCGTGGAGAACCACGGCGTCGACCCGGACGTGGAGGTCTGGCAGACCCCCCAGGACCACGCGGCGGGCCGCGACCCGCAGCTGGACGAGGCGATCGGGCTGGCTCTTGAAACACTGGAGTCGGCCCCGGCCAAAACGCCGCCAGGTATTCCCACCTAGGGGCGCGGGGAACTGCGCGATCAACCCCCACCGGCCCGCACCCGACCGACTACCATGCCCCCATACCAGCCCACCTGCGAAAAGGAGCGCACGCGCATGGCAGGGGAACCCCAGGACGACTGCCTGTTCTGCAAGATCGTCGCAGGCCAGATCCCCGCGACGATCGTCCGCGAGACGGACACCACCGTCGCCTTCCGCGACATAAACCCCCAGGCCCCCACGCACGTCCTGGTCATCCCCAAGGCGCACTACCGGGACGCGGCCGCGCTCGCCGCCGGTGCCCCGGGCCTCGCCGCGGACGTGCTGCGCGAGACGCAGGCCGTCGCCGACCAGGAGAAACTGGACAGCTACCGGACGATCTTCAACACCGGCACCGGCGCCGGCCAGACCGTCTGGCACGCGCACGCCCACGTCCTCGGCGGCCGCGGCCTCGAATGGCCCCCCGGATAGCCCGCGATGTCCGTACGTGAACTGGTCGTCCTCGGCACCGCCAGCCAGGTCCCGACCCGGCACCGCAACCACAACGGGTACCTGCTGCGCTGGGACGGCGAGGGCATCCTGTTCGACCCCGGCGAGGGGACGCAGCGCCAGATGCTCCGTGCCGGGGTCGCCGCCCACGACCTGAACCGGATCTGCGTCACCCACTTCCACGGCGACCACAGCCTGGGCCTGGCCGGTGTCATCCAGCGCGTCAACCTCGACCGGGTCCCGCACGAGATCACCGCCCACTACCCGCGCTCCGGACGCCGCTTCTTCGAACGCCTGCGGTACGCCACCGCCTACCGCGAGACGGTCGCGCTCACCGAGTCGCCGGTGGACACGGACGGGCCGCTGGCGGTCACCCCCGCCTACACCCTGGACGCCCACAAGCTGTCCCACCCCGTCGAGTCCTACGGCTACCGCCTCACCGAGCCCGACGGCCGCCGCATGCTGCCCGACCGCCTGGCCGCGCACGGCATCAAGGGCCCCGACGTCGGCCGGATCCAGCGGGAGGGCTCGCTGGGCGGCGTCCCGCTCGACGAGGTCAGCGAGGTCCGCCGCGGCCAGCGGTTCGCGTTCGTCATGGACACCCGGCTCTGCCCGGGGGTGCACACCCTCGCCGAGGGCTGCGACCTGCTGGTCATCGAGTCCACCTTCCTCGACGAGGACGAGGCGCTCGCCACCGACCACGGTCACCTCACCGCCGGCCAGGCCGCGCGGGTCGCCCGGGACGCGGGCGTACGGCACCTGGTCCTCACCCACTTCAGCCAGCGCTACTCCGACCCGGAGGAGTTCGAACGGCAGGCGCGGGCCGCCGGGTTCGACGGCGAGCTGACCGTGGCCCGCGATCTCACCCGGATCCCGGTTCCGAAACGTCGGTGAAACCGCCGTACGATGCTCTGATGCCCCTGCCCAAAGCTGAACTGCACCTCCACATCGAAGGCACCCTGGAGCCGGAGCTGGCCTTCGAGCTGGCCGCCCGCAACAGCGTGCCCCTGCCGTACGCCGACGAGGACGCGCTGCGCGAGGCGTACCGGTTCGAGGACCTCCAGTCCTTCCTCAACCTGTACTACGAACTGATGACCGTCCTGCGCACCGAGCGGGACTTCGAAGACCTCGCCAACGCCTACCTCGCCCGCGCCGCCGCGCAGGGCGTCCGGCACGCGGAGATCTTCTTCGACCCGCAGGCCCACCTCGCCCGGGGCGTGGAGATGGGCACGGTCGTGGAGGGGCTGTGGCGGGCGCTGGGCCGCAGCCGGGAGCGGCACGGGGTCTCCACCCGGCTGATCATGTGCTTCCTGCGGGACGAGTCCGCCGAGTCGGCCCTCGCGACGCTGGACGCCGCGAAGCCGTACCTCGACCGGATCACCGGCGTCGGCCTGGACTCCGCCGAGGTCGGCCACCCGCCCGCCAAGTTCCGCGAGGTGTACGAGGCCGCCGCCGCGCTCGGGCTGCGCCGGGTGGCGCACGCGGGGGAGGAAGGGCCGCCGGAGTACGTCACCGAGGCCCTGGACGTGCTGGGCGTCGAGCGCGTCGACCACGGCCTGCGCTCGATGGAGGACCCGGAGCTGGTGGCGCGGCTGGTGCGCGACCGCGTCCCGCTGACCCTGTGCCCGCTCTCCAACGTCCGGCTGCGCACGGTCGACACCCTCGCCGACCACCCCCTGCCGGCGATGCTCGACGCGGGCCTCATGTGCACCGTCAACTCCGACGACCCGGCCTACTTCGGCGGTTACGCGGGCGACAACTTCGACGCCGTACGCCTGGCCCTCGGCCTCACCGAGGAGCGGCTGCGGGAACTGGCCCGCAACTCCTTCCTCGCCTCCTTCCTGGAGGACGACGAGGAACTGCGGGCGCGCTGCCTGGCCGAGGTGGCGGAGTACACCTTCCCGGCCGCCTGACTCAGCCCGGGCCGGGCCCCGGTGCGGCCGCGGCCTGCCGGGGCCCGGCCGTGTCGTAGGCGCCGCGGACGGCCAGGGCCGGCGCGTCGACGTCGATCTCCACGACCGGCTGCTCCGCGGCGCCCACCTCGGGCACCGCACCGCTCGGCGTGCCGGTGGCGGCGGCGACCAGCGCGGCCGGGGTGCCGCCGCGGCGGCGGATCGTGCCGGGCAGCAGCGGACGCCCGCCGGTGTGCAGGGCGACGGCCGTCATCGGCACCGCGACCAGCAGCAGACCGCCGGCCAGGACGAGGCCCATGCCCGCGTAGCCGGCCTGCGCGGACAGCACGCTGCCCGCCAGCGGCCCGGCCGCCGTGCCCAGCGACGACGCCGAGCCGACGAGCACCGCCCAGCGCCCGCGCGCGTCGAGCGAGGCGGCGAGACCGATCAGGTACGACAGCACCACCGGGTACAGCGTGTTCCAGGCGATCTCCCCGGTCGCGAACGCCGTGGGCGTGGTCGCGGACGCGCTCACCACGATGCAGCCCGCGATGAGCGCGGTGCCCGCCCCGACCGGCATGGCCCGGCCGAGCCGCGGCCCGAGCGCGCCGGCCACCAGCACGCCCATCAGCCCCGCGCCCAGTGCGACGGCGAAGACCAGCCCGAGGGCGGCGTCGCCGAGGCCCGCCTGGGTCAGCCCGATCCTGCCGCTGACGCCCCACAGGGAGTTCTGGGCGAGAGACCAGCACAGCACGGTGACGGCCAGGACGAGGCCGGAACGGCGGTGGGGGAGCGGTCCCGAGGCGGTCCGCGCGGCCGGCGACGTGCCGGTCCCGGCCGGGAGGCGGCCGGTCAGCGGCCACACCGCGAGGGCGGTCAGCGCGATCGCGGCCAGCGGCAGGCCGTGCGACCGGCCGAGGTGGGGCACCGTCAGATACACGGCACCGGCCAGCGCGGACACGCTCAGCAGGCCCGCCGTGGAAGCGCGGTGGGGATCCCGTTCGGCGGCGATCCGGGTGGCGGCGACCGTGGTGGCCGTACCGGATCCGAACCCGCCGAGGACCGCGCCGGCGACGACGGCGGGGACGGAGGTGGTGAGCGAGGCGGCGCCGTAGCCCAGGAAGGCCAGGGCCAGTCCGAACCGGGCCAGGGCGCGGGCGCCGGCCCGCTCCACGCGGGAGGCGAGCAGGAAGCCCGCGCTCGCCGAACTCAGCAGCAGCGCGCTGCCGACGGCGCCTGCCTGCGTGGCGCTCAGCGGAAGACCGGTGTCGAGTCTGCCGACGGTGGTGGGCAGCAGATACGGAGGAAGGTACCCGGCCGTGAAAACGGCGACGAGGGGCCAGGGGGTGGTGCGGAGGGCGAGCACGGGCGTTCCCAGGGCATGCGAAAGGGACTCGGGAAGAGGAGGGGGGCGACGGCCGTCGATCGACGGGAGCGCGCGGGCAATTTGTATCAAGAGCGGGAACGCCGCAAACAATCGAGGGGGTATGACCTGGGTCACACTTGAGTTTGGGGGTTTCGGTGCTGGGTATCAGCAGTCGCCACCCCGGCTGACCAGGCGTCAGACCGGTGCCGTCCGCCGCCTTCCAGCCCGGTCGCGCCATTGACGCCCTGGGGTCGCGCTCCCTAGTCTCGATCTCCATACGTGGATGCCGTTTACATACAGAGACGAGGAGTCGCCCCGTGACCGCCGACCTCACCATCACGGCCGTCCACCTCACGCCGATCCTCGTGGCGGACCCGCCGCTGCTCAACACGCAGGGCGTGCACCAGCCGTACACGCCCCGCCTGATCATCGAGGTCGAGACCGCCAACGGGGTCACCGGCGTCGGCGAGACCTACGGCGACACCAAGTACCTGGAACTGGCCCGGCCCTTCGCCGAAGAGCTGGTCGGCCGTCAGGTCAGCGATCTGAACGGCCTGTTCACCATCGCCGACGAGGTGGCCGTCGACGACTCCCGGATCTCCGCCCAGGTCGACGTCGGCGGGCTGCGCGGCGTCCAGACCGCCGACAAGCTGCGCCTGTCCGTCGTCTCCGGCTTCGAGGTCGCCTGCCTGGACGCCCTCGGCAAGGCGCTCGGCCTGCCCGTGCACGCGCTGCTGGGCGGCAAGGTCCGCGACCGTGTCGAGTACAGCGCCTACCTCTTCTACAAGTGGGCCGCCCACCCCGAGGGCGTCACCGCCGAGCCGGACGACTGGGGCGCCGCCGTCGACCCGGCCGGCGTGGTCGCGCAGGCCCGCGCCTTCACCGAGCGGTACGGCTTCACCTCCTTCAAGCTCAAGGGCGGTGTCTTCCCGCCCGACGAGGAGATCGCCGCGATCAGGGCGCTCGCCGACGCCTTCCCCGGACACCCGCTGCGCCTGGACCCCAACGGCGCCTGGTCCGTGGAGACCTCGCTCAGGGTCGCCGAGGAACTCGGGGACGTCCTGGAGTACCTGGAGGACCCCGCGCTCGGCACGCCGGCCATGGCCGAGGTCGCCGCGAAGACCGGGGTGCCGCTCGCCACCAACATGTGCGTGACGACGTTCGCCGAGATCCAGGAGGCGTTCACCAAGGGCGCCGTCCAGGTCGTGCTCTCCGACCACCACTACTGGGGCGGGCTGCGCAACACCCAGCAGCTCGCCGCCGTCTGCCGCACCTTCGGCGTCGGCGTGTCCATGCACTCCAACACCCACCTCGGGATCAGCCTGGCCGCCATGACCCACGTCGCGGCCACCGTGCCCGACCTGCACCACGCCTGCGACTCCCACTACCCCTGGCAGTCCGAGGACGTGCTCACCGAACGGCTCGTCTTCGACGGCGGCCACGTCACCGTCTCCGACGCACCCGGCCTCGGTGTCGAACTCGACCGCGACCGCCTCGCGTTCCTGCACCGGCGCTGGCTCGACGACGACGGCACCCTGCGCGACCGCGACGACGCCGCCGCGATGCGGGTGGCGGACCCGGACTGGGTCACCCCCTCCGTGCCGCGCTGGTAGGGCGCGGGGATTGTCGGCGGCGTGGTGCACACTGGCGGGATCCGCACCATGCCAGGGAGCGCACCGTGACAGCGTCCACCGTGTCCACCGTGTCCACCGCGTCCGACGTGCCCGCCATGCCCGCCATGCCCGCCATGCCGGCCGACGCGAGAACCCATCGCCACGCCCAGGACGAGGAATCGCACCGCCGGTCCAGGGTTGATCCTCTCGCCGCGCTGCGCGGCCCGCAGGACCCGCCCTGGGACGTGTATCTGACCGGCACCGTCTTCCTCGACGTCGTCTTCACCGGGCTCGACTCCGCACCGGTGCGCGGGACCGAGTCCTGGGCCCGCGGAATGGGGTCGAGCCCCGGCGGCATCGCCAATATGGCGACCGCGCTGGCCCGCCTCGGCCTGCGCACCTCGCTCGCCGCGGCCTTCGGCGACGACCACTACGGCGACTACTGCTGGGACGCCCTGGCCCGGGGCGAGGGCATCGACCTCGGCTCCTCGCGCACCGTTCCCGGCTGGCACTCGCCGGTGACGGTCTCGATGGCGTACGAGGGGGAGCGCACGATGGTCTCCCACGGCCACGAGCCGCCGCCGGAGGAGCCGTCCCCCGACTGCCCGCCGCGTGCGCGTGCCGCCGTCGCCTCCCTCACGCCCGGCGTGAGCGCCCCCTGGATCGCGCAGGCCGCCGCCCGCGGCACCCGCGTTTTCGCCGACGTCGGCTGGGACGACACCGGTGCGTGGGACCTGGCCGGGCTCTCCGACCTCGCGCACTGCGAGGCCTTCCTGCCCAACGCGGAGGAGGCCATGCGCTACACCGGCGCCACCTGCCCGCGCGCCGCGGCGCACGCCCTGACCGAGCACGTGCCGCTCGCCGTGGTCACCCTCGGCGCGGAGGGCGCGTACGCGGTGGACCGGCGGACGGGGGAGAGCGCCGAGGTCCCGGCGATCGAGGTGGAGGCCCTGGACCCGACCGGTGCGGGGGACGTCTTCGTGGCCGGGTTCGTCACCGGCACCCTGGCCGGCTGGCCCCTGGCCGACCGGCTCGCCTTCGCCGGTCTGACCGCCGCCCTCTCGGTCCAGGAGTTCGGCGGCTCCCTGTCGGCGCCCGGCTGGGGCGAGATCGCCACCTGGTGGCGCAAGGTCCAGTCGGTCCGGGGCCAGGACCCCACGGCCCTGCGCCGCTACGCGTTCCTCGCCGCCCTGCTCCCCGACGACCCACCGGCCGCCTGGCCCCTGCGCCGGGCCGTCCCGACGATCGGCTTCCGCCCGCCGTCCTGACCACCCGGATCCGCCGGCTCAGAACCCCAGCCGTCGCAGCTGCTTGGGGTCGCGCTGCCAGTCCTTGGCGACCTTCACGTGCAGGTCCAGGCTGTGTCGATGTGCGGCTGACGCCGCGTGGCGGGCGTGCGGGGCAGGGGCGGGTCAGAACCCCAGCCGTCGCAGCTGCTTGGGGTCGCGCTGCCAGTCCTTGGCGACCTTCACGTGCAGGTCCAGGAAGACAGGGGTGCCGAGGAGGGCCTCGATCTGCTTGCGGGACTTGATGCCGACGTCCTTCAGGCGCTTGCCCTTGGGGCCGATGATGATGCCCTTCTGGCTGGGGCGCTCGATGAAGACGTTGGCGTGGATGTCGAGGAGCGGCTTGTCGGCGGGGCGGTCCTCGCGCGGGAGCATCTCCTCGACGACCACCGCGATGGAGTGCGGCAGCTCGTCCCGTACGCCCTCCAGCGCGGCCTCCCGGATCAGCTCGGCGACCATGACCTGCTCGGGCTCGTCGGTCAGGTCGCCCTCGGGGTAGAGCGCGGGGCCCTCGGGCAGCAGCGGGGTCAGCAGGTCCGCGAGCAGGTCGACCTGCTTGTTCGCGGTGGCCGACACCGGGACGATCTCCGCCCAGGTGATGCCCAGTTCCTCGCCGAGCCGGTCGATCGCGATCAGCTGCTCGGCCAGGGTCTTGCCGTCGACCAGGTCGGTCTTCGTGACGATCGCGACCTTCGGCGTCTTCCGGATCCCCGCCAGCTCCTTGGCGATGAAGCGGTCACCGGGGCCCAGCTTCTCGTTGGCCGGCAGACAGAAACCGATGACGTCCACCTCGGCCCACGTCGTGCGCACCACGTCGTTCAGCCGCTCGCCCAGCAGCGTGCGCGGCTTGTGCAGCCCAGGGGTGTCCACCAGGATCAGCTGGGCCTCCTCGCGGTGCACGATGCCCCGCACGGTGTGCCGCGTGGTCTGCGGACGGTTCGAGGTGATCGCCACCTTCTGCCCGACCAGAGCGTTCGTGAGGGTGGACTTGCCCGCGTTGGGGCGGCCCACGAAGCAGGCGAAGCCGGCCCGGTGAACAGTCTCGGCCGGTTCTTCGGATGACTGGGTACGAACGCTCATGGCGCCCATTGTCCCTGATCCCCGGAGCCCCGCCGTACCAAGGCCGACGGCGGGGCCGCCTCAGCCCGCGCTCACCGTGGAGCGGACCGTCCCGTCCGGCGAGGCGACCAGCACCGGCGTCCCGGGACCGCCCAGGTCCCGCACCGCCGCCAGGTCCTCCGCCGACGCCGACTCCGCCTCGGTCACCACGGCCGCCGCCTCCAGGGACTTCGCGCCGGACGCCACCGCCATCGCCACCGCGGTACGCAGCGCGCTCAGCTTCAGCGAGTCCAGGGCCACGGTCCCGGCGACGTAGGTGCGTCCGGTCTCGTCGCGCACGGCCGCCCCCTCGGGCACACCGTTGCGGGCCCGCGCGGAACGGGCCAGGGTGACGATCTTGCGGTCCTCGGGGTCGAGGGCGGGAGTCTCGGTCATGGACCGAGCATACGTAGCCCGGTCATCCGGCCATGAGCGGCCCCGCCGCCCCGTCCGCTCCCCCCGCCACCGGGTACATCGCCCCGCGCCTGCCCTCCGGCGAGGCCAGCCACTCCAGCTTGGCCGCGCTGTTCGCCTCGTCCAGCGGCGTGTGCAGCACGATCGTCAGATCGGGCCGCGCGGGCACCTTCAGGGCGGTCGACTCCAGGCTGAGCAGCCCGACCAGGGGGTGCTCCAGCTCCTTGCGGATCTGTCCGGCGTCCTCGATGTCCCGCTCCGCCCACAGCGCCGCGAACTCGTCACTGGCCGCCGTCAGCTCCGCCAGCACCTGCTGGAACCCCTCGTCGTCCGGGGAGGCCGCGCAGGCGGCGCGGAACTGGGCGACGACCGTGCGCGCGTTCTCCCGCCAGCTGCGGGAGCGGGCCCGGTAGAGCGGGTCGGTGAAGAAGTCGACGACGCAGTTCCACGTGGTCCCCGGCCGCATGCCCAGCACCGCGCCCGCCGCGTCGTTGAACATGACGCAGTTGTAGTACCGGTCCATGATGTGCGCCGGGTACGGCATCCACGTGTCGATCAGCCGCCGCAGCCCCTCGCACATGTCCCGCTTCGTCGGCTCCACCTCGGCGGCGGGCGGGTTCAGCCCGGCCAGCACGTACAGATGGCGTCGCTCGGCGTTGCTGAGCCGCAGCACCCGGCCGACCGCGTCCAGGACCTGCGGCGAGACGGAGATGTCCCGGCCCTGTTCCAGCCACTGGTACCAGGAGGCGCCCACCCCGGCGAGCACTGCCACCTCCTCGCGGCGCAGCCCCGGCGTCCGGCGCCGCGCCCCGCCGTCCGGCAGGCCCGCCTCGGCCGGGGAGACCCGGGCCCGCCGGCTCATCAGGAACTCCCGCAGCTCACCTCGGCGCCTGCCCCGGCCCGACCCCGCCTCGGGCCGCACGATCACGTCCGGCATTCCCCACTCTCCCCCCGTGGCCAAGCTGGTGGTGCCACCACCAGGACAACTGGCCGCTCCCCACGCCTATTCCGGTGCCCGCAGGCTGCTTGCCATGGCGATCGACACCACCCCGACGACTCCCGCGGCCCAGCGAGCCGCGTCCGCCCGGCTCTCGTCCCGCGACCGGCTCGTCCTCTTCGTGCTCTGCGCGGCCCAGTTCATGGTCGCGCTCGACTTCTCCGTCCTGAACGTGGCCCTGCCCGTCCTCGGCGCGGACCTCGGCATGAGCCCCTCCGCCCTTCAGTGGGCCGTCACCGCGTTCGCGCTGCCGTCCGGCGGGTTCCTGCTGCTCTTCGGCCGCATCGGCGACCTGTACGGCCGCCGCCGGCTCTTCCTCGCCGGCCTCGCGCTCTTCGCCGCCGCCTCGCTGCTGGCGACCTTCGCCCGGGACCCGGCCTCCTTCCTCGCCGGACGCGCCCTCCAGGGGCTCGGCGCCGCGGCCATCGTCCCCACCGGCATGTCCCTGCTGACGACCACCTTCCCGGAAGGGCCCGCACGCGCCCGCGCCCTGGGCATCTCCGGCACCCTGCTCTCGCTCGGCTTCACCGTCGGCATGGTGGCCGGGGGCGTGCTGACCGACCTGCTGAGCTGGCGCTCCACGATGGGCCTGCTCTCCGTCTTCGCCCTGATCGTGCTGCCGCTCGCCCCCGGCCTGCTCCCCGAGTCCCGCACCCCGGACCGCCCCCGCCTGGACGTCCCCGGCGCGGTCACCGTCACCGGTGGCCTGCTGTCCCTGATCTACTCCCTGTCCACGGCCGCCGAGCACGGCTTCGGCCGCCCCGACGTCCTCGGCACCCTCGTCGCGGGGCTGCTGCTCCTGGCCGCCTTCGTGGCCGTCGAGTCCCGCAGCGCGGCGCCCCTCGTCTCCCTGCCGATGCTGCGCCGCCGCACGGTGGCGTGGGGCAACCTGGGCGGACTGGTCACCTTCTCGATGATGTCGACGGTGATCTTCGTCCTGACCCTGTACCTCCAGGAGGTCCTGGGCCTGACCGCCTTCGAGACCGGACTCGTCTTCGGGGTGCAGGGCGTCCTGTCGGTCGTGGCCGGCTCGTACGCCCCGCGCGTCATCAATCGCTTCGGTGCCCGGCGCACCCTGGTCGGCTCGCTCGCCGGGCAGGGTCTGCTGGGGCTGTCCCTGCTGGGCCTCGGGGACGGCGGCGGCTCGGTGTGGCTGGCCACCGCGGGTGTGTCCCTGGCCAGCATGTGCCACCTGGGCGCGATCATCTCCTACGGCCTGACCGTCACCTCGGGCGTCCCCGACGAGGAGCAGGGCCTTGCGACCGGCCTGGTCACCTCCACGCAGCAGGTCGGCATCACCGTCGGCATCCCGCTGCTGGGCGTCCTCGCCACCACCTCGGCCGACCTGCGGTCCGGCGTGCACGCGGTGCTGCTGCTCGACGCGGCGATCGTGCTGGCCGCCGCGGCGCTGGTCGCGGCCGGACTGCGCACCCGCCGCACGGCCGGCTCAGGGGCGGTCGAGGCGGAGCCGCTCCGCACGCGGTAGGCCGGCGACCACCAGGTCGTACGAGTCCTCGACCAGCTCCCGGACCACACGGTCCGGGAGCCCGCCGCCGGCGGTCACCGTGTTCCAGTGCCGTTTGTTCATGTGCCAGCCGGGGACGATCAGCCCCGGATGCTCGGCCCGCAGCCGCACCGCGTCGTCCGGGTCGCACTTGAGGTTGACCGTGAGCGGGCGCCCGTCCAGCGAGGACAGCGCGAACATCTTCCCCAGCACCTTGAAGACCGAGGTCTCCGGGTTGAAGGGGAAGTCCTCCACCGAGGCGTTGAAGGACAGGCAGAAGTCGCGCAGCTCCTCGGGACTCACTCCTGCGCCGCCTCCTCCTTCGGGGCCTCCGTGGCGCCCACCGGCTCCGCCAGCACCGTCACGATCTTGTTCCGGCGGCCCGCCGCGGCCTCCGCGGTCAGCCGCAGTTCCCGGCCGTCGGGCAGCTCCACGATCGAGGAGGCACCGGCGATCGGCACCCTGCCCAGCGCCTTCGCCAGCAGACCGCCCACCGTCTCCACGTCCTCGTCGTCGAACGCCTCCAGGCCGTACAGCTCGCCCAGGTCGCCGATGTCGAGGCGCGCGGTGACCCGGAAGCGGTCCTGGCCCAGCTCCTCGACCGGCGGCAGCTCCCGGTCGTACTCGTCGGTGATCTCGCCGACGATCTCCTCCAGGATGTCCTCGATGGTCACGATGCCGGCCGTGCCGCCGTACTCGTCGATGACGACGGCGACGTGGCTGCGCTCCTTCTGCATCTCGCGCAGCAGGTCACCGGCGTTCTTGGTGTCGGGCACGAAGGTCGCGGGGCGCATCGCGGTGGAGACCAGGTCGCTCTCCGCCTCCCGGCTGATGTGCGTCCTGCGGACCAGGTCCTTCAGGTACACGATGCCGACGATGTCGTCCTCGCTGTCCCCGGTGACCGGGATCCGGGAGAAGCCCGAGCGCAGGGCGAGGGTGAGCGCCTGCCGGATGGTCTTGTAGCGCTCGATGACCACGAGGTCGGTGCGCGGGACCATGACCTCGCGGACAAGGGTGTCGCCCAGCTCGAACACCGAGTGCACCATGCGGCGCTCCTCGGCCTCGATCAGGGACTCCTTCTCGGCGTAGTCGACCAGCGCGCGCAGCTCCGCCTCGGAGGCGAAGGGACCGCGGCGGAAGCCCTTGCCGGGGGTGAGCGCGTTGCCGATGAGGATGAGCAGGGACGGGATCGGGCCCATGACGCGGGCCAGCGGCACCAGCACGTACGCCGCGACCGTCGCCGTGTTCAGCGGGTGCTGGCGGCCGATGGTGCGCGGGGAGACCCCGACGGCGACGTACGAGACGAGCACCATGACCGCGATGGCGATCAGCAGGGCCTCGGTGGTGTTGGCGAACTCCTTCAGGCAGGCGTACGCGACGAGCGCGGCGGCAGCCATCTCGCAGGCGACACGGACCAGCAGCGCCACGTTGAGGTAGCGCGTCGGGTCGGCGGCGACCTTGGCGAGCTTCTCGCCACCGCGCCGCCCGGACCGTACCGCCTCCTCGGCCCGGAAGCTGGAGACCCGGGCCAGGCCCGCCTCCGCGCAGGCGGCGAGCCAGGCGACCACGATCAGGGCCACGGCGCCCGCGACCAGGGGGAGGCTCATGAGACGGTCGGGGCCGGAGACGGGCCGGTCAGGCCCCGCTCCGCACGCCAGCCGTCCACGATGGCGGCCTGGAGACCGAACATCTCGGCCTTCTCGTCCGGCTCCTCGTGGTCGTAGCCGAGCAGGTGCAGCACCCCGTGGACGGTCAGGAGCTGGAGTTCCTCGTCCATGGAGTGCTGCGTCGGCGCCTCGGCGCCCTGCTTGGCGGCGACCTCCGGACAGAGCACGATGTCGCCGAGCAGCCCCTGCGGCGGCTCGTCCTCGTCCTTGGCGGGCGGGCGCAGCTCGTCCATCGGGAAGGACATCACGTCCGTCGGACCGGGCAGGTCCATCCACTGGATGTGCAGCTGCTCCATGGCGCCGTCGTCCACGACGATCACCGAGAGCTCGGAGAGCGGGTGGATGCGCATCCGCGCGAGCGCGTAGCGGGCGATGTCGAGGATCGCCTGCTCGTCGACCTCGGTTCCGGACTCGTTGTTGACGTCGATCGACATGGTCGTGCTGGTCTACTTCCCCTTGGCCTTGGCACCGTTTCGCGGAGCGTGGCCGCCCTTGTGGGTGCCGTTCTCGGTGCCGTTCCGGCTGTCGTACAACTCGTAGGCGTCGACGATACGGCCCACCAGCTTGTGCCGGACCACGTCGTGTGACGTGAGCCGGGAGAAGTGGACGTCCTCGACGCCGTCCAGGATCTCCTGGACCTGCCGCAGACCCGACTTGGTGCCGCCGGGCAGGTCGACCTGCGTCACGTCACCCGTGATGACGATCTTCGACTCGAAGCCGAGGCGGGTGAGGAACATCTTCATCTGCTCGGGGCTGGTGTTCTGGGCCTCGTCCAGGATGATGAACGCGTCGTTCAGCGTGCGGCCGCGCATGTAGGCCAGCGGCGCGACCTCGATCGTCCCGGCCGCCATCAGACGGGGGATCGAGTCGGGGTCGAGCATGTCGTGCAGCGCGTCGTACAGCGGGCGCAGATACGGGTCGATCTTCTCGTAGAGCGTGCCCGGCAGGAAGCCGAGCCGCTCGCCGGCCTCGACCGCCGGACGGGTCAGGATGATCCGGTTGACCTGCTTGGACTGGAGGGCCTGCACGGCCTTCGCCATCGCCAGGTAGGTCTTGCCGGTGCCCGCCGGGCCGATGCCGAAGACGATGGTGTGCTTGTCGATCGCGTCGACGTACCGCTTCTGGTTCAGCGTCTTGGGGCGGATGGTGCGGCCGCGCGAGGACAGGATGTTCTGCGTGAGCACCTCGGCCGGGGTCTCCTGGCCGTCGCTCTCCCCGTTCTCGCTCGCCTTGAGCATGGCGATCGAGCGTTCCACTGCGTCCTCCGTCATCGGCTGCCCCGTGCGGAGCACCAGCATCATCTCGTCGAAAACGCGCTGAATGAGGGCGACCTCGTGGGTGTCGCCGACGGCGCTGATCTCATTGCCCCGGACATGGATGTCGGCCGCCGGGAAGGCCTTCTCGATCACGCGCAGGAGGGAGTCTCCGGAGCCCAGGACGGTCACCATGGGGTGCTGGGCGGGGACGCTGATCTGTGCTCTCGCCTGCCCCTGCGCGGGGGTGTGGGCTGAGGGTGTCTGAGTCATGGGCCGGCGCTCTAGGCCTGCTCGTCCTCCTCTGCGGCGCGTGCCGCGTGACGGGTGTGGTCTGCTGCCTCCAGCGTACGACTCCCCGCCGACAGCGCCGAGGTTTTTATATGCGCGGCGGTCCGGCGGCGCCCGGCCGCCCGCCCCGCCGCCCCTCGCGGACCAGGTCCCGGAACCACCCGTACGACGCCTTGGGCGTGCGCTCCAGCGTCGTGAAGTCCACGTGGACCAGTCCGAACCGGCGGGCGTATCCCTCGGCCCACTCGAAGTTGTCCAGCAGCGACCACACGAAGTAGCCGCGCACGTCCACCCCCGCCTCGACGGCCCGGTGCAGGGCGCGGACGTGCCCGTCGAGGTAGGCGATGCGGTCCCGGTCGTCCAGGCCCTCGTAGGAGCAGCCGTTCTCGGTGATGACGACGGGCGGGAGCCGGTCGCCGTAGCGGTCGCGCAGGCCGGTGAGCAGCTCGGTCAGCCCCTCGGGGACGACCGGCCAGCCGAAGTCCGTCAGCGGCCGGTCCTCGACGGCGCGCAGCGAGAAGGGCAGCTCGGCCGGGAGGGTCACCCCGCCGGACCCCGTCTCGGTGCCCAGCGGGGCGCCCACCAGGGCCGGCGCGTAGTAGTTCACGCCGTAGAAGTCCAGCGGCTCCGCGACGACCTCCAGGTCGGCCGCCACGTCCCCCGGCATCAGCTCGCCGATGCCCTCCGGGTACCGCCCGGTCAGCAGCGGGTCGCTGAACATGCGGTTCAGCAGGACGTCGTACAGGTCCGCCGCCTCGCGGTCGGCCGGGTCGTCCGAGGCGGGCCAGGTGGGACCGTGCGAATTGGCGATGCCGATGTCCGTGGCGCCCGCCGCGCGCAGCGCCCGTACCGCCAGACCGTGCGCGAGGAGCTGGTGGTGGGCGACCGGCAGCGCGTCGAAGAGCAGCGTGCGGCCGGGGGCGTGGGTGCCGAGGGCGTGGCCGAGCAGGGTGTGCTCGGCGGGCTCGTTGAGGGTGATCCACTTGTCGACCCGGTCGCCCAGCCGGTCGGCGACGACCGACACGTACGCGGCGAACCGGGCGGCGGTGTCCCGCTCCAGCCAGTCCAGACCGGCCGGCAGGTCCCAGTGGAAGAGGGTCGGCACCGGCCGGACGCCCGCCGCGCACAGGTCGTCCACCAGGCGGTCGTAGAAGTCGAGGCCGCCCGGCGCGTTGACCCGGGGCCAGGAGACCGAGAAGCGGTACGCGTCCACGCCGAGGTCCGCCAGCAGCGCCACGTCCTCGCGGTGGCGGTGGTAGTGGTCGCAGGCCACCGCCGCCGTCGAGCCGTCCTTCACCCGGCCCGGCAGGTCCGTGAAGTCGTCCCACACGGAGCGCTCGCGCAGGCCGGCCGCGCCCTCGATCTGGTGTGCCGAGGTGGACACGCCCCACAGGAAGCCGTCCGGGAACCGGGGGAGCGGGTCCGGGGCCGTGCCCGTGCCTGGATCAGTCGCCATGCGCGGATCATCCGCACCCCCCGCGCGGGAAGTCAACGCCCTTGCACGTCAACGGCGTTCCGCGTTACGCACCCTCCTTCAGCACCCGGGAGATCAGCCTGCGCTGCTCGTCCGTCAGCCGGGGGTCGGCGGCGTACACCGTCGTCCCGTCCACGGTGATCTGGTAGCTGAACCCGTCCGGGACTCCGACCGGGGGCGTGGCCCGGCCGTCGGCGCACGCCCGCTCGGCCAGCGCGTGCCACTCGGCCGCGTCGGGGCGCTCCGCCGTATCGACCTCCGCGTGGCGTTCGATGCCCGCGAAGCCTCCTGTGCGCCTCACCAAAATCCGCATGCAACCGTGTCTAGTACGGAACTACAGCGTGCGCACCCCGACCTGCTCCCAGGCCTTGCGTACCGCTTCCAGTTCCTCGCCGTCGCCGTAGCGCTCCCGGGCGGCCTTCAGGGTGAGCGTCGCGAAGTCCGCGAACAGCGCGTCCTGCGCCAGCTCGCCCCCGGTCAGCACGTCGTACCAGATCTGCCCGGCCCGCTCCCAGGCGTGCCCGCCGAGCGCGGTGGCGAGCAGGTGGAAGGCGTGGTTGGGGATGCCGGAGTTGATGTGGACGCCGCCGTTGTCGCGGCCGGTGCGGACGAAGTCGTCCATCGTCGCGGGCTGCGGGTCCTTGCCGAGCACGTCGTCGTCGTACGCCGTGCCCGGCGCCTTCATGGAGCGCAGCGCCACGCCCGTCACGCGCGGGGCGAGCAGTCCGGCGCCGATCAGCCAGTCGGCCTCGGCGGCGGTCTGGCCGAGCGAGTACTGCTTGACGAGGGCCCCGAAGACGTCCGAGACCGACTCGTTCAGGGCGCCAGGCTGGCCGTAGTAGGTCAGGTTGGCGGTGTGCTGGGTGACGCCGTGGGTCAGCTCGTGGCCGATCACGTCGAGGGCGACGGTGAAGTCGAGGAAGATCTCCCCGTCCCCGTCGCCGAAGACCATCTGCTCGCCGTTCCAGAAGGCGTTGTTGTACTCGCGGTCGTAGTGCACGGTCGCGTCCAGCGGCAGTCCGGCGCCGTCGATGGAGTCGCGCCGGTACACCTCGAGGAAGTGCTCGAAGGTGGCGCCCAGGCCCGCGTAGGCGCGGTTCACGGTGGCGTCCCGGCCGGGCTCCGCACCCTCGGTGCGCACCTTCTTGCCGGGCAGGTCGGTGCCGTGCCGGGCGTCGAAGACCGTGCGGTGCGGCTTCCCGGCCTCGGCACCGGCGCGCGGAGCGATCGTGGGGGCGCCGATGACCGTGGTCAGCCGGCGGTGGGTGCGCTCGAAGGCGTCGCGCTGGAGGGTGCGGCGGGCCGGTCCGGAGAGCACCGGGTCGGCGTGCTGGGCCAGCCGGTCGAGTACGTGGGGCGGCACGATGGTGCAGAAGACGGGCTCGAAGCCCCCGTGGGTCGTCATGTCCGGCACCTTCGCACTGCGTGACGGTGGTGTCACCACCCGCAACCACGATTGGTGAAAAACGGCACCAAGGCGGCCCCGCGGCCACCGGCAAGTGGTATACGGCACCTTTTGCCCCGGTTCCCTCCATGGTCCCGCATACTGATACGGACCCGCGTGACCGGCGTGACTCGGCTATGGTGCTGGGCATCATGCGTTTCGGGCTGCTTCTCCTTAGCTGCCGCGGCGAGGGCCTGTAAGAGGCCGACTCCCTCCCCGCGGAGCTTGGTGGTGCCGTCGGCCGTCCTTCCGGACCACGCGGACACCGCGGAACTCACGAGGAGCCCACGCCATCATGGCCAACCGCCAGCAGCCCAGCCCCATGCCGACAGCCAAGTACCGCGGGTACGAGCAGGTCGACATCGCCGACCGCACCTGGCCGAACCGGCGCGTCACCACCGCCCCCCGCTGGCTCTCCACCGACCTGCGCGACGGCAACCAGGCCCTGATCGACCCCATGTCGCCCGCCCGCAAGCGCGCGATGTTCGATCTGCTGGTCAAGATGGGCTACAAGGAGATCGAGGTCGGCTTCCCGGCCTCCGGCCAGACCGACTTCGACTTCGTACGCTCCATCGTCGAGGACCCGGACGCCATCCCGGACGACGTCACGATCTCCGTACTGACCCAGGCCCGCGAGGACCTGATCGAGCGCACGGTGGAGTCCCTGAAGGGCGCCAAGCGGGCCACGGTCCACCTGTACAACGCGACCGCCCCCGTCTTCCGCCGGGTCGTCTTCCGCGGCTCCCGGGACGACATCAAGCAGATCGCCGTCGACGGCACCCGGCTGGTCATGGAGTACGCCGAGAAACTGCTGGGCCCCGAGACGGAGTTCGGCTACCAGTACTCGCCGGAGATCTTCACCGACACCGAGCTGGACTTCGCCCTGGAGGTCTGCGAGGCGGTGATGGACACCTACCAGCCCGGTCCGGGCCGCGAGATCATCCTCAACCTGCCCGCCACCGTGGAGCGTTCCACGCCGTCCACGCACGCGGACCGCTTCGAGTGGATGCACCGCAACCTGTCCCGCCGCGAGCACGTGGTGCTGTCCGTCCACCCGCACAACGACCGCGGTACGGCGGTCGCGGCGGCCGAGCTGGCGCTGATGGCCGGCGCCGACCGCATCGAGGGCTGCCTGTTCGGACAGGGCGAGCGCACCGGCAACGTCGACCTGGTCACCCTGGGCATGAACCTGTTCTCCCAGGGCGTCGACCCGCAGATCGACTTCTCCGACATCGACGAGATCCGTCGCACGTGGGAGTACTGCAACCAGATGGAGGTCCACCCGCGCCACCCCTACGCGGGCGACCTGGTCTACACGTCCTTCTCCGGCTCCCACCAGGACGCCATCAAGAAGGGCTTCGACGCCATGGAGGCCGACGCGGCCGCGAAGGGCGTCACCGTCGACGACATCGAGTGGGCCGTCCCGTACCTGCCCATCGACCCGAAGGACGTCGGCCGCTCCTACGAGGCGGTCATCCGCGTCAACTCGCAGTCCGGCAAGGGCGGCATCGCCTACGTGCTGAAGAACGACCACAGCCTGGACCTGCCCCGCCGGATGCAGATCGAGTTCTCGAAGATCATCCAGGCCAAGACGGACGCCGAGGGCGGCGAGATCACGCCCACGGCCATCTGGGACGTCTTCCAGGACGAGTACCTGCCCAACCCGGACAACCCCTGGGGCCGCATCCAGGTGGCCAACGGCCAGACCACGACCGACCGCGACGGCGTGGACACCCTCACCGTCGAGGCCGCGGTCGACGGCGTGGAGACCACCCTGGTCGGCACCGGCAACGGCCCGATCTCGGCGTTCTTCCACGCGTTGCAGGGCGTCGGCATCGACGTACGGCTGCTGGACTACCAGGAGCACACGATGAGCGAGGGCGCCTCCGCGCAGGCCGCCTCCTACATCGAGTGCGCCATCGGCGACAAGGTTCTGTGGGGCATCGGAATCGACGCGAACACCACGCGCGCCTCGCTGAAGGCCGTCGTCTCCGCCGTCAACCGCGCAACTCGCTGACCAGCCGAATCGGTGGTTTGGTGCCCCGCTCGCCGCAGCACGGCGGGCGGGGCCCCGTCATATACCGGCCATATATCTGTGCAGGTCACGGAAAGGTCTCGTCCTGGGTACTGACTCCACGTCGGTGATGTGGCTAACATCACGCCAGCGCGACGATGCTGTCGCGCCGTTACGGAGGTGCGACGTGCTGCCTGGACGGGGACGAAACGGCCGAGCTGCCCGGCTGCCACGCATCCTGGGCACCCGCACCGCGTGGACGCCGGTCGGCGACGGTGAGTTCTTCTGCCCCGGCTGCGGTGGCGACCGCAATTACCAGCGGCTCGCCGGACGGCGCCGCTTCACCCTGCTCGGCGTGCCCCTGCTGCCCCGCGGCGAGTCCGCGCCGACCGTCGAGTGCGCGGCCTGCCGCCGCCACTACGGCACCGAGGTCCTCGACCACCCCACCACCACCCGCTTCTCGGCGATGCTCCGCGACGCCGTGCACACCGTCGCCCTCGCGGTGCTCGCCGCCGGCGGTGCCTGCTCCCGCACCGCGTTGGAGACGGCGGCCGTGGCGGTGCGCGCGGCCGGCTTCGAGGACTGCACCGAGGAGCAGTTGAACGCGCTCGTCGAGGCGCTGGAGGCGGACACCGGCCGGGTCCACGGCGAACCCTGCGTGCCGGGCCTCGCCATAGAACTGCACGAGGCGCTGGACCCGCTGGCCCCGCACCTCGCCACCGTCGGACGCGAGTCGATCCTGCTCCAGGGCGCCCGCATCGCCCTCGCCGACGGCCCCTACACCCCCGCCGAACGCGACACCCTGGCGACGGTCGGGGCGGCCCTGACCCTCTGCTCCGACGACATCACCCGCCTCATGGAGTCGGCGGGCACGCCCTCCTGACGGAGGTCGCGGCCGATGGCCGTCACTCACCGGCCGGCGGAGGTTCCCGGCGGTCGGTGGGTCAGGCGGCTCCCTGGAGGGCGAGGCGCATGACCAGCCGGTGCTCGCCGGGGCCGAAGTAGTCGCTGCGCAGGCCGTTCTCGGGTCCCTCCGGCAGGAAGCCGAAGTGCTCGTACAGTCTGACCGCCACCCTGTTCTCCGGCTCCACGGTGAGCCGTACGACCTGGATGCCGTCCTTGCGCAGTTGTTCGAGGATCGCCGCCATCAGCAGCCGCCCCAGGCCCTCCCCGCGATGATCCATCGCGACGCACAGGCCCAGTATCCAGCTTTCGCGGTTGTGGGCGGAGGTCGCCGCCAGCACGTATCCGTGCAGGTGCTCGTCGTCGTCCAGGACCAGAAGGTGCGGTCCGTAGATGTCGACCAACTGACGCATGAGGAAGTACGGATACGCGACCTTCTGGAAGATCTTCTCGTCGAGGGCGTGCAACTCGGCGACGTCCGTCGAACGCGCTTGCCGGAGCGCGAGCGACGGCTCGCGTGATGTCCGGGCCAGTAGTGGGTTCGTGTACTGGAGATTGGACGTCATCCCTGCCTCGCTTCCTTCGTGCGAATCTGGGCGCCGCGTGGAGTGTCCCTCGTACGAGTGCGTTGTGTAGTCTGCGGCCTGTCATCAGCCTCACCTCTCAACTCCAGCCCTACAAGGTGGAATTGGGGGCGCATGAGAGACACGCCGGGTAGGCGGCATGCTTCGGTGGGGAGTGATGGGCGGCCGTCCGGGGGATTGGCTGAGCAGGGGGTGGAGGCGAAGGGGCGTCCCGGAGAAGGACCGGACGGGAGCACCTGCGGTCTCCGAGTCAGGGACGACCGGAAGGGGCCGTTGCCGATGAGTCGGACCGACGGGCCGAGAGGGCCACGACGGCTTCTCCTCGCCACCGCCGTGGCGCATCTGCCCCGGTCTCCGGCCGGGGACCGTCCAGGGCTGGTCCGGGCGCGGCAGAAGATCATCGACCTCTTCACCACACGCCTCGGATACACCCACGTCAGCGACCTCGGACTCGATCCCGACCGCAACACACTCCTGGACCAGTTGGAGCGCTTCGCCACCGCGGAGGACAGGCGGCCCGACGACATGGTTGTCGTCTATCTCGCGGGCCACGGCCAGTTACTGGGTTCGACACCGCGCAGGCACATGTTCTTCCCCACCGACTGCGACCTGTCGAAACCGAAGCAGGCGCTGCCGACGTCCCAGATCGCCTCGGTTCTGCTCGACGACACGGACATCAAGCACCTGCTCTTCATCCTCGACACCTGCCACGCGGGCCAGGGTGCCGGAGACTCCGTCGCGGCGGCTCTGGAGAGTCTGCGCAGGAGCCCGGACAACGACAGCGCGGGTATCGCGTTCATCGCCTCCGCTCAGCCGGCCCAGTCCGCGCTGGTCGAAGCGCTCCCCAATCTGCTCACCGCGGCGGTGGACAGTCTCGCCATCGCCGGAGAAAAGCCCGAGTACCTAAGTCTCGGCTCGCTCGTTGCCCATATGAACGCGGACCTCACCCGGCCGCCCACACAGGTCATCGAGTGGCACGCGGCCAAGATGCTCGGTGACGTGCCCGCGTTCTTCCCGAATCCACGGCGGCACAGTCGCCCGTTCGAAGTAGATCTCGCGATGCAGCAAGCGATCGAGTGGCAGGCACAGGCGGAGCGCAGGGAAACCGAACTGGTCAGGCGCATGCTGGTGCGTGCCAAGGCGTCGTTCGGCGAAGAGGGCGGCTGGTGGTTCAGGGGCCGACGGCGGACCCTGGCCGAGCTCACCGAGTGGCTGGAGGGTCCGGACCGGCTGTCGGCGGCGGCGGTGGTGACGGGCGGGCCCGGTTCGGGGAAAACCGCCGTCCTGGGCCTCATCGCGGCTCTCACCAGCGAGGAGCGTCACCACAGTGTGCCGCTGCGCCTGCTCGACCTGCCGGACGCCGCCGTGCCCCGGCCCGGGTGTGTCGACGTGGTCATCTACGCACAGGCCCTCACCGACGAGGACGTGCTCAACGGGCTGGCGGCGGCCGCCGGTGTGCGTGCCCCGACGGTGGGAACCCTGCTCGACGCGGTGGCGAACCGGCAACGGCCGTTCACCGCGATCATCGACGCTCTGGACGAGGCCGCCACCCCCAACACACTGGTGACGCAGCTGATCCAGCCGATCATCCGGTTCGGCAACGGAAACGTACGCCTTCTTCTCGGAACCAGACCGCACCTGATCAGACATCTGCAACGGGATGTGAAGGTGAAGCTCGTCGATCTGGACAACGAGACCTACGCCGACCGAGCCGCGCTCGCGGCATACGCGCACCAGGGACTGGTGGAGTCCCGGCCGGACAGTCCCTACGCCGACGCGGCACCGGCACTGGTGAGTGAGGTCGCCGACGCCGTCGCCGAGGCGGCGTTCCCGTCCTTCCTGGTCGCTCGCATCGTCTCCGGAACCCTCGCCTCCCAGGACGCCGTCGCCGACCACGAGGACGCCCGGTGGCGGCAGGCGCTGCCGAAGACCGCGGACTCGGCTATGGCACAGGACCTGGACGAACGACTCGGTGCCGAAGCCGACCGCGCGAGGGATCTCCTGCGGCCGCTCGCGTACGCGGAGGGCCAAGGGCTGCCCTGGGAAGACATCTGGAGCGCGCTGGCCTCCCGATTGTCCGGGCGCCACTACAACGACGAGGACCTGCTCTGGCTTCAGCACTCCACCGGCAGGTACGTGGTGGAGGCGACCGAGTTCGGTCATTCGGCGTACCGCCTCTACCACCAGGCCCTGGCCGAGCACCTGCGGCGGGACGGGAACGCGAGGGAGGCCCAGCGAGGATTCGTCGAGGTACTGAAGGGCCTTGTGCCCCGTACGTCTCTGGGACGCCTCGACTGGCCACGTGCTCACCCCTACACGCTGCACCACCTCGCCACGCACGCCGCCGCATGCGGCGAGCTGGACGAACTGGTGACGGACGCCGAATTCCTCGTGCATGCCGAACCGGGCCCCCTGCTGGCCGTGTTGGACAGGCTCACCACGGAGCCGGCGCTGCGGCTGGCAGACCTCTACAGGACCTCGGCCGGTGACCACCGACGGGCCAGCCCCGGAATCCGGAGGGACCTGCTGGCGATCGACGCCTTGCGGTTCAGCGACCGTGACCTCGCGCGGCGCCTGAGCCGCAACGCTCTCTGGCGGCCGGTGTGGGCCACCGACAGCCAGACCACGCAGGCCTCGGTGGAACGGCCGGGTTCCGTCAACGCGGTCGCCTGCGGCGAGGTGGGTGGACGCCCGGTCGCCGTCAGCGGGAGCACCGACGGCCTGGTACGTGTCTGGGACATGCGTACGGGGGAGCTGTGCTCCGTCCTGGCCGGTCACCAGGGAGCCATCAACGCGGTGGCCTGCACCACGGTGAACGGGGCGTCCGTCGCGTTGTCCGGGGGCGACGACTACACCGTGCGGATGTGGGATCTGTCGACAGGGCAGAGCCTCGCAGTCCTCAGCGCACAGGGGGGAGCCGTCAACGGACTCTCCTGCACCGTGGTGAACCGGATGCCGGTGGCCGTCGTCGGGGGCGGCGACGCGTCGGTCCGGCTGTGGGACCTGGCCGAAGGAGAACAGCTGGCCTCACTCGTGGGGCATCCGGGAGCCGTCAACGGAGTCTCCTGCATCACCGTCGGGGAGGTGCCGCACGCCATCAGTGTGGGAGCCGACGGCTCCGTCCGCCTCTGGGATCTGGAGGAGCGGACGGAACGCGCCGCGTTCACCGGCCACAGCAGCTGGGTGTGGGCGGTGTCGTCCACGCGGGTCGACGGAGTCTCGGTCGCCGTCTCCGGCGGCGGCGGGGACGGGCATCTGTGTGTCTGGGACCTGGAGAGCCGTCGGGAAATGCGGACGCTGAGTGGTGACACCGGCTGGGTGAACGGTGTGGCCTGCGCCGTCGTCGACGAACGACCGCTGGCCGTCGTGGGCGGGGGCGACTACACGGTGCGCGTGTGGGACCTGGCACGGGGCGAGCCCTCCGCCGTGCTGGCGGGCCACGCCGGAGCGGTCAACGCCGTCGCGGCCACCGTGGTGGACGGCGCTCCGATGGCCGTGACCGGCGGTGCCGACGGGTCGGTGCACGTCTGGGATCTGCGGGCGGGGACCCGGCGTCTTCTGCTCGGACTGGAGGAGGACGCCGATGACGGCGCTCGCGCGGCGGCGCAGGGGGGGACGGCGCGCACGGCTGTTCCGGTCCAGCGGCCGCCGGAGGGCGGGCACGGTCACACCGGCTGGCTGTGGTCGGTGGCGCACGCCAAGATCAAGGGTGCGTCGGTCGCGCTGACCGTGGGAGGCGACGGGGACGGAGCGGTGCGCGTCTGGGACGCCCGCACCGGGGAGCAGAGGGCTGTCCTCACCGGATACAAGGGCGCGGTGAACGCGGTCGCCTGTGCGAACGTCGAAGGTGCGCCCGTCGCGGTCGTGGGCGGCGGTGGCAGCTACGCGTTGCACGTCTGGGATCTGGAGACCCGTCGGCACGAGAGGGTGCTGCGGGGCCACGAGGACTGGATCTGGGGTCTGGCCACCGCGCACGCCGACGGGCGCGCGGTGGCGGTGTCCGGTGACGCTTCGGGGGTCATGCGCGTGTGGGACCTGGGATCGGGCGAGAGCATCTGCTCCGCGCAGGCCCATTCAGGAGTGGTGAACGGGGTCGCGTGTACGCGTCTGGGCGATCGGCAGGTGGCCGTGACCGTCGGAGACGACGGCATGATGTGCACGTGGGACCTGCTGACCGGCCGGCGCATCAATGCCCTGACAGCCCACTCCGGCGCGGCCCACGGCGTCGCCTGTGCGGCGGTCGGCGGGACGGAACTGGCCGTGAGCGTGGGTGACGACGGGGCGATGCGGGCCTGGGACCTGTCGACCAGCGACGAAGTGGCCGTTCTGGCCGGCCACACCGGTGTGGTGAACGGGGTCGCGACGGGCCATGTCGACGGTCTCCCGGTCGCCGTCACGGTGGGGGACGACTACACGGTGCGGGTCTGGAACCTGCACAAGCCGAACGAGATGCTGAGCTGGGCCACGCCGTATCCGGCGCGCGCGGTCTCGCTCAGCGACGACGGCGACTTCGTCGTCGGTACGGGCCACGAGATCGTCGCGTTCGAGACGGGGACGATCACCGACTTCACTCGGCGCTAGCCGCTCCAGCACTGTCACGGAGGATCAGATGGCACGTGTTGTCTGCGTACACGGTGTGGGGAAGCAGCAACTCGGCGAGCAGACGCTGCTGAGCCAGTGGACACCCGCGCTCAACGACGGGATGCGCAGGGCCGGTTCGCCGGCGAGGATCGAGGACCCCGACGTGCTGATGGGCTTCTACGGGGACTTGTTCCTGCCTCAGGGGCAGCATCTCGCCGGTGGTGACCCTCACTACGAGTGGTGGGACGTATCACCCGGGCCGGAGACGGAGCTGCTGATGCAGTGGTGGAAGCGTGCCGCCGCCGTGGAGCCGCAGGTGGTGGCGCCGGATGCCGAGAACCTGCTCTTCGGTGTGCGTCCGATGGTCCAGTCGGCGCTGCTGGCCCTGTCGGGATCGCGGTTCTTCGCAGGTCTGGCCGAGAAGGCGCTCATATTCGATCTGAAACAGGTCGTTCGTTATCTTGCCGATCTCGAGCTGCGAGCCGCGGTACGAGACCGGGTGCGGAGGATTGTCGGAGCGGACACCCGCGTGGTCGTGGCACATTCTCTGGGCAGCATCGTGGCGTATGAGGCGTTGTGTTCCATGCCGGTGCACGACGTCAGGTCCTTTGTGACTCTGGGTTCTCCCCTGGGTATACCCAACCTGATATTCGACCGCGTCGATCCAAGGCCCGAGCGGGGAGTGGGCCGGTGGCCGGGGGAGCCGTCCTCCACTGCCTGGACGAACATTGCCGATGCCCGGGACGTGGTGGCGCTGGTAAAGGATCTCCGCCCCTCGTTCGGACCGGCTGTCAGTTGTCACTTGGTTCCCAATGGGTCCCATGTGCACGACGTTACCCATTACCTCACCAAGAAGGAGACTGGAGCAGCGATCGCAGCCGCACTCGAGTGAGGCGTTTTGACTTAATTGCCCCTGGTATTCTCACGTTCGTCAGGTGTTTTCTACACGTACATGTCCCTGTATCCGGGGCGAAGGGTTGACAATATGATTCGTAATGCGGATGCGCGATGGTCGGCGTTTGCTCCGGACAGCTATATCGACATCAATTACAGGATCTCCGGTGAGGCGGACCTGGAGATCGTGCGGCTGATGCGCGATCACTTCAGTCGCAGCTTCGCTGGCACCACTGCTCGCCCGGCCCGCGGCGTCGACGTGGGCGCCGGGCCGAATCTCTACCCTGCGCTCGCCATGCTGCCGTGGTGTGAAAAGATCACGCTGCTCGAGTATGCCCTCCCGAATATCGCGTACTTGGAGCGGCAGACCTCCGGGCAGGGGTTCGAGCCCGTTTGGGACGCGTTCTGGGACGTTCTCCGCAAGGACGCCGCATACGAGGACGTCGAGCCGAGAAGCAGGTTCGGTGAGGTCGTGCAGGTGGAGCGTGCCAATTTGTTCGACCTGGACGGCTGGCAGCGCTGGGGCATGGGGACGATGTGCTTCGTCGCGGAGTCCATGACGGAGTGCCCCGCCGAGTTCGAACGGGGTGTCCGGACGTTCATGAACGTCCTGGAGGCGGGTGCGCCGTTCGCGGCGGCGTTCATGAAGGAGTCCGAGGGGTATATCGTCAACGGGATCCGCTACCCGGCATTCCGTGTGGGTGCCGAGGGGGTGCGGGAGATCATGGGCGAGTACGTGGAGGAACTGGTCGTACATGATCTCCAGCACACGGTGCGGGAGGGGCATGAGGGGATGCTTTTGGCACTCGGAAGGCGCAAAAGTAGCTGTTCCTGAAGGCAGCTGACGGGAATCATGCCCGAGATGCCGGTTCGCCGGTCTGTATGAGGGGTGCGGGGATGCAGATCAAGCCACGGCAGCACCTGCTGGAAATCTGGCAGGCCATGGCTCGTCACTCGTTCGACGACGGGAAGCTCGTCCGGGGGGACACCGACGGGCTGAGCAGCGTCGCCGACGCCGAACGGCTGCTCTGCATCCTGTATCCGGCCACCGAGGTCCCCGCCTTCCGCCTGGACCAGCCCGACATCACCGAACGTGACGTCCTGCGCGCCCTCGACCGCGTTGGCACCCGGCTGGAGATCCCGCCCAACCTGATCACCGCGCTGACCCAGTTCATGCGCACCCACACCGGCACGGACGACAGCCCCACCTTCTCCGGCGGCCACTACTTCCGCCCCGCCGAGGCCGGTGGCGAGATCAGCCACGAGCAGTACCAGCTCGGCGTGGTCGACTCCTACTCCATGTCCGTCACGCTCTGCCTCGCCACCCTCGGCTTCCTCAAGATCTACGAGGGCACCACGACCCGCCCCGAGGTGCGCAAGGCCGTAGGCGAGCTGAGGGAGGCCACCAACACCCGGCTGACCGCCGCGATGGTCAGCCTGCTGCGCTCCTTCACCGTCAACGTCTTCGACGCCGAGTCCGAACAGGGCAGCCGGCTGATCGAGGTCATCGGACAGGGCGGGCAGTCCGACCGCGTCGTCCTCCAGCAGTTCTCCCGCCGGTTACGCCCGCTGCGCGCCACCATCATCGAGAGCATCTCCAGAGGCATCCAGGTCGACGAGGGCATCCGCGACGAGAGCCAGCTCTTCGAATGCGGCTGGGCCTGGGGCATCGTCAAGGACGCGCCGAAGATCACCGACCTGAGCGTCCCCGTACCCGGCCAGCCCGACGGCATCGCCGACCGGCTGCCCTACGTGTACTTCACCGTCACCGCCCTCGACGGCATCCAGGACCTCTTCTCCGACCGCACCCTCACCCTCGGTCTGCTCGACGAGGACCAGCAGAAGCTCGCCGAGATGCTGCGCCTGCGCTGGGAACTGAGCCAGCAGTACTGGTCCGCGATCGCGCGTTTCGGCGCCGACCGCTGGCCCCTGGAGGACCTGCCCTGGCAGACCACCGGACTGCGCCTGGAGTCCGAGTACTTCTCCCTGACCGTCGCGGCCATCGTCGTCCACGACCTGGTCCGCCGGAAGGCGACCGACGACGACCTCACCCGCACCGTCGCCATCATGGAACGCCTCGCCGACCGCGGCAGAGTCACCAGCCGCATGACCAGGAACGACCCCACCATCCTGCTGCACACGCCCGGCGTCACCATGCCGCTCGCCGGGTCCGAGCGCTCCGGCGGACAACTGCTGTGGCGGATGACCGACTTCTCGGCGCAGCTCCTCAAGCGGATCATCCAGCTCGCCGAACTCTCCCGGAACATCGGCGCGCAGGACCGGCTGCTGCGCCTGGCCGAGCAGGCCTTCGAGCACCTGTGGACCCGCCGCATCGACGACGAGGACGGCGCCGGCCTCTGGGACAACGTCCAGGCCGTCTACCCCGAGGCCCACGAGGCGGGGCTGCGGATGTCCTGGAGCATCACCGAGCGCGTCACCGAGTGCCTCGTCGCCGCCCGCATCCTCTACGAGCAGCAGCCGATCCGCAGCCCCGAACTCGCCGAACTCGCCCGCGAACTGCTCAGCGAGGCCACCCACCTGTTCGGCAGGGAACAGTTGGAGGCGTCCGTCGCCGCCGACGGAAGCAGGGCCCGCGCCATGCGGAGCATCGAGAGCCGCCTCGACCACGCCCGCAGCCTGGTCGACGACCGGCCCGCCACCGCCTTCGCACTGGCGCTGCCCGTACTCCAGGAACTCGACACCCTGGCCCAGGCCCGGGGCGCCGCCGCCCAGGAGGTGTGAGCGTGCTCGTCTTCGCCGCCTCCGACAAGGGAGGCACGGGCCGCTCGGTCACCAGCGCCAACCTGGCCTACCAGCGCGCCCTCACCGGCGACCACGTGGCCTACGTCGACTTCGACTTCGGCTCGCCCACCGCCGCCGCCGTCTTCGACGTGCCCAGCGCCATGCGCGGCACCGAAGAGCACGGCCTCCACTCCTACCTGGAGGGCGAGGCGGCGGAACCGGTCCGCATCGACGTCTGGCGGCAGACCGAGCACCCCCTGCTGCGCGCCCGCCCCAACCAGTCCGGCCGCCTGGTGCTGTTCCCCGGCGACGCCGGCGGCGGCGAGTTCGCCACCGGCGAGGAGGCCCTGGAGCGCTGCATCGACCTGCTGCTCAAACTCAACGGCGAGTTCGACGTCACCGTCGTCGACCTCAGCGCCGGCCGCAGCTACGCCGTCGACATGGTCCTCGCGGCCACCGCCCACCCGCGGATGCGCAACGTCCCCTTCCGCTGGCTGGTCTTCCACCGCTGGACCCGCCAGCACGTGATCGCCGCCTCCGGACTGGTCCACGCCGAGCACGGCATCATCGGCGGCGGCGTCGAGCGCGGGCACGACGAGGACGCCCTGCGCGCCGCCATCCGCTTCGTACGGGCCGCCGTACCCGACCCCGAGTCGCCGCTGTGGTCCCAGGGTTCGCCGGCCCAGGCCGCCTGGATGCAGGCCTGCGACGAGGCACTGCGCCGGCTCGCCGCCGAGCACCGCATCGGCGACAGCGTCGTCCTCGGCGTCGTACCGCTGGAGCCCATACTCCAGTGGCGCGAACAGCTGATCACCGAGGAGGACGTCCTCTCCACCCAGATAGCGAACAAGGAGACGCTGGAGGCCCTGGAGGAGATCGCCCGCCGCCTGACGGACGACGTGCATTGGGGGCGGCCGTGAGTGACGCCGTGTTCCGGGAGACCGCTGCCGAGGCGCGTACGGAGTCGGTGCCGCTGGCTCATCTCTCACTGGAGCTGGGGCACCTCTACATGGAGGACTTCGAGGCCGGGCCCGAGCGGCTGCGCCGCCACTTCGCCGAGGTGCTGCCCTGGGTGGAGGCGGCCCGGGCCGCGGCCGTCGCGCGGGTCGGCGGCAAGCGGGCCCGGATCAGCACCTGCTTCCTGATCGACGACTACTTCAGCCGGTTCTCCACCCCGGCCGAGGTCGTCCCCATGCTCCTCGCGGAGGCCGAACGGGCCGGGCTCGCCATCGACTACCTGGCCCGCGAGTCCGGGTGCGCCGTCACCGGCAAGACGCCCGTCGCGGAGGCGGTGGCCGGCCGCATCGTGGAGTCGCCCGCCCCCGGCAGCTACGGCATGCGCCCGCCCACCGCGCGGACCGGCTGGCTCGCCAACGGCGAACGCGCCCCCGTCGCCCGCGCCCCCCAGGCGATGAAGCGCGCCGCTCCCTGGCAGCCGCCCCGGGAGACCGCCGCCCGCCGCCACTCCGTCTTCCTCGACGTCGAACTGTGGAACGACGACGCCGACGGGCACCGCACCTGGTCCTGCCCCTTCCTCGCCGCCGTCTGGCAGCTCGCCCGCCTCGGACTGCTGCGCGACGCCGGCGAGGCCGTCCTCGTCCCGCAGCCGCACACCGGCACCGGCTTCCCCGAGGACTGGGACGAACTGCCCTCCCTGCTCCGGCTCAACCCCCGCGCCGACCCCTTCTCCGCCTACCGGACCTGTTCCGTCGTGCCCAACCGCTTCCTCCCGGTCGAACACGCGGTGCGCGTGATCCTCGACCAGATCGAGGTCGACCCGGGGGCGCTGGCCCAGGTCGCCGAGCGTTCCGGGAAGGAGCGCACGGCCGTCCCCGACTCGGTCGCCGACCGCGTCTCCTACGTCTTCTACGCGGGGCCCTGAGATGGCGCCGCGGCAGAGCACCCCGCCCGCCGTCCTCGCCTGCGGCGAGATCCGCACCTGCCTGCTGCCCGCCCGGCAGGCCCTCGACATCCGCTCCGCCGCCCAACTCCTCGGCCTGCGCGCCGACGAACGCGTCCTGCTCTCCGAGCGCCCTGGCCTCTACGCGCGTTCTCCCGACACCCTGACCGGCGTCGACTGCCCGCTGCCCAGCGCCAACGGCGCCCGGGTCCGCGCGGTGGGCACCGTCACCGCGCACGCCGCGCTCACCGAGGGACGGGTCCTTCAGACCTCCGCGCACTGCCGGCTCCCCGCCGCCGGTCCCGACCAGCGGCGGCCCTGGGGCGAGTACCTGGTGCGGCCCGGAGTGGTCGAACCGCTCGGCAGGCTCCCGCACGAGGCGGTCGCGCAGGGCGTGCTCGGCGGCGGACGCCACGGCGACCTCGACGTCGGCCTGATCGCCGACGGGCTGCTCACCCGGCTGCTGCGCCACCCCCTGCTCGACCAGCGCCCGCCCTTCCGCTCCCGCCCGACCCGGCTGCGCTGGGTGGCCCTCCCCGCCGACCCGGGGGACGCCCCCTCCCTCGAACGGTTCACCCTCGCCGAGGACGAACTGCGCACCGTACGCCTGCGGGTGCCCGAAAACACCGACGGCGCCGACCTCGCCGCGCTCTGCGACGACCTCGCCCTGCACGACTGGCTCCTCACCACCGTCGTCCGCATGCTCGACGGCATCCGGCTCGGCGCCACACCCACGCGGGACGCCGGCGCCGTCGTACGGGCGCTGCGTCCGGCCGTGGACCACCTGCTGCACCTGTGGATGCCACGGGCCCGGGTGACCCGGGACCTGGCTCCGCTGTGGGACCCGCTGGAGGAACGGCCCGGCTTCACCCGGCAGTGGCAGGCGCTGGTGCAGCGCATCCGCGACCAGCTCACCCTGCACGCCATCCCCGCACCCCACCGGGAGGTGGAGCCGGCTCCCTGACCGGACCCAGCGCCTCCCACGCACATCCCCGCACCCCGATCCGACGCGCATCCCAACGGGGGGAGAAGCGAGATGAGCACGGCACAGTCACCCCGACCCGACGACACGGCCCGCACCCCGGGCCCGGCCGACCCGAGGGGCGAGTCCCCATGGGCGCGCATGCTGCTGATCGCCCTCGTGGTCGGCGCCCTCTTCTGGAGCGTCACGGCACTGCTCAGCCCCGACGACGGCACCCTGCGGCAGTTCACGGCCGCCGTCCTCTGCGCCGGCGCGGCGCTCCTCGTCCAGTACGTGCTCGGCCTGGCACCACGCCCGGCCCACGAGCGGCTGGAGGAGCACACCCGCCGGGTGGAGAGCGCCCTCGCCGAGAACACCGCCGCCGTACGGGACGGGCTCAACCAGTACGACGACGAGCTGAAGTCCGGTCTGACCCGGTACACCGAGGACGTCAAGCAGCTCGTCGAGACGCACGTCACCCACGGGGACCACGGGTCCGGCGAGTCCGGGACGCCGCTGGACCCGGTCCGCATCGACAGCGTGCCCGACCTGGCCAAGGGCTTCGCCGACGTCCTGCTGCCCAGCCCCTCGATCCTGCACACCTTCGTCCACCTGGAGATGGAGCGGGTGGTCGGCCACATGGCGGACCTCACCAACCTGAGCGCCGAGTGCCCCGGCGAGAACCACGACTGGATGCTCACCCTCACCCGGGCCGCCGAGCAGTCCATCCTCGCCACCAGCACCTCCGTGGACCGGCAGTTCTGGAACAGCGAGCCCGCCGGGCGCTACCTCGACGCCCAGCAGGCGGCCATCGACGAACAGGGCGTCGCGGTACGCCGCCTGTTCCTGCTGGAGAGCGCCCGCGAACTCGACGACCGGCTGCTGCGCCTCTGCGAGGAGCAGGAACTGCGCCGCATCGACGTCCGCGTGGCGGTCCTGCCCGAACTGCCCCCGCACCTCCAGCGCGGCACCACCAACGACTTCATCCTCTACGACGAGGAGGTGTCGTTCGAGATCGAACAGGACCTGCGCGACGTCAACGTGCGGACCCGCCTCACCGCGCGCCAGGACTACGTACGGGACCGGCTCAAGCGCTTCCGGGAACTCTGGGACGCGGGCATGGGCCTGCGCGAACTGGAGGTGCGCGTCGACGACGAGGAGGACGGCAACTGGATGGTCGACCAGGCCTGACCGCCCTCTCGGTACTCCCCGGGGAGTAACGGCGCCCGCACGTCACCCGGGGCAGTACCGGGCAACTCGCCCCCGGGTCCGACGTGCCGGCCGCCCGCCGCCGGAAGTCTGGAGACAGCCGACCAGACATCCAGCGGAGGGAGGCCCGTCAGATGGGGGCCGTAAGGACAAGTGGGGGGCGACGGCGGGCCGTGCCCTGGCTGGTGCTCGGACTGTGGATCGCGGTCCTGGCGATCGCCTCGCCGTTCGCGTCGAAACTCGCGGACGTGCAGCGCGACCGCGCCGTCGACTACCTGCCGGCCGGCGCCGACTCGACGCAGGTCGCCAAGATCCAGGACCGGCTGCCGGGCGGCGAGGCCACCGAGATGGTCCTCGTCTACCACCGGGACGCCGGACTGACCGCCGCCGACCGGGCCACCGCCGCCGGCCAGGTCGCCGAGATCGCGGGCGCGCACGAACTCACCGGCCGTCCCGCCGGCCTCCCGTCCGAGGACGGCACCACCCTCATGTACCCGGTCGCCAGCACCGAGCCCGGCCAGGACGAGGAGGCCCGCGACGCCCTCGTCAACGCCGTACGGGACATCGCCCGGGGCGGCGACGGGCTGAGCGTCGAGGTCGGCGGCGCCGGAGCGCTCGCCACCGACGCCGCCGAGGTCTACAACTCCCTCGACGGCCCCCTGCTCTACACCACCGCGGCCGTCGTCGCGCTGCTGCTGATCCTCATCTACCGCAGCCCGTTCCTGTGGCTGGTCCCGCTCGCCGTCGCCGGCATCGCCGACTACCTCTCCATGGGCGTCGCCTACGGCCTCAACCAGTGGTTCGGCACCGCGGTCTCCGGCCAGAGCTCCGGCATCATGACCATCCTCGTCTTCGGCGTCGGCACCGACTACGCGCTGCTGCTGGTCTCCCGCTACCGCGAGGAACTGCGGCGCGTCGAGCGGCCGTACGACGCCATGGCCGCCGCCCTGCGCGGCTGCGGACCCGCCGTGCTCGCCTCCTCCGGCACCGTCGCCGCCGGGCTGCTGTGCCTGCTCGCCGCCGACCTCAACTCCAGCCGGGGCATGGGCCCGCTCGGCACCGTCGGCGTGCTGTGCGCGCTCGCCGCCATGCTGACCCTGCTGCCCGCGCTCCTGGTCCTGCTGGGCCGCCGCGTCTTCTGGCCGCTCGTGCCCCGCCACGGCAGCACGCCCAAGGCACGCAGGTCGCTGTTCGCGGCGATGGGCGGCTCCGCTGAACGCCGGCCCCGCACCGTCCTCGTGGGCGGCGCGGTGCTGCTCGGCGCGCTCGCGCTCGGGGCGTTCGCCCTGCCCGGCTCCCTCAAGCAGGAGGACTCCTTCACCACCCGGCCCGACGCCATCGCCGCGATGGAGACCCTCGCCGCCGCCTACCCGGAGCGCGGCACCCAGCCCATCACCGTCATCACCCCCACCGGCCGGGCCGAGGCCGCCCTCGCCGAGGCCCGCGACACCCGCGGCGTCAAGAGCGCCGAGGCCGTCCGCAGCGGCGGAGGCTGGACGGAGCTGACCGTACTCGCCTCCGCCCCGCCCCAGTCGGCGGCCGAGACCGCCACCATCGAGTCCCTGCGCGACTCGCTCGACGGCTCCTACGTCGGCGGCCCCAGCGCCCAGCAGATCGACCTGGAGGACACCAACGCCCGCGACACAGCCATCGTCGTCCCGATCGTGCTGCTGTCGGTGCTGCTGATCCTGACGGTGCTGCTGCGGTCGCTGGTCGCGCCGCTGATCCTGGTCGCCGCCGTGGTCGCCGTGTGGGGCGCGGCGCTCGGCATCGGGGGACTGGTCTTCGGGCCGCTCTTCGGCTTCGAGGGCACCGACCCCGGACTCGGCCTGCTGTCCTTCGTGTTCCTGGTCGCCCTCGGCGTCGACTACGGCATCTTCCTGATGCACCGCATGCGCGAGGAGTCCCTGCGCGGCGCCGAACCCACCGCGGCCGCGCTCTCCGCGCTGCGCACCACCGGCGGGGTCATCGCCTCCGCCGGGCTGGTCCTCGCCGCCACCTTCGCGGTGCTCACCAGCATGCCGATGGTGCAACTGGTCGAGCTGGGCTTCGTCATCGCGGTCGGTGTCCTGCTCGACACCTTCCTCGTCCGCACCTACCTCGTCACCAGCGCGAGCGTCGCCCTGCGGCGCCGGGTGTGGTGGCCGGGCCCGCTGTCCCGGGCGCCCCGGGAGCCCGCGGCGGCCGGTGAGCGGGAGCCCGTCGGTGTCTGAGGTGCCGGGCGACCGGAGTGCGCCCCTCCCCTCCCGGAGGGGCGCGTCCGTCGCGGAGGATGGGCCCGTGCAGGCAACCACCACGACAGTGCCCCGGCCGCGTGCCGGCGAGCGGATCATGGCCGCCGTCAACCGCGACCCGCGCGCCGCCCCGCACGGCACCCGCAACGACGCCGTGCTCGCCGCGGTCCTCCTCACCGGCGCCGTCTGCCTCGCCCTGTCCACCGACGAGGGCCGCCGCCCGGACGCGGCCGGCTGGACGCTGCTGGTCGCCGCGCACGTCCCGATCGTGTGGCGGCGGCGCCACCCGCTGCTGGTGCTCGCGGCGGTGGTGGCCCTCGTCGGGCCGTACCACGCGATGGACAACAACCACGCGGCGGCCGGTCCGGCCTCCTACGTGGCGCTCTACACGCTCGCCGTCACCGGCCGCCCGCTGCGCACGATCCTGACCGGCATCGGAGTCCTCACCATCTCCGTCGGCATCATGCTCACCGTCAACACCCACCAGGCCGTCGAGCTGATCCGCATCTCCGGCTGGGTGATCGCCATCCTCTTCGCCGGCGTCGACGTCCGCTACTACCGCCAGTACGTCGCCTCCATCGTCGAACGGGCCGAACGCGCCGAACGCACCCGCGAGGAGGAGGCCCGCCGCCGCGTCGCCGAGGAACGCCTGCGCGTCGCCCGGGACCTGCACGACCTGCTCGCGCACAGCATCACCCTCATCGGCGTGCAGACCTCGGTCGCCGCCCACGTCCTGACCGCCGACCCCGGCCGCCTGGACCGGGCCGCCGTCGCCAAGGCCCTCGAAGACATCGCCGAGACCTGCCGGAGCGCGCGCGGCGAACTGCGCACCACGCTGGAGGTGCTGCGGGAGCAGGACGCCACCGACGCCCGCGGCCCGCTGCCCGGACTGCACGGGCTGCCCGACCTCGCCAAGACCGCCCGGGGCGCGGGCGCGCGGGTGGAGCTGTCGGTACGGGCCGACGCCGTCCCGCCAGCGGTCGGCGCCGCCGCCTACCGCATCGTGCAGGAGGCGTTGACCAACTCCGTGCGCCACGCGGGCCCGAAGCCGTCCGTCCACGTCGAGGTGCGCGCCGAGCGGGGCGCCCTGCGCCTGTCCGTCACCGACGACGGGACCGGGCCCGACCCCGCCGGCACCCCCGGCTTCGGCCTCGTCGGCATGCGGGAGCGGGCCCGCAGCGTGGGTGGCACACTCGACGCCGGGCCGCGGGAGGGCGGCGGCGGGGGCGGCTTCGAGGTGACAGCCGTGCTGCCGACGCCCGCCGTACCGACGGGGCCCGCCCCGACCCCGACGCACCCGACCCCGGAGAGCGACCGATGACGATACGCGTGCTGCTCGCGGACGACCAGAACCTCGTCCGCGCCGCGTTCGCCCTGCTCGTGGCCTCGGCGCCGGACATTCAGGTGGTCGGCGAGGCGGCCACCGGCCGCGAGGCCGTGGAGCTGGCCCGCGCCGAACGCGCCGACCTCGTCGTCATGGACGTCCGCATGCCCGACCTGGACGGCATCGAGGCGACCCGGCTGATCGCCGCCGACGAGGACCTCGCGGGCGTGCGGGTGCTGGTCCTCACCACCTACGACACCGACGAGAACATCGTGGAGGCGCTCCGCGCGGGCGCCTCCGGATTCCTGGTCAAGGACACCCGGCCCGCCGAACTCCTCGACGCCATCCGCACGGTGACGGCGGGCGAGGCGCTCCTGTCGCCCGGACCGACCGCCCGCCTGATCGAGAGGTTCCTGCGCAGCCCCGCGACGCCCGCCGCGGGCATCGCGGGACCCGACTGCCTGTCCGACCGGGAACGCCAGGTGCTCGCCCTGGTCGCACGCGGCCTCAACAACACGGAGATCGCCGACTCCCTGGGCCTGAGCCCTCTGACCGCCAAGACCCACGTCAGCCGCATCATGGGCAAGCTGGGGGCGCGGGACCGCGCGCAACTGGTCATCGTGGCCTACGAGTCGGGGCTGGTGACCCCCGGCGTCGGCCGACCTCCGGCGGACGGCGGACCGACTCAGCCCTCGCAGTAGAGGTCGGCGGACGGTCGCTGACCGGTCGCGAGGAAGCGGGAGACGGTCCGGTCGCCGCAGGCGTTGCCGTTGGCGAGGTAGGCGTCGTGGCCGGTGGAGTCCACGGTGACCATGACCGCGCGCCGGCCGAGCGCCTCCCGCATCTTCCGGGCGCCGCTGAGCGGGGTGGCCACGTCCCGTTCGTTCTGGACGAGCAGGACGTTGGACGGCCCCCGGCCGGTGATCCGCACCGGCGCCTCGCGCGGCGCGTAGGGCCAGGCGGCGCACACCATCGCGTTGCGGGGCATGCCCGCGGTGAGCGGGTACTTGGCGCGGCTCTCGGCGACGCCCTTGCGGTACACGGCCGGCGACTTCGGCCAGGCGACGTCGTTGCAGAGCGTCCCCACCCCCACGGCGGTGACGTTCTGCAGCACGGACTCGGGCGGCGTCTGGGGCGCGGGCGGCACGGTGCCCTGCGCCGCGGCCCGCATCAGCCTGGCGAGCGTGGGATAGGCGCTGGGGCGGTACAGGCTGTCCAGCATCGTCTGACGCAGCACATTGCCGTTCAGCACCTCCGGGTTGGCTCCCGGCCAGGGGATCGGCGTACGGTCCAACTCGGCGGCGAGCCGCAGGAACCGCGGCCGTACGTCGGCGGCCCGGAGTGCCACGCGGTCCGGGTTGCCCGGCCGAGAGGCCCACGCGGCGAAGTCCGGGAAGGTGTCCTCCACGCCCTGCTCGTGGCCGGCGAGCCAGGCACGGGCGACGCGGGTCGGGTCGGGGTCGTCGTTGCTGTCCAGCACGATTCGGTCGGTGCGGTGCGGGAAGAGCTGCGCGTACACCGCGCCGACGTACGTCCCGTACGACACCCCCCACGCGGAGATCCTCTGCTCGCCGAGCGCGGCCCGGAGACGGTCGAGGTCGCGGGCCTCGTTCGCCGTGCCGAGGTGCCGCATCAGCTCGCCGCCGTCGCGTACGCAGGCGTCGGTGACGCGGCGCGCGGTGTCGAGGTTCCCGTCGATCGAGCCGTCCGGGGCGGGCCAGGGGCGGAGCCTGGAGGTGGCGAGGTCGGCGGTCTCCAGCCCGCAGTCGACGGCGGTGGACGGGGCGAGCCCGCGCGGCGCGAACCCGACCAGGTCGTAGGCGTCCCGGACTTCGCGCGGCAGCTTCTGCCCCTTCCCCGACGGGTCGCCCAGACTGGACCCGCCCGGCCCGCCGGGGATCAGCAGCAGCGTCCCGCGCCGGGCGTCCGGATCCTCGCTCCGGACGCGCGAGACGGCGATGTCGATAAGGGGGCTGCCGGGATCGGCGTAGTCCATGGGCACCCGGAGCGTGGCGCACTGCTGACGGGGGTCGGCGGCGCCCCCGCCGCAGTCCGTCCAGGTGAGGGTCCCGGCCGGGTCCGCGGTCGCGGCGGAGGCGGTGAACGGCGCGGTGATCCCGAGGAGTGCGGTGGAGACGCCGACGAGGGCGGCGTCGCGGATGATTCGCTTGCGCTGCGTCATACGAAGAGCCTCACGGATCTCCGGTGCCGCCCACATCCGGGCAACAACCCTCTTCGTACGGGGGTATACCCGAGGACCGTCCCGGCCGCGGCCCTCCTCACGGGCACCGCCTCCTCGCACTGCCGCACGGCCACCCCGGGGCATGCGCGAGAATGGGCGGCATGAGTCTGTTCCGCGACGACGGCATCGTGCTGCGCACCCAGAAGCTGGGTGAGGCGGACCGGATCATCACCTTGCTCACGCGCGGTCACGGACGCGTACGCGCCGTGGCGCGCGGGGTGCGGCGGACGAAGTCGAAGTTCGGGGCCCGCCTCGAACCGTTCTCACACGTCGACGTGCAGTTCTTCGCCAAGAACAGCGAGCTGGTCGGGCGCGGGCTGCCGCTGTGCACGCAGAGCGAGACCATCGCGCCGTACGGTGGCGGGATCGTCACGGACTACGCCCGCTACACCGCGGGGACGGCCATGCTGGAGACGGCCGAGCGGTTCACCGACCACGAGGGCGAGCCGGCGGTCCAGCAGTACCTGCTGCTGGTCGGCGCGCTGCGTACCCTCGCCCGGGGCGAGCACGCTCCGAACCTCGTGCTCGACGCGTTCCTCCTGCGCTCGCTGGCCGTGAACGGGTACGCGCCGACCTTCGGGGACTGCGCGAAGTGCGGCCTGCCCGGTCCGAACCGGTTCTTCTCGGTCGGGTCGGGCGGTTCCGTCTGCGCGGACTGCCGGGTGCCCGGCAGCGTCGTACCCTCGCCGCAGGCCCTGGAACTGCTCGGGGCGCTGCTCACGGGAGACTGGGTGACCGCGGACGCGTGCGAGCCGCGGTACGTGCGGGAGGGCAGCGGACTGGTGTCCGCCTATCTGCACTGGCACCTGGAGCGGGGCCTGCGCTCCCTGCGGTACGTCGAGAAGTCCTAGGCAGAAGCACGCAGAATCGCAGAATCACAGTACGAGGAGACGAGAGACACATGGCGGTACGCGGGATCCTTGGGCGGCAGCGCCGGGAGTACAGGGCGCCGGAGCCGCACCCGTCCGGCGCGCGGCCCCCGGGCCTCGGTGAGCTGGTCCCCGAGCATGTGGCGATCGTCATGGACGGCAACGGGCGCTGGGCCAAGGACCGCGGGCTGCCGCGGACCGAGGGGCACAAGGTCGGGGCCGAGCGGGTGCTCGACGTGCTCCAGGGCGCGATCGAGATGGGCGTGAAGAACATCTCCCTGTACGCCTTCTCCACCGAGAACTGGAAGCGGTCGCCGGACGAGGTGCGTTTCCTGATGAACTTCAACCGGGACTTCATCCGCAAGACCCGCGACCAGCTCGACGAGCTGGGGATCCGCGTGCGCTGGGTGGGGCGGATGCCCAAGCTGTGGAAGTCCGTCGCCAAGGAACTCCAGGTCGCCCAGGAGCAGACCAAGGACAACGACCGGCTGACGCTGTACTTCTGCATGAACTACGGCGGCCGGGCCGAGATCGCCGACGCCGCGCAGGCCCTCGCCGAGGACGTGCGGGCCGGGAGGCTCGACCCGTCGAAGGTCAACGAGAAGACCCTCGCGAAGTACCTGTACTACCCGGACATGCCGGACGTGGACCTGTTCCTGCGGCCCAGCGGCGAGCAGCGCACGTCCAACTACCTGCTCTGGCAGAGCGCGTACGCCGAGATGGTGTTCCAGGACGTGCTGTGGCCGGACTTCGACCGGCGCGACCTGTGGCGGGCGTGCCTGGAGTTCGCCTCCCGCGACCGGCGGTTCGGCGGGGCCATCCCGAACGAGGAGATCCTGGCCATGGAGGGCCGGAGCGGCGGGAAATGAGCCCGTCCGGCGTGTGAGGACGAGGCCGTCGGGCCGGAAGGGGTCCGGGGCGCGGCCCCGGACCCGGCGGCTCAGCCGCCGGAGGCAGTCGCGCAGTCGGCGCAGGTGCCGAAGATCTCCACGGTGTGGGCGACGTTGACGTAGCCGTGTTCGGCGGCGATGGCCTCGGCCCACTTCTCCACCGCGGGGCCCTCGACCTCGACGGCCTTGCCGCAGGAGCGGCAGACCAGGTGGTGGTGGTGGTCGCCGGTGGAGCAGCGGCGGTAGACGGACTCGCCGTCGGCGGTGCGCAGGACGTCGACCTCGCCGGCGTCGGCGAGGGACTGAAGCGTGCGGTAGACCGTGGTGAGCCCGACCGAGTCGCCCTTGTGCTTGAGCATGTCGTGGAGTTCCTGTGCGCTGCGGAACTCCTCGACCTCCTGGAGAGCCGCCGACACGGCGGCCCGCTGCCGGGTGGCGCGGCCCTTCACGGGCGGTCCAGCGGTCGTCACCGGGTTCCTCCTCACGTCTTGGCGGCTTGCCGGGCCATTGTGCCAGCCCGGTTCGCCCGCGGTCAGACGCCGACCTCGTCGGTGGCCCCCCGGGTGGCCGGAATCTTGCACTCCGCCGGATCCGACGCGGGCCCCGCGGCGGTGGCCGCTCGCGCGCGTCGCCGGGCGAGCGGTGCCGCCAGCGCGGTCAGCAGGACGAACGCGCCGATGGTGAGCAGCACGATCGTCGCGCCGGGCGGCACGTCCTGGTAGTACGAGGTGACCGTGCCGCCGATGGTCACGGCGACGCCGAGCGCGACGGCGATCGAGAAGGTGGCGGCGAAACTGCGGGTGAGCTGCTGCGCGGCGGCCACCGGGACCACCATCAGCGCCGACACCAGCAGCAGACCGACGACGCGCATCGCGACCGTCACCGTCACCGCGGCCGTGACCGCCGTCAGCAGGTTCAGCGCACGCACCGGCAGGCCGGTGACCCGGGCGAACTCCTCGTCCTGGCTGACCGCGAACAGCTGCCGGCGCAGGCCCAGGGTGACCAGGACCACGAAGGCGGCCAGCACGCAGATCGCCGTGACGTCGGACTCGCTCACCGTGGACAGGGAGCCGAAGAGGTACGAGGTGAGGTTGGCGCTGGAGCCGGTCGGGGCGAGGTTGATGAACATCACACCGCCGGCCATGCCGCCGTAGAAGAGCATCGCGAGGGCGATGTCGCCGCGGGTCTTGCCGTACCAGCGGATCAGCTCCATGAGGACCGCGCCGAGCACGGAGACCAGGGTCGCCATCCACACCGGGGACCAGGAGAGCAGGAAGCCGAGGCCGACGCCGGTCATCGCCACGTGGCCGATGCCGTCGCCCATGAGGGCCTGGCGGCGCTGGACCAGGTAGATGCCGACGGCGGGCGCGGTGATGCCGACCAGGACGGCCGCCAGCAGGGCCCGCTGCATGAAGGCGTAGTTCAGGATTTCCATAGTCGTCGCCTTCTCAGCTCAGCAGGCCGGTGCGGATCGGTTCGGCGTCCGTGGGCGCGTGCGGGTGCACGTGGTCGTGGCCGGGCAGTGCGTGCTGGCCGACCGCCTTCGGGGGCGGGCCGTCGTGCAGCACACAGCCGTCGCGGAGCACCACGGCCCGGTCGATCAGCGGCTCCAGGGGGCCCAGCTCGTGCAGGACGAGGAGGACCGTCGTACCGGCCGCGACCTGCTTCCTGAGCGTCTCGGCCAGCACCTCCTGGCTGGCCAGGTCGACGCCCGCCATGGGCTCGTCCATGATCAGCAGTTCGGGTTCGGCGGCGAGCGCGCGGGCGATCAGCACGCGCTGGTGCTGGCCGCCGGAGAGGGCGTTCACCGAGTCCTTGGCCCGGTCGGTCATGCCGACCAGGTCGAGGGCGCGGCGCACGGCCTCGTGGTCGGCCTTGCGCAGGATGCCGAAGCGGGCCCGGGAGAGCCGCCCGGAGGAGACCACCTCGGTCACCGTCGCGGGGACGCCGCCCGCGGCCGTGGTGCGCTGCGGGACGTAGCCCACGCGCGCCCAGTCGCGGAACCGGCGCCGGTCCGTGCCGAACAGCTCGATCTCCCCGGCGGTGACCGGCACCTGGCCGATGACGGTGCGCACGGCCGTGGACTTGCCCGAGCCGTTGGCGCCGAGCAGGGCGACGACCTCGCCGCGGCGCACGGTGAGGTCGATGCCGCGCAGGACGGGGCGTGAGCCGAGTTCGGCGCGCACGCCGCGCAGCGAGATGACGTTGACGGGCTCGCTCATGCCGCCCTCCGGTGAGTTGATCACTTGGCTCCCAGGGCCGTCCGCAGGGCCTTGAGGTTGGCTTCCATGACCTGGAAGTAGTCGTCGCCGCGGGACTTCTCGGTGATGCCCTCGATCGGGTCGAGGACGTCCGTCTTGAGACTGGCGTCCTTGGCGACCGTCTTCGCGGTCTTGTCGCTGACGAGCGTCTCGTAGAAGACCGTGGAGACGCCGTCGGCCTTCGCCATCTTCTCAAGCTCCTTGACCCGGGCTGCGCTGGGCTCGGACTCGGGGCTGAGGCCGCTGATGGCCTCCTCGGTCAGGCCGTAGCGCTCGGCGAGGTAGCCGAAGGCGGCGTGCGTGGTGATGAAGACCTTGGTGTCGGTGTCCTTCAGCCCGGTCTCGAACTCCGTGTTCAGGGCGTCGAGCTTCTTGACCAGGGCCTCGGTGTTCTTCTTGTAGTCGGCGGCGTGGTCGGGGTCGGCCTTCTCGAAGGCCTCGCCGACGCCCTTGGCGACCTCGCCGTACTTGACCGGGTCGAGCCAGACGTGGGGGTCCTTGCCGCCCTCCTCGCCGTGCTCGTGGCCGTGCTCCTCCTCGGCGTGATCGTGCTCGGCGGCGTGTCCGCCGACCTCGGAGCCGTGCTCCTCCAGGGCGGTCAGCGTGGTCGCGTCGATCTTCGTCTTGGCGCCGGACTGGGCGATGGCCTCGTCGGCGGAGGGCTGGAGGCCCTTGAGGAAGAGCGCGGCGTCCGACTCCTCCAGCTGGGCGCGCTGCTTGGCGCTGATCTCCAGGTCGTGCGGTTCCTGGCCGGGCTCGGTCAGACTGGTGACGTTGACGTGGTCGCCGCCGATCTGCTCGGCGAGATAGGCCATGGGGTAGAACGACGCGACGACGTCGAACTTGTCCGTGTTGCCCGCCGCAGCGCTGTCGCCGGAGCAGGCCGAAAGGGTCCCGAGGCCGAGTGCGGCGGCCGCGGTGACTGCTATGCCGGATATGTGACGTCGTCGTACGTTCATGGGATTCATTTTCAACAAATATGGAAACGGTTGTCAACAAACGGTCGTACCGGGGGCCCGCGGATCCTGCGGGGCCCCGATTTGGTTGAGGGGCAGTCCACGCCGGTAACCTGAAGCATTCTCTGGAAGCATCTCGCTTCGCCCGCCCGTCACCCGACCACCACCCCTCATCGAGGCGCTTCGCGCCGCACCAGTCAGTCACCGTCGTCGTAATGAAGAGAGCACCGTGGCCGCCGACAAGATCGACACCATCGTCAGCCTGAGCAAGCGCCGTGGCTTCGTATTCCCGTGCAGTGAGATCTACGGCGGTCAGCGCGCCGCCTGGGACTACGGTCCGCTCGGTGTCGAGCTCAAGGAGAACCTCAAGCGCCAGTGGTGGCGCTACATGGTCACCTCGCGCGAGGACGTCGTCGGTCTCGACTCCTCCGTGATCCTGGCCCCCGAGGTCTGGGTGGCCTCCGGTCACGTCGCCACCTTCACGGACCCGCTGACCGAGTGCACCTCCTGCCACAAGCGGTTCCGCGCGGACCACCTGGAGGAGGCCTACGAGGAGAAGAAGGGCAAGGCTCCCGAGAACGGCCTGGCCGACCTCAACTGCCCCAACTGCGGCAACAAGGGCACCTTCACCGAGCCCAAGCAGTTCTCCGGCCTGCTCTCCACCCACCTCGGCCCGACCCAGGACAGCGGCTCCGTCGCCTACCTGCGGCCCGAGACGGCCCAGGGCATCTTCACCAACTTCGCCCAGGTGCAGACCACCTCGCGCCGCAAGCCGCCGTTCGGCATCGCCCAGATGGGCAAGTCCTTCCGCAACGAGATCACGCCCGGCAACTTCATCTTCCGGACCCGCGAGTTCGAGCAGATGGAGATGGAGTTCTTCGTCAAGCCGGGCGAGGACGAGAAGTGGCAGGAGTACTGGATGGAGCAGCGCTGGAACTGGTACACGGGCCTGGGTCTCCGCGAGGAGAACATGCGCTGGTACGAGCACCCGGCCGAGAAGCTCTCCCACTACTCCAAGCGCACCGCCGACATCGAGTACCGGTTCTCCTTCGGCGGCAGCGAGTGGGGCGAGCTTGAGGGTGTCGCCAACCGCACCGACTACGACCTCTCCTCGCACTCCAAGGCCTCCGGCCAGGACCTCTCCTACTTCGACCAGGAGGCCGGCGAGCGCTGGACGCCGTACGTCATCGAGCCGGCGGCCGGTGTCGGCCGGGCGATGCTCGCCTTCCTGCTCGACGCGTACATCGAGGACGAGGCGCCGAACGCCAAGGGCAAGCTGGAGAAGCGCACGGTGCTGCGGCTCGACCCGCGGCTGTCCCCGGTGAAGGTCGCCGTGCTGCCGCTGTCCCGCAACCCCGAGCTGTCGCCCAAGGCGAAGGGGCTCGCGCAGGCGCTGCGGCAGAACTGGAACATCGAGTTCGACGACGCGGGCGCGATCGGTCGCCGGTATCGGCGTCAGGACGAGATCGGGACGCCGTTCTGTGTGACGGTGGACTTCGACACGCTGGACGACAACGCGGTGACCGTGCGGGAGCGGGACACCATGAAGCAGGAGCGTGTGTCGCTGGACCAGATCGAGGGATACCTCGCTTCGAGGCTCGTCGGCTGCTGACCGCCGGTCGGCGTTGCCGTACCAGGGGGCTCTGCCCCCTGGACCCCCGGCCTGTGCCCACCCCCACCCGACTCGGTCGGGAGGGGGTGGGCGTTCCGGTTTCGGGGGCCCGGGGTCCCGGTTCGGGCTTCCCGGCTCAGCGGCCCTGCAGGGACTTCACGTTGTCGCCGAAGGTCCAGTTCTTCGAGCCGTCCCAGTTGAGGGACCACGTCATCAGGCCCTTGAGGGCGCCGTTGTAGTGGTTCCAGGCCTGGGACACCAGGGACGGGGACATGTGGCCGCCGCCCGCGCCGGGTTGCGCGGGCAGGCCCGGGACCTGCTTGTCGTAGGGCACCCGGATCGTCGTGCCCTGGATCACCAGGCCCTTGTCCAGGCAGTCGGTCTGCTTGGTGAAGCCCTGGACCGTGCCGGCCGAGTAGGAGTCGCCGGAGCAGCCGTACATGCTGCCGTTGTAGTACTGCATGTTCAGCCACCACAGGCGGCCGTTGTCCGCGTACTTCTTGATGACGGGCAGGTACGCGCCCCAGATGGAGCCGTAGGTGACGCTGCCGCCCGTGACGTAGGCGGTCTCCGGGGCCATCGTGAGGCCGAAGTTCGCGGGCATGCGGGCGAGCACGCCGTCGATGATGCGGATCAGGTTGGCCTGGGACGTGGAGAGTTGGCCGATGCTGCCGCTGCCGGTCAGGCCGGTCTCGATGTCGATGTCGATGCCGTCGAAGTTGTACTTCTTCAGGATCGGCACGATCGTGTCGACGAAACGGTCGGCGACGGCGGTGGAGTTGAGGTCGATGCCGGCCGTCGCGCCGCCGATGGAGAGCAGGATCGTCTGCCCCGACGCCTTGGCGGCGCACATCTCCGCGGGCGTCGCCACCTTCACGCCCGTGTCCATGCCGTCCTCCCACAGGGCCGTTCCGTCGGCGCGGATGACCGGGAATGCCGCGTTCAGCACGTTGTAGCCGTGGGCGCCGATGCGCGAGTCGGTGATGGGCGTCCAGCCGAAGGGCGGGTGCACGCCGTTGGCGGCGCCGTCCCAGTTCTCCCAGTAGCCCTGGAGGACCTTGCCGGCGGGCTTGGACTTCACGGCGCAGGTGTCGGGTGCGGGTGCGGGTGCGGGCGCGGCGGACGCGGTGGTGGCCCCCAGCGGGGCCAGGACGGTGGCCGCCAGCGCGGCGGCCAGTAGACGGATCCTGCGGCGGACCTTGGGGCGGATCATGCCGGGCCTCCCGGTGGGGGGTGCGGTGAGGTGTCGTAGGCATGACAGTGGTGTGGTCCAGACCTTTCGTCAAGAGGTCTGGACCAAGAAGGCGGGGCTCAGTCGATCGTCCGCGGCAGGCGCAGGCTCAGCAGGCCGGTCAGTACCACCGTCGCCAGCTGTACCAGGAGGGTGATCACCAGCGCGTGGCCCATGCCCGCGCCCGGGACCAGGGAGAGGAACAGCGTGCCCAGCGTGGCCACGCCCAGGGCCAGCGCCGACTGCTGGGCCGTGATCATGACGCCGCTGCCCACGCCCGCGCGCTCGGGCGGTACCTCCGACAGGACGATCCGGAAGACCACCGGGAGCTGGAGCGCCTGGCCCGCCCCGGCGACCGCAGCGCCCGGGAGGAGTTCGACCAGGCCGAGGTCCGGCCAGGAACGCCACGCTGCGAGCGTCATCAGCGCCAGGCCCACCCCTTGCAGGGCGGCGCCGGCCGTCACCACGCGGGTGCCGTAGCGGGCGACCAGCCGGGGGCCGGCGAGGGAGCACAGGAAGAACGTCACCGCCAGCGGCGCCAGGGTCAGCCCCGCGGCCACCGGGCCCAGGCCCGCGCCCTGCTGCAACGCCACCGCGATGACGAACATGAAGCCGCTGAAGCCGATCGAGAACGGCACGAGCAGCAGCAGCCCGCGCCGCAGGGGGACGATCGAGAACAGGCTCGGCGGGACCAGCGGTGTCCGGCCCGACCGGTCGGCCCCGCGCTCCACCGCGTAGAAGGCCCACGCGAGGAGCGGGAACGCGGCGAGCGACAGCCATGTCCACAGCGGCCACCCGGCCGCCCGGCCCTCGGTGAGAGGTACCAGCAGGGCCAGCAGCGACGCCGCCAGCAGCAGGGTGCCCGCGACGTCCACCGGCTCCGGGCGCGCGGAGCGGGTCTCCGGGACCGCGCGGACGGCCAGGAACAGGCCGACGAGGACGACCGGAACGTTCACCAGGAAGACGGAGCGCCAGCCGGTGCCGCCGATGTCCGCGGCGACCAGCACGCCGCCCAGGATCTGCCCTGCCACCATCGACAGGCCGGCCGTGGCACCGTACAGGCCCATGGCCCGCGCGCGCCGGGGGCCGGAGGTGGTCGCCTGGATGGTGGCCAGCACCTGCGGCAGCATCGCGGCCGACGCGGCGCCCTGCGCCACCCGGGCCGCTACCAGCGTCCAGGCGTCCGGGGCCAGCCCGCAGGCCAGCGAGGTCAGTCCGAAGGCCGCCATGCCGCCCAGGAACAGCCGTCGTCGGCCGAACAGGTCGCCCAGGCGACCGCCGAGGACCAGCAGGACGGCGTACGCCACCCCGTACCCGGCGACGACGAGTTCCAGGACCGCCTCGCCCGCGGACAGGTCCGCGCCGATGGTGGGCAGGGCGACGTTGACGATGAAGAAGTCGATCAACGGGAGTGCCGCGGCCAGCAGCACCGTGAAGAGTCCGAGGCCGCCGAGCGCGGAGGGAGCCGGCACGGTCGCACGGACGGGACGGGAAGTGATGGTTTCGGTCACGTGGACGAGCCTGCGACCCTTTCCAGGGTGGTACCAGAGTCTCCTTGTCCTGGTAGAAGGAGTACCTGGCAACAGGGTCCGGACCGCGGCACGCTGGAGGAATGACAACGATGACGGCCCAGGAGACGGCACCGGGGGCCCGGCCCGGGCACACGGGCTCGGAGGTCCGGCGGCACGAACTCGCCGCCTTCCTGCGCAGCCGCCGCGAACGCATCGCCCCCGAGCAGGTCGGACTGGACCGCGGACGCCGCCGCCGGACACCGGGGCTGCGGCGCGAGGAGGTCGCCCAGCTCTCGGCCGTCGGCGTCACCTGGTACACCTGGCTGGAGCAGGCCCGCGACATCCAGGTCTCCGTGCAGGTCCTCGACGCCCTCGCCCGCGCCCTGCTGCTCGACCCCTCCGAGCGCGCCCACCTCTTCCAGCTGGCGGGAGCCGTCGACCCGACGCCCGCGACGGTCTGCCCGGCCGTCACCCCGGCGCTGCGCGCCCTGCTGGAGCAGTTCGAGCCCTTTCCGGCGTGCGTGCAGAACAGCCGCTACGACATCCTCGCCTACAACCGCACGTACGGGCTGCTGCTGTGCGACCTGGACGCGGTGCCGCCCGAGGACCGCAACTGCATGATCCTCTCCTTCACCCACGAGCCGTGGCGGTCCTCGATCGTCCACCTGGAGGAGACCCAGCGGCTGATGGCCGCCCGCTTCCGCGCCGCGATGGCCGGTCATCTCGGCGAACCGGCCTGGAAGATGCTGCTGAAGCGACTGCGGACGCAGTCACCGGACTTCGGCGAGGTGTGGGACCGGCACGAGGTACTCGCCCACCGCGGCAAGCGCAAGGAGTTCCTCAACCGGTACGTCGGGCGTCTCCGTCTCGACCACACGGACCTGTGGCTGGGGCCCGGGGCCGGACCCCGGATGGTGACGTACGCGCCTGCCGACGAGGAATCCCGGGAGCGGCTGGAGAGGCTGCACGCGATCGCCCTGGAGCGTGCCGCGGCACCGGCGGGGTGACGCCGTCGGGGTGACGCCCGAGGTGCGGGAACGCGGAGTTGTGCGGAAGGTGATGTTCCCAGGGGTTTCCCACCGCACGGACAGGGCGAGGACGAACAGTCATGGCTGAGCAGAAGTCGGCGCAGACACTCCCGCGGCCGTTGCACGCGGCCGCTTCCGCGGTACAGAAGGTGCCGGGCGCCACGACGGTCGGCAGGGCCGCCGAGGGCGCGCTGGAACGGATCGGCGCGGTGTCGCCGCGCGGGCGGCGCGTGATCGTGTACACCGGTGCGGGGGTGCTGGGCGTCGCCGGGCTGGTGGAGTGGCCGGTGGCGCTCACCGGAGCGGCGGTGGCCTGGCTGACGCAGTCAAGGCGGCGGAACGGGAACGGGGCCGCCGGGCGGAGCACTGGTCGTACCGGTGCTGCCGAGACCGCCAGGAAGCGCGCCGCCGCCAGGAAGAGCACCGCCAGGACCGCGGCGGCGAAGTCGACCGCCTCGGCGTCGCCCGCGGCGAAGTCGACCGCTGCGAAGAAGACGGCGGCGAAGAAGACCGCCGCGACGAAGACCGCCGCGAAGAAGGCCACGGCCCAGTCCGCCGCCACGAAGTCGGCCGCGGCGAAGAAGGCGACCGCGGCGACGAAGAAGGCGACCGCGGCGACGAAGAGGGCGACCGCGGCGAAGAAGGCGACGGCGAAGAAGACCACGGCGAAGAAGACGACCGCGACGAAGACCACCGCCAAGAAGACCGCAGCCAGGAAAGCCCCCGCGAAGAAGACCGCGTCACCCGCACGGAGCAGGAGCCGCTCGGCGAAGAAGGCGTCGTCCAGCCGTCCCCCCGCCTCGGGTTCGGCCGGCGGCCGCAAGACGGCCGCCGCCTCGCGCACCCGCCGGACGAGCTGACTCACGGCCATGGTCGGCGCACTTCTGACGCGGTCCCAGGACGCCGTCACCGGACTCGTACTGGCCGGCCCCCGGCTGCTCGCCCGCTCCACCGCACCCGCCGTCGGCGCCGCCGCCGGCGCGGTCGCGGGCACCGCGCGGGCCGGTGTGCGAGGCGCCGACTTCGCCGCCCGCGCGGCCCGGGTCGCCCGGTCCGCGCTGCCCGGCGGCACCCGGGACTGGCGGGCCGGACCCCGGGCCCACCTCGCCCTCGCACCGGCCGAGTCCGACGAGGTGCGCCTGGCGGGCGGCACGGAACACGTCGCGCGGAGGGTGGCCGCGGAGGTGGCCGAACACCCCGACGTGCTGGTCGCCTACTGGGACACCGGGCTCGCCAGGCTGGTGGTGACCGCGACCGAGGAGGAGCTGACCGACTCCGTCGTGGACCACGTCACCGAACTCGCCGAGCGGCACGGACTCACCCGGACGGACCGACGGGACCGGCAGGACGCCGGCGACATGGTGGACGAACTGGCCCACCCCGGCGACCCGGCCTCGGTGCGCGTCGCCGCGACCGCCCTCGGCGCCGACCTCCTCGGCATCGCCGCCGCCGTGACCGGCGCGCGCCTGCGGCTGCCGCCCTCGCCGCGCCTGATCACCGCCGTGGCGACACTGCTGCGCGAGAACCCGGCCTTCCGCGCCTGGCTGCGCGAGCGGATGGGTGACCACCGCATGGACGTGACGCTGGCCGCCGCCAACGCCGCCGTGCACGGCGCCGGGCAGAGCCCCACCTCGCTGGTCCTCGACGGAGCCCTGCGCGCCTGCCAGTTGACGGAGGCGGTGGCCCGGACGGCGGCCTTCGAGGTGGTGCACGACCAGCTCTGCGCCCCCGGCCGCGGCAGCCTGCCCGCCGACCTCACCCTGCGCCCGGCGCCGCGCACCTCCCCGGCCCAGGACTACGCCGCCCACGCCTCCGCCGGCAGCGTCGCGGGCGCCGCGGCGACGCTGCTGGTCAAGCACGACGTGGCCGAGGCGGCCGAGGCCGTGCTGGCCGGCTCGCCCAAGGCCGCTCGGTACGGCCCCGCCGCCTTCCACGCGGTACTGAGCGCGGCCCTGTCCCGTACCGGTGTGCTCGTGCGCGACCCCGGACGGCTGCGGCAGCTGGAGATGGCCCGCACGGTCGTGCTGCACCCGAGCGCGCTGCGGCTGCCGGACGACGGCGCCGACCCGTGGACCGAGGACGTGCTGGACGCCGCCCGGCGGGCCGGCCTGCGCGTGGTGATGGTCCAGGACCCGGCGCTGGCCGACTTCACCGGCCTCGCGGACCAGGTCGTCGACGCGCGGCGCCCACTCGCGGAGGTCGTGGCCGGACTGCGCCCCGAGGGCGGCGTCGTCACGGTCGTACGCCCGCGGCCCGAGGACGACGATTCGGTGCTGGCCGGGCTGCTCGGCGGGGACGTGGCGGTCGCCCTGGCCGACGCGGACTCCCCGGTGGCGTGGGGCGCCGACGTGATCGCTCCGCAGGGGCTCGCCGACGTGTGGCGGCTGCTGCGGGCGGTGCCCGCGGCCCGTGCCGTCGGGCGGCGCTCGCAGACGCTGGCCCGGTCCGGCGCCGCGCTGTCCGGGCTGCTGGTGGCGGTCGGCGAGGCGCGCGGCCGGCGCCGGGGCAGGCCGAGCTTCATCGCGCTGTCCGGGCTGCGGCACGCGCCGGTCGACGCGAGCGCGGCGGCGGCCCTGCTGTCCGGGACGCGTGCCGCGGTCGGCGTGGCGATGGCCCGCGCCCCGCATCCCCGGGCCCGGGTGGCGTGGCACGCGCTGGACCTGGACGCCGTACGGGAGCGTCTGGACCGGGAGGGCGAGCCCGCCGCGACCGTCGTCGAGCAGGCCGCGGCCCGGCTGCGCGCGGTCGCCGACCGGGCGGGCCGGGTGCCGGTGCTGGCCCCGGCGTTCTGGTCGTGGGAGCTGGCCCGGGCGGTCCGCGGGGAGCTGGACGATCCGCTCACTCCGGTGCTCGCGGTCGGCTCGGCGGCCTCCGCGATCCTCGGCTCGGTCGTGGACGCCCTGCTCGTGGTCGGGGCGCTCGACCTGAACGCGCTGGTCGGCGGGTTCCAGCGGCTGCGCGCCGAGCGGGCGCTGTCGGGGCTGCTGGCCGAGCAGACGCAGAAGGCCCGGGTCACCGAGGAGCCCGCACGGGAGGGCGGGCCGCCGCGCATCATGGACGCGTCCCGGCTGCACCCGGGGTACGTGATCGAACTGAAGACGGACGACGTCGTCCCGGCCGACGCCCGGCTGCTGTGGGAGGACGGTCTGGAGGTGGACGAGTCCGCGCTGACCGGTGAGTCGCTGCCGGTGGGCAAGAGCGTGGACCCGGCGCCCAGGGCCCCGGTGGCCGAGCGGTACTGCATGGTCTTCGAGGGCACGACCGTGGTGGCCGGCCGTGCGCGGGCCGTCGTCGTGGACATCGGCGACCACACCGAGGCGGCGCGGGCGGTGGCGCTCGCCGCCCGGACGCCTGCCGCGGCCGGGGTGCAGGCCAGGCTCCAGGAACTGACCCGCAAGGCGCTGCCGCTCACCCTGGCGGGCGGGGCCGCGGTCACCGGTCTGTCGCTGCTGCGCGGGGCGCCGGTCCGGCAGGCCGTCGCCGGCGGGGTGTCGGTCGCGGTGGCCGCCGTGCCCGAGGGGCTGCCCCTGGTGGCGACGGTGGCGCAGCTCGCGGCGGCCCGGCGGCTGAGCCGTCGCGGGGTCCTCGTGCGCACCCCGCGCACGCTGGAGGCGCTGGGCCGGATGGACACCATCTGCTTCGACAAGACCGGCACGCTCACCGAGAACAGGCTGCGGCTGACGCGCGTCGCGGGCGCCGACGGCACGGTCCGCAGGGTGGGCGACCCGGAGGCGGCCGACGCCGTACGGACCGCCGCGCGCGCCGTCCCCCGGCTGAACGGCGACGGGGCCCGGCCCACCCACGCCACCGACGAGGCGGTCCTGGACGCGGCGGGCGACGACCCGGGGTGGACGCAGGTGGAGGGCCTGCCCTTCGAGACCTCGCGCGGTTACGCCGCCGCCGTCGGACGGGACCGGGCCGGCGGCCTTGAGACGCTGGTGGTCAAGGGCGCACCGGAGACGGTCCTGCCGGCCTGCGCGGACCTTCCCTCGCACGCCCAGGACGTGGCCCAGGCCCTGGCCCGCGACGGACTGCGCATCATCGCGGTGGCCTCCCGCCCCCTGCGCCGGGGCGAGAAGGCGGCCGACGTCCTCGAACAGCAGCCGGCCAAGCTGGAGTTCACCGGGCTGCTCGCGCTGGCCGACGTGCCCCGCGAGACGTCCCCGGCGCTGGTGCGCGGGCTGCGCGAGGCGGGCGTACGGCCCGTGGTGCTGACCGGCGATCATCCGCAGACCGCCCACGCCATCGCCGTCGACCTTGGCTGGCCCGAGGACGCGGTCGTGGTCACCGGCGACGAACTCGCCGCCGCCGACCGTACGGCGCGCTCCCGGATGCTGCGCGACGCGGACGTCGTGGCCCGGGTGGCGCCGGAGCAGAAGCTCCAGGTCGTCGAGTCGCTGCGGGACGCCGGGCGGGTCGTCGGCATGGTCGGCGACGGCGCCAACGACGCGGCCGCCATCCGCGCGGCCGACATCGGCGTCGGCATCAGCGCCCGCGGCTCGGCCGCCGCCCGCAACGCCGCCGACCTGGTGGTGACCGGCGACGACCTGCTGGTGCTGGTGGAGGCGGTCCGGGAGGGGCGGGCGCTGTGGCACAGCGTCGCCGACGCCATCGCGATCCTGATCGGCGGCAACGCGGGCGAGGTCGGCTTCGGCATCCTCGGCACGGTGCTGAGCGGCTCCTCGCCGCTGTCGACCCGTCAGATGCTGCTGGTGAACCTCTTCACCGACCTGTTCCCGGCGATGGCGGTCGCGGTGACGCGCACGGGGGATCCCGAGCAGGAGGCCGCCGACGCGGGCGCGCCGCTGGGCACGGCGGTGCTGGGCGAGCCCCTGCTGCGGCAGATCCGGCACCGGGCGCTGACCACGGCGCTCGGGGCGACCGCGGCCTGGCTCTTCGGCCGCTTCACGCCGGGCACGGACCGCCGCTCGACGACGATGGCCCTGTGCGCGGTGGTCGGCACCCAGCTCGCCCAGACCCTCGCCGACCGCCGCGACAGCCGCCTGGTCCAGGTCACGTCCCTGGGCTCGGCCGCCGCCCTGGTCGCCCTCGTCCAGACCCCGGGCGTGAGCCGCCTCTTCGGCTGCACCCCGCTGGGCCCGGTGGCGTGGTCGGGCGTGGCGGCGGCCATCGTCCTGGCCCTGGCGGGCCAGCGGGCGCTGCCGGAGGTGGAGGAGGCGGTCCTGAAGTACTGGCCGATGGTGGCGGAGCGGCTGCCGAAGCCGCTGCGCTGAGGCGGGGGCGTGTGCGGAGGGGGGTACGTCGTCGTCTGCGGGTGGGTGGGGGCTGGTCGCGCAGTTCCCCGCGCCCCTTTGGGGCGTGTGGTGGGGGCGGGGTTGAGGGGTGCTGTTGGGCCTTGGGTATGTCGCCGTCCGCGGGTGGGTGGGGGCTGGTCGCGCAGTTCCCCGCGCCCCCTTGGGGCGTCAGGCCTTCGCCCGGGCTGCCTCCCGGGCCTCGGGTGACCTGAGTCGCTCGGCGGTTCGTTCCGCCGTGCGGCGGGCCCAGGGGCCGCTGGTGAGGGCGCCCAGGACGAGGACCGCGAGGCCGCAGGCGGCCAGGATCCACCAGCCGGGGCGGGCGGCGGAGACGAAGGCGTCCCGGTACGAGGAGGCTCCCACGCCCGCCGCGAGGACCGCGCCGACCACCGCCACGCCCAGCGTCTGGCCCAGCTGGCGGCTGGTGGAGGCGACGGCGGCGGCCACGCCGGCCTGGGCGCGGGGCATGCCGGAGACGGCCGTGTTGGTGATGGGGGCGTTGACGAAGCCGAAGCCGATGCCGAACAGGACGTAGCCGATGAAGAGGGTGACGTCGGAGGTCTCGGCCTCGAAGGCGGCGAACAGCGCCCCGCTCACGGTCAGCGCCCCGCCCGCGATCAGCAGCGGCAGCCGCGGCCCCCGGCTGCCGACCAGCCGTCCGGACAGCGGGGCGCACAGGAAGGTGGGGAGGGCCATCGGCAGCATCCACAGCCCGGCCTCCAGCGCGCTCAGCCCGCGCACGTTCTGGAGGTACAGCGTGGACAGGAACAGGAAGCCGCCCAGCGCCGCGAACGCGCTGACCGCGATGACGGTGGCGCCGCTGAACGGAGCCGACCGGAAGAAGCGCAGCTCGATCAGCGGCTCGGCCCGGCGCGGCTCGTGCAGCAGCAGGCCGGCCAGCGCGACGACGGCGAGCACCGCGAACGGCAGCACCGCCGTGAACCCGGCGTTCGGCGCCTCGATGATCGCGTACGTCAGCGAGCCGAACAGCACGATCACCAGCAGCTGGCCCAGCGGGTCGGGCCGGCGGGCCTTCGGCGCCCGGGACTCGGGGACGAAGCGCAGGGTGAGCAGCAGCGCCGCGAGGCCCACCGGGAGGTTGACCCAGAAGATCGAGCGCCAGCCGACCGACTCCACCAGCACCCCGCCCACCAGCGGACCGGCGGCCATGGAGATGCCCACCACCGCACCCCACACCCCGATCGCGCGGGCGCGCTCGCGGGGGTCGGTGAAGGTGTTGGTGATGATCGACATGGCGACCGGGTTGAGCATCGAACCGCCCACCGCCTGGATCATCCGGAAGACGACCAGCGAGGACAGGTCGGGCGCCAGGGAGCACAGCAGCGAGCCGATGGTGAAGACCACGAGCCCGGTCATGAAGACCCGCTTGCGGCCGATCCGGTCGGCGGTGGACCCGGCCAGCATCAGCAGCGCGGCCAGCACGAGCGTGTACGCGTCGACCGCCCACTGGAGCCCGGAGGTGCTCGCGTGCAGATCGCGCTGTACGGCGGGCAGGGCGACGTTGAGGATCGTGTTGTCGATGCTCACGATCAGCAGGCTCATGCAGCAGATGGCGAGCACGAGCATGCGTCGGCGGTGGGTGAGCTCCGGCATGACCGCCATCGTACGCCCGTTTCGATAGTGCGGCTAACTAATGACCAATACATGATCTCCGGCCCGGGGCCCGCCGAGCACTGCCCCGCGTACGTGACAATGGAGGAATGTCCACGCTCACCACGCCCGCCCCCGGAACCACCGTCCCGCCGCTGCGGGTCGGCCCGCACACCGTCGCGCCGCCCGTCGTGCTGGCCCCGATGGCCGGCATCACCAACGCGCCCTTCCGCACCCTGTGCAGGGAGTTCAGCGGTGGCAAGGGCCTGTTCGTGAGCGAGATGATCACCACCCGGGCGCTGGTCGAGCGCAACGAGAAGACCATGCAGCTGATCCACTTCGACGCGACCGAGACGCCCCGCTCGATCCAGCTGTACGGCGTGGACCCGGTGACCGTCGGCAAGGCCGTCCGCATGATCGCGGAGGAGGGCCTCGCCGACCACATCGACCTGAACTTCGGCTGCCCCGTGCCCAAGGTGACCCGCAAGGGCGGCGGCTCGGCCCTCCCGTACAAGCGCAACCTGCTGCGCGCCATCGTCCGCGAGGCCGTCACGGGCGCCGGCGACCTGCCCGTCACCATGAAGATGCGCAAGGGCATCGACGACGACCACCTCACCTTCCTCGACGCCGGCCGCATCGCCGTCGAGGAGGGCGTGAGCGCCATCGCCCTGCACGGCCGCACCACCGCCCAGCACTACGGCGGCACCGCCGACTGGGACGCCATCGCCCGCCTCAAGGAGCACGTCCCGGAGATCCCGGTGCTCGGCAACGGCGACATCTGGTGCGCCGAGGACGCGCTGCGGATGGTGCGCGAGACCGGCTGCGACGGCGTGGTCGTCGGGCGCGGCTGCCTGGGCCGGCCGTGGCTCTTCGCCGACCTGGTCGCCGCCTTCGAGGGCCGCACCGACTCCTTCGCCCGGCCCACCCTGCGCGAGGTCGCCGATGTCATGGTCCGGCACGCCACGCTGCTGGGGGAGTGGATCGGCGAGGAGGCGCGCGGCGTCATCGACTTCCGCAAGCACGTCGCCTGGTACCTCAAGGGCTTCGCGGTCGGCTCCGAGATGCGCAAGCGCCTCGCGATCACCTCTTCCCTGGAGGCGCTGCGCGCGGGCCTCGACGAACTCGACCTGGACCAGCCCTGGCCCGACGGCGCCGACGGCCCGCGCGGCCGCACCTCCGGCAACAACCGGGTGGTCCTCCCGGACGGCTGGCTGAAGGACCCGTACGACTGCGCGGGCGTCGGCGAGGACGCGGAGCTGGACACCTCCGGCGGCTGATCAGCCCGTGGTCGGGTGCGGGGTGGAGCCGTACGCCGTCAGGAAGCGGTCGCGGAAGGAACTCATCCGCCACACCGGCGCGTCCTCGGCGGGCTTCAGCCCCTCCGTCCAGTTCCAGTCGTCGATGGCGTCGAGCACCTTCGGGTCCTTGGCGACGACCGAGACCGGCACGTCCCGGCTCGCCCCGTTCCCGCTGACCCGGGCGAGCGGCTGGTGGTCGCCGAGGAAGACGAGGACGGTGTCGTCGGTGCCGTACCGCTCCAGCCACTGGGTGAGGCTGGTGACCGAGTACTCGATCGACTTGCCGTACTCCTCCTTGGAGCGGGTGGAGTCGGCGATGATGTCCGGCGCCTTCACCCCCGACGCCTCGATGCCGTCGTAGACCGATCCGTCGCCGACCTCGTCCCAGCCGACCATCCGCGGGATCGGCGCCCACGGCTGGTGGCTGGAGGTCAGGATGATCTCGGCCATCAGCGGCTTGTCCCGCTCCCTGCCGTGCTCCAGGCGCTGGAACGCCTCCAGCGCGTACTGGTCCGGCATGGTGGACCAACTGAACTTCGGCCCCCGGTACCCCACGTCGAACGCGTCGTAGACCTTGTCGAGGCCGTACCACTGCGACTCCGGCCACGCCTTCTGCACGCCCGGCATCACACCGACCGTGTCCCAGTCGCCGGTCTTCTGGAACGCCTTGGTGAGGGTGAGGTGGTCGCCCGCGGTGACGGTGCGGTACCGCTGCTGGTTGTCCACCCACAGCCCGGACAGGAACGTGGAGTGGCCGAGCCAGCTGCTGCCGCCGTACGTCGCCGACGTCAGCCAGCCGCTCTTCGCCCGGAAGCCCTTCTCGGCCAGCGCCTTCGTGCCCGCGTCCAGGGTCCGGTCGACGCCGGGCGCCATCACCGGGTCCTCGATGGCGCTGCGGCCGTAGCTCTCGATGAACGTGAAGATCATGTCCTTGCCGCGCAGGCCGGGCACCAGCTGCGCGCCGGGCGTGGCCCCGAACCGGTCCGCCTTCGCCTCCTTCGCGAACGCCGCCTCGTCGCGCAGCGTGTCCACCACCCGGTGGGCCTGCGCCTCCAGCGCCCCGGAGGCGCTCCGGGTGGCCACCGGCACGCCGAAGGTCTGCACGCCCAGCGCCACGCAGGTCATCCACACGGTGGCCGCCATCAGCGCGCCCCGGGCCGCCCGCTCCCGGTGCGCGGCGAGCAGTTCCCCGAGCCGGACCGCCGCCAGGGCCATCACCACCAGCAGCAGCACGACGAGCAGCACCGCGCCCGCGGCCGCCCAGGCCGCCGCCGCCCCGCCCATCGAGTCCGCCACGTACGACTGGGCGTCGTCCAGCAGCCCCCAGTCGAGGACCACGTTGAAGCCCCGCCCCAGGTACTCGGTGAAGCCCATGTCGAGCAGGTTCAGCACGGTCAGCACGCCCAGGCCGACGCCGAAGAGCGCCGCCGCCACCAGCCGTGCGGCGCGCGGCAGGCAGAGCAGCAGCACCGCCGCGATGACCGCCTCCGCCGGGATCCGCGCGAACCGGCTGGGCTCCAGCGCGACGAAGGTGTTCGGCAGCAGCAGGGCCCCGAGCACCAGCACGGCGGCGAGGACGGTCGTCGTGCGGCGCAGGACGAGGGCGGCGCGCGGGTGACGGGTGCGCCAGGCCCGCCAGTGGGCGAGGCGGGACGCGCGGGCGGCGGGTTCGAGCCCGGCGGGCTCCGCGTCGGCGGCGGGCTCGGTGCCGGCAGGGGCTTCGATGGCCTCCCCGGGATCGTCGGGCTCGACCACGTCGGGCTCGTGGGGTTCGTCCGGTTCTCGCCGCTCGCGCGGCTCGTCCGGCGTGTCCTCCTCGTGCGGCTCACCGGCCTGGGTCGGTGGCTGACGAAAGCGCGCGAAGACAGGCACCCGGAGGTCCTTCCGTACGAATCCCGGTGGACGGCGGGCCCGGCGAGGGGGCCGGACCCGCCGCAGTGACGTACGTCCGCGGCGGGCGGTCCGTTCAGCCGTCCGCATGGTGAAAAACCGCGGCCTGTGGCAGCGTGATTCTCGCCACCTCTGATAGCGGTGGCGCTCAGATGAGCGGATCTTGAGCGACTCCACTTCTCCAAGGTGTGGCACTCGGTGCCACGTCTTGATCGTTCATCGATCGAACTCAAACGTAGCGAATGCCGCTCGTTTGAGCGCTCAGCGAGATGTGAGGCGGTTTATTCGTTCAAGAAGTGAAAACATAACCGGTCGGTCGCTTGCCAAGCCTTGACTTTCGATCCGCTGGCGGACGGGTGGTTACAGGCGTATGACGCACAAGTGGACGTACCCAGGGGCCTTTGATCTGGGTAGATTCCTCGCCGTCAGGGCAGCCACCGCGTCCTCGAGGAGTCGAGACCCGTGTCGGAAAACAAAGAACCTCAGGTAACGAACGCGACCAAGTTCGTTTACGACTTCACCGAGGGCAACAAGGACCTCAAGGACCTCCTCGGTGGCAAGGGCGCGAACCTCGCCGAGATGACCAACCTGGGCCTTCCGGTCCCTCCCGGCTTCACGATCACCACCGAGGCCTGCAAGACCTACCTCGACAGCGGCGAGGAGCCGGCGGCACTGCGTGACGAGGTGAGTGCGCACCTCGACGCCCTCGAGCAGAAGATGGGCAAGAAGCTCGGCCAGGCGGACGACCCGCTCCTCGTGTCGGTCCGCTCCGGAGCCAAGTTCTCCATGCCCGGCATGATGGACACGGTCCTGAACATCGGCCTCTCCGACAAGTCGGTGCAGGGCCTGGCCAAGCAGGCCGGCGACGACCGCTTCGCCTGGGACTCCTACCGCCGCCTGATCCAGATGTTCGGCAAGACCGTCCTCGGCGTCGACGGCGACCTCTTCGAGGAGGCGCTGGAGGCGGCCAAGGCGGCCAAGAAGGTCGCGGTCGACACCGAGCTGGAGGCCGCGGACCTCAAGAAGCTCGTCACCAAGTTCAAGAAGATCGTCAAGACCGAGGCGGGCCGGGACTTCCCGCAGGACCCGCGCGAGCAGATGGACCTCGCCATCAAGGCCGTCTTCGACTCCTGGAACGGCGAGCGCGCCAAGCTCTACCGCCGCCAGGAGCGCATCCCGCACGACCTGGGCACCGCGGTCAACGTCTGCTCCATGGTCTTCGGCAACCTCGGCCCCGACTCCGGCACCGGCGTCGCCTTCACCCGCGACCCCGCCTCCGGCCACCAGGGCGTCTACGGCGACTACCTCCAGAACGCGCAGGGCGAGGACGTCGTCGCGGGCATCCGCAACACCGTCGCCCTCGCCGAGCTGGAGTCGATCGACAAGAAGTCGTACGACGAGCTGATGCGCATCATGGAGACGCTGGAGAACCACTACCTGGACCTCTGCGACATCGAGTTCACCATCGAGCGCGGCCAGCTGTGGATGCTCCAGACCCGTGTCGGCAAGCGCACGGCGGGCGCGGCCTTCCGCATCGCCACCCAGCTCGTCGACCAGGGCCTGATCGACGAGGCCGAGGCCCTCCAGCGCGTCAACGGCGCCCAGCTCGCGCAGCTGATGTTCCCGCGCTTCGACGAGGACGCCAAGGTCGAGAAGGTCGGCCGGGGCATCGCCGCCTCGCCGGGCGCGGCGGTCGGCAAGGCGGTCTTCGACTCGTACACCGCCGTCAAGTGGTCCCGCTCGGGCGAGAAGGTCATCCTGGTGCGCCGCGAGACCAACCCCGACGACCTGGACGGCATGATCGCCGCCGAGGGCATCCTGACCTCGCGCGGCGGCAAGACCTCCCACGCGGCCGTGGTCGCGCGCGGCATGGGCAAGACCTGTGTCTGCGGCGCCGAGGAGCTGGAGGTCGACACCAAGCGCCGCCGGATGACCGTGCCCGGCGGGCACGTAGTCGAGGAGGGCGACGTCATCTCCATCGACGGCTCCTCCGGCAAGGTCTACCTGGGCGAGGTCCCGGTCGTGCCCTCCCCGGTCGTGGAGTACTTCGAGGGCCGCATGCACGCGGGCGCCGAGGACGCCGACGAGCTGGTCGAGGCCGTGCACCGGATCATGGCCTTCGCCGACCGCAAGCGCCGGCTGCGGGTGCGCGCCAACGCCGACAACGCCGAGGACGCGCTGCGCGCCCGCCGCTTCGGCGCCCAGGGCATCGGCCTGTGCCGCACCGAGCACATGTTCCTCGGCGACCGGCGCGAGCTGGTGGAGCGGCTGATCCTGGCCGACACCGAGGCCGTGCGCGAGGAGTCCCTGAAGGAGCTGCTGCCGCTCCAGAAGCAGGACTTCGTCCAGCTCTTCGAGTCGATGGACGGCCTCCCGGTCACCGTCCGCCTCCTGGACCCGCCGCTGCACGAGTTCCTGCCCGACATCACCGAGCTGTCGGTCCGCGTGGCGCTCGCCGAGTCCCGGCAGGAGCCGCACGAGAACGAACTGCGCCTCCTCCAGGCCGTGCACCGCCTGCACGAGCAGAACCCGATGCTGGGCCTGCGCGGCGTCCGCCTCGGCCTGGTCATCCCCGGCCTGTTCACCATGCAGGTCCGGGCGATCGCCGAGGCCGCGGCCGAGCGCAAGGCGGCCAAGGGCGACCCGCGCGCCGAGATCATGATCCCGCTGGTCGGCACGGTGCAGGAGCTGGAGATCGTCCGCGACGAGGCCGACCAGGTCATCGCCGAGGTCGAGGCGGCCACCGGCACGAAGCTCAAGCTGTCCATCGGCACGATGATCGAGCTGCCGCGCGCCGCGCTGACCGCCGGTCAGATCGCCGAGGCCGCCCAGTTCTTCTCCTTCGGCACCAACGACCTGACCCAGACCGTGTGGGGCTTCAGCCGCGACGACGTCGAGGCCAGCTTCTTCACGGCCTACCTGGAGAAGGGCATCTTCGGCGTCTCCCCGTTCGAGACCATCGACAAGGACGGCGTCGGCTCCCTGGTCGCCGCCGCCGCGAAGGCCGGCCGCGCCACCCGCCCCGACCTGAAGCTCGGCGTCTGCGGCGAGCACGGCGGCGACCCGGAGTCGGTCCACTTCTTCCACGAGGTGGGTCTGGACTACGTCTCCTGCTCGCCGTTCCGGATCCCGGTGGCCCGCCTCGAGGCCGGCCGCGCGGCGTCGCGCTCGAAGGGCAGCGACCACCGGTAGCCGACCCGGACGAAGACCCCGGAGCCGCCGTCTGTCACCCGACCACCCTCACCGATCGGCGGCGGCTCCGGCCCACGGGAGAAGGCGGCACCCTGTGCGGGGGTGCCGCCTCTCCGCGTTCACCCGGTGTTTGTGACGCGTTCCATGGTGTGAATCCCTGTGAGTTGAGCAGGGGCAAGCTGTCAGCGAAGTTTGAGATCCCCGGCAGCGGACAGCGGCCCACACCGGAACGGTGGTTGGATGACCTCGACGGATCACAGGGAACCGGCCGGCACGACCGCCACGTACGGCGGTGGGGGTGAGACCGCCTCCGGAGTACCGGGACCCAGGACCGCCGCCGAGGCGAGAGTGCCCGAGGCCGGTCCACCCGTCCGCAGGGACCGGCTCGCCGCGCTGGACGGACTGCGGTTCCTGGCCGCCCTGGCCGTGGTCTTCTTCCACTTCGTCGGCCAGGCGCCGTCCACCATGCAGACCATCTGGGACCGCCCCGTCGAGGACGTGTTCCCCGTGGCGCACGGCTACTTCGCCTTCGGCCGGCTCGGGGTCGAGCTGTTCTTCCTGATCAGCGGCTTCGTCATCTGCATGAGCGCGTGGGGCCGCACCCCGCGTGACTTCTTCATCTCCCGGGTCACCCGGCTGTACCCGATGTACTGGGCGGCCGTCGCGATCACCGCCTGCGTGATCTTCTTCGCCGACAACCCGTTCGGGCACCCGTCACCGCGCGTGCTCTTCGCCAACCTGACGATGCTCCAGACCCCGCTCGGGGTGGAGCACCTCGACTCGGTCTACTGGACGCTCTGGCCGGAGATGTGCTTCTACCTCACCTTCGCGGTCGTGGTGTGGAAGGGCCTGACCTACCAGCGCGTGGTGATCTACTGCGGGCTCTGGACGGTCGCCGCCGTGCTGGCACCCAGTGCCGACATCCGGTTGCTGACGCTGCTGGTCAACCCGCCCTCCGCGCCGTACTTCATCGCGGGCATGGCCTTCTACCTCATGTACCGCTACCGGCCGACGCCGCTGCTCTGGGGCATCGTCGCCATGTCGTGGCTGGTGGCGCTGCACTACCTGCTGACACCCGACGGGGGCCGCCTGAACTGGGACTCCTGGTCGCCGTGGCGCGGCTGGCTGGTCCTGGTCATCACGGTCTTCTTCCTGCTGATCGCCGCGGTCGCGCTCGGCTGGACCCGGTGGATCCGCTGGCGCGGGCTGACCGTCGCGGGCACGCTGACCTTCCCGCTCTACCTGCTGCACGACGCCATCGGCGTGAACGTCCTGCACCGCTTCGGCGACCGGGCCCACCCGTGGGTCGTGGTCACCGTCACCGTCGTCGCCCTGGTCGCGCTGTCGTACGTCGTGCAGCGGTTCGTGGAGCGCCCGGTGGCCCGGGCCGCGCGGCGCTGGCTGAGCAGCGCCGCCTTCAGTCTGAAGACGCCGGAGCCCCGCCGCTGAACGGGCGGGGGCTCCGGCTCCGGTACGGGGGTCAGGCGGCGCCGTTGCCGCGCCGCTTGCCGACGGCCAGCAGCAGTCCGCCGCCGGCCAGCACGACGATCGCGCCGCCCGCCGCGATGTAGGGCGTGCTGTCGTCGCCGCCGGTCTCGGCGAGGTCGGTGCCCTGCTGGCCGGCGGCCCGGTCGCCACCGGAGTCCTTGCCGCTGCCGCTGCCGGTGCCCGCGTCGTCGTCGGTCGCCTTCTCGCCGGAGCCGCCGGAGCCACCCGAGTCGTCGGCGGGCTCGAAGCCGGCGGGCGGCTTGTCGCAGCCGACGCCGTCCTTGTCGCGGTCGAGGTGCGCGCCGTAGTGCGGGTCGCCCTCCTTGATGTTGGAGTACCCGTTGTCGTACGCCTCGGTGCAGTTCTTGAACGGGTGGCTGCCGTCGTGCGCCTGGGCGGCGGCCGGCAGGGCGGCCAGGGCCAGCGCGGCGACGGCCACGGCGGCGGGCTTGCGGAGCAGGTTCATCGGGAGTCCCAGGATGGTGTGGATGAGGATTCGTGCGGATGAGGAATGGTGTGGATGAGCGGATATGAGGTGACGAAGCTATTGAGATACCGGAGATGTGGTGGCGATATGAAGGACTCGTGACGCGAACGTGACGTGACCGGACGGTAGCTCTCCGTTCCGGGCCGCGGGGCGCGTACGGTGAGACGGGTCCGGAGCAGGGAAGGAGCCGCTGATGACCGGCTGGAACACGGGCGACATCCCCGGCCTGGACGGGCGGGTCGCCGTCGTCACCGGAGCCAACAGCGGCCTCGGCTACGTGGTCGCCCGGGAACTGGCGCGCAAGGGGGCGCGCGTGGTGCTCGCCTGCCGCAGCGAGGAGCGGGGGAGCGCGGCCGTGGAGCGCCTGCTCGCGGAGGTGCCGGAGGCCGCGGTGGAGCCGGGGCGGCTGGACCTCGGGGACCTGGCGGGCATCCGCGAGTTCGCGTACGGGCTGCCGTACGAGCGGCTCGACCTGCTCGTCAACAACGCCGGGGTGATGGCGCTGCCGCACGGGACGACGACGGACGGCTTCGAGACCCAGTTCGGCGTCAACCACCTCGGCCACTTCGCCCTCACCGGGCTGCTGCTGCCCACCCTGCTCGCCACCCCGGGCGCGCGGGTCGTGACCGTCTCCAGCTTCCTGCACGCGCTGGGCAACGTCGATCCGCGCGACCTGAACAGCGTGCGGCGGTACGGGCGTTGGACCGCCTACGGCCGCTCGAAATCGGCCAACCTGCTCTTCACCCACGAACTGGCCCGCCGCCTCGCGGCCCACGACGACGCCTGGGACGTGCGCGCGGTCGCCGCCCACCCGGGATACGCGCGCACCAACCTGATGACCGCGGGACCGCGCGCCGAGGGGCGCCGGGTGGCGGCCCGGCTGATGGGGCTGGCCGCCCGGGTCGTCGCCCAGCCCGCGGAGGCGGGCGCGCTGCCCGTCCTGTACGCGGCGACCGCGCCCGGTGTCCCGTCCGACTCCTTCACCGGCCCGTCCTTCGCGATGTGGCGCGGGGCGCCCGCACCGTCCCGGCGGGCGCCCTGGACCCTCGACGACGCGATGGGGGAGCGGCTGTGGGCCGCCTCCGAGCGGCTGACGGGGGTCACCTACGAGGCACTGAGGGGCCTGGACTAGCTGCGGAACGGCCCGCGCACCTCGTAGGTGATCCCACCGGACGAACTCCCGCTCGTGCCCCGCTGGCTGGAGAAGTACAGCCGGGAGCCGTCGGGGGAGAAGGCCGGCCCGGTGATCTCCGAGCCGGACTGCCCGTCGATGCGCAGGAAGGGGGCGACGACGTCGTTCGGCGTGATCACGCAGATCTCCATGTTGCCGCCGTCCTCCGCGACGAACAGGTCGCCGGAGGAGCTGCCGGTGACGTTGTCGACGCCGGTCAGCGGGGCCCCGCCGGACGTCACCAGGGAGTCGTCGTAGGCCAGTTCGACGGTCTGCGCGGCCGCGTCGTACTGCCAGACGCGGTTGTCGCCCTTGGTGGTGAACCAGCAGGTGTCGTCCGCGTAGTAGCAGCCCTCGCCGCCGTTGAAGCGCTTGGCGCCGGAGACCTGGTTGCGGGTCGCGGTGGCACCGGAGGGGTCGGGGACCCGCGCCCAGGTCACCGGTCCGCTGGTGGCCGAGCCCGCCACCAGCACCTCCAGCGTGCCGGAGGACAGGTCGCCCCAGGTGGTCGGGCGGAAGCGGTAGAAGCAGCCGTCGGTGACGTCCTCCGTCAGGTACACCACCTTGCGGACCGGGTCGGCCGCCGCCGCCTCGTGCTTGAAGCGGCCCATGGCGTCCCGCCGCACCGCCGCCTTCACGCCCCACGGGTCGGTCTCGTAGACGTAGCCGCGGTCCACCTCCTCGCAGGACAGCCAGGTGTTCCACGGCGTCCGGCCGCCCGCGCAGTTCTGGCGGGTGCCGGAGAGCACGCGGTACGCCGAGGTGACGGCGCCCGTGGCGGAGAACCGCACCGCGCTCGCGCCGCCGGAGGGGTTGACCTCCGAGTTGGAGACGTAGATCCAGCCGGAGCCGTCCGGGTAGCAGGCGCCGCCGTCCGGTGCGCTGTGCCAGGTGTACGAGGTGCCCGCGACTTTCTGGCCGGAACGGGCGATCACCCTGCTCGTGAAGCCGGCGGGCAGGCGGAGGCCGTTGGCGTCGGGTGAGCCGAGCGCCCCGTACGGTCCGCTGCCGGGCTGTGCGGGGGCGGCGTACGCGGCACCGCGCCACAGGGTTCCGCCGAGGACGGCCGAGCCGCCGACGACGGCCGTGCGCAGGAGGGTACGACGATCCACTGCTGCCTCCGGGTGTCATGGCCTCTCCCGCCGCCGGACGGCGACGGGAGCGTGCGGTCACGGACCCTAGGGCGGCCTGATTGACGGGCCATGGACAACTCATGACGTGCGGGCGGCACGCGGGCGGCTCAGGCCGTCTGGCCGCCGTCCACCACCAGGTCCGTGCCCACCACCGACGCGGCGTCGTCCGACGCCAGGTACAGCACGGCCGCCGCGACCTCCGCCACCGACGAGACCCGGCCGAGCGGTGTCTCGCCCCGCATGCGCTCGGCCCGGCCCTCCACCGTCTCCCCGGGGCGCAGGGACATCGAGGTCGCCGTGGCGCCGGGGCTGACGGCGTTGATGCGGACGCCGTCCGCGATGTGGTCGATGGCGGCGCCCCGGGTCAGTGCCGAGACGGCCGCCTTCGTGGCGGCGTAGGCCGTGGCGCCGGGGCTGCGCTTGTGCGCGCCGAAGGTGGAGGCGATGTTCACGATCGCCCCGCCGCGCGGCTGGGCGCGCATCTGCCGCACCTCGGCCGCGAGGGCGAGGAAGACGCCGGTGACGTTGATGTCGAGCTGCGCGTGCCAGTCCGCCTCGGCCAGGTCGGCCAGCGGGACTCCGCCGCGGAAGACGCCGGCGTTGTTGACCGCCACGTCCAGGGAGCCGAAGTGCTCGACGGCGGCGTCCACGACGGCGCGTACGTCGTCGGGGCGGGAGACGTCGGCGGCGACGGCCAGCGCCTTGCCGCCCGCCGCCTCGATCAGGGCCACCGTCTCGTCGAGCGGTTCCCGCCCGCGTCCGGCGACGACGACGTTCGCGCCCTCGGCGGCGAGGGCGACGGCGACGGCCCGGCCGATGCCCGAGCCCGCGCCGGTGACGAGGGCGGTCCTGTCGGTGAAGCGCTGGGTGGTCATGAATCTCCCCTTTTTCTTGACCGTTCGGTTCAGTATGAAGGCGTGAGCGAGCGTGCGATGGCCCCTTCGCGGAGAAGGTGCTCTCGCGGGGTATCAGTCGAGCAGTGCGAGCGCCTGTTCCGCCGCGTCCCGCAGCCTGGCCGGGTCCGCCGTCGCCTTCCCCACCACCCGCATCCCCTGGAGCAGCACCAGCAGCATGCGGGCGAGGGTGAGCGGATCGCGGCCGGCGGGCAGTTCGCCCTGGGCTGCGGCCCGGGTCAGCGTCGCGTGCAGCACGGTCTCCAGCTGGTCCCAGTTGCGCTCGACCCGCCGCGCGGCGACCGGGTCGTGCGGGGCCAGCTCGGCGGCGGTGTTGGTGACGAAGCAGCCGCGCAGGCGCAGTTCGTCGGCGGTCGCCTCGGCGGCGTAGCGTCGCACCAGGGACCGGACGCCCGGCAGGGCGGCGCCCGGCCGGGACAGGTCCGCCAGCAGATCCGGCAGCAGCCCCTCCTCGTACCGCGCCAGCGCCTTCAGGTACAGCTCGTGCTTGTTGCCGAAGGTCGCGTAGATGCTGGCGCGTCCGACGCCGAGACGCTCCACGAGGTCGGACATCGACGTCCCCTCGTAGCCGCGCTCCCAGAACAGCTCCAGGGCTGCCCGCAGCGCGGCGTCCGGATCGAACTCCTTGGTCCTGGCCACACGTCGCAGCTTAGATGTTTGTGGAACGGACGGTCAAGAAAGTTCGGGCCAGGTGCGTCAGGCCGCCTTCACCTCGTACACCGCCACCCGTACCGCCTCGTCGTCCAGGCACTCCCCGGTGGTGAGGTCGAAGCGCTGCTTGAGCAGCGGGGACGCGACGAACGGGCGGCCCTGGTGGGTACCGGTCAGGCCGCGGGAGAGGACCGCGGCGCCGGTGAACGGATCCCGGTTGTCGATGGCGTACAGCCCGCCCTCCCGGTCCCGGAAGAGGGCCACCTGGCCGCCGTCCGGGAGCAGGGCCGCCACGCCCCGGCCGGGGAGCAGGGCGCCGAGGTCGCACGCCGTGAACCAGTCGTCGGTGAGCCGCAGCAGGACCTTGAGGTCGGTCGTCTCGGGTGCCAGGGTCATCGCCGGGTGCTTCCTTCCAGGAGGTCTTCCTCGGTGCGCCGCATGCCGATGTTCAGCAGCGGCAGGTCGGGCTTCATCTGGTCGCGCTCGGGTACGAAGCCCACGACCGGGTCGGGGGTGTCGGGCGCGTTCACGAAGGACACGAACCGGGCCAGCTTCTCGGGGTCGTTGATGGTCTCGGCCCACTCGTCGCGGTAGTGCGAGACGTGAGCGCGCATCAGGGACTCCAGCTCGTCGCAGATGCCGAGCGAGTCGTGCACGACGACGTCCCGTACGTGGTCCAGGCCGCCGGGGATCCGCTCCAGCCAGGTGGAGGTGCGCTCCAGCTTGTCGGCGGTGCGGATGTAGAACATCAGGAACCGGTCGATGAGGCGGACCAGTTCGGCGTCCGAGAGGTCCTGCGCCAGCAGGTCCGCGTGGCGCGGGGTGGCACCGCCGTTGCCGCCGACGTAGAGGTTCCAGCCGTTGGAGGTGGCGATCACGCCGAAGTCCTTGGACTGGGCCTCGGCGCACTCGCGGGCGCACCCGGAGACCGCCGACTTCAGCTTGTGCGGGGAGCGCAGCCCCCGGTAGCGCAGCTCCAGGTCGATCGCCATCCGCACCGAGTCCTGGACGCCGTAGCGGCACCAGGTCTGCCCCACGCAGGACTTCACGGTGCGCAGCGACTTCCCGTACGCGTGCCCGGACTCGAAGCCGGCGTCCACCAGCCGTGCCCAGATCACCGGCAGCTGCTCGACGCGGGCGCCGAACATGTCGATGCGCTGGCCGCCGGTGATCTTCGTGTAGAGCCCGAAGTCGCGGGCGATCTCGCCGATGACGATCAGCTTCTCCGGGGCGATCTCGCCGCCGGGGATGCGCGGGACGACGGAGTACGAGCCGTTCTTCTGGAGGTTGGCCAGGAAGTGGTCGTTGGTGTCCTGGAGCGCGGCCTGCTCGCCCTCCAGGACGTAGCCGCTCGCGCCGATCGCCGGGGCCAGGGAGGCGATGATCGAGCCGACCGCCGGCTTGCAGACCTCGCAGCCGTCGCCGCCCCGCGCGCCCTCGCGGCCGTGCCGGTCGAGCAGCTCCCGGTAGGAGGTGACCCGCAGGGCGCGGACGATCTCGTACAGCTCCTCGCGGGTCTGCGCGAAGCAGCCGCACAGGCCCTTGTCGACCTCGACACCACTGGCCTCCAGCTCGGCGGTGACCAGCTGGCCGAGCACCTTGACGCAGGAGCCGCAGCCGGTCCCGGCCTTGGTGCACTTCTTCACCTCGGGCACGGTCGTGCACCGGTGGTCGGTGACCGCGCCGCGGATGCTGCCCTTGGTGACGTTGTGGCAGGAGCAGATCACCGCGTCGTCGGGGAGCGCGGACGGGCCCAGCTGGGCCGGGGCCCCGGCACCGGCGGGCAGGACGAGCGACTCGGGGGAGACCGGCGGGACCGAGCCGGTGAAGGCGCGCAGCGTGCCGTACGCCTCCGCGTCGCCGACCAGGATGCCGCCGAGCAGCGTGCCGTCGCGGCCGACGACCAGCTTCTTGTACAGCCCCGCGCGGGAGTCGGAGTAGACGACGTCCAGGCAGTCCTCGGCGGTGCCGTGCGCGTCGCCGAAGGAGGCCACGTCCACGCCGAGCAGCTTCAGCTTGGTGGACAGGTCGGCGCCGGTGAAGGACGCCTCCTGGGCGGCGATCGTCGCGGCCGCCGTCTCGGCCTGCTCGTAGCCCGGCGCCACCAGCCCGTACACCCGCCCGTCGGACGCCAGCGCGCACTCGCCGATCGCGAACACGTGCTCGTCGGTGACCGTGCGGCACCGCTCGTCGACGCTGATGCCGCCGCGCTCGCCGACCGCGAGACCGCAGTCCCGGGCCAGTTGGTCGCGGGGGCGGACGCCGGCGCTGAACACCACCAGGTCGGTGGCGAGTTCGGAGCCGTCCGACAGTTTCATGCCGGTGACGGCGCCGTCGGCGCCCGTCAGGATCTCCTGCGTGCCGACCCCGGTGTGGACGGACAGGCCCATGCCCTCGATGGTGCGCAGCAGCGCCGCGCCGCCGCCCTCGTCCACCTGGACGGGCATCAGGCGGGGCGCGAACTCCACGATGTGCGAGGTGAGTCCGAGACCCTTCAGCGCGCCCGCCGCCTCCAGGCCGAGCAGTCCGCCGCCCACCACCGCGCCGGTCGTCGCGGTCTTGGCGTACTCCTCGATGGCGAGCAGGTCCTCGATCGTCCGGTAGACGAAGCAGCCCTCGGCGTCCTTGCCGGGGACCGGCGGGACGAACGGGTAGGAGCCGGTGGCCAGGACGAGGACGTCGTACTCGACGACCAGCCCCGACCGGGCCGTCACCTTCCGCGCGTCCCGGTCGATCGTCTCCGCCGCGTCACCGACGCGCAGCTCGATGCCGTGCTCCTCGATGAAGGCGAGGTCGGTCATCGACAGGTCCTCGGGGGTCTTGCCCGAGAAGTACGACGTGAGCTGGACGCGGTCGTAGGCGGGGCGCGGCTCCTCGCACAGCACGACCACGCGGTGCGTCGCGGTCAGGCCGCGCTCGGCGAGTGCTTCCAGGAAGCGCTGGCCGACCATGCCGTGGCCGACAAGCACGATCGTCGGGGTGTGCCCCGGGGTGGCGGTCATCAGGAGCCTCCGTCATGGGTGAGCAGGTGGAGCAGGGGGCCGCCGTCGGAGGGGAGCGGCTCTGCTCCCTCCCAGGCGCGCGCGAGCGCGCCGACGGTGCCGAGTTCGCCGACCAGGACCCCGCCGACCAGCCGGTCGTCGCGGACGACGACCTTGCGGTACGTGCCCCGGGTGGCGTCGGCGAGCTGCACGACGTCGTCGCCGGGGAGGGGGTCGGTCTCGCCGAACGCGGCGAGGTCGAAGGAGCCGTCCGGCCCGCCGAGGGGGCTGTCCGGCCCGAGAGGGCTGTGGGGCCCGGTGAGGGTGAGACGGGTCAGGGAGCGGGTGCCGGTGTAGCGGGCGGTGCCGTTCCCGGCGAGCAGTTCGGCCAGCGCGCCGGCCTGTTCGAGGGCGGGCGCGGCCAGCCCGTACACGCGCCCGTCGTGCTGGGCGCAGTCGCCGACGGCGCGGATGTGCGGGTCCGAGGTGCGCAGCTCGTCGTCGACGAGGACGCCCTTGCCGACGTCGAGGCCCGCCTCCTGCGCGAGGCCGACGCGGGGCCGCACCCCGCAGGCGAGCACCACGAGGTCGGCGCCCAGCGCGTACCCGTCGGCCAGCTCCACCGACCGCACCGCCCCGCCGACGCTGCGCACGTCGCGCACCCGGCACTCGGTGTGCACCTCGACGCCGAGGTCCTCCAGATGGCGCCGCACGAGCACGGAGGCCGCCGGGTCCAGCTGGCGTTCCATGAGCCGTTCCGCCTGCTGGGCGAGGACGACCTGGGCACCGCGCACGGCCAGCGCGCGGGCGGCGGAGACCCCGAGCAGCCCGCCCCCGATGACGACCGCCCGCACCCCCGCCCGAACCGCCTTCGACAGCCCCAGGCAGTCGTCCAGCGTCCGGAACGCGTGCACGCCCTCGGGCAGCGCGCGGTCCGGGGTGAACAGGCCGCGCAGCGGCGGCAGCACGGCGTTGGAGCCGGTGGCCAGGACCAGCGTGTCGTACGCGATCACCGACCCGTCGGCGCACCGCACGGTCCGCCCCTCCCGGTCGATGCCGGTGACCCGGCCGCGCAGCAGCCCGGCGGGCGCCGGCAGGCTGATCACGTCGGGGCCGTACCGTCCGGCCAGCACGTCGGCGAGCAGCACCCGGTTGTACGGGCGGTGCTCCTCGTCGCCGACCAGCAGCGCGGGCGTGCCCAGCTCACCGAGGAGCCGGGCGAGCGTCACGCCCGCCAGTCCGGCGCCGATCACCACCACACGCTCATTCGAGGTCATGGCATCGAGCGTGCGGCGCCGGTGTTACCCGGTCGCATCGCGTCTGTTTCCCGCGGGGAACGCTGCCCTCAGCGGGTGCGGGGGGTGGGTGTGAGGGCGTGCGGGCGGCCGGGGCCGGGCCGGCCGGCGTACCTCGGAGGACCCTCGGCGTACCTCGGAGGGCCCTCGGCGAACCTCAGAAGACCCTCATCTCGATGGACGGCACATCCATCTCGTCCATAGGGTCGCGATCATGCCCGACATATCGCTGACCACGCTCGTCCTGCTCTGCCTCGCCGCCCTCGCGGCCGGCTGGATCGACGCCGTGGTCGGCGGCGGCGGCCTCCTGCTCCTGCCGGCCATGCTGCTCGGCCTGCCCTCCGGCACCCCCGCCGCGCACGCGCTGGGCACCAACAAGGCGGTCGCCATCGTCGGCACCACGGGCGCGGCGGTGACGTACGCCCGCAAGGCCCCGGTGGACGTCCGCACGGCCGTCCGCATCGGGCTGGCGGCGCTGGCGGGCTCGTCCGGCGGGGCCTTCTTCGCGGCCGGGATGAGCACGGAGGTGCTGAAGCCGGTCATCATGGTGGTGCTGCTCGCCGTCGCCGCCTTCGTGATCTTCCGCCCGGCCTTCGGCACCGCCCCCGCGACCGGCCCGGCCACCCGCCGCCAGATCCTCGCCGCGATCGGCCTCGCGGGCGTCGGCATCGGCTTCTACGACGGCCTGGTCGGCCCCGGCACCGGTACGTTCCTGGTCCTGGCCCTCACCGCCCTGCTCCACCTGGACCTGGTCACCGCCTCGGCCACCGCCAAGATCGTCAACTGCTGCACCAACGCGGGCGCCCTCGCGACCTTCGCCTGGCAGGGCGCGGTCCTGTGGCAGCTGGCCGCGCTCATGGCGGTCTTCAACCTGGCGGGCGGCATGTTCGGCGCACACACGGCGCTGAAGAAGGGGAGCGGCTTCGTACGGGTGGTGTTGCTGACGGTGGTGTTCGCGCTGGTGGCGAACCTGGCGTACGAGCAGTGGGTGGCCTAGGCGCCGGTCCCGCCCCGCCCCACATCCAGCAGCTCCACCGCCCCCGTCCCGTCCTCCTCCCCGTGCCCCTCGCCGAGCCACCGCTCCATCAACTCCGTGTACGGCGTCAGCAGCTCCGCGCTCACCCCCTGCTCCTCCGCCGTGCGCAGCAGGGTCGCGTTGCCCGCCACCTGCATCGCGAGGTTGGAGACGACGCCGTGGGAGTAGTCGCCGCGCTCCAGCTGCTCGGCGGTCAGGTGGACGGCCGGGGCCATCGCGGTGAGCCAGGAGGACAGGAGCGGTGCGAAGTCCCGCGGTGCGATGTCCTCCCGCCGGATCAGGGCGAAGGCGTGTGAGACGCCCGCGAACATGCCCGTCATCGCGCTCAGCAGCGCCACGTCGTGCAGGGCCGCGAAGCCCGGGTCCTCGCCGACGTAGCGGGTGCCGGCGGGGACGGCGAGGGTGTCGCGGTGCTCGGCGAAGAGGGCGGAGGAGCCGCTGTAGAAGACGTAGGCGCCGGAGTCGGCGGCCCCGATCATCGGCGGTACGGCCATGATGCCGCCGTCCAGGAAGCGGGCCCCGCGCGCCGTCGCCCAGGCGGCGCGGGTGCGGCCGTCGGCGGGGGTGCCGGTGGTCAGGTCGATCAGGTCGCGGCCGGTCAGGTCGACGCCGGCCAGGGCCGCGCCGACCGACGCGTCGTCCAGGAGGCAGACGATCACCAGGCGGTTCGCCGAGACCGCCTCGGCGGCGGTGCGGGCGACCGTGGCGCCCTCGGCGGCCAGGGCCTCGGCGCGGGCGGGGGTGCGGTTCCAGACGGTCACCGGGTGCCCGGCGGCCAGCCAGGCGCGGACGAGGGCGGCGCCCATCGCGCCGGCGCCGAGGACGGTGAGGGGAATAGGGGGAGTGGTCGGCTTGTCGGTCATGGGGACAGCCTCTTCCGGGGGACGGGGCCGCTCAAGTACGTACTTGAGAGTGGGTGGTTACCCGGGGGGAAGTACGCGGGCGGTGGACGAACGGGGTGACGGGGATGGGTACGGCACGGCGGCCGGGGGCGTACGTGTGCGGCGTCGACGCGGCGATGGACGTGATCGGCGGGAAGTGGAAGGTGCTGATCCTCTGGGCGCTCGGCGAGCGCGTCCGCCGCTTCGGGGCCCTGCGCCGGGAGCTGCCGGGTGTCACGGAGAAGGTGCTCGCCGCACAGCTGCGGGAGCTGGAGGCCGACGGCATCGTGCACCGCGAGGAGTACCCCGAGGTGCCGCCGCGCGTCGAGTACTCGCTCACCGCGCGGGGCGTCGCCCTCAACGAGGCGCTGGCGCCGCTCGGCCTGTGGGGCAGGGCGCACGTCCTGGGCGACGGCTCACCGGCTGCCGGTCAGGTGCGCGAAGACGACCACGTTCCCCTGGTATCCGGTACTGCGTGAGTAGTCGCCGCCGCACGTGATGACCCGCAGCTCGGGCCGGGTCGCCGCGCCGTACACCTTGGCGTCGGGGAAGTCGTCGGCGGCGTAGACCTCCACCGCGTCCACCGTGAAGACCGCGACGCCGCCGTCCCGCCGGTCGACCTCGATCGTGGCGCCCTTCTCCAGCGCGCCGAGCCGGTAGAAGACGGCGGGGCCCTCGGCGTTGTCGACGTGCCCGGCGACGATCGCGGTGCCCCTCTCGCCGGGGGTGGTGCCGGCCTCGTACCAGCCGGCGAGGTTCTTCTTCTCGGCGGGCGGCACGTCCAGGCTGCCCGAGGACGTCAGCCCGAGCCCCGTCATGGGCGCGTCCACCTCGATCGCGGGGATCCGGACGCGGTCCGGCGGCGAGGGCGGCAGCGCCGGTGCGGCGGGCGGCGCCTCGGCGCTCCGCCCGGTGCCGGAGGCGGCCTGCGCGGCCGACGGCTGCGGCGGGGCCTCGCTCTCCGCGCCGCCGACGAGCAGCCACGCCCCGGAGCAGAGAGCGACCGCGGTGACCGCGGCTATCGCGGTGTTGCCGACCCTGCGCATGTACATCCCCTCTCCAGTCGGGCCTGGTGGTCTCCCCTGCCCCCTCCGGGCCGCGAGGGGCGTCGGACCCGGAGGGGGTGGGGAAGTGCGGTACCGGCGGACGGGCAGCGGAGGGTGCCCGTCAGATCCCGTCGCCTCTCGCCCGGCGATGCAGGAGCCAGGTACCGCCCGCGGCGGCGACGGCGAGAGCCGCCACACCGGCCGCGGTCTGCACGGGGTCGGGGCCAAGAGCGCCGCCGACCCCCGTCTTCACGCTTCCTCTCGGATACACCGGCGCCTCGGCCGCGGTCAGCGTCACCACCAGGTCGCCCGTCACCCGCTGCTCGTCGTCCCCGCAGGTCGCGACGATCTCGTACGTTCCCGGCTGCGCGCTCGGCGGCACCTCGAAGTGCCCGGCCGTCTCCCCGTCGTCCGTCCCCGGCGCCAGCGGGAACGTGCCGGCGCCGACCGCGCTGGCGTCGCCGGCCGCCGAACCGCCCTCTCCGCACCACGCCGTGGTCACCATGGCCCGCTCGCCCGGCACGACCGAGGACGGGTACACCTCCAGGCCACCGGTCGGTGCGGCGTCCCCGGCGTACACGGTCGCCGGGGAGGCGAGGCCGACGGCCGCGACGGCGAGCGCGGTGCCGGTCAGCAGGCGGGCGGTACGTCGCATCGGTGCTCCTTTGAGCTCTTCGGTGGCCCCTGCCCTACCGAGGAAAGTGGCAGCGGACCCGGCCCGCTCCCCGAGCGCGCGGCGCGGATTGGGATGAACGGGTGTCGCCGGTGCGCCGGAGGGGAGTCGATGTGACTGTGTTTCAGCAGGTCACGGGGGCGTGCCGGACAGGTGGCGGAAAAGATCCCGAAGGGTGCGGGACGCGGGTGTGAACGGGTGAGTGGCGCCGCCGAACGGGCCCGCCGCCACGGCTTGACCTCAAGTTTGGTCGAGGTACCAGGCTGTTCCGCATGGACACCACGACCGCCCCACTGCGGGTGACCCTCCTTGTCGGCAGCAACCGCCACGGCCGCTTCGGCCCCGTCGTCGCCGACTGGCTCCTGGACCACCTCCGGGCCCACGACGACCTGATCCCGGAGGTGGTCGACGTGGCCGAGGCCGACCTCCCCACGACGTTGGCCCCGACCCCGGAGGCGACCGCCGCGCTGGCCGGGGTCACGCCCAAGCTCGCCGGCGCCGACGCGTTCGTCGTGCTCACGCCCGAGTACAACCACTCGTTCCCGGCGGGCCTGAAGAACGTCATCGACTGGCACTTCACCGAGTGGCGGGCCAAGCCCGTCGGCCTCGTCTCGTACGGCGGCCTGGCCGGCGGCCTGCGCGCCGCGGAGCACCTGCGCCAGGTCTTCGCCGAACTGCACGCCGTCACCGTCCGCGACACCGTCTCCTTCCACAACGCGGGCGCGTCCTTCGACGACGAGGGCACGCTCAGGGACCCGTCGGGGCCGGACGCGGCGGCGAAGACGATGCTCGACCAGCTGGTGTGGTGGGGGCGAGCCCTGCGCGAGGCGAAGGAGAAGCGGCCCTACGACGACATCTGAGAACGCACGGGGCCGCCCCGGGTTCCATGACGGAACCCGGGGCGGCCCACACCGCGCGTGGCGGGCTCAGCCCACGCTCACCGCGCTCCACGCCGCGCCGACCGCCGCGTACTCGGCGCTGTCGGTGCCGTACAGGTCACCGGCCGCGCTCAGGGTGGCGGTGCGGGCGCCCGCGTAGTCCGTGGACGAGGTCATGTACACCGTCAGCGCCCGGTACCAGACGTCCCCGAGCTTGTCCCGGCCGATCCCGGAGACCGAGGAGCCGTCGCAGGTGGGGGAGGAGTAACGGACCCCGCCCACGGTCCGCGCACCGCTGCCCTCGGCCAGCAGGTAGGCGAAGTGGTTGGCGATCCCGGAGGAGTAGTGGACGTCCAGGTCGCCCACCGCCGTGTTCCAGCAGTCGGCCGAACTGCCGTCCCTGCTGGGCTTGTCCATGTATCGCAGCGCGTCCCGGCCGAACCCGTCCCGGACGACCTTCTCGCCGATCAGGTAGTCCCCGGGGTCGGTGGCGTTGCCCGCGTGCCACTCCACCAGCGTGCCGAAGATGTCCGAGGTCGCCTCGTTGAGGCCGCCCGACTCGCCCGAGTACGTCAGCGCCGCCGTCGACGAGGTCACCCCGTGCGTCATCTCGTGCCCGGCGACGTCCAGCGAGACCAGCGGCCCGAACGTGCTCCCGTCACCGTCGCCGTACGTCATGCAGAAGCAACTGTCGTCCCAGAAGGCGTTGTTGTACTTGTTGCCGTAGTGCACCCGGTTGTACGACCCCTTGCCGTCGCCCGCGATGCCGCTGCGCCCGTGCACGTCCTTGTAGTAGTCCCACGTGACGTCGGTGCCGTACTGCGCGTCCACGGCGGCCGAGGCGCGGTCGCCGGCGCTCCCCGTGCCCCAGTGGTTGTCGGCGTCGGTGAACAGCGTCGAGGGGGCCCGGACCAGGCAGATGCCGAGGAAGCACAGGTCGGTCTGGTTCTCCGCGTCACCGGTGTAGGTGGAGCCGCGCGTCGGGTCCTTGAGCTGGTACGACGACCCCGAGGACGTGGTTTCCAGCGGCACCTTGCCGCCGTACAGCGACTCGCCGTCGCCCGCGGCCGTCTCGATGGTGTCCCAGGCGTCGATGCGGGCGCCGGTCCCGGCGTCGGTCAGCACGGTGCGCGCGACCGGGTTGCCGCCGGGATCCATCGCCGCCGCGTTCGTCCGCCAGGCCAGCTTCGGGGTCCCGTGCAGGGCGTCGACCACCAACTGCGGTTTGGCGGTGAGCTTCTTCAGCAGCTCGCCCGGGTTGGCGGCGCGCAGCGCGTTCGCGGCCAGGTCGGCGGCCTTGGGGGCCGACAGCTTCGGGGTGACGGTCGGCAGGGAGACCTGGGCCTCGGTCGCGCGGTCCGCGCCGCGGAACTCGCCGTCGGGGGCGAGGTGGAGGACGAAGTCGCCGCCCAGAACAGGCAGTTCGTGGTAGGTGCGGTCGTAGCGGACGTGCTGGGTGCCGTCGTCGTCGACGATGACGTCGCGGACCTCGGTGTCCTGCGCCGCGGTCAGGCCGAGGGCGTCGGCGCGGTCGGCGAGGACGGTGGCCGCGTGTCCGAGGGCGTCGGCGGAGGTGGGGCCGTCGGCGGCGTGGGAGGTGGGGGCGAGGACGGTGCCGAGCAGCGCGGCGGTGGCGGCGGCGATGCCGGCCGTGGCGGGGCGGGAACCTCGGACGTGCCGTATTCGGCTCATCGGACTCCTTGGGGAGGAGCGCTACGGGGCGCGTGGGGGTGCGGGGGGCGTGGGGAAGGCGGGGGCCCGGAGGCGTGGGGAGGTGGGGGTGTTGACTCAGATTTAAAGGACCCCCGGCATGTCATGTCCATAGCCCGCCGGTGAAGATCATGAGGGGCATGGGGCGAGAGAATGACCTGTCGTGGACACCACGCGACTGCCGTTCTTCGTCTACGGGACCCTGCGCCCCGGCGGTGTTAATCACGACGCCTTCCTGCGCGGGCGCACCCGCGCCGGGGAACCCGCCCGCCTGCACGGGGCGTTGCTCTACCCGGGCCCCGGCTACCCCTACGCCGTGGAGGCGCCCGGGGGAAGCGTGCGCGGGGAGGTCGTCACCGCGCTGCCCGAGGAGTACGAGATGCTGCTCGCCGAACTGGACCGGCTGGAGGAGTACGTGCCGGGCGACCCGCGCAACCTCTACGACCGGGTGGCCAGGAGCGTCGTACGGGACGCCGACGGGACGCCCCTGCGGGCCTGGGTGTACGTCGCCGCCCCCGCGGTCGCGGTCCGCCTGCGGGCCACCGGCAGACCGGTCGCGGACGGGAACTGGCCCGTGCCATGACGGCCGCCGCCCGCGGCACCGCCAGCCGCGCCCCCGGTCCGCCGCCTACGGAGCCCTCTGCTCCGCCACCTCCACCCGTACCGCGCACACCTTGAACTCCGGCATCCGCGAGGTCGGGTCGAGGGCCGGGTTGGTCAGCGTGTTGGCGCGGCCCTCGCCCGGCCAGTGGAAGGGCATGAACACCGTGTCCGGCCGGATGCCGGTGGTGATCCGGGCCGGCGCCACCGCCCGCCCCCGCCGGGACACCACCGCCAGCGGGTCCCCCTCCGCCGCCCCGAGCCGCGCCGCCAGCCGCGGGTGCAGCTCCACGAACGGGCCGGGCGCGGCGGCGTTCAGCTCGGCCACCCGCCGGGTCTGCGCCCCGGACTGGTACTGCGCCACGACCCGCCCCGTGGTCAGCAGCACCGGATACGCGTCGTCCGGCTCCTCGGCGCTCGGCCGGTGCGCGACGGGCACGAACCCGGCCCGGCCGTCGTCGGTGGCGAAGCGGTCCAGGAAGAGACGCGGGGTGCCCGGGTGCGGGGGAGTGTCGTCCGTCGGCGCCGGGCACGGCCAGAACACGCCGTTCTCCTCCGCGAGCCGCCGGTAGTCGATCCCCGAGTAGTCCGCCGGACCGCCGGCGCTGGCCCGGCGCAGCTCCTCGAAGACCTCCTCGGGTTCGGTCGGGAACCCCTTCTCCACACCCAGCCGCGCGGCCAGGCCGTGCAGCACCTCCAGGTCGCTGCGGACCCCGTCCGGCGGCGTGATCGCACGCCGCCGCAGCAGCACCCGCCCCTCCAGACTCGTCGTCGTCCCCGTCTCCTCCGCCCACTGCGTCACCGGCAGCACCACGTCCGCCAGCGCCGCCGTCTCGGAGAGCACCACGTCGCACACCGCCAGGAAGTCCAGCGACCGCAGCCGCCCCTCGACGTGCGCGGCCCGGGGAGCCGACACCACCGGGTTGGACCCCATCACCAGCAGCGACCCGATGTCCGTCCCCAGCGCGTCCAGCAGCTCGTACGCACTGCGCCCCGGCCCCGGCAGCGAGTCCGGGTCCACGCCCCACACCTCGGCCACGTGGAGCCGCGCCGCCGGGTCCGTCAGCTTGCGGTAGCCCGGCAACTGGTCGGCCTTCTGCCCGTGTTCGCGCCCGCCCTGCCCGTTGCCCTGCCCGGTCAGACAGCCGTACCCGGACAGCGGCCGCCCGGCCCGCCCGGTCGCCAGGCACAGATTGATCCACGCGCCCACCGTGTCCGTGCCCTTGGCCTGCTGCTCCGGCCCCCGCGCGGTGAGCACCATGGCCGCCTCCGGCGCGCAGAACAGCCGCACCGCCTCCCGCAGCTCGGGAACGGACACCCCCGTGATCCGCTCCACGTACTCCGGCCAGTGCGCCATCGCCGCCGCCCGTGCCTCCTCCCAGCCGGCCGTGCGCTCCTCGACGTACCGCTCGTCCACCCGCCCCTCGGCCACCACCAGGTGCAGCATGCCCAGCGCGAGCGCCAGATCGGTGCCGGGCCTCGGCGCCAGGTGCAGGTCGGCCTGTTCGGCGGTCTTCGTGCGGCGCGGGTCGACGACGATCAGGGTGCCGCCGTTCTCCCGCAGCTCGGTGAAGTACCGCAGGGACGGCGGCATCGTCTCCGCCGGGTTCGACCCCACGAGGATCACGCAGCCGGTCTTCGGGATGTCCTCCAGGGGGAACGGCAGTCCTCGGTCGAGCCCGAACGCCTTCGTCCCGGCCGCCGCCGCCGACGACATGCAGAACCGGCCGTTGTAGTCGATCTGCGAGGTGCCCAGCACCACGCGGGCGAACTTGCCCAGCGCGTACGCCTTCTCGTTGGTCAGCCCGCCCCCGCCGAACACCCCCACCGCGTCCGCGCCTCGCTCCGCCCGGGTGCGGGCCAGGTTCCCGGCGATCCGGTCCAGCGCCTCGTCCCAGCCGGCCGGCACCAGCTCGCCGCCGTCGGAACGCACCAGCGGCGAGGTCAGCCGCGCCCCCGACGCGAGCACCTCCGGCGCCGTACGCCCCTTGCCGCACAGCGCGCCCCGGTTCACCGGGAAGTCCGCGCGCTCGCTCACCTCGACGGTCCCGCCGGCGGCGGGCGTCAGATTCATCCCGCACTGCAAGGCGCAGTACGGGCAGTGCGTGGGCGTGGCGGTGTTCTGCATGCCGTCCAGCCTGCGGCTTCCGTGTTACGCGGCTGGTCGGCGCTCTGTTACACCGCCGGGACGGCGACCTCCCCGCCGCCCTCGGGCCACGGTGAGGGGCTGCTCGTCCGGGCCTGCTCGTCCGGGCCTGCTCATCCGGCGTCGGCTCATCCGGCGTCGGCCAGAGCCAGCGCCACCCCCGGCTCCTTCGGCCCGAGGAAGCGCGGGTCCGGTTCGACCGCCGCGTCCAGCGCCGCCTTGCCCGCCGCGAGGACCTCCCGGGCACCCCCGTAGTACCAGGTCGCGTCGTGACGCTCGTCCACCCCGACGCCGTACGACGCCACCCCCGCCTCCTGGCAGAGCGCGACCGCCCGCCGGATGTGGAAGCCCTGGCTGATCAGTACGGCCCGGTCCACCCCGAAGATCTTCTTCGCGCGGACGCAGGAGTCCCAGGTGTCGAAGCCCGCGTAGTCGCTGACGATCCGCCCGTCGGGCACGCCGTGCCGCACGAGGTAGGCGCGCATGGCGTCCGGCTCGTCGTACTCCTCCCGGCTGTTGTCCCCGGTGACGAGCACCACCTCGATCCGCCCCGCGCGGTACAGCTCGGCCGCCGCGTCCAGCCGGTGCGCCAGGTACGGCGACGGCTCGCCCTCCCACAGCCCGGCGCCGAAGACGACGGCGACCTCGGTGCGCGGCACGTCGGCCGTGGTGCGCAGCCGGTCGCCGGTGACCAGGTGCATCCACGTCGCGGGCAGCAGCGCCAGCACGCACGCCGCCACCACCGCCCGGATCAGCCGCCGCTGTCCCGTGCGGGTGCGCGGCAGGCGCGGTCTGCGAAGTGTCGGGCGGCGCATCGGACGGTCCCCTCCCCGGTCGGTCACTGCCCTCAGGGACGTACCGGAGCGCCGTCCGGTTCGCCGGACGCTCACACGCGGTGGGCGGCGGCGTGTGAACCGGAGGAAAATTGTCGTGACGCCCACGCAACGGGAAGGCAACGTCACCCGGCCACGATCGGTGCATGACGGTGATGACAGTGACGGGCAGCACGAGCACGCGGGCCACCGGCGGAGCACCCGCCCTGGTGGCCGTCGCCCACGGCAGCCGCGACCCGCGCGCCCTGAGCACCGTGAGCGCCCTCCTCGACCGGGTCCGCGCCCTGCGCCCCGGCCTGCCGGTGCACCTCGGCCACATCGAGCTGAACGAACCCCTGCTCCCCGACACGCTGGCCGCCCTCGGGGACGGGCCCGCGGTCCTCGTCCCGCTCCTGCTCAGCCGCGGCCACCACGTCAAACGCGACATCCCCGACATGGCCGCGGCCTCCCCGGCCCGCACCCGCGTCGCCGCCCCGCTCGGCCCGCACCCCCTGCTCGTGGACGCCCTCCACGCCCGCCTGCTGGAGGCCGGCTGGCCCACCCGGGCCCCACGGGACGCCGCCGTCGTCCTCGCCGCCGCGGGCTCCCGCGACCCGGACTCCAGGACCGACACGACCCGCACCGCGTCCCTCCTCGCCGCCCGCCTCGGCGTCCCGGTCCTCCCCGCCTACGCCTCGGCGGCGTCCCCCACCGTCCCGGACGCCATCCGCACCCTGACGTCCCGGGGCCACCGCCGAGTGGCCGTCGCCTCCTACTTCACGGCCCCGGGCCGCTTCGCGACGGAGTCCACGGCAGCGGCCCCCTGGACAGCCGCGTCCCCCCTGGGCACCCACCCGGCCATGGCCCGCCTGCTCCTGCACCGCTACGACGAGGCCGTGAATCCGATCACAGGCGGCGCTTCGATTCGCCGGGCAACCGCCACCCCCTAGGGGCGCGGGGCCGTATCGATGTGCGGCTCCGCCGCGCGGGCGCGACCAGCCACGAACCGCCCGCACCCGCGCGACCACCGAACCCGGCAGACGCATCCGCGCCCACCGCTTAATGTTCATCACATGGAAGGCACAGACACCCCACCCCCCTACGACCCGACGTCAGTCGCCCGCTGGGCCCCCGAGCCGGACAAACGCCCCGGCCGCACCGCCTTCCAACGCGACCGCGCCCGCATCCTCCACTCCGCCGCCCTGCGCCGCCTCGCCGGCAAGACCCAGGTCGTCACCCCGGGCGAGGGCAGCCCCATGTGGGACGCCAGCCCCCGCACCCGCCTCACCCACTCCCTGGAGTGCGCCCAGGTCGGCCGCGAACTCGGCGCCGCCCTCGGCTGCGACCCCGACCTCGTGGAGGCCGCCTGCCTCTCCCACGACCTGGGCCACCCGCCCTTCGGGCACAACGGCGAACTGGCGCTCAACACCTTCGCCGAGGACTGCGGCGGATTCGAGGGCAACGCCCAGTCCCTCAGGCTCCTCACCCGCATCGAGCCCAAACGGTTCACCGAGGACGGCTCCGTCGGCCTCAACCTCACCCGCGCCACCCTCGACGCCGCCACCAAGTACCCCTGGCCCCGCGGCGCCCACCCCACCGACCCGTCCTCGCGCAAGTTCGGCGTCTACGACGACGACCGGCCCGTCTTCGAGTGGCTCCGCAAGGACGCCCCCGGCGCCCGCACCTGCTTCGAGGCCCAGGTCATGGACTGGGCGGACGACGTGGCGTACTCCGTGCACGACGTCGAGGACGGCCTGCACGCCGGCCACATCGACCCGAACTGCCTGCTCGCCGACCCCGAGCGCGAGGCCGTCTTCGAGGCCGCCGTCGGCCGCTACGTCCCCGAGGGCACCGACCACGCCGAACTCGCCGCCGCCCTCGACCGCCTCCTCGCCCAGGACTGGTGGCCGCACGGCTACGACGGCACGGCCGGCGCCCAGGCCCGCCTGAAGGACGCCACCAGCCAGCTCATCGGCCGGTTCTGCCTGGCCGCCGAGACGGCCACCCGGGCCGCGTACGGCGGCGGCCGGCTCACCCGGTACACCGCCGAGCTGGTCGTCCCGAGGGAGACCCAGCTGGAGTGCGCCGTCCTCAAGGCGGTCGCCGTCCGGTACGTCATGCAGCGCACCGAACAGGAGGCGCTCCGCGCCGACCAGCGGATCGTCGTCGCCGAACTGGCCGAGGCGCTCACCGCCCGCGCCCCCGACGGCCTCGACCCGCAGTTCCGCGCCCTGTTCGACGCGGCCCCCGACGACCGGGCCCGCAAACGGGTGATCGTCGACCAGATCGCCTCCCTCACCGACGCCTCGGCCCGCTCGCTTCACGCCCGGCTGACGGGGCATCCATGAGACTGGTGGGACAGGTGTGACCCGACGGACCGCGAAGCTCCGGAAACCGGACGCTCCGTGGCCTGATCGGGTCGCTCCTCTTCCCGCACCACGCCACGTGCGGGACGCTCGCATGTGGCGGCACCCTGACGAGGAGGCAAACAAGTGGTCGACGCGGATCAGACATTCGTCATCGTCGGAGGCGGCCTGGCGGGCGCGAAGGCGGCCGAGACACTCCGCACGGAGGGCTTCACCGGCCGGGTGATCCTCATCTGCGACGAACGCGACCACCCCTACGAGCGCCCCCCGCTGTCCAAGGGCTACCTCCTCGGCAAGGAGGAGCGCGACAGCGTCTTCGTGCACGAGCCCGCCTGGTACGCGAGCCACGACATCGAGCTGCACCTCGGCCAGACCGTCGTCGCGATCGACCGCGCCGCCAAGACCGTCCACTACGGCGACGACGGCACCCACGTCAGCTACGACAAGCTGCTCCTCGCGACCGGCGCCGAGCCCCGCCGCCTCGACGTCCCCGGCACCGACCTCGCGGGCGTCCACCACCTGCGCCGCCTCGCCCACGCCGAGCGGCTCAAGGGCGTCCTCGCCTCCCTCGGCCGGGACAACGGCCACCTCGTCATCGCCGGCGCCGGCTGGATCGGCCTGGAGATCGCGGCGGCGGCCCGCGAGTACGGAGCCGAGGTCACCGTCGTCGAGCCCGGCCCTACCCCGCTGCACGGCGTCCTCGGCCCTGAGCTGGGCGCCGTCTTCGCCGAGCTGCACGAGTCGCACGGGGTGCGCTTCCGCTTCGGCGTGGAGCTGACCGAGATCGTCGGCCAGGACGGCATGGTGCTGGCCGCCCGTACCGACGACGGCGAGGAGCACCCGGCGCACGACGTGCTCGCCGCGATCGGCGCCGCCCCGCGCGCCGCGCTCGCGCAGGCGGCCGGGCTGGAGATCGCCGACCGGGCGCACGGCGGCGGCGTCGTCGTCGACGAGCACCTGCGCACCTCCGACCCCGACATCTACGCGGCCGGCGACGTGGCCTCCTTCCACCACGCCCTCTTCGACACCAGCCTGCGCGTGGAGCACTGGGCCAACGCGCTGAACGGCGGCCCGGCGGCGGCCCGCGCGATGCTCGGCAAGGGCACGGCCCACGACCGCGTCCCCTACTTCTTCACCGACCAGTACGACCTGGGCATGGAGTACTCCGGCTGGGCGCCCGCGGGGTCGTACGACGAGGTGGTGATCCGCGGGGACGCGGCGAAGCGCGAGTTCATCGCCTTCTGGGTGAAGGAGGGCCGCGTGCTGGCCGGGATGAACGTCAACGTGTGGGACGTCACGGAGCCGATCCAGCAGCTGATCCGCTCGAAGACCCCGGTGGACACGGAGGCCCTCGCGAATCCGCACGTATCCCTGGAAAGCCTCCTCGCATAGCTGTCGTACCGGAGCCGGTCACCGTGCCGGAGCATGTCGGTGCCGCCCCGTAGACTTCACGCGTGGCAGGACGGATCAACGACGAGGACGTGAAGGCGGTACGGGACGCGGTCCCGATCGACGCCGTCGTCTCGGAGTACCTCCAGCTGCGCAACGCGGGCGGCGGCAATCTGAAGGGCCTGTGCCCCTTCCACGACGAGAAGTCCCCGTCCTTCCAGGTCAGTCCGAGCAAGGGGTTCTTCCACTGCTTCGGCTGCCAGGAGGGCGGCGACACCATCACGTTCGTGATGAAGATCGACCACCTCACCTTCTCCGAGGCGGTCGAGCGCCTGGCCGGCCAGGCCGGCATCACCCTGCGCTACGAGGAGGGCGGGTACAACCCCACCCACCAGCGCGGCGAGCGCATCCGCCTGGTCGAGGCCCACAAGATCGCCGCGCAGTGGTACGCGGAGCAGCTGGCGACCAGCCCCGAGGCGGACACCGGCCGCGCCTTCCTCGCCGACCGCGGCTTCGACCAGGCGGCCGCCCAGCACTTCGGCGTCGGCTACAGCCCCCAGGGCTGGGACCACCTCACCCGCTTCCTGCGGGGCAAGGGCTTCAGCGACAAGGAGCTGGTCCTCTCCGGCATCTCGCAGGAGGGCCGCCGCGGCCCCATCGACCGGTTCCGCGGCCGGCTGATGTGGCCCATCCGCGACATCGGCGGCGACGTCGTCGGCTTCGGCGCCCGCAAGCTCTACGAGGCGGACAACGGGCCGAAGTACCTGAACACCCCCGAGACCGCGATCTACAAGAAGTCCCAGGTCCTCTACGGCATCGACCTGGCGAAGAAGGACATCGCGAAGGCGTCCCGGGCGGTCGTCGTCGAGGGCTACACCGACGTCATGGCCTGCCACCTCGCCGGCGTGACCACCGCCATCGCGACCTGCGGCACGGCCTTCGGCGGCGACCACATCAAGATCCTCCGCCGCCTCCTCATGGACAACGGCTCGGCCCGCGTGATCTTCACCTTCGACGGCGACGCGGCCGGCCAGAAGGCCGCCCTGCGCGCCTTCGAGGACGACCAGAAGTTCGCCGCCGAGACCTACATCGCCATCGCCCCCGACGGCATGGACCCCTGCGACCTGCGCCTCGCCAAGGGCGACGACGCCGTGGCCGACCTGGTCGAACCGCGCACCCCGCTCTTCGAGTTCGCGTTGCGCCAGATCGTCTCCCGCTACGACCTGGACACCCCCGCCGGCCGCGCGTCCGCGCTGGACGAGGCCGCCCCGGTCGTCGCCCGCATCAAGAACAGCGGCGCCCAGCACGAGGTCGCGGTCCAGCTCGCCGGGATGCTCGGCATCCTGGACACCCAGTTCGTCGTCAAGCGCATCGCCCAGCTGGCCCGCTGGGCCCGCGACCGGGGCGGCAGGGGCGCTGCCGGCCCCGACCGGCAGCAGCACGGCGGCGCCCAGCACCAGACCGCGCCCACCCGCCCCGGCCCCCGCGGCCCGGCCCTCAACCTCCGCAACCCCGTCTTCGCCACCGAACGCGAACTCCTGAAACTCGCCCTCCAGCGCCCGGAGCTGGTCTCCCCGGCCTTCGACGCGTACGGCGTCGACGAGTTCACCGCCCCGCCCTACGCCGCCGTACGCGAGGCGATCCTGGAGGCGGGCGGCGCCGAGTTCGGCGTCCAGGACCCGCAGGACTACCTGGTCCGGGTGCGCGACGCGGCCCCCGACGACACCGTCCGCGCCATGGTCACCGAACTCGCGGTCGAGGCGATCATGCTGCACCGCGGCGTCAAGGACGTCGACGAGGTCTATGCCGGCGCCCAACTGGTCACGGTCCGCCGCCGCGCCGTCGAACGCCGCATCCGCGACATCACCGGCCGCCTCACCCGCCTCTCCACCCACGGCGACCCCGCCGAACAGGCAGCCGTACAGAACGAACTCTGGATCCTCCAGCAGTACGACCAGAACCTCCGCGTCCAGGGCGCCGCCGCCCTCTGAACCGACCCCGGGTATTCACGCGGTCACGGCCCGGACGCAAAAAGTCACCGCACGCCCCTCGTGGCGGTGATGTGTCGTACCCCACACTGGGGGCGGTGCCTGAGTCCTCGGAGTGTGGCCGATCCGTTCCGGCGGGTCACCGGTTCCCGCGGTTCCGTTTCACGGCGTACGGGACGGACGGCGGCGAGCGAGCCGACTCCGCCCCCCGAAGTACCGCCGCCGGCCCCCGCCGGCCGCGTCCATCCTGGAGGTCGCCCCCGTGCAGACCCAGACCCTCACCCAGACCGACGCCAGTACCGACGGCGCGGAGCCGGACGCCGAGCGCGGGGTCCTCGTCGCCATGCCCCCGGAGAACGAGCCCGCCGAGCCCGCCGAACCGCCGCCTCCCACCCGTACCGAGTCCGGTGGGCCCTCCTCCGACCTGTTCCGGCAGTACCTCCGCGAGATCGGGCGGATCCCGCTGCTCAGCGCGGCCGAGGAGGTCGACCTGGCGCGGCGCGTGGAGGCCGGGCTGTTCGCCGAGGAGAAGCTGCGCCTCACCCCCGACCTGGACAGCAGCCTCGCCCTCGACCTGGACCGGATCGTCGTCCTGGGCCGGGTCGCCAAGCGCCGGCTGATCGAGGCGAACCTGCGGCTCGTGGTGTCGGTGGCGAAGCGGTACGTCGGGCGCGGACTGACCATGCTCGACCTGGTCCAGGAGGGGAACCTCGGGCTGATCCGGGCCGTGGAGAAGTTCGACTACGCCCGCGGCTACAAGTTCTCCACCTACGCCACCTGGTGGATCCGGCAGGCCATGTCCCGCGCCCTGGCCGACCAGGCCCGCACCATCCGCGTCCCGGTCCACGTCGTGGAGCTGATCAACCGGGTCGTCCGAGTCCAGCGCCGCATGCTCCAGGAACGCGGCTACGAGCCGACGCCGCAGGAGGTCGCCGACCACCTGGACCTCGCCCCCGAGCGGGTCGGCGAGGTGCTGCGCCTCGCCCAGGAGCCGGTCTCGCTGCACGCCCCGGTCGGCGAGGAGGACGACGTCGCCCTCGGCGACCTGATCGAGGACGGCGACGCCGCCAGCCCCGTCGAGTCGGCCGCCTTCCTGCTGCTGCGTCAGCACTTGGAGGCCGTGCTCTCCACCCTCGGCGAGCGCGAGCGCAAGGTCGTCCAGCTCCGCTACGGCCTGGCCGACGGCCGGCCCCGCACGCTGGAGGAGATAGGCCGCATCTTCGGCGTGACCCGGGAGCGGATACGGCAGATCGAGTCCAAGACCCTCAACAAACTCCGCGACCACGCCTACGCGGACCAGCTCCGCGGCTACCTGGACTGAGCCGGGCCACCGCGGCGGCCCCTCACTCCTCCGTCGGCACGCACAGCACCGGGACCGGCGACAGGTGCAGCAGCTTGTGCGGGGTGGAGCCCAGCAGGGCCCCGCGCATCGGGCTCTCGCCCCAGCTGCCCACCACGATCACCCGCGCCCCGTGCCGGGCGGCCGCCGTGAGCAGGGCCTGGGCGGGCTTCTCGTCGATGATCTCGACCGTGCTCGGCACCCCCGCCTCGTCCGCCGCCTCCACGGCATGGCGGAGCGCCGTCCGCCCCGTCTCCACCAGCGCCTCGTGGTGGGAGCCGTACTCCTCGCCCATGGCCCCGGGGGCCGCGGCACCGTAGACGAGCACCAGCGGCTCGCCGAAGGCGGCCGACACCTCCACCGCGACCCGCAGCGCGCGCACGGCGCCGGCCGACTCGTCGTACCCGAGGACGACCGACATCTCAGCTCTCCTTGTCCGTCACGGGATCCGGGCCCGCCACACCGGGCCGCTCCGACCAGAACGCGGGTGACACGAACCGCCACACGAGCATCAGGACCACCCCGACCAGGGCGATGCCGATGCCGATGACCAGCGGCGGACCGAGCCCCAGCCAGGACACCCCGCTGTAGGAGTTGGCGGGGTCGGCCATGTCGATCACGGACTCCACCAGCAGCCAGATCAGCAGCCCCGCCCCGACCAGCGGCCCCACCCCGATCAGCAGCAGGTTGCGCAGGCTCTCGGTGAGCCGGCGCCGGTAGTACACCGCGCAGGCGATGCCCGTCAGGGCGTAGTAGAAGGCGATCAGCAGCGACAGCGCGGTGAGCGAGTCGAAGAGGGCGTTCTCGCTGATCTGCCGGACCACGAGGTACCAGACGATGGCGATCCCGGCCACCCACCAGGTGCTCACGTCGGGTGTCCGGTAGCGCGGGTGGATGCGGCCGAACGTGGCGGGCAGCGCCTGGCGGCGGGCCATGGACAGCGCCGTGCGCGAGGCGGGGATGATCGTCGTCTGGGTCGAGGCCAGCGCGGACGTGGACACCGCGAGCAGCACCACCCAGTCCCAGCCGCCCATGGCCTCCCCGGCCAGCAGGGCGAAGACGAACTCCTCCTCGCCCGCGTTCTCGGAGAGGAACAGCGGACCGGCGTACGCCACCACCGCGAAGCCGACCGCCACGTATGTCACCAGCAGCACGACCGTCGACCAGACGGCCGCCCGGCCGGGCGCGGACGCGGAGTCCCTGATCTCCTCGGTGAGGTTGACCGCCGACTCCCAGCCCCAGTAGATGAACACCCCAAGGAGCAGCGCCGCCGTCAGGGACGCGCCTCCGGAGCCGAAGGGGTTCATCCAGTCGGCCGCGGGTTTGACCGAGTCGAGGGTGCCGGTGCCCGCGTAGACCCGGTACAGCGCGACCACCGCGAAGGCGAGCAGACAGGCGACCTGCGCGAGGATCAGCACGTTCTGCACCCGGGCCGACAGCTCGGTGCCGATCACGCACACCCCGGTCATCACCAGGATGAGCAGCACGGTCAGCAACTGCCGTACGACCTCGTTCTCGGCCCAGCTGTCCAGCCCCACGGTGAGCAGTCCGAAGGTGACGGCGACGTCCGCGAGCGAGCCGACGACCAGCACGCCGGTCATGGCGATGGCCCACCCGCCGAGCCACCCGAACCACGGACCCATGGCCCGGGTGACCCACGAGAAGGTCGTCCCGCAGTCCTGGTCGACCTTGTTGAGGTAGTAGAACGCGGAGGCGATCAGCAGCATCGGCACGAAGGACGCGAACATCACGCCCGGCGCGTAGATCCCGACCAGCGCGACGACCGGGCCGATGACCGCCGCCAGCGAATACGCCGGCGAGGTCGCGTTGAGTCCGATGACCAGCGCGTCTACGAAGCCGATCGCGTTGGCCTTCAGGCCGGCCGGACGGCCGGCGTCTCCCTCGGTTCCCTCGGTGGTGGTGGCCATGGCCCCTCGCTCCGGTGTGCGGGCGTCGGCCGGACAAGGGGATTGTCCCGCTCCCTACCAATATGAGGGGATTGGGGGCAGATCTCATCCGGACGACACCCACGGAGCCCCGAGGGGGCCGGACGGGCTACTCCACCTCGGCCACCGCCTGCGCGAACTGCGCCCGGTACAGCCGTGCGTACGCCCCGTCCGCCGCGAGCAGCGCCGTGTGCGTGCCCTGCTCGACGATCGACCCGTTCTCCATCACCAGGATCGTGTCGGCGTCCCGGATCGTCGACAGCCGGTGCGCGATCACGAACGAGGTCCGCCCGTGCGCCAGCTTGGCCATCCCCTTCTGGATCAGCACCTCGGTACGGGTGTCCACGGACGACGTCGCCTCGTCGAGGACCAGGATCACCGGGTCGGACAGGAACGCCCGCGCGATGGTGATGAGCTGCTTCTCACCGGCGCTCACCCCCGAACCCTCGTCGTCGATCACCGTGTCGTAGCCGTCGGGCAGCGTCCGCACGAACCGGTCGGCGTGCGCGGCCCGCGCCGCCTCCTCGATCTCCCCGCGCGTGACCTTCCGCGACGCCCCGTACGCGATGTTCTCCGCGATGGTGCCGCCGAACAGCCAGGTGTCCTGGAGCACCATGCCGATGCCGGCCCGCAGCTCGTCCCGCGACATTTTCGCGATGTCCGCACCGTCCAGCGTGATCCGGCCGCCGGACACCTCGTAGAACCGCATCAGCAGGTTGACCAGGGTCGTCTTGCCGGCCCCCGTCGGTCCGACGATGGCGACGGTGTGACCCGGCTCCACCTTCAGTGACAGGTCCTCGATCAGCGGCTTCTCCGGGTCGTACCGGAAGGACACCTGCTCCAGCGCCACCCGCCCGCGCAGGTCCTCGGGCCGGGTGCCCGGGATCGGGTCCGCCGACTGCTCCTCGGCGTCCAGCAGCTCGAAGACCCGCTCCGCCGAGGCCACACCCGACTGCACCAGGTTCGCCATGGACGCCACCTGCGTCAGCGGCATGGAGAACTGCCGGGAGTACTGGATGAAGGCCTGCACGTCACCGATGGACAGCGAACCCGAGGCCACCCGCAGGCCGCCGACCACCGCGACCAGCACGTAGTTCAGGTTGGACACGAACATCATCAGCGGCTGCATGATGCCGCTGTTGAACTGCGCCCTGAACCCGGCCTCGTACAGCTCCTCGTTCTGCTCGGCGAACTGCTTCGCCGATTCCTCCTGCCGCCCGAACACCTTCACCAGCGCGTGCCCGGTGTACATCTCCTCGATGTGCGCGTTCAGCTGCCCCGTCGTACGCCACTGCCGCACGAACTGCGGCTGCGACCGCTTGCCCACCCGGGTGGCCACCACGAACGACAGCGGCACGGTCACCAGCGCGACCAGCGCGAGGATCCAGGAGACGTAGAACATCATCGCCAGCACGCCGATGATGGTGAGCAGCGAGTTGATCAGCTGGCCCATCGACTGCTGGAGCGTCTGCCCGATGTTGTCGATGTCGTTGGTCGCGCGGCTCAGCACCTCGCCGCGCTGCCGCTTGTCGAAGTAGGACAGCGGCAGCCGCGACAGTTTCGTCTGTACGTCCTCGCGCAGCCGGAACATGGTGCGGTTGACCGCCCGGTTCACCAGCCGGGTGGCGACCGCCATCAGCAGCCCGGCCACCGCGAACACGGCCAGCGCCACCAGCAGCACCCGGCCCACCGCGTCGAAGTCGATGCCCTGGCCCGGGGTGAAGTCGGTGCTGCGGAGCATGTCGGCGATCTGGCCGTCCCCGCGCTCCCGCATGGACTCAAGGACCTGCTCCTTCGTGGCCCCGGACGGCATGTCCCGCCCGACGATGCCCGCGAAGACCAGGTCGGTGGCCCGGCCGAGGATCTTCGGCCCGACCACGCTCAGACCGACGCTGAGGACGATGCAGCCCACCAGGGTGAACAGGGTCGCCCGCTCCTGCCGGAACCGGGCGACGAGCCGCTTGCCCGACCCCTTGAAGTCCATCGAACGCTGGTCGGGGCCGCCCCCGGCCATCATGCGACCCGCTGGCCCGGCCATCAGGCGGCCTCCGCTTCCGTCAGCTGGGAGAGCACGATCTCCCGGTAGGTCTCGTTGTCCGCCATCAGCTCGTGGTGCCGGCCCACGCCGACCACCCGGCCCTCGTCCAGCACCACGATCCGGTCGGCGTCCCGGATGGTCGCCACCCGCTGCGCGACGATCACCACGGTCGCCTCGGCCGTCTCCCGGCCCAGCGCGGCCCGCAGCGCCGCGTCGGTGGCGTAGTCGAGCGCGGAGAAGGAGTCGTCGAAGAGGTAGATCTCCGGCCGCTGGACCAGCGTCCGGGCGATGGCGAGCCGCTGCCGCTGGCCGCCCGAGACGTTGGTGCCGCCCTGCGCGACCGGCGCGTCGAGACCGCCCTCCAGCCCGGAGACGAACTCCTTGGCCTGCGCCACTTCCAGGGCGTGCCACAGCTCCTCGTCCGTGGCGTCCGGATTCCCGTAGCGCAGATTGGTCGCCACGGTGCCCGCGAAGAGGTACGGCTTCTGCGGCACCAGACCCACGACCTTGGCCAGCACCTTCGGATCGACGGTCCGTACGTCCACCCCGTCCACCAGCACCTCCCCGTCGGTGGCGTCGAAGAGCCGGGGGACCAGCCCGAGCAGGGTCGACTTGCCGCTGCCGGTCGAGCCGATGACGGCGGTCGTCTCGCCCGGCCTGGCGACCAGCCCGATGTTCCTGAGCACCGGCTCCTCGGCCCCCGGGTAGCGGAAGCCCGCCCCGCGGATCTCCAGATGCCCGTGCCGGCGCAGCTCGGTGACCGGCGCCACCGGCGGCACCACGCTGCTTTCGGTGTCCAGGACCTCCTGGATGCGCTCGGCGCACACCTCCGCGCGCGGCACCATCATGAACATGAAGGTGGCCATCATCACGGACATGACGATCTGCATCAGATAGGCGAGGAACGCGGTCAGGTCGCCGATCTGCATCCCGCCGCTGTCGATCCGGTGGGCGCCGAACCACACCACGGCGATCGACGACAGGTTCACCACCGTCATCACCACCGGGAACATCAGCGCGAGCAGGTTGCCGGTGCCCAGCGCCACCTCGGTCAGGTCGGTGTTGGCCTTCCGGAAGCGCTGCTGCTCGTACTCGTCCCGCACGAAGGCGCGGATCACGCGGTTGCCGGTGATCTGCTCGCGCAGCACCCGGTTGACGGTGTCCAGCCGCACCTGCATCGCCCGGAACAGCGGGCGCAGCTTCCGCACGATCAGCGTGACGCAGACCGCCAGCACCGGCACCACCGCGACCAGCACCCCGGACAGCGGCACGTCCAGACCGAGCGCCATCACGATGCCGCCGACGCACATGATGGGCGCCGACACCATCAGCGTGAACGTCATCAGGGCCAGCATCTGGACCTGCTGGACGTCGTTGGTCGTCCGGGTGATCAGCGAGGGCGCGCCGAAGCCGCCCAGCTCGCGCGCCGAGAAGGACTGCACCCGGTCGAAGACGGCACCCCGCACGTCCCGGCCGAGGGCGGAGGCCGTGCGCGCGCCGTAGTAGACGGCGCCGATGTTGCACACCACCTGGGCCAGGGAGATGCCGATCATCACGGCGCCGTAGCTCAGGATGTAGCCCGAGTCCCCCTTCACGACACCGCTGTCGATGATGTCCGCGTTCAGGGTCGGCAGGTACAGCGACGCGCAGGTCTGGAGGAACTGAAGCGCCACCAGCAGGACGATGGGTTTCTTGTAGGGCCTGAGATGGGTCCGCAAAAGTCGTATGAGCACGCTGGGTCTCTCGGGGTCGGCGACGGAGGCAGGTGGTTGCCCCTGGCCCCTATCGTCGGACACCCGACCCGCGTTACCTCAACCGATTAACCCAAGAGCGCGGCAAATTCCGGCCTACGGGCGCCACCGCGCCCCGCGTCAGGTACGCAGCGCCCCGGGGTGGGTCTGCTCGCGCACCGAGACGAACTGCTGCCGCACCGCCTGGCCCACCGCCAGTTCCTCGCCGGGCTCCAGCACCTGGGCCACCGCGCCCTGCCAGACGGGCGGGGTGCGCGGGTCCAGCGTGCCCTGCGACGCGCCCAGCGCCCAGGCCGCCTGCCGGGCCGAGCCGATCGCCGCGTAGTCCGCGGGCTGCGGCACGACGACCTGCGTCCCGAACAGCGCGGGCGCCGCCGCCTGGACGGCCGGCAACTCGGCCGCCGCGCCCAGCAGGAAGACCCGGCGCACGTCCACGCCCCGGCCGCGCAGCACGTCGAGGGCGTCGCCGAGACCGCACAGCATCCCCTCGAACGCGGCCCGCGCCAGGTGCTCCGGCCGCATCGACTCGCGCCTGAGGCCGGCGAGGGTGCCGGCGGTGTGCGGCAGGTTCGGCGTCCGCTCGCCCTCCAGGTAGGGGAGCAGCACCAGCCCGTGCGAGCCGGGCGTCGACTTCATCGCCAGCTCGGACAGGCTCTCCAGGTCCGGCACGCCGAGCAGCTCGGCGGCGCCGCGCAGGGTCCGTACGGCGTTCAGGGTGGTGACGACCGGCAGGTGCATGCCGGTGGCGTCGGCGAGGGCGGTGATCATCCCGGACTGGTCGACGAGCGGCTCGGTGTGCACGGCCATCACGGACCCGGACGCGCCCAGCGACACCACGGCGTCGCCCAGCCCGATCCCGAGCCCGAAGGCGGCGGCCTGGGTCTCGCCGGTACCGGCGGAGATCAGCAGCCCCTCCGGTGTCGTGCCGGCGGCCTCGGCCGGGCCGATCACCTCCGGCAGCATCACCTGGTGGCCGAGCGCCAGCTCGACCAGGTCGGGCCGGTAACCGCCGGTCGCCGCCGACCAGTAGCCGGTCCCGGAGGCGCCGCCCCGGTCGGTGGTCCGCCGGACCGGCCGTCCGAGCAGCTGCCACACCAGCCAGTCGTGGGCCTGGAGCAGGACGGCGGTGCGCGCGGCTGCGTCCGGCTCGTTCCGCGCCAGCCAGCGCAGCTTCGTCACCGGCTGCGCGGCCTGCGGCACCGAACCCACGGCCTGCGCCCACGCCTCACGGCCGCCGAGCCCGTCGATCAGATCGGCCGCGGCCACCTGTGCGCGCTTGTCCCCGCCCACCATGGCCGGGCGCACGGTGTTGCCCTGCGCGTCCAGCGGCACCACGGAGTTGGCCTGCGCCGACACGCCGATGGCCTGCACGCCCTCCAGCAGTCCGCCGCCGGCCGCTTCTCCGAGGGACAGCAGCCAGGCCTGCGGATCGACGTCTGCGGGCCGGCCCCCGCCCTCGGGGCTCTCCAGCGGGTGCGGCGCGTAGCCCTGGCGCAGCACGGCGCCCGTGTCCGAATCGCAGACGACGATACGAGTGAAATCGGGCGAACTGTCCAACCCGGCGACTATCCCCATGCCCGAAATTCTGCCGCACCGGGAGACGTGGCCGTACCCGGTGGGGGCTTGCGTCTCAGGTGTTGCTGGTGCCCCAGTCGTCCGGGCCGGTGCCGTTCGTGCTGCGTTCCCGCAGGGAGCGGACCCGCTGGGCCACCGAGTCGGGCATCCGGTCACCCACCTTGTCGCTCACCACGTGGTACGCCTTGTCCGCGAAGTGCCGCCCCTGCTGGGCCGCCGACTCGGCGGTGTTGCGCACCGCCGGGTTCTGCGCGACCTGCCGCGCGGACTTCCGCAACTGCTCGTAACGCTCCCGCCCGGCCTTCGTGCCGAGCACGTATCCCGCCGCCAGTCCGACGACGAACGTGAGCCGGTAACGCATGGCTGCCACCCTTCTCTTCGCTGGCTCCGTGGTGCCGGAGAGTACCGATTGGCGGAGCACCCCCCTGCTTGCGCTAATGTATGTGTCGCAGCGAGCGCGCGCCCCCTGGCGAATACCCAGGTCGACGCGTTCGATGCGACACGAGACTTTCCTCGGTAGCTCAATTGGCAGAGCAGCCGGCTGTTAACCGGCAGGTTACTGGTTCGAGTCCAGTCCGGGGAGCTCGGTCCTCCGTAGCTCAATTGGCAGAGCAGCCGGCTGTTAACCGGCAGGTTACTGGTTCGAGTCCAGTCGGGGGAGCACGGTGAACGAGGACCCCTCAGGGGTCCTTTTTCATGTCTCCTTCCATGTCCCGGGAACCACGCGGCACGCCGCGGAGTCCTCAAGGTCATGAAGGCGTCGCGGCAGCCGACCATCCGAGGCAGGAGATCGTATGAGCGGCTATGCTGCGGCAGACGGCGCGCACACCTGTACGCGACACGCCGCTATGGGGCGGTAGCTCAGCCGGTTAGAGCAGCGGACTCATAATCCGTCGGCCGTGGGTTCGAGTCCCACCCGCCCCACTCCTGCCCTCTCGGGCAAAATCGTTCTGACCTGCGTCGGAGCGTTCAGCGTCGGACTCCGCCACCGGGCCCGCGGCCGATTCTCCCCGCACTGCGGCCGCAGACCGTTCGTGCCGCGCCGGAAGATCGCCCGGACGGAGTCACCCGGACCGCACCGGCCTCTGCCACTACGCGCGCACGGGTGCCGCCCTCTCATGCCGGCTCATCGCGGGCGGAGCGTCGGCGGAGCCAGACAGGCAGCCCGTACCAGCACAGGGCGAACCACAACATGACGCCGCCGACCAGCAGTTCGGCGAGCAGGCCCGGCACGACGACGTGGAGGAGAAGCAGCAGCGTGCCGCCGATCGTCAAGGCGAGAAGCACCAGTCCGCAGACCATCAGCCGGCCCGCGACCTCGACGATGTGGTTCTTCATGCGCTGCCCGGCCAGGAGCCGGTGTATGGACACCGGCGCGATCAGCGCCCCGGTGCCGGAGGCGCCGAGTATCACGGTGATCACGTACACCACGTGATCGAAGGTCTCCAGCTTGTGGAAGTACGGCGTGAAGGCCACGCTGAGCAGGAATCCGAAGAGGATCTGCACACCGGTCTGCGCGACCCGCGTCTCCTGAAGGATCTCGTTCCATCTGCGATTCAAGCGTTCTCGTTCCGGCTCTCGACGCTCCGGGACCGTGTGATGGCCCGGCTCACGGCAAGAGGGGCAGTCGGGCTGCGGTGCACTGGACGGCGACTGGTCGGTCATGGTCATGGCATCCTCCTCGTCAGAGAACCCCCGCATGCCCGCCTGCGCCGAGTTCACGTCACGCCGGACCACCGCACGCGTGACGCCGCCGGCGAATCCGGAGCGCGGAGGCATACGGGGCGACGGACGGGGCAAGCGCAGGTGCGTCGGCGCGAGCCGACGGCCACAGGGGCGGTTCATCGGGAGGGAAGACGTGACAACGACGACCGTAGAGACTGTTGAGTGCTCCACCGGGTTGCCGGAGATCGCCGACCCGTCGAAGGTGGCGCCCAGGGACGCGCGGGAGTTGTCGCGGCTGTTCTTCGACCGGCTCTCGAAGCTGGAGGAGGGCACGCCCGAGTACCAGTACGCACGCAACACGCTGATCGAGATGAACATGTCCCTCGTCCGCTTCGCGGCCGCCAGGTTCCGCAGCCGCGGGCCGGAGGAGATGGAGGACATCGTCCAGGTCGGCATGATCGGTCTGATCAAGGCCATCGACCGGTTCGAGCTGGCCCGCGAGGTCGAGTTCACCTCCTTCTCCGTGCCGTACATCGTCGGCGAGATGAAGCGGTTCTTCCGGGACACCTCTTGGGCCGTGCACGTGCCCCGGCGTTTGCAGGAAGCGCGTACGCAGCTGGCCCGGGCCACCGAGGAGCTGAGCAGCCGGCTGGGCCGCACCCCCACCACCAAGGAACTGTCCGAGCTGATGAGCCTCCCGGAGGACGAGGTCGTGGAGGCGCGTCTGGCGTCCAACGGCTACAACTCGTCGTCCCTGGACGCGGCCATCAACGGCAGCGAGGACGGCGAGTCAGCCCTCGCGGACTTCATCGGCGCCGATGACACCGCGCTCAGCCTGGTCGAGGACTTCCACGCGCTCGCTCCGATGATCTCCGAGCTGGACGAACGCGACCGGCAGATCATCCACTGGCGGTTCGTCGACGAGCTGACGCAGAAGGAGATCGGCGAACGCCTGGGCGTGTCCCAGATGCACGTCTCCCGTCTCATCTCGCGCCTGCTGGCACGGCTGCGCGAGGGCATGCTCACCGAGAGCTGATCCGCCTGCCGGTCCCGCCCCTCGAGGTCCCTCTCCCGGAGCGGCGACCGGCTTCGGCCGGTGCTTCCTCGCCACGGTCGCGGAGCCGGCCCGCGCGGTGTCAGCGGGCGAGCCTGGACAGGGCCGTGCGCAGGGCCGCGCGTACCTCCGGGGGTGGCGGCGGGCCGTCGTTCTCGGTGCCCGCCGTGACCGCGGCGGCGACATCGCGCAGCTTGGTGTTGGAGAGCTGGGAGGCCTCCCGGAGGATGTCCCAGGCCTCGTCCGAGGTGCAGGCGTGCAGGGCCATCAGTACGCCCCGCGCCTGGTCGATGACCGGACGGGAGGCGATCGCCCGGCGCAGCTGGTCGACCTCCTCCTCCAGGACGTGCAGCCGCTCGGCGACGGTGGTGGAGCGCAGCGGGTCGGTGGTGTCCAGACCGGCCAGCTCCAGGACGCGCAGCGGCTGGCCCCGCCAGTTCGCCGTCGTCGCCGGCACCGCCTCCCGGTGGCTGTAGCCGCCCAGCAGGTCGAGGAAGCGCAGCCCGCCCGGGTCCATGAACTCCACGTCGGCCATGTCCAGGTCGAGCCGGGAGAAGCCGGCCGGCAGCGCGGCCAGGGCCTCGGCCAGGATGTCCGTGCACCCGTGGACCAGTCGGCCGCGCGCGACGAGCAGCGCCCGCCCGGCGGTCACCCTGCCGTCGATGACCAGAAAGGCCGGCCGCCCCGCCAGACGCGGTGGTGCCGTTGAGGTCATGTCACCGCCTTGTCCGTCCATGTCGGCCACCGACAGTCCTGGGCGGACGTTCGCGACGTCGCTCAGTCCCCTTCGTCGTGGCGCCTGCCCGCCGTACGGCCGACTACACCCAACGCCGGGGAATGAGCGGCCGAAGAGAGGGTAAAGGCAGTGCCTTCGCGCCCCGGGGCCGCGCGGTCACAGTGGCGACCACCAGGTCGCCGTCGTGCCGTCCGCCGGGTGCCCGGCGCCCTCCTCGCGCTCGCCGTCGTCGAAGACCGCCAGCCGTACGCCGTCCCGGCCCCCGGCCGCCGCCGCGCCGGTCACGTCCACGGTGACCTCGACCCGGGAGACGGCCGCGCGGGCCGTCGCTTCGGTCAGGGCGCGGCGCAGGGCGGTGAGCAGGTGTCCGGCCACCCGCTCGGGTACGCGGGTGTCGACGGCGCCCCTGAAGTGGGTGGACGGGGCGAAGCCGAGCCGGGCGGCGGCGGCCGCGGTCTCGCGCAGGACCCGGCCGCGCAGCCCCGTCGGCGGCTCGGCCGGCGGCTGCTGGAGCGCGAAGATCGCCGTACGGACCTCCTGAACCGTGGACCGCAGCTCGTCCGCCGCCCGCGCGAGGATGTCCCGCACGTCCTCCGCGCCGTCCCGGCGCTGCGTCGACTCCAGCATCATCCCGGTGGCGAACAGCCTCTGCACCACCAGGTCGTGCAGGTCCCGCGCGATGCGGTCGCGGTCCTCGAAGACCGCCAGCCGCTCCCGCCCGCGCCGTGCGTCGGCCAGCACCAGGGCGAGCGCGGCCTGCGAGGCGAACTGGGTGGCGAGCCGCCGCTCCAGGTCCGTGTACTGGCGTTCGCCGCGCCGGCGGGGCAGGGCGAGGGTGCCGATCAGCCGGCCGTTCGCCTGCAACGGCAGCATCATGCTCGGCCCGAACCGGTGCCGTACGCGCGTCGTCATCCGCGGATCGGTCGCCGAGTCGGTGAGGAAGACCGGCTCGCCGCCGAGCAGTTGCTCCAGGACGGGGCTGCCGGGCGCGATGGTGGCGCCGACGATGCCGCCCGGGTCGTCGGGCGTCGACGCGGTCACGATCTCCATGCCGCCCTCGGCGGTCGGGTGGAGGATGACGCCCGCGGAGGCGTCGGCGAGCAGCCGGGCCCGCTCGGCGACCGTCGTCAGCGCGTCGTCGGCACCCTCCTCGGTGAGCAGCGCCGTGGTGACGGCCGCCGCGCCCTCGATCCAGCGCTCGCGCTGCCGTGCCGTCTCGTACAGCCGGGCGTTGCCGATCGAGATGCCGGCCTGTGTCGCCAGCACCCGCACCAGTTGCTCGTCCTCGACGGTGAAGGGTCCGGCGTCCGGCCTGCCCGCCAGCCGCAGCTCGCCGAACTCCTCGTCGCGCACGTGGACCGGCACCCGCAGCCGGGGCGCCGTCGCCGCCAGCGGTTCCGGGCCCGGGGTGCGGATCTCGGCCAGACCGTCCCGGCCGGGGTCGAGCATCACCAGGGCCGCCCGGTCGGCGCCGGTCAGTTCGGCGGCCCCGTCCACGAGGTGCTGGAGGGTGCCGCGCAGGTCGAGGTCGGTGCCGACCGCCAGGACGGCTTCGAGGAGGCGGGTCAGTCGGGGAGCGTGCCGCGCGGTCATGCCGTCCGTGTCCCTCGGCGTCCTCGGATCCCTCGGCGGCGGGTCAGTCGGCCGCGGCCGGCTGGAGCGAGATCGGCTCCACCCGGCCCTCCAGCATGCTGCCGAGCCCCTGGACCGCGCACACGTCGGGCCGCTCCGCGATGTGCACCGGCATGCCCGTGGCCTGACGCAGCATCTGGTCGAAGCCGGGCAGCAGCGCGCTGCCGCCGACCATCATGATCCCCCGGTCGGCGAGGTCCGCGACCAGGTCCGGCGGGCAGTCCCGCAGCACCCGTCCGATCCCGTCGAGCACGGCGGTCAGCGGTGTCTGGATGGCGTTGCGCACCGACGCGGTGTCGACCTGCACCGAGCGCGCGAGGCCGGTCGCCACGTCCCGGCCGTGGATCTCGGTGGACGCCGGTCCCTGCGGGGTCAGCCCGTTGCCGGACAGGGTCAGTTGCAGCGGACGTACGGACTGGCTGGGCAGCACCAGCTCGTGCTGGTGGCGCAGGAGCTGCACGATCGCGTGGTCCACGGCCTCGCCGCCGACCGGGATGCGGGCGGCGGTCACGATCGAGCCGAGGGAGAGCACGGCGACCTGGGTGGCGTGCGCCCCGCACACCATGATCATGGTCGCCTCGGGCTGCTCCACGGGCAGTCCGCACCCGACGGCCGCGGCGATCAGCGTGTCGACCAGCTCCACGCGGCGCGCGCCGAGTCCGACCAGCGTCTCGATCGCCGCCCGCTGCGCCAGCGGATCCGCGTCGTGCGGGGTGCAGGCTGCCGCGCGCAGCCGGGGCTTGCGGCGCAGGGTGCGGCGGATCTTGTCGCCGAGCAGGTGCCGCAGCATGCGCTGGGCCATCTCGATGTCGACGACCGTGCCGCCGGACACGGGCCGCACGACCCGGATGTAGCCGGGGGTGCGGCCGGTCATCTTCTCCGCGAACTCCCCGACCGCGATGAGCGCGCCGGTGCGGGTGTTGACCGCGGCGGCGGAGGGCTGGTCGACGACGAGCCCGGCACCCTTCACGTACACGCGGGTCCGTGCCGCGCCCAGGTCGACGGCGAAGTGGCAGCGGCGCAGCTGCTCCAGACTGGCGGTACTGGCGGTCATGGCGGATCCTCCCGAGAGCGCGACCGTGCGGCCGCCCGGAGGGCGGCCTTGCTGGCATCGTGCGCGGGAGCGGGGGCGGCCGCCCCTTGGAGGGGGCCGGGCGGGGGGCCGCCGAACGGGCGGTCTCCGGCGCGAGCCGAGGGCCGCCGGTCAGCCGTTCTCGGCCGCCGTCAGCAGCGGACGCAGGTCCGGGACGAGCAGCGCGCCCTCGTCCGCCGCGCTCATCTCCCACCGGACCCGTTCGCCGGAGCAGTGTCCGATGAACGGCAGGCCGAGCGCACGGGCGGCGGACTGCTCGGCGACGGACGAACCGACCATCACGCAGGTGCCGACGGTGGCGTCGAGCCGCTCCAGGGCCCGCAGGAGGACGTCCGGGTCGGGCATCAGACGGGTGAGGTCGGTGCCCCTGCCGTGCACGTCACCGGCGAGGGCCTCCAGCAGGCCGCGCCGTCGCAGGTAGGCGGTGACCGGGGCGGGGTCCCGGTCGGTGACCACGGCGGTGCGCACCCGCCGGGCGTCCAGCGCCTGGACCAGCCGGTCGGCCAGGGGCACCGGGCGCGCGGTGCGGGCCGCCCGCGCCTCGTGCCGGTCGAGGCGGAGCCGTACGTCGGGGGCGAGCCGGTGCCCGGCCAGCGCCCGGACGAAGTCGAGCGTGCCGGCGTACCCGTCCGACGAGACCCGGGGCAGCGGCACCCCGGACAGCGCGTCCTCCGGGTCGCGTTCCTCGACGAAGAGCCGCGCGATGTCCAGCAGTACCTCCCGCTCGGCGGCCGGCCGGTACAGCCGGGCCAGTACGTCGTCGAAGCCGAGGAGCACGCAGCTCGCCCCGGCGATCAGATCCTCGGGGGAGCGCGGCGTCCGGCCGCGCGGGGTGGTGGCGCGGCCGGCCGGCCGGAAGGTCCAGACGAGCCGGTAGCCGGGCACCTCGGCACCCGTGAGGTCGAACTCGCTGCCCTCCCGGAGCGCGGCGAGGAACCGCCCGACCAGCTCGGCGACCACCTCGCGCAGGTCGGTCGCCCGGTTGCGGACCGCCTCGACCGGGTCCTCGACCTGCCACTTCGCCTCGACGGTGGCCACGCCCGTGCCGACGGGGTGCTGCGTCAGCTCGACGTCGAAGTACTGGCCGGCCGCACGGAGGGCCGAAGGCGCCGACCGGTACTCGTCGGAGTCCGGGAGGGCGAGCGTGCCGTCGGGCAGCCGCAGGACGAAGGCCACGGAACCGTCGCGCGGGGGGACGGGGAGCCTGCCGCCGGGCGGCATGGGGTAAGGCCCGCTCACGGCGCGGCCGTCCGACGCCTCCACCCTAGGGCCCCCGGCACCCTCCACCGGGCGGTACCAGCCGGTCTCGTCGTCCAGCGGCCGGAACAGGTCCGGATCGAAGGAGGGTCCGTCCTCCCCCGGTTCCTGTACCTCGTCGTAGTGGAGGGAGTCGGAGAGGACGACGAGCGCCTGCGCGTCGGACGCGTCCAGGACCGCGCCGACCGCCCCGGCGCCGGCGCGGAAGGACTGCTCCTCGGTCCCGTCCAGCCGGAACTCCACCTGCCAGAACTCGACGAGCAGCCGCTCCTGGCCGATGTGCGCCAGCTGTTCGGGCAGGCCGTCCAGGGCCGCCCGCAGGAGCGGGGCGGCCTCCGTCCGCGGCTCCAGCAGGACGAGCAGGCCCTCCCCGTCCTCCACGAGTCGGTACGCGGTGCCGTCGAGTGCGCTGTCCGCCAGCAGGTTCGTGACCAGGGTGCGCAGCCCCGCGTGGGCGTCCTCCTCGCCCGAAGGGCCCTCGGCGAGCGAGAAGCGGGCGCAGTCGCGGAAGTCGGTGTCGAAGTCGTCCCGCGCGTCTTCGTCCGCCTCGGCCGGCGGGCCGGGCTCCGCGGACTCTTCCGGTTCCTCGGGGGCCTCGGGTTCCTCGGGTTCCTCGGGTTCTTCCTCCGTGGACTCCGCCGCTTCCTCCGGCCGCGGCGACCAGACGTCGTCCTCCGTGGGAAACGGGCCCTCCGGCAGTTCGTCCGGTGCGGACAGCGCCCGGTGCGGTCCGTCGTCCCGCTCCGACGAGATGCCCTCGTACTCCGACCACGGGGCGTCGTCCACCGGCTCGGCGTGCTCCTCGCGCAGTTCGCGGCCCAGCGCCGCCAGGGCCGGACTGCGCCCGCCGGACAGCTCGTACTCCTCGTACACCTCCAGGGCCTCCGCGCCCCGGCCCTGGCGGCGCAGCGCGATCAGGCAGAGGCGGCGGAAGTCCTCCCGGTGCGGGTGGGCGCGGAGCAGGCGGGACAGTTCGGCCGACGCCCGGTCGTAGTCGCCGAGGGCCAGGTCGAGTTCGGCGCGCTTGGTGTGCAGGGCGAGGCGGAGCCGCAGGAGCCGGGCGCGGGCGGTACGGGCGGCGGGACCGGGCACGTCCGCGAGCGACTCGGCACCGTGCCAGAGCGACAACGCCTCGGTGACCAGGGCGCGGGCCTCGGTGGGCGCCCCCTCCAGCCGGGCCGCGTCGGCCTGCCGCACCAGCTCGTCGCAGCGCACCAGGTCGACGTCGTCGGCGCTGGTGTGCAGGGCGAGGCCGTGGGCGGACGTCACCAGCGCACCCGGGCCGAGCGCCTCCGCCAGCCGCGTCGCCAGCCCGTTCACGTCGCCCCGCGGGTTGCGCGGTTCCTCGCCCGGGTCCCACAGCCCCCACCGCAGCTCCTCGTGCGTCACCGTGCGGCCGTGCTTGAGCAGCAGCATGGCGAGCAGCGCGCGCACCCCCGGTCCGAGGGCCGGGGACCCGTCCGGCGACGTGACCCGCAGTGCGCCCAGCGCCTCGTAGCGGCGCGGCTCGTACGCCTCGCGGGCCCGGGCGAGCGACCGGGGGTCGGTGAGCAGGTCCACGCCCTGGGCCTGCGTCGCCGACGAGGCCGACATCAACTGGTCGAAGGCGTGCGCGTAATGGATGCGCAGGGCTGCGGGCAACCGGTCCAGGTGGCGGGAGTCGATCGGGACGGCCAGCCGTGAGGTGCCCGAAGTGAGCAGCAACAGGATGTCGCACAGGGCCCGGAGGTCCTCGGAGCGTCCGGACGGCCCCGAGGACCTGCCCGGTTCGAAGAGGCTCAGCCGGACCGTGCCGTCGGGCAGCAGGACCACCCGGGACGCCTCAAGACCGCCGTGCGTGACGCCCGCCCGGTGCAGGGCCGTGAGGGCACGGGCCAGCTGAGCCCCGACCGACACCACCAGCGGCGCGGGCAGCCGCCGGCCGTTCGACCGGGCCAGCGTGTGCAGGGCGACGCCGTCCAGGTGCTCCATGACGACGTACGGGACGTCGTCCTCGATGCCGGCGTCGAGGACGGCCACCACGTTCGGGTGGGTGGTCTCCGTCAGGCGGCGCGCGTCCCGCAGGAACGCGCGGCGGGAGGCGGGGTCGCGGTCCGGGTCGTGCAGCCGGACCGTCACCGTCCGGTTCGTCTCGGTGTCCTCGGCCAGCCACATCCTCCCGGTCGGCGCGAGCCGCCGGGCCGGCCGGTAGCGGGAGCCCAGCGCGGGCGGGAAGGGCGAGGGGCCCTCGGGCCGCACCGGGGCGGCCAGCTGTCTGGCGCTCTCCTGGGTGATCGCCGCGAACGCCTCGCCGCCATCGGCCCGTTCGGTGCCGTCCCGGGAGGGGAGCAGTGCGCGGAACTCGCCCGGCGACCGCCCCGCCCGCTCGTCGATCAGGCCGCCGGTGCGCAGCAGCAGTTCGTGGGTGCGGTTGCGGGCGGTGCGGGGCAGCCCGCGCAGCAGGAGGTCGCGTACGCCGGGGCGGAACGCGTACGAGCCGGGCGGCCCGGCGACCGTGGTGAGCATGCCGCTGAGGATGATCTCGGCCAGGTGCTGGGGCCGGGGCTCCGGCTCGACCGCGGCCTGCACCAGCCGCATCACCGGCAGGTCCGGGCGCCCGAGCGCGAGGTGCCCGGCCAGCCGGAAGGCCTGGGGAGACGCGCTCGCGCGAAAACGCAGCACCAGTTCCTCGGCGGACAGCCGGGTGGCGTCGGCGCGGTCGCCGGCGTCGGCGGGCAGCGGGCGGTGCAGCACGGCGGCCGCGCCCGGGTGGCGGGTGCCGCCCGGACTCGCGACCAGGGAGGCCCAGTTCGCCAGCCACTGGGGCCCCGGTTCCAGCACGGGGAGGTGGACGGTGCCGCCGGGGGCCGGGGGCACGCCGTCGTCGTACGGGGTGAAGGCGAGCGACGCGCTGGGCGCGGCCCGGTGCGGGGCCGACAGCCGGCCCGGGACCGGCGGCAGGGCGGTGTCCCGCCACAACTGCTCGGGGAGCGGCTGGAGAACGGCCAGCGGGGTGCGGTGCGCCCAGCGGCGCAGCGTGCCGAACCAGCGGGTGCCGGCCGGGCCCTCCCGCCACTGCGGTCCCATGCAGTCGCTGATCAGCAGGGTGACCGTACGGCCGTCGGGGGGTGCCTCCGCTCCCTCGCCGCGGACGGTGCCGTCGGCCTCCGCGCGGTGCAGGACGACGGTGCGGAAGACGCCCGACTGGGCGAGCGTGGCGTGCAGTTCGCGTACCAGCGGCTGCCAGACGGGCATCGTCGGGCCCGCGTCGTGCACCAGGTTCAGCCGCAGCCAGCGCTCCCGCACCGGGCGCAGCACCGGCAGCCACCCGTCGGGCCCGCCGCCCAGCCGGGCGATGCGGTCGGCGGTCGCGGCCTCGTCCACCTCGTGGCCCACGGGCGCGTCGGTACGGCGCTTCAGCGGGCGCAGGGAACGCTGCAACGCCAGCGTGTGGCGCAGCATCGGCGGGGCGGGCGCGAGCAGGGAGCTGTGCGGTTCGGCCGCCGACGTCCCCGGCGCGGGCGCGGGGGAGGGCAGGCGCAGCGGGGTGCGGGAGGCGTCGGAGCTGTCGGGACGCGCCTCGGGCGGATCACCGACGGGCCCGCGTCCCGGCCGGCCCCGCGGGTTCCGCACCGTCTCCGGCCTCGGCGCGGGGACGGGCGGTGCGGGGTCCCCGGCAGCCGGGCCGGTCGCTCCGTCGTCCTTCGGGCCGGAGGGCGCGGGCTCCACGGGCCCGGGCTCCATGTGCCCGGCCAGCCAGAGCAGTTCGGCCAGCTCCAGCGGGGTCGGGCGGACACCCGAGGAGACCCGGCCGAGGAGGTCGGCCAGGCGGGGCAGGGGCTCCGGTGAGCCGGGGCGGTCGGCCGGCATCAGAAGGCGTCGGCCTGCGGGGACCTGCCCAGGTAGGGCATCAGCTGCTCGGCCAGCTCGTCCAGGGAGTCGGCGCCGAGACCGGAGGAACGGGCCAGGTAGATGGCGTTGAGCAGCTGGTCCGTGGCCAGTTCGCCGCCGCCCACCCGGGACAGGAACCGGTGGATGAGCTGCCGCGCGTACCCGTCGGGCTCGCCCAGGTGGGCGCGGACGATCTCGGCGAGGTGGTCGTCGTCCGGCTGCCGCAGACGCAGCGAGACGCAGCGGCGCAGGAACGCGGGCGGGAACTCGCGCTCGCCGTTGCTGGTGAGGACGACGAAGGGGAACTCCTTGCAGCGGACCCGGCCGCGCTCCACCGGCACCCGCCGGTCGGTGCCGTCGATCAGCACCTCGGCCCGTCCGTCCGGGGTGTCCCGCGAGGCCCGCACCAGTTCGGGGATCTCGTACTGGCCCTCCTCCAGGACGTGCAGCAGGTCGTTGGGCAGGTCGAGGTCGCTCTTGTCGATCTCGTCGATCAGCAGGGCGCGGGGGCGGGCGTAGGGGAGCAGGGCGGTGCCGAGCGGGCCCAGGCGCAGGTGGTCCTCGATACCCGTGGCCGCCGCCGGGGCGTCGGGGCCCGGCGTGGCGTGACGCGCCGCGTACAGCCGGGAGAGCGGGTCGTACGTGTAGAGGCCGTCGTGCAGCGTGCTGCGGCTGGTGATGTTCCACCGCAGGACCGGTCCGAGCCGCAGTTCGCGGGCGACCGCGTAGGCGAGGGACGACTTGCCGGTGCCGGGCGGGCCGGTGACGAGCAGCGGGCGCCGCAGGTACAGCGCCGCGTTGACCAGTTGCACCGTCTGCTCCGTGGCCTGGTACGTCACGGCACGGTGCGCGCGGTCCGGCGAGGTGGCCGGGTCGTCGCCGTCCTCTACGGGCGCGTCGAGCACCGGCCCGCCGGCGAAGGCCCGCCAGGGCGGCGGCGGGGGCAGCTCGGCGATGCCGTCGTGGGGGGCCGGGGCACCGGTGTAGACGGGCCACAGGGGCATGGGTTCTTCTCTCCGGGCGATCGGGGTGGCGGGTGGTCGTGGGCCGGCGGCCCGTTCGTCTGCGTGGGGGGCGCCCTGGTCGTCGGGTGCGGCGGGTGGGCGGTCGGCGCCCTGGCCGTCGGGTAGGGCTGGTGGGCGGTCGTCGTGGCGGGCGGGCGTCGATGTGCCGGGCGGGGGCAGGCGCGTCGGGCGGCCGTCCGGTCGGGGGCGGTTCATCGTGGCGCCGGCCCGTCAGCCGACGGGTGAGTGCAGCAGGGCCGCGGGCTCGCTGAAGCAGCGGGGGTCGTCCCACAGGAGCTGGACGTCGCGAGCCCAGTGACCGTCGGGGTCGTCGGCCGCCTCCGCCGTCTCGCGCAGCTCCATGACCAGGCGGGGGAGTTGGGACGGCGGCACGTGAGCCACCGACTCCGCCAGCTCGTCGAGGAACGCCGTCCCCGGGCAGGGATCGTCGTGTCCGTCGCCCGAGCATCCCCGGCGCGGCCACAGCAGTACGGGCACGGGGACGGTGAGACCCACCTCGAAGTGCTCCCGCGCCGTCGTCGGCGGGGTGCCGAAGCCGGCCAGCTCCGCTTCGTCCCGCAGCCGCTTGCGCAGGCCGGCCGGCCGCTCCGGGGTGCCGCAGTCGACGCGCCGCAGCGGCACGCCCTGACTGGTCCCGAGCTTGCCCCACTTCTTGCGCAGCTGGTGGCGGAGCCGTCCGCTGCGGTGGCGGTGGCGGTCGGTGACGACCAGCGGGTAGGCGCAGCCGAGGGGCGTGGAGTCGTCCTCGCCGCACTCCCAGTGCGCCACCGGTTCGTTGAGCCACTCGCGCGGCAGCACGAAGGTGAGCAGCTCGTCGGCGCCCGGATCGAGCTGGGTGCACGCCTCGTCGATGTGCGCCTGCACGAAGGCGCGCACCGCGCTCCGGGCCAGCCGTTGCGAGCCCACCGGGCGGCGCTGCCCGTCCCGGTAGGCGGACACCTCGACGGTGACCTGGTCGGCGCCGGCGCCGCTGTGGTCGATCTCCACGACGATCGGCGACCAGGTCGTGGGCCGGGACGGCGGTGCGTGCAGCAGCTCCTCCAGCCGGTCGGCGAAGCGGGTCACCACGTCCGGCTCCGGCACCTCCCACTGGACGTAGGCGGCGGCGTCCCGCAGGGAGGCGAAGCCCTCGTCCGGCGGCGGCGGGTCGAAGCCGTCCGTGGCGGAGATGTACAGCCGCTTCGGGTCGCAGTTCAGCCCGGTCTCCTCGGCACGGCGCAGCAGCGCGTACAGCCGTCTGCGCGCGTCCGGACGGTGCCCCGGGGTGGGCACCAGTTCGCCCAGGTCGGGCCAGTGGCGCGCCATGACCTCGACGGGCAGCATCCGGCCGACGCGTACGTCCTTGGCGCCGGCGACCGCGGTGACCATGCCGACGACGGTGCCGTCGGCCAGGGTCAGCGCCGCCCCGCTGAACCCGGCCGCCAGCGGCTGCCCGTGCGCCGTGACCGCCTCCAACTGGGCCCACTCGCCCGAGATGAGCGGTCCGGGCAGGGCGCGGTAGGAGGCGAGCATGCCCTCGTCGTACCCCTTGGGGAAGCCGTAGGCGATCAGCTCGGGGGCGGGCGTGGTCCGTTCGGCGCGGGGCGGGGCGAAGGCGGCCGGGGTGAGCGGCACGTCGTGGTCCAGTTCCAGTACGGCCAGGTCGCCGGGGTCGGCGGCGCCGCCCTTCCAGCCGCCGTGCACGGCGACGGCGGCCGACAGCCCGCCGAGGTCCCGGCGGCCCGGGAAGCTCACCGTGACCGGTGCGCGGTCGGCCCACCTGACGACATGGGCACAGGTGAGCAACCGGCGGGCGGAGACCAGGAATCCGGCGCCGACCTCGGGACCGCACTCGACGCGGGCGTGCCACGCGGCACCGCTCATGACCGTGCGGCGGCGTCCGCGCCCTCGGGGCGCGCGGGGCCGGGCTCCGGAGCCCAGCTCAGCTTCACCACCAGATGGCCTTCCGCCGTGCCCTTCGCGATGACCGCGCCGGCCTCCGCGCTCAGCTTGACCCCGAACTCCAGCTCCACCGCGTCGGGTCTGAGCGTGCCGTCCCTGAAGACCCGCAGCGCGGAGGCGGCCGCCGCCCGGACGCCCTCCAGGGACTCCTCGAAGGTGCGGGCCGCCCGGGCGGGTCCGTCGCCGCGCGAGACCAGTCGCGCGCCGTCCTCGTCCTCGACGCCCTCGACGACCACCCGCACGCCGTCCCCGGTCTTGAACTCGACCAACCCGTCCATGCCGCCGCTCGCTCCCCGTGTGCCGTACGTGTCCGTGCGCAGCACCGTGCGCGGCTCCATTGTGACGGACGGTACTCGGCCGTGTCGCGGCTCAATGTGCCGGTCCGCCGGACCACTGGCGGAAACCCGCCAGGGCGCCAATCCGCCACCCTCCGTCAACTGCCGTGTACCAGAAGCCCCCTGAGACTGCTCACAGCACTCTTCACAGCACCATACGACGACGCGAAGTGAGGCGTGGATGAGCAGAGGACCAGTCGGGCGCGGGGCGACCCTCCTGTCGGCGGGGCTCGTGATCGCGTTGCTGCCGACCGGGACGGCGGCGGCACAGGATCCGCCCCCGGAGCCGGCGCACCCCCCGGCCGCCGTGGCCCGGGACACCGCGGCCCGCACCGTCACCCTCGTCACTGGCGACCGGGTGACCGTCACGGAACTCGGCGGCGGGCGGAGGACCGTCACGGTCGAGAGGCCCGAGGGCGCCGACGGCGCCGTGCACACCCGCAGTTCGGGCGGCCGGACCACCGTCGTACCCGACGAGGCCCTGCCGTACCTGCGCGACGGCAGCCTCGACGAACGGCTCTTCGACGTCGATGAGTTGCTGGGCCAGGGCCTGGCCGACACCGAGACCGGCACGCTGCCGCTGATCGTGACCTACGGGAAGGGCACCCGGTCGGCCACCCCGCAGGGCACCCGGCGGACCCGGACGCTGCCCAGCGTGCGCGGGGCCGCGGTGGAGGCCGGCAAGGGGCGTGATTTCTGGCGGGAATTCACCCGTGGCGCCGGTGTCGACGGGGTGTGGCTCGACGGCAGGGTCACCGCGGCCATGGCCGAGTCCAACGCGCAGATCGGCACCCCTCAGGCCTGGCAGGCCGGGCTGACCGGCAAGGGCGTCACCGTCGCCGTGCTGGACAGCGGTGTGGACGCGGGCCACCCCGACCTGGCCGGACGGGTCACGGAGAGCCGGAGCTTCATCGCGGGGGAGGAGGTCGCCGACCGCAACGGGCACGGCACGCACGTCGCCTCCACCGTCGGCGGCAGCGGCGCGGCCTCCGACGGCAAGGAGAAGGGCGTCGCGCCCGGCGCCGCGCTCGCGATCGGCAAGGTGCTGAACGACTCCGGTTCGGGCAGCGAGTCGGAGATCATCGCCGGCATGGAGTGGGCCGCCCGGGACGTGGACGCCGACATCGTCTCCATGAGCCTCGGCTCGACCGAGCCCAGCGACGGCACCGACCCGATGGCCGAGGCCGTCGACAGCCTGTCCCGCGAGACCGGCGCCCTGTTCGTCATCGCGGCCGGCAACACCGGCGCACCGTCCTCCATCGGCTCGCCCGGCGCGGCCGACGCCGCGCTGACCGTCGGGGCCGTGGACTTTGCGGACGAGGCGGCCTGGTTCACCAGCGCCGGACCCCGCCACGGCGACCAGGCGCTCAAGCCCGACCTGTCCGCACCGGGCGTCGGCATCCTCGCGGCACGGTCCCGGCTCGCCGAGGGCAGTGGCGACTACACCTCCATGGACGGTACGTCGATGGCGACGCCGCACGTCTCGGGCGTGGCCGCCCTGCTCGCCGAGCAGCACCCCGACTGGACCGGCGCACAGCTCAAGGACGCGCTGATGTCCACGTCGAAGGGGCTCGACGCCTCCGCGTACCAGTTGGGCGCGGGCCGGGTGAGCGTGCCGGACGCCATCGCGGCCGACGTCACCGCCACGGGCAGCGCCGACCTCGGCTTCCACGCCTGGCCGCACGACGACGACGAGCCGGTCACGCGGACCGTCACCTACACCAACTCCTCCGACAACGCTGTCGAGTTGCAGCTCTCCGCGCAGGGCGCCCCCGAGGGCGTCGTCACCCTCGCCGACACCGCCCTCACGGTGCCCGCGCACGGCACCGCCTCCACCACCGTCACCGGCGACGCGTCCAAGGCCCCGGCCGGGACGACGAGCGGCCGGATCGTGGCGTCCGGCGCGGACGGAAGGCCCGTCGCGCACACGGCGTTCGGCCTGGTCAAGGAGGACGAGCGGTACACGCTGACGGTGCGCGTCAAGGACCGCTCCGGTGCCGCCTCCCCGGCCGACCTGGTCGTCCAGCGCCTCGCCGAGGGCGTCGACCCCGTCCCCGCGCACGTCGGCGACTCCGGCACCCTGGAGCTGCGTCTCGCGCCGGGGACGTACAGCCTGACGTCCTTCCTGGACGTGCGCGGTAGCAAGGGTGCCGACTCGCTGGGCCTCGGGTTCCTCGCCGCGCCGGAGGTCGTCCTCGACCGGGACCGGGAGATCACCCTCGACGGCCGGAAGCTGCGCGAGATCGACGCCGACGTGGACAAGCGCACCGAGACGCGGCAGCTCCTCATGGAGTACGACCGCAGCGCGAACGGCGCCGACCTGTTCGGCGCGGTGCAGGCGCCGCTGACGTACGACAGCGTCTTCGCCGCGCCCACCGCCAAGGTCACCGACGGCGCCTTCGAGTACCGCACCGTGTGGCGGCTCGGCAAGCCGCTGCTGGAGGTCAAGGGCGTCGGTGAGGCCACCGTCCAGTCCGGCGGCACACTGGGCGAGGGGCGCAGCAGCCTGTCGCTCGTCGACGTCGGCGACGGGCCCTTCCCGGCCCGCGTCCGGGGCAGGGCGGCCCTCGCCACGCTCACCGAGGGCACCGAACCGGCCGCCCTCGCGCAGGCCGCCCAGGACGCGGGCGTGAAGGCGCTGTTCGTCACGGACGACGCGCCCGGACGGCTGATGGAGTGGTGGGGCACGGACGACAACGCCGACCGGCCGCTCCGGATCGCCACGGTGAACACCGCCGACGCCGAGCGGCTGCGGAAGGCGGGACGGGCCGACATGACCGCCACGCCCAACACGCCCTACGTGTACGACCTCTCCGAGGGACACGCCGGCCGGGTGCCCGACCGGGACCTCACCTACGAGCCCGGGCGCCGCGACCTGGCCGAGCTGCGGACCAAGTACCACGCCCCCGAGCCCGCGAGCGGCGGCGAGTTCCGGTACTCGATCACCGACACGTTCCCGATCGGCCTCGGCTTCAAGGAGCGGATCGCCTACCCGGCCGAGCGCACCGAGTACGTGTCCACCGGTCCCGGCCAGCTGTGGCACGAGTCCGTGACGAGCGCCGGGGACGCGCTGGAGGAGCGGAGCGGACTCGTCCGGTACCGGGGCGGTGACCGCACGGAGCTGAACTGGTTCAAGCCCGTCTGGCATCCGTACCTCGGCACCGGGCTCGGCTGGGGGCAGCAGCGCTCGGGCGACATGCTCCAGTTCAACGCCCCCGGGTGGGGCGACTCCGGTCCCGACCACACCGGCTTCGGCGACGTGTGGAGCGAGGGGAGCGGGATGACGCAGACCACGTCGGTGTACCTGGACGGCGAACTGGTCGACGAGGGCACGAGTTCGGCCGGCTACGTGTACGACGCGCCGGCCGAGGAGCACACGTACAAGCTCGTCACCGACACCGCGCTCGACGCGGCGCGCTGGCCGGTGGCCACCGAGGGCCACGCGGAGTGGACCTTCCGCTCGGCCGCGACCCCGGACGACCGGTGGACCTTCCTGCCGCTGATCAACCTCTCCTTCGACGTCGACACCGACCTGGCCGGCGAGGTGCGCGGCGGCAGGAAGCTCAAGGTGGGGCTCGGCGCGGAGTACGTGGCGGGCGCCGAGGGCACCGGGCGGATCGGTGGCGCGGAGCTGGAGGTGTCGTACGACGAGGGCAAGTCCTGGCAGCGGGTCGGGCTGCGCGGCGACCACGGCCGGGCGTCCTGGCAGGGGACGCTGAACGTGCCCCGCGACGCCGGGCACCTTTCGCTGCGGGCCTCGGCGCGCGACGACCGGGGCGGCTCGGTCACGCAGGAGATCGTGCGGGCCGTGGCCGTGCGGTGACACGCGGACGGCGCCGCCTCCCTGGGACGGGGAGGCGGCGCCGTCGGTTTCTCGGACCGTCAGACCAGCCAGCCGACGAAGTGGACGATGCCGGCGAGGATGTCGGTGAGAAGGTTCATGATCGTGCAGCTCCTTGCGCTGTGCATGTGTGGGACCTACTTGGGACATGTGCGTCAACTACGGTCTGCAGCCCGTTGCTTGCACACCGTAAGTATCGTTGGTCCCTCCATTCACATACGCTCTCCAGAGCGACGATCACCTGTTCCAGGGAACAACTGATCGCCTGTTCGGATCACGCCCAGCTCGGCCAAGTCCTGTGGACGCAGCCGCAGTTGGTCCGCCGTCGCCTCCACCTCCGCGGGCTCTCGCTTCAGGATCGCCGCCGCGAGTTCCGGCGCGATGACGGAGAAGTAGCTGTCAGGGGTGGCCCAGGTGCGGCCGGGCGCCGCGAGCGCCAGCGCCCCGCCCGAGCCGCCCTCGCCGATCACCAGCGTGGTCACCGGCGTGCGCACCGAGGCCATCACGCCGAACAGCTCGGCGATCGCCGCGCCCACGCCCTGCCGTTCCGCCGCCGCGTCGTTGGCCGCGCCCGGGGTGTCCACCAGGGTCAGCACGGGGATGCCGAGCCGCTCCGCGAGACGGATCAGCCGGGTGGCGGTGCGGTACCCGGCGGGACCGGTCGCCGTCCCCGTCTGGGCCGCGTACGCGACCGTCCGCCCCGCGTGCTCCCCGAAGCCGCACAGCATGCCGTCCGGGTCGGTGCCGCCGCAGCGGTCCCCGGAGAGGGCGACGCGGTGGGTGAAGTAGGCGTCCAGGTAGGCCCCGGCGCGCGGACGGCCGGGTGTCCGGGCCCGGCGGACCGCGTCCCAGCCGGTGGCCGGGAGGTCCCGCGCCCCCAGCGGTCCCGGCACCGGCGCCGGATCGCCCGACGGCGCCGTCAGCAGCCGCAGCCACCGGCCCAGCGTGCCGCGCAGCTCGCCGGCCGGTACCACCGCGTCCGCGCTGCCCGCCGCCACCTGGGCCTCGGCCGTGTACGCCGCGGGATCGGCGTCCGGCGGCCGGACCCGGGAACCGGCGAAGCCGACCTGGGCGCCGGGCAGTGCGAGGACCACGTCGGCGCCCGCGCCCAGGGTCGCCCAGCCGCCGCCGGTGGCCGGGTCCCGCACCACCGCGATCTGCGCCAGCCCCGCCTCCCGGGTGAGCGCCGACTCCCGCGCCACCCGCTGGAGCTGGGTCAGCGCGAGCATCCCCTCCTGCATCCGGCTGCCGCCGGTGGCGACCAGCGGCACGACCGGCAGCCGGTGCGCGCGGGCGTACGTGTACGCGGCCTCCAGCCGGTCGCCGGTGCGCCGGCCCAGCGAACCGCCGAGGAACCCGAACTCGAACGCGACGAGCACGGCCCGCACGCCCGCCACGTGTCCGGTGCCGCAGACCACCGACTCCTCCTCGCCGGTGCGCTCGGCGGCGCGGGCGCGGGCGGCGTCGTAGCCGGGCCAGCCCAGCGGACCGTCGGGCGCCGACCGGCCCTCGGGGTGGGGGAGTTCGGTGAAGTCGTCGGTGACGAGGGCGAGGAACTCCCGCGCGGACCGGCGGTCAGTCACGGTCCAGCGCCCGCTTCATGATCTTCCCCATGTCGTTGCGGGGCAGCGCGTCGAGGTAGCGGACCGCGCGGGGGCGCTTGTGCGGGGCGAGCCGGGCGGCCACGTGTCCGGCCAGTGTCTCCAGGGCGGGCGGGGCCGCGGGGTCGGCGGGCACGATCCACGCCACGATCCGCTCCCCGAGGTCCGGGTCGGGCTCGCCGGTGACGGCCGCCTCCCGCACCCCCGCGTGTTCGAGGAGCGCGTTCTCGATCTCGCCGGCCCCGATCTTGTACCCGCCGCTCTTGATCAGGTCGGTGGCCTTGCGGCCGACGATGCGCACGTAGCCGTCGGGGTCGCGTACCGCCATGTCGCCGGTGCGGAAGAAACCGTCGCCGGTGAAGGCGGCGGCGGTGGCGTCGGGGCGGTTGAGGTACTCGGTGAACAGGTTCGGGCCGCGCACCTGGATCTCGCCGACGCTCTCCCCGTCCCGCTCCGCGATCGGCGTACCGTCCTCCTCCACCAGCCGCAGCTCCACCCCGGGCAGCGGCACGCCCACGGTGCCCGCGCGCGGCTCGCCGTCCGCCCGCACGCTCGTGTTCATCAGCGTCTCCGTCATGCCGTACCGCTCGATCACCCGCCGGCCGGTCGCGGCGGCGATCCGCTCGTGGTCGTGCACGGGCAGCGCGGCCGACCCCGAGACCAGCAGCCGGGCCCCGGACAGGGCCTTCGCCAGCTCCGGGTCGCCGGGCAGCGACTCGGCGATCCGGTGGTACATCGTCGGCACCGCGAACAGCATGGTCGCGCCGTCGTTCAGCTCCCGCGCCGCGCCCTCGGCGGAGAACCTGCCCAGGTGCCGTACGCTGCCGCCGCGCCGCAGCGGCCCGAGGATGCCCAGCACGAGGCCGTGCACGTGGAACAGGGGCAGCCCGTGCACCAGCACGTCGTCGCGGGTCCACTGCCACGCGTCGGCGAGCGCGTCCAGGGTCGTCGAGAGCGCGCGCCGGGGGATGACGGCGCCCTTGGGCGGGCCCGTGGTGCCGGAGGTGTAGACGACCAGCGCGGGGTCCCCGTCGTCGGAGCGGTCCTCGGGCACCGGCCCGGTGGCGTGCACGTCGACGTCGACGCGCGCCAGGGCGCCCAGGGCCGCGGGGAGTCCGGCTTCCGGGGCGGCCAGGACCAGCGACGGTTCGCTGTCGGCGAGGATGTGCGCCAGTTCCTTGTCGCCGGACTTCGGGTTGAGCGGTACCGCGGGGACCCCGGCCAGCAGGGCCGCCACCACGGCGACCGCGGTCTCCATCGCCGGGGTCGCCCAGACGGCGACCCGGCCGGCGGCCCCGATCCGCCCGGCCGTGGCGCCCGCGGCGGCGGCGAGTTCCGCGTACGTCAGTGAGCGCTCGCCGAACCGCAGGGCGGGCCCGTCGGCCGGGGTCGGGGAGAGGGCCGGGAAGAGAGAGGACACGCGTCGTACTCCTTAGCTGTTGCTCACGATTGCCGGTCTTCCGAGGGGCCTACCCGAAGCCGGGCACGACCAGTACGAGCCACGCCAGTACGGGCACGGCCGCCACCACGATCCCGCCGTACACCATCAACTGCCGGAAGAAGCGGTCCCGGTCGACGTCCGGCGCCGCGGCCAGCACCAGCGCGCCGTTGGTCGAGAAGGGGCTGACGTCCACGACCGTCGCCGACACCGCGAGCGCCGCCACCATGCCGACCGCGCCGATCTCGCCCTGTGCGAGGAACGGCACCGCCAGCGGGATCAGCGCGCCCATGATGCCCACGGAGGAGGCGAAGGCCGACACGATCGCGCCGATGTAGCAGAGCAGCACCGCGGCCAGCAGCGGGACGCCGATGCCGCCGACTCCCTCACCGGCCCAGGTGATGGTGCCCATCTCCTCCAGCACGCCGACGTAGGTGAGGACACCGCAGATCAGCAGGACGGTGGACCAGGCGATCTCACCGACCGCCCGGCGGCTGTCGTCCGGCCAGGCGGTGCTCAGCACGACGGCGAGGCTGACCGCGGTCAGACCGGCGTCCAGATCGAACCCGAGGACGGCCACGACCAGGGCCACCAGGGCGACCAGGGTGGCGATCCGGGCGGGGGTGAGGCGGGTGGCGCCGCCGGTGCCGTCGCTGTCCTGGTCGGGGCGCACGGCGACGGCGGTGGGGGCGGTCCCCGCGGTGCCGGTGCCGGTGCTCTTGCCGGGGTCCTTCTCCGCGCCCCCGCCGGCACCCGTCCCGCTCGCCCCGGCCGGGCCGGCCGCGCCGTCCACCGGCACCGCCCCCCGCGCCCACAGCTTCCGACCGCCGAGCACCGCGAACAGCACGGACGCGATGAGGAGGTTGGCGATCAGGGAGGCCAGGAAGAGGCCGACCTCGCTGCCCGGCAGGCCCTCGCGCTCGACGATGCCGTTGACGATCGAGCCGTAGATGCTGATCGGCGAGAACCCGCCGGCCTGCGCGCCGTGCACCACCATCGTGCCCATGAGCAGCGGGCTGATCGCGTACCGGGTGGCGAAGCTCAGCGCGATCGGCGCGACGATGGCCACCGCGGCCGGGCTGACCGCGCCGATCGCCGTCAGCGCCCCGGTGAGCGCGAACATCACCCAGGGGATCAGCGCGACCCGCCCACCGACCAGCCGGACGGCCGCGTGCACCAGCCAGTCCGTGGTGCCGTTGGCGCGGGCGATCGCGAACAGGTAGGTGACGCCGACGAGGACGACGAAGAGGTCGCCGGGGAATCCGGCGAAGATGCCGTCCGCGTCGAGGTCGGCGACGAGCGTGCCCACCCCGAAGGCGGCGGCGAAGGCGAGGGCGCCCATGTTGACGGAGCGGGTGGTGGCGATGACGAACACCACGACCAGGACGAGGATCGAGACGAGTTCGGGGGACATGCGGGGGCTCCCGGGTGCTGTCCTGATGGAAAACCTGACTGGCTGAGTGGCTGAGCCACTTGGAAGGTGCGGTTGGCAGGTCAGCGTGGGCCCCGACCGGAGCGCCGTCAAGGGGTCGCGCAGGAATTGGCTCAGCCACTCGGCCACCGGGGGCCCGGTGCTAGGCTCCCGACGAGAGGGGGATCTCCGTGACCGACGCCCTGCGCCCGATGACCAAGCAGCGCCTCTACGAGCAGGTGCTGGAGCGGCTGCGCCAGTACGTCACCGACGGCGGCCTGCGGGCCGGCGACCGGCTTCCGCCCGAACGGGACCTCGCCCAGCGGCTCGGCGTCAGCCGGGCCTCCGTGAAGCAGGCCATCGTGGTCCTGGAGGTCCAGGGCCTGGTGGAGGCGCGGCACGGCGGGGGGACGTACCTGGTCAGGGACAGCCTCGACGTGGAACCCGTCGAGAAGATGGTCGAGCGCCGACGGCGCCTGCCGGACGTCCTGGAGGCGCGCGAGGCGCTGGAGACGAAACTCGCCGAACTGGCCGCGGAGCGCCGCACGGAGGACGACGTGGCCGCGATGCGGGCCGCGCTGACCGTGATGGCCGAGGAGATCGAGCGGGGCGAGGACGGGGTCGAGGGGGACCGCCTGTTCCACGCGGCGGTGACGGCGGCGGCGCACAGCAGTCTGCTCGCGGAGTTCATGCGCTCCATCGCCCACCAGATCGCCGAGAGCCGCACCGAATCGCTGCGCCAGCCCGGCCGGCCCGGCCGCTCGCTGGCCCAGCATCAGGCCATCCTCGACGCGATCGCCGCCGGGGAGCCCCGGCACGCGGCCACCGCGATGCGCCGCCACGTCCGCACCGTCGCCAAGGTCCGCCTGCTGGACTGGGACCCGGAGGACGGGCGCTGACCGCGGCCCGTGGAAGGCGCTAGCCGAGCGCTGTCCGGCCGCCCACCGCCGTGCGCTGGAGCAGCCCCCACGTGAACTCCGCGACCACCTCGTGGCGTACGCCGTCCCGGTCCGGGGCGGTGAAGGCGAGGCCCCAGCGGGTGGGCGCCGAGCCCTGGAGCGGGCGGGCGGGGGCGAAGGCGCGGGCCGCCTCGTCGACCGTGCAGGACCACGGGGTCAGGTCGTCCAGGGTGCGCAGCTTTGGTGCCTCGGCGCCGGGGGCGCGCACCAGCCACTCGTTCCAGACCACGCCCCGGTCCGCGACGAGTACCTCGAAGCGCAGGCCGGGCCAGAGGGGCAGCGCCCACTGCCTGGCCTCGCACTCCAGGTCGCCGATCCGGCGGGGAGCCGTCGACTCGGGTTCGCCCAGGACCGAGCGGTAGCGGGCGGCGGCCGAGCGGGAGCGCGGCGAGCGGAGCATCGCCTGCCAGCGCTTGTTGGCCTCCCGCATCTCGGCGAGCGAGGCACCCAGCTCGCGCCGGGCGTCCTCCACCGGGCCGGGGTTGTGGTCGGCCATGCGGCGCAGCAGCACCAGCTGGAAGTCGCGCGGGGTGAAGGGGCCGGCGGGCTGCTTTCCGGTGGGCATGGGGACCATCGTGGACCATGCGCGGCGCCCGTCGCGGATCATGCGCGGCGACGCAGGGCCATTGCCCCGGCAAACACGATATGAGTAGCCTGTGTTCGCGATTACGACCGCTTGTTGAAATCTCGAACACACTTAGGGAGGGGGCCGGACATGGGACGTCTCGTACCCGCCGTGACCCGGGCTCTCGACATACTGGAGCTCTTCCTCGACGGGGACGGCACGCTCTCCGCCCCCGACATCGTGCGCCGGCTCCAGCTGCCCCGGACCACCGTGCACGAGCTGGTCACCACGCTCGCCGCCCGCAAGTACATCGTCCCGGTCGCCGGGCAGCCCGGACGGTACCGGCTGGGCGTGCGCCCGTACCAGCTCGGCGCCCGCTACGCCGAGCACCTCGACCTCGCCGCCGAGGGCCAGCAGGTCGCCCGGAGCGTCGCCGAGACCTGCGACGAGACCGTGCACGTGGCGATCCTGGAGGACACCGACGTCATCTACATCGCCAAGGTCGACTCCACGCACGCGGTGCGCATGGTGTCCGCGGCCGGACGACGGCTGCCCGCCCACTGCACGTCCGTCGGCAAGATGCTGCTGGCCTCGCTGCCCGAGCCGGAGGTCGCCGCGCGCTTCCCCGACGGCACCGGGCTGACCGCGATGACCCCGAACAGCATCACCGACCCGGCCGCCCTGCGCGAGGCCCTCGCCGCCGTCCGCGAGCGCGGCACGGCGGTGGAGAGCCGCGAGTCCAACCCGGACGTCTCCTGCGTGGCCGCCCCGGTGCGCGACCGCACGGGCCGGGTCGTCGCCGCGCTGTCGATCTCCGTGCCCATGATCCGCTGGAGCGAGGAGCGCCTCGGCGAGCTGGAGGAGCTGGCCGTCAAGGGCGCCGCCGAGCTGTCCGAGCGGCTCGGACACCGGGGGGCGGCGTGACGGCCGGCGGTACGGCGTACGAGGTGGCCGTCCGGGCGGAGGCGGCCCTCGGCGAGGGGCCCACCTGGGACCCGGCGACCGGCCGGCTCCTGTGGATCGACATCCTGAACTCCCGTGTCCACACCTACGACCCGGCCACCGGGCGGCGCACCGTGCGCCGCACCGACCAGCACGTGGGCGCCGTGAAACCGCGCGCGGGCGGCGGGCTCGTCCTCAACCTGCGCGACGGGATCGGGCTGCTCGATCCCGACGGCGCCTTCCGCTGGCTGCACCGCGAGGCCGTTCCCGGCCGCCGCGCCAACGACGCCGCCGTCGCCCCCGACGGCAGCCTCTGGGCGGGCACCATGCGCTACGACGAGGCGGCCGGCGGCGGCACGCTGACCCGGTTCTCCGGGGCCGGCACGGCCGAGGTCGTGCTGGACGACGTGACGGTGAGCAACGGCACCGGCTGGAGCCCCGACGGGCGGCTGATGTACTACGTCGACACCCCGACCCGGCGCATCGACGTCTTCGACACCGACCCCGCCGACGGCCGGATCACGGGCCGCCGTCCGCTGGCCGTGATCGAGGACGGCGCGGGTTTCCCCGACGGTCTGTGCGTCGACGCCGACGGCGGCGTCTGGGTCGCCCTGTGGGACGGCGGCGCGGTACGCCGCTACACTCCGTCCGGCGCCCTCGACCGCGTGCTCCCGCTGCCCGTCCCGCGCGTCACCGCCTGCGCCTTCGGCGGCCCCGGCCTGACCGACCTGTACCTCACCACGGCCCGCGTGGGCCTGCCGGCGCCGCCTCCGCTCGCGGGTTCCCTCCTGGTGGTCCCGGACGCGGGCCGGGGTCTGCCGCAGCCGGCGTTCGCGGGCTGAACCGGGCTCCCGCCGGGATCGGCTGAAGGGCCGTCAGGCCCCCGTGCGGTCCAGCGCGCCCAGTACCCGGCGTTCCTCCGGGGTCAGGGGCGGGCCGGACAGCGGGGGCAGCGGCGAGCCCGTCAGGGCGGCCAGAGCGGCGTCGGGGCGGAACATGCGGGTCGGAGGGGTGCGCATGCTCGTGACGTCCCAGATCGCCGAGGCCGCCGCGAAGGAGCCGGTGGCGGCCCTCGTCATGCGCCGGGTGTACGCCGTCACCACCCGGTCGGTGGCGCCGGGCCGCCCGCCGCGCACCCCGGGATAGAGGACATCCTGGCCGACGGCCATCGACCACGCCGCGTCCACCGAACGGGCCGCGCCCCGCAGCACCCGCCGGGCGAGACCGGGCGCGTCGACGCCGCCGGTCCGGTCCAGTTCGCGGCCGAGGACGCGCGCGCCGAACGCGGCCACCGACATGCCCTGCCCGTAGGCCGGGTTGAAGGTGCCGAGCGCGTCACCGAGGACCACGAAGCGCTCCGGCCAGACCGGCGCCTTCTCCAGGTAGCGGCGCACATTGCTGGTGGAACGGCTCAGATGGACGTCCGTGAGCGGTTCCGCGCCCGAGATCAGCCGCCCCACGAGGGGGTCCGGCAGATCGAGCGTGTACCGCAGGAACCCCTCCGGGTCGGCCGGCGGCTCACCGCCGCGCGAGCCGCCGCAACTCACCAGCCAGCGGTCGCCCTCCACCGGCATGACCATCGCGCTCCGGGCCGGCCGGCCCACGTACGGGTTGGCCTGCACGATGGTCAGCGGAAACCGCTCCGCCCCGGCCGGTACCCGGTACTCCCGCGAGGCGTTGACCAGCCCCGAGTCCACGGTCCGCGTCCGGACGCCGGACAGCCCGAGGCCCTCCAGCCAGCCGAGCACCCGGGTGCCGCGTCCGCTCGCGTCGACGACCAGGTCGGCGTCGAGGTCCGTGTCCCCGCCGGGCGCCGCGATCCGCACCCCGCGCACCCGCTCCGCGGACCCGGTCAGCCCGACCACCGCGGCCCTGCGGATCTCGACCCGCGCCTGTTCCAGTACCGCGGCCCGCACCGTCCAGTCCACCAGCGCCCGGGTGCAGGTGAGCATGACGGGCCCCTCGCGCCGCCACCGGCGCAGCCAGCCCTCCGGGGTGAGGGCCAGCATGCCCGAGCTGAGGGATATCTCGTGGGCCCCGGCGGCCAGCAGCCGCTTGCCCAGGCTCACCCCCGGCACGATCTCCTCCATGGCCGCGAGCCCGCCGGTCATCAGCAGGTGCGCGTGCCGCCCCTGCGGCAGCCCCCGGCGCTGGTGCGGCCCCTCGGGCAGCTCGTCGCGGTCCAGCACGATCACCTCGTCCACACCGGCGGCGGCCAGCACGGCCGCGGCCAGCATGCCGGCCAGACCGGCACCGACGACGACAGCTCTACGCGACATGGGGCTCCTCGGGTTCGGTCAGGGTTCCGGTCATGGCGGACGGTGCCGCGCCGTCGGCCGCGGTGGCCCGCCCGGGCGGGTGCGGCAGCGCCTGCGCCAGCTCCACCAGCCCGCTCGGGCCGGGCACTTCGGTGGCGTGCAGCCGGTAGGTGGCGGCGCCCTGCGGCGGTTCCTCGCGCGCGGCGGCCCGGCGCGCCGCGTCGGTGAGCATGGCGGCCTCCGCCGCCAGCCGGGCCTGGTGGGGGGAGCGGCCCGCGCGCAGGGCGGTGTCCCGCACCCGCTCGCGGACCCGGTGGTCGAAGTACGGCGCCAGCGTGAGCAGGGCGTCGTGGATGGACACCTCGCGCCACTGGAGCCGGGCCTGCGGGAGCTGCCACCAGTTCGCCGGAGGCTTGGGGGCGGTGGACACCGAACGCACCAGCGACCACAGCGGATCCAGCCGCCGGTAGTCGTCCAGCCCCCGCCAGTGGGCGACCACGGGCGGCAGCAGCCTGGGCAGCACGAACCCGGCCGAGCACAGCAGCGCGGCCAGCGAGGCCATCGGCGGGGCCACCGAGGTGGAGAGGAAGTCGAGGTCGTGCCCCGTCCAGCGGGCCACCACCGCCGTGTACTTGGTCAGCTGGAACCCCACCACGTCCAGCGCCGCGCCCAGCAGGATCAGCCGCAGCCCGGCCCGCAGCAGGCCGCCCACCTCGCGGCCCCACTTGACGCAGACCGCGCACATCACCAGCATCGCCGCGCTGTGCCCCAGCAGGTACAGCAGGATCATCTCCCGCATGAAGGGCGTACCCGCGTAGTACGTGTCGAGGTCGGTCAGCCGCTCGGTGTCCGCGTCGGCGAGCAGGAACAGCACCACGATGACGACCACCAGCAGCCCGTAGGCGGCCATGGTGCTCAGCACCATGCGCCGCACCCGCGCCCGGGGCCCGCCCCGCCAGTTGATCAGCAGCACCAGCACGGCGCAGCTGTACGCGGAGAGCATCCCGTAGGTCAGCGGGGCCCCGAAGTTGGGGACGCCGGTGAGTTCGTTGACGGTGGCGAGGGTGGCCGGCGCGGCGCACACGAAGACCAGGGCGCCGAGGACGATCGCCACGCAGGTGGACAGCGTCAGCGGGTTGCGCATGGCCGTGCGCGGCCGCCGGAACAGCAGCACGGAGGTCATGCCGAACACCAGCGCCGCCAGGTACACGACGAGACTCATGCCGGACAACTCCTCTCGTGCGGGGTTTGATTCACGCGGTTCCCGCCGTGGTCGTACCGCTCGGCACGGCGGCCAGGGCCGGCGCCGGCGCGGCGACGGCCAGCACGTCGGCGATCCGGCCGAGGGCGTCCGGGCCCGGCGCCGGGCCGAGGGGAGGGCCGACGGGGGAGCCGGGGAACGCGCCGGGGGAAGAGCCGCCGTCCGCCGTCGCAGCGACGGCCCGCGCCGGATCCGCCTCGCGCCGCACCGCCTCGGTGATCACCGCGGCCCAGGCGGCGGCCTCGGCCCGTTCCGGGTCGTCCGTCGCCGCCAGTACCCCGGCGCGGGTCCGGTCGTACAGGTCCCGGTCGAGATAGGCGTCCAGATGGCCGAGCGCGTTGTGGATGCTGGTCTGGCGCCACATCAGGCGGGTGGCGGGCGAGGCGAACCGGGGCCGGGGCAGCCGCAGCGCCCGCCGGGTGAGCAGGTCGTCCAGCACCCGCTCCAGCGGCCCGAGCCGGGCGTACGTCCGCCCCGCCCGCCGCCACTCGGTCACCCGGGGCGCCACCAGCGGGACGAGCACGCCGACGACCGTCAGCAGGGCGCCGAGCCCGGCGGCGGCCGGGGAGACGGTGGTGCCCAGCGCCGACCAGTCCCGCCCGGACCATCGCGCGCCCACCGCGACGAGCTTGGCCGTGCTGTACCCGGCGCCGCACAGCGCACCGGCGCCCAGGAGCGTCAGGCCCGCGCGCAGCCCGCCCCGCACCCGCCGCGCCCAGCGCAGCGCCGAGAAGGTCGTGACGGTGACCGCGGTGAGGTGCGCGACCAGGTACAGCACGATCATCTGGGCGATGAACGGGGTCGTCGCGTAGTAGGTGTCCAGGTCGGTACGGCGCTCCACGGGCGCGTCGCCCAGCGCGAACAGCCCCCCGATGCCGAGGACCACGGCGGCGTAGGCGAGCGTCCACCGGCGCACCGTCCTGTCCACCCGGGGCCCGCCCCGCCAGCGCACGATGAGGACCTGGGAGGCGGCGCAGTACCCGGTGATGGCCGCGTAGGTGAGCGGTGCCGCGAGGTTGGGCACCCCGCTGAGCCGGTTGACGGCGCCGACCGTCGGCGGCGCGCCGAGCAGGAAGCAGAGCCCGGCGAGCCCCAGGACCGCGCAGATGGCGCCCAGATACGGATCGCGCCGGTGCCGCAGCAGGTCGGGCGCCTTGACCACCAGGCAGAGCCACAGCACTCCGCAGCTGACGTAGTTGATCAGCCCGTTCATCTGGTCGTCCCGCGGTAGTTGAGCGCGGCGCCGATGCGTCCGGCGAGGTCGGGCGGGTCCTCCGGTCCGTCGCCCTCCGCCGCGAAGACGGAGTCGGTGGAGGCCTCCAGCCAGGTGCGCAGCCGGCCGCCCATCAGCATGCCGAAGCGGTCCGCCTCCTGCTCCTCGGCCAGGGAGAAGTCGGTGCGCGCGGCGACCGGCCGGGGCAGGCCGTCCGGGGCACCGTCCGCCTCCGTCCGCCGCCGGCTCATGTGCCACACCTCGTGGCAGAGGATGACGATCTGGTGCCACACCGCGGCGCGTTCGTCCACCACGATGTCGTCGTGGTGCTCCCGCTCCAGCCAGAGCCCGCTCGCGGTGTGCGGCGGGAAAGCCGCCCGGTGCACGACCACCTCGCGGCCCCGCCACGCGCTCACGGACGCGACGAGCGCCTCGAACAGCACCTCGGGATCCGCCGGCACGGGAACCCGGATGGGGTCGATGAGGGCGTCAGCGAGGCGACGCATCTCCTTCCTGGTACGCACCGCTGTCTCCCCGTTTCCCCGGCTGCTGCTCGGTCACCAGTGCAATATGCCAAGACGTGGGCCGTCCGGGCCAGTTCCAGGTCCGTCTCGGTCACTCGGTGACCGCCATGGTGTCCCCCGGTGCCATCGCGCGCGCCCGGACCTCTCGGAGCACCTCGGGGTGGCCGAGGGCGCGGGAGACGGCCCCGATCCCGCTCAGGAGGTCCGTGGTGTCGGGTTCGCCACCGCCGTCCTCGCTGCTGCCGCTGCCGCCGTCGTCCGTGCCGGGACGGGCGTCGACCGCGTCGAGGACCACCACGGCCGCGGCGAGCGCCTTCGCCCGCTCCGGGGCGAACCCGAGTCCGAGGGCGGCGCGGTACGAGCGCGCGCCCAGCCGTTCGTCGGTGCGGCGGGCCAGCGGGAGCAGGACGTCGCGGATGAAGGTCTCGCGGCGGGTCAGGCGCAGTTCGGGGCTGGCCCGCAGGACGAACGGCACCCCGGAGCCGTGCACGGAGCGCATCAGCCGGTACAGCGGCCGCAGTTCGCGGTGGGCCAGCCGGATCCGCCGCCGCTCGCGCAGGTACTGGCCGGCGTGCGGCAGGATGAAGCCGACCGCGATCGACACCGCGGACAGACAGGCCAGGGCCGGGGCCACGTCCAGGCTGAGCCAGTCCAGGTCGTTGCCGGTCCAGCGGGCCACGACGGCGGTGAGCTTGGCGGCGTCGAAGGCCAGGTTGAGCGCGTAGCCGACGCCCAGGAACCGCAGCCCCCGGCGCAGCCACGCGTCGAATCCGCCGGTGCGGATCCAGTTCCAGATCAGCCGTGAGGTGATGAGGACGGCGGTGGTGTGCGCGAGGAGGTAGAGGAGGATCTCCTCGCGCATGAACGGCGTGTTGGCGTAGTAGGTGTCCAGGTCCCGGGTGCGCTCCACGGGCACGTCGGCGAGGGCGAACAGCACCCAGAGCGCGACGATCACCCCGCCGTAGACGGAGACGACCCAGCGGGTGGCCCGGCGGGTCGGGGCCGAGCTTTCGGAGACTCCGTCGCGCCAGGCGATGATCAGCACCAGGCAGGCGCCGCAGAACGCGGTGAGCAGCGAGTACACCCAGGGCGCCGAGATGTTCGGCACGCCGGTGACGCGGTTGACCCAGACGATGGTCGAGGGGGCGACGAACACGAACACCGCGCAGGCCAGCAGCAGCAGACCGCCGACCGCGCGCAGCAGCGGATCCTTCCAGAGCCGGATGATCGTCGGCAGTTTGATCGCCAGGGCGGTGGCCAGGACCGCGGCGGGGATCCACCAGTAGGACGTGTAGAAGGCGCTGAGGAACGAGGCCGGACCCGTGGCCGCGCCCGCGGACTCCATCGCGTCCCTCCGCTCTCGCTCGCAGCCGCATCCAAGGCCGTACGAGCCTACGCGGCCGGACGTGTCCGCGTCAGGCGAGTGCCGTTGTCCGGAGGGCCGGATTCCGGAGTACCGGCCCGAGTTCCTGCTCGAACCATTGACGCGCAAGCGCTTCACACCTACGGTCCCGTTCGAAGTTACGAGCGCTATTCGAAATATCGAACAATCCATGTCGGACAGATGTCGAACAGATAGGGCAGGGCATGGGACGACCTGGCCTGGATCGCAGGCACTTCCTGGCCGCGGCGGGCGGCCTCACGGTCGCGGGCAGCTTCGGCTTCGCGGCGCTCGGCACCGGGGCCGACGCACTCGCCTCCGGAGCGGACACCCGCGTGCGCTACTGGAACCTCTTCAGCGGCGGCGACGGCTACAACATGATCGCCATGCTGGACGCGTTCCGCAGGGACAACCCCGGCATCGACGTGAAGGACTCGACCCTCCAGTGGGGCAGCCCCTTCTACACCAAGCTCGCGATGGCGGCGGCCGGCAACCGTGCGCCGGACCTCGGCGTCATGCACCTGGGCCGCGTCACCGGCTTCTCGCCCGGCCGCCTCCTGGACCCCTGGGACCCGGCGCTGCTCGCCAAGTACGGGGTGCGGGAAGAGGACTTCAACCCCGAGCTGTGGAAGCGCGCCGTCGTCGACGGCAGGCTCTACGCCCTGCCGCTCGACATCCACGTCCAGCTCTGCTTCTACCGCAGGGACGTCCTCAAGAAGGCGGGCCTGCTCGGCGCGGACGGCCGGATGGTGCCCGTCACCTCCACCGAGGCGTGGTTCGACGTGCTGAAGGAGGCCAGGAAGGCCACGGCGAAGGGCCTTCAGACCATCGGCCTGTGGCACAGCGACCAGAACTTCCAGTGGTGGTTCTTCGTCGCCTTCTACACCCAGCTCGGCGGCACCTGGTTCGACGACGCCCGTACCGAGGTCACCTTCGACACCGACAAGGCCACCCGGGTCCTGGAGTTCCTGCGCAAGCACGTCGCCGACGGCTACGCCAACCCCGGATTCGGCGGCACCGCGGGCGGCGAGCAGTTCGTCAACGGTGCCCCCTTCGCCTGGGAGGGCAACTGGTCCGTGCCGGTCTTCGACGCCGCCGAACTCGACTACGGGGCGACCCCGTTGCCACCCGTCTTCGGCAGGCGGGCCACCCACGCCGAGTCCCACGCCTTCGTCCTGCCCCACCAGTCGGACCGCGGGGGCGCCGCCAACGAGGGCGCGCACCGCCTCGCCGCCTACGTCGTCCAGCACGCCCGGCAGTGGGCGGCCGGCGGCCACATCCCCGCGTACACCCCGACCCTGTCCACGGCCGCCTACCGCGCGCTGCGTCCGCAGAACGAGTACGTCTCGGCGATGGACCACCAGGCCACCGAGCCCAAGGTGTGGTTCGCCGGGTCCACCGGCATCCTCGCCCAGCGCGTCGGCCCGGTCGTCGTCTCCTCCACCACGGGCTCGGCGAAGCCCGAGGCCGCCGCCCGCCGGATGCGGAGCACGCTCGCCGAACTGCTCGCCATGAAGAACCCCATGGACGGCACCGCCGCGCGGGGAGGTGCCGCATGACCGCCACCGGCGCCGAGACGATCGTCCGCCCGGCGCGTACGAGGACCGCCGTCGCCGGCGCCACGCCCCGCCGCCGCCAGGGCTTCCAGCACGGCGGCTGGTTCGTCGCCCCGTTCCTCGCGCTCTTCGCGCTCTTCGTGGTCTGGCCGCTGCTGCGCGGTCTCTACCTCAGCTTCACCGACGCCAACATCTCGGGCGACGAGGCGAGCTTCATCGGCCTGGACAACTACCGCGAGGCCCTCCAGGACCCGCTGATGTGGGACGCGCTCGGCCACAGCGCGTACTTCACGCTGCTCGTCGTGCCCTGCATCACCGTCCTCGCCTTCCTCCTCGCGATGCTCGCCCACCACATCGAGCGAGGCAAGTGGCTGTGGCGGCTCTGCTTCTTCCTGCCGTTCCTGCTTCCGTCCACCGTCGCCGCCAACCTCTGGCAGTGGCTGTTCAACCCCGGCAACGGCATGGTCAACCACGTCCTCGGCCTCGAGACACCTTGGCTGACCGACAAGTCGTACGCCATGCTCGCCGTCGTCATCACCACCCTGTGGTGGACCGTCGGCTTCAGCTTCCTGCTCTACCTCGCAGCTCTCCAGGGCATCCCCGCGCACCTCTACGAGGCCGCCAAGCTGGACGGCGCGAACGCCTGGCACCGCACGGTCCACATCACCCTGCCGATGCTGCGCAACATCACCGGCCTCGTCGTCGCCCTCCAGATCCTCGCCTCGCTCCAGGTCTTCGACCAGGCCGTCGTCATGCAGGACTTCGGACCCGGCCCCGAGGACTCGACCCGCACCTTCGTGCAGTACACGCTCGAACAGGGCTTCACCAGCTACCGCGTGGGCTACGCCTCCGCGATCTCCATCATCTTCTTCGTGCTCATCGCGGCCGTCGCCCTCGCCCGGATGTGGCTGCTGCGCAACCGTGAGGAGGGCGGCCGATGACCACCGCGGCGACGCAGACCCCGACCGGACCCCGCAGGTCCTGGACGCCCGGCCAGATCGTGCTCACCCTGCTCGGCACCGCCGTCTCCGCGGTGTTCCTCGCCCCGCTCGCGTGGGCCCTGTTCACCTCGCTCAAGTCGGAGACCGAGGCCGTCCAGGTGCCGACCCACTGGCTGCCCGAGGACTGGACGGGCCAGGCGTGGCGGGCCCTCTTCGAGACCGGCAACATCACCGACTGGTTCGTCAACTCCCTCGTGGTGTCGGTGTGCGTGACGACGGTCGTGCTGCTGGTCTCCGCGCTCGCCGGCTACGGCTTCGCCCGCACCGAGTTCCGGGGCAAGGGCGTCCTGATGGGCGCGGTGATGGCCGGCCTCATGATCTCCCCGGCCGTCCTCGGCGTCCCGCTCTTCACCAGCGTCCAGCAGTTGGGGATGGTCGACACCTACTGGGGGATGATCCTGCCGCAGTGCGCGCCCGCCGCGATGGTCTACATCCTCTACAAGTTCTTCCAGGGCATCCCGCGCGAACTGGAGGAGGCCGCCTTCATCGACGGCGCGGGCCGCTGGCGAGTCTTCTTCACCATCATCGTGCCGCTGTCCCGCCCCTCGCTGGCGGCGGTCGCCATCTTCACCTTCATCAGCTCGTGGAACAACTTCCTGTGGCCGTACATGGTCACCAACAACCCCGACCTGATGACCATGCCCAACGGCATCGCGACCGTCATGAACTCCTACGGCATCCAGTGGGCCCAGCTCATGGCCGGCGGCCTGATGGCGGGCCTCCCCCTGATCATCGTCTTCGTCTTCTTCCAGCGCCAGATCGTCGCGGGCGTGGCCCACACGGGCCTCGCCGGCCAGTAGCCGGAGCCTCCTTTCGAAAGGACACCATGCGAACCGCCCGCTTCACCCTCGACCCCGCCTTCACCATCGGTGAGGTCGACCCCCGCCTCTTCGGCTCCTTCGTCGAGCACCTCGGCCGCTGCGTGTACACCGGCATCTTCGAACCCGGACACCCCGCCGCGGACGCCGACGGGCTGCGCCGGGACGTACTGGACCTCGTCCGGGAACTCGGCGTCACCGCCGTCCGCTACCCCGGCGGCAACTTCGTCTCCGGCTACAAGTGGGAGGACTCGGTCGGCCCGGCCGAGGACCGCCCCCGCCGCCTCGACCTGGCCTGGCGCTCCACGGAGACCAACCGCTTCGGCCTGTCCGAGTACATGGCCTTCCTCAGGAAGGCCGGCCCGCAGGCCGAGCCCATGATGGCGGTCAACCTCGGCACCCGGGGCGTGGCCGAGGCGCTGGAACTCCAGGAGTACGCCAACCACCCCGGCGGCACCACGCTGTCGGACCTGCGGGCCGAGCACGGGGACAAGGGCCCCTTCGGCATCCGGCTCTGGTGCCTCGGCAACGAGATGGACGGCCCCTGGCAGACCGGCCACAAGACCGCCCAGGAGTACGGGCGGCTCGCCGCCGAGACCGCGCGGGCCATGCGCCAGATCGACCCGGACGTCGAACTCGTCGCCTGCGGTTCGTCCGGCCAGTCCATGGAGACCTTCGCCGCGTGGGAGGCGACGGTCCTGGAGGAGACGTACGACCTCGTCGACCACATCTCCCTGCACGCCTACTACGAGCCGCTCGACGGTGACGTCGACTCCTTCCTCGCCTCCGCCGTGGACATGGAGTCGTTCATCGAGAACGTGGTCGCCACCTGCGACCACATCGGCGCCCGGCTCAAGTCGAAGAAGCGGATCAACCTCTCCTTCGACGAGTGGAACGTCTGGTACATGTCGAAGTCGCAGGCCGAGGTGAGCGCCCTCGACTGGCCCGAGGCGCCCCGCCTGCTGGAGGACAACTACAGCGTCATGGACGCGGTCGTCTTCGGCTCGCTCCTCATCGCCCTGCTCCGGCACGCCGACCGCGTCGCCGTCGCCTGCCTCGCCCAGCTCGTCAACGTCATCGCCCCGATCATGACCGAGCCGGGCGGCCCGGCCTGGCGCCAGACCACGTTCTTCCCGTTCGCCCAGGCCTCGCGGTACGGCCGCGGCGAGGTCCTCGACGTGCGGGTGGACTCACCGACGTACGGGACGGCGAAGTACGGCGAGGCCGACCTGCTGCACGCGACGGCCGTGCGCGCCGAGGACGGCTCGGTCACCGTCTTCGCCGTCAACCGCTCCCGCACCGAGCCGCTGCCGCTGGACGTCGCCCTCGGCGCCCTGGAGCTGACGGACGTCGTCGAGCACAGCGCCCTCGCGGACGCCGACCCGGACGCCCGCAACACGCTCGCCGAACCCGAACGGGTCGTCCCGCACCCGGTGGACGGCACCGCGCTGCGGGACGGCACCCTGACCGCCGTACTGGAGCCGCTGTCCTGGAACGTGATCCGGCTGCGCTGAGCCCCGGCCCGGTCAGCCGCGGCGCCGGCCGGGGGAGGCGACCGGCTTCACCGGTACCCCTCCGGCCGCGCTGCCCAGCAGCTCCAGCCGTACCGTCCCGGGCCCCGGTGCCGACTCGCCGTCGGCCAGCACCGCCAGGGCCAGGGTGTTGGCGGCGGCCCGGGTGCGCAGGATGCCGTTCGGCAGGACGAAGGTGTGTGCCGCGCCGGTGCGGCCGGCAGCGTACTCGCCCATGTTCCAGCCGTTCAGGAAGACCTGGACGCGGTGGTCGCCGTCCGGGGCGTCGTCGAGGACGAGGCCGACCGAGGCGTCCACCTCCGGCGGCACGTCCAGCCGGAACGTGGTCCGGTACCAGGTCACGCCCTGGCGCCGGTCCTCGCGCGGGAGGCCCGCCGGAGACGCCTTCTCCCAGTCGCCGTCGTCGTACCCCGGCAGGTACCAGCCGTGCCGTTCCCCGTACAGCCCGCCGTGGTTGAGCGGTCCGCGCACGGGGTCGGGCGCGACCGCGCCCCGGATCCGCCAGCGCACGTCGGGCGAGGCACCCTCGAAGGCGGCCGACGTCAGTCCGCGGGCCGCCCGCGGGTCGTCCTGGCCGTGCTGGGTGCGCCGGACCAGGACGGACAGGACGGCCGAGTCGCCGCCGTCGGCGCGCTCCCGCCGGGTTGCGCGCAGACCCGCCGGCACGCCCAGTCCGGCCGTGCCGGTCCAGGTGTCCGGCCCGTCGTCCCCGCCGTCCGGACGGTGCACGCCCAGCGGTTCGCCGTCCAGCCACGCCATCAGCAGGCCGCGCGCGCCGGTGGCGTAGGACAGGGACACCGACTCCAGACCGGCGGCCCCGGTGAGACGGGCGCGGTACCAGACGTCGCCGTAGTGGTAGCCGTAGTCGTCGGCGAAGAGCACCGGCTGTCCGCCGGGCACCGGGGTGGTGCTCTGCGAGGTCCGCCGGTCGGCGACCGTCCACCCCGAGTCGCCGTACTCCGGCGCGGACTCGGGGTTCTCGGTCCGGCGCCGCCAGCCGTCGAGTTCCGGCAGCGCCACCTCGGGCACGCCGGGCAGCGGCCACACCGTCATCAGGCTCTGGGCGCGGCCGAAGGACGCCTGCACCGCCGTGCCGTTCCAGGTGACCCGGCTGATGCCGCGCGGCGCCCACACCTCCAGCTCGCGCTCGTCGACGGTGTCACCGGTCAGCCGGATCGTGTCCCCGTCCAGCACGGCCTCGCGCAGCAGCTCCGGGCCGCGGACCAGGACCCGGCCCGACGGCGTCTCGAACGGCCACAGCCGCAGTGAGGCGGCGTCGTCGGCGAGGAGGAGCAGCAGGGTGCGGTCGGAATCGGCGCCGCGCACCCGCACCCGGGTCAGCCGGTCCTCCTTGAGCGGGACGGTCACGTGCAGCTTTCCGTGGTCGAACGCCCAGGCGGCCTCCTCGTCCAGCCGGGTCGGCCAGGGCTCCGAGGGGCAGTCCAGCACCAGGTGCGCCATCTCCCCGGCCCGCCCGACGAACGCGGCGACGTCCACCCGCCCCACGCTCAGGGACAGCATGGGCTGCACGGTCGCGTACGCCAGTTTCCGTCCCGCGCCCAGGTGGAGGCCGGTGGCGAGCAGCTTGGCGTCGCGGGCGGGGACGGTCACCTCGACGTCGGTCCCGTCCATCGGGACGGTGGAGGTGACGGCGGCGGCGGAGTCGTTGCGCAGCACGTAGGCGTGGGCGCCGGTGTCCGGGTTGGCCAGGTGCCGCACCCGGACGCGGGCGTCCCCGGCCCGGACCTCCGCAGCCTCGTCGAGCCGGGTGAAGTCGGGGACGTGGCGCAGCAGGTGCCCGAGCTGGTGGAGCGGGGCGAGTTCGGCGGTGGGCCGGCGTGCCTCGTCGATGGCGGCGGCCGGGTCGTAGGTGGGGGCGGGCGCCGACGGCGCGGGCAGCCAGCCCCACGAGGTGCCGCCGTACGCCATGTGGACGTTGTGCAGCGTGGTCCCGCGCGCCAGGCCGTCGAGGTGCACCCGCCGCGCCTCGGCGGCGTCCCGGGTCCGCTCCGCCTCGTCCCAGGCGAGGGTGGTGCCGGCGTGCAGCAGGGGTACGTCGATGCCGTCGGCGCGGATCCGCTCGTGCAGGTGGGTCAGGTCGGCGCGCCCGGGGGCGTCGGCCCGGTAGAGCAGGACCGTGCCGGTGCCCCGGGTGAACTGGTGCGGGGCGACGACCGCGTTGACCCGGCTCAGCCACTCGTCGGCGTGGCGCAGGTACGCGGGGTCGGTGGTCCTGGGCCGGGCCCCGGTGGCCGCCAGCCAGCCCGGCAGGCCGCCCGCGTCCACGTCGGCGCCGATGTACGGGCCGGGGTGGACCACGACGTACAGACTGCTCTCCGCGGCCGTCCGCAGGAACAGGCCGAGGTCGCGGACGCCGGTGAAGTCGTACGCGCCCGGGGCGGGGGAGTGCTGGTTCCAGGCGAGGCGGACGCTGACCGCGTTGTGGCCGTACGCCCGCATCTTCTGGAGCACGTCCCGCCACAGGGACGGGCTGGGCAGCCGGAAGGGGTGCAGTTCGCCGGACCACAGCGACAGCCGTCTGCCGTCCACCAGCAGGGAGTACCGGTCCAGGGCGACCCGGTGGCGCAGCCCGTCGGCGCCGGGCGGCCCGGGCGGCGGGCCGGTGGGCACGGGGCCGGGGGGACCGGCAGGCGCCGCGCCGCTCACGCTGCCGCCGAGCCCGAGCCCGAGGACGGTGGTGCCCGCCAGGGCGCTGAACGCTCGTCTGCTGAGACTGCTGAGCTCCAAGGGAGCCTCTCCTGTTCCCGTGCTTCCGGTGCTGCCGCGTGGGCGGGACCGTCCGTGCCCGGCCATTCTTCCAGCGGACCGCACAATGGTCGGTATGAGGATCTCGGCGCGTGCGGACTACGCGGTGCGGGCGGTACTGGAACTGGCCGTCCAGCAGGACGACCGGCCGGTCAAGGCGGAGGACGTGGCCACCGTCCAGGACATTCCGCACAAATTTCTGGAGGGGATCCTCGGCGATCTCCGGCGTGGCGGCATCGTCGAGAGCCGGCGCGGCGGGGGCGGCGGGTACCGCCTGGCGCGTGAGGCGTCGGCCATCACGGTGGCCGACGTGATCCGGGCGGTGGACGGCCCGATCGTCTCCGTGCGCGGGGAGCGGCCGACGGGGCTGGTGTACACGGGCACGGCGGGACCCCTGCTGCCGCTGTGGGTGGCGCTGCGCGCCAACGTGCGCCGGATCCTGGAGGGCGTGACCATCGCCGACCTCGCGGCGGACGCACTGCCGGACCCGGTCCGTGCCCTGGCGGCGGAACCGGCCGCCTGGGAGAACCCCTAGGTCACAGGCGTACGGGGTGGGAACCGGCCGGTGTGAATGGCCGGGGAGGCATCTGTCCGCACCCGGCGGGCGTCCCTACGATGCGGACGTTGCGTGAATGTCATGTGCAGAACACGTGTAGATGGCGAGCGCATTAAACGACATCCACCCCCCACTGACCGGGATGGGAGACCCATGGCCACGGGCCTGCTCCTGAGCGGCACCATCGCCGCACTGCTCACCTCCGCGCTGCCCGCGCAGCACCAGCCCTCCGACGGGTTCGAGGACCCGCCGCCGGACAAGATCGTCATCAAGGTCGCCACGGTGAACGGCTCCGGCTGTCCGCAGGGCACGGCGGCCGTCGCCGTCTCCGACGACAACACCGCTTTCACCGTCACCTACAGCGACTACCTCGCCAAGGCGGGCGGCGACTCCGCGCCCACCGACTTCCGCAAGAACTGCCAGCTCAACCTGCTCGTCCACGTCCCGCAGGGCTTCACCTACGCCGTCGCCAGCGCCGACTACCGCGGCTTCGCCGCCCTCCAGCCCGGCGCCAAGGGCACCCAGCGGGCCTCGTACTACTTCCAGGGCTCCCCGAACACGGAGTTCCGCACCCACCCCTTCGGCGGCCCGCTCAACGACAACTGGCAGGCCACCGACACCACCGACTGGGCCCAGCTGGTCTGGGCGCCCTGCGGGGTGCAGCGCAACTTCAACATCAACACGGAGCTGCGGGTGAGCACGGGCACCTCCGACCCCGCCAAGGTGAGCTTCATGACGATGGACTCGACGGACGGCGACATCAGCACCGTCTACCACCTGGCGTGGAAGGAGTGCCCGGAGTCGTGACCGGCGGCCGGCCCGCGGGGCCCCGGCGGTCAGCCGGCGGCGTCCCCGACGCTCTCCCCGGCGGGACCGCCCTCGCGCGGGCCGCCGTCCTCGGGGCCCACGGGCCGGCCCTCCCAGTGCAGGACGCGCCACCCCGCGTCCGGGGCGCCGGACAGGACGACGACACCGGTGTTCCCCAGCCCGTGGGCGGCGGCGAAGCCGGCGTCGATGTTCTCCGCCCGGGCCGCCGCCCACGTACGGATCACGGCGCCGTGACTGACCATGGCCACGGTCCCGGCCCCGGTGGCCGCGGCCTCCTCGACCACGGCGTCGAAACGCGCCAGCGCCTCCACACCGTTCTCCCCGCCCGGCACGCGGCGCGCGGTGTCCCCCGCCGACCAGGCGAGCGCGGTGGTCAGGTACGTCTCGACGGCCTCCCGGTCGCCCCGCATCTCCAGATCGCCGGCGGACAGCTCCCGGATGCCGTCCCGCACCAGGATCTCGAGACCCGTCCGGGCCGCCAGCGGCGCCGCGGTGAGCCGGGTGCGCAGCAGCGTCGACGCGTAGAGGGCGTCGATCCGCTCCGCCGCCAGCGCCTCCGGGAGCGCGTCCGCCTGCTCCTGCCCCAGCGGGGTCAGCGCGGGACCGGGTGCGGCCGTGTCCAGCAGGTGCTTGAGGTTGGACGGGGTCTGGCCGTGCCGTATGAGCAGCAGTCGCATCGACGGATCAGTCTTCCTTGAGCCGGGACGGGGACTCCCCACTGTGCCACCCCCGCCTCACGCCCCGTCCGGGCGGCAGAGCAGGGGCTTGTCCAGTTCGGCGCAGGGGCGGTGGCCCTTGGAGCGGATGACGTCCTTGCCGACCTCGTCGGCGAGGTAGCGCAGGAAGCCCGCGGCGATCGAGTCGGCCGGCGGTTCGCCGTAGGTGTAGGCGATCTCCGTCTGCCAGTACGGGTACGCCCCCTCGTCGGCGCCCTCCAGGGTGGCCGGGTAGCCGTCGATGCGGACCTGCCGGACGTCGTCGCGCGCCGAGGCGGCGCCGACCTCGCTGTGGCCGAGGGCGCCCGGGGTGGAGGCCACCGTGTCGAGCAGGGTCGCGGTGCCGCCCACCTCGCAGCGGCCCGGCCGGTCCGGGGCCAGCCCCGCGCAGTCGGCCGTGGTGACCGCCGGGAGCGCCCGGCCGCCGAGGACCTGCTGTTCGAGCGTGGTCCGGGTGCCCGAGCCGGGGTTCCGGCTGACCAGGCGGACGGGTACGTCGTTGCCCCCGACCTGGCTCCAGTCGGTGACGCGCCCGGCGTAGAGGTCGCGGACCTGCTTCAGGGACAGGTCCCGGACCCCGGCGTCCTCGTGCACGACCAGCGTGAACAGCGACAGGGCGACGGGTCGGGGGAGCAGCTGCGGACGGCCGTCGGACTTCGGCCCGTCGCTGAACGACAGCCTGTTCCCCAGCCCCCGGCCGTCGGTGGGTCCGGCGTCGGCGCCCGCGGCGGCGAGGGTGTCGAGACCGTCCACGCTGCCCTTGAAGGAGTTGGCGGTCAGCGGGATACGGGCGTGGGGGCAGGTCCGCTCGTACTGCTCCGCGGCCTCCCGCAGCACCGGCGCGAAGGCCGTGGAACCCGACAGGTGCAGCGTCCCCGCGGCGCAGTCCAGCGGCGCGGCCGTGTCGTCGCCCCCGGCGAAGGTGAGCGCGGACTGGGTGGCGCTCACCAGGATGAGCGAGGCGAGCAGCCAGCGGACCTGCCGGGAGGCGAACGGGTAGTACGCGGTCTTCTTGATGTTCCCGCCGCGCACCCCGCCGACGACACCCGCGGTGACCTCCGGCTCGGGGAACTCGGGCTCGGTGAAGCCCTCTTCACGGTCCAGGACCGCCAGGACCTTGTAGTGCGCCCTGCGGTTCAGTATCACCTTGGGCAGCTTGATGACCCTGCCCGTGGTCTCGAACCCCTCGGCTCCCGGGACGAAGAAGGTGGGCGGCACCTGGGGACTGCGCTCCGTCACCGTCATGCCGACCACCCGGCGGCCGGGGAAGGCGATGCTGATGCCCACGGGGTCGTTGGCGGGCGCGACGTAGTCGCCGGCGACCACGGGGCTCCAGCCGGCGTTCTCGATCCGCAGCAGCACGACCGAGGGGTCGCGCAGGTTCGTCCCGTCCCACTGCATGCGCTGGAGCACCGTCGTCTCCGGCCCCGAGGCGGCCGAGTCCCGGATGGTGGTGTCCAACTGGACGCGGTAGCCGAGCCTTTTGCGGCCCGCCAGCACGAACTCCCACAGAGCGGCCACGACGGGCACCGTCAGACCCAGGACGGCGGCCACGGACTCCCACGACAGACTCACGTCCGCCTCCCCCTCAGGACGGTGACATGGGAGGCCATGGTGGCGGCGGGGAGGGGAAAGGGCCCGCGGATTGGTTGAGTCTGCCGTTTGAATTCACCCGCAGGTCATCTGCGACACCCGGTGTTCGCCCGGCGCGGCATCAGTCCGTGCCGTCGTGGCCGCGCAGGTGCAGTGAGCGGAGGGCGACCTCGATGGCGAACCGGTGGTCGGGGTCGGCGAGCCGGTCGCCGAGGTAGGCGTCCAGTGTCCGCAGGCGGTAGCGGACGGTCTGGGCGTGCACGCCCAGCACCTCGCCGACCTGCTCGGCCGGCGCCCGGGTGGAGACGTGGACGCGGAGGGTCTCGACGAGGCGGTCGCGCCGTCTGGCGGGCAGCTCGTCGAGCGGGGCCAGTTCACGCGCCGCGATCCGGTCGACGAGGGCGGAGTCGGACAGCAGCCACAGCGTCGTCAGGTGGTCCTCGCAGCGGATCAGCGGACCGTCGGGGATGACATCGTCGTCAACGAGCTGGAGCACACGGCGGGCCCAGCGGACGGAGTCGGCGGCCTGCGCGACCGGTACGGTCAGGCCGAGCGCGGCGCGGGTGCCGTCCAGCGCCGTACGGAGCATGTCGAGGCGGGCGGGGGTGAGGTCCCCGGGGACGAGCAGGTGCGGCTGCGGAATGTCCAGGTCGGCGAGGACGTCCCGGTCGAGTGCCGACTGGAGGTGTTCCGGCGCCGGATGGTGCAGGGCGACGAGGAAGCACGACCGGGGCAGCTCCCAGGCCGCGGCCTTGCACAGTTCCGAGATGGTCGTCCGGGGCAGCGGCGAGGCGGTCAGCAGGAAGTGCAGTAACTGTCTTCGTAACGCGGACTCCTCCGAGGCCGCCCGCTCCCGCACCTCCGCGTACCCCTCGCGGGTGATCGCCTCCAGCTCCTCGACGTAGGCGAAGAGGGCGTCGGCGAAGGCGAGGATCAGCGCGGGGGAGAGGCTGTACTGCCGTCCCAGGGTCTTGGCCCGGCGCAGTGCGATGCGGGCGCCGAGCCGGTAGGCACCCTGAAGGACCTCCAGGTCGCGGCCCTCGTACGCCTCCACCCTGCCGAACCTGCGCAGCAGCTCGTCCCGCACCTCCGAGCTGCTGCCGGGGTTGTCGACCCGATCCACGAAGGCGGTCAGCGCCTGCTCGACCCCCTGCCGGATCGCGTCCCCGTCCGGGCCGTTGAGCAGCCTGCCGTACACCGGGTAGCTGCGGGTGACCTCGATGCGTATCTCGTTCAGCAGCCCCGGGAGCAGCGGCCGCATGAAGGCCGCGAACTTCTTGGGCAGCGGGTCGAGCGGTTCACCGAGCACCGAAGGACGCGCGATGGAGGGCATGAGTATTCCCTTGCTCTGCGACATGTCCGGTGGGATGGCCGGCCGGGTTCCGTTTCGCGTGGGGTGGAACCTGGCCGGTCCACCAGGCGTTCACCGGCTTGGCTAGCCGACGGTAAATCAACTTCGATGTGATGTACATCTCTTGGGGAGTAATCGTGCCACTGTTGTGTGGGCCCGTGGCCGTTACTTGACGGCGGAGTGCCAGTTCTCGGCCAGTACCCGGCCGGCGTCGGGGACGACGGTCCCGGGCGCGTTGAGGCCGGTGAGGTGGGTCTGCGTGTTGGCGAGGGTCAGGCTGTTGTTCCCGGCGGCGGAGGGCAGTCCGGTCTTCGCGTTGACCGCCGCGTTGATCAGGCCGACGTTCAGGCCGCAGCCGGTGGCGCCGGGCACCGCGAAGGTGCTGTCGTTCTGGGTGGCGCCGGTGAGGTTGATCCGGCTCATCTCGCCGGCCTCGTCCACGGTGCCGTCGCCCTTGAAGAAGGACATCCCGAAGTCCGGGAAGTTGCGGTTCTCCGGCCGCAGGACGATCGGTTTGGCGGCGGACCCGATGTAGCACTTGTCGCCGAGCAGCGGGTTCTCCAGGTGGATGCGGACCGGCAGGGCGACGATCGGCATGTCCGTGAGGACACCCGCGGTCTGGTCGAACGCGTAGGGCGCGCCGACGGACTCCATGGTCGCGGTGATCTTGTTGAGGCTGGAGTTCTCCAGCGACTCGCAGATGCCGGTGATCACGAAGATGTCGCTCGGACACATCAGGCCGAGCAGTCCCCCGGGCACCGAGGCGGGCTCGGCGACGAGCGCGCCGGATGCCGGGGCGACGACCGCGCTGGAGCCGTCCGCGTTCTGCACGACGCCGATCTGCAGGTTGGTCCGGCCCGTGACCACCGTGGTGTTGCCCAGTTTGATGGAGCCGCTGGCGGAGGTGGACACCACGCACTGCGGGGTCTTCTCGACGCCGTCGGCGGCCAGCATCGCCGGGGCGTCGACGGGGCAGCGGGTGAAGGGGGCCCACTCGCCGTTCAGCGAGGGGTCGGCGGCCGTCGCCGTGCCCAGGGAGGCGAAGGCGCCGAGGGCGGTCAGCGCGGAGACGGTGGCGAGCCGGGTGCGGGTGGAGGTCGGACGCATGGTGGTGGCCTTCCGTGGAGGTGGGAGTGGTGCGAGGGCTCGGCGCGGGGCGCGCGGGCTCAGCGCTCGGCGACGGGGATCTCGTACGGCTGGAGGTCCTGGGTGCACTGGCCCGGGGTCTCGGGGGTCGGGAACACCGGGGCGGCGATCGCGCACGTCTGGCCCTGGACCTGCTTGATGTGGTTGCCGGGGCCGGAGACGGAGGCGGTGAGCAGACGGTCGAGGTCCTCGCCGTCCGCCGTGCCGCAGCCGGTGAAGGCCGGGATGCTCGTCTCGCCGGACAGCGTGCCGCCGCTCAGCAGCAGGTAGCCGGTGGCCTCCTGGCCGATGAGCTGCTCACCGCGGCCGTAGAGCACCAGGTGGTTGCCGGGATGATTGGCCGGATCCGGGTCGGCGGAGGTGAGGGACGTCTCGGTCCGGCAGTCGGGGCCGACGTCCAGGGGTGTCCCGTTGACCTCCAGGTCGGTCACGTGCGCGACGAGCGGCGCCCGGACGTAGGTGTCCGTGACCGTGGTGAAGTCGGACAGGCGCAACTTGATCCGCGAGTCGATCCGGATGGGCCCGGTCTGCTTCAGCACCATCGTGGCCTTGACCGGCGCGAAGTCGAAGGACAGGAAGGTGCTCGGGAACGGCGGTGTCTCCTTGCGCCCCTGGTAGTGGAAGTTCGCCCACGACACCGTGTCGAAGATGATGTGCTCCGGGTCGGGCGGGCCGTCCACGGGGATCCCCTGCTCGATCAGCAGGCAGGACGGCGGGAGGTAGGCGGCGCCCTTCATCTTGTTCACGTTGGCGTAGCCGGTGACGTAGGCGTTGAGCGACACGTCGGTGGGCGGGTGCTGCTCGTCGTAGCGGCACGGCGGTACGTCGTCGCGGTCCGGGGCGGCGCCGGGCGGGGTCTCCAGCACCTCGGGCGACCGGTCCCCCTGCCGCTCCTCCTGTCCGTGCCCCTGCGCCTCCCGGTCCGGGGTGCGGGAGGCCCCGCCCGGACCGGACGGTGAACCGCTCGGGCTCGCAGAACCGTCCGCGCCGACCCGCACGGTGGCCAGCAGCCCCTGGTCGGGCGCGTCCTCGTCGAGGGCGCAGCCGACGGTGAGCGAGCCGGAGTCGGAGCCGGAGCCGGAGCCGGAGCCTGAGTCGGGGCCGGTGGCAGCGGGCCGTGAGGCGGCCGGGTCGGTGGAGGCCGGGTCGGTGGAGGCCGCGCCCGCCGCCGCGTCGAGGGCCAGGTCGATGGCGAGGGTGCCCGCCGTGAACGTCAGGTCTCCGTCGCCCCGGCCGGCCACCGAGGGGACGTCGCCCTTCGAGACCAGCGTCAACGGACCCGATTCGGGCAGCGCCACGGGCTCGGCGCCGCCCCGCCAGGTCGCCTTCGCCGTCGCCTCGTTCTGGGCGACGCCCACCTCCAGCCGGGTCGCCGCCCGCACCTGGGCCGCGCCGCGCCCGGTGAGGTCCGCGACGGCCTCCGCCGGGAGTTCGACGGTGGTGGTGACGCCGGACGGCGAGAAGGTCTCGCCCGCGTCGGCCCGTTCCGGGAACTCCGCCGATATCCGTACCGTCGTGGGCAGTTGACCCGACGGGAGGGTGCAGACGTAGGGGAGTTCGACCTCGATCTCCTGGGTGCCCGAGGCGGAGGCCGTGGTCGGGATCAGGGCGGCGAGCACGACGAACGCGGCGATCGACGTGGTCCGGGCACGGACCCGGGGCGGCCGGGTCACGGCTGCGCGTTGGGCTTTCATGCGACTCCGCTCGGATGGCTCGGGCAGCGTGGGCGGTCGGGCACCCCCGGGCAGGGGCGGACGGCTCGGGCCCGCGAACGCCCGGCCGGGGTGCCGGCCGGGCGGACGTGCGGGGCGGCGGTGGCCTACGGGTTGGAACCGACGATCGTCGGGATGGCGTTGGTGGTCTTGACCTTGACGGCGTAGTTGCCCTTGAAGGTCGGCTTCGTGGCCGTGGTGACCACGGAGCCGCAGTTGACCGGTGCCGGGCTGCTGCTGACCGACAGGTCGCCCACGACGCTGTTGACCGCGAGCACGCCGGTGGAGTTGGTGTAGGTGGCCGAGGCCTTGCCCACCACCGTGAACTTGCAGGCGCCGGCGGTGACCTGCGCCTTGACGTTGCCGACGTAGCCCTTGGTGACGCCCGTCGAGGCGTTGTAGTCCTGCGCGATGACGTCCCAGGGGGTGACCGAGGTGGTGGTGACGTTGCCGAGGACACTGGTACACGGTGAACCGGACGAGCCGAAGGTCATGGTGGTGATGTCGGCGACGTCCCCGGGGTTGCCGGTGGCGCTGTTCATCGTGCCCTCCGCACCCGAGACCGTGCAGGTCATCGGGATCGTGGCGGTCAGCACGATGTTGCCGACGTTCGTGGCCTTGAACGCGGCCGGCGAGGGGGTGACGGTCCACACCGTGGAGGGCACCGCCGAGGACGGGCCGACGGCGAGGCCCAGCGCCGACGCGGCCGCGCACACCACGATGGCCGACCTTCTCGTGTTCTTCTTCATGGCTCGGGACTCTCCTTGAGGGTTGACCGGCGAAGACGGGCCTGACGTTACTCGCGGGAAACTTAGCCGAACAATGCGGTAGTCCATGATTCTTTTAAAAGTGGTACCACCTGTTTCCGGGGTGAGTGATCCGCGCTTCTCCTTGCTCACGTGGCGCCAAGTCGGGGGAATGTGAACGGCGTCCGGGCTGTTCACAGCGGTGTCGCTCCCATCGGGTCCGAATGCTCACCAACCGACAAAGTTCCGAGCGGTTTTTGTGTCCTGCCTGACAGGTTCCGGATGGCCGAAGTCTGCATCCCGGAAAACTCCGATTCCGGTGTTGCCCGTCGAGGTTACTCGGCCGTAACGTGCCGGTGTGGTGCTCGGTTCCAGGTCGGTGGCCCCCGTCGGCCGGAGCCATGACGGACACTTTTCGGCCCTCCCTCCATCGGGTCCGGGTGTCCGTCGGCAGGGTCCCGCGGGGCCAAACCCCCCGGAACCGCGCGACCCTGCCCTGTCTCCCCGGAGACAAGTGCGGGGCCGCCGTGTTGTCTGCGCGGTGACAAGTTCGCCACGGCGGCCGGAGATCCGGTGCCGACCCGTTGTCAGTGCGCTCCGCGCCGATTTAACGTGCGCCCGCAGCGCGTATCCGATTGACGTCCGCTGGAGGTGATATGGGAATCGAAGTAGTGGTCGAGGGTCTGACCAAGTCCTTCGGTAAGCAGAGCATCTGGCGGGACGTATCACTCACTCTTCCGGCCGGCGAGGTCAGTGTGATGCTGGGCCCGTCCGGAACCGGTAAGACCGTTTTCCTGAAGTCGCTCATAGGGTTGCTCAAACCCGAGAAGGGCCGTGTCCTCATCAACGGAGTGGACATGGTGAACAGTCCGGAAAGAGACGTCTACGAGACCCGGAAACTCTTCGGTCTCATGTTCCAGGACGGCGCCCTCTTCGGGTCCATGTCCCTTTTCGACAACATCGCCTTCCCGCTGCGCGAACACACCCGCAAGAAGGAGTCCGAGATCCGGCGCATCGTCATGGAGCGGATCGAGGTCGTCGGACTGCTGGGCGCGGAGGGAAAGCTCCCCGGGGAGATCAGCGGAGGCATGCGCAAGCGCGCCGGACTGGCCCGCGCGCTCGTCCTCGACCCGCAGATCATCCTGTGCGACGAACCGGACTCCGGGCTCGACCCGGTCCGCACCGCCTACGTCTCCCAACTGCTGATCGACCTGAACGCGCAGCTCGACGCGACGATGCTGATCGTCACCCACAACCTCGACATCGCCGCCACCGTCCCCGACAACATGGGGATGCTCTTCCTGCGCGAGCTGGTCACCTTCGGCCCGCGCGAGGTGCTGCTCACCAGCGACGAGCCGGTCGTCTCCCAGTTCCTCGGCGGCCGGCGCGAGGGCCCCATCGGGATGTCGGAGGAGAAGGACGCGGCCACGCTCGCCGCCGAGGCGGGTGCCGCCTCCGCCGTCCCCGCCGCGCCCCGGGTGATCGTCCCGCAGCTGGAACCGTCCCCCGGCCTGCCGCCGCGCAAGGCAGTCGCCCGACGACGTCAGCGTGTCATGGGCATGATCGACACGCTGCCGCCCGCCGCGCGGTCCGCCATCCGGGAGACCTACGCGAAGGACTCCGAGGCGGCCACCCTGCCGATGCCCGCCGCCGGGAGCGGCGCGTGATCACCGGCGCGCTGCGGCAGACCGGCCGGCTCTTCGCGCTCGCCGCCGAGGTCGTCCGGGCCGTCTTCCGACGGCCCTTCCAGTTCCGCGAGTTCGTCGAGCAGTTCTGGTTCGTCGCGAGTGTGACCATCCTGCCCGCCGCCCTCGTGTCGATCCCCTTCGGCGCCGTCATCGCCCTCCAGGTCGGCTCGCTCACCGAGCAGCTGGGAGCACAGTCGTTCACCGGGGGCGCCAGCGTCCTCGCCGTCGTCCAGCAGGCGAGCCCGCTCATCGTGGCCCTGCTGATCGCCGGCGCCGGCGGCTCGGCCATCTGCGCCGACCTCGGCTCCCGCAAGATCCGCGAGGAACTCGACGCCATGGAGGTCATGGGCGTCTCGCCGGTGCAGCGACTCGTGGTGCCCCGGGTCCTGGCCGCGATGGGCGTGGCTGTCCTGCTCAACGGCCTGGTCTCGGTCGTCGGCATCCTCGGCGGCTACTTCTTCAACGTCGTCATGCAGGGTGGCACCCCCGGCGCCTACCTCTCCAGCTTCTCCGCCCTCGCCCAGCTGCCCGACCTGTACGTCAGCGAACTCAAGGCGCTGGTCTTCGGGTTCATCGCGGGCATCGTCGCCGCCTACCGCGGCCTCAACCCGCGCGGCGGCCCCAAGGGCGTCGGCGACGCCGTCAACCAGTCCGTCGTCATCACCTTCCTCCTGCTCTTCTTCGTCAACATGGTGATGACGGCCGTCTACCTCCAGATCGTCCCGCCGAAGGGAGGCTGACCGATGGCCTCCCCGCTCGTCTGGCTCGACCGGTCCGGCGACCAACTGCTGTTCTACGTACGGGCCCTGCTGTGGATACCGCGGACCCTGCGCCGCTACCTCAAGGAGGTGCAGCGCCTCCTCGCCGAGGTGGCCTTCGGCTCCGGCGGCCTCGGCGTCATCGGCGGCACCATCGGCGTGATGATCGCGATGACGCTCTTCACCGGGACCGTCGTCGGACTCCAGGGCTACGCGGCCCTCGACCAGATCGGCACCGCCGCGTTCACCGGATTCGTCTCCGCCTACTTCAACACCCGCGAGATCGCGCCCCTCGTCGCCGGACTCGCCCTCTCCGCGACCGTCGGGGCCGGCTTCACCGCCCAGCTCGGCGCCATGCGCATCAACGAGGAGGTCGACGCCCTGGAGGGCATGGGCATCCGCTCCATGCCCTACCTGGTCACCACCCGCATCATCGCCGGCGTGGTCGCCATCGTCCCGCTCTACGCGATCGGGCTGCTCTCCTCCTACCTCGCCTCCCGCTACGTGACCGTCCTGTTCAACGGGCAGTCGCGCGGCACGTACGACCACTACTTCAACCTCTTCCTCTCCCCGACGGACGTGCTGCTCTCCGTACTGAAAGTGCTGATCTTCAGCGTGATGGTGATCGTCGCCCACTGCTACTACGGCTACCGCGCCTCGGGCGGCCCCGCCGGCGTCGGCGTCGCCGTCGGCCGGTCCGTGCGCAACGCCATCGTGTTGATCAGCGTCACCGACTTCTTCCTGTCGCTGGCCCTGTGGGGCGCGACCACGACCGTGAAGGTGGCGGGGTGAGATGAGCGGACCGCGGGGAAAGACGCTGGGCCACCGGTTCGCCGGGGTGGTGTTCCTGCTGGTGCCCGCCCTGCTGATCTGGCTGGCCGTCGCCGTCTACGACAAGGAGTTCACCGAGTCCGACCCGGTGGTCGTGGAGACCGGCAGCGCGGGCAACCAGATGCACCCGGGCGCCGAGGTGAAACTGCGCGGCGTCGTCGTCGGCGAGGTCCGCGACATCGACGCCGACGGTGCCGGGGCCCGGCTCACCCTCGCCATGAAGCCCGGCTCCCTGGAACACGTACCGTCCGACGTGCGCGCGCAGATGCTGCCGACCACCCTGTTCGGCGAGCGGTTCGTGGCCCTCGTACCGCCCGAGAACCCCTCCGCCGAGCCGCTGGCCGCCGGAGCCGTCGTCCCCCAGGACCGCTCCGCCAACGCCATCGAGCTCCAGCAGGTGCTCGACGACGTCCTGCCGATGCTCACCGCCGTCCAGCCGCAGAAGCTCGCCGCCACCCTGTCGGCCGTCTCCCAGGCCCTGGAAGGGCGCGGCGAGCGGCTCGGCGAGACGCTGAGCCTGCTGGACGAGCACCTGGAGGAGTTCAACCCCAACCTGCCCGCCCTCAACCGCGACCTCAAGGAACTCGTGAAGGTCAGCCACGTCTACGCGGACGCCGCGCCCGACATCATCACGGCGCTCACCGACTTCACCACCACCAGCGGCACCCTCGCCGAGCAGGAGGCCGAACTCGCCGCCACCCTCGGCGCCACCACCCGGACCTCCGAGGACGTGACCGCCTTCCTGCGCAAGAACCAGGACAACATCATTCGGCTGAGCGCCACGAGCAGGCCGACCCTGGAACTGCTCGCCGAGTACTCCTCGGCGTTCCCCTGCACGCTGCGCACCCTCGCCGAGTTCGTCCCGGCCATGGACAAGGCGCTCGGCAAGGGCACCGACCGGCCCGGCATCCACGTCGACGTCACCACCGTCCCCTCGCGCGGCGCCTACCGCCCCGGCCGCGACACCCCGGTGTACGACTCCGGCGGCGGCCCCCGCTGCCCCTCCGTGCCGTACGCCGGCGCACTGCCCCGGCCCACCGCGCGGACCGCGTCCACCGCGGCGGACCAGGACCTCGGGCCCGCCAACTCCCCGTCCGAGAACGACCTCGTCAACGAACTCCTCGCCCCCGCCGCCGGCGAGAGCCCCGAAGACCTGCCCGACTGGAGCAGCCTGCTCGTCGGCCCCGTCTACCGCGGTACGGAGGTGACGCTCCGATGACCGGTGCCGACAGCGCGCACACCCGGCGCCGCCCGCTGACCGGGCCGCTGCTCAAGTCCCTCGTCTTCGTGGTGGTCACCGCCCTCGCCACGACCGTGCTCGGCCTCGGCGTCGCCGGCGGCGGTGCCGGTTCCGATTCCGGCGCCCGGACCTACAAGGCGCTGTTCACCGACGTCACCGGGCTCATGGACGGCGACAGCGTGCGCATCTCCGGCGTGCCGGTCGGCGAGGTGACCGACGTGCGCGTCGTGCACCGGCGCACCGCGCAGGTCACCTTCACCGTCGGCGAGGACCGCGCGCTGCCCCGCTCGACCACCGCGGCCGTGAAGTACCTCAACATGGTCGGCCAGCGCTACGTCGCCCTCGGCCGCGGCAGCGGCGACCTCACCGGCACCCTCCCGGAGGGCGGCACGGTGCCGCTGGACCGCACCACGCCCGCGCTCGACCTGACCCTGCTCTTCAACGGCTTCAAGCCGCTGTTCGAGGGGCTCTCCCCGAAGGACGTCAACGAACTCGCCGGGTCGATCGTGCAGGTGCTCCAGGGCGAGGGCGCCACCGTCGACAGCCTGATCCGCCACATCGGCTCCCTCGGGACGACCGTCGCCGCCAAGGACAAGGTGATCGGCCAGGTGGTCACGAACCTCACCACCGTCCTGGACACCCTCAACGACCGCGAGGACAGCTTCGACGACCTCGTCGTCACTCTCCAGCAACTCGTCACCGGCTTCAACGAGGACCGCAAACCCCTGGGCAAGGCCGTCACGGCCATGGGCGAACTCACCACGGTCACCGCCGGCCTCCTCGAGGACGGCCGGGAGCCCCTCAAGAAGGACATCCGCGAACTGGGCCGGCTCTCGGGCAACCTCGGCGAGCACACCCCGCAGATCGAGGACTTCCTCGAACGGACCCCCGCCAAGATGACCGCCCTGACGCGCCTGTCCTCCTACGGATCGTGGTTCAACCTCTACCTCTGCGAGGCCCGCGTGAGCGGAGTGACCACCTCCGACGGCTCCGAACCGCCGACCGGTATCGCGATCACCGAATCGAGGTGCCGCGGATGAGGCGCCCGCACCTCAAGCCCGTCAAGGAACGCGACCCCGTCGGCGTCGGCCTCGTCGGACTGCTCGTCCTCGCCGTGATCGCCGTCCTCGTCTACAACGTGGACCGCCTGCCGCTCGGCGGCTCCACCTCCTACAGCGCCGACTTCTCCGAGGCCGCGGGCCTGGACGAGGGCGACGAGGTGCGCATCGCCGGCGTCAAGGTCGGCAAGGTCACCGGCGTCGCCCTCGACGGGCCCAAGGTGAAGGTCACCTTCGAGGTCGAGGACGCCTGGCTCGGCGACCGGACCACGGCCGCCATCGCCATCAAGACCGTCCTCGGCGACAAGTACCTGGCGCTCGACCCGCTCGGCGCCGCCCGCCAGGACCCCGGCAGCCGCATCCCGCTGACCCGCACCACCTCCCCGTACGACGTGACCCAGGCGTTCCAGGACCTCAGCGGCACCGTCGACGACATCGACACGCAAAAGCTCGCGGAGAGCTTCGAGACCATCTCCGACACCTTCGCCGACTCCCCGCCCCACGTCCGCAAGGCCGCCACCGGCCTGTCCGACCTGTCCCGCTCCGTCTCCAAGCGCGACTCGGAACTGTCTGAACTCCTCAAGGGCAGCGCCAAGTTCACCCAGACCCTGGAGAACAAGAAGTCCAGCTTCGAGACGCTCATCGAGGACGGCGGCCCGCTCCTCGGCGAACTGCGGGACCGCCGCGCCGCCATCAGCGCCCTGCTCAAGGGCAGCCAGGACCTCGGCATCGAACTCGGCGGCCTCGTCAAGGACAACGAGAAGCAGCTCGGCCCGACCCTCAAGGCGCTCGGCCGCGTCACCGGTGTCCTGGAGAAGAACAACGCGCAGCTCGGCAAGACCCTCGCACTGGTCGGCCCGTACTACCGACTGGTCGGCAACACCCTCGGCAACGGCCGCTGGTTCGACAGCTACCTGTGCGGCGTCGTGCCCCGCGCCTACCTGCCCGAGGCCTCCCAGCCCGAGACCGGATGCCTGCCGCCGAAACAGCCGGCCGCGGCCCAGGGGAGCGGTGAGTGATGAACCGACGCCGGAAGATCCTCACCGGTCTGCTCGCCCTCGCGGTGCTCGCCGCCGCCGGACTGGTCACCGCCCGCGCCCTCGAAGCCGACGGCACCCGCCTCACCGCCTACTTCGACCGTGCCATCGGCGTCTACGCCGGATCCGACCTGCGCGTCCTCGGCGTCCGGGTCGGCGAGGTGGAGTCGGTGCGGCCGCAGGGCACCACGGTCCGCGTCGGCCTCCGCCTGGACGAGGGGGTGCGGGTCCCCAAGGGCGCGCGGGCCGTCGTCGTCGCACCGAGCGTCGTCTCCGACCGCTACGTCCAGCTCACCCCCGCCTACGCCACGGGCCCCGCCCTCGCCGACGGCGCCGTCCTGCCCGCCTCCCGCAACCGCGTCCCCGTCGAGATCGACCAGATCTACGACTCCATCACCGAACTCGGCGACGCCCTCGGCCCGGACGGCGCCAACTCCGAGGGCGCCCTGTCCGAACTGCTGCGCACCGGCGCCGCCAACCTCGACGGCAACGGCGAGGCCATCGGCACCGGCGTCGAGGAGTTCGGCAAGGCGGCCAAGACCCTCGACGGCAGCAGCGGCGACCTGTTCGAGACGCTCAGCAGCCTCCAGACCTTCACCACCATGCTGAAGGACAAGGACACCGGCGTGCGCACCGCCCAGGAACGCCTGGACGAGGTCGTCGGCTTCTTCGCCGACAACAAGGACGACCTCACCGGCGCGCTGGAGGAACTCGGCAAGGCCCTCGGCCAGGTCAAGACCTTCATCGAGGACAACCGGGGCGAGCTGAAGAAGAACGTCGACCGGCTCGTCCCCATCACCCGGACCCTGGTCGAGCAACGTGCCTCGCTGGCCGAGGCGCTGGACGTGGCACCACTGGCCGCGGGCAACGTCGTCAACGCCTACAACCCCGACACCCGCACCCTCGACGGCCGCGCCAACCTCAACGAGATCAGCATCGGCGGCCCCCTGCTGCCGCTGCCCGTGACGGGCGCGACCGGTGAGCCGCAGGGCGACGGGACGAAGGGAGACGGCCGATGAAGCGCGGCACCCTCACCGCCGGCCGGGCCGCCGGACTGACCGCGGGCGGACTGATCGCCCTCGGCCTCGGCTTCGTCCTGGCCATGGGCGGGATCACCGTCGTGCCCCGCGGCTTCGGTGGCCTCGACGACCTGCCGCTGCCCGGCGGCGCCGACCTCGGCGACCACCCCCGCACCGTCACCGCGGAACTCCAGGACGTGCTCAGCCTGGTCCCGCACTCCGCGGTGCGCGTCAACGACGTCGCCGTCGGCCGGGTCACCGGCATCGAACTCGGCGAGGACGACTGGTCGGCCCGCGTCACCATGGAGATCAACGGCGAGGTGCGGCTGCCCGCCGACACCACCGCGCGGCTCGAACAGTCCAGCCTGCTGGGAGAGAAGTACATCCAGCTCGTCGCACCCGCCAAGGAGACCGGAGCCGGCCCCCTCGAGGACGGAAGCGTCATCCCGCTGGCCCGCACCGGGCGCAACACCGAGGTCGAGGAGGTGTTCGGCGCGCTGTCCCTGCTGCTCAACGGCGGTGGCGTCAGCCAGCTCAAGACCATCACCCGGGAACTGGGCGCGGCCCTCGGCGGCCGCGAACCCGAGGTCCGCTCCATGCTCAAGCGGGTCAACACCCTGGTCGGCGACCTCGACGACCACCGCGGTGACATCACCGACGCCCTCGACGCCGTCAACCGGCTCTCCTCCACCCTCGCCACCCGCAAGGAGGACGTCGGCACCGTCCTCACCGGCCTCTCGCCCGGCCTGAAGACGCTGGAGAAGCAGCGCGGCTCCCTGCTCACCATGCTGCGCTCCCTCGACACGCTCTCCGGCGTCGCCGTCTCCACGATCAACGCGAGCAAGGACGACATGATCGCCGACCTCAAGGCCGTCGCGCCGACGCTGAAGGCGCTGGCCGACGCGGGCACGGACCTGCCCGACTCGCTCCAGGTGCTACTGACCTACCCGTTCACCGACGAGGTGCTGCGCGGCGTGAAGGGCGACTACCTCAACACGTACCTGAGCATGGTCGCCGTGCCCGGCACCGAGGTGATCCCGCCGATCGTGCCCGAGGGCACACCGGCGAAGAAGCGGTCCTCCGCACCGGCGGAGCAGCAGCCCTCCGCACCGGCGAAGAAGCGGTCCGCCTCGCCCCTGCCACTGCCCTCCGTGCCGGGGTCCGGAGGAGGTGAGCGCGGGTGATCACCCTCGCCGTACGGCTGAAGAACCTCGCCTTCCTGCTCGTCGCCGTCCTCGCCCTCTCCTACCTCGGCATCCGCTACGCCGATCTCGGCCGGTACGTGGGAGTCGCCGACTACTACACCGTCGACGTACAACTCCCACGCACCGGAGGGCTGTTCACCCATTCCGACGTCACCTACCGGGGGGTCTCGGTGGGCCGCGTCGGACCGATCGACCTCACCGCCGAGGGCGTCGTCGCCGAACTGCGCATCAAGAAGTCCGCGCCCCGCATCCCCGCCGACACCAAGGCCGTGGTCGCCGGGCTCTCCGCCGTGGGCGAGCAGTACATCGACCTGCGGCCCGAGAGCGACGGCTCCCCCTACCTGGCCGACGGCGCCCGCGTCGAGCAGGCCGACACCCAGGTGCCCGCACCCGTCACCGACGTCCTCACCAGCGTCGACGACCTCGTGGGCTCCGTCCCGCTGGAGGATCTGCGCACGGTCGTCGACGAGTTCGGCAAGGCGTTCGAGGGCCACGGCGACGACCTCCAGGTGCTGCTCGACAGCGGCAGCGACTTCGTGGAGGCCGCCGACCGGGCCCTGCCGTCCACCACGCTGCTCATCAACGACGGCGAGACCGTCCTGCGCACCCAGGCCGAGGAGGCCGAGGCCATCCGCGGCTTCGCCGTCGGAGCCGAGGAACTGGCCGCCGCCCTCAAGGGCTCGGACGCCGACCTGCGCCGTCTCCTCGCGGTCACGCCCGAGGCCGCCACCCAGGTCAGCGGCCTGCTGCGGGACCTCGACCCGAGCCTGGGCGTCGTCCTCGCCAACCTCCTCACCACCTCCGAGGTCGCCGTCACCCGGCAGCGCGGCATCGAGGAACTCCTCGTGAAGTACCCGGCGGCCGTCTCCGCCGGTGCCACCGCCGTCGACGGAGGGAAGCTGAACCTCGGCATGGCCGTCACCTTCTTCACCCCCCTGCCCTGCACCGACGGATACGGCGGTACGCGCTACCGCAACGGCCTCGACCTCGGCACCGCGCCCGCCCTCAACACCGACGCGGCGTGCACCGCCCCGGCCTCCGGCGGGTCCAACGTGCGCGGCTCGGGGAACGCCCCGAAGGGCGGCGCGGTACCCGAACCGGCCCGGCCCGGCTCCCTGCCCTCGGGCGGCGCCGGCACCACGGGCAGCGGCGGCGGCGCGGCACTCCCCGGCGCCCTCGCGTTGCCCGGACAGAGCGGCGAGGCACCGTCCGACCTGGCCGCGCTCCTCACCCCGGCCACCGGCGGTGCGCGGTGAGGCGGGCGCGGATCCTCACCGGAGCGGCGCTCGCCCTGGCCCTCGGCGTCTGCGCCACCGGTGCCTGGACGTACGCCCAGGCACGCACCGACGACTCGCTCGCGTACGGCAGGGAGCGGGACGAGGCGCTCGCCGACGGCCGCGAGGGCATCGCCGTACTCACCACGCTCGACGCGTCCACCCGGCAGCGGGCGGAGCGCGGCATCCGGGACTGGCGCGCCGTCTCCACCGGGCCGCTGCGCGAGGAACTCGGCGACACCGAGCCCGCCGCGGGATCCTCGGCGCGCGCCACGGTCACCGAGGCCGCCGTCACCGCGCTCGACACCCGGTCCGGCACGGCCAAGCTCATCGCCACGGTCCGGGTCGAGGTCACGCCCGCCACGACGAAGAAGCCGGCCACCGACCGCAAGCGCCTGGAGGCGGTCCTGGCCCGCACCGGCGAGGGGGAGTGGAAGGTGCGAGCACTGAGCGCCGTACCGGTCGAGGGGGAGAAGGAGGGCGAGGAGCGATGACGACCGAGCCCGTCCTCGAGACCGCCCCCGCGGACGCGCCCGGCGACGCCCCCGCCGGCCGGCCGCCGGGCGGGCGCCTGCGGCGCGCCCTGCCGGCCGCGGCAGCCGCCGTCCTCGTCCTCGCCGGCTGCGGCTTCTTCTACGCGGCCCACCAGGTGAGGTCGGCCGCGCCCGCCCGCAACCACGCGCTCACCGACACCGAGGCCACCTCCCGCGTCGCCGGCGACGTGGGCAACGCCCTCGCCCGCATCTTCTCCTACACACCGGACGGCACCGCGGCCGCCGAGCGCTCCGCACGCACCGTGCTCGACGGCCGCGCCGCCCGCCAGTACGAAACCCTCTTCGCCCGGGTCCGCGACGACCTCACCGAACAGCGCGTCACCCTGAGCACCCGGGCCGTCCGCACCGCAGTGATCGAACTCGACGGCGACGAGGCCCGCCTGCTGGTCTTCCTCGACCAGACCTCCCACCGCGGCAAGGGCGAGAAAGCGACCACCACGACCGCCGCGGCCCAACTCACGGTCACCGCACGGCTCCAGGACGACCGCTGGCGGATCGTCGACCTCAAGGCCCGCTGAACATGCGGCAGACGGGAGTACCCATGAAACGCGCGGCCCGCGTCCGCACCGCACTCCGCCGCCGGCCGCTGCCGGCCCTGGCCCTCGCGCTCACCCTCGTCGCGGGCGGCTTCGCGGCGTGGGCGGGCCAGGACTGGTACGGGGCGGCCCACGACGAGCAGGCCGCCTACGCCGAGCAGCGGGACGCGGCGCTCAGCGCCGGGGAGCAGGCCGTGCAGAACCTCAACACGCTCGACCACCGCGAGCTGCAACGGGGCCTGGACCTCTGGGAGTCCTCGACCACCGGGGAACTGCACGAACAACTGGCATCCGGACGCGCGGAATTCGCCGACCAGGTGAAGGAGGCGAAGACGGTCAGCACGGCCCGGGTGCTCTCGGGCGCCGTCACCGAACTCGACGACCGCGCCGGCCGTGCGCGCGTGCTGGTCGCCCTGCGCGTCACCGTCAAGGCGTCCGACGGCTCGAAGTCGGACAAGGACAGCCGCATGCTCGGCGAACTCACCCGGACCGACGGCCGGTGGAAGCTGAGCGCCCTGGGCCAGGCACCCGTGGGCGGCGCACCGGCCGGCTGACCGGTCCCGTACCCGCAGAAGCCGGCCGCAGCGAGGAGGACACCGCACATGTCGACGACCCGTCACCACATCAACCGCCAGCGGCGCCGCCAGGCCCGCGAGACCAGGCCCACCTCCGGTGGCACGGCCGTCCTCACGTCCCCGGAGGCCGCCGAAGCGCCGCCGCAGTCCTCCGCACAAAAGCCGAAGCCGAGTCCGAAGCCCAGGCCGGCCGCCGCCGAGACCGAGCGGGGGAAGACCACCCCGGCCGGACGGCGCCGGCCCCTGGGCCTCGTACTCCTCTGCGCGCTGACGGTGCTCCTCGGCGTCTTCGCGGGCTGGGCGCACGCGGAGGCCGGGGCGCTCCGGGACGAGCCCGCGCGCGGCAACACCGCGCTGACCGACCTCGCCCGCACCAGCGAGATCAAGGGACAGACGACCAAGGCCGTAGACCGGCTCTTCTCCTACGACCACGCCGACCCCGGCGCCCTCGACAAGGCGGCCCGGGACCTCCTGACGGGCAAGGCCCTCGCTCAGCACCGGGAACTGCTCGCCGACGTCCGCGAACGGGCCGACCGGCAGAAGGCGGTGATCACCACGACGGTCACCGAGAGCGCGGTCGAACGGATCGACGGCGACCGGGCCCGGGTCCTCGTCTACGCCGACCAGAGCAGTGTCGCCACCACCGGCACCAAGGCGGGCGAGAAGGCCGGCCAGGGGAAGGACGCCGCCGAGGACCAGGGCGTGTACGCGGCGGCCATGCTCGCCGTCGACGTCGTGCACCGTGACGGACGCTGGCTGGTCTCCGCCCTCGACACCTTCGGCCGCTGAGGCCGCCCCCACCACGTCTTTGGACGGATCCGACAGGAGTGACGACCATGTCCGTACGCCGCGCCCGACACCGGTACGCCGGCCGGAGCCGCAGGAGACTGCGCACCACCGCCCTCGCCGTGGCGGCCATGGCGGCCCTCACCGCCTCCCAGGCCCCCGGACTCACCGGAGACGCGGAGGACACCCACGCCAAACCGGCCGCCGACGACCTGAGCCTCCCGACACCGGGCGGCCCGTTCGCCGCCCTCGCGCCACCCGGCGACGGCTCCTACCACACCGAATTACCGCCCCTGACGACGCGTCACGGCACCCCGGTCCCACCGGTGCTCGGGCGGGAGATCCGCAGCCAGTCCGGCATCCCCGCCACCGTGCTGCGCGCCTACCGCGCCGCCGCGACCTCCGTCGGCAGGACGGACCCCGGCTGCCGGCTGCCCTGGGAACTGCTCGCGGCGATCGGCAAGGTCGAGTCCGGCCAGGCGCGCGGCGGCGCGGTCGACCGGAAGGGCACGACACTGAGCCGCATCACCGGGCCGCCGCTGAACGGCCGGGGCTTCGCCCTGATCCGGGACACGGACGGCGGCGCCCACGACGGCGACACGGTCTACGACCGGGCGGTGGGCCCGATGCAGTTCCTGCCCTCCACCTGGGCCCGTTGGGGCGCGGACGGCAACGCCGACGGCCGCGCCGACCCGAACAACGTCTTCGACGCGGCCCTGGCGGCCGGGCACTACCTGTGCGCGGGCGACCGCGACCTGGGCCGGGCGGCGGACCTGGACCGGGCGGTCCTGAGCTACAACAACTCCCGGGCCTACGTCGAACTGGTGCGGTACTGGCTGGAGTTCTACAGCCGCGGCGTGCACACCGTGCCGGACGGCAAGGGCGTCGTCCCGAAGAGCCCCGGTGCGGGAGGAGACACCCCCGCGACCGAGCCCGTCGACGGCGGGGGCAAGGACCCCGTGGGCCGGGAGGACGGCATCGACATCGGCCCGGACCCGACGACCACACCGTCGAGGCCGGCCGCCTCGCCCTCGCGCCCGGTACCGACGAAGAGCCCGCACCCCTCCACCCCGACGGCGCCCCCGACGAGCCAGGAGCCCTCCGCCCCGCCCACGGAGCCGCCCACCGAGAGCCCCACCGGGTCACCGTCGCCGGACCCGACCGACCCGGGCCCGTCGCCCACCCCGACGGACGACTGCACCCCGGAAACGGGAACCCCGACGCCCGACCCCAGCGCCTCCCCGGACGGCACGGCCTGCCCGAGCCCTTCGCCGACCGCGACGGAGTAGGCAGGGCCACGGCCGCCGCGACACCGGAGCCCGGCGCTCAGCCCGCCCGGCCCATCCCGGCGGCGTTCGGCCAGCCCGTCGCCGGGACCGACTCCAGTCCGTTGGTCCCCCTGACCTGGGCGGCGGTGAGGCCGCCGTGGGCGGGGACGCCGGGCGGGGTGGGACCCATGGGCGGGTAGGGTGCCGCGGCCGCAGCCGGGGCGGGCATCGGCATGGGCGCGGGCGCCGGGGCCGGTGCGGGCATGGGCTGGGGGACCGGTGCCGGTTGGGGGACCGGCACCGGCCCGGGGTACGGCGCCGGCTGGGGGACCGGCGCCGGGGGCGGGGCCTGCGGGGGCACCGCGGCGGGGAGCGGCATGCCGGTGCCGGCCCCCGGAGCGCCGGCGATCCCCGGGACACCGGCCCCGGCGGCCTGGGCGGCGATCGCCCGCATGCCGGCCCCGTTGGTCTGGGTCATCAGGCGGTCCACCGCCGCCGTGCCCGAGCTGTAGCCGGTCCCGGTGGCCGGCTCGGGCACGGCGGCTCCCCTCCTGGACCCGTAGAGCACCTGTTCCAGGCCGGACACCAGGCGGCGTACGTCCACCTGGGGGCGCACCACGAGACGCAGGAAGCGGCTGGACGAACCGATCTTGTTGCCGCACTCGCGGACCAGGACCCGGTGCTCGGTGAGCATGCGGTCCCGGACGACGGTGCCCTCCGCGCCCACCGGGAGGCGCACGAAGAGGAAGTTGCCCTGGGAGGGGTAGACGGTCAGTCCGGGCAGCGCGGACAGCTGGCCGGCCATCTCCAGCCGGTCGCGGCGGACCTGGTGCAGGCTCTGCGCGTACTCGGCGCCGTGGTCGCGGAGCATGAACACCACGTGCTCCGCGAAGGAGTTGAGGTTCCACTTGGGGAGCATGGCGCGCACCCGGCCCGCGAGCGCCGGGTTGGCGACCAGGTAGCCGAAGCGGATGCCGTGCAGGCCGAAGTTCTTGCCGAGGCTGCGCAGCACGATGACGTTGGGGCGCAGCATCGCCTCCTGGACCACACTGGGTTCCGCCTCCGCGTCGGCGAACTCCAGGAACGACTCGTCGACGACGACCAGGTCCAGGTCCGCCATCGCGTCCATGAACTGCACCAGCGCCTGCTTGTGCAGATAGCCGCCGTCGGGGTTGTTGGGGTTGCAGACGACGGCGACCCGGGTGCCGCGGGCCCGGATGAACTCGGCGTACCGGGCGAGGTCGAGGGCGAAGCCGCCGGCCTCCTGGAGCGGGAACATGTCGACCCGCTTGCCGGTCTCCATGGGCTGGTCGGTCCAGCGGCCGAAGGTGGGGACGGGGACGGCGAGGGACTCCCGCACCAGCAGGTGGTCGATCCAGGTGATCAGCTCCGTGGAGCCGTTGCCCATCGCCACGCACTGCGGCGGAAGCTGGAGCAGGCTGCACAGTTCGGCGGTGATGGTGTCGGCGCTGCTCGGGTAGTACGTGATGATGTCCCGCAGCCGGACGGCCATATCGTCGAACATCGCCGGGGTGGGGAAGTACGGATTGCACGGAATGCAGAAGTCCACCGGGCCGGCGCCCGCCTCGTCCCCGCCCTCCCGCGTCAGCGCAGCCATCGACGGGCTGTGCGCCGCGGTGCTGCGGAACAGCGAGGTGACGTTGCCGGACAAATGTGCCTCCGTGGGTGGGCGGCCCGCGCGGGGAGGTGCGGGCCGCCCTTACATACGGAGGCGGGAGGGGCGTCGTTCAACGCGTGTGAAGAAAGTGTGCCCTCACGCGCCGAACGAGTGCACCGTCGAGGTCCGGTACGTCTGTCCGGGCCGCAGCACCGTCGACGGGAACGACGGCTGGTTCGGCGAGTCCGGGAAGTGCTGCGTCTCCAGGCACAGGGCGTCGCCCTGGCGGTAGAGCGCGCCGCCGGTCCCGGTCAGGGTGCCGTCCAGGAAGTTGCCCGAGTAGAACTGGAGTCCGGGCTGGTCGGTGGCGATGCGCAGGGTGCGGCCCGAGGCGGGGTCGCGCAGGGTGGCGACGTGCTCGGGGCGGTCGGTGACGCCCTTGTCCAGCACCCAGTTGTGGTCGAAGCCCTTGGCGGTGACCAGCTGCGGATGGTTGTCCCGGATGTCCCGGCCCACCGGCTTGCCCCGGCGGAAGTCGAAGGGCGTCCCGGTCACCCGCGCCAGCTCACCGGTCGGGATCAGGCCCGCGTCGGTGGGCGTGTAGCGGGAGGCGGCGATCGACAGCTCGTGGTCCTCGACCGTGCCGCTGCCCTCACCGGCCAGGTTCCAGTAGACGTGGCTGGTGAGGTTGACGACGGTGGGCCGGTCGGTGGTGGCCGCGTAGTCGACGCGCCAGTCCCCGCGCCGGGTGAGCGTGTACGTCACCCGCGCCCGGAGCGTGCCCGGGTAGCCCATCTCGCCGTCGACGCCGGTGTAGTGCAGGACCAGGCCGACGTCGGGGCCGTCGGTGAACGGCTCGACGTCCCACACCCGCTTGTCGAAGCCTCGCGCGCCGCCGTGCAGGCTGTGCTCGCCGTCGTTGACGGAGAGCTGGTACTCCTTGCCGTCAAGCGTGAAGCGGCCCTTGCCGATGCGGTTGCCGTAGCGGCCGATCAGGGCACCGAAGTAGGGGCTGGACGCCACGTAGTCGTCGAGGTTGCCGAAGCCCAGGGAGACGTTCGCGTGGCGGCCCCGGCGGTCGGGGATCTCCAGCGACTGGACGGCCCCGCCGTAGGAGAGCACCTTCATCCGCGTGCCGCCGTTCTCCAGCGACCAGCGGTACACCTTCGTCCCGTCGGCGAGCCTGCCGAAGAGGTCCTTCACCGGCTTCGTGCCTCCCGTGGCGTGTGCGGTGCCGCCGAGGGTGGCGGCGCTGAGACCGACGGCGGCTGCGCCGGCGACGACCGTGCGCCTGTTCAGTTCCATCCGGCAACTCCTCAAGTGGGTTGATGGAAGCGCCCCTCCAGGGGCGCGGGGCTGCGTCGACGTGCGGCTCCGCCGCGTGGGCACGACCAGCCGCCACCGGCCCGCGGTCTCCGTACGGCCCGAACGGACCGCGTCTCTAGGAACCGACCCGACGCTTGTTCCACACGTCGAACCCGACCGCGGCCAGCAGCACGGCGCCCTTGATGACCTGCTGCCAGTCAGAGCCGATGCCGACGAGATTCATGCCGTTGTTCAGCACACCAAGGACGAGGCCGCCGATGATCGCGCCGAGCACTGTCCCCACGCCGCCGCTCATCGAGGCACCGCCGATGAACGAGGCGGCGATGGCCTCCAGTTCGAAGTTGAGGCCCGCCTTGGGGGAGGCCGCGTTGAGGCGGGTGGCGAAGACCAGACCCGCCAGGGCCGCGAGCATGCCCATGTTCATGAAGACCAAGAAGGTGACCTTCTTGTCCCGCACGCCCGACAGCTTGGCTGCGGGGAGGTTGCCGCCGATGGCGTAGATGTGGCGGCCGATGATCGCGTTGCGCATGACGTATCCGAAGCCGACCAGCAACACGCCCAGTACCAGCAGCACGATCGGGGCGCCCTTGTACGAGGCGAGCAGCAGCGTCACGACGAGGATGGCGGCGATCAGCGCGACCAGCTTCAGCATGAACAGCTTGAAGGGCGGCACCTCCAGCGCAAACTGCTGCTGCCGCTTGCGGTCCCGCATCTCCTGGAACACGACGAACACGATCAATGCGATACCCAGCAACAACGTGAGGTTGTGGTAGTTGGTCTCAGGGCCGACCTCCGGGAGATGGCCGGTGGAGACCTTCAGCAGGCCGTCCGGGAACGGGCCGAGCGTCTGGCCCTCGAGGAAGATCTCCGTCAGGCCGCGGAAGATCAGCATGCCGGCCAGGGTCACGATGAACGACGGTATCCCGCCGTATGCGATGAAGAACCCTTGGACGGCTCCCGCGACCGCACCGATGGCCAGGCACAGGATCACCGCGAGCGGCCAGGGCATATCGTGTCTCACCATGAACACGGCGGCTATCGAGCCGATGAACGCTGTCAGAGAGCCGACCGACAGGTCGATGTGACCGGCGATGATCACCATCATCATGCCGATCGCCAGGATGAGGATGTAGCTGTTCTGCACGACCAGGTTGGACACGTTGCGCGGCAGCAGCAGGTCGCCGTCGGACCACACGGCGAACAGCACCACGATCAGGCCGAGGGCCATCAGCATGCCGTACTGGCGCATGTTGCGCCGCATGCCGTCGAGCATCAGCCGCAACAGGCCGTCGCCTGCGGCTGGTCCGCCCTTCCCGGGTGGCGCGGGGGCCGGGGTCTTGGCGGTCACGTCCGTGCTCATCGCGTTACCTCTTTGTCCGTCTTGTCCTTCGTCATCCGACGCATCAGCGCTTCCTGCGATGCCTCGGCCCGCGAGAACTCACCCGTCAGCCGTCCCGCGGCCATGGTGTAGATGCGGTCGCACATGCCGAGCAGCTCGGGCAGCTCGGAGGAGATGAAGACGACCGCCTTGCCCTGGGCGGCCAGCCGGTCGATGACCGTGTAGATCTCGTACTTGGCGCCCACGTCGATGCCGCGCGTGGGCTCGTCCAGGATCAGCACCTCGGGACCCGCGAAGATCCACTTGCTGAGGACGACCTTCTGCTGGTTGCCGCCGGACAGCTTGCCCACCGGCTCGAAGACCGTCGGCGCCTTGATGTTCATGGACTTGCGGTACTCCTCGGCGACCTGCCGCTCGCCGTGCTCGTCGACGACACCGCGCTTGGAGACCTTGCCGAGGGCGGTCAGCGAGATGTTCCGGTTGATGGTGTCGATGAGGTTGAGGCCGTAGTGCTTGCGGTCCTCGGTCACGTACGCGATGCCGTGCCGGACCGCCTCGGGGACGGTCTTCGTGCGGATCTCGGTGCCGTCCCTGAGGACGGTGCCGGCCGCGTGCCGGCCGTAGGTGCGGCCGAAGACGCTCATCGCCAGCTCGGTGCGGCCGGCGCCCATGAGCCCGGCGATGCCGACGATCTCGCCGCGCCGGACCTCGATGGAGACGTCGTCGACCACCTTGCGCTGCTGGTCGATGGGGTGGTGCACGGTCCAGTTGCGGATCTCAAGCGCCGGCGCCGCCCCCTCTTCGGGGTGGTGCGGCGTTCGGTCGGGGAAGCGGTTCTCCAGGTCGCGGCCGACCATCCCCGAGATGATCCGGTCCTCGGTCGTCTCCGCCGCCTTCACGTCGAGCGTCTCGATGGAGCGCCCGTCGCGCAGGATCGTGACCGAGTCGGCCACCCGGCGGATCTCGTTCAGCTTGTGCGAGATGATGATCGAGGTGATGCCCTGTTCCTTCAACTGGAGGATCAGGTCGAGGAGTTTGCCGCTGTCCTCGTCGTTGAGCGCCGCCGTCGGCTCGTCGAGGATGAGCAGCTTCACCTTCTTGGAGAGCGCCTTGGCGATCTCCACCAGCTGCTGCTTGCCCACGCCGATGTCCGCGACCCGGGTCTCCGGGTGCTCGTCCAGACCGACCCGGCGCAGCAGTTCGGCGGCGTGCCTGAGGGTCTCGTTCCAGTCGATCAGCCCGCGCTTGGCGTGCTCGTTGCCGAGGAAGATGTTCTCCGCGATGGAGAGGTACGGCACCAGTGCCAGCTCCTGGTGGATGATCACGATGCCGTGCTGTTCGCTCGCCCGGATGTCCTTGAACCGGCAGGTGTCGCCCTCGAAGAGGATGTCCCCCTCGTAGCTGCCGTGCGGATGGACGCCGGAGAGCACCTTCATCAGGGTCGACTTGCCGGCGCCGTTCTCCCCGCAGATGGCGTGGACCTCGCCCTGGCGGACGGTCAGTGTGACGTCCGACAGCGCCTTGACGCCGGGAAAGGTCTTGACGATCGAGCGCATTTCCAGGACGGGTCCCGCCATGGTCGTGCCTTCCAATCCTTGAGGGGGCCCGGTTACTTGAGGTCGTTCTCGCTGTAGTAGCCGCCGTCGACGAGGACCTTCTTGTAGTTGGACTTGTCCACGCTGACCGGCTGGAGCAGGTAGGCGGGCACCACCTTGGCGCCGTTGTCGTACGACTTGGTGTCGTTGACCTCGGGCTTCTTGTCGTTCAGGACCGCGTCGACCATGTTCGAGGCGACCTTGGCGAGCTGGCGCAGGTCCTTGTAGACGGTCTGCGTCTGCTCACCCGCGATGATCGACTTCACCGAGGCGACCTCGGCGTCCTGACCGGTCACGACCGGCATGGGCTTGCTCGCGGAGCCGTAGCCGTCCGACTTCAGGGAGGACAGGATGCCGATGGAGATGCCGTCGTACGGCGAGAGCACCGCGTCCACCTTGGTGCTGCGGTAGCTGGAGGTCAGCAGGTCGTCCATGCGCTTCTGCGCGGTGCCGCCGTCCCAGCGCAGGGTGGTGACCTGGTTGAGGGCGGTCTGCTTGGAGCGGACGACCAGCTGGCCCTTGTCGATGTAGGGCTTCAGGACGTTCATCGCGCCCTGGAAGAAGTACTTGGTGTTGTTGTCGTCGTTGGAGCCGGCGAACAGCTCGATGTTGAAGGGGCCCTTCTCGCCCGCCTTCAGTCCGAGCTTGTCGAGGATGTAGCCGCCCTGCAGCTCGCCGACCTTCTCGTTGTCGAACGAGGCGTAGTAGTCGACGTTCTCGGTGCCGAGGATCAGCCGGTCGTAGGAGATGACCGGGATGTCGGCGTCCTTCGCCTGCTGCATGACGTTGTTGAGCGACTTGTTGTCGATCGCGGCCACGATCAGCGCGTCCACGCCCTGCGTGATCATGTTCTCGATCTGGGAGACCTGCTGGTCCGGGTCGTCCTCGCCGTAGACGAGCTTGGTCTCGTAGCCCTTGCCCTTCAGTTCCTTCACGACGTTGGCGCCGTCCGCGATCCAGCGCTCGGAGGACTTGGTCGGCATCGCGATGCCGATGGTGGCGCCGTCGGCACCGCCCTTGTCCTCCTCGCTGCCACCCTCGCTGTTCTGGCCGCATGCGGTCAGCGTCAGGGCGAGGGAGGCGGCGGAGGCTATGGCGGCGAGGGCGGCTCTGCGGTTGCGCATGGTCATCATCCTTGATGTGGGTCAGGGCTCGGTCCGAGAGCAGGTGTGTGGGATTGTGCGCGGCTGTGTCTTCTTTTGTGAAGGGAGTTTCCGGAACGTTATGACGAGATCTCGAACCGGTTGAGCGGCCCGGGCAGCCGCGTGCCGGGCGGGGCCATGTCCCCGTCCGCCCCGTGCCGGGCGAGCAGGTCGAGCGCGAGCCGCCCGCGCCGCACCCGCTCCTTGGCGGTGGCCAGCGTCAGTTCGCGCAGGTGGTGGCCGTAGGGGTAGATGCCGGGCGCCTTGGCGAGGCCGAACTTCAGATACAGCGGGGCGCCGCGCCGGATCAGCTCGGCGATCTCGTACATGCGCACATAGCCGCCCAGGTCGTCGGGGGCCTCGATGTACAGGTCCATCGGCGCGGCCGAAACCCGCCGTATTTCGGTCAGGTGATCCGGCGTCAGGTCGCTGGGCACGTTGATGGAGTCGGCGCCGAGCCGCTCGTAGACCGCGTACGAGGCCGGGTTGACCGGGCCGACGAGCGCGGAGAGCTTGAGCGTGGTGTCCGCGGGCAGGAGACCGGCCACCCGCGCCCGGTGCAGCGTCCACAGCACGCCCTCGTCGGCGACCAGCAGGCACTTCACGCCCAGCTCCGTCGCCCGGACGGCGTCCTCGACACAGCCGGCGACCGCGTCGTGGCCGCGCGCCCTGAGCCCCGCCCCGCCCGAGTCGGTGCGGGTGGAGCCGCCGATGTCCCAGGTGCCGCGCGGGCCGGTGAACAGGCAGAGCTCGATGTCGCGTTCGGCGGTGGCCTCGACCATCTCGGTGATCTCGGCGTCGGTCAGCATCCACACACCGCTGCCCTGGCTGATCCGGTGGATCGGCACGTCCAGCCGCGAGGACTCCTTCAGCACCACCGCCAGCGCCTCCGGCCCTTCGCAGGAAGGGATCTCGGTGCGCCAGCGGCCACCGTCCGGGAAGGAGTGCGGCGAGGCGTCGGCGGGATCGGGGGCGGGCGCGGCCAGCCCGAGAGCGGTGAGCGCCGGCTCACCTGGCCTGCGTGCGGAGGCCGGGGCGGAAGCGTCGGTCACAAGCTGTCCTTAGTGTTCGATATGTCGGACGAAGTTCGCGGCTCAGGGCGCGAGCGGCGCGGTCCGGTGGGTGTACGCCGGTACGGAGGCCGTCAGGTCGCCCCCGCACCGGCGTACGGCTCAGGAGCCGGAGCCGGGGGACGCGGTCATGGCCGCAACAGCACCTTGCCGACCTTCGGATCGCCGGACCCCACCAGCTCGATGGCCTCCGGGAACCCGTCGAGCGGCAGTTCGTGCGTCACGAGCGGACGGGGATCGAGCAGACCGGCCGCGAAGACCCGCACCGTGTGCGCCCAGGCGTCCGGCGGCGCGCCGAAGACGGTGTGCACCTCCAGCTGCCGCACCACCAGGTCGGTCGGGTCGAGACCGGCGGCGCCCGGCGCCGGGATGCCGGTCAGCACCAGCCGCCCGCCCCTGCGCAGCAGCGCGGCGGCCGTGCGGGCGGCGTCCGCCGACCCGGCGGTCTCGATCACTAGGTCGAAGTCGTCCGGGAGCGGGCGGTCCCTGGTGCGGAAGTCGCTCGCGCCGAACCGCCGTGACAGCGCCTCCCGGTCCCCGCGCGTGCCGACGACCAGGAGTTCGGCGGGGGAGGCGGCGCGCAGGAACTGCACGGCGAACATGCCGAGCGTGCCGGTGCCGACGACGGCGACCCGCTCGCCGGGCCGGGCGCCGGCCTTCAGCGCGGCGGCGGCGACGCAGGCCGCGGGCTCAAGCAGCGCGGCGGCGGTGAGGTCGGCGTCGTCGGGCAGCACGTGCAGCAGCCGCGCGGGCAGCGTCAGCGTGGGCGCCATCGCGCCCGGCCGGGTGAACCCCGTCTCCTCGTACCCCGCCGTGCACAGCGTCGTCTCGCCCGCGTGACAGCGGTCGCACACCTGGCAGTTGCGGAACCCCTCGCCCACCACCTTCCGGCCGGCCAGAGACGCGGGCACCCCGGCACCGGTCCGCTCCACGGTCCCGGACCACTCGTGGCCGGGGGTGAGCGGGTAACGCACGTACCCCTCGGGCCGGTTGCCCTGGTAGACCTCGCGGTCGCTGCCGCAGATCCCGACCGCGTGCACCCGCACCAGCGCCTCGCCGGGGCCGGGTTCGGCGGGCTCGTGCGCCACCAGCCGGTGCGCTCCCGGCGCCTCGACGACGACCGCCACCGCGCCGCTCATCCCTGCGTCCCCTTGGGCTTGCGCTGCTCCCAGCCCTCGGCCCACAGGTCGAACCGGGCCTGCTGCTGCGGGAACTCGGCCGCCGCGTCGGTGTCCAGCTCGACGCCGAGGCCGGGCGCGTCGGACAGGTGGAAGCACCCGTCCTCCGGGTCCACCTGCGGGGCGCCCTTCACGACCTTCTTGATCTCCGCGTCCGCGAAGTCGTTGAAGTGCTCCAGGATCTTGAAGTTCGGCGCGGTGAAGCCGACCTGGAGGGAGGCGGCGGTGAGGACGGGGCCGCCGACGTTGTGCGGGGCGACGAGCGTGTAGTGCGTCTCGGCGGTGGCGGCCAGCTTCCGGGTCTCCCAGATGCCGCCGATGTGGCCGACGTCGGGCTGGATGACGTCCACCGACTGGTCCTCGAACAGCTCGCGGAACTCGATCCGGTCGTGGATGCGCTCACCGGTGGCGACCGGGATGTCCACCTTCTCGGCGACCTTCCGCAGCGCCTTGAGGTTCTCCGGCGGGACCGGCTCCTCCAGCCAGGCCGGCTTGAACGGCGCGAGTTCGCGGGCGAGCCGGACGGCGGTGGAGGGCGAGAACCGGCCGTGCATCTCCAGCATCAGCTCGGCGTCGGGCCCGATGGCGTCCCGCACGGCCTCGATCAGCGACACGGCGTAGTTCGTCTGCCGCTGGTCCAGTTCGAAGTGCCCGGTGCCGAACGGGTCGATCTTCAGCGCCCGGTACCCGCGCTCCATGACCCCCTGCGCGGCCTTGTGGTACGCCTCCGGGGTCCGCTCGGTCGTGTACCACCCGTTGGCGTACGCCTTGACCTTGTCGGTCACCTTGCCGCCCAGCAACTGCCATACGGGGACGCCGAGAGCCTTGCCCTTGATGTCCCAGCAGGCCATCTCGACGACGGCGATGCCGGACATCACGATCTCGCCGGCGCGGCCGTAGTCGCCGTACTTCATGCGGCGAACCAGGTCCTCGACGGCGAACGGGTCGGAGCCGAGGATGTGGTTGGCCTCGGCCTCCCGCAGGTAGCCGACGAGGGCGTCGGTGTGCCCCAGCATCCGGGTCTCGCCGACGCCGGTGACACCCTCGTCGGTGTGCACCTGGACGTAGGTCAGGTTCCGCCACGGCGTCCCGACCACGTGTGTGCTGATTCCGGTGATGCGCACGGCGGCTGCCCCTCGCTCTGTTCGATATTTCGTCACTCGTTCGAAATGCTGGCGTGACAGTAAGGACGGGGTGGTCGGAGTGTCAATGGGTCGCACACATAACGGTTTCGGCAGTTTCGACGGGTCCGGCGGCGAGGTCCGGACCATTCCCCACACAACTTTCACAGCCGCCTCTAGGAACACGGCCGCCCCGGAACTTAACCTTCCCGCGTCATGGACTACTGCCACCCGTGCCGACGGCACCTCAACGGCGCCCTCGCCTGCCCCGGGTGCGGTACGCCCGTCGAACAACTCCGCGCCGCCGAACCGCCCCTGACGGCGACTGGGGCAGCCCCCGCGCCCCGACCCGCCGACGACACGGACACGGCCGAAGAGGCCCTGGACGAGGCCCCGGACGACACCCCGCCCGGCGCCCGCTCCAGCCGCCGCGACCGCAAGGCCGCCGCGCACCGCCGGCGCCGCCGCCGGACCCTGTTCGTCACCGCGGGCTTCGTCCTGGCGGCCGGCGGGCTGAGCCTCGCCGAACTCGGCACGGACGCCCCGCACTCACCACCCCGCCCCGCCGCCGCCGGGGGAGAGTCACCGGACGGCGAGGCGACCAAGGAGGCGGGGGAGGGCTCGGCCCTCCCGGCCGACGCGACCTCGGACCGGGCCACCGCCTCGGGCACCCCGTCCCCCGGCGCCTCCACCTCGGCGTCGGCGTCCCCGTCGAAGTCCCCCGACGCGGACGCCTCCGGCACACCCGCGGAATCCGACGCCCCCGCCGCGTCCCGCCCCCCGGCCCAGGCGGGCACCCCGACCCGCGATCCGGATCCCGCCCCGTCGCCCCCCGATTCCGACGACCCACCCGCGACCACCCCCACGCAGCCGGACGACCCGTCTCCGACCCCGACGGAGACGTGTGACCGCTTTCTGTGGTGGTGCACGTAGCCCCTCCGGACGCCTTTCCATGGTGATAGGTGCGGCTGAGCGGATACGGTTCGCGTAACGGGAGTTGACGGGGGCGCTCACCGGCAACTCTCCTCCTGCTCATCTCGTCCGGACCGGGCGGCACGGGGAAGTCGGTGGGGATATGGCCATGTCAGGGACGGCACGGGCCTGGATCGTCGTGACCGCGGTCGTGGCGGGACTGGCATCGGTGGCGCTGGTGCTCGTGGCGGTCCTGGCGGACCTGGACACCGCGGGGCAGGCGGCGAGCGTGGCGGGCGCGGTGGTCGGCCTCCTCGCCTTGCTGGTGTCGGTGATCGCCTTGCTCCGCAACGGCTCTCCGACCGCAGGGGCCCGGTCGGTCCAGTCCGGCGGGGTCATTGGTCGCGCGGTCACCGGCGACCGCAACCGTCTCGGGCCCGCGTCGCCCTCCACCGCCCCGTCGGTCTCCGCTTCTTCCTCAGGCAACGCCGTACCCGGCGAGCGAGGGGTCTCCGCTTCCGGTGGCATCGGCCAGGCCGTCACCGGCGACGAGAACGAGGACGTGTGAAGTGGTGGCGGGGCCTGCGCAAGCCCGCTGAAGTCCCGGCCCAGGACGCCCCCGCCGACGCGGTCAGGACGTCGGCCCAGCGGGGAGTGTCCCTGGGGAAGCGGGCGGTCGACGCCGACGGGGACCTCGGCGTGGTCGTCACGGGGGACCACAACCGCACCACCACGATCATGGGAAACGTGATCGTGAACGGCGCGAGCAAGGCGCCGCTCTCGGTGTACGAGGCGGAGATCCGCATACTGGCCGCCACCCACTTCGAGGGCAGAGAGAAGGAACTCGCCGAGATGAGCACCTTCGCTCTCGGCGACGACGCGCACGGTCCGTCCTACTGGCGATGGCTCGCCCCGGCCTGGTCGGGCAAGACGGCGCTCATGGCCCAGTTCGCCCTGAACTCTCCGGACGGCGTGCACGTACTGGCCTTCTTCATCACCGCGCGGTTGGCCGGCCGCTCCGACCGCACTGCCTTCCTGTCCATGCTGCAACAGCAGTTGCGCGCCTACCTGGAGGACAGCGACCTCGACTGTGACGGCTACGGCGGCTTCCATGACGCCCTGCGCCGCGCCGCCGAACGGGCACTCGGCCGGGGGCAACGGCTCGTGCTGATCGTCGACGGCATGGACGAGGACAGCGGCGTCGAATCCGCGTTCGCCGGGTACAGCATCGCTGGACTGCTGCCTGCCAACCCGCCGGATGGCCTGCGCGTGATCGTCGCAGGCCGGCCGAATCCGCCCGTCCCAGGCGACGTGCCCCATGGTCATCCGCTGCGTGCGAGCCACATCAGTCACGACCTCGCCGAGTCACCCGCCGCCCGCGCGGTGAGAGAGGACGCCGAACGCAATCTGAACGACATGATCGTCGCAGGCGACCTCTCTCTCGATCTCGTCGGTCTGACCTCCGCCGCAGGAGGCGGACTCAGCGCTGCCGATTACGCTCTTCTTGTAGGGGACCGGACCCCCCGGCAGATCGAGGCGGTCCTCAGCGGTGCGACAGGTCGGTCCTTCCAGCTCCGCCCCGCCCAGTGGCCCCTCAGCGACGGCCGGCGTCCCTCCCTGTACTCCTTTGCCCACCAGGAACTCGTGGTTAGTGCCAGGCACCTGCTGCGTCCTTCTGTGCTGAGTGACTACCGGACACGCGTGCACGATCTGATCGATGCCTACCGGGACCGAGGGTGGCCGCAGGACACTCCCGAATACGCGCTGAAGGGTTACCCGCAGATGCTGCGAGAACAGCGGGACACCGCTCGGCTTACGCGGCTGGCGACAGATCCGGCACGGCACGAACGGCTGTGGCACACCACCGGAAGCGACACCGAAGCCCTCACCGAGATCGCTGATGCCTTCACGCTGCACAGGGCAGAGCCGGAAGCGGACCTTGTCTCATGCGTGCGCCTGTCGTACTTCCGCGACGAACTCAAGCGCAAGGCATTGAGCTTCCCGGCCGAGGCCATCACCGTGTTGGCCAAGCTCGGGCATATCCGTAAGGCTGTGGCGCTGCTCGGTGCCAGGGCCGCACTCTCCGCGCACGAGTCCCAGCTGTTCGGCCAGGTTCTCCGCGAGGCGTTGGTGATCGGTGAGGAGCGAGTGGTCCTGAACGCTGCGCACGCCTTGGTGCGCCCTTCCACACGGGATCAGGCCCTGCAGAGCTGCGTGCAGGCGCTGGCCAGTGCGGAGCAGGTGGACGAGGCCACCGAACTGGCCCGCACCATCAGCGATGTGAGCGAGCGGAGCAGGGCGTCCATAGCGGCTGCGCAGACACTGGTCAGGGCAGGACGACATGAACGGACCGCTGGCCTTGTCCATGAAGCTGTCGAGGCGGCGCGCGATTCCAGTGATCCGGTGAGCCGAGTCGAAGCGCTGGCCTCAGTGGTGGACGTACTGGTGCGGGCGGGGCGGCCGGAGGAAGCCGTCTGTCTGGCCACCGAGACGGCCGATGTGGTGGGCGCATTCACCGATTCGCCGCGTCGGGCATGGCCTTCGGCCGTGGCAGCTGAGGCACTGATCGTGGCCGGGCGGTCGCATGAGGCCGTCGGTCTGGCTCGTGACGCCGCCGAGCGTGCTGGTGGCTTGGGCGATCGGGAAGAGCAGGCCAGGGTGTTGCACCAGGTCGCGTACGTGCTCGCGAAGGCGGGGCGCGACGGGGAAGCCGTCCGGTACGCACAGAAGATCGATGACGCGACTCATCGGTGCGCAGCGCTGGTCGTGGTGGCCGACGTCTTGGCGGAGGAGGGGCTGCCGGAGGTGACCGTCGGTTCGGTACGTGACGCTGCTGAGGTAGCGGACGGCCTGAGCGACCTGGAAGAGCGAGCAGGAGTATTGGCTCGCTTGGCCAACGTGCTGGCGAAGGCGGGACGAGGAGAGGAAGGGGTCCGGCTTGCGCGCACGATCAGTGATTCCCGGCTCCGCTGCGAGACGGTGATCGATGTGCTGTCGGTGCTGGTCAGGTCGGGGCTGCCGAGGCATGCCCTCACGCTTGTCCCGCATGCCACCGAGGCGGCGGGCGACCTGGCTGAACCGCAGGAGCGCGCCGACGCGATTAGGCAGGTGGCACAGCTGCTGGTCACGGTAGAGCGGCAGGAGGAAGCAGCGCGCCTCACGGATTCGATCAGCGATTCCGGGCACCGCGCCATGGCGTGGTGTGAAGTCGCGCTGACCATGGCCACGGTCGGCTACACGGACGAGGCCGCGCGGCGTGGCATCGCCGCCGCCGAAGTGCTCAGAACGGTTGCCAGCGCCGCGACGCGGGCCGACGGGCTGTTGCGCGTCGTACGTGTTCTCGAGAAGACGGGACGGACCGAGGAAGCGGCGCGGCTGGCTCGTAGCGCTGCGGAAGCAGCCGGCGGTATCAGCGATCCCCAAGCCCGCGCTTCAGCTTTGGTGGTCGTGGCTCGTGCGTTGGCGGACATGGGTGAGACAGACCAAGCAATCCGGTGCACGGACACCGCCATCGACGTAACCCGTACCGCGCCTGATCTCTTCCGGATGGTCTCAAGCACCCTGCAAGTGGCCCGGGCGCTGGCTCAGATGGACCGTACGGAGGAAGCTGCGAATCTCGCCCGGACCGCCGTCGACACGGCGAAGTCCGTCAAGAACCCCGTGGCCCGGGCAAGGCTGCTGAGCGATGTCGCGGTCTCGTTGGCGGAGACGGGGCAGGCCGCGGAAGCGATCCAACTCGCCGATGCATACGTCCGGGTGAGTCGGGGAGTCGTTGATCCTGATGATCAGGCGAAGGACTTGGCGAACGTGGCCCGGGCGCTGGTGGATACGAGGTGGGCGGAGGAAGCGGTCCGTCTCGCGCACACCGCCGCGGACCTCGCCCGTACGGCGCCCAATCCTTTCTGGCGCTCCTCGGCCCTGGCGAGCGTCGCAGAAGTACTTGCCAAGGCGGGACGGGCCGACGAGAGCATCCGGCTCGCGGAGACCGTCACCGAGCCCGACGATCGCGCGACGGCACTGGCGGCCGCAACCCGCACGCTGGCCCAGGCGGGCCGGACGGATGAGGCCGTCCGCGTAGCGCGCACGGCCGTCCGTCTAGCGCGCAGCGCGCCGACCACCTTCTACCGTGTTGTGGCACTCACCGTCGTCGCACGGGCGCTGGTGGCGGTCGGGAGACCGGAGGCCGCCGCCGAGGTCGCTGAAGACCTCACCGACGACGAAGAGGCCATGACCCTGGCCGACGTAGCTGGAGCCCTTGCAGCACTGGCGGGAGAACTGGCGGACGCGGGTTACACGGAGAAGGCCGTCCGTCTCGCTCACCGAGCCGCGGACCTGGCCCGTGCCACACCGAAAGCCTCGAACCGTGCCTCGGCACTGGCCGGCGTGGCGAAGGCTTTGGTCAGGTCGGGCCGCCTGGACGAGGCCACCGAGGTCGCCGGTACCATCACCGACCCGACCTGGCACGCATCCGCCCTGGCGGCCCTGGCCCGGGCCCGCGGCCGCTCCCCCGAGGCGCGTTCGCTGCTTCGTTGGGCACTGTCGCTTCACACCCACGAGGCGGCGTTGGAAGAATTGGCGATGGTGTCGCCCGAGGCGTTGGACGCGGCTCTGTCGTGCGGCCGACGGACGGCGTCATAGCCACGGAAGTGCAGGCGAGGGGGCCCTTGTGTCAGTAGGCACGCTCGCTCGGCGCCACGCTTTTGAAAGCCACCCAGACGCTCTTCCCGACGACCTCCTGTGTGACCCCCATGTCGTCGGCAAGCTCCCGGGCCAGGAGTAGACCGCGTCCGGAACACGCCTCCGAGTCGGCCTCCGGGGCGTCGACATTGAGATGTCGGTCGCCGCTGTCCCGCACCGCGAGGCGGATCACCGAGCCATCGAGCGCGAGGCTCACGCAGTACTCCCTGCCGGGCGGCGCTCCGTGAAGGAGCGCGTTGGTGGCCAGCTCCGAGACGCAGAGGGTTATGTCGTCCAGTCGATCGGTGTGACCCCAGTCCGTCAGAACCTCACGGACGAAGGCGCGGGCGTCGCGCACTGAGGCGCGCGAGCGCGGGAATCGACGGGCTCGTGACAAGGGCACGAGGGGCCACCTCCGGGAGCTGGAGCGTCCGACAGGGAGGCGATCGTATCGCTTTTCACGAAAAGCAGCTAGGTGGCAGGATGGTGAGGAACACATGGGCGAAGTCGCTTAACGTTGGGCCCTGATATGGGCAAGCGTCGGCCGCGAGGAGGACCGCATGAGCGCGAGCAGTTGGGTCAGCACGTCTCTCCCGTATCTGACGCCGCAGGAGAAGGGGCGCGGTGACGCCTGGGGCGCTGAGGCCGAGGCGCAGGGCCGCCGGGGGACGCAGCGCATCCTGCACGCCGGCGAGGTGCCCGCGCCCGCCGAGGTCGCGAATCTGCTCGGCGTACCCGAAGGGGGGTCGGTCGTCGTGCGCCGGCGACTGATCCTCCTCGACGAGCGGCCGAACGAGCTGACCGACACGTTCTACCCGCTGGTCATCGCCGCGGGCACCGCTCTGTCACGCACCGCCAAGATCCGTGGCGGTGCCGTCACTTTGCTCGCCGAACTCGGCTACGTCGGCGTCCTGGTGCGCGAGGACGTAACGGCCACGATGCCGGACGAGGAGGAGCGCCGGACCTTGGGGACCGCCCCCGATGAGCCGGTTCTGCGGCTCACCCGCCTGACGCTCGACCGTGAGGGCCGCCCGATCCAGGTGGATCGTATGGTGATGCCTGCCCTACGGCAGAGACTGCGCTATCAGATCGAGATCGGATGACCGTGCCCCAGGCAGAAACGGAAGGCGTCGACCGTCGCTCCCTCCACGAGCGCATCGCCGCCGACCTGCGCGACGACATCATGAGCGGTGAACTGGCGCCAGGGGCGAGCCTTCCCTCGACGGCGCGGCTCAAGGAGCGGTTCGACGCGTCGAACGCCACGGTGCAGAAGGCGTTGCAACTCCTCAAGGAGGAGAGTCTCGTGGTGGGCAGGGCGGGAGCCTCGGTCACCGTCCGCGAGCACCGTCAGCGTACGGTGTCCCCGGCCGCGCTCCAGACTGCCGACCGTTGGCTCACGGAGGCCGCCAAGCATGGCGCCCACGCCCGCAGTGTCCTCCGCGGTGTCGCGGAGGTCCGCCCACCAGCCGACGTCCGTTCCGCCTTCGGCCTCCCCGCGGACGGCACCGCACTGCTGCGCAGTCAGATTCTCCTGATCGACGACGAACCCGCCGAACTCGTCGACTGCTATTACCCGTTGGACGTCTCCAGGGCCACGGCGCTCATGGAGCGTCGCCGGATCAAGGGCGGCGCACCCGCGCTGCTGGCGGAACTGGGGCACCCCGCGCGCCGTAGCGTGGACCGGGTCTCCGCGCGGATTCCGACCCAGGAGCAGTACCGGGCCCTCCACCTCACCAGCGGTACGCCTGTCCTGCGCACCCTCCGGGTCGTCCACGGTGACGAGGGCCGCCCGGTCGAGGTGACGGTCATGGTGAAGGCCGGGCACCTCTACGAGCTTCAGTACGAGTTCGAAGCGTAGGGAGGGTCAGCTCTCCGCGACCATCCTCCGCAACGCGTCCCGCAGAGCCACCCGCTCCCCCTCCGACAGCCCCGCCAGCGGCTCCCGCGCGAACCGCAGGGAATCGCGCAGTCCCCGTGCCACCCGCCGGCCCTCCTCCGTCGCCGCCGCGACTTTCACGCGCCGGTCGGCGGGGTCGGGGCGGCGCTCGACCAGGCCCCGCGCCTCCAGCCGGTCCACGATCCCGGTGACGTTCGACGGCTCGCACTTCAGCTTCTGCGCCAGCTTCCGCATCGGCAGCGGCTCCAGTGACAGCAGGCTGAGCAGCTTGGCCTGCGCCCCGGTCAGCGCGCGCTCGGCGGCCGCCTCCTCGTAGTCGGCGTGGAAGCGGGCCACGACCTCTCCGATCAGCTCGACGACTTCGAGGGTGAGTGCGCCGGGTCGGCGCGTGGTGTCGCGTGGTGTGGCCATGCGATCCAGGGTACCCATTTGTTTGACAAGGTGAAATGTTCAGCTGCATGGTTGTTTCATAACCTGAAGCATTTTGCCCATCTCGACCACGACGAAAGGCGCCCCCATGACCGACTCCCCCTCCCTCCCCGCCGTCAACCGCGAATGGCACCTGGTCACCCGCCCGGTCGGCTGGCCCAAGCCGGAGGACTTCGCCCTGGTGGAGACCGAGGTCCCCACCCCGGGCGAGGGCCAGGTCCTGGTGCGCAACCTGTACGTATCCGTCGACCCCTACATGCGCGGCCGGATGAGCGCCGCCAAGTCCTACGCGGCCCCCTACGAGCTGGGCAAGGCCATGCAGGGCGGCGCGGTCGGCGAGGTCGTCGCCTCCAACGCCGAGGGCTTCGCCGTCGGCGACCACGTCCTGCACTTCCTCGGCTGGCGCGAGTACGCCGCCGTGAACGCGAAGAGCGCCGTCAAGGTCGACCCGGACGCCGCGCCCCTGTCGACGTACCTCGGCGTACTCGGCATGACGGGCCTCACCGCCTACGCCGGCCTGCTGCGCACCGCCGGCTTCAAGGAGGGCGACACGGTCTTCGTCTCCGGCGCGGCCGGTGCCGTCGGCAGCCAGGTGGGGCAGCTCGCGAAGCTCAAGGGCGCCGCCCGGGTCGTCGGCTCGGCCGGCTCGGACGAGAAGGTCCGGCTGCTCGTCGACGAGTACGGCTTCGACGCGGCGTTCAACTACAAGGACGCCCCGGTGAGCGAGCAGCTGCGCGCCGCCGCCCCCGACGGCATCGACGTCTACTTCGACAACGTCGGCGGCGACCACCTGGAGGCGGCCATCGGCTCCCTCAACCTGAACGGCCGCATCGCCATCTGCGGCGCGATCTCCGTCTACAACAACACCGAGCCCGCCCCCGGCCCGAAGAACCTCGCCCGCCTGATCCAGACCCGCGGCCGCATCGAGGGCTTCCTGGTCGGCGACCACTACGACCTCCAGCCGAAGTTCGTCGAGGAGGTCGGCCCCTGGGTCGCCTCCGGCGCCCTGAAGTACCGCGAGACGGTCGTCGAGGGCATCGAGAACAACCTGGAGGCGTTCCTCGGCGTCCTGCGCGGCGACAACACCGGGAAGATGATCGTGAAGCTCTGACTTCACTGCACTTCCGGCATGCGGTAGCGTCATTCCGAAATCCGTCGTGGTCGTGGGCGCGAGTCACGGCGGACCGAGGAGGAAGACACCGCATGCCCATCCAGCAGTCCGAGGTCCTCTACACCGCCGTCGCCACCGCCGAGAACGGCCGCGACGGACGGGTGGCCACCGATGACGGCAAGCTCGACCTGGTCGTGAACCCGCCCAAGGAGATGGGCGGCAACGGCGCCGGCACCAACCCCGAGCAGCTGTTCGCCGCCGGGTACAGCGCCTGCTTCCAGGGCGCGCTCGGCGTCGTCGCCCGCCAGGAGGGCGCCGACATCTCCGGCTCGACCGTCACCGCCAAGGTCGGCATCGGCAAGAACGACGACGGGTTCGGCATCATCGTCGAGATCTCCGCCGAGATCCCGGCGGTGGACGCCGCCACCGCGCGGTCCCTGGTGGAGAAGGCCCACCAGGTGTGCCCCTACTCGAAGGCGACGCGGGGCAACATCACCGTGACACTCGTCTGACCGGGGGCGACACCCGCACGCGGCGGCGGTCAGCAGGCCGACGCCGCCGCGTGCACCGCCGCCACCAGCCGCTGGTTCTCCGGCGCCGCCCCGCCCGGACAGGCGGAACGGCGCCGCGTGTACCCGTAGGCCAGACCGGCCGACGGGTCCGCGAAGCCCTGGCTGCCGCCCGCACCGCAGTGCCCGATCGTCCCGGCGCCCAGGAACGGGTGCCAGAGGTCCGCCGTCGCCTCGAAGCCGATGCCGTACGACCCGTGCGTCCGGGTCACCAGGTCGTAGCCCACCGAGTGGAACTGGCCGAACTCCGCCACCGTGTCCGGCTTCAGCAGCGGCGCCCTGCCCTCCACCTCGCCGATCGCCGCCGCGTACAGCCCCGCGAGACCGCGCGCCGACGCCACCCCGCCCACGGACGCGGGGCCCCCGGCACGGACCGCGGGCTCGTTGGGCAGGGTCTCCAGGCAGGTGCGGTGCGCCGCGTTCCGGTTGAACGCGATCGCCGCGAGGGAGCGCGGACCGTCCGGGCACGCCGCCTCGGCCCGCTGCACCGGCGTGAGGACCATCGGCCGCGCGGCGCGGAAGCGGTGGTCGAGCGAGGCCGGCAGACCCAGGTGGAAGTCCAGGTGGTGCGGGGCGCGGACCCGGTCCTCGTAGACCTCCTGCAGTGTGTGGCCCGTGGCCCGGCGCACCACCTCGCCCGCGAGCGCCCCGAGCACCAGCGCGTGGGATCCGAAGGCCGTGCCGGGCCGCCAGTACGGACGCTGGTCCGCGAGGCGCTCCGCGATCACCCGGTCGTCGGCCAGCTCGGCGGTGCTGAACCCGGTGTCCGTGCCGATCACCCCCGCGCGGTGCGCCAGCAGCTCCCGCAGGGTCAGCGCCCCCTTGCCCTCGGCTGCGAACTCCGGCCAGTAGTACGTCACCCTGCGGTCCAGCTCCAGCGTGCCCTCCTGGACCAGCAGGGCGGCCACCAGGTGCGCGGCGCCCAGCGTGGCGGTGTGCACCCCGTACAGCGAACCCGCCCCCGCTCCGTCGCCGGTCCACAGGTCGACGACCCGGCGCCCGTGCACGTACACGCACAACTGGCTCTCGTGGTCCGCCGGTTCCCCGGCCACGACGGCCGTGAACTCCTCCAGCACCCGTTCGAAGCCGTCGGCGACGGTGCCGTGGATCTCCTGCGTCATCCGCTTCTCCTCACCCACTCGCCGGGCCGGCCCGCGGCCCGCCACCGGTCGGTACGTTCACCGGACTCCACCGATCGGTACGGCGGGACGAGCGGGTTCGACTCAATCGGGGCGCGGCGGTGGCGGCGCCGACCGGTAGAGTTCCGCCCATGCGCGATCTTGGGGCGGGATTCGGCCATCTCCTGAAGGGCCAGCGCTGGGTGGCCCGGCACGGCAAGAGCTACGGCTTCGGGCTCGTCCCGGGCCTGATCACACTGGTCCTGTACGCGGCCGCGCTGGTCGCGCTCGCGATGTGGGGCACGGACTTCGTCGCCTGGACGACCCCCTTCGCCGACGACTGGTCGAGCCCCTGGCTCGGGCTCTTCCGCGGCTTCCTGACCGTCGTCCTGTTCGCCCTCGCCCTGCTGCTGGCCGTCCTCACCTTCACCGCGGTCACCCTGCTGATCGGGCAGCCCTTCTACGAGGCCCTGTCCGAGCGCGTCGACCGCGACGTCTCCCCGGACGGCACCGCCCCCGAGTCCGACCTGCCGCTCTGGTGCGAGGTGTGGCTCTCCGGCCGCGACAGCCTGCGGATCCTCGTCCGCGCCGCCCTCTGGGGCGTGCTGCTCTTCGCCCTCGGATTCATCCCGTTCGTCGGGCAGACGGTGGTCCCGGTGATCGGCCTCTTCGTGACCGGCTTCTTCCTCACCGAGGAGCTGACCTCCGTCGCCCTCCAGCGCCGCGGGGTCGAGCTGCGCGAGCGCCTCGCCCTGCTGCGCTCGCGCAAGACGCTGGTCTGGGGCTTCGGCACCCCGCTGGCCGTCTCCTTCCTGGTGCCCTTCGTCGCCGTGTTCCTGATGCCGGGCGCGGTCGCCGGCGCCACCCTCCTCGCCCGCGAACTGCTGGGCGAGGAGACCCGCGACGGCCGCGACGACCGCTCCGGCGGCGGCCCGGCCGACCCGGCGGTCAGCCCCGGTCCGACCCCGACGCACTGACCGCCACCGCCACGATCGCCCGTACCTGCGCCACGATGTCCAGCCGGTTCCGCACGAACTCGGGGTCGGTGACCGTCCCCGTCGCCGGATCGGTGTTCCCGGCCCCGAACTGGAGCACCGGCGTGTGGACGTGCCCGCCCGGCAGCGTGCCGCGCAGCCCGAGGCGGTCCCGCAGCAGCGTCGCCCGGTAGGCGATCTCGTTGGAGAGGTAGTTCCCGCCGCCGCCCTCCCGGGCCGTCGAACCGGGCGTGGGCCCGTCCGGCCGTACGACCGCCTGGGTGGAGCCCGCCGGGATCTCGGTCACGCTCGTGTTGTCGTACACCGGGAAGCGGCCGGTCGCCGCCGCCGTGATCGCCGCGTACGGCAGCGTGGTCGTCGTCCACTGCGGCTGCGAGGCCGGGTCGGCGACGGGCACCGTCTCCGTCCGGGACACGTTCTCGTTGTCGGGGAAGCCGCCCCGCCAGGCCCCGTTGGTCCGTTCCACGTCGAACTTCCCGACCCGGCCCTGGCTCACCGTGGTGAACAGGTCCACCTCCGGCAGATACGGCCGCAGCGCCCGCTCCACGGTCCCCTCCGCGAAGTCCCGCCAGCGCACCGGGAACACGGCCGTCTCCACCCGCGCGGGCCCGTCCGGGGTGTCGATCACCGTGCCGTCCAGGGCGAGCGCGGTGGCGCCGGACGGGTTGGAGATGCGGATGTCGCGGTCCAGGGTGAAGGGGTCGAAGCCGGTGAGCAGGACACGCTTCACGCCCTTGCCCCGGTCGTCGTCGTGCCGCTGCGGCAGGCGGATGTCGGACTGCCCCCGCGAGGTGCGCTCCAACGCGTCGAGGAGCGCGTCCCGCTGCCCTTCGCCGAGCCCGAACCGGGGTTCCCAGGTGCGCAGTTCCCGGGTCATCGAGAGCCGCGCCCAGTACAGCGGCCGGTCGTCGTCGCGGCTGACGGCCCCGTGCGCCGGCCCGCGCCCCTGTGCCCGGTCCACGGCCCGCCGCCACAGCGCGGAGCCCTCCCGCTCGACCAGGCGCCGGGCCTCGCGGTAGGAGTCCGCCCGCCCGAGCCCGCGCGCGAACGCCGGTGCCACGGCGGCGAATCCGGAGCCGCGCAGGATCTCCCGGGGGACGTCCCCGTCGAGCCGCCGCTCCTCGACCGTGGGAGCGGTGGCGGTGGCCGCGGCCCCCGGAGGTGCCGCCGCGGCCGTCCCCGGGGCGGCGAGCCCCGCCGTCAGGGCCAGTCCGAGTACGCCGATCCGAACACGTATGGGTCTCAAGGGAGTCCAGGTCCTTCCGTCGCCGTGGGGTGCGCTGCGGACGGCCGCAGTATCGCGTGACGGGAGGGACGCGCGCTACGGCACGGCGGCCGTCGGCGTGCGGTCCCGGTTCGAACGCGGCCCGGCGAGGAAGGATCCACACGTTCACGGAGTCGACGAGGAGGTCTCCGCGGTGGCGGACACACAGGACGATCGGGACGTACGGCACACAGGGGGAGCCGAGGACGCGGCCCGCGAGGCCGCGGTCGAGGCGGCGCTCGCCGCACTCGGCCTGGACGCGAAGGCCCGGCTCCTGTCCGGGCAGGACATGTGGAGCCTGCCCGCGCTGCCCGAGATCGGCCTGGGATCCCTCGTGATGTCCGACGGCCCGGTCGGCGTGCGCGGCGTTCGCTGGACCGCCGACGACCCGTCCGTCGCCCTGCCCTCGCCGACCGCGCTCGCCGCCTCCTGGGACCCCGGCCTCGCCCACCGGGCCGGCGTGCTCCTCGCCCAGGAGGCCCGCCGCAAGGGTGTCCACGTACTGCTCGCCCCCACCGTCAACCTGCACCGCTCCCCGCTCGGCGGCCGGCACTTCGAGGCGTACAGCGAGGACCCGTACCTGACCGGGCGGATCGGCACCGGCTACGTCACCGGCGTGCAGTCCGGTGGCGTCGGCACCACCGTCAAGCACTTCGTCGCCAACGACGCCGAGACCGACCGCTTCACCGTGAACAACCTGGTCTCCGAACGCGCCCTGCGCGAGCTGTACCTGGCCCCCTTCGAGGCCATCGTCGCGGACGCCCGCCCCTGGGGCGTCATGACCGCCTACAACTCGGTCAACGGCCCGACGATGACCGAACACCGCCACCTGGTCCAGGAGGTGCTGCGCGGCGCGTGGGGCTTCGACGGCTTCAACGTCTCCGACTGGCAGGCCGCCCGCTCCACCACCGGCGCCCTGAGGGGCGGCCTCGACGTGGCCATGCCGGGCCCGAGGACCGTGTACGGGCCGGCCCTCGCGCGAGCGGTGCGCGACGGCGAGGTGACGGAGGCCGAGGTCGACGCGGCCGTGCGCAACGTGCTGCGGCTCGCCGCCCGCGTCGGCGCCCTCGACGGCGCCGAACCGGCCGTCACCGACCCGCCCGCCGCCGTCGACGGCCGGGCCCTCGCCCGCGAGATCGCCCGCCGCTCCTTCGTCCTGGTCCGCAACGGGCCCGTCGGCGGCACGGGCCCCGCACTGCCCCTGCGGCCCGGCACCGTCGCCCTGTCCGGAGCCGCCGCCCGCGACGCCCGCGTCCTCGGCGGCGGCTCCGCGACCGTCTTCCCCGCCCATGTCGTCTCCCCGCTCGACGGCCTCACCGCGGCCCTCCCCGACGGGGGCCTGAGCTACTCCGTCGGCGCCGACCCGAACACCGAACTCGCCGTCGCGGGCCGGGGTTTCGAGCTGCGCGCCGTCTGCCGGGACGCGGACGGCGAGGTCACCGGCACCGGGTCGGCGCCGAGCGGGCACATCCAGTGGATGGGGTCCGACCTCCCCGAGGGCGTCACCCACGACCGGCTGCACACCGTCGAGCTGACCGGCACCTTCACCCCGGACGAGACCGGCCCGCACACCTTCGGCATCAAGGGCCTGGGCCACTTCACCCTCACCGTCGACGGCGCCACGTACTACGACGACGTCCAGCGCCCCGCCAAGGACGACCCGTTCCTGTCCTTCTTCGGCGCCCCCGAACCCCGAGCCGAGGTCCGGCTCACCGCCGGGACGCCCGTCGAGGTGTCCCTCAGGTACGTCGTCGACCTCCCCGACGGCGACCGGATGAAGGTCGTCACCTTCGCCCTCGCGCACGCCGGGCCCCGCCGGGACCCGGACGAGCTGATCGCCGAGGCGGCCCGCGCCGCGGCCGCCGCCGACACCGCCGTGGTCGTCGTCGCCACCACCGAGCGGGTCGAGTCCGAGGGCTTCGACCGCACCGACCTGCGGCTCCCCGGCCGCCAGGACGACCTGGTCCGCGCGGTCGCCGCCGCCAACCCCCGCACCGTCGTGGTCGTCAACTCCGGCTCCCCGGTGGAACTGCCCTGGCGCGAGGAGGTCGCCGCCGTGCTGCTCGGCTGGTTCCCCGGCCAGGAGGGCGGCGCGGCCCTCGCGGACGTCCTGACCGGCGCCCACGAGCCCGGCGGCCGGCTGCCCACCACCTGGGGCGACCTCGCCGACGCCCCGGTCACCCGGGTCACCCCGGCCGACGGCGAACTCCCCTACGAGGAGGACCTGTTCATCGGCTACCGCGCCTGGGACCGGGCCGCCCGCACCCCGGCGTACCCCTTCGGCCACGGCCTCGGCTACACCGAGTGGGCCTACGAGTCGGCCCACGTCGACGGCACCACGGTCACGGTCCGCCTGCGCAACACCGGCGACCGCCCCGGCCGCGAGGTCGTCCAGGTCTACCTCGCCCCCGTCGAACCCGACCCCGCCCGCCCCGCACGCTTCCTCGCCGGATTCGCCGGGGCGGAGGCCGGGCCGGGCGAGCGGGCCGAGGTCACCGTCGAGCTGCCGCGCCGCGCCTTCGAGGTCTGGGACGAGGCGACCGGCTCGTGGGCGTTTGTGAAGGGTTCGTACGAACTCGGCATCGGACGCTCGATCGCCGACCGCCGGATCACATCGGCGATTACCGTCTGAACAGGGACGCCCGCGAGGGCCTTCCCCCGCGAACAGCCCCGGCCCGGGACCTGACGGCCGGGCCGGGGCTCGCCGGGCCCGATCCGCCCCGCTACCGCGCCGAGAACCCGTACACCGTCCGCGAGCGGAACACCTCGCCCGGCCGCAGCACCGTGCCCGGGAAGTCCGGCCGGTTCGGGGAGTCCGGGAAGTGCTGCGTCTCCAGCGCGATGCCGTCACCGGGCGCGAACGGCTCGCCCAGCTGGTCGGCGGTGTACACCTGGAGGCCCGGCTCGGTCGTCGCCACCGTCAGCACCCGGCCCGACGCCGGGTCGTACAGCTCCGCGACCTCCTCGGCGGTCTCCGTCACACCCTTGTCCAGGCAGAAGTTGTGGTCGTAGCCCGAACCGACCTTGCGCGCCCGCCGGAAGTCGAACCGCGTGCCCGTCACGTCCGCCGGCTCGCCCACCGGGATCAGAGCCGCGTCGACCGGCGTCATCCGGGAGGCCGCCAGCCGCAGCTCGTGGCCGCCCGTGTGCCCGGAGCCGCCGAGGTTGAAGTAGCTGTGGTTGGTCGGATTCAGTACGGTCGGCGCGTCGGTGACCGCCTCGTAGTCGATCCGCAGCGCCCCCCGCTCCTCCAGCGTGTACGTCACGGAGATCGCCACCCGGCCCGGGTAGCCCTCCTCGCCGTCCGGGCTGACCAGGCTCAGCCGGATGCCGTGCCCGTCGTCCCCGACCGGCTCCACGCCCCACACCCGCTTGTCGAAGCCCCGCTCACCGCCGTGCAGCGAGTTCGGCCCGTTGTTCCGCGCCAGCGTGTACGTCCGTCCGTCCAGCGGGAAACGGCCGCCCGCGATCCGGTTGGCGTACCGGCCGACGAGCGCGCCGAAGTACGGCTCGGGATGGCGCACATAGCCGTCCAGGTCCGCGAACCCCAGCACCACGCCCGCGGTGTTCCCGTCCCGGTCCGGGGCCTCCACCGACTGGACGATCCCGCCGTACGACAGAACCCGGACCCGTACGCCGGCCCGCTCCAGGGTCCAGCGGTGCACCGGCGTGCCGTCGGAAAGTGTGCCGAAGAGTTCGTTCATGTGCGAACTCTAGGACACGCCCAGGTCAGGGCCGCTCGGCGGTGACCGCCCGGTACGCGATCTCGGCCAGCCTGGCCTGGCCGTCCACGCTGGGGTGAAACCAGTCCCAGTGGCTCAGCTGGTCCGTGCCGAAGTGGTACGCGTGCACCGCGCCGTCGTCGGTGCGGCAGCGCCGGTCCTTCGCACAGACCTCCCGCAGCACCTCGTTGTAGTCCGTCACCCGGTCCCGCACGGTGTTCCGCCGCAGGGTCGCCGCCGAGTCGAGGGAGTCCGCGTCGGCCAGCATCGACGGGCACAGGCCCAGCTTCCACACCTGCTTGCCCAGCGGGTTGGTGCGCCCCTGGGACCACAGCCGCTTCAGGTCCGGGATGCTCGCCACGTACACCTGAGCCTTGGGCAGCTCGCGGCGCAGGGTGCTCATGGCCTCCTCGAACTGGTCCCGGAAGTCGGCCACCGGGGTCATCGCCGAGGTCGTCGCCCGGCAGGCGTCGTTGGCCCCCACCATCACCGCGACCAGCTCGGGCTCACGCGCCGCCGCCCGGGTCACCTGCCCGGTCAGGTCGGCCATCCGGGACCCGGTGACCGCGTAGTTCCAGCTCCGCCCGGCCGCCTGGGCCTTCCCCAGCAGCCGTACGGCCAGACTGTCGACCTCGGCGCTGGAACCGGTCGCCCAGGACACGTCGGGGCAGTCCGACAGCACCGAGCAGGCGTCGAAGCCGCGCGTGATGGAGTCGCCCACCGCGGCGACCGAGTCCGGGCTGCGGTCCCAGACCGGGGCGGGCTTCGGACGCTTCGACGCGCCGGCGGACGGGGCGGGGGAGTCACCGCCCACGGCGTCGCAGCCCGCGACGCCCAGCACGGCGGCGGTCAGGACGGCGAGCGCGGCACGCGCCCGGCGCCGGCCACGGCGCGCCGTCCGTACCTCCACCTGGTCCGTCCCCTGGCCCATACAGGTCCCACCCCTCGCCTCGTGCCTCCAGTGTCCTCAACCCATGACACCCCGCCGGGGGTTCCCGGGGCGGTGATGCGACGCCTCACACCCGTACAAGCGTCCTGCCGGGTGAATGGCGCGGCTTTGTCGGCACCGGGACCGACGGTACGTCACACTCCTTGCCCCGTCGCACGGTAGCCTCGCCCTCAACGTGACCCGCCCGGTCACGGCCGTCCGCCCGTTCCGAGATGTCCCGCTCAGCCCGGAGGTTCCGGTGACGACACGTGGAGTCCTGTACGTGCACTCCGCGCCGCGCGCGCTCTGCCCGCACGTCGAGTGGGCCGTCGCCGGGGTGCTCGGCACACGCGTCGGCCTGGACTGGATCCGGCAGCCCGCGGCGCCCGGCACCTGGCGTTCCGAGTTCTCCTGGCAGGGCCAGGCGGGCACCGCCTCCAAGCTCGCCTCCGCGCTGCGCGGCTGGCAGCTGCTGCGCTTCGAGGTCACCGCGGAACCGTCCGCGGGCAGCGAGGGCGAGCGCTACAGCTGCACCCCGGACCTCGGCATCTTCCACGCCGTCACCGGCATCCACGGCGACATCCTGATCCCCGAGGACCGGCTGCGCGCCGCCCTGGTCCGCTCCCAGCGCGGCGAGACCGACCTGGAGTCCGACATCGCGCGACTCCTCGGCAAGCCCTGGGACGACGAGCTGGAGACCTTCCGCCACGCGGGCGAGGGCGCCCCGGTCCGCTGGCTGCACCAGGTCGTATAAGGAGACGCGCCCCGTAGGGGGCGCGGGGCTGTGTCGATGTGCGGCTCCGCCGCGTGGTCGCGACCAGCCACAACGGACCCGCACCCGGCAAACCACTCCACCACGAACGGCGATGGCCCGAAACCCCCACCGGGGCTCGGGCCATCAATACGTTCAGCGAGCCAGATCAGACCGAACGAAACGCCAGAACCACGTTGTGCCCACCGAACCCGAACGAGTCGTTCAGCGCGGCGATCCGGCCCTCGACGGGCAGCTTGCGGGCCTCCCCGCGCACGATGTCCGCGTTGGCCTCGGCCTCGGGGTCGAGGTTCTCGACGTTGATGGTCGGCGGCGCCACCCGGTGGTACAGGGCGAGCACCGTGGCGACGGACTCCACGCCGCCCGCGCCACCGAGGAGGTGACCGGTCATCGACTTGGTGCCGGAGACCGCCATGTGGTCCACGTCGTCGCCGAGGACCTTGCGCAGCGCCTTCAGCTCGGCGATGTCACCGGCCGGCGTCGAGGTGGCGTGCGCGTTGACGTGCACGATCTCGGCCGGGTTCAGGTCGGTGCGGTCCAGCAGGTTCTGAAGGGCGTTGGAGATGCCCCGGCCCTCGGGCTCCGGCTGCACGATGTCGTGGGCGTCGGCGGAGATGCCCTGCCCGACGGCCTCCGCGTAGACGCGGGCACCGCGCGCGGCGGCGTGCTCGGCGGACTCCAGGACGAGGACGCCGGCGCCCTCACCGAGGACGAAGCCGTCACGGCCCGTGTCGAAGGGGCGCGAGGCGCCCTGCGGGTCGTCGTTGTTCTTGGACATCGCCATCATGTTGCCGAACGCGGCGATGGGCAGCGGGTGGATCGCCGCCTCCGTGCCGCCCGCGACGACGACGTCCGCACGGCCGGTGCGGATCATCTCGATGGCGTAGCCGATGGCCTCGGCGCCCGACGCGCAGGCGGAGACCGGCGTGTGCACGCCCGCGCGGGCGCCCACGGCCAGACCGACGTTGGCCGAGGGGCCGTTCGGCATCAGCATGGGGACGGTGTGCGGGGAGACGCGGCGGACGCCCTTCTCCTTGAGCACGTCGTACTGGTCGAGCAGGGTCGTCACGCCGCCGATGCCGGAGGCGATGACCGCACCGAGCCGGTCGGGGTCGACGTGGGCCCCGCTCTCGGCGTCCGGCGTGCTCTCGCCGGCCTTGCCGGTGTAGCCGGCGTCCTTCCAGGCCTCCTGGGCCGCGATCAGCGCGAACTGCGCGGAACGGTCCAGGCGGCGGGCCTGGGGCCGCGGGATGACCTCGGAGGGGTCCACGGCGACCGGCGCGGCGATGCGGACCGCCTGGTCGGCGGCCCACTCCTGCTCCAGGGGCTTGACGCCGGACCTGCCGGCGACCAGACCCTCCCAGGTCGAGGCTGCGTCGCCACCCAGCGGTGTGGTTGCGCCGATACCGGTGACGACCACGGTGCGATTGGTCGAGCTCACGGGAATTCTTTCTCCAACGGGATACGGATTCGTACGGCGCCACCGCCGGGTGGCGGGGCAGTCTGCCCGGGATACTCGGGACATGCCCGAGTATCGGCGGATCAGGCCTGGTGGTCGAGGATGTACTTGGTCGCGTCGCCGACCGTCTTGAGGTTCTTGACGTCCTCGTCCGGGATCTTGACGTCGAAGCGCTCTTCGGCGGCGACGACGACCTCGACCATGGACAGCGAGTCGACGTCCAGGTCGTCGGTGAAGGACTTGTCCAGCTGGACGTCCTCAACCGGGATGCCGGCGATCTCGTTCACGATCTCCGCGAGACCGGCGACGATCTCTTCCTGAGTGGCGGCCATGGTGGCGCTCCTTCTTTGTTTTCCAGAGGGTGTGGCGGCCCGCCGCGTCGCGGCGAGTGGTGCTGCTCTCCGTTCCGGACCGCGTGATCCGGCACGGAGTGCCTAGGGGAGGGTAACGACCGTGGCGGCGTACACGAGACCCGCCCCGAAGCCGATGACGAGCGCGGTGTCGCCGCTCTTGGCCTCGCCGGTCGCCAGGAGCCGCTCCATCGCGAGCGGGATCGAGGCGGCCGAGGTGTTGCCGGTGGTGCGGATGTCACGGGCGACCGTGACGTGCTCCGGCAGCTTCAGTGTCTTCACCATCGAGTCGATGATCCGCACGTTGGCCTGGTGCGGGATGAAGACATCGAGGTCGTCCGGGCTGATCCCGGCCGCGTCCAGCGCCTGCTGCGCGACCTTCGCCATCTCGAACACGGCCCAGCGGAACACCGCCTGGCCCTCCTGCGTGATCGCAGGAAACTTGACGTTGCCCGCGGAGTCCAGGGGCAGTTCGGCGACGTCGCCGATCCGGAAGCGGTCCCAGGGGACCGTCTGCTTGATGGTCTCGGACTTGTCGCCCTCCGAGCCCCAGACCGTCGGGCCGATCTCCGGCTCCTGCGACGGGCCGACCACGACCGCGCCGGCCCCGTCGCCGAACAGGAAGGCCGTGGCCCGGTCCTCCAGGTCGGTCAGGTCGGAGAGCCGCTCCACGCCGATGACCAGGACGTACTCCGCCGAACCCTCGACGACCATGCCCTTGGCGAGGGTCAGCCCGTAGCCGAAGCCCGCGCAGCCCGCCGAGATGTCGAAGGCGGCGGCCTTGTCCGTGCCGAGCCGGTCGGCGATCTCGGTGGCGACGGCCGGGGTCTGACTGAAGTGCGAGACGGTCGAGACGACCACGGCGCCGATCTGGTCGGCGGAGATCCCGGAGGCCGCGATGGCCTTGCCGGACGCCTCGACCGACATCGCCGCGACGGTCTCCTCGGGGGAGGCCCAGTGCCGCGTCTCGATGCCGGAGCGCGAGCGGATCCACTCGTCGGACGAGTCGATCGTCTCGAGGATCACCTCGTTCGGCACCACGCGGGTCGGACGGTAGCCGCCGACCCCGAGGATGCGCGCGTACGGGGCGCCCTTGCTGGGCTTGATCTTCGACATGCTGTCGCGCTCCTTGTCAGGCCTGCTGGGCGTGGTCGGCGACGAGCTCGCGGGCCGCGTCGAGATCGGCGGGGGTCTTCAGGGCCAGCGTCTTCACGCCCGGCAGCGCGCGCTTGGCGAGACCGGTCAGGGTGCCGCCAGGGGACACCTCGACGATCGCGGTGACGCCCAGCTTGCCGAACGTCTCCATGCACAGGTCCCAGCGGACCGGGTTGGCGACCTGCCCGACCAGGCGGTCCAGCACCTCGGCGCCGGTGGCGACGGCCTGCCCGTCCTTGTTGGACACGTACGTCACCTTCGGGTCGGCCGGCGTGAGCGCCGACGCGGCCTTGGCGAGCTCGTCCACCGCGGGCGCCATGTGGCGCGTGTGGAAGGCGCCGGCCACCTTCAGCGGGACGACCTTGCGCACGCCCTCGGGCTTGTCCTCGTTCAGCGCGGCCAGCTGCTCCATGGTGCCGGCCGCCACGATCTGACCGGCGCCGTTCACGTTCGCCGGGGTCAGGCCGAGCTTCTCCAGGTGCGCGATGCTCACCTCGGGGTCGCCGCCGAGCAGCGCCGACATGCCGGTCTCGGTGACCGCGGCGGCCTCGGCCATCGCCAGGCCCCGGCGGCGCACGAGGGTCAGCGCGGCGGTGTCGTCGAGGACGCCCGCGAAGACGGCGGCGGTGATCTCGCCGACACTGTGGCCCGCGACGGCACCGGGGGAGATGTCACCGAGTGCCGCGGCGGACAGCAGACCGGCGGCGACCAGCAGCGGCTGGGCGACGGCCGTGTCCCGGATCTCGTCCGCGTCGGCCTTGGTGCCGTAGTGGGCGAGATCGAGTCCGATGGCGTCGGACCACGCGGCGACGCGGTCGGCGGCGCCGGGGAGGGCGAGCCAGTCAGTCAGGAAGCCGGGCGTCTGGGCGCCCTGGCCGGGAGCGACGAGTACGAGCACTCTCACACTCTCTCTTGAGGACGGCCGGGACCGCCCGTGGGGACAAGGACGAAGAACAGCAGGGGGTTTTGTGGACCCCCCACAAAAGCTTAGAGTTGCGGATCTCCATCGGCCAGACGCCCCAGGATGAGCGCGATCCGCAGTGTGAACGCAGACCGTACATCAGAGGGTGACCATCCGGTGACGTCAGTCACACGTCGGAGCCGGTAGCGCACGGTGTTCGGGTGAACGAAGAGCATCCGGGCAGCGCCCTCCAGGCTGCTCGCCTGCTCCAGATAGACGCTGAGCGTCTCCAGCAGCGCGGCCCCGGCCTCCTCCAGCGGTCTGTAGATCTCCTCCACCAACTGCTCACGGGCCGCAGGGTCGGAGGCGATCGCGCGCTCCGGCAGCAGATCGTCCGCCAGCACCGGGCGCGGGGCGTCCTGCCAGGCCGTGCAGGCCTTGAGCCCGGCGGCGGCGGCCTGCGCGGACCGCGTCGCGGCCAGCAGGTCCGGCACCACGGGACCGGCCACGACCGCCCCCTGGGCGAACGGACCGATCAGCGACTTGGCCACCGCCAGCGGGTCGTCGCGGCCCCCGGCGATCACCACCAGCCGGTCCCCGAGCACCCCGGTCAGCACTTGGAGCTTGGCGTGCCGGGCCGCGCGCCGGATGGCCTCGACGGTCAGCTCGGAGTCGCCGTCCGGCGCGGTGCCGAGCACGACACAGACGTGGTCGGGCGAGTTCCAGCCGAGTGCCGCGGCCCGGGACACCGCCCCCTCGTCGGCCTCCCCGCTGAGCACGGCGTTGACCACCAGCGACTCGAGACGCGCGTCCCAGGCACCGCGTGCCTCGGCGGCCTGCGCGTACACCTGGGCGGTCGCGAAGGCGATCTCCCGGGCGTACACGAGCAGCGCCTCGCGCAGTACCGACTCGTCGCCGGGCGCGGCGACCTCGTCGATGGCGGACTCCATCACCTCGATGGTCGTCCGCACCATCTCCACGGTCTGCCGCAGCGTGATCGCGCGGGTCAGCTCGCGCGGCGCGGTGCCGAACACGTCGGTGGAGATGGCCTGGGGCGCGTCCGGCCGCCGGAACCACTCGGTGAAGGCGGCGATGCCGGCCTGGGCGACCAGCCCGATCCAGGAACGGTTCTCCGGTGGCATCGCCCGGTACCACGGCAGTGTCTCGTCCATGCGCGCGATGGCCTGCGCGGCGAGCGATCCGGCGGACTGCTCCAGCCGCTTCAGCGTCGCGGTGTGCGAATGGACGGCGTGCGCCGCGGGCTCGGGCTTGCTGGTTTCGGGTTCGGGCACGGGACAAGACTGCCTTATCAGGACGGGAGCACGCGCCGCCGGGTCTACCGTGGACGTCGTGACGGACGTACGGCGCGCCGACGAGCGCTATCCCGGAGGTGACGAGGCGGCGGGCATCGCCTCCCGCCACGCCTTCTCCTTCGGCCCCCACTACGACCCCGGCAACCTCCGTTTCGGCGCGCTGATCGCCTGCAACGAGGAGCGCCTGGCGCCCGGCGCCGGCTTCGACGAGCACCCGCACAGCCACACGGAGATCGTCACGTGGGTGGTCGAGGGCGAGTTGACCCACCGGGACTCGGCGGGCCACGAGACGGTCGTCCGCGCCGGGGACGTGCAGCGCCTCAGCTCCGCGGGCGGCGTCCGCCACGTCGAACGCAACGACGCCGCGGTCCCCCTGACCTTCGTCCAGATGTGGCTGGCCCCCCGCGAACCCGGCGGCGACCCCGCCTACGAGATCGTCCGCGGCATCGCCGACTCCACCCCGTACGCGGTCCCCGAGGCCGCCGCCATGCTCCACGTACGCCGCCTGGGCGCGGGGGAGCGGACGGCGGTGCCGGACGGGGCGTACGTGTACGTCCACGTGGTGCGGGGCGAGGTGACGCTGAGCGGGCAGGCGCTGGGGCCGGGCGACGCGGCGCGGATCACGGACGCCGAGGGGATGGACGCGGTGGCGGTGACGGCGGCCGAGCTGCTCGTCTGGGAGATGGCCTAGACCTCGGCGAGCACCGCGTCCGTGAAGGGCGGCCACGCCTCGGCCGCCCACGGCCCGAAGGCGCGGTCGGCCAGGGCGACGCAGGCGAGGCCGGCGTCCGGGTCGATCCACAGGAAGGTGCCCGACTGGCCGAAGTGGCCGAAGGCGCGCGGGGAGGACGAGGCGCCCGTCCAGTGGGGGGACTTCCCGTCCCGGATCTCGAAGCCGAGGCCCCAGTCGTTGGGGTTCTGGTGGCCGTAGCCCGGCAGCACGCCCTTCGTGCCCGGGTACTGCACCGTCATCGCCTCGGCGACCGTGCGCGGGTCGAGGAGCCGCGGTGCCTGCACCTCGGCGGCGAACCGCAGCAGGTCCTCGACGGTGGAGACGCCGTCCTTCGCCGGGGAGCCGTCCAGGGCCGTGGACGTCATGCCCAACGGCTCGAGCACCGCCTGCCGCGCGTACTCGGCGAACGGCATGTCCGCGGCCTTCGCGATGTGGTCGCCGAGCTGCTCGAAGCCGGCGTTGGAGTAGAGCCGGCGCTCGCCGGGCGGGGCGGTCACCCGGTGCTCGTCGAAGGCCAGCCCCGAGGTGTGGGCGAGCAGGTGCCGGACGGTCGACCCGGCGGGGCCCGCGGCCTCGTCCAGCTCGATCGCGCCCTCCTCGTACGCCACCAGCGCCGCGTAGGCCGCGAGCGGCTTGGTGACCGAGGCGAGGGGGAAGCGGTGCGCGACCGGGCCGTGGGTGCCCAGGGTCGTGCCGTCGGCCCGGACGACGCCCGCCGCGGCGGTGGGGACCGGCCAGTTCTCGATCAACGCGAGGCTCTTCAAGGACATGCCACCGAGCCTAAGCGGCTCAGAGGTACAGCCTCATCGAGGGGGTGGTGTCCCGCGTGAAGCCCATCGACGCGTACAGCGGCTCGGCGTCCTCGGACGCGGTGAGCATGACGTGGCCGGCGCCCCGCGCGCGGAACCAGCCCAGCAGCTCGTCCATGCACGCACGCGCGTAGCCGCGGCGCCGGGCGTCCGGGTCGGTCGCGACGCTGAACACGTAACCGATCAGTCCGCCGGGCGGCCGGTCCGGCCCGCCGATGCGGTACTCCAGGGTTCCCACCACCAGCGCCGCCAGCGTGCCGGGCCGGTCCGGGTGGTCGACGACGAACGCCGCGAACTCCCCGTCCGGGTCGGCCAGCCGGGACCGCAGGGCGGGCAGGGAAGCGGCCTGCCAGTCGGTGGGAGACGCGGAGTGCATCGCGTCGATCATCACTTGGCGCAGACGGAGCACTTCCTCCGCGTCCTCGGCGGCGGCACGGCGTACGGGACTCATGCCCGCACGCTAGTGATCCGCCCGCCGCGTGTCCCGCGGTTTTCCCTCCCCTTCCGAAGCCGTCGCTTGCCTGGAGTGCACTCCAAGGTCATAGCGTTGCGTGCATGACGGTGATGCAGAACACGGCCGGGACACTCGCGCCGAACGCCACCAGAACAGACGTCTGCTCCGCTCCGCCCCCGCGCCACCCGCGCCCCGACGGAGACGACCGCTACACCATCAGCGAGGTCGTCGCCTTCAGCGGGCTGACGGCGCACACCCTGCGCTGGTACGAGCGGATCGGTCTGATGTCCCACATCGACCGCTCGCACACGGGCCAGCGCCGCTACAGCAACCGCGACCTGGACTGGCTCGACTTCGTCGGCAAGCTGCGCATGACCGGCATGCCGGTCGCCGACATGGTCAGGTACGCGGAGCTGGTGCGCGAGGGCGAGAGCACCTACCCGGACCGGCGGGAACTCCTCGAGTCGACGCGCCGCGACGTACTGACGCGGATCACCGAACTCCAGGACACCCTCGCCGTGCTCGACCGGAAGATCAGCTTCTATGGGGACGCCGGACGTTCCCGTGAAGGGGAGAGGACCCGATGACGGACGGCAGGATCCCCACGACGCGGCTCGGCGACGACGGCCCGGAGGTGGGCGTCCAGGGCCTCGGCTGCATGGGCATGAGCTTCGGGTACGGCCCGTCGGACGCCGACGCGTCGCGGGCCACCCTGGAGCGGGCGCTGGAGCTGGGCGTCACGCTGTACGACACGGCCGACGCGTACGGCGCCGGCGACAACGAGCGCTTCCTGGCGCCGTTCTTCGCGGCGCACCGCGACGAGGTCGTGATCGCGACCAAGTTCGCCCTGTCGATCCCGCCGGACGACCCGGCGAAGCGGATCATCCGCAACGACCCGCCGTACGTCCGCCGGTCGGTCGAGGCGAGCCTGGACCGCCTGGGCGTCGACGTGATCGACCTCTACTACATGCATCGGCGCGACGTGAACGTGCCGATCGAGGAGACCGTCGCCGTCATGGCCGACCTGGTCCGCGAGGGCAAGGTCAAGCACCTGGGCCTCAGCGAGGTGACGGGCGACGAGCTGCGGGCCGCACAGGCGGTGCATCCGATCGCCGCCGTGCAGTCGGAGTGGTCGCTGTTCAGCCGCGACATCGAGGCGGGCGTGGTCCCGGCCGCCCGCGAACTGGGCGTGGCCCTCGTCCCGTACTCGCCGCTCGGCCGGGGCTTCCTCACGGGCTCCTTCGCCAACGCCGACCAGGACCTCACCGCGGACGACTTCCGCCGCCGGCAGCCCCGCTTCACTGGCGACAACGCGGAGGCCAACGCGGCCCTCCTCGACCCGGTCCGCGCCGTCGCGGAGGCCCACGACGCCACCCTCGGCCAGATCGCCCTGGCCTGGGCCCAGCAGCGGGCCCAGGCGCACGGCCTGCCGGTGATCCCGATCCCGGGCACCCGGAGGCCGACGCGGGTGGAGGAGAACGCGGCGGCGACGAGGATCGTCCTGACCCCGGACGAGCTGTCGTCCCTGGAGCCGATCGCGGAGAAGGTGTCGGGCGACCGCTACGCGGACATGACGTTCACGTCGGCGGGCCGCGAATAGACGGCCGCTCTCCGGGCGCCGGTGAGCGCACTTGCTAGGGGCGCGGGGAACTGCGCGACCGGCCGTCCACGACCCGCACCCTGCGATGAACCGAACCCGGCAGGCGCGTCACAGCTCCGCCAGCAACTCCGCCTTCTTCGAGGAGAACTCCTCGTCCGTCACCAGCCCCTGCTGGTGCAGCTCCCCGAGATGCCGGATCCGCTCGGCGATGTCCGCGGGATCCCGCCGGGGTGCCGGCACCGGAACCGGAACGGGTGCGCCGGCGCCCCTCTCCCGCACCGCCGCCAGCACCGCCGCCGCGAACGGCAGCGACTCGTGCACGGGCCCGTACCCGAGCCCGAACACGACGGACGCCGGGTCCTGGTCGGCCTGCGGAACGGCCCCCGCGGCGTCGCGCGGCAGCAGCCGGAGGTACCCCTCGAACACCTCCGGGGACCGCCACTCCACCCCGCCCAGGTCGGCGACCGGGAAGCTCTGGTCGCCGGCCTTCCACTTCGCCGAGGACGCGCCGGTCCAGGACCACCGGAAGGACACCGCCTTCCCGTCGAAGGACGCCTTCCCGTCGTACGCCTTGAAGTTCAGCGGCGCGTCGGGCGCGGCCACCAGGTACCGGTCCGCCGGTTCGCAGGCTCCGGATCCGTTCAGCAGTCCGCGCAGCTCGTCGGCGTAGTACTCCGCCAGCGTCTCCCGCTCGGCGGGCAGCACCAGCCGGTACGGGTCGCAGCCCTCCTTCAGCTGTCCGGCCGCCGCCGCGATCAGCGGATCGGCGCCCTCGCGCGGCTCGACGCGCAGCACCACGCTGCCGCGCCGGCCCGGCGTGAGCGTCACCCCGGCGATGGCCTCCAGGGGCACCCGGCGTTCCCCCAGGGCCTGAAAGAGCTTGGGTGTTCGAATCCCCCGTTCGTAACGGATGAGCACGGAGTCGGACTCGAACTCCCAGGCGGCATGAAATCCGGCCAGTACGTCACCCATGCGGCTCATCGTATGCGGCACGAGCCTCTCCGTCCCCTCCCCGTGCAAACCGGAGTTTCTGCGCCTCTACGCGCGTCCGGCCGCCGTCGCCGCGGACAAACCCGCCCGGCATGTGTCACCTTCTCCCGCACAGGCGACCGTGCGGTATGCGCCAACGCCGATCTCCGCGAAGTTGCGCAGGCTCTCCGTGCCCGGCACGAAGTAGCCGCTGTGCCCCTGGGCGCCGCGCGCCGACAGCACCCGGGCCCCGAAGGCGGCGGACACGGGGTCGGCGCCGTGCCCAAGCCCGCCGACCTCCAGGTAGGGCACGTCCCGGATCCAGTCGTCGCTGTCCCGCATCGCCCATACGCGGGCGGAGGTGTGCAGGTGGGAGGCGTTCTCGGCACGCATGCCGGGGCTGCCGGCCACCGCTATGTCGGTCACCCGGAGGGGCAGCGTGTCGGCGGCGAGGCCGCACACCACCGAGCCGTAGCTGTGGCAGAACAGCGAGACGGGGGCCCGGCCGGGCAGCGCCCGCAGCAGCCCGTTCAGCCGGTCGGCGCCCTGCTCGGCGCGGGTCGCCGTGGCCGCCTCCATGCCGAGGCCGCTGGGGGAGGTGTAGTCGGCCCACGCGATCACGGCCGTCCGCGTGTCGGGGCTCGCGGTGCGCTCGGCCTCGTACAGCGACTCGGCCATGCCGACGGGGGCCGAGTACTTGCGTGTGGTGCGCTCGAAGGTGACCAGTTCGGTGTCGACACCCGGCACCACCACGGACACGCGTTCAGCGTGGTCGAGGTTCCCGAACACCTCGGCGACCTTGCCCCCGCCCGCCGGGTCGAAGGCGAGGATGTGCCGGCCGGGTGCGAGCAGCGAGTCGTAGTGGTTCATGCGCTTCGCGGCCTCGCGCTGGCCGGACAGGGACAGGCGTTTGTCGTGCACGCGCGCCCGCTCCACCGACCGCGCCTTCTCGAGCGCCGTCCGGTTGGCGAGGTAGCGCAGCTGGACGGGGGCGCCGTTCATGTTGCCGACGGCCAGCGGGTAGCGGCGGGCCAGGCTCTCGCGCTGCCATTCACCGAGCGAGGCGAAGAAGCGGGCCAGCCGGGTGGGGGTCGTGTGCGCGTCGGGCAGCGAGCGCCCGCCGATCCGGCCGTGCTCCCAGGCCGAGACGGACGCCTCGAGTGCCGTGGGGCCCCGCTGGTTGCGCAGCGCGGTCCAGCCGGTGGTCGCCAGCATCACGAACACCACGGCCAGAGCGAGCAGTGCGCGCCAGACGTTCAGCTGCGGGGAGGTGTCGAAGGAAGTCACTGGGAGGACACACTAGGAGAACGGGAGGGTCTCGCGTGAATCCAGTGACACGGATCACGTTTCGCTAATGCGCTGCGGGGTTGAACCTGCACGCTCGGCGAGCGGACGGTCGTCGGGGCCCCGCCAGTCGCCGGTGAGCGCCGGTGCCACCTGGTCCAGATAGGAGGCCGTCAGGTCACGCAGCGCCGCGAGACCGGCGTCGTCCCGGGCCGACCAGATCCGTTCGGTCACCCGCATGACCGCCCCGAAGACGGCGACGACCACCCGCGGCCGCGGATCCTCCTCCACGTCGAGGCCCTCGCGGTCGGCGACGAGGCGCGCGATCTCCTCCTCCAGCTCCGTCGCGCGCCGCAGATGGGCGGCGAGCAGCGCGGGCGTCGACTCGATCACCCGGTAGAAGCGCAGGTGCAGTTCCATCGGGATCACCTGCTCGACGGCCTCGCCGATGGTGCTCCAGCTCTCCACCAGGGACAGGCGCAGCGCGTCCAGCGGCGCCTCCCCGGGCGGGCGCGCGCGCACGGCCTCGACGAAGTGCGACTCCGCGAGCCGCGACACGAAGAACGCCGCGTCCTCCTTGGAGGCGAAGTAGCGGAAGAAGGTGCGCTGCGAGACGTCGGCCGCGTCGGCGATGTCGTCGACGGTCGTCTCCTCGTACCCGCGCTCGGTGAACAACTCGAGGGCGGAGCGCAGCAGGAGGTCCCGGGTGCGCTGCTTCTTGAGTTCGCGCAGGCCCAAAAGTTCGCTCCTCCACCAGGGTGCCGCGGTGTGTTTCCGCAGTTCAGGCTATACGCAGATGACATGTCAGTTACTGACACGTGAATTGGTTTGTCAACTGTCAGTGGCTGTCATTAGCCTCACCGTATGACTAGTCAGACCACCATCGACAAGACCGGACCGGGGGACGGCGTCCCGTCGGGTTCCGCGCCCGCCAAGGGGCTGCGCGGCCATCCGTGGGTCACCCTCGTCACCGTCGCGGTCGGGGTCATGATGGTGGCCCTGGACGGCACCATCGTGGCGATCGCCAACCCGGCCATCCAGGACGACCTGGACGCCAGCCTCGCCGACGTCCAGTGGATCACCAACGCCTACTTCCTCGCCCTCGCGGTCGCCCTGATCACCGCGGGCAAGCTCGGTGACCGCTTCGGGCACCGGCAGACCTTCCTCATAGGTGTGGCGGGCTTCGCCGCCTCCTCCGGTGCCATCGGCATCTCCAGCAGCATCGGGGCGGTCATCGTCCTCCGCGTCTTCCAGGGCCTGTTCGGCGCGCTGCTGATGCCGGCCGCGCTCGGCCTGCTGCGGGCGACCTTCCCGGCCGAGAAGCTGAACATGGCCATCGGCATCTGGGGCATGGTGATCGGCGCCTCCACCGCGGGCGGCCCGATCCTCGGCGGCGTGCTGGTCGAGCACGTCAACTGGCAGTCGGTGTTCTTCATCAACGTGCCGGTGGGCATCATCGCCGTCGTTCTCGGCGTCATGATCCTCCTGGACCACCGCGCGGAGAACGCGCCGCGCTCCTTCGACATCCTCGGCATCGTGCTGCTGTCCGCCTCGATGTTCTGCCTCGTCTGGGCGCTGATCAAGGCCCCGGCGTGGGGCTGGGGCGACGGCAAGACCTGGCTGTTCATCGGCGCCTCGCTGGTGGGCTTCGTCCTCTTCTCCCTCTGGGAGACCAGGGTCCGGGAGCCGCTGATCCCGCTGGCGATGTTCCGTTCGGTGGCGCTGTCGGCCGGTGTGGTGCTGATGGTCCTGATGGCCATCGCGTTCCTGGGCGGCCTGTTCTTCGTCACCTTCTACCTGCAGAACGTGCACGGCATGAGCCCGGTCGACGCCGGTCTCCACCTGCTGCCGCTCACCGCCATGATGATCGTCGCCTCGCCGCTGGCCGGCGCGATGATCACCAAGGTCGGCCCGCGCGTCCCGCTGGCCGGCGGCATGGCCTGCACCGCGATCGCCATGTACGGCATCTCCACGCTGGAGACGGACACCGGCAGCGTCGTGATGTCGATCTGGTTCGCCCTGCTGGGCCTCGGCCTCGCGCCCGTCATGGTCGGCGCCACCGAGGTCATCGTCGGCAACGCGCCGATGGAGCTGTCCGGTGTGGCCGGCGGTCTCCAGCAGGCGGCGATGCAGATCGGCGGCAGCCTCGGCACCGCCGTCCTCGGCGCGGTCATGGCCTCCAAGGTCGACAGCGACCTGGCGGGCAACTGGGCGGACGCGGGGCTTCCCGAACTGACGCCGGAACAGGCCCACCAGGCCTCCGAGGCGGTCCAGGTCGGCGTCCCGCCGGTGGCCCCGGGCACCCCGGAGCAGATCGCCGCGAAGATCGCCGACGTCGCCCACAACACCTTCATCGACGGCATGAGCCTGGCCTCGCTGGTGGCCGCCGGTGTCGCGGTCGTGGCCGTGGGGGTCGCCTTCCTCACCAAGCGCGGCGTGAACGCGGACGGCGGCGCCGGCATGGGGCACATCTGACGGACCGCCGGTCCCCGTTCGCCCATCAGGGTGACAGGACCGGCGAACCCTCCCCTCCGGCGGGCCGCGCAGGTCACAGTGGGTCAAGTCCTCCGCAGGACATGGGGGACGGCACGCTGCGGCGCGCTGCTGGAGGGGGGCAGCGCGCGCGGCGGGCATAAGGCGCCGTACGGGGGTACCCGAACTCCACGAGGAATCGAGGGAGTTGATGATGGCGAGCTTCGGACAGGGATCGCGCGGGTACCCCCGCTCACGTGGCCGGACAGGCGCACGGACCGGGCCGGACCGTGCGACGCTCGGGATCATCGGAGTCGTGTGCGCGGTGGCGGGCTTCTTCCAGCTGGGCATCGTCCTGGGCCCCGCCGCGATGGTCTGCGGCTGGCTCGCCATGGGACGCAGCTGGGCGGGTTCCCGCCCGGTGCCCGCCGTGGTCGCCTTCGTGCTGGGCGCGATCGACACACTGCTGGCGATCGTCTGGCTCGCCGGTTCGGCGGGCGTGAACAACGGCATGTTCTGACGGGCCGCGCACCCACGGCGCATGAGTGAGAGGGGCGCCCCGGCCGTCCGGCCGGGGCGCCCCTCATCGTGTGCTCGTCCGCGTGCGCGTCACGCGTCCCCGCCGGCCACGCCCGGGTCGGCCGCGGCGACGTCGAGCAGCCGGTACCGGTCGATCGCCTGCTTCAGCACCGACCGGTCGACCTTCCCCTCCCGCGCCAGCTCGCTCAGCACGGCCACCACGATCGACTCCGCGTCGATGTGGAAGAACCGCCGTGCGGCCCCGCGCGTGTCGGCGAAGCCCCACCCGTCCGCGCCCAGCGACTGGTACGTCCCCGGCACCCACCGGGCGATCTGGTCCGGCACCGACCGCATCCAGTCGGACACGGCCACGAACGGCCCCTGCGCACCCGCCAGCTTCCGGGTCACCCAGGGCACTTGCTGCTCCTCCTCGGGGTGCAGCAGATTGTGCTCCTCGCACGCCACCGCCTCGCGCCGCAGCTCGTTCCAGGAGGTCGCCGACCAGACGTCGGCGCGTACGTTCCACTCCTCGGCGAGGATCCGCTGGGCCTGGACGGCCCACGGCACCGCGACCCCGGAGGCCATGATCTGCGCCGGGATCGAGCCGTCCGTGCCCTCGCTGAAGCGGTACACGCCCTTGAGGATGCCCTCGACGTCCACGCCCTCCGGTTCGGCCGGGTGCTGGATCGGCTCGTTGTAGACCGTGAGGTAGTAGAAGACGTCCTCGCCGTGCGGGTGGTGTTCGTCCCCGCCGTACATCCGGCGCAGGCCGTCCTTGACGATGTGCGCGATCTCGAAGCCGAACGCCGGGTCGTACGCCACGCACGCCGGGTTGGTCGAGGCCAGCAGCTGCGAGTGGCCGTCCGCGTGCTGGAGGCCCTCACCGGTCAGCGTCGTGCGTCCCGCGGTCGCGCCCAGCACGAAACCGCGCGACAGCTGGTCGCCCATCTGCCAGAACTGGTCGCCGGTGCGCTGGAAGCCGAACATCGAGTAGAAGACGTAGACCGGGATGAGCGGTTCGCCGTGCGTCGCGTACGCCGAACCCGCCGCGATCAGCGAGGCCGTGCAGCCCGCCTCCGAGATGCCGTCGTGCAGCATCTGCCCGGTCGGCGCCTCCTTGTAGGCGAGCAGCAGATCCCGGTCCACGGACTCGTACTGCTGCCCGAGCGGGTTGTAGATCTTCGCACTCGGGAAGAACGAGTCCATGCCGAAGGTGCGGTACTCGTCCGGCGCGATCAGCACGAAACGCTTGCCGATCTCCTTGTCCCGCATGAGGTCCTTCAGCAGTCGCACAAAGGCCATCGTCGTCGCGATGGACTGCTGACCCGACCCCTTCTTCACGGTCGCGTACGTCTTGTCGTCCGGCAGGGCGAGCGGCTTCGACCGCACGACCCGCGTCGGGACGTACCCGCCCAGACCGAGCCGGCGGTCGTGCATGTACTGCATCTCCTCCGTGTCCCGGCCCGGGTGGTAGTACGGCGGCGGGCCGGACTCCAGCTCCTGGTCGGAGATCGGCAGGTGCAGCCGGTCGCGGAAGCGCTTCAGGTCGTCGACCGTCAGCTTCTTCATCTGGTGGGTGGCGTTGCGGCCCTCGAAGTTCGGTCCGAGCGTCCAGCCCTTGATCGTCTTGGCCAGGATGACCGTCGGCTGGCCCTTGTGCTCCAGCGCCGCCTTGTAGGCCGCGTAGATCTTCCGGTGGTCGTGGCCGCCGCGCCCCAGGTGCAGGATCTGGTCGTCGGTCATGTTCTCGACCATCGCGCGCAGCCGGTGGTCGTCGCCGAAGAAGTGGTCGCGGATGTACGCCCCGGACTCGGTGGCGTACGTCTGGAACTGCCCGTCCGGCGTGGTGTTCATCCGGTTGACCAGCACACCGTCGCGGTCCTGGCCGAGCAGCGGGTCCCAGGTGCGGTCCCACACCAGCTTGATCACGTTCCAGCCGGCGCCCCGGAAGACGGACTCCAGCTCCTGGATGATCTTGCCGTTGCCGCGTACCGGGCCGTCCAGGCGCTGGAGGTTGCAGTTGACCACGAAGGTCAGGTTGTCCAGGCCCTCGCGGGCGGCGATGGAGAGCTGGCCCAGCGACTCCGGCTCGTCCATCTCGCCGTCGCCGAGGTAGGCCCACACGTGCGAACGGGAGGTGTCCGCGATCCCGCGCGCGTGCATGTAGCGGTTCATCCGCGCCTGATAGATCGCGCCGATCGGGCCGAGGCCCATCGAGACGGTCGGGAACTCCCAGAAGTCCGGCATCGACCGCGGGTGCGGGTACGACGACAGGGCGTGCGGCGCCGCCGACTTCTCCTGCCGGAACCCGTCCAGGTGCTGCTCGCTGAGCCGGTCCAGCAGGAACGCGCGGGCGTAGATGCCCGGCGAGGCGTGCCCCTGGAAGAAGACCTGGTCACCGCCGTCGCCGTCCTCCTTGCCGCGGAAGAAGTGGTTGAAGCCCACGTCGTACAGGGAGGCCGAGGAGGCGAACGTCGCGATGTGGCCGCCGACGCCGATACCGGGCCGCTGCGCGCGCGAGACCATCACCGCGGCGTTCCACCGGGTGGCGTTGAGGATCTTGCGCTCGATCTCCTCGTTGCCGGGGAAGAACGGCTCGCTCTTGGTCGGGATGGTGTTGACGTAGTCCGTGCTGCGCATCTCGGGCACGGCCACGCGCTTCTCGCGGGCGCGCTCGATCAGCCGCAGCATCAGGAAGCGGGCCCGCTCCCGGCCGCGCTCGTCGACGGCGGCGTCGAGGGAGTCGAGCCACTCCTGGGTTTCCTCGGGGTCGAAGTCAGGAACCTGACTCGGAAGGCCGCCAATGATGATCGGATTGCGATCGGATGCGGAAGCCACGCTGTTCCTTCGCTCTCAGAGGGCTACTTGGCCGGGTGTCTGCGCCGATTACCCGCCGGTTCCCCATCGTGTACCTCACGGGGGCAATCGTCATCTGTACCGTGGGGTAACCGGTTCCTTCGCGGGGATCGGGGGCACGTTCATTCGAGTCTCGTACCCACACATGGTTCCCAAATACGCAAACGGGGCAGATAGGTGTGGTGTACGTCACCTTTGGTCTGGACGGCATGGCTGGAGTTGCGGCGACACGGCCGGGATCGTCACCGTTTCGGCGGTCCCAGACGCCGGGTACTTGCGCGATCGGTCCCGCCCGTGTGGACTACGGCCAAGCTTCGCGCACGCGCGAGGCTGAAGACATCTACCGAAACATGATCAGGAGGCAACCCGTGAGCGCGACCGCGGACCACGCGGAGGAGCGGACGAACCCTGCCGCCAGGCTGGGGTTCCAGCCCGGGCAGGTGGTCCAGGAGATCGGCTACGACGACGACGTCGACCAGGAGCTCCGCGAGGCCATCGAGGGCGCCGTCGAGGGCGAGCTGGTGGACGAGGACTACGAGGACGTGGCCGACGCCGTCGTGCTGTGGTTCCGTGACGACGACGGCGACCTGACGGATGCGCTGGTGGATGCCACCACGTACATCGAAGAGGGCGGGTCGATCCTCCTTCTCACGCCGAAGACCGGCCGTGATGGATACGTCGAGGCCAGCGACATCTCGGAAGCCGCGACGACCGCCGGACTGACGGCGTCCAAGAGCGTCAGCGTAGGCAAGGACTGGAGCGGCAGCCGGCTGGCGACGCCCAAGGCCGCCAAGTCCAAGCGGTAGCCGCACGGCCTCCGCATCACCCCGGACTCAGGACGGGCCGGCCTCGGTCGGCCCGTCCGCGGGTTCGCGATGATCCCTGCGTAGGGTGTTTCCAGCGAACACCTCCGGAAGGGACGAACAGGACATGGCGATCCAGGTCGGCGACAAGGCCCCCGACTTCGAGCTGAAGGACAACCACGGCGCGACCGTCCGGCTGTCCGACTTCCACGGCCAGAAGAACGTGGTGCTGCTCTTCTACCCGTTCGCGTTCACCGGCGTGTGCACCGGCGAGCTGTGCGAGGTGCGCGACAACCTGCCGCAGTTCTCCGACCGCGACACCCAGGTGCTCGCCGTCTCCAACGACTCCATCCACACCCTGCGCGTCTTCGGCGAGCAGGAGGGCCTGGAGTACCCGCTGCTGTCCGACTTCTGGCCGCACGGCAACGTCTCGCGCTCCTACGGCGTCTTCGACGAGGACAAGGGCTGCGCCGTCCGCGGCACCTTCATCATCGACCGTGAGGGCGTCGTGCGCTGGACCGTCGTCAACGGTCTGCCGGACGCCCGCGACCTGAACGAGTACGTGAAGGCGCTCGACACCCTGTGACCCGGCACCCGTGACCCGACACCGCGATTTGTCGGCCGCAGGGCCTGCGGGGGGCGGGAACCCGTCACTAGGATCGAATCGTTGATCCGATATCCACGCACTACGGGGCACCCCGCCCCTGGACACCAATGGAGGACTCGTGGGAGTCAGCCTCAGCAAGGGCGGCAACGTATCGCTGACCAAGGAGGCCCCCGGCCTGACCGCGGTCATCGTCGGTCTGGGGTGGGACATCCGCACCACCACCGGTACGGACTTCGACCTCGACGCCAGCGCGCTGCTGCTGAACAGCGGCGGCAAGGTCGCCAGTGACGCGCACTTCATCTTCTTCAACAACCTGAAGAGCCCGGACGGGTCCGTCGAGCACACGGGTGACAACCTCACCGGTGAGGGCGAGGGCGACGACGAGCAGATCAAGATCGACCTGGCCACCGTCCCGGCCGACGTCGAGAAGATCACCTTCCCGGTCTCCATCTACGACGCCGAGAACCGCCAGCAGTCCTTCGGCCAGGTGCGCAACGCGTTCATCCGCGTCGTCAACCAGGCCGGCGGCGCCGAGATCGCCCGCTACGACCTGTCGGAGGACGCCTCCACGGAGACCGCGATGGTCTTCGGCGAGCTGTACCGGCACGGCGCGGAGTGGAAGTTCCGCGCCATCGGCCAGGGCTACGCCTCGGGCCTGCGCGGCATCGCCCAGGACTTCGGCGTGAACGTCTGAGCGACCAGAACCACCGGGGCACCCGCCCCGATCGTCCGGCGCCGCACGGTTTACGTGCGGCGCCGGACGCGCAGGAACTCCAGGAATCATCACCCGGGGAGGGACCATCACCATGGGCGTCACGCTTGCCAAGGGCGGCAACGTCTCCCTGTCCAAGGCCGCACCGAACCTCACCCAGGTTCTGGTCGGACTCGGCTGGGACGCGCGTTCCACCACCGGAGCACCCTTCGACCTCGACGCCAGCGCCCTCGTGTGCGGCAACGGCCGGGTGCTCGGCGACGAGTGGTTCGTGTTCTACAACCAGCTCAAGAGCCCGGACGGCTCGATCGAGCACACCGGCGACAACCTCACCGGCGAGGGCGACGGCGACGACGAGTCGATCCTGGTCGACCTCTCCGCGGTGCCCGCCCACTGCGACAAGATCGTCTTCCCGGTCTCGATCCACGCGGCCGACGAGCGCGGCCAGGCCTTCGGCCAGGTCAGCAACGCCTTCATCCGGGTCGTCAACCAGGCCGACGGCCAGGAACTCGCCCGCTACGACCTCAGCGAGGACGCCTCCACGGAGACCGCGATGATCTTCGGTGAGCTCTATCGCTACCAGGGCGAATGGAAGTTCCGCGCCGTGGGGCAGGGGTACGCGTCGGGGCTGCGCGGCATCGCTCTAGACTTCGGAGTCAACGTTTCGTAAAGCCGCGTACGGCGCGGGGGAGCCCCGTACACACACGATTGGGTAGCCAGTGGTTCTGAAAACCTTCGGGTGGTCGTTCGCGGTCACCGCGCTCGGCCTGGTGGCCGCGGTCTTCTACGGGGGGTGGACCGCCTTCGGCGTCGTGGCGATCCTGTCCGTCCTGGAGATCTCGCTGTCCTTCGACAACGCGGTGGTCAACGCCGGGATCCTGAAGAAGATGAATGCCTTCTGGCAGAAGATCTTCCTCACCATCGGCATCCTGATCGCCGTCTTCGGCATGCGCCTGATCTTCCCGGTCGTCATCGTCGCGGTGAGCGCGTCCCTCGGCCCGATCGAGGCCGTCGACCTCGCCCTGACCGACAAGGACCGCTACCAGGAGCTGGTGACGGACGCCCATCCGTCGATCGCCGCCTTCGGTGGCATGTTCCTCCTGATGATCTTCCTCGACTTCATCTTCGAGGACCGGGACATCAAGTGGCTGGGCTGGCTGGAGCGCCCGCTGGCCAAGCTCGGCAAGGTCGACATGCTGTCGGTCTGCATCGCCCTGGTCGTTCTGCTGGTCTCCGCGATCACCTTCGGCGCCCACGCCCACCAGCACGGCGGCACCCACGCCGACAAGGCGGAGACGGTCCTGCTCTCCGGCATCGCGGGTCTGATCACCTACCTCGTCGTGGGCGGCCTCTCCAGCTTCTTCGAGGAGAAGCTCGAAGAGGAGGAGGAGCGCGAGCACGAGGCCGAGGAGAAGGCCGAGCGCGAGGGTAAGCCCAAGTCGGCCGTCAAGCTGGCCGGCAAGGCCGCGTTCTTCATGTTCCTCTACCTGGAGGTCCTGGACGCGTCGTTCTCCTTCGACGGTGTCATCGGCGCCTTCGCCATCACCAACGACATCGTCCTGATGGCCCTCGGCCTCGGCATCGGCGCCATGTACGTCCGGTCGCTGACCGTCTACCTGGTCCGCCAGGGCACCCTCGACGACTACGTCTACCTGGAGCACGGCGCCCACTACGCCATCGGCGCCCTGGCCGTCATCCTGCTGGTGACCATCCAGTACGAGATCAACGAGATCATCACGGGCCTCATCGGCGTGGTCCTGATCGGCGCCTCCTTCTGGTCCTCGGTGCGCCGCAACCGCGCGCTCGCGGCGGCCGGCGGCGATCAGGAGAAGACGGAGGTCTCCTCCGGGGTGTGAAAGCACTCCGTCCCCGGGCCGGGTTCGCCCCCGGTGCGCCCGCACCACTGGTGTGAACCCGGCCCGGACGAGGAACGCTCTGAGCGGGGCGGCCGACGAGGACGACTCCTCGGGGCCGCCCCGTCGGCGGTCGGAACAAGGTGGGGGCGGTAATGGGCTTCTTGGACGGACTGTGGCGCGGCCGCGAGTCCGATTTCGACTCGGGCAGCGCGGCGACCAACTCCATCCAGCTGACCAAACGGCACAGCCAGGTCTCCCTGACCAAGCAGGGCGCGGCCACCGGCCACCTGCGCGTCAACCTGGCCTGGCGCATGCGCACGTCGGACATCATGGGCGCCCAGCGCGAGAGCCTGCTGCGGCACCCCTTCAAGGCGCTCAAGCCGCCTGAGGTGGTCGGCCACAGCCAGAGCATGGTCAACGTCGACCTCGACCTCGGCTGCCTCTACGAACTCATGGACGGCACCCGCGGCGTCGTCCAGCCGCTCGGCGGCTTCCTGGGCGACGTCAACGCCCCGCCGTACGTCAAGCTCAGCGGTGACGACCGGTTCGGCTCGGCCTCCGGCGAGACGATATACGTCAACCTCGACCACAAGGACGCCATCAAGCGCCTCCTGCTCTTCGCCTACATCTACGACCAGACCCCGGCCTTCGACCGGACGCACGCCATCGTCACGCTCTACCCGAGCAACGGCCCCCGCATCGAGATAGGCCTGGACGAACGCCATCCCCAGGCCCGGTCCTGCGCCGTGGTGATGATCGAGAACGTCAAGGGCGAGATCTTCGTCCGCCGCGAGGTGAAGTTCGTGTACGGCTTCCAGGGCGAACTGGACCGGCTCTACGGCTGGGGCCTTCAGTGGGGGCGCGGCCACAAGAGCAAGGCGGACCGCTAAGGTCCGCCTTCAGCGCCGAGTCGTGGGGCTGCCGGGTCGTCGTGTCGCCGGGCCGGCTAGCGCCCGACGAACTGTGGTCCCTGCGGCGGCATCCGGAAGTCAGGGTCGGGTGCCGTGGCGACCGGCTGCGGATAGCCGTAGCCGGACTGCGCGGCCCCGACCGCGGCCGGGGCCTGCGGATATCCGTACCCAGGCGCTCCGGTGGGCTGCGGGTAGCCATAGGCGGGCTGGGTGGCCGGCGGTTGCTGCGGAAAGCCGTACGCGGGCTGTGCGGGCACGCCCGCGGGCTGCTCCGGCGGCAGCGGCCCAGAGGCCCCCGGGAGGGGCTGGACGGTCGTCGGCTGCTCGGGATCGACCACCGGCTGGGCGGGCGCGGGCTGGGTGGCGGGGGTCTGCGCGGGGCCGGGCTGCGCGGGCGGGAACGTCGGCTCGGAGCGGGGGGCCGACAGGGGGTCCTCCGCCCCCTCCGACTCGTCCACCGAGATGCCGAAGTCGGTCGCCAGGCCCTTGAGCCCGTTGGAGTACCCCTCGCCCAGCGCCCGGAACTTCCAGCCCTCCCCGCGCCGGTACAGCTCGCCGCAGATCAGCGCCGTCTCCTGGCCCGTCTCCGGCTTCACGTCGAAGTACGCCAGCGGTTCCGCGTCGGCCGAGGCGGCGTCGTGCACCAGGATGCGCAGGGACCGCACACGGTCGAAGGTGACCCCGTCCGCGGACGCCACCAGCAGGATCCGCCCGACCGAGGGCTCCACCCGGGAGAGGTCTGTCTGGATCGTGTCGGTCAGGCCCTCGGCGACCCGCTTCTTGCCGAGCCGCCAGACCTGGCCGGAGGGGTGCCGGGGCTGGTTGTAGAAGACGAAGTCCTCGTCGGAGCGCACGCGGCCGTCCGGACCCAGCAGCAACGCGGAGGCGTCGATGTCAGGGGCCCCGGACCCGGGTGTCCAGCGCAGCACGGCGCGTACCGTGGTGGCTTGCAGCGGGACGTTCGATCCCTTCAGCATCGCGTGCGTCATGCGGTCATCCTGCCCTCTCGGTCCTGGTCACGACAACGCGGGGGCGGGTACTCGACCCGTGTCCGCCCTCCCGGGTGGCCATCGAAGACATGGCCGGGTTACCTGGAATTCATGCCCGGTGGGAACCTCCGACATGGATACGTACGTACTATTACCGGCCACCTTTCGACGATTCACAGGTTGCCCAGACACCACGGGGGAGTTTAAATGCGTCATTTCGGACAGATTGCCCCTGAAGTGCGGAAGCGTCTGTTCCACCAGGAGCCCTGCGCCTTCTCGGCGGACTCCCCGGCCCGGCTGCTCTCCGCGGCCCTGGGTGCCACGCTCTACAGCCCCGCCACCCGGCCGAATCTCGCCGACGACATCCTCAAGCAGGGCGCGCGCGGTGTGGTGTCGATGGTGCTGTGCCTGGAGGACTCGATCGACGACGCCGACGTACCGGTCGGTGAGGCCAACCTCGTCCGTCACCTCAACGATCTGGCGAAACGTTCCGACGCCGACATCCCCCTCCTGTTCGTCCGGGTCCGCACCCCCGAGCAGATACCCGACCTCGTGCGCCGCCTCGGCCCCGCCGTGCGGCTGCTGTCCGGATTCGTGCTGCCGAAGTTCACCGAGGAACGCGGCGTGCCCTTCCTGGAGGCACTCGCCGCCGCGGAGGCCGCCAGTGGCCGCAGGCTCTTCGCCATGCCGGTCCTGGAATCCCCTGACCTGCTGTACCGGGAGTCCCGGGTACAGACGCTGGAGGGGATCTTCCGCGCGGTCGACAAGTACCGCGACCGCGTGCTCGCCCTGCGGCTCGGCGTGACCGACTTCTGCTCCTCCTACGGGCTGCGCCGGGGCCCCGACATGACGGCGTACGACGTCCAGATCGTCGCCTCCGTGATCGCCGACGTGGTGAACATGCTCGCCCGCGCCGACGGCACCGGATTCACCGTGACCGGGCCCGTGTGGGAGTACTTCCGCGTCCCGGAGAGGATGTTCAAACCGCAGCTGCGGCAGAGCCCCTTCCTGGAGGGCCAGGCCGTCGGACTGCGCCAGAAACTGATCGAGCACTCGATGGACGGCCTGCTGCGGGAGATCTCCCTGGACCGCGCCAACGGCCTGCTGGGCAAGACCTGCATCCACCCCTCGCACGTGCTCCCCGTGCACGCGCTGTCCGTCGTCAGCCACGAGGAGTTCAGCGACGCCCAGGACATCCTGCGGCCGGAACGCTGCGGCGGGGGTGTGATGAGGTCCGCCTACACGAACAAAATGAACGAGGTGAAGCCGCACCGCGCCTGGGCCGAACGGACCCTGCTGCGCGCCGAGGTCTTCGGGGTGGCGAACGAGGACATCGGCTTCGTGGAACTGCTCGCCGCCGGACTGTCCGACTGACCGCAACGATCCACGACCGACGCAAGGGCCCAGGCCGAGATGGACAACGGGAGGCACGAGTACATGACCGAGAGGGCGCGCGCCGAGGGGCGCGCCGGAGTCTGGTCCGGCAGCTGGGTCGCGGAGCGGCTCGGTGTCGAACTCGCCGGTGACGACAGTCTGACCGGCCTGCTGGGCCTCGCCCTGCGACGCAACCCCAAACGGGCGCACCTGCTCGTCTCCAACGTGCTCGGCAAACACGTCCCCCAGTCGCCCTCCGTCGTCCACGGCCACGGTGTCGCCCTCGGCCGCCGCGTCCGCGACCTGCTCGGCGCCGAGACGGCCGGACACGCGGTCGTCCTCGGCTACGCGGAGACCGCCACCGGACTCGGCCACTCCGTCGCCGACGGCCTGGGCGCAGCCCCCTACCTGCACTCCACCCGCCGTCCGGTCGCCGGGGTCGGCCGGGCGGGCGGTTTCGAGGAGTCCCACTCGCACGCGACCTCCCACCTCCTGCTGCCCGAGGACCCGGCGCTGCTGGCCGGCGACGGGCCGCTCGTCCTCGTCGACGACGAGTTCTCCACCGGCAACACGGTGCTCAACACCGTCCGCGCCCTGCACGAGCGCTATCCCCGCAAGCGGTACGTCGTGGTCGCCCTGGTCGACATGCGCTCGCCCGCCGACGCCGGCCGGCTGGAGGACTTCGCCCGGGAGATCGGCGCCCGCGTGGACCTGGTGACGGCCGCCTCGGGCACGGTGCGGCTGCCGCCGGGGGTTCTGGAGAAGGGGCAGGAACTGGTCGCGCGGTACGAGGCCGGGCGTGTGGGCGCGGGCGTGGGTGGGGGTGCGGGATCCGGTGCGGGGGGAGCCGTCGGCCGGGTGGCCCGCGTCGACCTGCGCTGGCCCGACGGGGTTCCCGACGGCGGCCGGCACGGCTTCACGGCCGCGCACCGCGAGCGGCTGGAGAACGCGCTGCCCGGCATGGCGGCCCGCATCGCCGACGCACTGCACGCCGGCGCCCGACGCGTGCTCGTCCTCGGCTTCGAGGAACTGATGTACGCCCCCCTCCGCCTGGCCGGCGCCCTCGAGCGGACCACCGACGCCGACGTGCGCTACTCCACCACCACCCGCTCTCCCGTCCTCGCGGTCGACGACCCCGGCTACGCCATACGCACCCGCCTGGTCTTCCCCGCACACGACGACCCGGCGGACGGCCCCGGCGAGCGCTACGCCTACAACGTCGCGGGCGCCGGCTTCGACGCCGTCGTCGCCGTCGTCGACTCCGCCGCCGACACCCCCGCGCTGCACGCGCCCGACGGGCTGCTGGGCCGGCTCGCCGCCCATGTCCCGCACGTCCTGCTCGCGGTCGTCCCGTCGTACGTCCCGCACGCCCCGCACGCTCCCGAAAGGCCCTCCATGCTGTCCGAGCCCCTGCGCGGCCCCGACTTCTCCTCGTACGCGTCCGACGAGGTCGGCTGGCTGCTCCAGGACTTCTCGGACGTGACGCTGGAGGCGCCGACCGAGGAGCGCGAGGAGGCCATCCAGAGCGGCGGCGCGCACTACGCGGAGTCGCTGCCCGTGGAGTACCAGCCCAGCGAGCAGTACCAAGAGCTGTTCCACTCGGCCCTGGACGCGTCCGCCGCCCGGCTGGCGCGCGCCGTCGGTGCCGTCACCGAGATCGTGCTCGCGGAGCGGTCGCCCCGCCCCGTCCTGGTCTCCCTCGCCCGCGCGGGCACCCCCGTGGGCATCCTGATGCGCCGCTGGGCGCAGTACCGCCATGGTCTCGACCTCCCTCACTACGCCGTGTCGATCGTCCGGGGCCGGGGCATCGACGCCAACGCACTGCGCTGGCTGGCCGCCCACCACGACCCCGCCGACGTCGTCTTCGTCGACGGCTGGACCGGCAAGGGCGCCATCACCCGCGAACTAGCCGCCGCCCTGCGCGACTTCGGGGCCTCGGACGGCGTCACCGGCTTCAACCCGGAGATCGCCGTGCTGGCCGACCCCGGCTCCTGCGTACGCACGTACGGCACGCGCGACGACTTCCTCATCCCCTCCGCCTGTCTCAACTCCACCGTCTCCGGCCTGATATCCCGCACCGTGCTCCGCGCCGACCTGGTGGGCCCGCACGACTTCCACGGCGCGAAGTTCTATCGCGAACTCGCCGGCGCCGACCTGTCACCCGCCTTCCTCGACGCCGTCTCCGCGCACTACCCGGACGTCACCGACGCGGTCCACGCCCAGGCCAAGGAACTGCTGGCCGCCGACCGCACCCCCACCTGGGAGGGCTGGGCCGCCGTCGAGCGGATCAGCGAGGAGTACGGCATCGACGACGTGAACCTCGTCAAGCCCGGCGTCGGCGAGACCACCCGCGTGATGCTGCGCCGCGTGCCCTGGAAGGTCCTCGCCCGGACCGGCGCCGGCGCGGACCTGGACCACGTACGCCTGCTGGCCGAGCAGCGGGGCGTGCCCGTCGAGGAGGTCGACGACCTGCCCTACACCTGCGTCGGGTTGATCCACCCCAAGTACACGCGGGGCGCTACCGGCGCCGACGGCAAGGCGGTGGCGCTCTGATGTCCGTCCTCGTCGCCAGTGACCTCGACCGCACGCTCATCTACTCCGCGGCCGCGCTCGGACTGACCATGCCCGACCTGCGGGCACCCCGGCTGCTCTGCGTGGAGGTCTACGAGAGCAAACCCCTCTCCTACATGACCGAGACCGCCGCTCAACTGCTGACCGACCTCGGCGACACGGCCGTCTTCGTGCCGACCACCACCCGCACCCGCAAGCAGTACCAGCGGATCAACCTCCCCGGCCCCGTGCCGAAGTACGCGATCTGCGCCAATGGGGGCCACCTGCTGGTGGACGGCGTCTCGGACCCCGACTGGCACGCACGCGTGACCGCCCGGCTCGCCGACGAGTGCGCCTCGCTGGCCGAGGTCCGCGACCACCTGATGAACACCGCCGACCCGCTGTGGGTGCGCAAGCACCGGGTCGCCGAGGACCTCTTCGCCTACCTCGTCGTCGAGCGCGAACTGCTGCCGGAGGAGTGGGTGAAGGACCTCGCCGTGTGGGCCGAGAACCGCGGCTGGACCGTGTCCCTCCAGGGCCGCAAGATCTACGCCGTCCCCAGGCCGCTGACCAAGAGCGCCGCCGTCCACGAGATCGCCCGCCGCACCGGCGCCGAACTCACCCTCGCCGCCGGGGACTCGCTGCTCGACGCCGGCCTGCTGCTCGCCGCCGACCGAGGCTGGCGCCCCGGCCACGGCGAGCTGGCGGACTCCGACTGGACGGCCCCGGCGATCAGCGCCTTGCCCGAGCGCGGTGTCCTGGCCGGTGAGCGGATCCTTCGGGAGTTCCTGCGCGCGGTGAGTCCGGCTCGCTGACTTCGCCGTCCGTGTCATCGGCACCGTCGTCCCCGGTGCCGGTGCCGGTGCCGGTGCGGCGGCCACGCCTGCGGTTGCCGGCTCCCGGCCGCAGCAGACGCATGCCTATGAAGACCAGCAGTGCCAGGGCCGCGATCGCGAGGATCACCTTGGAGTACGTGGAGGCGATGCCCGAGACCTCGGACCAGTTGTCGCCCAGCGCGTAGCCCGCGAGGACGAAGACCGTGTTCCATATCGCGCTGCCCAGCGTGGTCAGGGCGAGGAAGACGGGCAACCGCATCCGCTCGACGCCCGCCGGTACCGAGATCAGGCTGCGGAAGATCGGGATCATCCGGCCGAAGAACACCGCCTTGGTCCCGTGCTTGAGGAACCAGGCCTCCGTCTTCTCGATGTCGGAGACCTTCACCAGCGGCAGCTTCCCCGCTATCGCCACCGTGCGATCCCGGCCGAGCAGCGCGCCGATCCCGTACAGGGCGAGAGCGCCGATCACCGAACCCGCTGTCGTCCACAGCAGGACGGCTATCAGGTTCATCCGGCCGGAACTCGCCGCGAACCCGGCGAGCGGCAGGATCACCTCGCTCGGCAGTGGAGGAAAGAGGTTCTCCAGAGCGATGGCGAGCCCGGCACCCGGTGCGCCGAGCGCGTCCATGAGGTCGTTGATCCACTGCGGTGCCGCGCCGCTGTCGGCGGCCGGCTGCGCTGCGATGGCTGTCATGACGACCACGCTAGAAAATGGCGGCTGAAGAGACCCTGAGGAAGACCGCAAGATCGACTGCGGTGTACCGCAGGCGGGAATTGCGGTTTTCCGCAGTGTGCGCCGCTGCCGTGCCCGGCTAGCCTCGCGATCATGCGAGTCATGGCGCGACGTGTGGTGCGGTGCGGGGTGGGCCTGATCATGGGGACCGCCACGGCCGCCGTCGAGCTGCTCTTCGCCCTGCTGGCCGGGGTGGCCCTGCTGCCCGTCGCGGCCTGGCCGGCCGCCCGCCGTGCGGTCCTGCGCCCGGTTCTCGCGGGCGCGCGGATACTGGCGGAGCTGGAGCGGGCCCGGCTGCGGATGTGGCTGGACCTCCGGATCACCCCCGCGTACGAGGACGCGCGCGCCCTGCGGTACGTGGCCTGCCACTGGGCGCTGGGCGCCCTGGGCGGGGTGGTGATGCTGACGGCCGCCATCGGCCTGGGGTACGGCACCTTCGGGCTGTACGGCTGGTTCCTGCTGGACGGCATACGCAACCCCGGTTCGTTCGTCCTCGGCAGTCTGGGCGGCCTCTTCCTCGTGTTCCTCGCCGTGCAGGGAATATTCGGAGTGGCCGGCCTGGAGGGGCAGCTCGCACGTCACTTCCTCGGCCCGCGGCACCAGGAGGAGCTGGAGCGGCGGATCGCGGAGCTGGCCGCCAGCCGCGCCGCCGTGGTGGACGCGGTCCACGACGAACGGCGCCGCATCGAGCGGGACCTGCACGACGGTGTCCAGCAGCGTCTGGTCGCCCTCGGCATGCTGCTCGGCCGGGCCCGCCGCAGCCAGGAGGCAGGCCGCCGTGACCGGCTGCTGGGCCAGGCCCACGACGAGAGCCGCCGCGCCCTGGACGAGCTGCGCGAGGTGGCCTGGCGGATCTATCCGACGACGCTGGACGAGGCGGGGCTGCGGGCGGCGCTGGAGACGGTCGCCGAGCGGGCGTCCGTGCCGGTGGGGGTGGAGTACGACCTCGCCGACGAACCCGAGCGGGCGGTGGCGACCGTCGCCTACTTCGTCGTCTGCGAGGCGGTCACGAACGCGGTCAAGCACGCGGCGCCGACCCGGATAAGCGTCGCCGTCAGAGCGGAGGAGGAACGGATGTACGTGAGCGTCCAGGACGACGGCTGCGGTGGGGCCGACGCCGCCGGCAGCGGACTGTTCGGGCTCGCCCGCCGCGTCGCCGCCCTCGACGGCAGCCTCAGCGTGGTGAGCCCGCCGGGTGGGCCCACCCTGGTCTCCGCGGAGCTGCCATGCGGCTGATCCTCGCCGAGGACTCGACCCTGCTGCGTGAGGGGCTGGTGCGGCTGCTGACGGAGGAGGGGCACGAGGTGCTCGCGGCCGTCGGCAATGCGGAGCTGCTGCTGAAGGCCGTCGCCGAGGACCCGCCGGACGTGGTCGTCGCCGATGTCCGGATGCCGCCCACGCACACCGACGAGGGCCTGCGCGCGGCCCTGGAGATACGCGAGCGGTGGCCACAGGTCGGGGTGCTGGTGCTCTCGCAGTACGTCGAGAAGCGGTATGCGACGGAGCTGCTGACCGGGGAGACGGAAGGAGTCGGATACCTGCTCAAGGACCGGGTGGTCCAGATCGACGAGTTCCTGGACGCGCTGGAGCGGGTGGCCGCCGGGCGAGCGGCCTTCGACCCCGAGGTCGTCCGCCAGCTCCTCGGCCGTACGACGCACAGTGATCTGCTCGCCCGGCTCACCGGACGGGAGCGGGACGTGCTGGGCGAGATGGCGCAGGGGCACACCAACGCGGCGATCGCGCGGCGGCTGCACATCTCGCAGAGCGCCGTGGAGAAACACACCAACGCGATCTTCGACAAGCTGGAGCTGACGGGAGGTGAGGGCTATTCACGCAGAGTGCTGGCGGTGCTGCGCTATCTGGGCAGCTGAGGGAGGCCGCCCCGCGGGCTCAGCCGCAGCAGCCCCCACCGCAGCAGCCGCCACCGCCACCGCCACCGCCGCCCGGCGACGGCGCGGGGGCGGACGAGCCCGCCGAGCCGCCGACCGCGACCGTCGACAGCAGCTTCACCGTGTCGTCGTGGCCCGCCGGGCAGGCGGCGGGGGCGGAGGACTCAGCCATGGGACGGCTCAGTTCGAAGGTGTCGCCGCAGCTCCGGCAGCGGTACTCGTAGCGAGGCATGCGCACAGGTTAGCCGGACCGGCCCGCGACCGGACCCGGCGGCGGAGAAGTGGCCGCCGTCCCGCCCTGCGGTCAGTGGCCGGCCCCGCGCTCCTCACGGATGTGGGAGACCACCTGGCTCGTCGACTGCCGGACCGCTTCCGTCTCCGTGAGGAAGTGCCAGTAGTCGGGGTGGCGGCCCTCCAGCGTGGTGATCGCCCGTTCCAGCCGGGCCACGGCCTCGTCCAGGGGGCGTGCGTGACGCGGGTCGGGAGTGTTGCGGCCCGCCATGGCCAGGCGCTGTGCGTCGCGGATGGCGAAGCGGGTGCGCTCGATCTCCTGCTGCGGGTCCTTCTGCACGGCGTTGAGCTGCCGCAGCCGGTCACCGGCCGCCGAGACCGCGTCGTCGGTCGTGTTCAGCAGCGCCCGGACCGTCGAGAGCAGGGCGGTCGCGTCGGGCCAGCGCTGTTCGTCGCGGGCGGTCTGTGCCTCGGTGAGCTTCCGCTCGGCCTGCCGGACCGATTCGGTGGCCTGGTCCGGCACATGCTGGAGATCCTGCCAGCAGGCGGCGGTGAACCGGCGGCGCAGTTCGCTCAGCACCGGCTCGACCTGCTCGGTGCGCGTGGTCAGGGCCTCGGCGCGGGTGCGCAGGGAGACCAGCCGGTGGCTGATCTCGTCGGCGCGCTCGGGCAGCCGCTCCGCCTCGGCGCGGACCGCCTCCGCCTCGCGGGTGACCCGCTCGGCCCGCTCCAGGGTCTGGGGCACGCCGTGCTGTCCCGCGCCCTGGTTGAGCCGGGTCAGCTCCGGGCCGAGGGTGGCGAGACGGGTGGCGAGGTCGTCGGCCTTCAGGCCGGCGCCGCGGGCGGAGTCCAGGGCGTTGGAGGCGGCGAGCAGGGCCTGCCGGGCGCGTTCGACGGCGGGTGCCAGCCGGGCCAGCTGGGTCTCGGCCTTGCCGAGCAGGGGACCGAGGCCGTCGGCGAAGCGGTCCAGTTCCTGCTTGACCCGGCCCAGCTCGTTCTTGGCCGCGGTCAGCTCGCCGCGGGCGCGGGAGGCGGCCGAGGCCTCCAGGTCGTCCCGGTCCAGGTCGTGGGCGTCGACGGCACCGATGTACTGATGGCTGACCTCGTCGATCCGCCGGCCGAGTGCCTCGAAGTCGGTGACCGCGCGCCGGGCGGCGGGGGAGGAGTCGACGGCCGCGATGGTCTCTATCGAGATCCGCAGGTCGCGCTGCGCGCTGTCCAGCTCGTAGAAGGCGGCCGCCGCGTCGTCCTTCGCGGCCTGGGCTTCCGCCCGCTGGCTCTCGGCCCGCCCGCCGAACCAGCGCCGGGTGCCGCCTCCGGTGAACGCGGCGGGCAGCGCGAGTACGGCGAGGACCGGCAGGCCCATCAGGGCGAGCGTGTCACGGACCGCGCTCGGAGGGCGGCGACGCGAGCGCTGCGGCGGGTGCGACGCGCGCGCCACCATCGGCGAGTACGGCTGCGATGGTGTCGCCGTCACATCCCTCTCCCGTGTCGTCCGTCCTGCCCGGGTCCATTCTCCCACCCGATAGGGACGAACACACGGGCCGGTCAGTTCGCGGTTCGGACCGTGACTTTGCCGTCTCCGGTCCGGGCGTTCACCACGTGGGGGCTGGTCTCGTCCCGCGGCACGGTGACGTCGACCCCACCGTCGTCGGACTTCGTCGACACCTTGTACGTGTCCCGGGGCAGGGTGATCGACACGGAGCCGTCGCCGCTGCGGGACTCCACCAGGTCGGGGACGGTGCCGAGTTCGAGGCGGACCGAGCCGTCCCCGGTGTGCGCGCTCACCCGGCGGGAGGAGACCTCCGCGCGGACGGAACCGTCGCCGGTGCGCAGTTCCAGCGGTCCCGAGGTGTCGGTGACGTGCACGGATCCGTCGCCGGTACGGATGTTCAAGGCATCCCGGAACCCTCGTGCCCGGACGCTGCCGTCCCCGTCCTCGACCTTGACGGCGATACCCCGTGGCACCTCGATGCGGTGCTTGGCCTCGCAGTCGGCGACCACGCCGGAGCAGTGCATCCGCAGTTCCAGCCGGTCGCCGTCCATCTTCCAGGTCACCTCGGGCTCCGAGCCGACGGCGACCGACCCGGAGAACCAGCGGGTGACCTCGACCTTCCCGGGCTCGTGGTCGTCCGAGGCGACGATCTCCAGGGCGGAGTCGTCGGAGTCGACGGTGAGGGTGCTGCCCCGCAGACCGAAGGACCGGTGTTCGGGTTCCTTGTCGTCCGAGGCGGAGGCGCAGGCGCTGAGACCCGCGACGAGAACGGCGACGGCGCCGACGGTGGCGAAGGCGCGAGCGTGAACGGTACGGGCGGGCATGGCGGTCTCCCCCTGGGACGGACGGTGAAGTGCAGCGCCGGGGCCTTCCGGAGTGGAGGCGGCCTTGCCGACGAGGCTCTTCGACCGTACGGAGCGCGGGCCGGCAGCGGGATCCGGGTCACTACCGGATCCGGGGTGGGGATAACCCCCGGCCCGGGCCATGTAGGCTGTCGACTCGTCCTGGGTGCGTAGCTCAGGGGTAGAGCGCCTGCCTTACAAGCAGGATGTCGGCGGTTCGAAACCGTCCGCGCCCACCAGGACCGGCGCCGCTGTCGTCGGTGACGAGGCCCCCGGAGATCCTCCGGGGGCCTCTCGCGTGCGGTCGCCGGTGATCTCTCTAGGATGAGGTCCGTGAGGATCCCCGAGCAGCACGTCCCGCGACCGCCCGTGCGGTGGTTGCAGGCGGTGTGTCTGCTCGGACTGCTGGCCGGGCTGTTCGGCATGCACGGGCTGGCGCCCGGCGGAGGTCTCCCAGAGCACTCCGCGCGGCACTCCCTGCCGGGTTCCGCGCCGCAGGCCGGGGCGGCCCACGTCGGATGCGCCGAGGACAACGGTTCCTGCGGCGGCGGACATCTGGGGCACGCCGATTCGGTGTGCGCGTCCGGCGCGGTGAGTCAGGGCCCGGCGCTGCCCGGCCTCGTGCCCGACCCGGTGCCCGTGGCCCCCTGCGCCGGGGTCGTGCACGCGTACGCGGCCGACGCGCCGGACGGCGCGCGGGCGCCGCCCTCCCTGGCCGAACTCCAACTCCTGCGGATATAGGCACCGCCTCCCCGCACCGCGCCACCTGTGCGCGGGGCGGAGCGCAGGCATGTCCATCCCCCTTCACACAGCAGGAGTTCACGCATGACCAGCATCAGCCGCAGTACCCGTACGAACCGCACGCGCCGTGTCGCAGCCGTCGTGGCGACGGCCGCCGCCGCGTTCGTCCTCGCCGCCTGCGGGGGCGACGGCGGCGGTGGGCACGAGGGTTCGCACGGGGCCGCCTCGGCATCCGCCACCGACCCCGCGGGACCTGCGGGGAACGAGGCCGGCGAGCAGGCGCACAACGCCCAGGACGTCGCCTTCGCGCAGGGCATGATCCCGCACCACAGGCAGGCGCTGGAGATGGCCCGGCTGGCGGCCGACCGGTCCGCGACGCCCGAGGTCGCGGACCTCGCCGCACGCGTCGAGAAGGCTCAGGACCCCGAGATCACGACCATGACCGGCTGGTTGAAGACCTGGGGCGGGGAAGTGCCGGAGTCGACGGGGTCGAGGTCCGGCATGGATCACTCGGCGCACTCGGGCATGCCCGGGATGATGGACGGACAGGACATGGCGGAGCTGGGGAAGGCCTCGGGGCGGACCTTCGACACCAAGTTCCTGACCATGATGGTCGAGCACCATGAGGGCGCCGTCGAGATGGCCGGGACCGAGAAGGCCAAGGGCCGCTACGCCCCCGCCAAGGCCCTCGCCGACGACATCGTCACGGCACAGCAGGCCGAGATCACCGAGATGAACAGGCTCCTCGGCAAGGACTGAACGCCCGCACGGGTCCTGCTCGGGTGACGTCGCTCAGGCGTCCCCGGGCGGGGTCTCCGGGAGCGGGGTGTCGTGCGCGCGTTTGAGATCCGACCGGGCGTTCACCTGGTCGGGGCCGGTTATCTCCGACCAGTAGCGATGCGTGCTGACGAAGACGGCCAGCTCGCGCTCGCGCTGCCGGAGCTTCTCGACCTCGGCCTGTTCGTCCGCCGACCAGCCGGGCGAGGCCGGGCGCTCGACCTTGCGCCAGCCGTTGTCGTCGCTGAATCCGTCCAGGGGCTCCACGGACCAGGGGAGTCTCTTCAACAGGGCCGTCAGCTCGGCCCGGACCTGATGCAGTTCCTCCTGACCGGCGAGGAGGTCACTGGGGAAATCATAGGTCGTTGCCACAGCCTCAATGATACGCCTGTTCGATTTTGAGGCGCGCGTTCCCTTCAGTGGTTCACGCGAAAGGGTGGCCCGGGTGCACGTCGGCTCCGGGCCGGTTGTCAGACCCCTGCCCTACCGTGAAACACATGGATGGCGTGGACGAGCGGGCCGGACGGAGTGGGGAGCGGGTGCGCCTGGTCCCCTGGGCGGAGGGGGATCTGTGGCTGCTGCGCAGGACCAACAGCGCCGAGATGACCGCGCACCTCGGCGGCCCGGAGACCGAGGAACAGCTCGCGGCCCGGCACCGGCGGTACACCGGCTTGCGGCCGGGGCGGATGTACCGGGTGACGTCGGCGGACGGCGCCGAGACCTTCGGCTCGATCGGGTTCTGGCGGCGGACCTGGCAGGACGCGGAGGTCTGGGAGACCGGGTGGGCGGTGCTGCCGGAGTTCCAGGGGCGGGGGCTGGCGGTGCGGGCGGCCAGGGCGGTCCGTGAGGAGGCCCGTGCCGAGGGGTCGCTCCGGTATCTGCACGCGTTCCCCGGCGTCGATCACGCCGCTTCCAACGCGGTCTGCCGCGGAGCCGGGTTCACCCTGCTCGGACAGGCCGACTTCGAGTACCCGAAGGGCCACTGGATCAGGTCGAACGACTGGCGGGTGGACCTGGAGAGAGGAGACTGAGGCCATGTGCCGCAGCATCAAGACCCTGCGTCCGCCCGCGATGCCCGAGGAGGCCACGGAGGACGAGATGAGGGCCGCGGCCCTCCAGTACGTGCGCAAGGTGTCCGGTTTCCGCGCGCCGGCCGCGCACAACCAGGAGGTCTTCGACCAGGCGGTGGAGGCCGTCACCCGAGCCACGGCCGACCTGCTGGCCGGCCTGGAGATACGGGGCGCCTCCGGCGCCCGACGCGCCTCCTGACACACGCCGGACACCGCCGGGGTCGCCGCTCGCTGCCACGCGGGCGGCTCGGCGTACGCGTCCGCCGACGAAGCCGTCAGTGCGGGCGATGCGTCCGCCGAGGGAAGCCGTCGGTACGGGCGATGCGTCCGCCGAGGGAAGCCGTCGGTACGGGCGATGCGTCCGCCGACGAAGCCACCGGCGCGGGTGACGTCTCCGCGACACGACGGTCGTGGTGCAGGGGCTCCTGAGGTACGGGTACGGGGCCGTGCGGCTCGCGGCGTCTCCGGGACGCGAAGGCTTCGGCCTGCGAACGGCCGACGCCGTCCTCGGACGACACGCTCCGCCTGCGGCACGTCGTGCGGCACGCGCGGGGCGCGTACTCGGCCTGCGGCCCTCCACCTGAGGGGCCCGTCCGACGGCACCCGGCCTGCGGCCCTCACCCGAGGGAACCCGGCTGGCGGCATCCCGCCTGAGAGGTCACCGCCGACGGCACCCGCCTGCGGCGCCACCGCCAACGGCACCCCCTACGAAGCCTCCGAAGCCCGAGGCTGGCGTCGCATCAGGTAGGCCGCTCCCGCCCCCGCGCCGAACAGCGCCACCACGGACACCGCCGCCGCCAGCCAGGACGCGCCGAGCCACTGGCCGCCGAAGTAGCCGAGCGCGACGCTGTACGCGGCCCAGGCCAGCCCGGCGAGGGCGGACCACGGGAGGAATTCGCGGATCCGGCGGTGCGCGGTGCCGGCGACGAGCGAGACCACCGAGCGGCCCGCCGGGGCGAACCGGGCCAGGACGACCAGGGCGCCGCCGCCTCGGGCGAGGGCGCCGCCGAGACGTTCCTGCGCCGTGGTCAGCCGACGGGAACGGGCGATGGCGCGGTTCAGACGCGGCCCCCCGCGCCAGGCGAGGCGGTAGACCGCCAGGTCACCGAGGACGGAGGCGGTCGCCGCGCACAGGGTCAGGACGAGGATGTCGGGAACGTCCTCCGGTACCCGCCCGGCAGCCGCCGCGCCGGAACCCGCGGCCGCCGCCGTCGCCGCCGTGATCACCAGGACACCGCTCGGCAGCACGGGGAGGAAGATGTCGAGGAGCACCGAGACGGCCACCAGCGCGTAGATCCATGGGCTGCTGACCAGCGACCCGATACTTCCCAGACTCTCGACCACCACAACTCCCCGTTAATCCCCCGTGGGCCGGACCGTGCCGCGAGACGCGGGGGCTTCGGAGCGGCCCATCACAGCCATACAGCGTACGCCGGGGGTGTGACAGAGGGTTCACAGGGGGCTCGTGTGTTCGGCACCGGACGTTCACCTCGGAGGGGACGTTCACGCCCTCCAGCCCACGGTGGGCCGCCGAAGGGGAGCCGGGTCAGACCGCGACCGGCGTCTGCTGCTCCGGGGCGGTCTCCTCCTGTTCCGCGCCGCGTCGCGCGAAGAGCCGGTCGAGACCGAATGCGCCGGAGCCGGTGAAGGCGAGCAGGAGGAAGGCCCAGCAGAACATGGCGGCGGCCTCGCCGCCGTTCTCCATCGGCCACAGGGCGCCCGGCTGGTGCACCTTGAAGTACGCGTAGGCCATCGAGCCCGAGGACACGATCGCGGCGGCGCGGGTGCCGAGGCCGAGCAGGACGAGGCTGCCGCCGACGAGCTGGATCACGGCCGCGTACCAGCCGGGCCAGGTGCCCGAGTCGATCGTGCCGCCGGTGCCTCCCGTGCCGCCGAGGACGCCGAAGAGGGAGGCGGCTCCGTGGCAGGCGAAGAGGAGGCCGACGACCACGCGGAACAGGCCGAGGGCGTAGGGCTGGGCGCTGTCGAGGCGTCCGGACATGTGGGGGGTGCTCCTTCGGTCGAGCCGGTCCGGGAGGGACCGGTGGGGGACGGAACCGAGTGGGCTGCCCACGTTAGGTCGACCTAACTAGTGCTTGCAAGTTCAACATTTGGCCATGGGCTGACGTGGAATCACGCCGACGCCCCCGCCGCTTCCGCAGGTGGGAGCGCTCCCACGCTCGGGCCGAGGCCCGCCGACGTGACTCAATTCATACCCGGCGGGCCCCCGCCCGTACAGGGCGGCCGCGCCCCCTACGCCAGATCCCGCTCCATGGCCGTCCGCAGGGTGATGCCGCCGCCCCGGTCCGTCCGGGCCTGCTCCAGCCGCAGCCGTGCCGAACGCCCCCGCAGGGTCAGCGTCATGAGCTGGTTGCCGAACCAGGGTCCGCCGGTCTTGCGCCAGCTGACCGCGGCCGGCGCACACCGTCCGTGCCGGGCGATGCGGCGCCCGAGGGCGCGGGCCGGGGCGCTCCAGCCGAAGCGGAAGCCGAGGCGGATCGACGGCGGCACGGAGTTGTGGACGGGGGAACAGGTCAGCTGGGCCACCCGGGAGTCGGGCGCGCGGTCCGCCCAGGACGGTTCGGCCACGTAGGCGTGGTGCACGTCGCCCGAGAGCACGCTGATCGTCGCGGGCGCCCCCGGCCCCGTACCGGCCTCGGCGATCAGGTCGGCGAGGGCGTCGAAGGACGACGGGAAGGCGGACCAGTGCTCCAGGTCGGCCCCGCGCCGGATCCGCTCGCCGCGCCGTGCCCAGCGGGCGCCCCGTTCGCCGCCGCACATCGCGGCGTTCCAGGCCTCCACGTCGTGCACCAGGTGGGGCAGCAGCCAGGGCAGGGAGGTGCCGACCAGCAGATGGTCGTAGGACTCCCGCTCGTCCAGGACCTGTTCGCGCAGCCAGGCCGCCTCGCCCGGATCGAGCATCGTGCGGCGGTCCTCCTCCAGGACACGGGCCGCGCGGGAGTCGACCATGAGCAGCCGGGTGCGGCCGAAGTCGCGCCGGTAGCTCCAGCGGACGGACGCCGGCTCGGCGTCGGCGCGGGCGGCGAAGTCGCGCAGGGCGTCGGTGCCGTCGGGGGTCTCGCGGACGGCCGCGTAGAGGGGGTCGGCGGCCAGCTCGTCGGGGGAGAGGTTGCCCAGCTGCTGGTACACCCAGTAGGACATCAGCCCGCTCATGAGGCGCTCGCGCCACCAGTCGGTGGCCCGCATGTCGGCGAGCCAGGCGGCCGAGGTGTTCCAGTCGTCGATGACGTCGTGGTCGTCGAAGATCATGCAGCTGGGGACGGTGGAGAGCAGCCAGCGCACCTCGGGGTCGCGCCAGGACTCGTAGTAGAGGTGGGTGTACTCCTCGTAGTCGGCGACCTGCTCGCCCGGGGGCTCGTTCAGGTCGCGGCGGCCGGAGATCCACTGCCGCGTGGCGTCGGAGACCTCGTCGGCGTACACCTGGTCACCGAGCAGGAGCAGTACGTCGGGTCGCTCGCCCCCGGGGGCGGCCGCGATGCGGGCGGAGAGGGTGTCCAGCGCGTCCGGGCCCACCGGGTCCTTCCCGCCGGCGGGCGGCGCGGCCCAGCGGCAGGAGCCGAAGGCGACGCGCAGGCCGTCCTCCTCGGTGGGCGTGCTGATCACGGACGGCGGGAACGGCGAGTCCGGCGGCGGCCAGGCGCGGGTGCCGTCGAGGAGCACCTCGTACTCCGTCGACGTACCGGGCGTCAGGCCGCTCACCGCGACCAGGGCGTAGTGGTGCCCCGCGACCTGGAAGGTGCGGGTGGTGCCGCGGGCGCCGTCGGCGCAGCGCACCTCGGCGGTGCAGGGCCGGTTCGTCTCGACCCAGACGGTCGCGCACGAGCCGTCGGTGTACCTCAGCAGTGGCCCCAGGCGCAGACCGGCCATGGTGATCCCCTCTCCGTCGCCCCGTACGGTACGGAACGACGGAGGCCGGTGGGGAGGGTCCGCGCCGAACAGTTGGTGGACGGTGCGTCAGCAGTTCGTTAGCCGGCTCTGCAGGGCCGACTTCTCGGCGGAGTCGACCGAGAGGCCGTAGTAGTACTTCACCTGGACCCAGGCGCGGACGTAGGTGCAGTGGTAGGCGGTGCGCGAGGGCATCCAGGTGGCCGGGTCCTGGTCGCCCTTGGCCTGGTTGACGTTGTCCGTGACCGCGAGGAGCTGGGGACGGGTCAGGTCGTTGGCGAAGGACTGGCGCCGGGAGGTGGTCCAGGAGCCGGCGCCGGAGTCCCAGGCCTCGGCGAGCGGGACCAGGTGGTCGATGTCGACGTCGCCGGAGGCGGACCAGGTGGCGCCGTCGTAGGGGGAGTACCAGCTGCCGCTGGTGGCGGCGCACGAGGAGTCGGTGACGACGCCCGAGCCGTCGCGCTTGAGGACGGTCTCGCGGGTGTTGCAGGCGCCGGACTGGGTGATCCAGTGCGGGAAGAGGTCGCGGTCGTAGCCGGTGCGGTTCTCGGTGGCCACGGTGAGGGAGGCGAGGTAGGAGCGGGCGGTGGCGGCGCTGACCGGGGTGGGGAGGGCGGCGGAGGCGGTCGGGCCGTTGAGTAGCCCGGCCGAGGCTATGAGGCCGGTGAACGCGGCGAGGAAACCGAGCCGTCGACGCGCGTAGAACTTCGGCATGCGAACTCCCTTGAGGTGTGGGGGTGTTGGGACGCGGGCAGGGGAATGCTCGCGACGCCGCATGGCGCACAGATGTGCGGTCGGTTAGAAGTTAGTGACGTGTGCATGGCACGTCTATAAGCGCGACGGGACTTTCGGCCCTCGGAGCCGCGCCGGGGCTCGCGTACTATGGACGGCGCAGAAGGGGAGTAGCTCTTCGCCGGACCGTCGACATACTGCTCAGCTCGTCTGAGCCGGCGCCCGGAGGCAGACCTCGTTCGCGAGGCCGGCCAGCGAGACCTTCGGCAAGCAGTGCACGCCCGTGCCGTACGGCGGGGGCGACCAATGCGCTGCCGTGCCGAGGTGTCGCGCGACGCGGACAGGATGAAGTCCGCGGGAATCAGCACTCTCGGCGGGGCGGCCCCGACCGATTGAGGAATCTTGATCAGCCTGACCGTGACGGCGCTCGTCTTCGGTGTCGTCTTCCTCGCCGAACTGCCCGACAAGACCGCGCTCGCCGGCCTCGTCCTCGGCACCCGCTACCGCGCCTCCTACGTCTTCGCGGGCGTGGCCGCCGCCTTCGCGGTGCACGTCGTGCTCGCGGTCGCGGCCGGCAGTGTGCTGACCCTGCTGCCGCAGCAGCTCGTGCACGCACTGACCGGTGTGCTGTTCCTGGGCGGCGCCGCCGTGCTGCTGATGAAGAAGGACGAGGAGGACGAGGAGGTCCGCAAGCCGGAGGATCAGTCCTTCTGGAAGGTCTCCGGGGCGGGCTTCATGCTCATCCTGGTCGCCGAGTTCGGCGACCTCACGCAGATCATGACCGCCAACCTGGCGGCCCGTTACGACGACCCGCTCTCCGTCGGCCTCGGCGCGGTGCTGGCCCTGTGGGCGGTGGCCGGGCTCGGCATCGTCGGCGGGAAGGCCCTGATGAAGCGGGTTCCGCTGCGGCTGATCACGAAGGTCGCGGCGCTGCTCATGCTGGGGCTCGGGGTGTGGAGCCTGTGGGAGGCGATCGCCGGCTGAGCCCGGCGTCGGCCCCGCCCGGCGGGCGTGCGAACGAACGCCGCGCGCACCTGCCGCGTGGACCATCGGGAGGTTTCGGCGGCCCGGTGGCGCGATCCCCCGTCTGTTTTGTACCGTGGATAAACAAAGTGGCTCCCGCCCGTTCTCCCTGACCGGCGGGCGGGGCCGCCTTGTTTCCTCCCCGCACCCTGGAGACTGCCGATGACGGCCACCGCCACCACCGTTCTGCCCGCCCGCGCCCTGCTGCTCGACATGGACGGCACCCTCGTCAACTCGGACGCCGCCGTCGAGCGCGTCTGGCGGCGCTGGGCCGACCGCAACGGGCTGGACGGCGACGAGGTCATGAAGGTCGTCCACGGACGGCAGGGCTACGCCTCGATGGCGCTGCTGCTGCCGGACCGGCCCATGGAGCAGAACCACGCCGACAACGCGCGCATGCTCGCCGAGGAGACCGCCGACACCGAGGGCGTCGTCGCGATCCCCGGCGCGCCGGACTTCCTGGCCTCGCTGCGCGGCCTCCCGCACGCCCTGGTGACCTCCGCCGACGTGGCGCTGTCCACCGCGCGGATGGCCGCCGCCGGGCTCACGCAGCCGGACGTCCGGGTCACCGCCGAGTCGGTCGGCGCCAGCAAGCCCGACCCCGAGGGCTTCCTCAAGGGCGCCGCCGAACTGGGCATCGCCCCCGCGGACTGCGTCGCCTTCGAGGACTCCGGCGCCGGCATCGCGGCCGCCCGGGCCGCCGGGATGCGGGTCGTGGGCGTGGGCCCGCGGGCCGGCTTCCACGGTCCGGACGTGGTCGTGGAAAACCTGACGGCGGTACGGGTGGAGGCCGTCGCCGACGGCGGCCTGCGGCTGCACATCGGCTGACCTGCCGCGCGGGGCTCAGGGCTCGCGCGTCTCCGACTCCAGTTGGCGCCGGGTGTCCGGTCCGTAGACCCCGAGGTCGTCGGAGCGGATGCCGCGGGCCCACTGGTACGTGCGGACCGAGTCCTCGACACGGCGGTTGTAGCTGCCGTCGATGTCGCCGGTGTACAGGTACAACTGGGCCAGCCGCTGCTGGAGTTCCACGACCTCGGGGCCCCGGTCGCCGCGCCGCAGCGAGCCGCCGTAGAAGTCGTGGTCGTCGTCCTCCGACTCCTGGGGGGCCTGCTCGGTCGCCGTGGACGTCGCGCTCGGCGTCGGTTCGGCCGACCGGGACGGCGACGGCGACGCGCTCGACGCCGACGGGGACGGCGAGGCCGACGGGCTCGCGGAGGCGGACGCGGAGGCCGACGGGGACGGCGACGCGGAGCCGGCCTGCGGGACGGGGGTGGCGCTCGGTCCCGCGGTCGGGGTGGACTCACTGGGCGACGGGTCCGGCACGCCGGCCCGGACCTCGTGCGGCAGCGCTCCGTCCCGTGACGGTGCCTCGTAGGAGAACAGCCCGCTCGCGTACCCGGCGGCACCCACCACGACCACGACCGCTCCGGCGGCGCTCAGCAGCATGCCCTTACGCCGCCTGCGCGACCGGCGCCCGCCGGGGCCGTCCGAGGGCGCCGCGCCGGACGGTACGGGCGCGGTGGCCGCGGTCTCGAACAGGCGCAGGTCGTGTGCGCGGGGTGGGGCGGCCGAGGGTGCCAGCGGGGTGGGCAGCGCGGAGGTCGCCCCGGCGGCGGTGCCGCGCGGCCCGGCGTCGACGGCGCGCAGCGTCATGGTGGCGTCCGGATCCGTACCGTGCGAAGCCGCGTCCCCGGCGGGTGTGGCCCCGGGCGACGTGGCCGCGGACGAAGTGGCCTCCGAGGGTGATCCCTCCGCTGCCGAAGCCGCCGAGGGTTTGCTCCCCGGAGCGGAAGCCCTTGAGGGTCCGCTCCCCGGAGCCGAAGCGCTCGATGACGCGCCCCCCGAGGGCGCTCCCTCCGCCGGTGAGCCCTCCGACGCCCTGCCCTCCGAGGGGTTCGCCCCGGGAGCCGTGGCCCCCGTGGGCGCGGTCTCCGGAGTCGTAGCCCCTGTGGCCGGAGTCCCTGGAGTCGAAGTCCCCGGGACCGCAGCTCCTGCGCCCCCGGCCCCCGGGCGGGAAGTCCCCGGGACCGCAGCTCCCGCGCCCCCGGCCCCGGGACGTGAAGTGCCTGGGACCGAAGCTCCCGTGGCCCCAGCCTCGGGACGTGAAGTTCCCGGGCCCCCAGCCCCCGTGGCCGCACCCCCCGGACCCGTGCCCCGGGAAGGGTTCCCGTCTCCTGAAGGGCTCCCGTCCCCGGAAGGGTTCCCGCTCCCCGGAGGACTCCCGGCCCGCGAAGGACTCCCGCCCCCCGCAACGTCCCCGCCCTCGAAAGCAGCCCCGCCGTCCAGTTCGACGTACGGCCGGATCCGCAGCGGGTTGAAGTCCTCGGCCGCTGCCGCCTGTGCCGTGCGCGCGTCGCGCAGGGCGTCGGACGCCCGTGATCCGCAGCCGCAGGAAGGCGTGTTGTCCGCCTCTCTGGGTGTGCCGCACTCCGGGCACGAGGCCCCCGTGGGCCGCTCCTGTTCCACGCGTCCGTCCCTCCCCTCGCGACTCCCCTCGCGAACTCCAGAGATTATGCAGATATTCTCCACACTTCCGCGCACGAGCCCCCCGGAATGTCCGCTTCCTCAGGGGAAACAGGCCGCTCAGGCCGCGGCAAGGAGCCCTTTCGTGAACCAGTGCTGTGCGTACGGGCTCTCGTTGTGGGCCTCGGTCTCGGTGTAGCCGAGGCGTGCGTAGAGGGTGCGGGCCTCGACGAGGTCGGTGCGCGTGTCGAGGATCATGCGGGCCGCCCCGAGCGCCCGTGCCGCGTCCTCGGCGGCATGCACGAGCAGCGCCGCACCTCCCCGGCCCCGCATCCCCTCGTACACGAAGACCCGGGTCAGCTCTGCCGTGGTGGCGTCCAGCAGCCGTACGCCCGCGGTGCCGGCCGGTTCACCGCCGTACCGCGCGACCAGCAACCGCCCCCGGGGCGGGTCGAGTTCGGCGCCGGACTCCGCCGCGATCTCGCGGATCAGCTCGACGGGGTCGGTGCGCCGCCCCTCGTGCAGCAGGTACCAGCGGTCGCTGACCTCCGTGTAGTACGCACGCCAGAGGACGGCGGCTACGGGGGAGTCGTACGGTTCCGGGGAGATGGTCCAGGTCATGCGCACATTGTCGGGAGGGGACCGGCGCGCCGGGCAAGCGGATTTTCCCACCGGCCCCCAGCGGCGTACGGCCGGCGCGCTCCGACGGCCGTTTGAGCGCGCGGTCCGGGGCAACACGAACGGCGAACCGGCCAGTTCGGAGAGCCGGTAGGGCCGAAACTCGGAAGGCACTCATGTCCACAGGCGTGATCATCGCTTTGATCGTGATCGTGGCGGCCGTGCTCGTCGTCGCGGCCGTCGTTGCGCAGCGAGCACGGGGTCCCCAGCACGGCGGAAGCCTGAAGCGCCGCTTCGGGCCGGAGTACGACCGGGCGGTCGCCCGGCACGACGGCGACACCAAGGCCGCCGAGCGAGAACTGGGCGAACGGGTCGAGCGGCACGGGTCGTTGCACACGCGGCCGCTGGAGTCCGCCGAGCGCGAGCGCTTCGAGGCGCGCTGGACCGCCGCCCAGGAGCGCTTCGTCGACTCCCCGCGCGAGGCGGTCGGCGAGGCCGACCGGCTGCTCGCGGAACTGGCCGGGGTTCGGGGCTTCCCGGGCGGCGACCAGTACGAGGAGCAGTTCGCGGCGCTGTCCGTGCACCACGCCCACCAGGTCGACGGCTACCGGCGCGTGCACCGCGTGACGCACACGCGCGTGGACGGCGCCCAGGAGAGCGGCGCGGACACGGAGGAGCTGCGCGAGTCCATGGTCGCGGCCCGCGCGCTGTTCGAGGAACTGGTCCGCCCGGGCCGGCACGAGGCCGCCCGCCCCCGTACCGCCAAGGACACCGGCGAACCCGCCCCCGCGGCCCGCGCCCCGCACGCGTGGTCGCTCGGCAAGCGCCGGCCGAAGGAGAGCTGAGGCATGCCCGACGTGACGCGAAACCCCGGCGACACCCCCGACCCCAAGGTCAACCCGCTCCCCAAGGCCACCCCGGTCTCCGAGGGCACGGGCACCCCAAGCACCCCCGCCCCCAAGGCCACCCCCGCCCCGAAGACCGGAACCCCGCCCAAGGAAGCCCCGGTCACAGCGGTCACCCCCGTAACTCCCGCGACCCCTGCCACCTCTGCCACCCCTGGCACCCCTGGCACCTCTGCCACCCCACCCACCCCTGCCCACCCTGACGCCTCCGCCACACCCGAGGCGCGCCGCACCCGCACCACGCCTGCTGCCCCTGCCGCCACCGCGCACGACGGCGCCGGTCCGCTCCTCCCGCACGACGAGGGCGACAAGCTCGGCCAGCGGCTGCACCACGCGGTGGCCGGGTTCGTGGACGCGCCGCGCGCCTCCGTCGAGGAGGCGGACCGGGTCCTGGAGGAGCTGGCCGCGCGCCTGGCGGACGCGGTGACGCACCGCCGGCACACCCTGCGCACGTCCTGGCGGGACGACGGCGAGGACGGCCGGGCACCGAGCACCGACACCGAACAACTCCGCCTGGTCCTGCGGGACTACCGCGAGCTGGCGGACCGCATGATGCGTCTGTGACGCGCAGGCGTCACCGCTCCGCCCGGCGCTCCCGCCACTGCCGTACGACCTCGTCGACGTCGTAGGGCTTCCTACCCAGCGGGGGGCCGGGCGGCGGCTTGAGCAGCATGTCGCGGATCTTGACGTTGACCGCCTCGACGATCCGGCGGACCACCCGCTCCGAAGGCGCCTTCAGGGCCGCCTCCAGGGCGTCCTCCGCCTCCTTGCGCAGGGCGAGGGCGGGCGGCAGTACGGAGAAGCCCTCGCGGGCCATCTTCCTCTTCACCCACCACAGCTCGTCGTAGGTGCTCTCCATCTCGGTCGCGAGGGGCTTGCCCGCGCCGGACAGTCGCTCGAACTCGCCGCGCGCTTCCGCTTCGCGGATCTGTCTGTCGACCCAGGACTCGAAGTCGACGCCAGGTGGCTTTCGCTCGGTCATGACCCCATTGTGCCGGACACCGTGCCACCGGCCGATCTATCATTCGGCGGCGACAATCCAACGACGGACGTCCTGAGGTCTTCGAAGGAGCGCACGTGCTCGAACTGACCATGGCCACGGTCACCGCGGCGGACGCGGGCGCCACGGCCGGCATGCAGATGGCCGAGGCGCCCAGCGAGCCGGACGCGGTCCTGCGGGTGGGCCGGGACAAGTCCGTGTGCCGGCTGTCGACGCCGGAGGACTGGCTGTTCGTCTCGCGGGTCCACCTGGAGTTCCGGTGCGGTCCCGACGGCACGTGGCGGCTGACCTGGCTGCGCGGCTCCCAGCCGGATCCGTCCTCCGAGGTCCGGCTGACCGTCGGCCCGCACGTGCAGCCGGTGGCGTACGGCGGCACCGTGCCCCTGCCGAGGGGCGGCAGCGGCGAGATCGTGGTCCAGGACCGATCGGAGCCGCGCAGCGTCAACGTCGGCTTCTACCACGAGGTGTAGGACCGGAAGCGGTCGTTCAGGCCAGCACGCGCGCCAGTGCGAAGCCGTCATAGCCCTTGCCGCCGACGGTCTGGATCGCGGTGCCGCTGAGCCTGGGGTGGGCGCCGATCAGTTCGATGGCGGCGCGGGTGCCGCGTACGTCGTCGGCTGTGTCGTCGGGGTCGGCGACCCGCCCTTCACGGACCACGTTGTCGATGACGACGAGGCTGCCGGTGCTGGTGAGCTTGAGGGCCCACTCCAGGTAGTGCGGGTTGTTGCCCTTGTCGGCGTCGATGAAGACCAGGTCGAAGGGGGCGGGGTTCTCGTCGGCGAGCTTCGGCAGCGATTCCAGCGCGGGGCCCACGCGCACGTCGACGAGGGCGTCGAGACCGGCCCGGGCGAGGTTGCGGGTGGCGACCTCGGCGTGCCGGGCGCTGTATTCCAGCGTGACGAGGCGGCCGTCGGCGGGCAGGGCACGGGCCATCCAGATGGTGCTGTAGCCGCCGAGGGTGCCGATCTCCAGGATGGTGCGGGCGCCCTGGATCTGGGCGAGGAGCTGGAGGAGTTTGCCCTGGGTGGCGGTGACGTTCACCGGCGGCAGCCCGGCGGCCTCGCTCTCCCGCAGGGCGGCCTCCAGCGCGGGGTCGTCGGGGGTGAGATGGCTGATGAAGTAGGCGTCGACGTCTTCCCAGAGCTGCGACTCGCTCATGAGGGGCCTCTCGTGTGCGTCGTTAGTCTTCCTAAGTAGATGCGCTGACGAAGATATGCCGTGCGGCGGGGGCGTGCCGGACGTTTTCGTGGGCGTGTTCCCCAGGCTGGGGCAGGATGAGCCGGGTGAGCGGGGACACGTACGGCGGGGACGGGATCGACTTCAGCAACGGCACGTTCCGGGGCGAGGTGGTCGGGAAGAAGGTGGAGCATCACCACCACTACGGACCCATGCCTCACGTAGAGGACGCGCTTCCGCCGACGGCGGCGGAGTTCACGGGGCGCGAGGACGAACTGGCCTCGCTGCTCGCGGCGTTGGCCCCCGAGGGTGCACCCCGTACGCCGGTGCCGGTCACCGCGGTGGCCGGTCTGGGCGGTGTGGGCAAGACCGCGCTGGCCGTGCGGGCCGCTCACACGGCACGTGAACGCGGCTGGTTCCCGGCCGGCGCCCTGTTCGTCGACTGCCACGGCTACGACGAGACGCCCGCGGGACCCGAGCAGCTCCTGGAGGCCCTGCTGCGTGCCCTGGGAGTGGCGGCCGCACATGTGCCGAGCACGCTGGACGAGCGTGCCGCGCTCTACCGCTCGATCCTCGCCGAGCGGGCCCGTACCGGCGGCCGGGTGCTGATCGTGGTGGACAACGCCTCGCACCCCGGTCAGGTCAGGCCGTTGCTGCCCGGTCACCCCGCGCACCGGGTGCTCGTCACCTCGCGCGACACCCTGCCGCAGCTCGGCGCCCATCTGCTCCACCTCGACATCCTCCGGCCCGAGGTGGCGCGGGACGTCCTGCGCGCGGCGCTGCGCACCGCCGCCCCCGCCGACCCGCGCGTCCTGGACGCCCCCGACGCGGCCGAGGCGCTGTGCGAGCTGTGCGGGCAGCTGCCGCTGGCGTTGCAGATCGCGGCCGCGCTGCTCATCTCCGATCCCGGCAAACCGGTGGCGGAACTGGTGGCAGAGCTGGCCGACTCCGCCACCGTCCTGGACCACCTGGACGACGGCGAGCGCGGGGTGCGGGCCGCCTTCGACCTGTCGTACCGCCGCCTCGGCCCGGAACCCGCGCGCCTCTTCCGCCTCCTGGCGCTCGCACCGGGGTTGGAGACCAGCGACGAGGCGCTCACCGTGCTGTCCGGCGCCGACGCTCCGCCCCGGCGGGAGCTGAACATCCTGGTGCGCGCCCATCTGGTCGCCCCCGGCAGCGTGCGGGGCTGCTGGAGCATGCACGACCTGGTCCGCGCCTACGCCCAGGACCAGGCGTCGCGGGCGGAGCCGCTGCGCGCGGAGGGCACCGCGGCACGGGCCCGGCTGCTGGCGCACTACGGGCGGCGGACCGAGGCGGCCGACTGGTACGTGCAGCACCTGCCCGGCAGTGCCCCGTCCCCCGGGTTCGGCGGCCGGGAGGAGGCGCTGAGCTGGCTCGACCGCGAACGGACCGGCCTCATCTCCGCGGCTCTGTGGGCTGCCGACCCGGTGCACGCCCGGGCCGGACTGGGACTGGCCCTGAGCCTTTTCGGGTATCTCAACTGGCGGCGGTACTTCGACGACGCCGTGTCGGTCTACCGGTGCGCGGCCGAGGCGGCGCTCGCGCTGGGCGACGGTTCCGGCGCGGGCCGGGCGTGGAGCTATCTCGGTCTCGCCCTGCGCAACAACCGCAGGCTCACGGAGGCGATCGCGGCGCACACCCGCGCCTGCGGGATCCACCGGGAGCGCGGCGACCGGCTCGGGGAGGGGAAGGTCTGGGACATGCTGGGAGTCTCCCTCACCGAGGCGCGCCGGTTCGACGAGGCGATCGAGGCCCACGAACGCGCCCGTGAACTGGCGCACGCGGTCAAGGACCCTCGGGTCGAGGCGTCCACCTGGAACAACCGCGGTCGCGCCCTGTTCAAGCTCGGCCGGTTCGACGAGTCGGTCGTCGCCCTCTCCCGGGCCTGCGCGATGTTCCGTTCGGTCGGCGACCGGTCCCGCGAGGCCACGGCGCGCAACAACCTGGGGCGCGCCTTCCGCGAGACCGGGCGCCCGGAGGAGGCCCTGGCGGCGCACACCACCGCCCGCGCGGTCTTCGAGGAACTGGGGGAGCGCGAACGCCTCGCCACGTCGTGGAACGACTTCGGTGCCGCTCTCTCCGCGCTGGGCCGGTTCGACGAGGCCGTCGACGCCCACGGGATCGCGCTGCGGGAGCAGTCGGCTCTCGGCAACCGGCACGGCCGGGCGATCGCGGCCCACGCCCTCGGCGTCACCCTGGGGCGAGCGGGCCGCCGCGAAGAGGCCGTAGAGGCGCACCTCCAGGCCCTGCACCTCTACCGTGAGCTGTCCGACCGCCACGGCGAGAGCGAGACGCTGAGATTCCTCGACGCCGCCGGGCACCGAGAGGAAGAGGCACCGCCCGGGGAAACCGGCGAACGATGACGCCGCCCCCGCTGCCGGCCCGGCCGGCGAGGACCAGCTCCCTCGTCCTCCTCCAGCCGACCCCGCTGTGCAATCTCGACTGCGGCTACTGCTACCTGCCCGCCCGAAGCCTCGACCGCCACATGTCCGACGAGGTCGCCGACGCCGTCGCGCGGACCGTCGGCACCTGGTCGGAGCGCCACCCGGTCACCGTGCTGTGGCATGGCGGCGAGCCGCTCGCCACCGGCGTGTCCCGCCTGGCGGCGCTGCTCGACCGGTTCCCTCCCGGCCGCGGCCATCCCGTACGGCATGCCGTGCAGACCAACGCCACGCTCATCGACGAGGCATGGTGCCGGCTGTTCCGCGAGCGGGGGATCGAGGTCTCCGTCAGCGTCGACGGCCCCGGCCCGGGCGACCGGGCCGACCGCCGCGGCTTGGACACCACCGGCCGTGCACTCCGCGGTATCGCGCTGCTCAAGAAGCACGGCATCGCCTTCGGCGCCATAGCCGTCGTGTCCGACCCGACCCCGCACCGGGCGGCCGAACTGCACCGCTGGTTCACGGATCTCGGCTGCCGCGTGCTGGGCGTCAACCTCATGGAACACAAGGGCCTCAACACCCGGGCCGTGCGCGACGACGGGAACGTGGCGGACTTCTGGGCCGCCCTGTCCGCCTGCGGGCGGGCGGACCCCCGCATGCGCCTGCGCGACGTGGAGCACGCCCGCCGCTACATCAGGGCGGAGTTGGCCGGCACGGCCGGGCAGTGGGCGGGGCAGCCGGTCGATCCGCTGCCGATGGTCACCTGGGACGGGCAGGTCGTTCCCGTCGCACCGGACCTTGCGGGCTTCTCCTCGCCGCGCCACGGCCGCTTCACGGTCGGCGACGTGCGGGAGCACGGCCTGGCAGGCTGCCTGGCACGGGCCGAGGACACCCCGTGGGTCGCCGAGGCACTCGCGGGCATCGACGCCTGTCGCGCCGAATGCGACCTCTTCGCCTACTGCCGCGGCGGGCAGCCCGCCAACAAGTACTTCGAGACCGGACGGCTGGACATCACGGAGACCGTCTTCTGCCGCAACAGCAGGCAACTCCTCATGGAAGGACTGATGCGCGATGCTGAACGAACCGCCGGGCAACCCCGTTGAGGCCCGGATCCGCTCCCTGCGCACGGAACTGCTCGCTGCCGCGGACACGACTCCGCCCTGCACGGACTGCGAAGACCCCGCGTGCACCCACGCCGCCACCCTCTTCTCGGGAGGGACGGACATTCCTCAGGTACGCGATTCCTGAAACTACGTGCAACAGCGGGAAAGCCGCGCTCGGCCCCGGCCCGTCACCGAACGAGAAGCGCTACGCGCACCCTCACCAACCCGCCCAGGCGCCGCAGGCGTCAGCGGGCGTCGGTCGTCGGTGCGACCGACGGTGCCGAGCCCGGCAGCGGGCGGCCCGCCGACTCCGTCATGAACCACACCGCGACGCCACCGATCACGGCCGCCGCCATCATGTAGTACGCGGGCATCATCATGTCCCCCGTGGCCCCGATCAGCGCCGTCACCACCAGGGGCGTCGTCCCGCCGAAGAGGGACACTGAGATGTTGAAGCCGATCGACAGCGACCCGTACCGCACCCGCGTCGGGAACAGCGCCGGCAGCGCGGACGGCATCGAAGCCGTGAAGCACACGAGCAGCAGCCCCAGCGCGGCCATCCCCAGCCCGACGGCCAGCAGGCTGCCCTCGCGGATCAGCAGCAGGGCCGGGACGGACAGCAGCAGGAACCCCGCGCAGCCCGCGGCGATCACCGGGCGCCGTCCGACCCGGTCGGTCAGCGCGCCCGCGAACGGCTGGACGACCATCATCAGCGCCATCACGGCCAGCACCACGAGCAGCCCGTGCGTCTCGTCGTACTTCAGCTCGCTCGTCAGGTAGCTCGGCATGTACGACAGCAGCATGTAGTCGGTGACGTTGAAGACCAGCACCAGGCCGACGCAGAGCAGCAGCGCCCGCCACTGCCCGGTGATCATCTCCCGCAGCGGCACCTTCGGCCGCTTCTTCTCCGCCTTCGCCACCTCGGCCGCGAACGCCGGCGTCTCCTCCAGCCGCATCCGCAGATACAGCCCGACGATGCCCATCGGCCCGGCGATCAGGAAGGGGATCCGCCACCCCCAGGAAGTGAGGTCGCCGTCCGACAGCAGTGCCGTCATGAGGGTCACCAGACCCGCACCGCCGATGTACCCGGCCAGCGTGCCGAACTCCAGCCAGCTCCCGAGGAACCCGCGCCGCTTGTCCGGGGCGTACTCCGCGATGAAGGTGGACGCGCCCGCGTACTCACCCCCCGTCGAGAACCCCTGCACCAGCCGCGCGGCCAGCAGCAGCACCGGCGCCCACACGCCGATCGTCGCGTACGACGGGATCAGCCCGATCGCGAACGTACCCGCCGCCATGAGGATCATCGTCAGGGCGAGCACCTTCTGCCGCCCCACCCGGTCCCCGAGCGGCCCGAAGACCATGCCGCCGAGCGGCCGGACCAGGAAGGCGGCCGCGAAGGCACCGAAGGTGGACAGGAGCTGTGCCGTCGGGTTGCCCGAGGGGAAGAAGACCTTGCCGAGCGTCACGGCGATGTAGCTGTAGACGCCGAAGTCGAACCACTCCATCGCGTTGCCGAGCGCCGCCGCCTTGACGGCACGCCTGACCAGCGCGGGATCGGTGACAGTGGGCTCGGCGCCGGAAGGCGGCGCGGACGCGGAAGCGGACGAGGAGACCGAGGGGGACGACGCGGTGGCGACGTGGGCGGCCGACAAGACTTCGCTCGCCTACCTTTCGACGGGGACAGGGACGCCACGACCCGTACGGCGGCGCTGTCGCCGGGCCGAAAAGCTGCCCGCGGCACTCGGCCACGGGCAGAAAAGCGACCATAGGCGCTGATCCGCCACTTACGCCCGGTATGCTTTTCGTTGCACTGTGCACCAAAACGGCGTACATGCAGGGACGTCCGCGCGCCGCGGACCACCGTGTACGCCGTGACCTGTGATCCTTCTCGCGAAAAACGTCCCGGAAAAAGCGGAACCAATCGCGGACGGCGGTCAGGTTGATCGGGGGCTGCCTGCGTCTCCTCCCGGGGGTGGTGCGAGCCTCATAGGGTTCGCAGGAAAGACACACTGCGTACACGAGCGCGGTACGGGCGGTTCTACGGGGCGGGAGGCCGACGAGGCGTGGCGAATGCGGAGCACAGTGGGCGACCGGCGGAGTCCTTCGGAGCGTCGGCCGCCGACGCGACCAGAGCAAGGCTGCGCGCCGCGCGCCTGGGCCTGTGGCTGATCGCCGCCGTCCTCGCCGCACGGCAGCTGGCCGCGGTGCTCGGCACACCGCGCGGCGAACGCCTGACGGACCTGGAGACCTGGGTCGGTGAGCACGGCGTCCTGCATGTGAAGGGGTCGCTGTACGAATCCACGCAGTTCACCGGCACCCCATTCGTGGGCCTCGTCCTCAAGCCCTTCACCCGCGCCGCCGAACAGGCCCTCGGCTGGGGCTGGACCTTCGGCTCGCTGCTGCTGGTCGTGGCCCTCGGCCTGGTCGCCGCCCGCGCCCTGCCGCAGCCCGTCGGCCGCCGTACGGCGCTGCTGGCGGCGCCCGTGGCCGTCAGCCTGCTGATGCTGTCCCTGCCGGTGCGCAACGCGCTGTGGCTCGGCCAGACCAGCATCATCCCGGTGCTGCTCGTCCTGGTCGGCTGCTTCGCGGTGCGCGGCGCGCACGGTGACCGGATCGGCGGCGTCCTCATCGGCGTCGCCGCGGCCTTCCAGCCGACCGTCCTGCTCTTCGTCCCCCTGCTGTGGTTCACCGACCGCAGACGCGCCGCCGTGTCCACGGGGGTCACGTTCGTCGCCTGCACCGCCGTCGCCTGGGCGGCGATGGCGCAGGACTCGTACACCTACTGGGTGCACCACATGGCCGGCGTGGGCCTGGGCGGCGAGGCCGACGACCTCGCCAACCAGTCACTGCACGGTGCCCTGCTGCGGCTCGGGCTCTCCGGCCCGCTGGAGATCGTCCTCTTCCTCGTCCTCGGCGCGGCCGTCGCCGGCCTCGCCCTGCGCCGCGCCGTGCGCTACGCCCGCGACGGCCAGCTGCTGCTCGCGGTCGCCGTGACCGGCTGCGCGGCCGTCGTGGTCTCCCCGGCCACCTGGCAGCACCAGCTGCTGTGGGTGCTGCCCGCCCTGGTCGGCCGGGTCGGCAAGCGCGCCTCCGACCGGTACGTGTGGCCGGTCGCCGTCGTCCTGGTCATGACGCTGCCCGCCAAGATGATGCTGCCGAACATGGCCGCGCTCTACCCGCTGCGCGACAACGTGGTCCTGCTCGCGGCGCTGGCCGCCGCCGTCGCCGTGCCCTTCCTGCCCCGCACGTCGCCGTACTTCGACATGCCGGTCCCGACGAGCCACGCCCCGGCGGTACCGACCCGCTTCAAGCACGTCCCCCTGCTTCCGTTCCTGCGCCGGGTCCTCACCCGCCCGAACCTGCTCCTGGAGCTGCTCCTCATCCGGGTCACGTACGCCGCCTACTCCCAGGTCCGCCTCGCGGCGACCGGCGGCAGCAACTCGGCGGGCCGGGCCCGCGCCGAGGAGCACGGGTGGCAGATCCTCGACATCGAGCGCTTCCTGCACATCGACATCGAGCACGCCGTCAACCACGCGGTGGTGAAGGTCGGCTGGCTGCGGGACTTCTTCGACTTCTACTACACGTCGTTCCACTTCGTCGTCCCGCTGGCGGTCCTGGGCGTCCTGTACTGGCGCCGTCCGGTCGACTACCGCTGGGCCCGTGCCTCCCTGGGCTTCGCCACCCTGCTGGCCCTGGTCGGCTTCTGGCTGTACCCGCTGGCCCCGCCGCGGCTGATGCCGGGGCTCGGCATCATCGACACGGTGCACGGCGTGCAGGACTTCACGAAGCCGGACTACGGCACCCTGACGCACCTCACCAACCAGTACGCGGCGATGCCGTCCCTGCACTTCGGCTGGTCGCTCTGGTGCGGCGTGGCGATCGCGATCATCGCGCCGAGGATGTGGATGAAGGCGCTGGGCCTGCTCCACCCCCTCTTCACCGCCTCGGCCATCGTGGCGACCGGCAACCACTGGCTCCTGGACGCGGTGGGCGGCGCGGCCGTGGTCGCCGCGGGCTTCGGCCTGACCTACCTGTTCCAGGGCCCGCGGGCCAGGACCCTCACGGCGGCGGCGGTCACCGCGAACACGCCCGAGTCCGGGGCCGCTTCGGAAGGGGTCAGCAGCGATCCGCCGAGCCCGGCGAAGGACCGTACCGGGAGCTGAGCCGGTACTCACCCGGCGCCTCGACGGTCAGCCGGGTGAAGTCGCCGTCCCGTGCGAGGCAGCCGCCGTCGGACCGCAGCCACGGCGACCAGGCGACCCGCACGGTCACCGCGCCGGGCCGGTCCACCCGCAGCACGAGGTCGACGCCGGTGCTGCTCACGACGGTGCCGGGGGCGGAGACGAGCGGTACGGCGTCCCGCACCCGGTAGACCCTCCAGTGGGGGTCCTGCCAGACCGGCTCCAGCCAGTCGGGCCGCAGGTCCGGGTCGCGCACCAGTGCCGCCTCGGCCCTGGCCGGGCCGTCCGGCTTGCCGAGCGGGAGGACGACGAAACCGACCGCCCAGTGGTCCAGCCAGGACCGGTAGGTGGCCGCGGAGAAGCTGCCGTCGTAGAAGAGGCGGGCGCGCTCCACGTCGAGCTGCCGGTTCCAGCCCCGGGCCAGATTGACGTGCGGGGCGAGCCGGGCGGCCTCGCGGTGGTCGCGGGCGGGCACCACCTCCACCCGCGTACGGTCGGCGCCCAGCCCTTCCAGCGCCCGCACGACCCCGTCCGTCTCGGCCGCCCAGGCGGGCACCACGGTGTACTCCCGCAGGTCGTCGGCGGTCTTCTTGCCCACCCAGCCGACCGAGAAGACGAGCGCGACGGCGAGCAGCCCGCGCGCGAAGCGCCGCAGCCGGGCGGTCACGGGCGGCGGCGGGCCGTGGAGCAGGGCCGCGCACAGCACGGCGGGAGCGAACAGTTCCGCGAACCGTTCGACGTTCGTCCCGACGGGCGAGGCGACGAGGTACGTCAGTACGGTGCCGATCGCGTAGACGGCCCCGCCCCACCGGGCGACCCGCCAGGTACGCGGGGCCAGCACGGTGACGGCGAGGCCGAGCGCGACCGGCGGCCCTATGCGGTCCGCCGGCATCGGCTGCTCCCCGCTGAAGGGGAAGAGCAGCGTCGTCAGCCCGACGACGGCGGCCGGGGGTATGAGGAGCACGAGCGCGCGCCCCCAGTCCCGCACCATCAGGTACCCGGCCCCCACCACGGCGAGGAACAGCCCGGCCACCGGCGAGGCCAGGGTGGCCAGCGCCGCGTACCCGGCGGCGAGGTACAGCCTCCGCTCCCGGACCAGCGGCACGCAGGCGGCCACGGCGAAGGCGACGCCGAGCGCGAAGGTGGTCCGGCCCGAGGCGACGTTGCACCACAGCGCGAGCGACCCGAGCAGCGCGGGCCCGAGCGGGCGGCGCACCCCGCACCGCACGATCAGCACGGCCGTCAGCCAGGAGGCGGCCAGGCCGGCGACCAGGGTGACCGTGCGCACCCCGAGCAGGGCCATCAAGTACGGCGAGATGACGCTGTAGTTGGCGGAGTGCATCCCGCCGTACCAGAACAGCCCGTACGCCGAACCCCCGTGCCGCGAGGCGAAGTCCGCCCACGCCTGCTGGGCGGCGAGATCGCCCCCGCCGGTGGCGAGAAACACCCACCACACCGCGTAGAGCGGGATGATGGGCAGCGTGGCGAGCAACGGCACGCGATGCCGGTGCCCGAAGGCACGCAGGGCATCGCTCGCGCGTCTCTCCTGACGCCGATCGGGCCTGAGGACGGTGAGTTCGGCAGGGACCACGGTCGGGGTTTCCGTTCGGCGTCATCGGGGTGCACGGCTGGTGCACGTGCGAAGACGATAATTCGAACAGAAAAGTTGACCGGGTCTGGTCAGATCATGCGGAAGCCCTGTCGTCCCTCCCCCCGGTGATCACACCGCCGCGGTGCGTCCCGTGATCGGGCAGGCGCCGGCCGTCGCCGCCGCCGTACCGAGGGCGGCGGTCCTGGCGGTGGGCGCCATGCCGCCGATCTGCTGGAGGATCTCGTCGGAGAGCAGGTCCTCCTTGCCCTTGAGGGCGTCCGCGACCTTGAGGTCGGTGTTGAAGACCATCTCGGCGGCGACGTTGTCCTGCACGATGCGGGCCAGGTTGTCGAGCGCGACGAGGATCGGGTCCGAGGGGGTCTCCACGGTCGGCAGATCGATGAGGTGGGTGCCCACCTTCGCCTGGTTCATGGTGCGGCGGATGATGATGGACGCCTGGTTCAGCTCGGCCGTGGTCCAGATCGACAGGACGGTGACGTAGAGGTCGCTCCACGCCTTCTCGCCGATCAGCGTGCGCCACCGCTTCATGAGGCCTTCGATGCCGGTGATCTGCGCGGTGGCGGCGAAGGTCATGTTGACGCGGATGGCCGGGTAGACCGTCGCGGCGAACCGGTTGAACGACACCATGTCGAACGACTCGGCCGCGACGGAGGCGTCGATGAACTTGACGGCCTCACCGAGGATCTTGTCGCAGGAGTTCTCCAGGTCCAGGGGGAGGTTCGCGGTGCCGAGCCTGGTGTGTGCCGACTGGAGTGCGGTCTTGAAGGCGTTCAGCGGGGTGATCCAGCCCTTGTCGCCGGGCGCCTTGGTGACGACCATGTCGAGGTCGTGCGGGTCGATGCGGTCCGCGTTGGGGATGTTGGGGACCCGGTCGCTGAGGTAGGCGGCGAGCACCGAGAAGACGCCCAAGGGGACGTGGGCGATCGACTTGGCCAGTTCGAAGTACTCCGGCACCGGGTCGACGGTCTCGACCTGCTTGCCGTTGCTGATGAGGGTGAAGCGTCCGCCGACCGCGTTGTTGGAAACGACGATGACGGGACTGAGTTGCGTCGTCAGTTCGCTCTTGAGCGTCGCGTAGTTGGCGCGCATCTTCGCGTTGACGGCGCGTATCGCGTCGCGTGCCGCCTTCTCGTCGGTCGCGGTGACTCCCGCTGTGGCCGCCGAGGCGGTGGAGGCCGATTGGCCGGTGAACAGCGTTGCCGCCCCGACGGCCGACGCGGTACCCAGAAAACCTCTACGTGTTGCCATGCCCCGTTGTTCTGCTTTCTTCAGTGAGTGAAGTGCCTTTTGGCGATGTGGGGGGAAACAGCGTGGGGGGAGTTCAGGGTGGGGGGATCCCAAGGTGGGGGAGTTCAGGGTGGGGTGGGGTGGGGTGAAACCTCAGGTCAGGGACTTCTGCGACGGCACGACGACTCCGTAGAGGTCCTGGACCGTGGCGAGGGCCGCCTCGTGGACCTGCTCCGCGGGAATGCCGTTCGGCTTGCCCTTCAGCGGCAGCGGCCGGGTCGCGGAGGCGTCCGCGACCACCGTCGGGGCGTTGCCGTTGAGGAACGCGCCCTGAGCGGTGAACAGGGTGCACATGTTCGTCATGAAGCCGGCGACGATGACGTTCTTGTTGCCGGCCTTCTTGACCTGTTCGGCGAGATCGGTGCCGTGGAACGCGTTCGGGACGCTCTTCTCGACGACGGGCTCGCCCTTGGCCGGCTTGAGCGCCGGGATGATCCGGCCCGCCTCCGACTTCAGGTCGTAGCCCTTGTCGACGATGTGGATGACCGGGGTGCCGGCCTTCCGGGCCCGTTTCAGCAGCGCTTCGGCGTTGTCCACGGCCGGCTTCCAGCCGTCGAGTTCCATCACACCGGAGGTGTAGGTGTTCTGGTAGTCGACGAGGATGAGCGTCGCGTCGGAGAGCGTGGCCGGCGTCTCGTCGAACTTGTTGAGCTGCCGCAGCGTCGTCGTGTCCTTCGCGACGTTCGTCGCGGTGGTGGCGGAGGCCGACGGCTCGCCCTTGCCGGTGGCGGCCTCGGACTCACCGCCGCACGCCGTGGCGGTGACGGAAAGGACGGCGGCGGCGAGTGCGACGGCCGGACGGGGCAGCTTCATCAGGAGATCTCCTTCTGGGACGGAACGACGACCCCGTACAGGTCTGCGATGGTGGCGAGGGCGCTGTCGTGCACCTGACGGGCGTCCAGTTCGGCGCCTGCGACCGGCAGCGCGCGGGTGGCGCACGCGTCGGCGACGACGGTGGGGCGGTTGCCGCGCAGGAAGGCGCCCTGGGCGGTGAAGGCCACGCACATGTGCGTCATGAAGCCGGCGAGGACGAGGTCGGTGTTGCCGGCGGCGTCGACGTGCTGGTCGAGGTCCGTACCGACGAACGCGTTCGGCGCCTTCTTGACGACCACGGGCTCACCGTCGAGCGGTGCCACGCTCGGGTGGATGGCGCCGATCTCGGCACGGATGTCGTAGGGGGTGCCCTCGCCGCCGTCGTTGACGACGTGGACGATCTTCGTGCCCTCCTGACGGGCCCGCGCCAGGAGCCGGGCGCCGGCGTCGAGCGCGTCCTGCCAGCCGTCCAGTTCCATGACGCCGGTCGTGTAGGTGTTCTGGTAGTCGATCAGGACCAGGGTCGAGCCGGCGAGCTTCGCGGGGGTGTCGTCGAAGCCGTTGAGCTGGCGCAGCGTGGTTCTGGGCATGGGAAACCGCCTCAAGTAGTAGAGCTGGTAGGGCAGTTCATCACCGCGATGACCTGCGCCTACGACGCTACGGCCCACCTGCGGTGTCGGCAATGTCGTCTAACATGCAGATACCGACATGGGTGTCGGTGTGGGTGTTGCCGAGCGTGGGGGTCCCGTGAACACCGTCGGACGGCTGATCGTCATCTTCCTCTTCGAGGACGTCGACCTGCTCGACGTCACCGGACCGCCGGAGGTGTTCTCCCTCGCGCGCCGGGAGACGCACGAGGCGGCGGGCTACGACGTCGTCCTCGCCGCGGAGACCATGGACCCGGTCACCACCGGGGCAGGGGTGCGGATCCTGCCCGACGTCACCTTCGACGAACTGTCCGAGCGGAGCATCGACACCCTGATCGTGCCCGGCGCGGTGCGGGTCGACGATCAGCGCGGCGTCCACCCGCGCACCGACCCGGCAGTGGTGGAGCGGGTGCGGCGACTGGCCGGGCGGACCCGACGGGTCACGTCCGTCTGTGTGGGGGCGCACATCCTCGCCGCGGCCGGACTCCTCGACGGCAAGCGCGCCACCACCCACTGGTCGACGGCGCAGCAGCTGGCCGCCGATCACCCTGAGGTCGAGGTCGACGCCGACCCGATCTTCATTCGCGAGGGCGATGTGTGGACCGGTGCCGGTATCAGCGCCTGCCTCGACCTTTCCCTGGCCCTCATCGCCGACGACCTCGGTGAGGCGGTGGCGCTGCGCGTGGCCCGGCAGTTGGTGATGTACCTGAAACGGCCGAGCGGGCAGAGCCAGTTCAGCGTCCCGCTGGAACAGGTCTCCACGACCCGGCGCGTCGAGGAGCTGCGCCACCACATCATGCGCAACCTCGCCGAACCGCTCACCGTCGCCGACCTCGCCGCCCGCCTCCACGTGGGCGACCGCCAGCTCACCCGCATCTTCAAGACCGAACTCGGCACGACCCCGCACGCCTACATCGAGTCCGCCCGCGTCGAGGCGGCCCGCCACCAGCTCGAATCCACCGACGCGACCCTGGAGCGTCTCGCCACCACCTGTGGCTTCGGCACCGTCGACACGCTGGTCAGAGCCTTCCGCCGCCGCCTCGACACGACCCCTACGGAGTACCGGCGGCGGTTCCGGACGGCATCCGGCTGAGCTTCGCCGCCGGCCAGACGACCGGTCCCCGCCCGGTCCGTCTCGCGAACCTGGTCGCCGTCAGCCCTTCTCGGGGTCCTCGAAGGCGACCGGGGCCTCGAAGGCCGCTCTGCGGGTGGCGCGGCGCAGGGCCCTGAGGATCGGGGGGCCCAGGGTGAGGGTCAGGACGACCGTCATCGCGGCGCGGCCGCCGTCCCAGCCGAGGGACGTGGCCAGGCAGTAGGCGAGGAAGCGGGCCAGGTTGGAGGCGACCGACGCGTCCGGGTCGAAGGCGATGTTCGAGGCGAGGGTGTTCATGAAGGTCCAGCCCGCCAGGTTCATCACCGTGCCGTAGGCGAAGGCGGCCAGGAAACCGTAGGCGGCCAGCATGAGCAGCTCCGTCCGGCCGCGCAGGCGGTCGGGGCCGGGCAGCAGCCCCGCGCCCATCGTGAACCAGCCCATCGCCAGCATCTGGAACGGCATCCACGGCCCCACCCCGCCGGTGAGCAGCGCGGACGCGAACATCGTGACCGAGCCGAGGACGAAGCCGAAGCCCGGGCCGAGGACCCGGCCGCTGAGGACCATCAGGAAGAACATCGGCTCCAGACCGGCCGTCCCCGCGCCGATGGGGCGCAGGGCCGCGCCCGCCGCCGCCAGGACGCCGAGCATCGCCACGGCCTTCGGGCCCAGGCCGGACTCCGAGATCGTCGCCGCCACCACGGCCACCAGCAGCACCAGCAGGCCCGCGAACAGCCACGGCGCGTCCTGGGCGTGCGCGTTGAGGGAGGCGTCCGGCGGGGCAAGGAAGGGCCACCCGAAGCCGGCCACGCCCACGGCGCTGACCAGGATCAGCGCGGCGACCGAGCGGGGGCCCAGGCGGACGGCGCGGGCCTGGCGGTCGCGGGGGGCGGTGCCGTTGCCGGTCATGCCAGGGCCTCCCGTACCTGCGCGACCGTGAGCCACTTGCGGGGGGCCAGGACCTTCGCCACCTGCGGCGCGAAGGACGGGGAGGCCACCACCACGTCCGCGGCCGGGCCGTCGGCGATCACCTCGCCCTCGGCGAGCAGCACCACCCGGTGGGCCAGCTCGGCGGCCAGCTCCACGTCGTGCGTGGCCAGCACGATCGCGTGCCCCTCGGCCGCCAGGCCGCGCAGGATGCCGGCCAGCCGGGCCTTCGCCGCGTAGTCCAGGCCGCGCGTCGGCTCGTCCAGCAGGAGGAGGGGAGGGCGGGCCGTCAGGACCACGGACAGCGCGAGGGTGAGGCGTTGTCCCTCCGAGAGGTCCCGGGGGTGGGTGTCGTCCGTGACGCCGGGGAGCAGTTCGGTTAGCAGGGCGCGGCAGGTGCCGGGCGCCGCGTCCGCGTCCCGGTCGGCGGCCACGCACTCGCCGGCGACCGTGTCGGCGTACAGCAGGTCCCGCGGTTCCTGGGGGACCAGGCCGACGCGGCGTACGAGGTCGCGGGGGGCCGTGCGGTGCGGCACGGCGCCGCCCGCCCGGACCGTGCCGGAGGACGGGGCGACGAGGCCGACGAGCGCGGACAGGAGCGTCGACTTGCCCGCGCCGTTGCGGCCCATCAGGGCGACGGTCTCGCCGGGGGAGACGGTCAGGTCGATGTGGCGCAGGGCCTGGACGCGGTCGCGGCGCACGGCGAGGGAGCGGACCTCGGCGGCGTACGGGGCCGCGGTGGGGGCGGCGGTCGGCCGCGGGGCCCTGGCGCCGAGGAGCCGCCGGCGGCGGGGGGCGGCGCCGAGGGCGGGCGGTGCGGGCAGTACCGCCGTCGGCGGGGTGTGCTCCGGGATCCGGCGGCCGGCGAGCCGTTCCCGCAGCGGGGCCGCGCGGCGGCGGGCGTCGCGGATCGTCAGCGGCAGCGGGGACCAGCCGGCCAGCCTGCCCAGGCCCACCACCGGCGGGTACACCGGGGACACGGCCATCACGTCCGCGGGGGCGCCGGGCACCGGCGCGGCACCCGGGGCCGGGAGCAGCACGACCTGGTCGGCGTACTGGATGACCCGCTCCAGGCGGTGCTCGGCCATCAGGACCGTCGTACCGAGGTCGTGCACGAGGCGCTGGAGGACGGCCAGGACCTCCTCGGCGGCGGCGGGGTCCAGGGCGGACGTCGGCTCGTCCAGGACCAGCACGTCGGGATGCGGGGTGAGTACCGAGCCGATGGCGACCCGCTGCTGCTGGCCGCCGGAGAGCGTGGCGATGGGGCGGGCGCGGAGGTCGGAGAGGCCCAGCAGGTCGAGGGTCTCCTCGACCCGGCGGCGCATCACGTCGGGGGCCAGGCCGAGTGACTCCATGCCGTAGGCCAGCTCCTCCTCGACGGTGTCCGTCACGAAGTGGGAGAGCGGGTCCTGGCCCACCGTGCCGACCACGTCGGCCAGTTCACGCGGCTTGTGGGTGCGGGTGTCGCGGCCGGCCACGGTGACCCTGCCGCGCAGCGTGCCGCCGGTGAAGTGCGGGACGAGGCCGCCGACCGCGCCGAGGACGGTGGACTTGCCGACGCCGGACGGGCCCGCGAGGAGGACCAGTTCGCCCTCCGGGACCTCGAAGTCCACTCCCTGGATGGCTGGTCGGGTCGTTCCGTCGTACGTGACCGACACGTTCTCGAAGCGGATCACGACGGCTCCTTCGCGGCGGTCTCGGGTGCGGGGGTGACGAACGCCGGGAGCAGGCCGACGAGGATCGCGGCGGCCGGCCACAGCGGGAGCGACGGCGCGACCAGCGGGACCACGCCCGGGTGCAGCGCCGCCGGGTCGCGGGCGGCGGCGAGGAACAGCGCCGCCGCGACCGCCACGCCGGAGCCGGTGACCAGCCAGGCGCGGGCGTCCCAGCGGTCCGGGCGGTAGCGGGTGCGGACCGTGCGCCGCCCGCCGAGCCATAGGCCCGCAAGCGCGGCGGCGAGGCCGACGACGAGGACGGGGATGCCGTACGTGCCGCCCGCGGCGGTCAGCAGCCCGTACGTCCCCGCGCAGACGCCGAGCAGGCCGCCCAGGGTGAGGGCGGCGGTGGTACGGCGGACGGCGGTGGGGACCTGGGCGGTACGGCCGTAGCCGCGGGCGTCCATCGCGGCGGCGAGGGCGACGGAGCGCTCCAGGGCGCCCTCCAGTACCGGGAGTCCGACCTGGAGCAGGCCGCGTACGCCGTTGTCGGGGCGGCCCCGGAGGCGGCGGGCGGCGCGCAGGCGCTGGACGTCGGCGATGAGGTTCGGCCCGAAGGTGAGGGCGACGACGACGGCGACCCCCATCTCGTACAGGGCGCCGGGGAGGGACTTGAGGAGGCGGGAGGGGTTGGCGAGGGCGTTCGCGGCGCCGACGCAGATGAGGAGCGTGGCGAGCTTCATCGCGTCGTACAGGGCGAAGGCGAGGCCCTCGGCGGTGACCCGGCCGCCCAGCCGGATGCCCTGCGCCCAGTCGGGGAGCGGGACTTCGGGGAGCGTGACGAGGGTGTGGGTGCCGGGGATGGGGGAGCCGAGGACCGTGGTGAAGAGGAGGCGGATGACGAGGACGGCCAGGGCGAGCTTGACGAAGGCGCCGTAGGAACGGGACCAGGGGGCGTGGGGGCGGCGGGAGATCACGACGTAGGCGGAGACGGCGACGAGGAGGGCGAGGAGGAGGGGGTTGGTGGTGCGGGTGGCGGCGGTACCGAGGGCGAGGGCCCAGAGCCACCAGGCGCCGGGGTGGAGGGGGGTGGAGCCCCGGTGGGGGGTGGGTGCGCCGAACCGGGGTGGCGCGGTGGCGGTGCGCCGGTGGCCGGGGGCAGGCTGGGTGGGGCGGGGGTCCCCGGGCGGTGTGGGGCCGGTGGCTTCGGGGTCAGTCGCCGGCATTTCTGCGCCGCCTCGCTTGCCACGTCGTCGCCCCCGCCAGGACCGCGACCACCGCGATACCCGCGATCAGGCCGACGGACGGTCCGCCGTCCTCGTCCGCGCCGTCCTCCTCGGCCCGCCGCCCCGGCGACGCGCCGGCCGTCGGGCTGGTCTGTCCCGACACCTGCTCGCCGCAGCCCGACTTCGGGTAGCCGCCGATCGCGCACAGCAGCGCGCTGGTGTTGTACCGGAGCGGGCCCGCGACGTCGGCCAGGGCGTCGGCCGTCGTGGCGTCCGGAGCGACCTGCGCGCAGGCCGTGCGCCGGGGCGGCGGGGTCTCGCCGGACGGCGCGTCGGCCGCCGTACCGAAGTCGAGGACGAGGGCGACCCGCTTGCTGCCGTCCTCGGCCGGGGTCCTCGCGCAGATCGACGCGAAGTCCGCGGCGCCGCGCGGCTTGGCCGCGTCGTCCGAGTTCGCGCTCACCGCGAAGCGGAAGCCCTGGACGTCGCCGTCCGAGGGGCGGGTGAGGGACGGACCCTGGGTGGCGTAGACCCACTGGTCGCCGTCGCGGTCCCAGAAGGACCAGTAGCGGTACCCGGCGGCCTGCGCCTGACCCGCGCTCCCGATCAGCAGGAACGCGGCCAGGAAGAGGAGGACGACGCGGCGGGTCACGGCTGCCGCTTCTTGTTGCGGCCGCTGAGCAGGAAGCCGATGCCGATGCCGAAGACCAGGCAGACGCCGACGAACCACCAGACGCCGAAGCCGGAGTCGTCGTTGTCCTCCTTCTCGTTCTCGTCCGCGGCCCGGTCGCTCGCCGTGGCGGAGTCGCCCGTCCTCGCTCCCTGGGGTGCCGGCCCCGTCGCGTTGAGCCCCTCCACCAGGTCCGTACCGCCGAAGTCGCGGGGGTCGGTGCCCGTGGCGTGGGCGGCGAAGATCAGCTGGGCGTAGGCGGACGGGCCGCTCTCCTTCGCCCACTTCGCGGCGTTCCTCTCCAGCCAGGCCAGCGGCTCGGCCGCCTTGTCCGCGCCGCCCTGCGCGGCGAGCGCGACGACCGCGTCGGCGGTGTTGCCGTAGTCGGGCTGGTCGGGGGAGCCGCCGAGGGCGGACTTGAGGTGGCCGTCCTTGCCGACGGCGGTCGCGAGGTACGCCGCGCCGTTCGCGGCGGCCTGCGCACGGTCGGGCCCGTCGGCGCAGGTGGCGGCGGCCGCCTTCTTGCCGGGCCCGGTGACCAGGCCCTTGCCGAGCCAGCCGAGGACGCCGGCGGCCGTGGCGTCGGCGTTGGGGAGCAGCTTGCCGTCCTTGTCGGGCTGGAAGGCGAAGGCGCCGTCGTCCTTGGAACAGGGGAGGGCGAACGTCAGCAGGGCGTCGTACGGGGACTTGCCGCCCTTGGTGACCTTCGTGGGGTCGGTCTCCGTGGCGGTCAGGGCGCCGATGACGAGGGAGGTGGAGTTCGCGTCGCTGGGTCCGCCGGGGGCGTAGCCCCAGCCGCCGTCCTTGTTCTGCACGGACTTCAGCCATTCGAGGGCGTCCTCGACGACGTCACCGTGTCCGCCGACGGCCCACAGTGCCTGGACCGCGGCGGCGGTCTGGTTGGTGTCGACCATGGTCTTGGCGTCGCACGCCTTGGCGGGGTCGGCACGGTACGGGGCGAAGGAGCCGTTCGCGCACTGCTGGCCGGTGAGCCACTCCACGGCCTTCGACGAAGGGATCACGCCCACGGTGTCCTGCGCGAGCAGCGCGAACGACTGGCGCCAGACGCCGTCGAACTGGGGGTCGCCGGTGCCGAACAGGGCCGGCGGCTGGGACGCGGAGGCTGACGGAGAGGGGTCGGCGGCGACCGCGGGCGCGGCGGCGGCGCCGATCACTGCTGCGGCGGCCAGGACCGCGGCGCTGCCTCGACGGCGGACGTTCATGATCGGCGGGTGCCTTTCCCTGTGCGGGACCGGGCAGCACGGGGCACCCCCGGCGGCTCGGCCCCGTATGCCTCGACGGTGCCCGTGCTCCGGCGGGCGCCGGGCACGTGAGCCGGTCACGTCCGCGCGGGGCATTCCGGCTGGCCGTCCGCGGAGGTCCCTGGGCGGGCGCGGGCGGTTCACGGTTGCGGGTCAGCGCCGGAATTGCACCGGCTTCCCCCCGTACGGGTGATGACGACGCCGCCACTTTACCCGCCCGGGGCGCGCGGGCCGAGGGGCGGCCGGACGGGGGAGCGGGGCGGGTGCGCGGGATCGCAATGTTCGGCCCCTGCCGCGCCGGCCGGCGCGGCGCCGGTCGGGCCGGTGTCACACGTGCGCCGCCGGCCGCCCCGGTCCGGTCTCCGCCAGGTCGAGCAGGCGGCAGACCGTTTCGATGTCCACGCGTACCTGGGTGAGGGAGGCACGGCCGGCGAGCCAGGTGATCAGGGTGGAGAGCCAGGTGTGTTCGATGACGCGGACCGCGGAGAGCTGGGCGGGCGTCGCGTCCTCCATGCCGCCGATCGCGTCCAGGATGATCGCCGTGGTCTGCCGGGAGACCTGGTCGACCTCCGGGGAGACGCTGCGGTCGGCGAAGGTCAGGGCGCGGGCCATCGCCTCGGCCAGCCGGGGTTCGCGTTGCAGCGCGCCGAAGGCCCGCATCAGGGTCTGGGCCACCCGGTCACCGGCCGTGTCGCCGGCCGGCGGGCTCTTGCGCAGGGTGCCGTGCAGCCGCTCCAACTGGTCGTGCATGGTGGCGACCAGGAGATGCACCTTGGACGGGAAGTACCGGTACAGCGTGCCGAGGGCCACCTGTGACGACTCCGCGACCTCGCGCATCTGCACCGCCTCGAAGCCGCCCCGGCAGGCCAGCCGGGCGGTCGCGCGCAGGATGCGGCGGCGGCGCTCCCGCTGCCGCTCGGTGAGCGGCGGGGAAGGGGCGAGGGAGGGGGAGCGGCGCTGCGGAGCAATCGCTTCCGCTTCCGGGTTGTCCACCTTGGTCACCTTCTCCCCGACGTCCGTCCGGCACGGTAGCCCGGCGGAGTGCCGCGCCGTGGCGTGAATCACCTGATCCACTCGTCCCAGCTCCGCTACCTGCCGGTAGATTCGGAGCCTCTGACGATCAAGTCTGAAACTTGTTCTAGATTAACGTCCCGGCGTAGTGTCGCGGGACAGTGCAGTGAGAAGGGGGCCCGGGAGTGACCGCTGAGGCCAGTGGGACGGGTCCCCGTCCGGAGCCCGCCGCCGACGGCTTGCGACCGCTCCGCATCGCCCTCCTCACCTACAAGGGGAACCCGTTCTGCGGCGGCCAGGGCGTCTACGTCCGCCACCTCTCGCGCGAACTGGCCCGCCTCGGCCACCGCGTCGAGGTCGTCGGCGCCCAGCCCTATCCGGTCCTGGACGAGGACCCCGCGGCCGGCGACCGGCTCTCCCTCACCGAGCTGCCCAGCCTCGACCTGTACCGCCAGCCCGACCCCTTCCGCACCCCGGGCCGCGGCGAGTACCGCGACTGGATCGACGCGCTCGAGGTCGGCACGATGTGGACCGGCGGATTCCCGGAGCCGCTGACGTTCTCGCTGCGCGCCCGCCGCCATCTGCGCGCCCGCCGCGGCGACTTCGACGTCGTGCACGACAACCAGACGCTGGGGTACGGACTGCTCGGCGACGTCGGCGCGCCCCTCGTCACCACCATCCACCACCCCATCACCGTCGACCGGCAACTGGAACTCGACGCCGCCGACGGCTGGAAGCGCCGGTACTCCGTGCGCCGCTGGTACGCCTTCACCCGCATGCAGAAGCGCGTCGCGCGCCGCCTGCCGTCCGTGCTCACCGTCTCCGGCACCTCCCGCCAGGAGATCGTCGACCACCTCGGCGTACGGGACGACCGGATCCACGTCGTCCACATCGGCGCCGACACCGACCTGTTCTCGCCCGACCCGTCGGTGCCCCGGGTGCCGGGCCGGATCGTGACCACGTCCAGCGCGGACGTGCCGCTCAAGGGCCTGGTCTTCCTCGTCGAGGCGCTGGCGAAGGCCCGCACCGAGCACCCGCGGGCGCACCTCGTCGTCGTCGGCAAGCGGCCCGCGGAGGGACCCGTCGCCCAGGCGATCGAGCGGTACGGCCTCGAAGGCGCCGTCGAGTTCGTCAAGGGCATCTCCGACGCCGAACTCGTCGACCTGGTGCGGTCGGCGGAGGTGGCGTGCGTGCCGTCGCTGTACGAGGGGTTCTCACTGCCGGCCGCCGAGGCGATGGCGACGGGCACGGCGCTGCTGGCCACCACCGGCGGGGCCGTCCCGGAGGTCGCCGGACCCGACGGGGAGACCTGCCTCGCGGTGCCGCCGGGCGACGCGGACGCGCTGGCCGCCGGCCTGAACCGGCTGCTCGGCGACCGGGAATTGCGGGTGCGGCTCGGCGCGGCCGGACGCGAGCGCGTGCTGCGGCACTTCACCTGGGCCCGCGCCGCCGAGGGCACGGTCGCCCGCTACCGCGAGGCCGTCGGCCCCGACCGGGCCGCCCCGGCGCCCGCCCCCGCGACCCCGACCACCACCAGTGACACCGGCGTCTACCCCGAAAGCAGGGCCACGTGCTGACCGTCGACTTCTCCCGGTTCCCGCTCGCCCCCGGCGACCGCGTACTGGACCTCGGCTGCGGCGCCGGCCGGCACGCGTTCGAGTGCTACCGGCGCGGGGCCCGAGTCGTCGCGCTGGACCGGAACGCCGAGGAAATCCGCGAGGTCGCCAAGTGGTTCGCGGCGATGGAGGAGGCCGGCGAGGCACCGGCCGGCGCCACCGCCACCGCGATGGAGGGCGACGCGCTGGCCCTGCCGTTCCCCGACGAGTCCTTCGACGTGGTCATCATCTCCGAGGTGATGGAGCACATCCACGACGACAAGGGCGTCCTCGCCGAGATGGTCCGGGTGCTCAGGCCCGGCGGCCGCATCGCCGTCACCGTCCCGCGCTACGGCCCCGAGAAGGTCTGCTGGACGCTCTCCGACGCGTACCACGAGGTCGAGGGCGGCCACATCCGCATCTACAAGGCCGACCAGTTGCTCGCCCGCATCCGCGAGGCCGGTCTGCGCCCCTACGGCAGCCACCACGCGCACGCGCTCCACTCGCCGTACTGGTGGCTGAAGTGCGCGTTCGGCGTCGACAACGACAAGGCGCTGCCGGTGCGGGCGTACCACAAGCTGCTGGTCTGGGACATCATGAAGAAGCCGCTGGCGACGCGGGTCGCCGAGCAGGCGCTGAACCCGCTGATCGGCAAGAGCTTCGTGGCGTACGCGACCAAGCCCCACCTGCCGCCGGTGGACGCCGCGTGACATCGCCCCGCGGTCCTCGCACGCCCCGCACCGAGCACCTCGTCCTGCCCGGCGTCCTCACCGACGCCGAGGCCGCCGGGACCGTCCGCGGCATCCTCGCCGTGCAGCGCGAGGACGGGGCGATCCCGTGGTTCCGCGGGCACCATCTCGACCCCTGGGACCACGTCGAGGCGGCGATGGCCCTGGACGCGGCCGACGAGCACGCGGCCGCCGAGCGGGCGTACGCGTGGCTGGCCCGGCACCAGAACGCGGACGGCTCCTGGTACGCGGCCTACGCCGACGGGGACTTCGCCGACGTCACCGACCGGGGCCGGGAGACCAACTTCGTCGCCTACGTCGCCGTCGGCGTCTGGCACCACTACCTCGCCACCGGCGACGACATGTTCCTGGAGCGGATGTGGCCCGTCGTCCACGCGGCGGTCGAGTTCGTGCTGCGGCTCCAGCAGCCCGGCGGGCAGATCGGCTGGCGGCGCGACGAGGACGGCACGGCCACCAAGGACGCGCTGCTGACCGGCAGCTCCTCCGTCCACCACGCGCTGCGCTGCGCGCTGGCGATCGCCGAGCAGCGTGAGGAGCCGCAGCCCGACTGGGAGTTGGCGGCGGGCGCGCTGCGGCACGCCATCCGGCGTCACCCGGAGCGGTTCCTGGACAAGGGCCGGTACTCGATGGACTGGTACTACCCGGTGCTGGGCGGCGCGCTGACCGGCACGGAGGCCAGGTCCCGCATCAAGGAGAGCTGGGACCGCTTCGTCGTCCCCGGCCTCGGCGTGCGCTGCGTCGTGCCCAACCCGTGGGTCACGGGCGGCGAGTCGGCCGAACTCGCCCTCGCCCTGTGGGCGGTGGGCGAGTCCGACCACGCCCTGGAGATCCTCCAGTCCATCCAGCACCTGCGCGACCCGGACAGCGGCCTGTACTGGACGGGCTACGTCTTCGAGGACCAGGCCATCTGGCCCCGCGAACTCACCACCTGGACGGCCGGCTCCCTGCTCCTGGCCGTCGCCGCCCTCGGCGGCCACGAGGCCACCTGCCAGGTCTTCTCCGGCGACCACCTGCCGAGAGGGCTGGACCCGGACTGCTGCGTCTGAGCACGCCGCGGCGCCGTACCCGGTCGGTCCTCGTCGAAGACGAATGCTCAGCGGCGGCCGACGCGGTTGGCGATGGCGTGGCCGATGAAGAGGTAGACCACCGCGGCCAGGCCGTAGCCGGCGACCACGCGGGCCCAGTCCTCGTCGAAGGTGCTGTGTTTTCCGGGGGTGCCCCCCAGACCCCCGGGTCTCGCGACCAGCCGGGGTCTGGACCGGGACGTCTGCGTCTGAGGGTCAGCGGCGGCCGACGCGGTTGGCGATGGCGTGGCCGATGAAGAGGTAGACCACCGCGGCCAGGCCGTAGCCGGCGACCACGCGGGCCCAGTCCTCGTCGAAGGTGCTGTGTTTTCCGGGGGTGCCCCCCC
>NZ_JBVJPF010000001.1:830612-1373919 GCF_055582785.1 Streptomyces sp. NPDC107500
CCGACGCGGTTGGCGATGGCGTGGCCGATGAAGAGGTAGACCACCGCGGCCAGGCCGTAGCCGGCGACCACGCGGGCCCAGTCCTCGTCGAAGGTGAAGAGGTCACGCGACCAGCCGGCCAGCCAGTTCGCCGCGTCATGGACGAACTGGACCAGGTCGTTGGCCCGGTTGGCGTCCAACAGGTACATCAGAATCCACAGGCCGAGGATGAAGGCCATGATGTCGGCGACGACGGCTATGGCCCTGCCCGCGGAACTGGAACCGTGAGATCTAGACATGCCTTGCGTATGGCCCCGGAAGCCCGGCGGAAACCTACGGCCACGGCCCTCCGTCCGGAACCGGGTCCGGGCGGAGGGCCGTTGAGGTGCCTGAGGGGCGGGCGGGTCAGCCGCGCTGGATGCCCGACGTGTCCTGGAGGACGCCGCGGCGGCCGTCCTGCGTCTGGGCGACCAGGTTGGCACCGCGCTGCTCGACGGCCAGGTACCAGGTGCCCGGCGCCAGCTCGGCGATCGGCGTGGGCGAGCCGTCCTCCGCGAACAGCGGACGCGGCACCGGCACGGCGAACCAGAACGGGGAGAAGTCCCCGGCCGGCTGCGCCTGCGCCTGGGCCTGCTGCGGGGCCTGCGGCTGCGGCTGGGCCTGACCCGGCTGCGGCTGACCGCCGAAGGGCTGACCCGGCTGACCCGGCTGACCGGGCTGACCGGGCTGGCCGCCGTACGGCTGCTGCTGCGCGCCTGGGTAGCCGTAACCACCCTGCGGCTGGCCGCCGTAGGGCTGCGGCGCCGCCGGACGCGCGGCCGGGATCAGGGCGCCCTTGAGGGCGGGGACCAGCGGCGTGGCCACCGCCGCGGCGGCCATGACCAGCGTGGCGATGAGGGCGAGGATCAGGCCCAGGCCGGCGCCGAGCTCGTCGACGAAGCCGCCCTCGCCGTCGAAGGCGCCGGCCGGGTCGAAGATGTTGCCGAGCGCGCTCCAGGCCGCGAAGACCGTGAAGGCGATGCCGAACTGGCCGAGGTCGAGACCGGCCACCTTCTTGGGCTGCGGCATCGCGCGGGCCACCACGATGAGCGCGGCGCCGATGACGCCCGCCAGGACGACACCGAGCACCACCGGCCCACTGCCCCACAGGCTGGGGATGTCGGCGCTGTCCGAGGCACCGTCGATCGAGTAGATGTCGAGGAACGACGCGATCAACAGCAGAACCGCTGCTCCGATCACCACGCCGTCGCCTCGAGTGAGGGAGCGGATATTCACTTCAGGTCCTTCGTAGGTCGTCTCGTCGTCAATAGAGGCGTCGCTGTCACGATGTCGCCGAAAGGTTCCGGTGTGAAGCGCGGGGGTGGCCCCTCATCGTACGGACGACACTATCGTCCGCGCGTCGGGGCTGTCCGCAGGGAGGGGAACGCTGATCACTACCCGCGCAGGAAACTCACGATTCCATCAGACATCCCCTGCGCCGCCTTCTGTCGCCAAGTGCCGCTGGTCAGCTGCGCCACGTCCTTGTCGTCGCGCATGTTGCCGCACTCGATGAACACCTTGGGAACCGTTGACAGATTGAGACCGCCCAGGTCCGTACGCGTGACCAGACCGGTGCCGTCACCCACGTAGTTGGACGGCGCGCCGCCCGTGGCGCGCACGAAGTTGCCCGCGACGCGTTCGCCGAGTTCGGCGGAGGGCGCGACGATGGCGCGGGTGTCGGCGTCGCCGTCGTGCACCGCGCCCGGCAGGATCACGTGGAAGCCGCGGTTGCCGGCTCCCGAGCCGTCGGCGTGGATCGAGATCGCGGCGTCCGCGTGCGCCTCGTTGCCGATCCGGGCGCGCTCGTCCACGCAGGGGCCGTATGAACGGTCGCCGTCCTGCGTCAGTTTCACCGTGGCGCCCTGCTCCTCCAGCAGCGTGCGCAGCCGGTGGGCGACGTCGAGGGTGAACTTCGCCTCCGGGTAGCCCGCGTTGGTGGCGGTGCCCGTCGTGTCGCACTCCTTCCAGTGCGTGCCGACGTTCACCTTCCGGTTGATCTCCGACGTGTGCTGGAAGTTGCCCGGATTGTGCCCGGGGTCGATGACGACGACCTTCCCCTTGAGCGGCCCGGCGGCCCCGGCGGGTGCGGACTTGGAGGAGGACGCGGTCGGCTTCCCGGTGGCGGAGGGGGAGGAGTCCGCGGGCTTCTTGGCGTCGTCGCTCGCGGAGGCCGCGCCCTCGGAGGGGGCCGCCGAGGACGTGCGCGCACCGGCCGCGTCCCCGCCGTCGTCGGAGCCGCCGACCGCCGCGTACACCCCCCACCCCAGCAGCGCCCCGGGCACCAGCGCGGCGACCGCCACGGTCAGCGGGCGGCGCAGCGGGGAGCGACGGGGCCGGGGAGGTTCGAGATCGGGGCCTGTGTACGACACGTCAGCGACTCTAACCGTGCCCTCAGATCCCCGCGCCCGTTCGCCGCAGGACGCGCAGCGAGTCGGTCGCGGAGACCTCCGTGAAGGCGCCGGACGCGAGGGCCCTGAGGTAGACGCGGTACGGGGCCTGGCCGGTGAACTCGTCGGCCGGGTGCGGGAAGACGTCGTGGATGACGAGGAGGCCGCCGTCGGCCACGTGCGGTGCCCAGCCCTCGTAGTCCGCGTTCGCGTGCTCGTCGGTGTGGCCGCCGTCGACGAAGACGAGGCCGAGGGGGGAGTTCCAGACCGCCGCGACCTGGGGCGAGCGGCCGACCAGGGCGACCACGTGCTCCTCCAGACCGGCCCGGTGCAGGGTGCGGCGGAAGGTGGGGAGGGTGTCCATCACGCCCAGCTCGGGATCGACCGTCTCCGGGTCGTGGTAGTCCCAGCCCGGCTGCTGCTCCTCGCTGCCCCGGTGGTGGTCGACGGTCAGCGCGGTGACCCCGGCCCGGCGGGCCGCGTCGGCGAGCAGGACGGTGGAGCGCCCGCAGTACGTGCCGACCTCCAGCAGCGGCAGCCCGAGTCCGCCCGCCTCCACGGCGGCGGCGTACAGCGCGCGGCCCTCGTGCACGGGCATGAACCCCTTGGCGGCCTCGAAGGCGGCCAGGGCGTCGGGGGCGGGCGGCGCGGACATGCGGGTCCTCTCGGTGACACGGGGCGCCGGGCGGCGGCGCGGTTCGGCGCCCATGCTGCCGTACTCCGTGCCGGGGGCCGGGCGGGGGGTGCGGCGAGGAAGGGGGCGCATGCGCCCGTGTGCCCGGAGGGGAGAGCCCCGGCGGGCCGGTGCGGGTGCGGCCCTCCATCGGCCCGCACCCCCTGCCGGGCGTGCGGCAGGGGGTGCGGTGAGGGGTGACGGCGTGCGGCTCAGGCGTGGACCGTCTCGCCCGGCAGGGACAGGTCCAGGTCGACCTGGTGGTCGCCGCCGTGGGTCGCCGCGTGGGCGAGCGGGCCGTGTCCGGCGGCGCGGGCGGCCAGGACGTACGGGCCCCGCGCGGGCACGGCCAGGGCGTAGCCGCCGTCCTCGGCGGAGAGGGTCGCGCCCGCCTGCCGGCCGTGCCGGTCGATCAGCGTGACCTTGGCGCGGGCGACGGGGGCGCCGTCGGCGGCCAGCACCCGGCCCCGGAAACCGCGCGGCGACTCGCCGGCGGCGGCCTCCCCGGCGAGCGCCTGCTCGGCGCGGGCCAGGTTCGCGTCCTCCTCGCTGCTCGCGCGCAGCTGCGTGGCCGTGGACGGGCGGCGGCGGGGGAGGAAGAAGGCCAGTGCCAGGCCGACGGCGACCGCGGCGGTCGCGATCAGGAAGGAGACCCGGAAGCCGTGCATGGTGGGGACGGCGACGCCGCCCACGTCGTTCGCGGTGTTGGCGAGCACCATGCCGATCACGGCGCTCGACACCGACGTACCGATGGACCGCATCAGGGTGTTCAGGCCGTTGGCCGCGCCCGTCTCCGAGGCCGGGACCGCGCCGATGATCAGCGCCGGCAGCGAGGAGTAGGCGAGGCCGATGCCCGCGCCGATCAGCACCGAGGTGATGACGGTCTGCCAGGCGGCGTTCATCAGACCGAGGCCGCCGGCGTAGCCGATCCCGATGATCAGCAGGCCGATGATCAGGGTCGTCCGGGGGCCGTAGCGGGCGGACAGCCGGGCGTAGACCGGCGCCGTGAACATCATCGTCAGGCCCAGCGGCGCCACGCACAGGCCCGCGACGACCATCGACTGCCCGAGCCCGTAGCCCGTCTCGGCGGGCAGCTGGAGGAGCTGCGGGAGGACCAGGGAGATGACGAAGAAGGAGACGCCGACCATGATCGAGGCGAGGTTGGTGAGCAGCACCTCGCGGCGGGCCGTGGTGCGCAGGTCGACCAGCGGGGCGGCGACGCGCAGCTCCATCAGGCCCCAGAGCAGCAGGACCACGACGGCGGCGGCGAACAGGCCGAGCGTGGTGGGCGACGACCAGCCCCAGTCGCTGCCCTTGGTGATCGGCAGGAGGAAGAGGATCAGACCGGCGGTCAGACCGACCGCGCCCGGCAGGTCGAAGGAGCCCTTGGCGCGCAGCGGGGACTCCGGTACGACCAGCAGGGTCAGGGCGATGGAGAGCACACCGAGGCCGGCGGCGCCGTAGAACAGGGTGTGCCAGTCGGTGTGCTGGGCGACCAGGGCCGCCGCGGGCAGCGCGAGGCCGCCGCCGACGCCGATCGAGGAGCTCATCAGCGCCATCGCCGAGCCGAGCCGCTCGCGGGGCAGGATGTCGCGCATCAGGCCGATGCCGAGGGGTATCGCGCCCATCGCGACGCCCTGGAGCGTGCGGCCGACGATCATCGGGATCAGCGCGTCGGTGAACGCGCTGATCAGCGCGCCCACCACCATCACCGAGAGGCTGACGATCAGCATCCGGCGCTTGCCGAACAGGTCGCCGAGCCGCCCCATGATCGGCGTGGCCACGGCTCCGGACAGGAGCGTCGAGGTCAGGACCCAGGTGGCGTTGCTGGGGCTGGTGTCCAGGAGCGCGGGCAGGTCCTTGATGACGGGGACGAGCAGGGTCTGCATCACCGCGACGACGATGCCCGCGAAGGCGAGCACCGGGACGGTGGCCCCGCTCGCACTCCGGGTGGGTTCGTCGGTCGTCGTGTGGGACATGGGGTGGGGCCTCCAGGCCGGGGGGCGTCGAAGTGCGGTGCGGTACCGCTGTGCGGGATGACTGCAGGATGAACCTCGTCAGCCGGGGCAACTATTCCGTTGCTTCGGGTCCCTAATGAATTCTTGACCTTCTCTTGGTCTCGTCCGGGTCCGCGGCGCCTGGGGCCGAAGACCTAGGCCCCGCACCCCGACCGGTCCGGGACCAAATTCCGATGTACGGGCCGGGCTCCCGTTGAGAGCATGACACCCATGCCCGAAGCAACCAGTTCCCCCGTCTCCGCCACCGCCCGGACATCCACCCGCCGCACGCCCCCGACCTGGCTGGTGGTCGCCCTGGCCTGTGCCGGACAGTTCCTGGTCGTGCTCGACGTGTCCGTCGTCAACGTCGCCCTCCCGTCCATGCGCACCGACCTCGGGCTGAGCGCGCAGGGGCTCCAGTGGGTGGTCAACGCCTACGCCATCGCCTTCGCCGGGTTCATGCTGCTCGGTGGACGGGCCGGTGACCTGTACGGGCGCAAGCGGATGTTCCTGGTCGGGCTCGGGCTGTTCACCCTGGCCTCACTGGGCGGCGGCCTGGCCCAGGAGGGCTGGCAGTTGCTGGCAGCGCGGGCCGTGCAGGGCCTGGGCGCGGCGGTACTCGCGCCCTCGACGCTGACCATCCTGACGGCGGCGGTGCCCGAGGGGGCCGCGCGGGCCCGGGCGATAGCGACCTGGACCGCCGTGGGCGCCGGGGGCGGCGCCGCGGGCGGACTGGTGGGCGGCGCCCTGGTGGACGGGCTGTCCTGGCGCTGGGTGCTGCTGATCAACGTGCCGGTGGGCGCGGTCGTGCTGGCCGGCGCCGTGCTGTGGCTGACCGAGAGCCGGGGCGCGGCGCGGCGGCGCCTCGACCTGCCGGGCGCGCTGCTGGTCACCGTCGGCCTGGCCACGCTCGCCTACGGCATCTCGCAGACCGAGTCCGAGGGCTGGACGGCGACGGCGACGCTGGTGCCGCTGCTCGCCGGCCTCGCGCTGCTCGGGCTGTTCCTCCTCGTCGAGGCGCGGACGGCGGCGCCGCTGATGCCGCTCGGGCTGCTGCGGCTGCGGTCGGTGGCGTCGGCGAACGTGGCGATGCTGGTGTCCGGCTCGTCGATGTTCTCGATGTGGTTCTTCATGACGCTGTACGCGCAGAACGTGCTGGGCTACACCCCGCTGGAGGCCGGTCTCGCGCTGGTCCCCAGCTCGCTGGCGGTGATCCTCGGGTCCAAGGCGGCACCGCGTTTCATGCCGGTGCTCGGGGCGCGGAACGTGGCCGTGCTGGGCACGCTGGTGGCGGCGGCCGGCTTCGGCTGGCAGTCGACGATGACCGCGGACGGGGGCTTCCTGACGGCGATCATGATCCCCGGCGTGCTGATGATGCTGGGCGCGGGCATGGCGGCGACGCCCCTGGCCTCACTGGCCATCTCCGGCGCGGCACCCGGCGACGCGGGGCTGGTCTCCGGCCTGGTCAACACCTCCCGCACGATGGGCGGTTCACTGGGCCTCGCGGTGATGTCCACGATCGCGGCGGCGAGGTCCGGCGGAGAGCACGCCGGCCCGGTGGCACTGACGGACGGCTACGCCCTGGTCTTCCGCACGGGAACGGCGGTCCTGACCGCCGCCGCCCTCCTGATGTGGATGTGGCTACCGGCCGGAAAGCCAAAGCCCGCCACGGCATGAGCGCCACGGCATGAGCGCCCCGAAGGGGCGCGGGGAACTGCGCGAGCAACCACCCACGGACGCGCACCCGATGAACCACCCAGCATGAGCGCCCCATGGGGGCGCGGGGAACTGCGCGAGAACCACCCACCGGCCCGCACCCGAAGAGCCACCCCGCGCCGGCAGCCCTCACTCACACCCACCCCGCCCCCAGGCAGCCGCAACTCACACCCACCCCCGCCGCCGAGCCTCGCGCAGCGCCTCCGTCCGGTTGCGCGTAGCCGTCTTGCCGATCGCCGCCGAGAGATAGTTGCGCACCGTGGACTCGGAGAGATGCAGGACCGCGGCGACGTCGGCGACGGTCGCCCCGTCCGCCGAGGCCCGCAGCACGTCGCACTCCCGGGCCGTGAGCGGGCTGGGCCCCGCACTGAGCGCGGCGGCGGCCAGTACGGGGTCCACGACCGTCTCACCGTCCAGCACCCGGCGGACGGCACCGGCCAGCTCCTCCACCGGACCGTCCTTCACCAGGAAACCGGCGGCGCCCGCCTCCATGGCCCGCCGCAGGTACCCGGGACGGCCGAACGTGGTCAGGATCAGCACCCGGCAGCCGGGCACCCGCTCCCTCAGGTCGGCGGCGGCGTCCAGGCCGCTGCGGCCCGGCAGTTCGATGTCGAGCAGGGCGACGTCCGGGCGGTGCGCGAGCGCGGCGGCGACGATCTCGTCCCCGGCCGACACCTGGGCGACCACCTCGATGTCCTCCTCCATCCCGAGCAGCAGCGCGAGCGCGCCGCGCATCATGCCCTGGTCCTCGGCGAGGAGGACGCGGATGGGCCGGGGGAGGGGAGGCGTGTCGGTCACGGGAGAAGACTCGTCGGTCACGGGGCCAGGTTAGGGCGCCGGCGCCTCTACCGGGCGCTCCTCCTCCGGAACCGGCAGTTCCGCCCGCACCGCGAAGCCGCCCCGGGGCTCCGCGCCCGCGGTCAGCGAGCCGCCGGCCGTGAGGAGGCGTTCCGTCAGGCCGGTCAGGCCGGTGCCCGGGCCCTGGGTGGGGCCGGCGGCGCCCGTGCCGTTGTCCGTGACGGTGAGCCGGACCCGGTTGGCGCCGCCCGACACCGCGATCTCGCACCGGCTCGCCCCGCTGTGCCGTACGACGTTGGTGACCGCCTCCCGCACCACCCACCCCAGCAGGGCCTCGGCCTGCGGAGGCAGCGGCGGTCCCGAGCGGACGACCACCGGCTCCACGTCCGCCGCGGCCAGCGCCGAACGGGCCCGGTCCAGCTCGGTCCCCAGGCTGCCCTCCCGGTATCCGGTGACGGCCTCCCGGACCTCCGTCAGGGCCTGGCGCCCGACCGCCTCGATGTCGCCGATCTGGGTCAGCGCGGCGTCCAGGTCGCGGTGTGCCAGCCGCCGGGCCGCCTCCGACTTGACCACGATCACGGACAGGGTGTGCCCGAGCAGATCGTGCAGGTCCCGGGAGAACCGCAGCCGCTCCTCCGCCACCGCCCGCGTGGCCAGTTCCTCCCGGGCCGCGCGCAGTTGCCGTACGGCGTCGGACAGGCTCAGGATCGCGGCCGTCACCATCGTGGACAGGAAGGTCCCGTAGGCGATGTTGAGGCCGGTCCAGCCGTCCTTGACGCCGGCCACGATCCCGGCCACGGCGGCCAGCGTCCAGCCCCACCGGCCCAGCCACCGGCCGCGCAGCGCCGCGCCCGCCGCGAGGCCGAGCAGCGGGAAGAACAGCAGCCAGCTGCCGCCGTAGGCCAGGGACAGGGCGCAGGTGACCAGCGCCATGCCGGCCAGGGCCAGCCGGGTCGACGGCGACTCGCGCCGCTCCCTGTCGAAGGAGCGGAAGGCCACGTAGATGTAGAGGGAGTTGAAGACCAGCAGTCCCAGGCCGCCGATCCAGGGGTTCGACGTCCGTCCCTGGAAGATGTTGGCCAGGCTGCCCAGGCCCATCAGCAGCCAGGGCAGGAGCGCGAAACCGGTGGGCGGCGGACCGACCTGCTCGGGCAGCTCGTCCGCCTTCGCCGCCTCCACCGGCTCGGACTGCCGCGCCAGCTGCCACGCGTCCAGGCGGCACGAGACCCTGCGCAGCCATCTTCCGGTCCCGCTCATCGCCCTCTGCCCCTCTCCTCGGTCGTGCACGTCCTCCGCCGCGGCGGCGGGACGGGACGGCGTACGCCTCCGAACGCCGGCGGCCGTGCCGTCGGTACGAGAATCGCACCCGCCGGCGCCGTCGCGGCCGAGCAGCGCGGCCGTCGCACCGCGCGTGATCTCCAGGTCCAGGCCGTCCACGGACGTGCCGCCTTCCGTCGCTCTCATGCCGGTGACGCTACGGAGCCGGCGGGGCGGGCGGCAGATGCGGTTGTCCGGAGTCCGGGAGGACAAATGTCCCGGCCGGCCGGCGTCCCGTACGGTCGTGGCTGCCGGTCACCGTCCGTGCCTGGGAGGACCCGGGAGGACCTGGGAGAAGGGGACAGCCATGCCCATCGACGCGGCCACGGCGCTCGCCGCACCGCCCCACGTCCGCGAACTCGCCTGGGACCACAAGGACGTCCAGCTCTACCACCTCGGGATCGGCGCGGGACTGCCCGCCACCGACCCCCGCGAGCTGCGCTACACCCTGGAGTCCCGGCTGCACGTGCTGCCGAGCTTCGCGACGGTGGCGGGGGGCGGACCCCCGGGTGTGATCGGGGCGCTGTCCAGGCCCGGCGTCGACGTCGACCTGGCCCGTGTCCTGCACGGCGGGCAGCGCCTGCTGACGCACCGGCCCGTCCCGGTGCGCGGCCGGGCGAGCGCGGCCTCGCGCGTCGTCGCCGTGTACGACAAGGGCACGGCGGCCGTCCTCGTGCTGCGCACCGACGTCACCGACGCGGACGGGCCGCTGTGGACCGACGAGGCCGAGATCTTCGTACGCGGGGAGGGCGGCTGGGGCGGCGAGCGGGGGCCGTCCGGGCGCCCCGCACCGCCGCCGGACACGGAACCCGATCAGGTCGCCGACCTTCCGGTGCGCGAGGACCAGGCCCTGCTCTACCGTCTCAGCGGTGACTGGAACCCGCTGCACGCCGACCCGGAGTTCGCCGCGCGCGCCGGCTTCGGGCGGCCCGTCCTGCACGGGCTGTGCACCTACGGCTGCACGCTCAAGTCGGTGGTCGACACGCTGCTGGACGGTGACGTGACCCGGGTGCGCGAGTACCGCACGCGGTTCGCCGGGGTGGTGTACCCGGGGGAGACGCTGCGGGTGCGGATGTGGCGGCCGGCGGTGCCGGACGGCGGCCCCTCGGTGCGCGTGGCGGTGAGCGCCGTCGAGCGGGACGACGCCCCGGTCCTCGCCGACACCGTCGTCCGGTACGCGTGACGACGACGTGACGACGACGGCCCCGTCCGTCGGAGTGACGCACGGGGCCGTAGCCGCTTGCCTGCTTCTCTACTGCGTGTGTGTCGTGCCTCGACGTGCCGTCAGGCAGCCGTCCCGGACTCCTCGGACGGCTTGCGGTGACGGCCCCGCGGGGTCGCCGCGGCCTCCTGGCTGGAGACCGGCCCGCGGTGCTTGCCATGGCCGGTGTCGGTCTCGGAAACGTCGGCACCGTCGGCCTGCATCGGCTGGGTCGTGCTGGCGTCGTTCATCGGAAGGAATTCACCCCGTCAACATGATCTTTCGTACAGCCGAGCGAGTGTAACCGGCACCCCTCGACCCGAATCCAGGCGGCCACGCCAACCGGCACTACTTCGTTACAAGCCGCGCCAGCGGGGCCTGTTGCAGGGGAACGGGGCGGGGTAGAGGGGGAGCTTCCTCTTCCTTTTCGTCCAGCTTTCCGTCCGGCTTTCCGTCCGCCTCGGCGGGGCGGTCCGGAGCCGTGTCCTCCATGTCGCCGGCGCCTTCCGCGTCGCCGGTGCCCGCCGCTTCCCCAGGGGCCAGCCGCGCCACCCCGCAGGGCAGTTCCGGGGTGGAGCACGGAAGCCGCAGCTCCCCGTCCGCCGTCCACAGCCCCGCCCCCGTCAACCACCCCTCGGGCGCCGGAAGGTGGCGCACCCGGCGCTCGGCGGGCCGCCACACCCCGACCCAGCTGCCGAACGGGCCGTCCACGCGCAGCGCCACCGCGCAGCGCTCCGGCGTCAGTGTCTGCCCCGGCTGGATCGCGACCGGCGTCACCACACACTCCGGCAGCCGCAGGCACTCCGGGAAGCGCACCGGCAGCGTGCTGCCCAGCACCCCCCAGCCGAGCCGGTCCCGCCCCGGCGAGGGCGCGTCCGAACGGATCAGCACCAGTCCGCTGTCGGGGTCGGCCAGCAGTATGCGATCGTCGCTCTCGGGGGCGATCTGAAGCAGCGGCGACACCTCTCCGTCCCGCTCCAGGTCCACCGAGACCGCCTTCACGCGCCCGCCGGTCTCCCGGTCCAGGGCGAGTATCCGGCCCGCGCGGTCCAGCCAGACACCGCCCGAGCAGCGGCCGGGGATCTCGGCCACCCGCTCCGGCCCGAAGGCGCCGCCCACGACCTGCCACAGCACCGTCGCCCGCGGACCGACAGCGAGCGCGTACGCCCGCTCGCCGCCCGGCACCGGCGGAAGCAGCCGCGGCCCGGTGGTGTCCGGCGGGCACTCCACCGCGCCGAGCGGCAGCTCACCGGTGCCCGGGCCGGTCGGGTACAGCAGCGAGAAGAGGTGCCGTCCGGCCGCGACGCGGTGCACCAGGACCCGCCCGTCGGCCATCGGCTGCACCTCCGTGCCGGGCTCCTCGGGCTGGTTGCCGGGCAGCGGCACCGCGTACGGCTCGGGGCCGTCCAGGGTCCAGCGCTCCGGGTACCAGGACTCCCCGCGCCGGGCGAGACGCGCGGCGTAGGCGCCCTCCGCGGTGATGGTGCAGCCCGCCCGCGGGGCCCCGCTGTTCCCGGACTCCGCCGAAGGCTCGATCGCACAGGCCGTCATCGTTCGGTCACCTCCGGCGACGAAGCTAGTTTTCGCACGCGCGGGCGGGGGACCGGCCGCCGTCCCCATCACACGTACGTGTGTCACAGGAACGATTCACCTGAGGGGAGTGAGGGGGGTGTGCTGTGCCGGACCGGGTCGGCGGCGGGGGCCGCGGCGGGGTACCGGCGACGGGTACAAGGGCACAGAACCTCCAGGTAGCCTTGGCTGCGTGCCCCGTCTGTCAGAAGTCATCGCCGCGCTGGAGAACCTGTGGCCCGCCGAGCGGGCCGAGTCCTGGGACGCGGTCGGTACCGTCGTGGGCGAGCCCGACCAGGACGTCTCCCGGGTCCTGTTCGCCGTCGACCCCGTCCAGGAGATCGTCGACGAGGCCGTGAAGCTCGGCGCCGACCTGCTCGTCACCCACCACCCGCTCTATCTGCGGGGGACGACGACGGTCGCCGCCTCCACCTTCAAGGGCCGCGTGGTGCACACGCTCATCAAGAACGACATCGCCCTGCACGTCGCCCACACCAACGCCGACACCGCCGACCCGGGCGTCTCCGACGCGCTGGCCGGCGCGCTCGACCTGCGCGTCGTGCGGCCCCTGGTGCCGGACCCGACCGATCCCGAGGGCCGCCGCGGCCTGGGCAGGGTGTGCGAGCTGGAGCATCCGCTGACCGTCCGCGAGTTCGCCGCCCGCGCCGCCGAGCGGCTGCCCGCCACCGCGCAGGGCCTGCGCGTCGCCGGTGACCCGGAGGCGACCGTCCGCACGGTCGCCGTCAGCGGCGGCTCCGGCGACAGCCTCTTCGACCACGTGCGGGCGGCCGGCGTGGACGCCTTCCTCACCGCGGACCTCCGCCACCACCCCGCCGCGGAGTTCATGGCGGATCGCGCCCAAAGTCCCCTCGCGCTGCTCGACGCGGCGCACTGGGCCACCGAGTGGCCCTGGTGCGAGCTGGCCGCGGCCCAGCTCGACGAGATCTCCGACCGCAACGGCTGGGACCTCAGGGTCCACGTCTCGAAGACGGTCACCGACCCCTGGACCGCCCACGCGGCGTCCGCCCCGACCTCCAACACAATGGGAGCCCCCAACTGAAAGCCGAGCCCGCCGACCAGATCCGACTCCTCGACGTGCAGGGCCTCGACGTCCGGCTCCAGCAGCTCGCGCACAAGCGCCGGTCGCTGCCCGAGCACGCCGAGATCGAGTCGCTGACCAAGGACCTCACCCAGCTGCGCGACCTGCTCGTGGCCGCGCAGACCGAGGAGAGCGACTGCGCCCGCGAGCAGACCAAGGCCGAGCAGGACGTGGACCAGGTGCGCCAGCGCGCCACCCGCGACCAGCAGCGCCTGGACTCCGGCGCCGTCACCTCCCCGAAGGACCTGGAGAACCTCCAGCGTGAGATCGCCTCGCTCGCCAAGCGGCAGGGCGACCTGGAGGACGTCGTCCTGGAGGTGATGGAGCGCCGCGAGTCCGCGCAGGAGCGGGTCGCCGAGCTGACCGAGCGGGTCGGCGCGGTCCAGGGCAGGATCGACGACGCCACCGCACGCCGGGACGCGGCCGTCGAGGAACTGGACGGCGAGGCGGCCTCGGTGACCAAGGAGCGCGAGGTCATCGCCGGCTCGGTCCCCGACGACCTGCTGAAGCTCTACGACAAGTTGCGCGAGCAGCAGGGCGGCGTCGGCGCGGCCAAGCTGTACCAGCGCAGCTGCCAGGGGTGCCGCCAGGAGCTGGCGATCACCGAGCTGAGCGAGATCCGCTCGACGGCGCCCGACACCGTCGTACGCTGCGAGAACTGCCGTCGCATCCTGGTGCGCACGGCCGACTCCGGGCTGTAGGGGCCGGTTCGGTGGCGGCTTCGGCGGAAGCTTCGGTGGCCGGTCGGGTGCGGGAGTTCGTCGTCGAGGCCGACGGCGGGTCGCGGGGCAATCCGGGGCCCGCGGGCTACGGGGCGGTGGTGCTGGACGCGGCGACCGGGGAGTCCCTCGTGGAGGCCGCCGAGTACCTGGGGGTCGTCACGAACAACGTGGCCGAGTACCGGGGGCTGTTGGCCGGACTGCGCGCGGCGAGGGAGCTGGATCCGGACGCGCGCGTGCACGTACGGATGGACTCCAAGCTCGTCGTGGAGCAGATGTCGGGCCGCTGGAAGATCAAGCACCCCGACATGAAGCCGCTGGCGGCCGAGGCGGCGCGGGTCTTCCCGCCGGGCCGGGTGACGTACGAGTGGATCCCGCGCGCGGACAACAAGCACGCCGACCGCCTGGCCAACGAGGCGATGGACGCGGGCGCGCGCGGTGAGCGGTGGTCACCGGCCGGGTCGACGGCGGAACTGGACGCGGGGGGCACCGCCGGACGCCGGGCGGGTGCCGCCCGTACGGCCGGTGCCGCCGTCGGCGACCGGGTCGCCCGGGCCGCTCGCACCGGTGGCGAGGCGGACACCGAAACCGACACCGATACCGATACCGATGCCGATACCAGCGCAGCCGCCGACGTGCGCGCCGCCAGGACGGTCGCGTCCCCCGGCTGGGGACCCCCCGACATGGGAGCCCCCGCCACCTTCGTACTGCTGCGGCACGGCGAGACGCCCCTGACCCCGCAGAAGCGGTTCTCCGGCAGCGGTGGCAGCGACCCGTCCCTGTCGTCCGTCGGCCGGGAGCAGGCCGAGAGGGTGGCCGAGAGCCTGGCCCGGCGCGGCACGGTCCAGGCGGTCGTCGCCTCACCCCTGGCCCGCACCCGTGAGACCGCCGGCATCGTCGCCGCCCGCCTCGGCCTGGAGGTGACCATCGAGGAGGGCCTGCGGGAGACCGACTTCGGTGCCTGGGAAGGGCTCACCTTCGGCGAGGTGCGCGAGCGGTACCCCGCCGACCTGGACGCCTGGCTGTCCTCCCCGGACGCCCGGCCCACCGGCGGCGGCGAGAGCTTCGCGGCGACCGGCGAGCGCGTCGCCGCCACCCGCGACAAACTGGTCTCCGCCTACGCGGGCCGCACCGTTTTGCTGGTCTCGCACGTGACGCCGATCAAGACGTTCCTGCGACTCGCGCTCGGCGCCCCGCCGGAGTCGCTGTTCCGGATGGAGCTGTCCGCTGCCTCGCTGTCGGCGGTCGCGTACTACGCCGACGGCGGCGCGAGCGTCCGCCTCTTCAACGAGACGTCCCACCTGCGCTGAGCGCCGCCGCCGCACGGGCCAGCGCCTCCACGCGGCCCCAGTCGCGGTCGGCCACGGCGTCCTTCGGCAGCATCCAACTGCCGCCGACGCAGCCGACGTTGGGCAGCGCCAGGTACTCCGGGGCGGAGCCGGGACCGATGCCGCCGGTCGGGCAGAAACGGGCCTGCGGCAGGGGCGCGGCGAGCGCCTTCAGGTAGGCGGTGCCGCCCGCGGCCTCGGCCGGGAAGAACTTCATCTCCCGCACCCCGCGCTCCAGCAGCGCCACCACCTCCGAGGTGGTCGACACCCCCGGCAGGTAGGGCACCCCGGACGCCCGCATCGCGTCCAGCAGGACGTCCGTCCACCCGGGGCTGACCAGGAACCGCGCCCCCGCCGCGACGACCTCGCCGACCTGGTCCGGCGTGATGACGGTGCCCGCGCCGACCACGGCGCCCGGCACCTCGCCGGCGATGGCGCGGATCGCGTCCACCGCCACCGGCGTCCGCAGCGTCACCTCGATCGCGGGCAGCCCGCCGGCGACGAGCGCCCGGGCCAGCGGTACGGCGTCGGCGAGGTCGTCGACGACCACGACGGGCACGACGGGGGCGAGATCCAGCACCGAGGTGGCGGGGGAGGAGGGCAGCGGAGAACTCATGGCCTCATCGTGCCGTCGCACCGCACTCCGCGCAACGTGCGTTGCGGTATGTGCAATGGTAACGGAAACCGCCCTGCCGGAACGTCAGTGGATCTCGTCCACCAGCACGTCCAGCGACCACGGCCGCCCCGCCTTCGCCGGCGCCTCGGCCTCCACCTCGTAACCCAGGTCCCGCAGCGCCTCCACCAGCTCCGCCGGACCGACGGGCGCGATCCCGGCGGTCAGCAGGCTCCGGACGATCCGCCCCTTGGTCGCCTTGTTGAAGTGGCTGACCACCTTCCGGGTCGGCGCGTGCAGCACCCGTACGGTCGCCGTCCGCCCGGCGACCTCGCCCTTCGGCTTCCAGGCCGCCGCGTACGCCGACGAGCGCAGGTCCAGGACCAGCCGCTCCCCGGCCGCCTCGGGCAGCACCTCGGCCATCGGTGCCCGCCAGTACGCGCCCAGCGCGCCGAGCCCCGGCAGTTTGACGCCCATCGAGCACCGGTAGGAGGGGATCCGGTCGGTCACCCGCACGGCACCCCACAACCCGGAGAACACCAGCAGCGAACGGGCCGCCCGCCGCTTGGCCGCCGCGTCGAGCGAGGCCAGGTCCAGCGCGTCGTACAGCACACCGGTGTAGATCTCCCCGGCCGGCCGGGCCCCCGCCGTCCGCAGCTCCACGTTCTTGGCGACCTCGCCGCGCAGTCCCTCGCTCAGCCCCAGCACCTCGCGCGCCTTCTCCTCGTCCCCGGCGCACAGGTCGACGAGTTCGCCGAGGACGGTCTCGCGGGCCGGGGTCAGCCCCGGCAGCGACAACGCGTCGGTCTTCAGCGGGGCGCCCCGGCCGGACGCGGCCTTCCCCTCGGACGGCGGCAGCAGGACAAGCACAGGCACTCCTTCGATCCAAGCTCCCGGTCAGGGTACGGCGTGCCCCTCCCGCGCCTGGCCGACGGCCCGTACGAGGGCTCCGGCGTCGTCGGCGTGGCAGCGCACCACGCGGACCTCGTGCCGCCGCCCGAAGAAGGTGACGTGGGTGACGGGCTCGGCGAGTTCGACGGTGACCGACGTCTGCGCGCCCACGGCGAGGTTCAGCTCGCCGTCCTTCGGCTCGTGCGTCGCACGCAGTTCGCGGCGGACCGAGGCGATCCGCTCCAGCGGTATCCGTACATCGACGTGCACGGCCCGGCGGATCCGCAGCGTGCCGCCGCCCGGGTCGAGGACGTGCGGACGGACCACCGACGCCGCGTGCAGCCCGATGACGAAGACGACGGTGTACACGTCCAGGACGAGCACCACGTGGTGCACCGTGGGCCAGTCGCGCAGCAGCACGGACATCCCCACGGACTCGACCACGCAGACGAACGCGAAACCGAACATCATCGCGCCCTGCCCCCGCGCGTACCCGAAGGCGGCCGAGCCGTCCGCCGTCCCGTGGGTCCGCCGGGTCATCCACAGCCACAGGCTCGCCAGCAGCCGCAACTCGTGCCGGACCAGCAGGTACGGGACCGAGGCGAGGGAGGAGCCCGTCATGACCGCCGTCCCCTCGCCACGATCTCCATGGCCTGCCGGATCGCCTCCGCCTGCCCCGGCGCGAAGTCCGCGTACAGGGCACGCAGGATGCCGTGGTCGAAGTCGAGGCCGACGCCCTCCTCGGGCACCAGGTCCGCCGGCATGGCCTCGGCGAGCACCCCGGCCGCCTCCGCCACCCTCGGATCGCCGGCGCCGACGTCCACCAGCTCGTCGAGCAGCGCATACGCCCTGTGGGCCCGCGCCACCGCCTCCGGCGACCCCAGCGCGCCGCGCAGCGAGGCCACCAGCCCGGCCCGCTCCTCCGGAGGCACCGTGCTCTCCAGCGTCGCCAGCATCTCGCGGTCCCGTACGGCCATGGGGGAACCGGAGACGTCCCCCATCCCCGCGAACAGCTCGGCCAGCTCCGGCGAGACCGGCCCCTCGGGCGGCAGCCCGCCCTCCGACTCCAGCAGGGCCCGCAGCCGCGTCCGGCGCTCCCGGATCGCCGCCTCCTGCCGCGCCAGGTCCGCGTCCAGTTCCTCCAGCACCTCGGCCAGCTCCTTCCCGGCCTCGTCCGCGAGCACGTCCCGCACCTCGGTGAGCCCGAGCCCCAGCTCGGTCAGCCGCCGGATCCGGGCCAGCACGACGACGTGCCGCAGCGTGTACGACCGGTAGCCGTTGGCCAGCCGTTCCGGCTCGGGCAGCAGCCCCTGATGGTGGTAGTGCCGCACGGTCCGCGTGGTGACGCCGACGGCGTCGGCGAGTTCTCCGATCCGCATGACCCCAGTAGAAACGTTGACGTTGCGACAGGGTCAAGCGAGCGCACTGGACAGCGCCGCGTCTCCTCTGATCCCGTACGACCGGGGTGGGGACGGACGAATCGGGGGCGGGGACGGTGGACGCACGCGAACAGGCACGGTGGACCAGGGCCAGGCTGGGGACCGGCGGCCCGCCCCTCGACCTCCTCACCGCCCGCTTCGACCGGCACGTCTACGCCCCCCACGCGCACGACGAGTTCACGGTCGGCGTCACCGTCGGCGGCCTGGAGGTCATCGCCTACCGGGGCGGCCACATCCACTCCGGCCCGGGCTCCATCGTCGTCCTGGAACCCGGCGAGATGCACACCGGCGGACCGGCCGCCCCAGACGGCTACTCGTACCGCGCCCTGTACGCGGCCCCCGCCCTGCTCGCCGACGGGCTGCGCGGCGGCTCCCTCCCGCACTTCCGCGAACCCGTCCTCGACGACCCGCGGCTCGCCGCCGCCCTGCGCGCCGCGCACACGGACCTGACCCGCTGCCCCGACCCCCTGGAGACCGAGTCCCGCCTGCCCTGGCTCCTCACGGCCCTGGCCCGCCGCCACTCCGCGTCCCGCACCGCCGACGACACCGCCGTCCCCGGGGCCGCAGGCGTCGCCCGCCTCGTCCGCGACCGCCTCGCCGACGAACTCCTCGCCCCGCCGACCCTGGCCTCCCTCGCCACCGACCTGGGCCTCTCCCGCTACCAGCTCCTGCGCGCCTTCCGTACGACGATGGGGATACCGCCGTACGCCTGGCTCGCCCAGCACCGGGTGGCCAGGGCGCGCGGTCTGCTGGAGGCCGGGCTGCGCCCCGCCGAGGTGGCGGCGCTCGTGGGCTTCGCGGACCAGGCGCACCTGACCCGCTGGTTCCGCAGGGTGCTCGGCGTGACCCCGGCGGCGTACCGCAACAGCGTTCAAGACGGCGCCCCCTGAGGAGCCCGAGACTCGCCGCATGACTGCACGCGGCTGGTTCCTGTTCTCCCTGATGGGAGTGGTCTGGGGCATCCCCTATCTGATGATCAAGGTGGCGGTGGACACCGTCTCCCCGTCCGGGGTGGTGTTCACGCGCTGTGCGCTGGGCGCCGCTCTCCTGCTCCCCTTCGCGCTGCGCAAGGGCGGCCTGTTCCGGACGGTCCGGTCGCACTGGCGGCCGCTGCTCGCCTTCGCGGTCATCGAGATCATCGGCCCCTGGTGGACCCTGACCGACGCCGAACGCCACCTGTCCAGCTCCACCGCGGGCCTGCTCATCGCGGGCGTCCCGATCGTCGGCGTCGCCCTGGCCCGCTTCTTCGGCGCCACGGAGACCCTGGGCGCCCGCCGGGTCTGCGGCCTCGTCCTGGGCCTGGCGGGCGTGGCGGTACTGACCGTCCCGCACCTGACCGGCGGCGACGCCCGCTCCCTCGCCGAGGTGCTGCTGACGGTGGTCGGCTACGCCACGGCGCCGCTGATCGCCGCCCGCCACCTCAAGGACGTACCGTCCCTCCACCTCACCGCGTCCTGCCTCACCCTCGCGGCCCTCGTCTACGCCCCCGCCGCCGTTCTCAGCCGCCCCGACACGCTCCCGGCGCCCTCGGTGCTGGCCGCGCTCGCCGGCCTCGGCGTGGTCTGCACGGCGGTCGCCTTCGTCGCCTTCCTGGAGCTGATCAAGGAGGCCGGTCCGACCCGCGCGACGGTCATCACCTACGTCAACCCGGCGGTCGCGGTGACGGCGGGCGCCGTCTTCCTGGACGAGCCCCTGACGCCGGCCGTCCTCGCCGCCTTCGCCCTGATCCTGACGGGCTCGGTCCTGGCGACGGCGGCCACATCGGCCACTGGAGCGAGCCGCCGCACCCGCCCGGTACCATGGTCGACACGGCAGACGAGCCGGGCGGGCGGCCGCGTGGAGTCCCTCACGGGACTTCCCGAGGAACGTCCGGGCTCCACAGGGCAGGGTGATGGCTAACGGCCACCCGGGGTGACCCGCGGGACAGTGCCACAGAAAGCAGACCGCCGGAGGCTTCGGCCCCCGGTAAGGGTGAAACGGTGGTGTAAGAGACCACCAGTGCCCAGGGCGACCTGGGCAGCTAGGTAAACCCCACCCGGAGCAAGGTCAAGAGGAGCGCCGTGAAAAGCGCTCTGCGCGGACGTTCGAGGGCTGCCCGCCCGAGTCCGCGGGTAGACCGCTGGAGGCCGGTGGCAACGCCGGTCCTAGATGGATGGCCGTCGCCGGAGGGCCCGCGAGGACCTTCCGGAACAGAACCCGGCGTACAGCCCGACTCGTCTGCCGCCCCGCGTCGTGGGATCAGCCCTCCCGTCCCGTCGCCGCCACGCTCACGCCGAGGCCGATCATCGTGAGCCCGCCGGCTCCGCCCACCAGGGAGAGGCGCCGGGGTGAGCGGGCGAACCAGTCGCGGCCGGTCGACGCGGCGAGGCCCCACAGGCTGTCGCAGGCCAGCGCGAGGACGTTGAAGACCAGCCCGAGCAGCAGCATCTGGACCACGACGTGTCCCTGTGCGCGGTCGACGAACTGCGGCAGGACGGCGGCGAAGAAGACGATGGTCTTGGGGTTGGCGACCCCCACCGCGAACCCCTCCCACAGCGTGCGCAGCCCGCCCCGCGCCGGCTGGTCGCCCGTGAACGCCGCCCGCAGGGCACCGCGTCGCCGCCACGCCCTGACCCCCAGGTACACCAGGTAGGCGGCGCCGGCCAGCTTCAGGACGGTGAAGACGAGGACGGACCGCTCCACGACCGACCCGACCCCGAGGGCGACGGCCACGACGAGCAGGTAGGCGCCCAGTGTGTTGCCCACGACCGTGGTCAGCGCGGCGCGGCGGCCCTGGGCCAGCGCCCGGCCGATCACGAACAGGACGCTGGGTCCGGGCACCACGATCAGCAGGAACGACACGGCCGCGAAGGCGAACAGACGGTCGGTGGACACCATGCCGCCCATCGAAGCACGACCGGCCGGGGCCCCTCAGCCTCTTTTCGCCCCGTCGGCAGCGGATGACCGGGCAACGGCAGCTGGAACAAGGGCGGTTGAGGAAAAGCCGTCCCCTGGGGTCGGTATTGTTGCCCCCGTTCTCAGCGAGAGGGATGTGAGGACCGGTGCTGACCGGCGTTCCTGATCAGCAGGTGGGCGGGGGGCCCGGGCGACTGATCGCCGGCCGCTATCTGCTGCACGAAGTCCTGGGCAGGGGCGGCATGGGCGTTGTCTGGCGCGCCCACGACCAGCTGCTCGACCGGCCGGTCGCCGCGAAGGAACTGCGCATCGCCGCCGGCGGCCACGAGGACCGCCGGACCCGGATGCGCCGGGCCGTCCGTGAGGCACGGGCCGTCGCGCGGGTGCCGCATCCCCACGTGGTCGTGGTGCACGACCTGGTCGAGTTCGAGGACCGGCTCTGGATCGTGATGGAGCTGGTGCGCGGTCCGTCGCTCGCGGCCCACCTGGGGCACTCCGGGCCGCTCACCCCGGAGCACACCGCCCGCCTCGGGCTCCAGCTGCTGGACGCCCTCCGGGCGGTCCATCTGGCCGGCGCACTGCACCGCGACGTCAAGCCCGCCAACGTATTGCTGCGCCCCGACGGGAGCGCGGTGCTGACCGACTTCGGCATCGCCGCGCTCGACGAGGACGGCGAGCCCGTCACGTCGGCCGTGCAACTCATGGGCTCCGTCGAGTACATGGCGCCGGAACGGGCCACGGCGCAGGAAGCGGGCCCCGCGTCCGACCTGTGGTCGCTCGGGGCGACGCTGGTCACCGTCTGCGGCGGGGAGTCCCCCTTCCGCAGACCCGCGCACGCCGCGACCCTGCACGCCGTCGTGTACGGGAAGCCGCGGCTGCCCGAGAGGCTCGGCCCGCTCCGCCCCGTCGTCGAGGCGCTGCTGCGCAGGGACCCGCGCGAGCGCCCCACCGCCGACGAGCTGGCGGTGGCGCTGCGGAGCGTCGCGGAGGGGAAGGCGGACGGCGGCGCGGTCCCGTCCGAGGCCGTCACCGTGCCCGTCAGCCCCGTCCCCGAGTTCTCGGCACGGGCGGGGGACACCCTGACGGCGCCCCCGTTGGCTCTCGGCGGTACGGCGGGACGCACCGCCGGAACACCCTCCGCACCGCTTCCGGCACGCACGGGCGGCGCCGGCCGCTGGCTGGCGGGGACCCTCGCCGGAGCTGCCGCGCTCGTCGCGGTCGTGAGCGGCGGGCTGCTCCTCGCGGGTGTGGCGCCCTTCCAGGACGACGGGCAGGGCGCGGATCGGGGCGCGGCCGAAGCGCCCGTCCCGGCGCCGACCTCCCGGGCCTCGCCGGTCGGGGCACCCCAGGTCACCTCGTACGAGGTGGTCGTGAGCGCCGCCGGGGGCTGGCAGCCGGTCGTCGACGCGGTGGTCCGCGCGGGCGACACCGTGACGGTGCGGTCCCGGCAGGGTGAGTGGACGGTCGACCGCGCGCGCATGCCGATGACCGGCCCGGCCGGATACGCCCCGGACAGCGACCGGGACCTGGACTTCGCCGACGACTGCAAGGTCGTACCGGACGCCCCCTTCGGCACGCTGGTGACCCGCCTGTCGGACGCGGACGACGCGCCGGTCCTCGCGATCGGGGAGGCGAAGACCTTCCGGGCGGGCGGGGACGGCGTCGTCCAGCTCCGGATCAACGACGGCGAGGGGTGTGTGGACGACAACGCGGGGGAGGTCGCTGTGGTCGTGGAGGTGAGTCACGAGCCCTGACCGTCCGCGGCTCGCGCGGGACGGCGGTTCGAAAGTTTCGACTCGGCTGCTGACGTAGCCGGTGCTCCAGTAACCAGACGCTGTCCGATGTAAGGATCCGGTAGCGGATGAGCTGCTCATACGTCGCTTGAATCGAGCCAATCCGGCCCTCGAAGCTTTCGAAATAATTACCGAAACCATTGACGCTTGACGCGTGCAGGCCAACACTGGCGCCGTCGTGGAACCTCCAGGACCAGGATCTCCAGGAGAGGAAGCACCGTCATGCAGAGAAGAGCGTGGGTCGTCGCGCTGGCCGCGCTGGTCGCGGTGTTGCTGCCGGGCACCGCCCGGGCCGACACGGTCGTCAACACCAACCAGGAGGGCACCAACAACGGCTACTACTACTCGTTCTGGACCGACAGCCAGGGCACCGTCTCCATGAACATGGGGTCGGGCGGTCAGTACAGCACCTCGTGGCGCAACACCGGCAACTTCGTCGCCGGCAAGGGCTGGAGCAACGGCGGACGCCGGACCGTGCAGTACTCGGGCACCTTCAACCCGTCCGGCAACGCGTACCTCACGCTCTACGGATGGACGGCGAACCCGCTCGTCGAGTACTACATCGTCGACAACTGGGGCACCTACCGGCCCACGGGCGAGTTCAAGGGCACCGTGACCACCGACGGGGGCACCTACGACATCTACAAGACCACCCGCTACAACGCACCCTCCGTCGAGGGCACCCGCACCTTCGACCAGTACTGGAGCGTGCGGCAGTCCAAGCGGACCGGCGGCACCATCACCACCGGCAACCACTTCGACGCGTGGTCGCGGGCCGGGATGCCGCTGGGCAGCTTCAACTACTACATGATCATGGCCACCGAGGGCTACCAGAGCAGCGGCAGCTCCAACATCACGGTCGGGGGCACCGGCTCCGGCGGTGGTGGCGGCGGTGGCGGTGGCTGCACGGCGACGGTGTCGGCCGGGCAGAAGTGGGACGACCGGTACAACCTCAACGTCTCGGTCAGCGGGGCCAGCAACTGGACCGTGACCATGAACGTGCCGTCCCCGGCGAAGGTCCTGTCCACCTGGAACACCAGCGCCAGTTACCCGAGCGCCCAGACCCTGACCGCCAAGTCCAACGGCAGCGGCAACAACTGGGGCGCCACCATCCAGGCCAACGGCAACTGGACCTGGCCGTCCGTCTCCTGCGCCGCGGGCTGACCCCGGGGACGAGGAGAGAGAGGAGGACCCCCTTCCCATGCGCAGCAGACCTCGCCCCTCATGGCGCTCCATGGTCACCGCGGTGTCCGTCACCGCCCTGGCCGTCGCGGGCACCGCCGCCGCCGACGCGGCCCCGGCGCGGGCCACCGCCTGCAACGGCTACGTCGGGCTCACCTTCGACGACGGCCCCTCCGGCACCACCCAGGCCCTGCTCAACGCGCTCAGGCAGAACGGCCTGCGGGCCACCATGTTCAACCAGGGCCAGTACGCGGCCCAGAACCCGGCCCTGGTCCGGGCCCAGGTCGATGCCGGCATGTGGGTCGCCAACCACAGCTACACCCACCCGCACATGACCCAGCTGAGTCAGGCCCAGATGGACTCCGAGATCTCCCGGACCCAAGCGGCCATCGCCAACGCGGGTGGCGGGACGCCGAAGCTGTTCCGCCCGCCGTACGGCGAGACCAACGCCACGCTGCGGGCGGTCGAGGCCAAGTACGGGCTGACCGAGGTGATCTGGGACGTCGACACTCAGGACTGGAACAACGCGAGCACCGACGCGATCGTGCAGGCCGTCTCACGGCTGGGCAACGGCCAGGTCGTCCTCATGCACGACTGGCCCGCCAACACGCTCGCGGCGATCCCGCGCATCGCGCAGACCCTGGCCGCCAAGGGCCTGTGCGCCGGCATGATCTCGCCGCAGACCGGACGGGCGGTGGCCCCCGACGGCAGCGGCGGTGGTGGTGGCGGGGGTGGCGGTACGTGCACCGCCACCCTGTCCGCCGGGCAGCGGTGGGGGGACCGGTACAACCTCAACGTGTCCGTCAGCGGGAGCAGTGCCTGGACGGTGACGATGAACGTGCCGTCCCCGGCCAAGGTACTGACCACCTGGAACGTGAACGCCGGTTACCCGAGCGCCCAGGTGCTGACCGCCAAGTCCAACGGCAACGGCAACAACTGGGGCGCCACCATCCAGGCCAACGGCAACTGGACCTGGCCGTCGGTCTCCTGCGCCGCGGGCTGACCCGGCGCGGCCCTGCGGCGCGGGCGCTCGACACCGTGCCGCGGGGCCGTCGCACGATCGGGTGGCGCAGGACGCGTCCCACGCTCAGGCGCCCGGTGTCCCCAGCGACCGCCCCGCCACCCGTGCCAGATGGCGGCCGAACACGTCCCGCGCCCCGGGCGTCAGCGTCCGCAGCGCCACCATCGCCGTGATCACCACGTCGCACAGCTCCGCCTCCACGTCCTCCCAGGTGTGGGTGGTGCCCTTGCGCGGGTTCTGGCCGGTCGCGCCGATCACCGCCTCGGCGACCTCCCCGACCTCCTCCGACAGCTTCAGCATGCGCAGCAGCAGGCCCTCCCGGCCGCCGACGGGCTGGTCCGCCTCCAGCCATTCGCACAGGTCGTCGATGGTGTCCCAGGGGTCGGCGGCGGGGGTGCCGGCGGGGTCTTCGCTCATACCGAGCAGCGTGCCATGCCCGGGCCGGCCGGTCGGGTGCGGTCTCAGTCGAACAGCGGCTCCTGCTCGCCCTCGGCCGCCTTCCGGACCCGCTTGTTGCGCATGCCGACGACCACCGCCGTGGCCGCCGCCGTCACCCCGAGGGCCGCCGGGACCATCCAGTTGCGGTTGACCGCGTGGCCGAGCGCGTGGTCGAGGGAGAGGCGGCCGGGGCCGGTGACCGCGAGGCCGGTGGCGGTCAGGGCGAGGGACGCGGCGTACTCGTAGCCGCCGGCCTGGGCGAAGAAGCCGTTCGGGGCGTGCACCGCCGCCGCGCCCACCATCGCGCCGGCCGCCGCGGCACCCGCGGCCGGGGTGGCCAGGCCCAGCGCCAACAGCGTCCCCCCGCCCGACTCCGCCAGGCCGGCCATGACCGCGCTGGTCCGGCCGGGCTCGTAGCCCATGGCCTCCATGGCCCGGCCGGTGCCCTCGATGCCGCCACCGCCGAACCAGCCGAGCAGCTTCTGCGCCCCGTGCGCGGCCAGTACGCCGCCGGTACCCAGTCGGAGCAGCAGCAGGCCCAGATCGCGCCGGTCGTAACAGTTCACGTCGACTCCCTCGCATCCCTCGCAGACGGCGGCGGCTCACCCCGACACCGTCTCCCGGGTCTCCCGCGCGGGCCCGTCGCGGGCGCCGTTCGGGTGGCGGACCGGTGGCGGGGGTGCCGGGCCGGTGTGACGCTGGCCGGCATGACCATTCAGACCACGCGACTCAGCGACCCGGCCGTCCGCGGCTTCGTCACCGCCGTCAACGCCCACGACCGCGACGCCTTCCTCGCGCTGCTCGCGCCGGACGCCACCATGGCCGACGACGGGGCCGACCGGGACCTCGCCGAGTGGATCGACCAGGAGATCTTCTCCTCCAACGGCCACATGGAGGTCGACAACGAGTCGAACGGCGGTCGCGCCCTCATCGCCCGCTACCGCAACGACACCTGGGGCGAGATGCGTACCCGATGGGACTTCACCGTGAACGACGACGGCCGGATCGCGCGGTTCGAGACCGGCCAGGCGTAGCCGGGAAACGGTGCGGCAGCCGTTCCGCCCACCGGTGTGCCGGTGTGGCGGAACGGCTGCCGCCTCCCCCCTCGGTGTGGCCCATGGAGCGTGCTGGAAGGGCCTTGTGGAAGACCGACGCTTCAAGTGTGGAGTTCTGGTGAAGGGGATTTGAGCATAGGCCCTCCACCGGCCGCAATGCTGCGGACGTTGATATTCCGATTGTGTGAATCGGCTCAGCCGCGCCCCACGTACGGCATCGCCGTCGCCATGACCGTCGCGAACTGCACGTTCGCCTCAAGCGGCAGTTGCGCCATGTGCCGCACCGTGCGCGCCACGTCGGCCACGTCCATCACCGGCTCGGGTGCCGTCTCCCCGTTGGCCTGGAGCGCGCCGGTCTGCATCCCCGCCGTCATGTCGGTCGCCGCGTTGCCGATGTCGATCTGGCCGACCGCGATGCCGTAGGGCCGGCCGTCCAGCGACAGCGACTTGGTCAGGCCCGTCAGCGCGTGCTTGGTCGCGGTGTACGCCACCGAGTGCGGGCGCGGCGTGTGCGCCGAGATCGAGCCGTTGTTGATGATCCGGCCGCCCCGCGGGTCCTGCTCCTTCATCTGCCGGTACGCCGCCTGCGCGCACAGGAACGCGCCGTTCAGGTTGGTGTCCACCACGTGCCGCCAGGCCTCGTAGGGCAGTTCCTCGACCGGCACGCCGCCCGGGCCGAACGTCCCGGCGTTGTTGAACAGCAGGTCCAGGCGTCCGAAGCGGTCGCGCACGGCGGCGAACAGAGCCGCCACGTCGTCCGGGCGTGACACGTCCGCGCGCACGGGCAGCGCCGCGGCGCCCGCCGGGGCCAGGGCGGCCGTCTCCTCCAGGGTCTCGGGGCGCCGGCCCGCCAGCGCCACCGCCCAGCCCGCGGTGAGCAGTTCCACGGCGACCGCCCGGCCGATGCCGGAGCCGGCGCCCGTCACGACGGCGATCTGCTGCGCGCCGACGGTTTCCTCGTCGGTGGTTCTCACGGAGTTCATGAGTCGGCAGCGTACGGGTCGCGGATCGTGCCGAACTCACCCTCCCGACATGGGATCGCCATGTCCGCGCCAAGCGAGTGTCGTTCCCGGACCGTCGAATGCCCCTTGCAGCCACCGTAAGGGGAGAAACGGATGACACCCGCGAACCAGCCCGCCCAGTCCCAGTCCTCGCACGCGCCCGAACTCCGCGCCGCCGCCCGCCACCTGGGCCGTCGCCGCTTCCTGACCGTCACCGGCGCCGCCGCCGCGCTCGCCTTCTCCGTGAACCTGCCGGCCGCCGGCACCGCGAGCGCCGCCGAACTGGACGCGGCGCGGCTCACCGACGACCCCTTCACGCTCGGCGTCGCCTCCGGCGACCCGCAGTCCGACTCCGTCCTGCTGTGGACCCGCCTGGCCCCCGTGCCCTACCAGGCCGACAGCGGACTGCCCGCGAAACGCGTCGAGGTGGGCTGGGAGGTGGCCCTGGACGAACGGTTCCGCCGCGTCGTCAGGAGGGGCACCGCCACCGCCCACCCCGAGTTCCACCACACCGTGCACGTCGAGGTGGACCACCTCGCACCCGGCCAGGTCTACTTCTACCGCTTCCGCGCCGGCAGCTGGATCAGCCCGGTGGGCCGCACCCGCACCGCGCCCTCCTCCTACAGCCGGGTCTCCGAGCTGACCTTCGGCCTCGTCTCCTGCCAGAAGTACGACGAGGGGTACTACACCGCGTACAAGCACCTGGCCCAGGAGGACGTGGACGTCGTCTTCCACCTCGGCGACTACCTCTACGAGTACGCCGTGAACGCCACCGGCGGCTCCCGCGCCTACCCGGCCGGCACCCTGCCCGGCCTCTTCAACCACGAGACCGTGACGCTGGAGGACTACCGGCTGCGGTACGCCCTCTACAAGTCGGACCCCGACCTGCGGGCCGCGCACGCCGCCCACCCCTTCGTCGTCACCTGGGACGACCACGAGACCGAGAACAACTACGCGGACGAGACGCCGGAGAACAGCGTCCCGCCGGAGGAGTTCCTCATCCGCCGCGCCGCCGCCTACCGGGCGTACTGGGAGAACATGCCGCTGCGCCGGCCCCAGCTCCCCGACGGCCCGGACCTCAAGCTCTACCGCCGCCTGCACTGGGGCCGGCTGGCCCAGTTCGACGTGCTCGACACCCGGCAGTACCGCTCCAACCAGGCCTACGGCGACGGCTGGCAGTACTCCGGCCCCGAGTCCGAGGACCCCTCGCGCACCCTGACCGGCGACGCCCAGGAGCGCTGGCTGATCAACGGCTGGCACCGGTCGAACGCCCTGTGGAACGTGGTGCCCCAGCAGGTCACCTTCGCCCGCCGGTACAACTCCACCACGCTCCCCTCCCAGGTCTCCATGGACTCCTGGGACGGCTACCCGGCCTCCCGCGACCGGGTGCTGGCCGGCGCGCAGGCCGCCGGGATCGAGAACCTGATGGTGCTCACCGGCGACGTGCACGTCTCCTACGGCTTCGACATCAAGCGCGACTTCGACGACCCCGGCTCCCGCACCCTGGGCACCGAGATCGTCACCACCTCCGTCACCAGCGGCCGCGACGGCTCCGAGAAGCCCTCCAACTGGGACACCCTCATGGCCGCCAACCCACACCTGAAGTTCTTCAACGGGCGGCGCGGCTACGCCAAGGTGTCACTCGGCCGGGACCTGGCGCGCGCCGACTTCAAGACGGTCTCCCACGTCACCACGCAGGGCGCGGCGATCACCACCGCCGGGTCCTTCGTGACGGAGGTGGGGGAGCAGGGCCTCAAGCCGGCGTGACCGCGCGCTCCTCGCCGGGATAGCGGACGCCGACGCGCTCACGGATCGCGTCGAGCGTCCGCATCACCGCCAGCGTGCCGTCGAGCGGCACCAGCGGCGACTCCTTCTCCCCGGCCCGCAGCGCCCGCATCACCTCGCGGGCCTCGTGCTGGAGGCTGGCCCGGGGGCCGTCGGCCGGATCGGCCCGGAACTCCTCCGGGTCCCTGCCGTCGCGGTGCAGGACGAAGTGGTCCGGGAAGAAGAAGCCGTGCGGGACGTCCACGCGGCCCTCGGAGCCGGTGACCGAGGCGGAGTTGGGGGTGCCGCCGGTGATGGAGCAGTGCACCGACGCGAGCGCGCCGCTCCCGTAGGAGAGCAGGGCGCCGGTCTGGAGGTCCACGCCCTCGTCCGAGAGGACCGACCGCGCGACGACGTCCGACGGCTCACCGAGCAGCAACTGCGCGAACGACACCGGGTACACGCCCAGGTCCAGCAGCGCGCCGCCGCCCTGCCCGGGGTCGCGCAGACGGTGGGTGGGAGGGAAGGGGCCCGCCAGCCCGAAGTCAGCGTGGACGCTGCGGATCTCGCCGATCGCGCCGTCGGCGACGAGCGCCTTCAGGCGGCGTACCAGCGGGTTGCAGTACATCCACATCGCTTCCATGAGGAAGACGCCGTGCCGCCGGGCGAGCGAGACCAGTTCCTCCGCCTCGCGCGCGTTCAGCGTGAACGGCTTCTCGCAGAGCACGTTCCGGCCCGCCTCCAGGCACAGGCCGGCGGCCCTCCGGTGCGCCGAGTGCGGGGTGGCGACATACACCACGTCCACGTCCTCGTCGCGCGCCAGCGTCTCCCAGTCGCCGTACGCCCGCGGTATCCCGAACCGCTCCGCGAACGCCCGCGCCGACGCCTCGGTCCGCGAGGCCACCGCCACGACCTCCGCGTCCGGCAGATCGACCAGATCCGCCGTGAACGTCGCCGCCATCCCGCCGGTCGCCAGAATTCCCCAGCGCACCTTCTGCCCGGTCACCGCTGACACGCTGCCCCACCCTCGCTCAGGTTCGTTCGAGTCTGTTCGTTCAAGTGCGTACGAGCTGAGAGCATAGGTGGCGGATCTGTAGAAGAGGGAGGGGCACATGCCCGAGCGCGGGCCGTCCATATCGCACGAATCGACCGACATCACGAGCCCCCGAACGGGGCCGGCCGTCCACTCGCTGCGCGCCGCCCGCCGCACCGGGCTGCTCGTCACACTCATCCTCGGCAGCCTCACCGCGACGCCGCCGCTGGCGATGGACATGTACCTCCCCTCGCTCCCGGAGGTCACCCGGTCCCTGCACGCGCCCGCCGCGACCGTCCAGCTCACGCTCACCGCCTGCCTGGCCGGCATGGCCCTCGGCCAGCTCCTCGTCGGACCGATGAGCGACAAGTGGGGGCGCCGGCGTCCGCTGCTCGCCGGGCTCGCGGTCTACGTCGTCGCCACCGCCCTGTGCGCCGTCGCGCCCACCGTCGAACTCCTCGTCGCCTTCCGGCTGGTCCAGGGGCTCGCGGGCGCCGCCGGGATAGTCATCGCCCGGGCCGTGGTCCGCGACCTCTACGACGGTGTGGCCATGGCCCGCTTCTTCTCCACCCTCATGCTGATCTCCGGAGTCGCGCCGATCGTGGCGCCGCTCATCGGCGGGCAGATCCTGCGGGTGACGGACTGGCGGGGCGTGTTCGTCGTCCTCGTCGTGGTCGGGGTGGTGCTCGGCGTCGTGGTCTGGGCCAAGCTGCCCGAGACGCTGCCCGAGGCCGAGCGGCACGCGGGCGGCGCCCGGGACACCCTCCGCGCGATGCGCGGGCTGCTCGCCGACCGCGCCTTCACCGGCTACATGCTCGCGGGCAGCTTCGCCTTCGCGTCGCTGTTCGCCTACGTCGCCGCGTCCCCGTTCGTCATCCAGGAGATCTACGGCGCCTCCGCGCAGACCTTCAGCCTGCTGTTCGGGCTCAACTCGATCGGCCTGGTCGTCGTCGGACAGATCAACGGCAAGATCCTCGTCGGCCGGGTCCGGCTGGACCGGGTGCTGTGCGTCGGCCTCGTGATCGTCATCGCCGCCGCGACCGCGCTGCTGCTGATGTCCCTGGGCGTCTTCGGCGAGGTCGGGCTCGTGCCGGTGGCCGCCGCGCTGTTCGTGCTGATGTCCGCGATGGGGATCAGCCTGCCGAACACCCAGGCGCTGGCCCTGATGCGGGTGAGGAAGTCGGCCGGCTCCGCGTCCGCGCTGCTCGGCACGTCCTCCTTCCTCGTCGGCGCCGTCGCCTCCCCGCTGGTGGGGATCGGCGGCGAGGACACCGCCCTGCCGATGGCGGTCGTCCAGCTGACGGCGGCGGTGGTGGCGCTCGGCTTCCTCGTGTTCCTCGTGGGCATGGGGCGTCCCTCGGCGGGGCGTGCGAGCGGGCGGGGAGCCGCGAGCGGGCAGGGAGCGGAGAACTGAGCGCTCCGAGACTGCGCAGCGGCAGCCCCGAGCGGGCCGGGCTCGATCCCCGGCAGCTCCGCCGTGTCGTCGCCGACGTGCACGCCCTCACCGCCGGTCAGCGGCCCTGGGCGGCGGGCGCCGTCGTGGCCGTCGGGCGCGGGCCCGTGCTCGCCGTCGAGGAGGCGGCCGGGTGGGCCGTGCGGTACGCCGCCCACGACCCGCGCACCGACCGCGGGGTGGAGCTGCCGGAGGGGGAGCGGGTGCCGATGAGCGTGGGGACGCCGTTCGACCTGGCGTCCCTGACGAAGCTGTTCACCTCGGTCGCCGCGGTGCAGCAGATCGAGCGGGGCACGCTCGGTATCGACGCGGAGGTGGGCGCGTACCTGCCCGACTTCCGGGGCGCCGCCGAGCACCGGGTCACCGTGCGGCAGCTGCTCACCCACACCTCCGGGCTGCGGCCCGAACTCCCGCTGTACGACTGCGCGGACGACGCGGAGCGGCTGGCGCTGCTCCGGGCGGAGCGGCCGGTGGGGGTGCCGGGCACGTACTGCTACTCGGACCTGAACATGCTGCTCCTCCAGCAGGTGCTGGAGCACATCACCGGGCGCGGCCTCGACGCCCTCGTCCGGGACGGGATCACCCGGCCGCTGGGCATGACGGCGACGGGCTTCGGGCCGTGCCCTGGGGCGGCGGCGACGGAGGACCAGCGGCGGCCCTGGGGGAAGGCCGACCGCGGGATGCTGCGGGGGGTCGTCCACGACGAGAACGCGTGGGCGATGGGCGGGGTGGCCGGGCACGCGGGGCTGTTCTCGACCGGGCGTGACCTCGCCGTCTTCTGCCGGGCGCTGCTCGGGGGCGGGGCGTACGGGCCGGCCCGCATCCTCGGTCCCGACTTCGTGGAACTGCTGCTCGCCGAGCCGGGGCTGGGGTTCGCCCTCGACCAGGCGTGGTTCATGGGGGAACTGGCGGGACGCGGGGCGGCGGGGCACACCGGGTTCACCGGCACGATGCTGGTCCTCGACCGCGTGACGGACACCTTCGCGATCCTCCTCGCGAACACGGTCCACCCGCGCCGGAGGGCCGCTGCCAACGGGCCCCGGGCGGGGGTGTGCACGCGGGTGGCAAGGGCGGTACGGGATGCCTGACGGCGTCGTGTCCGGGGGCCGATCCGCGTCACCGCGGGCAGATGTGCCGCCTGGGGCGACGGGGGAGGGTGGGCGCGGCCCCGCCCGCGCGGCCCCTCGTAGAATCGTCGCGTGAACGACCCCGCCGACATCCTGCGTGCCGCCCTCGCCGACCTCGTCGACGGGCTGCCGCCGCGGCAGGCCGCGCAGGCCGTGGAGCGGCTGATCGGGAAGTACCGGGGGGACACCCCGACCGACGCCCCCATCCTCCGCGACCGCGCCGACGTCGTCGCCTACGCCGCCTACCGCATGCCCGCCACCTTCGCCGCCGTACGCTCCGCGCTGGCCGCGTTCGCGGACGCCGTGCCGGGATGGGTGCCGGGCAGCCACGTGGACGTGGGCGGCGGGACCGGCGCCGCGACCTGGGCCGTCAGCGACACCTGGGACGGCAGCCGCCCGGTGACCGTGCTGGACTGGGCGGAGCCCGCCCTCGCCCTCGGCCGGGAGATCGCCGCCTCCCACCCCGCCCTGCGCGACGTCCGCTGGCAGCGCTCCCGGATCGGAGCGGCCCTCACCGTCGAGAGCACCGATCTCGTCACCGTCTCCTACGTGCTCAACGAGCTGACCCCCGCGGACCGCGCCGCCCTCGTCGACGCCGCCGCCGGCGCCGCCCGGGCCGTCGTGATCGTGGAGGCCGGCACCCCCGCCGGGTACGCCCGCGTCATCGAGGCCCGCGACCGGCTCGTCGCCGCCGGGTTCCACGTCGCCGCGCCCTGCCCGCACAGCGCCGCCTGCCCCATCGTGCCCGGCACGGACTGGTGCCACTTCGCGGCGCGGGTCAGCCGTTCCTCCCTGCACCGGCAGGTCAAGAGCGGGTCCCTCGCCTACGAGGACGAGAAGTTCAGCTACGTCGCCGCCACCCGCCTCCCGGTCTCGCCGGCCCCCTCCCGCGTGGTCCGGCGGCCGCAGATCCGCAAGGGCCAGGTGCTGCTCGACCTCTGCGAGCCGGACGAACGGCTGGAGCGGCGGACCGTCACCAAACGCCACGGCGACCTGTACAAGGCGGCGCGGGACGCGGCCTGGGGGGACGCCTGGCCGGGGGCGGCGGGCGGCAATCCCGGGAACGACTAGGGTCGTTGGACCGGAGATCCGGAAGTGGGGCCCGTGGAAGATCGAGAGCGCCGCGCCCTGCGGGTCGTCATCGCCGAGGGGCTGGGCAAGGAGCGGGTCGGGCGGGTCGAGGAGTTCACGGCGGCGCTGCGACGGGTCGCGGGCGGCGGTACCGCCATCGATCCGGAGGTCGTCGCCCGGCTGCTCACCCGCAGCCGGCAGGACACCCGGCTCGAACGGCTCAGTCCTCGGGAGCGCGAGGTGCTCGGCCTGATGGCGAGGGCCTGGGCCACAGTGCCATCGCCGGGCGGCTCGTCGTCACCGACGGCGCCGTCCACAAGCACATCCGCAGCGTCTTCGCCAAGCTCGGCCTCTCCCCGGCCGACCAGGTGGACCGGCGTGTGGCCGCCGTCCTCCACCATCTGGAGAACGCGCGGCCACACCGACCGGGCCCGGCCTCACTTCGCCGCGCCGGTGCCGTCACCTGCCTGACGGGACTGCCGTCGCTCCTGGAGTTTGCGCAGCAGCTCCCGCTTCTGCTCCTGCGGGCTCGGGGCGCCGCCGGTCCTGCCGGAGCGGTCGCCGCCGCGCAGGGCGTCTCGGCCGAGCTTCCGGCGGGTGCCGCCGACGCCCAGCATGTTTCCTGCTCCACCTCGGGACATGGGGTCCTCCTCGCCCTCGACAATGACACGAGACGGTTCGTCTCGGGTCGTGCCCCTTCACTGTCCGGCGAGACGGGGCGTCTTGTCAACCTGATAGATTCGAGACATGGCCGCTCAGAAATCCGCTCACGCCCCCGACAAGCCGATCCCCGACGCCACCCGGCGCAGCCAGCGCTCCCGCCAGGCCATCTACGACGCCGCCCTCGCCCTCGTGGGGGAGGTCGGCTACCCCAAGACCACCATCGAGGGCATCGCCGCCCGCGCCGGCGTCGGCAAGCAGACGATCTACCGCTGGTGGTCGTCCAAGGCGGACGTCCTGCTGGAGGCCTTCCTCGACCTGGGCGACCGCGCCGCGGCCGCCGAGGGGCAGGCGACCTACGCCATCCCGGACACCGGCGACCTGGCCGCCGACCTCAAGGCCGTCCTGCGCGGCACCGTCGACGAACTGCGGGACCCGAAGTTCGAGGGCCCCTCCCGTGCCCTGGCGGCGGAGGGCCTCGTCGACGAGCAGCTCGGCCGGCGGTTCGTCGCCAAACTCCTGGAGCCCTCGCTCCAGCTCTACGTCGACCGGCTGCGGTCAGCCCAGGCCGTCGGCCAGGTGCGGCCGGACATCGACCCGCGCATCGGGCTGGAACTCTTCGTCTCCCCGCTCGCCCAGCGCTGGCTCCAGCAGACCGCGCCGATCTCCTACGAGTACACCGACACACTCGTCGACTACGCGCTCCACGGGCTCGCCCCTCGGTGACCAGGGAAGTTTGTCCCTTCGCGACCCCGAAGCGCGGAATGGTGCGACCATAGGGCATGCTGGTGCGCACGACGGCGAGGCAAGGGGTTTGATGAGCGCGGAGTTCGGCGGTCGGAGCGGTCGGCAGGGCAAAATCTCCTCGTGGCTGCGCGGACGCCGCCCCAAGGAGGCCGCCGGTGACGGTGGCCGGGAGGACCTGCTGCTCGCCGCCGCCGGTGCGGGACTGCCGCTGGCGCCCGCCGCGCACCCCGCCGGATACCGTTGCTCCTGCGACCGCGTGGGCTGTCCCACCCCGGCGCGGCACCCGGTCTCCTTCGCCTGGCAGACCCAGTCCACCACCGACCGGTCGCAGATCGAGCGCTGGGCCCGGCATCAGCCCGAGGCCAACTTCATCACCGCGACCGGCATGGTCCACGACGTCCTCGACGTGCCCCTGGAGGCCGGTCGCGAGGCGGTCCGGCGGCTCCTGGACGCCGGCATCGACGTCGGCCCGGTCGCCGAGAGCGACGACGGCCGCATGCTGCTGTTCACCCTCACCCGCGGCACCCCCGAGGACGAGGACGAGTGGTGGCCCTGCGAGCTGGACTGCCACCCCGAGACCATGGACGAGCACCCCGGGCTGCGCTGGCACTGCCGCGGGTCCTACGTACTCGTACCGCCCGCCCGGCTGCCCGGCGAGGACCGCACGGTGCACTGGGTGCGCGGACCCGAGCACCCGCTGCCGGACCCGCTGACCCTGCTGGAGACCCTCACCGACGCCTGCGCCCGGCACGCCGGCGAGGAGAGCGACCACGCGGGCGCGGCCTGGCCGCTGCGCCGCTGAGGTCCGGCGGCGGGGGGCTACTCGCCCTTCGCCGACGTCAGACCCTGCACCCGGCCCAGGACCGACACCTTCCCGTCCGCCGGGTCGAGCGCCACCTCGTTGGACACGAACTCCATCGTCAGCGACTGCTTGATCTCGCCGTCCGTCAGCGCCAGCACGTCCTTGTTCGGCGTCGGCACCGCCGCGCCCCGCGCCGAGGTCTGCTTCTCGTAGTGCCGCGTGGTGAAGAACACCAGCGCACCGCCGTCCTTCGTGCGCAGCGCCAGCGGCGCGTAGTCGCCGTTCGTCAGCGGTTCGTCGATGAACTGGGTGACCAGGCCGGGGCGGCTCGACCGCTTCTCCCGCACCTTGCGCCAGGAACTGGTGTGCACGCCGTCCGCGAAGGAGGCGCCGCCGTCCCGCAGATACGTCGTGTAGTCCTTGCTCAGGTCGCCCGGCGGGGCCGCCAGATCCGTCGAGTTGGCGGGGACCGCCTCGGCCCAGCCGTCCGCGTCGGTCTTGAACTCGGGCATCCGGTCCGGGGCGACCAGCGTCAGGTACGTCGCCTGCCAGGTCTCGTCCAGGCCGTCGCGGGTGAACACCAGCAGCCAGCGCGACGTTCCGCCCTTGTTGGCCTTGGTGTCCGCGACGAACCAGCGGGGCCAGCCCGCCTTCTTCGGAATCGTGTACTTCGCGTCGGTCAGCTCCAGCGGCGCGTGCGCCGGGTTGCCGTCCGGGTGGTTGGTCCGGCCCGCCTTCAGCCGCGCCGAGTCGATGGCGGCGAGGGCACCGGCGGTGTGGTCGGCGTCCAGGGACGCGTCGTACGCCTTGTCGGCGGCGTTGTACGCGGAGGTGAACTGTTCGAGCGCCTCGGCGGCTTCGGCCCGGGTGGCGGAGGGAAGCACCTCGCGCTCGCCGTGCACCACCACGCATCCGCTCGCCGTCAACGACAAAGCGGTCACCGAGGCCGCCGTGAGTATCTTCCGGTCAAGCCGGTGGGGCCGTCGAGGGCCGCGATCCCTGCTCATCAGGTTCCTTCACCTTCCCCTTCCCGGAGGCGAACCCTACCGGGGCGGGACGGCGTCCGAACGCCGGGACCGGGGACAGCCGCCACACCGTGACCTCCGGTCAGTTCTCGCGGCGCGGGACGACCAGCAGCGCGCCCGTACGCGGGTGCGGCAGCACCTCCACCGCCTGGTCGTAGACCTCGGAGAGGAGGTCCTCGTCGAACACCTCCGCCGGGGGGCCCTCGGCCGCGATCCGGCCCGCCCGCAGGATCGCCACCCGGTCCGCGTACGCCGCCGCCAGCGCGAGGTCGTGCAGCACGACGACCACCGCGTCCCCGGCCCGCGCCCGCTCCCGGCACAGGCGGAGGACGAGTTCCTGGTGCCGCAGGTCCAGGGCCGCGGTCGGTTCGTCGAGCAGGAGCAGGGGCGCACGCTGGGCGAGGACCCGGGCGAGCGCCACCCGGGCCCGCTCGCCGCCGCTCAGCGCGGAGAAGGGCCTCCCGGCGAAGCCGGTCACCTCCGTACGCGCCATCGCCTCGGCCACCGCCGCGTCGTCCTCGTCCTCCCGGTCGCTCCCCGCCCAGGGTGCCCGGCCCATCCGGACGACCTCCGCCACCGGGAACGGGAAGGAGAGCGACGCCGACTGGGGCAGTACCGCCCGGCGCAGCGCCAGTTCCGGCGCCGTCCACCGGGCCACCGGACGGCCGTGCACGCGTACCAGCCCCTCGGTGACCGGCACATCGGCGGCGAGGGCGCCCAACAGGGTCGACTTCCCCGCTCCGTTGGGGCCGACCAGGGCCAGCACCTCGCCCGCCCGGACGGTGACGCCGACCCCGTCGAGCACCGGCCGCCCGCCGAGGCGCACGCGCAGACCGTCGGCCTCCGCGAGCACGTCGCCGGGCGCGGCCGGGGGCGGCGGCAGCGGACGGGACGGTACGAGCCGCAGCAGGGCCCGCGTGTTCGACACCTTCGTGGATCTCATGCCCAACCCCCTTGCCTGCGCCGGGTGCGGCGCAGCAGCCAGAAGAAGAACGGGCTGCCCAGCAGCGCCGTCAGTACCCCGAGCGGCAGCTCCGCCGGCTCCGCCACCGTGCGCGCGGCCAGGTCGGCGGCGAGCAGCACGAGCGCGCCGAGCAGCGCGCTGCCCGGGATCAGGAAACGGTGGCCAGGACCGGCGATCATCCGCAGCAGGTGCGGCACGACGAGCCCGACGAAGCCGATCACCCCGGCCACGCTCACGGCCGCAGCCGTCAGCAGCGCGATGACCAGCACCAGCACGATCCGCAGGCGCTCCACCTCCACGCCCAGGTGCCGGGCCGGGCGTTCGCCCAGCGCCAGGAGGTCGAGTCGGCGCGCGTACAGCGGGGCGAGCCCGAGTCCGAGGGCCGCGCAGGGCAGCACCGCCAGCACCTTCGGCCAGGTCGCCTGGGCGAGCGAGCCCAACTGCCAGAAGGTGATCTGGTTGACCGCCGCCGTGTCCGCGAAGAACAGGAACAGGCCGATCAGCGCGCCCGCGAAGGCGTTCACGGCGATACCGGTGAGGATCAGCGTGACCACCTCCGTGCGGCCGCCCGCGCGGGACATGGCGTACACGACGAGGACCGTGATCAGGCCGGAGACGAACGCGAAGACGGAGACCGTCCAGTTGCCGAGGAAGTTCAGCCCGAACGCGATGGCGCCGACCGCGCCGACCGCCGCGCCCGAGGAGACGCCGATGACGCCCGGTTCGGCCAGCGGGTTGCCGAACACACCCTGCATCAGCGCGCCCGCACAGCCCAGCGAGGCGCCGACGAGCAGGGCGAGGACGATCCTCGGGAACCGCACGTTCCACAGCACCGACTCGGCCACCCGGTCCAGTTCGGTGCCACCGAGCCCGGTGCGGTGCAGCAGGGAGCCGAGCACGTCGCCGAGCGGGACCGGGTAGGCGCCGGTGCCGGCCGCGACCGGCACCAGGACCAGCAGGGCGGCGGTGAGGCCGGCGGTCAGCAGCCAGGCGGCGGTGCGCCGGGTGCGGGGCGGCGCCGGGTCGGCGGGCGCCTGGGGGCGGACCGGCTTGTCCAGTACGGTCACCGCGCGCCGTCCTCGCCGTACAGCTGCGCCACGACCGACTCCAGCACCTGGTCGGTGCGCGGGCCGTAGTTGAGGAGGACCCCGTCCTCGACGGAGACGATCCGGCGGTCCATCCCGGCCGGGGTCTGGGCGACGCCGGGGATCTTCACCAGGCCGTCGACGCCGCCGACGGACTCCAGGCCCTTGCTCATCACGAGGATCGCGTCCGGCGCGGCCTTCACCAGGGCCTCGCTGGTGATCGGGGTGAAGTCCTTGTCCAGGCCCGAGGCGGCTCCCGCGTCCACCGCCCCGGCCGCCTCGATCAGCGAACCGGCGCCCGAGTCCGCGCCGCCGATGAGGTACACGGAGGCGGAGCCGCGCAGGTACAGGAAGGCGACCCGTGGCTTCTCACCGTGCGGAACGTCCTTGCGGGCGGCCTCGATCCGCTCCTCCGAGCGGCGCGTCAGCTCCTTCCCGGCCGCCGGTACGCCGAGGGCGTCGGCGACCGCCCGGATGCGCGGGCCCACGTCGTCCAGGCCCCCCGCCGCCTCGACGAACAGCACCGGGATCCCGGCGGCGCGGATCTGGTCCACCGCCTCCGCCGGTCCCGTGGTGGTCTCGGCGATCACCAGGTCCGGCCTGAGCGACAGCACGCTCTCCGCGGAGACGTCGTGGCCCCGGGTGACCACCGGGAGCTTCGACGCCTGCTCGAAGGTGGCGGTGACGTCGCGGGCGACGACGCGGTCGCCGAGTCCGAGGGTGAACACGATCTCGCTGAGGCTGCCGGACAGGGGGACGACGCGCTCGGCCCCCTCCACCGTGACCTCCTCGCCGTCGGCGGAGCGGACGGTCACCGGGAGCCGGGGCGTGGGTCTCCCGGCCAGGGGCTCGACCCGGTTGGCCACCAACTGCCCGGCGCTCGGGGCCCCCGACCCGGCCGGGGCGCCGGGTGATGCCTCCGAGGAGTTTGAGCATCCGGTCGCGGTCAGGGTGAGGGCGAGCACGGACAGCGCTGCTCCCGCCAGTCGGTTCCGCAAGCGTCGCACGTTCCGTCCCGTCCTTCCGTCGACTGCCGGTGTCGGCCCGCTAGAGCTTAGGTTAGCCTTACCTTCGTTCGCTACCGGCCCCCCGATCCGGAGGACTTCGCCATGCCCGCCCGCCTTCGCGCCCTGGTCACCGTGTTGTGCGCGGCCGTCCTCGGAGCCCTGCTCCCCCTGAGCGCCGCCCACGCCGAGAGCCGGACCGTGCAGGGCGGACGGCTCGACTGGGGCATCAAGTCGTCGTTCCAGAGCTACGTCACCGGGCCCATCGCCAAGGGGAGTTACTCGCTGACCGGGGGAGCGGCCACCGTCGGCGGCAGCGCCTTCCGCTTCCACTCCGCGACCGGCGCCTACGACGGCGACCGGGGCACCTTCCGGGCCGGCTTCTCCGGCGGTGTGCGCTTCCTCGGCCACCGCACGAGCGGCGGCGACCATCAGCTCGACCTCACCATCAGCCGTCCCACCGTGAGCGTCTCCGGCGCCACCGGCACGCTCCTCGTGGACGTCACCAGCAAGGCGAAGGGCACCGGGGCGGTCACGACGTCCCGTCAGGTGCCCTTCGCCACCCTCTCCCTCGGCTCCATCGACATGCGCGGCGGCGGCGACACCGTGGCCCTGAACAACGTGCCCGCCACCCTCACCGCCCAGGGCGCCCGCTCCTTCGCCGGGTACTACACCGCCGGCACCGCCCTCGACCCGGTGAGCCTGTCCGCCGACGTCGCGGCGGCGGCGCGGCAGCCGGAGGAGAAGCCGGCCGGCACCCCCACCCCGGCCGCCAAGTCCCCGAAGCCCACGGCGACTCCGGGCGGCGCGATCAAGGACGGGGCCGTCGACTGGGGCGTACGCCGCACCTTCCGCGAGTACGTCACCGGCGACATCGCCGACGGCCGGTGGACGCTCTCCGCGGGCGCCCAGGACGGCGGCGCGCTTTTCCGCTTCCCGGGCGGCGAGGGCACGTTCGAGGACGGCGACCTCACCGCCGCCTTCGAGGGCGCCGTGCGCTTCACCGGCGCCCACGGCCTCGACCTGCGGCTGAGCGCCGTACGGGCCACCGTCGAGGAGGGCATCGGCACCCTGTACGCCGACGTGACCGGCCCCGACGTCAAGGACCGCAAGGTGCCCCTGGTCACCTTCACCGCGAAGGACCTCAAGGCCACCGGCGGACTGGTGAAGGTGACCGAGGCCCCCGCGAAGCTCACCGCGCGCGGCGCCGAGGCGTTCGGCGGCATGTACCAGGCGGGCACCGCCATGGACCCGCTGTCCCTGGCCGTCGCCCTCACCGCCGACGCCGAACTGCCCGCCCTGCCCGACCTCGGCAGCGAGCCCACGACCACCCCGACCCCGCGGCCCGCGAAGACCGGGGCCGACACCTCCGCCGCCCCCGTCGCGAGCGCCACGGACGACGGCGACTTCCCCGCCCTGCCCGTCTCCCTCACGGCCGGCGCCCTGCTGCTGGTGGCCGCGGCCCTCGTGGCCGTCGCCCTGCGCAGGCGCCGCGCCCGGCCCGCCGCGTCCCCCGCGGACGAGGGCTGACCCCCCCCGGAGACACACGACACCGGACCGCCCCCCGGCGACCCCTCACCCAAGGAGTACCGAGCCATGCCCGTCAGACGACGCCGCTCCACCGCCCTCGCCGCCGCCGTGGCCACCGCCGCCGCGCTCGGCGCCACCGTCCTCGTCACGGCCGGCGCCACCACCGCCACGGCGGCCGAAGTCCCGCTCAAGGACTACGAGCTGACCTGGGGCATCAAGCAGACGTACCGCAATTACGTCGGCATGTTCGGCACCTTCACCACCTCGGGCGGCGCCACCCAGGCCGCCGGCAACGGCGCCTTCACCTTCGTCGACGGCACCGGCGCCTACGACACCACGGGACACACCGTCGACCTGGCCTTCAAGGGCGGGCTGGTGAGCAAGTCCGCGGCGCACGGCTTCGAGATCACGCTCACCGACGTGCGCTTCGACAGCAAGGCCGGCGAGATCACGGCCGACATCAAGAAGGTCGACACCTCCGCGGGCGCCCCCAAGACCACCGAGGGCGACGACGTCCCGCTCGCCACGGTCGCCGTGACCCGTGAGATGAAGGACATGGCCACCACCCTCACCGCCGAGGCGGGGGAGTACCTCGGCAGCGCGGGCTACGCGGGCGCGGCCGGCGACCCGCTGACGGTCGTCCAGAAGACGCCGCCGAGCACGCCGCCCGCCTCGCCGTCGCCCTCCCCGTCGCAGACGCAGGAACCGTCCCCGTCCGCCTCGCAGACCTCCCCCACCGAGCGGCCCGAGACCGAGTCACCCGCCCCGACGTCGACGAAGACCACGGAGTCGAGTCCGTCCGCCTCCGCCACCGAGGCCGCCACCAAGGGCGAGGTCGCCGACGGCACCCTCGGCTGGGGCGTGAAGCAGACCTTCCGCGCCTATGTCGTCGGCCCCATAGCAAAGGGCAGGGTCACCGTCTCCGGCGGCGCCACCCAGGCGGCCGGCAACGGCGCCTTCACCTTCAAGGACGCCACCGGCACCTACGACACCGACGCCGGCAAGCTCACCGCCGCCTTCAAGGGCGCCGTGAACTTCAAGGGCCACGAGTCGGGCGGCACGTACGGCCTCGATCTGACCCTGAGCAACCTCAAGGCCACCCTCGACGGCGGCAGCGGCAAGCTGAGCGCCGACGTGAACAGCCTCGGCACGCTCACCAAGGGCGTGGTGCTGGCCGACCTGAAGGCCAAGTCCGCCGACCTCACCACCGAGAAGGACGTCATCACGGCCGACGACGTCGCCGCCACCCTCACCGCGGCCGGCGCGAAGGCCTTCGGCGACTTCTACCCGGCCGGAACCGCCCTGGACACCGTCGACCTGTCGGTGGCGCTGAGCGACGGCGCCCAGCTCCCGGACGGCGGCTCCTCGGGCACGACCGGCGGCACGGGCGGCACCGGCGGCTCGGCCGGCGGGAGCACCGGAGGGACCGCCTCCACCATCGGCGGCACCGGCACGACGACGGGCGGCTCGACCGGCGGCGGCAGCCTCGCCACCACCGGCTCCGACATCCCGGGCCCGGCCCTGGCCGGTGCGGCGGGCGTCGCGGTCGCGATCGGCGCGGGCGCGGTCTACGCGACCCGCAGGCGCCGGACCCAGCAGTAGACCGACGCGGGCCGGGGCGGACTCGTGCCGCCCCGGCCCTCCGGACGATGCTTGAATGCTTCGGTGACTGACTACGACGTACTGCGCGTCTTCTGCGCGCCGAACGGCGGATACGGCAACGAGCTGGGCGTCGTCCGGGAGGGCTCCGTGGTGCCCGAGCCGGGGCAGCGGCAGGAGCTGGCCGCGAAACTCGGCTTCAGCGAGACGGTGTTCGTCGACGACCCGGAGCGCGGCGTCGTCGACATCTACACGCCCACCCTGCGCCTGCCCTTCGCCGGACACCCCTGCGTCGGCACGGCCTGGCTGCTCGACGTGCCCGAACTCGTCACCCCGGCCGGGGTGGTGGGCGCCCGGCTGGACGGGGAGTTCAGCTGGATCGAGGCCCGCCCCGAGTGGGCCCCGCCGCGCACCCTGCGCCAGTACGCCACCGCCGCCGAGGTGGACGAGCTGCCGGTGCCGCCGCCGGGGGAGTGGGTGTATGCCTGGGCGTGGGAGGACGAGGCGGCGGGGCGGGTGCGGGCCCGTGCCTTCCCGGGCCGGGGCGACGGCATCGACGAGGACGAGGCGACCGGTGCGGCGGCGCTGCTGCTGACGGGGCGGCTGGGCCGCGCGCTCAACATCACGCAGGGCGCCGGCTCGCAGATCCTCACCGCCCCGCAGCCGGAGGGCTGGGTCGAGATCGGCGGGCGGGTGCGTCTGGAGCGGTGACCGCGACGGCCCCCTCCCGGCCCGAGCCGGGAGGGGACCGTCGTCGTACGCCGGTGTCCGGGCCGGATCAGGCCGACAGCGGGAACTCCTCGCCCAGCGCCCGGAAGACCCCCGTGTTCAGGGCGAAGGCGCGCTTGCACTCGGCCACCACCCGCTGCTTCTCCAGGTCGTCCGCGCGGATGCCGTCGAGCAGTTCGCGGTACTCCCGCTTGAAGGCGGCCGGGTTGCCGATCTCCTCGAAGACGTAGAAGCGGACTCCGTCGCCCTTGCGGGCGAAGCCCCACGTCCGCTCCGCCTTGTCGCGGATGATCTGACCGCCGGACAGGTCGCCGAGGTAGCGCGTGTAGTGGTGGGCGACGTATCCCGCGGGCCACTCCTCGGCGCACTCGCGCACCCGGGCGGCGTACTCCTCCGTCGCGGGCAGGGCGGTCAGCCCCGCACGCCAGCCGGGACCGCGCAGATGGGCCAGGTCCCGCTCCAGCGAGGCCAGCCGCAGCAGCTGCGGACGGATGAACGGACCCGCCACCGGGTCCGCCGCGAGGCGGTCGGCGGCGCTCTCCAGGGCTTCGTAGACGAACCACAGCTGCTCGGTGTAGCGCGCGTACGCGTCGACGCCGAGCCGGCCGCCGAGCAGGTCGCTCATGAACGTGGAGGTCTCGGCCTCCACGTGCTGCTCGTGCGACGCCGTGCGGATGAGGGTCGAGAAGGAGTCCATGGGCCGATTTTCTATGGTTAGGCTTACCTAAGTCAAGAGTCTTTCCGACGGTCTGTCGGCAAAAGCCTACCCAGACACGTGAAGGCCCGCACATCGAAGAGTGCGGGCCTTCACCGGGCGCGGTGGGGACTACGGGAGGGTGAGGATCTCCGCCCCCGAGTCGGTCACCACCAGCGTGTGCTCGAACTGGGCCGTCCGCCGGCGGTCCTTCGTCACGACCGTCCAGCCGTCGTCCCACATGTCGTACTCGTGCGTCCCGAGCGTCAGCATCGGCTCGATGGTGAAGGTCATCCCGGGCTGGATGACGGTCGTCGCGTGCGGGCTGTCGTAGTGCGGGACGATGAGCCCCGAGTGGAACGACGTGTTGATGCCGTGCCCGGTGAAGTCCCGCACCACCCCGTACCCGAACCGCTTGGCGTACGACTCGATGACCCGGCCGATGATGTTGATCTGCCGTCCCGGCCGGACCGCCTTGATCGCGCGGGCCAGCGCTTCCCGGGTCCGCTCGACCAGCAGCCGGCTCTCCTCGTCCACCTCGCCGACCAGGTACGTCGCGTTGTTGTCACCGTGCACACCGCCGATGTACGCCGTCACGTCGAGGTTCACGATGTCGCCGTCGCGCAGCACCGTGGAGTCCGGGATGCCGTGGCAGATGACCTCGTTGACCGAGCTGCACAGCGACTTGGGGAAACCGCGGTAACCGAGCGTCGACGGGTAGGCGCCGTGGTCGCACATGTAGGCGTGCGCCACCCGGTCCAGCTCGTCCGTCGTCACACCGGGCGCGATGAGCTTCGCGGCCTCCTCCATCGCCCGCGCCGCGATCCGCCCGGCCACGCGCATCGCCTCGACGGTCTCGGGCGTCTGCACCTCCGGACCGGTGTACGGCGTGGGTGCGGGCTTCCCGACGTACTCGGGCCGCCGGATGTTTCCGGGCACGGAACGGGTGGGAGACAGCTCCCCTGGTACGAGCAGCGACTGGCCAGACATGCGAAGGAGTCTAACCAGCGGGCATGGGGGAACATGTCGGTGGCGAGAGGAGCTGGTCATGGCCCTGTTCAAGAAGCGCACGGTCGGCAAGCCGGGCGAGTGGTACTACTGCCTGGAGCACAAGAAGGTCGAGGAGGGCCCGGACTGCCCGGCGAAGAACCGATTCGGGCCGTACGCCTCCCGCACCGAGGCCGAGCACGCGATGCAGACCGCCCGCGAGCGCAACCTCGAATGGGAGAACGACCCCAAGTGGCACGACGCCCCCGCGGGCCGTCCCGACGACGAGTGACCGGACGCCTGACCGGGCCTCGGCACGGGGCCTGATCAGGCGTCCGGCGTGCGGGCGGCCGCGCGCTTCGCACGCAGCCGCACCGCGTGCTCGTTGGTCCGCACGTCGTACGTCATCATCGTCGGCAGACACAGCGCCAGCAGCCCCACCGCTCCCGCGCACAGCAGCCCGCCCGACCACACCGACGCCCGCACCCCCGCGAGCGCGGCCGTGCCGCCCGCCCGGACCTGGCCCAGCTGCGGGCCCACCGAGTACGACAGCAGCTCGATGCCCGCGAGGCGCCCGCGCAACTCGTCCGGGATGGTCTGGTTCCACATCGCGCTGCGGAAGACGCCGCTGACCATGTCGCAGGCGCCGGCCAGGACGAAGCACAGCAGCACCAGCCACACGTTCCCGGCGATCCCCGCGGCGGCGATCGCCACACCCCACCCGGCCGCCGCCAGCACCACCATCCGCCCGTGCCGGTGCACCCGCGACGTCCACCCGCTGCTCACGCTCACCAGCAGCGACCCCGCCGGGATCGCCGCGTACATCAGGCCCAGCGACCACTCGGCGTCCAGCTCGTCCGCCAGGAACGGCAGCACCGCGAGCGGCATCGCCAGGAACATCGCCGCCAGGTCGACCGCGTACGTGCCCAGCAGCTCCTTGCGGCTCCACGCGTACCGGGCGCCCTCGGCGATCGCCGCCCACGACGGCTTCGCCGCCTCGTGCGAGGCGGGTGCGGAGGCGAGACCCACCACCAGGGCCACCGAGGCGAGGAAGGTGACCAGGTCCACCGCGTACGCCCAGCCGAGGCCGGCGTACGCCACCACCACACCGGCCAGCGCCGGCCCGGCGATCCCGCCGACCTGCCAGCGCAGCGCGTTCAGCGAGGCGGCGGCCGGCAGGTGCTCATGGGCGACGATCCGCGGGATCAGCGCGTCCAGGGCGGGGCGCTGGACCGCCCCGAGCGCCGAGGTGAGCGCGGCGATCACGTAGAGCGGCCACACGGCGGGGCTCGGCATCAGCGAGTTGACCAGCAGCGCGGCGCACAGCACGCCCTGACCGGCCTCCGTCCATACGATCAGCTTCCGCTTGTCCCAGGCGTCGGCCAGCGCGCCGCCGTAGAGCCCGAACACCACCAGCGGCACCAGCTCCACGGCGCCGATCGCACCCACGGCCGCCGCGGACCCGGTCAGCTCCTTGATCTGCACCGGCAGCGCGACGAAGGTCAGGAAGCTCCCGAAGGTCGTGATCAGCCCGGCGACCCAGAGCCGCCGGAAGTCCCGGGAGGCCCGCCAGGGAGAGAGGTCGGGCAGCAGGGCACGCAGGCCGACGGGCACGTCGGCGGAAACGGGGGAGGCTTCGGTCACGAGGAGCCATCGTCGGGCCGGGCGGAGAACCACGGCAACCGGTTTTCCCGGGACGCCGGACCGGCCGTCACCAGCCGGACGGAGGCGGGGCCGTCAGGTGGTCGGCCAGGCGGGACAGGCGGTCGCGGAAGCGGCGGCGGCCCCGCGGCGGCGGCACCGCGTTCTCGCCGGCCGCCGCGCTGACCAGGTGCTGCACCGTGTCCAGGTCCAGCTCGGCGCCGTCCGGCACGGTCAGCGCCTCGTGCGCCATCGCCGTCAGCTCCCGCTCGCCCGGGCCGCGGTCGGTGCCCAGCGACAGCACCGTCGCACCGGCCCGGCGGGCGTCGTGCACCCGTTCCAGCAGCGGAGCGCCCGGATCGGCGGGCGTCACCACGAGCAGCGTCTCCCCGCGCCGGGCCGCCGCCAGCCGCCCGAGGCCCACCGCCAGATGCGCCGGGTCCGTGGGACGCGCGTCGTGCCGCACCAGCGTGGGCGCCAGTTCCGGCGTCCCCGACCAGGCGGCCTCGTCCACCAGGTGCGCCGCCAGGTGCCAGGGCTCGTGCTCGGCGGTGCCCACGAGCAGCAGCCCGCCCCCGTGCGGGACCACCGACCCCCGCAGCGCCCCCGCGAACCTCCGGGTGGCCCCCAGCCACTCGGTCCCGGCGAGCACTTCCCGCAGCAGCGCGACCCGTACGGCGTCCATGCGGCCGCATCCTGCCGCAACCCCGCCCGCCCGGTCCGGCGTTCGCCCCGGATTCGCCCGACCCGGGGATACCGGAAAGGGCCCGCCGCCGGCGCCGAGACCCGTACGACCGTCGTGACCGGGGCGGACGTAGGGTCGGCCCATGACCTCTACCGACAGTGCCGCACAGAAGGCCCCCGCCAAGGACCCCTGGGACCTGCCCGACGTCTCCGGGCTGGTCGTGGGCGTGCTCGGCGGCACCGGCCCGCAGGGCAAGGGCCTCGCGTACCGCCTCGCCAGGGCCGGCCAGAAGGTGATCATCGGCTCGCGCGCCGCCGAACGCGCGGAGGCCGCCGCCGCGGAACTCGGGCACGGCGTCGAGGGCGCCGACAACGCCGAGACCGCCCGCCGCAGCGACATCGTGATCGTCGCGGTGCCCTGGGAGGGCCACGGCAAGACCCTCGAATCCCTGCGCGCGGAACTGGCCGGCAAGCTCGTCGTCGACTGCGTCAACCCGCTCGGCTTCGACAAGAAGGGCGCCTACGCGCTCAAGCCCGAGGAGGGCAGCGCCGCCGAGCAGGCCGCCGCCCTGCTGCCGGACAGCAGGGTCACCGCCGCCTTCCACCACCTTTCGGCGGTCCTCCTCCAGGACCCGGAGATCGACGAGATCGACACCGACGTGATGGTGCTCGGCGAGGAGCGCGCCGACGTGGAGCGGGTGCAGGCACTCGCCGCACGCATCCCCGGCATGCGCGGCATCTTCGCCGGACGGCTGCGCAACGCCCACCAGGTCGAGTCGCTGGTCGCCAACCTCATCTCCGTCAACCGCCGCTACAAGGCACACGCCGGGCTCCGCGTCACGGACGTGTGAGCCGATGGGGGACACTGGTGGGGTGCCGCGGTACCCGCGTCACCCGCACGTGTCCCCCGACAGGAGCCAGCCCCATGCCCCGCCTCGCCCTCTACGCCCTGGTCGTCTGCGTCCTCGCGGTGACCGCCGCCGTCGTCTCCTTCGTGCAGGGCAGCGTGCTGATCGGCGTCGTGTGGGTGCTGCTGTCGGGGCTGTCGTCCAACATGTGCTGGTACTACGTCAAGCGCGGCCGGGACACCCGGCGCGAGTCCGTCACGGGCTGAGCGCCGTCACCCGGCGACCGTGCACAGCTCGTCGGTCTGCCAGAACCGGTACAGCTCGAAGCCGCAGTACGTGTCGACCTCGCCGATCCCCAGCCCGCGCAGAATCGCGTCGATCGCGTCGAAGAACACCCCGTTGACGGCCGGGATCCACAGCAGCGCGAACACGATCAGCAGCCCGAACGGCGCGAGCGGCTCCACCTGCCGCCGCACGTTGTACGACAGCCAGGGCTCGATCACCCCGTAGCCGTCCAGACCCGGCACCGGCAGGAAGTTCAGGATCGCCGCCGTCACCTGGAGCAGCGCGAGGAAGGCCAGCGCCAGCCGGAAGTCGCGCGGCACGCCGTCCAGCGCGTCCAGCCAGAACGGCGCCGTGCACACCACGGCGAACAGGACGTTCGTCAGCGGACCCGCGGCCGAGATCAGACTGTGCCGCCACCGCCCCCGGATCCGCCCGCGCTCGATGAAGACGGCACCGCCGGGTAGCCCGATCCCGCCCATGATCACGAACAGCACCGGCAGCACGATGCTCAGCAGAGCATGGGTGTATTTGACCGGATTCAGCGTGAGATAGCCCTTCGCGCCGACCGAGATGTCCCCGCTGTGCAGCGCGGTGCGGGCGTGCGCGTACTCGTGCAGGCACAGCGAGACGACCCACGCCGCCGTCACGAACAGGAAGAGGGCCAGCCCCGGCTGCTCTGCGAACCCACTCCAGGTGGCCCACCCGGTGACCGCGGCGACGGCGACGATCCCGAGGAAGACGGGACTGACCCGCCGGTCACTGGGGCGGGCGGTGGCGGTGGTCATGGAACTCCCTGGTGCTCGAACACACGTAAGACCTGCGGGACTGCCCGACCGTACCGGGCCCACCGGCAAAACGTCCCGCGGGTGCCGGGCGGTTCCGGGAGAGCGCCCCGCCGTGCCGCCAAAACCCCGTGACCGGCTCCGACCGCACCAGGGACAATGGGGCCGTGCGCTATCGCATCCTCGGCACCACACAGGTTTTCCGTCCCGACGGCACGGCCGTCCCGCTCGGCGGGGCACGGCTGCGTGCGCTGCTGACCGTGCTCGCGCTCAGGTCGGGCCGCGCCGTGCCCGTGGGGCTGCTGGTGGAGGAGGTGTGGGACGGGGATCCGCCCGCCGACGCGCAGGGAGCCCTCCAGGCACTGGTCGGGCGGCTGCGCCGGGCGCTCGGCGCGGACGCGGTCGCCTCGGCCGACGGCGGGTACCGGCTCACCGCCGCCCCGGACGACGTCGACCTGCACCGCTTCGACCGGCTGGTCGGAGAGGGCGGCCGCGCCCTCGCCGACGGCGACCCCGCGAAGGCGGCCGTCGTGCTCGACGACGCCCTCGCCCTGTGGCGCGGCCCCGCCCTCGCCGACCTGCCCGACCGCACCGCCGACGCGGCCCGCTGGGAGACCAGGCACCTGGACGCCCTGCGCGCCCGGCACACCGCCGCCCTCGACCTGGGGGCGGCCGAGCGCTCCCTGCCCGAGCTGACGGCGCTGTGCGACGGCCACCCCCTGGACGAGTCCCTCCAGGCGCTGCGGCTGCGCGCCCTGCGTGACACCGGCCGCACCGCCGAGGCACTGGCCGCCTACGAGGCCGTACGGCACCTGCTCGCGGACCGGCTCGGCACCGACCCGGGGCCCGAGCTGCGGGCCCTGCACGCGGAACTGCTCGCGCCCGGGCAACGGGCGACGCCCACCGCACCCGGCGACCGGCCCGCGTCCGGTGACCGGCCCGCGCCCGCCGAGTCACCCCGCGAGGCGGCCGCCCGCCCCCGGGGCAACCTCCGTGCCCGGCTCACCTCCTTCGTCGGCCGGGACGCCGACCTGGAGTGCCTGCGCGCCGACCTGGCGACCACGCGTCTCGTCACCCTCCTCGGGCCCGGCGGCGCCGGAAAGACCCGCCTGTCGCAGGAGGCCGCCGAGGGCGCCGGGGACACCGCACCGGACGGCGTGTGGCTCGCCGAACTGGCCCCCGTCGACGACCCCGACGCCGTACCCGAGGCCGTGCTGACCGCCCTCGGCGCCCGCGAGACCGTGCTGTACGGAGCGGGTGCCGAGGAGATGCGGGCGGTCGGCGCCGACCGGCGGGCCACCGCCGTCGAGCGCCTCGTGGAGCACTGCGGCCGGCGCCGCATGCTGATCGTCCTCGACAACTGCGAGCACGTCGTCGAGGCCGCCGCCCGCCTCACCGAGGAACTGCTCGCCCGCTGCCCCCGCCTGACCGTCCTCGCCACCAGCCGCGAACCCCTCGGCGTACCGGGGGAGTCCCTGCGCCCGGTGGAGCCGCTGCCCGAACCCGCCGCGCTCCGGCTGCTCGCCGACCGCGGCGCGGCCGCCCGCCCCGGCTTCCGCCCCGACGCCGACGAGGACACCGCCGCCGCCTGCGCCGAGATCTGCCGCCGCCTCGACGGCCTGCCGCTGGCCATCGAACTGGCCGCCGCCCGGCTGCGCATGCTCACCCCGCGTCAGATCGCCGACCGCCTGGACGACCGCTTCCGCCTGCTCACCTCCGGCAGCCGCACCGTCCTGCCCCGCCAGCAGACGCTGCGCGCGGTGGTCGACTGGTCCTGGGACCTGCTGGACGCCGACGAGCGGGAGGTGCTGGGCCGGCTCTCCGTCTTCGCCGGCGGCTGCGACCTCGCCGCCGCCGAGGCCGTGTGCGGGCCCGCCGCCCTGGACGCCCTCGGCTCCCTCGTCGACAAGTCCCTCGTCGTCGCCGCGCCCGTGACCGACCGGCAGACCGGCGAGGGCATGCGCTACCGGCTCCTGGAGACCGTTGCCGAGTACGCGGGCGAACGCCTCGACGAGACCGGCGGCCGGGCCGCCGCCGAACGCGCCCACCTGACGCACTACCGCGAATTCGCCCGCACCACCGACCCGTTGCTGCGCGGCCCGCAGCAGCTCGCCGCCATCGAGCGGCTGGAGCGCGAGTACGAGAACGTGCGCACCGCCCTGCGCCACGCCATCGTGGAGCGCGACGAGCAGGAGGCGCTGTCCCTCGCCCTGTCCCTGGGCTGGTACTGGCAGATGCGCGACCTGCGGGTGGAGGCCCGGAACTGGTTCGTCGAGATCATGGCCCTCGGCCCCGACCCCTTCGCCGAACCGGTCCGCCCCGCTCTGCCGGTGTGGGAGCGCTGTACCGCCGCCCCGCCCCCGATGACCGGCGAGATCCTCGCCGAGGCCCGGCGCGGCATCCACCTGGCCCACCTGGCCTGCATGGACACGGAACTGGACGCCTGGCAGCGGCCCGCGGCCCAGAGCAAGCTGCGGGTCATCGCGGCGACGTACGAGCCGGGCATGCCGCAGACCTGCCGCAGCCCCGGGGTGCTCTGGTTCTTCGCCGTGCTGCTCGCCGGCGACGTCGAGCGGCTGCGCGAGATCCAGGACGCCACCGTGCGGACCTGCCGCGAGACCCCGGGCTACGAGTGGGAGCTGGCCGGCGCCCTCCAGATGCGCGCCAACATGCTGGCCAACCGCACCGACTGGGCGGGCGACGCCGCCCGCGACGCCGACGAGTCGCTGGAGATCTACGGCCGCCTCGGCGACGCCTGGGGCATGGCCGAGGCCCTCTCCGGGCGGGCGGAGGCCCGCGAACGCACCGGCGAGTACGCGCTCGCCGCCGCCGACTACCGCACCGCCGCCGAACACGCCGAGCGGCTCGGCGCGCACGCCCAGGTGGACGTCCTCGACGCCCGCCTCGGCAGCGTGCTGCTGGAGGCGGGCGACGAGGAGGAGGGCGAGCGCATCCTGCGCGACGTGATCGAGCGGAACCGCGGCGCCGGTCACAACGGCGCGATGCCCGCCGCCCGGCTCTTCCTCGCCGGCCACCTCGGCATGACCGGCCGCACCGTCGAGGCGAGTGAGCAACTGCGTCTGCTGCGCGAGGAGTTCACCATCGCGCACTTCGTGGTCTTCGACGCCTTCATCCTCGCCGCTGAGGCATGGCTCGCCACGCTGGAGGACCGGCACGAGGAGTGCCTGACCAAGGTCCGCCTGTCCCTGGAGCGGGCCGACGACCCGCTGTCCGCGGCCATCGCCCCGCACATGCGGTCCGCCTACCTGACCATCGCCGCGATGGCGATGGCCCGCGTGGACGGCGGGCGCCGGGCCGCGGACGGCGCACGCTGCATGGGCGCCGCCGAGGCGATGCTGCCGCCCGGCCACGTCTCGTCCGGCATGGAGCGGGACGCGCGCGTCCGGGCCGTCGAGCGGGTGCGCTCGGTGCTCGGCGCCGAGGCGTACGACGCCGCGTACGCCGAGGGCGGCCGCCTCTCCCCCGGGGAGGCCGTCGCCCTCGTATGACGCGTACGACGCGTACGTGACTCAGCTCTTCGTGCGGAACTTGTGGATGGCGACCGGTGCCATCACCGCCGTGATCGCCACCGACCAGCCGAGCGTGATCCACAGGTCGTGCGCGACCGGACCGCCCACCATGAGGCCGCGCGCCGCGTCGGCGAGCGTGGACAGCGGGTTGTAGTCGGTGAAGGCCTGGAGCCAGCCCGGCATCGACTGCGGCGGCGCGAAGATCGAGGAACCGAACTGGAGCGGGAACAGCACGAGGAAGCCCATCGCCTGCACGGACTGCGCGTTCTTGAGGATCACCCCGAGGGTGAGGAACACCCACATGATCGACGAGGCGAACACCGCGGACAGCCCCACGGCCGCGAACAGCCCGACCCAGTGGTTGATGTCGAAGCCGACCAGCACGGCGACGATCATCAGCACGGCGGTGGCGAAGAGCATCCGCACCATCTCCACCGCGATCTTCGCGAAGAGCACCGAGCCGCGCCCGATCGGCAGCGACCGGAAGCGGTCCATGACACCGGAGTTGAAGTCCTGGCTGAACCCGGTGCCGACGCCCTGGGACAGCGTCATGCTCATCATCGCGATCATGCCGGGGATCACGTACTGCACGTAGCCGTCCTGCCCGCCGCCCAGGGCCTGGCCGATCGACCCGCCGAAGACGTACACGAACAGCAGGGTGAAGACGACCGGCATCAGCAGCGCGTCGAACATCGACTCCGGGTCCTGCCGGATCCAGAGCAGGTTGCGGCGGACCAGGGCGCTGGTGTGACGGGCGTGGCCGCGCAGCGAGATGCGGGCGTCGTCCGTGGGAGTGGTGGTGGCGGCGCTCATACGGCGACCTCCTCGCGGGCGTCGGTGGGCGCGGGGTCCTGCGGAGCACTGGCGCGGTGGCCGGTGAGGGACAGGAAGACCTCGTCCAGGCTGGGCAGTTCGGTGGTGATGGAGCCGATGGTGATGCCACGCGCGGTGACCGCGCCGACCACGGCGGTCAGCTGCTCGTCGCTCAGGATCGGCACCAGGACGTCGCCGCGCTGCGTGTCGACCGTGCTGCTGGCCAGCCCGGTGATGCCCAGCTCGTCCAGGAAGGCGGCGAGCGGGCGCAGTTGCAGCGGGTCGGCCGGGCGGACGCGCAGGGTGCGGCCGCCGACCTTGGCCTTCAGCTCCTCGATGCCGCCGTTCGCGATGACCTGGCCGCGGTCGACGACGGTCAGCTCGGAGGCGAGCTGCTCGGCCTCCTCCATGTACTGGGTGGTGAGCAGCACGGTGACGCCGTCGCCGACCATCCGCTTGACCTCGTCCCACACCTCGTTGCGGGTGCGGGGGTCCAGGCCGGTGGTGGGCTCGTCGAGGAAGAGGACCTTCGGGCGCCCGATCATGGACGCCGCCAGGTCGAGGCGGCGCCGCATGCCGCCGGAGTAGGTGGCCGCGGGCCGCTTGCCGGCGTCGGTGAGCGAGAACCGCTCCAGCAGTTCGTCGGCCCGGGCACGCGACTCCTTGCGCGGCAGGTCCAGGAGCCGGCCGATCATGTACAGGTTCTCCCAGCCGGGGAGCTTCTCGTCCACGGACGCGTACTGCCCGGTGAGACCAATGACCCTCCGCAGCTGCCGGGGCTGCCGTACGACGTCGTAGCCGGCGACGTGCGCCTGGCCGGAGTCGGGTGCGAGGAGGGTGGACAGGATGCGGACGAGGGTGGTCTTGCCGGCGCCGTTCGGTCCGAGCACACCCATCACGGTGCCCTCGCGCACGTCCAGGTCGACACCGTCCAGCGCCTTGGTCTCGCCGTAGTGCTTGACCAGCCCCCGTACGGTGACCGCGGCGTCCGCGGCCGAGGGGTTGTCGTCGATTCGCTTCATGCCGACGACGTTGTCAGCCCCCACCGACAAACCGCCGACAGAGCGCCGACAGCCACCGACAGACGTCCGACACCCCCGGCATCCCGCCGACGGCGCCGCGAAACCACCGGCCCCGCCGACGGGGGAAGATCGGCGGGGCCGGTGTCGTACCGCGGTGGCTTGTCAGTGGACGGAGTGCTCGTCCTGCGGGAAGGTGCCGCCGACGACGTCCTCGGCGTACGCCTTCGCCGCGTCGCCGAGGACCTGGCGCAGGTCGGCGTACTGCTTGACGAACTTCGGCATCCGGCCGCCGGTCAGCCCGAGCATGTCGGTCCACACCAGCACCTGGGCGTCGGTCTCGACGCCCGCGCCGATGCCGACGGTCGGGATGTGCAGCGTCCGGGTCACCTCGGCGGCCAGCTCGGCCGGCACCAGCTCCAGGACGACCGCGAAGGCGCCCGCGTCCTGCACGGCCTTGGCGTCGCGCAGCAGCTGCTGGGCCGCCTCCTCGCCGCGGCCCTGCACCCGGTAGCCCATGGCGTTCACGGACTGCGGGGTGAGGCCGATGTGGGCCATCACGGGGATGCCGGACTCGACGAGCAGCCGGATCTGCTCGTGCGACCGCTCGCCGCCCTCCAGCTTGACCGCGCCGACCCCGGCCTCCTTGACCAGGCGGGTCGCCGAGCGCAGCGCCTGCACCGGGCCCTCCTGGTAGGAGCCGAAGGGCAGGTCGCCGACGATCAGGGCGCGGCTGGTGCCCCGTACGACGGCGGCCGAGAGCATCGTCATCTCGTCCAGGGTGACGGGCACGGTCGACTCGTACCCGAGGTGGCAGTTGCCCGCGGAGTCGCCGACGAGCATCACCGGGATGCCGGACTCGTCGAAGACGGACGCGGTCATCGCGTCGTACGCGGTGAGCATGGGCCACTTCTCGCCGCGCTCCTTGGCGGCGGTGATGTCCCGGACGGTGATGCGACGGTTGATCTTGCCCCCGTACAGCGCCCTGCTCCCGTCCCCGGGGGTGCGCTGCGGCGTCGGGGCAGCCGAAAGCTGCGTCATGGCAACGGCTCCTTCATGTCATCTCGAGGCGCCCTGACGGCGTCCCCGGATCCCCTCCATGGTGGCACCTCCGCAGTCCCTCCGGCTAGGGGACCCTCGTCACGTGCCACCGATCGGCTCACGGGGTGAAATGTGCCCGTTCTGTCACAGAGCGACCCGGCCCGCAGCGATGTGGAACTCCTCGCGGCGACTCGTTCGTCCCAGTGCCCGTACGGCCGTCGAAGGACGGCAGGATCGGAACCGATCATCCCCTATGGTGCTGAGTCACGGGGGCGACGGTGAGCACGGCGGGCAGTGAGGCGACGGTATGGCGCAGCAGGCGTACATGACGGAGACGGACAACGGCGGCTCGGATCCCGAGCACCGGGGGAACCGGCTTCGGCGCCTGGTCGGCCGGGTGGTCACCGGCTGGCGCGGCGACCGGCGGATCTGGACCCGGGGCCTGGTCACGGCCGCGGTCGCGCTCCTGCTCTCCGCGGTCATGGCGGCCCACTCGCACATCCCGAACGCCATCGGAAACCTCGGCAGCCTCACCGAAACCTTCCTGCCGTGGTTCGGCCTCCTGATTCCGGTCCTGCTGGTGATCGCCGTGGTCCGCAAGTCGGCGACGGCGCTGATCGCGCTGGTGGTGCCGGTGAGCGTGTGGCTGAACCTCTTCGGCGGCCTGCTCTTCGACAAGACCGGCACCGGCGGCGATCTCACGGTGGCCACGCACAACGTGAACGCCGACAACGCCGACCCGGCCGGCACTGCCCGCGCCGTGTCCGCGGCGGGCGCCGACGTGCTGGCCCTGGAGGAGCTGAAGGCGTCCGCCGTACCGACGTACGAGAAGGCGCTGGAGTCGAAGTACCCCCACCACGCCGTCGTCGGCACCGTGGGGCTGTGGAGCAAGTACCCGGTCGCCGACGTGCGGGCGGTGGACATCCAGCTGGGCTGGAAGCGCGCGATGCGCGCCACCGTCACCACCCCGTCCGGGCCGCTCGCGGTGTACGTCGCCCACCTGCCCTCCGTCCGGGTGAAGCTGGAGGCGGGGTTCACCGCCCGGCAGCGGGACAAGAGCGCCGACGCCCTCGGCGAGGCCATCGCCGACGAGAAGCTGCCCCGCAAGATCCTCCTCGGCGACCTCAACGGCACCATGAACGACCGCTCGCTCACCGCGATCACCTCGCAGATGCGCTCCCCGCAGGGCGCCGTCGGCAGCGGCTTCGGCTTCAGCTGGCCGGCGTCCTTCCCGATGGCCCGCATCGACCAGATCCTGGTCGACGGGGTCGAGCCGATGACGAGCTGGACCCTCCCGTCGACGGGCAGCGACCACCTGCCGATCGCCGCGCGTGTGAAGGTCGACACAACGGCCTCCTGAAGTTCGCCCGTGGAATACCTGCCCTGAGAGCCTTTGTTCCGTAGGGGAACATACAGTCGTCCCTCCCTTACGCACTCCGCTCTCGAAAGGCACGCCCCCTTATGCCCCTGGCCCTGCTCGCCCTTGCCGTGGGCGCCTTCGGCATCGGTACCACCGAGTTCGTGATGATGGGCCTGCTGCCCGACGTCGCGGACGACCTGAACATCTCCATCCCCACCGCGGGCCACCTCGTGTCGGCCTACGCGCTGGGCGTCGTCATCGGCGCCCCGCTGCTGGCGGCGGCGACCACGCGGATGTCCCGCCGCTCCGTCCTCATCGCCCTGATGGCGCTCTTCGTGCTGGGCAACGCCCTGTCGGCCGTGGCACCCGGTGAGATCTCCCTGCTCGCCGCCCGCTTCGTCAGCGGCCTGCCGCACGGTGCCTTCTTCGGCGTCGGCGCGGTCGTCGCCACCGGCATGGTGGCCCCCGAACGCAAGGCCCGCTCCGTCTCTCTCATGTTCCTGGGCCTCACCGTCGCGAACATCGTCGGCGTGCCGGCGGCCACCGCCATGGGCCAGGCGCTCGGCTGGCGGGCCACCTTCCTCGGCGTGAGCGCGATCGGCGTGGCGGCGATAGCGGCCCTGGCCGTCCTGATCCCGCGCGAGAACGCCCCCGCCCCCACCACGGGCCTGCGCGGCGAACTGGCCGCCCTGCGCTCCCTGCCGGTCTGGCTGGCGCTCGGCACCACGGTCGCGGGCTTCGGCGCGCTCTTCGCGGCGTACAGCTACATCACGCCGATGCTGACGGACGCCGCCGGCTTCGCGGACGCGAGCGTGACGCTGCTGCTGGCCCTCTTCGGTGTCGGCGCCACCGCGGGCAACCTGCTCGGCGGCCGCCTGGCCGACCACTCCCTGCGCGGCACCCTCTTCGGCGGCCTCGCCTCGCTGGTCGTGGTCCTCGCCCTCTTCCCCGTCCTGATGCGCACGCCGGTCACGGCGGCCGTGTCGGTGGCCCTGCTCGGCATGGCCGCCTTCGTCACCGGCTCCCCCCTCCAGCTGATGGTGATGGAGAAGGCCACCGCGGCCCCGTCCCTCGCCTCCTCGGCCAACCAGGCCGCCTTCAACCTCGCGAACGCCGGCGGCGCCTGGATCGGCGGCCTGGCCCTCGCGGCGGGCTTCGGCGTCACGTCCCCGGCCCTGGCGGGCGCGGCGCTGGCGGTGCTCGGGCTGGGGGTCGCGGGGGCGGCCTGGGCGGTGGACCGGCGGGCGGCCGTGACGGCCACGGCCCGCGAGCGCGTGGTGGCGGCACACATGCCGGAGGGTGTTGAGCGGGTGCGGGGGTGAGGGCCGCCCGCAGGTCCGAGCGCGCCTCGTTTCCGCCTCCGTCCCGCCTGGACACTTGAGTCTCCAGTAGGGGGAGACGCGAAGGTGGGGGCATGGACGGCGACACGCTCTACTCGATCGGCGAACTCGCTCGGCGGACCGGTCTCACGGTCAAGACCGTTCGGTTCTACTCCGATCGCGGAATCGTGGCGCCGACGGACCGCAGCCCGGCCGGCTACCGCCTCTACAGCATCGACGCCGTCGCACGCCTGGACCTCGTGCGGACCCTGCGCGAGCTGGGACTGGACCTTCCCACGATCCGCGGGGTCGTGGACCGCGAGCTCTCGCTTCCCGAGGTCGCCGCGGCGCACGCCGAGGCACTGGCAGTGCAGATCCGCGTCCTGCGCCTGCGCCGCGCGGTGCTGACGGCGGTGGCCGAGCGCGGGTCCACACCTGAGGAGACGGAACTCATGCACCGGCTGGCCCAGCTCTCCAAGGACGAACGCCGACGTCTGATCGACGATTTCCTGGAGGTCGCCTTCGGCGGTCTCGGTGCCGCTCCCGCCTTCGCGGGGGTCAAGCGCTCGATGACACCCGAGTTGCCCGACGATCCGGACGCAGAGCAGGTCCAGGCGTGGGTGGAGTTGGCCGAAATATCCCTGGACCAGGATTTCCGGGCCGTCGTGCGGGGGCTGGCCGAGGAGCAGGCTGCTGAGCAGGCCCGAAGCGACACGATGGGCCCGCGGCGCGACATTGCCGCAGTCGTCGGGCACCAGGCCGGCCCGGCCATGGCCGCCGGCATTGCCGCTGCCTCGCCCGAGGCCGATCCGATCGTCGCGGCGTTCACGGCGCACTACGCGCAACTCCTCGGCCGCCCCGACGACGTCGAGCTTCGCCGCCGGCTGGCAACTCGGCTGGAGAGCGTGAACGACCCCCGCCGGGAGCGGTACCTCCAACTCCTCGCAGTGGTCAACGGCTGGCCGGCCCCGGAGAGTCTGGCTCCAGTGCTCGACTGGTCCGTTGAGGCTTTGCGCGTCCGGACCCCGCGATGACGGGGAGTAGCTCATGCCGCGTCCGTCGTGTCACCCGATGGCGTGGGCGTAGTCCGTTCCCGGCACCACGGCGTGGTCACGGTCCCTACGGTGTCGCCTGTCGCGATACGACGCGTACGAGGAGGGGTGCGGATGTCGGTGAACGGCGAGACGGACGAGCCGGGCTGGGAGGTCGACCCGGACGACGAGTGGGGCGTGGCGGTCCTGGCCACGGTCGGGCGGCAGCTGAGGCTGCGGCGCGAGGCGCTGGGGCTGCGGGCCGGTGACTTCGGCATCGCCGTCGGCTACGGGGAGGACCTCGTCTACAAGGTCGAGGGCGGGAAGCGGATCCCTCGCCGGGAGTACCTGGAGAAGGCGGACCAGGTGCTCGATGCGGGCGGGCTTCTCGCGGCCACCTGGGAGGACGTGAAGAAGGTCCGGTACCCCAAGCAGGTGCGGGACTTGGCGAAGCTGGAGTCGCGGGCCGTCGAGTCGCTCTCGTACGGCAGCTACAGCCTCCACGGGCTGTTGCAGACCGAGGAGTACGCGCGCGCCCTCCTCGGCAGGAGGCGACCGGCCCTCACGGAGGACGAGGTGGAGAACGCCGTCGCCGCGCGTATGGGCCGGAAGGCGATGTTTGAACGTTCCCCCGCCCCTGAACTCAGCTTCGTCCAGGAAGAGGCGACCCTCAGGCGTCCCGTGGGAGGCATGATGGTTCTACGGCGACAGCTCGAACACCTGCTGGAGGTCGAGCAATTGCGGCACGTGGAGATCCAGGTCATGCCGACGTCCCGTGGTGATCATCCGGGAGGTGGACGGATGCAGGTGCTCAAATTCGACGACGGCACGGCGGTCGGACGGGCCGACGACGAGTTCGGCGCCCGGCCGGTCACGGATCCCAGGCAGCTACGAATCCTCGAACTGCGCTATGGCAGTATCCGGGCCGAGGCACTGCCCGTCCGGGAGTCAGTGGCCTTCATCGAACAACTTCTGGGGGAGACATGAGCCATAAGGACGCATCCCGCCACCTCGCCGACCTGGCTTGGTTCAAGAGCAGTTACAGCGATACCAGCAACCCCAGCGACTGCGTAGAGGTCGCGATAACCCCCGCCACGATCCACATCCGCGACTCCAAGCGCCCCGACGGCCCTCGCCTCGCCGTCGCCCCGGAGGTCTGGACCGCGTTCGTGAGGCGGCCCCGGACACGGTGATCCGGGGCCGTACGGCTCAGGCCACCGTCGTGTGCGCGTCGCCGTGGGTCGCGGAGGCGCCGACGCCGGTGGTGAGGCCGAGGCAGCCGGACTCCGCGTGGAGGCCGGCGCCGAACTGGCCGTCGCCCGCTATCAGGGCCGCGCCGATGGCGATGTTGCCGCCGGACACCTGGTCAAGGGCCGCGTCGGAGATCTCAGCCGTTTCGACCTGGGGGACGAGGTTCATGGCAGGTCTTACCTTTCGTGCCGACGAAAATGGGGGAGCGGTACAACTCGGCACCGATCAAAGCACGGGGTGAACGCCCCACCCGTCTGCCGCCGTTGAGCCCTGAGCCCCAAAAATCCGTCGTACCTGCACACCGTTCATAGCAAGGTCGCACGGGAGGGGCGCGGCGGCGGCGCACCGGTCCGACCGCGCGCACACCCGGCCCCGGAGAGTCGCACGACCGGTGGGAAGCGTGAAGGGACAGGCTCTTTCCCTGACCACATTCGCACACTGATGAACGCGTCACGTCGAATTAATGTGTGGCACCTCTGGAAGGCGTCCTGTTAGCCTCACCAGGTCGTTCTGATTCGTTCTGGGCCAGTGTGCCCTGGAAATGGGTGTTTTATGTCCCGGCCCGCGCCGAGTGCGCCTCGCCGCACCGCGTAACCGTCCGCAGCCTTCGCCATCCGTTTTCTCTCCGGGTGGCTGCCGGACGTGTCCTCCGGTGTTCCGATCCGCCCGTCCGCCGTCCCGACGGCGTCATCGGGCTGCCTTCCGACGAGGCCACTCGGCCTGCTCTTGCTGTCTTGGTCAATCTCCCAGCAAGGAGCACCCGGATGTCCAGCCACACCTCCACCAACAACACTCTCGGCCTCAACACCTTCGCCTGCGCGTGGTGCGGGCTGACCGTGTCCGCGTACGCCGCCGACGGCGCGCCGCGCAACCACTGCCCGTCCTGCCTGCACTCACGCCACGTCCTCGACCATGTCGAGGGCGGTCCGAGCGACTGCGAGGGCCGGATGACCCCGATCGCCATCGCCGTGCTCCGCACCGGTGACTGGATGGTGATCCACCGCTGCGTGCGCTGCGACGAACTCACCTCCACCCCGGTCTGCGTGGACGACAACCAGCTCATCCTGATGCGCATGGCGGTCCGCCCGCTGGCCCAGCCGCCTTTCCCGCTCGAAGCGTTCGGGACTCTCTGACCGCCCGACAGGAAAGGAGCACCACCGTGTCACGCAACAATCGCAGCCGGCGTGGACGGCGCCGCCCGCAGCGGCACAAGGACGTCCCGCACGCCCAGGGCGGCGGCCACCGGGCCGACGGCTTCCGCTGCGTGTCCTGCCGGCTGGACGTCTCCCTGGGCGCCCCCGGCACCGCGCACCGCAACCACTGCCCGAACTGCCTGGCCAGCCTGCACGTCGACCGGAGGATCCCCGGCGACCGCGCAGCGGACTGCCGTGGGCGGATGGAGGCGCTGGGCATGTCGGTCCGTACCGACGGCGAGTGGGTGATCATCCACCAGTGCGTCTCATGCGGCGAGCTGAGCGCCAACCGCATCGCCGGTGACGACAACCCGCTCGTCCTGGTACGCCTCGCCCTCAGACCGCTGGCCGATCCGGAGGCCGCCGGCCGCGTCCTGCTCACCCTGTGACCGGGCCGCGCCCACCAGGCCATCAGCACCCCGGGCCGGCCGAAGCAGCGCAGCCCCAGGCCACTGGCCTGGGGCTGCGCCCCGCTACAGCACCGGCAACGACTTCCGCAGCTCGAAGGCGGTGACCTGCGACCGGTACTCCTCCCACTCCTGCCGCTTGTTGCGCAGGAAGAAGTCGAAGACGTGTTCGCCGAGCGTCTCGGCGACCAGGTCGCTGCGTTCCATCAGGGCGAGGGCCTCGCCGAGGTTCTGGGGGAGGGGCTCGATGCCGAGGGCACGGCGTTCCGCGTCGGAGAGGGCCCAGACGTCGTCCTCCGCGCCCGGCGGGAGTTCGTAGCCCTCCTCGATGCCCTTGAGGCCGGCGGCCAGCAGGACGGCGTAGGTGAGGTACGGGTTGGCGCCGGAGTCGATGGAGCGGACCTCGACGCGGGCCGAGCCGGTCTTGCCGGGCTTGTACATGGGGACGCGGACCAGCGCGGAGCGGTTGTTGTGGCCCCAGCAGATGTAGGAGGGGGCCTCGCCGCCCGCGCCGGCGGTGCGCTCGGAGCCGCCCCAGATGCGCTTGTACGAGTTCACCCACTGGTTGGTGACCGCCGAGATCTCCGCCGCGTGCCGCAGCAGGCCCGCGATGAAGGAGCGGCCGACCTTGGAGAGCTGGTACTCCGCGCCGGACTCGTAGAACGCGTTGCGGTCGCCCTCGAAGAGCGAGAGGTGCGAGTGCATGCCCGAGCCCGGGTACTCGGAGAAGGGCTTCGGCATGAAGGTGGCCTGGAGGCCCTGCTCCAGCGCCACCTGCTTCATGACCAGGCGGAACGTCATGATGTTGTCCGCCGTCGAGAGCGCGTCCGCGTAGCGCAGGTCGATCTCCTGCTGGCCCGGCGCGCCCTCGTGGTGCGAGAACTCCACCGAGATGCCCATCGACTCCAGCATGGTGATCGCCTGGCGGCGGAAGTCCATGCCGATGTTCTGCGGGGTGTGGTCGAAGTAGCCGGAGTTGTCGGCGGGGGTGGGGATCGAGCCGTCGACCGGCTTGTCCTTCAGCAGGAAGAACTCGATCTCCGGGTGGGTGTAGAAGGTGAACCCCAGGTCGGAGGTGCGGGCCAGGGCGCGCTTGAGGACGTAGCGCGGGTCCGCGAAGGACGGGGAGCCGTCCGGCATCAGGATGTCGCAGAACATGCGGGCCGTGCCGGGTGCCTCCGCGCGCCAGGGCAGGACCTGGAAGGTCGACGGGTCGGGCTTGGCGATCATGTCGGACTCGTAGACCCGGGCGAAGCCCTCGATGGCCGAGCCGTCGAAGCCGATGCCCTCGTCGAAGGCCTGCTCCAGCTCGGCGGGGGCCACGGCGACGGACTTGAGGAAGCCCAGCACGTCCGTGAACCAAAGGCGTACGAACCGGATGTCGCGCTCCTCCAGCGTCCGGATCACGAACTCCTGCTGCTTGTCCATCTTCCGTATCCCCATCCTCGCTGGTCAGGCCGCCTGTCTCCGGTACGGCGGGAGGCGGCCCCGCACCCGAGCATCACACCACAGCGCCGTTTCGAATGCGTTGCGGACCCCGGCCGGCCGGCCCACCCCATGACCGCAGCGTAGAGGCCACCTGTTCGATCGGGCCATTCCGGGGATCCGGCCGGGGCGGATCCTGTGATCTCCCTACGAAGGAGCGGCCCTCCACCCTTACGATCAGCGGACCCGGCCACCCCGCTCGATGGCAGAAGACTTCCCAGAAGGGCTGCACCCCATGGGTTCCGCGAAGAAGAACAGCAACACGGCGCGACAGGCCCGCATAGCCGAGATGCGGCGTGCCGAGGAGGCGCGCGAGCGCCGGAACCGGATCCTCACGATCGCGGTCAGCACCGTGGTGGTCGCCGGTCTCGTCGTCGGCGGCGTCTTCCTCGTCCGGGGACAGTCCGACGACTCCTCCGACGACACCGCGTCCGACGGCAAGACCTCCGGCAAGTTCGTCACCGGCGAGGACGGGGTCAAGACCTGGAAGGGCGACCTGGCCCGCAACCACGTCACCAAGAAGGTCAGTTACCCCGTGGACCCGCCGGTCGGCGGCGACCACAACCAGGTCTGGATGAACTGCAACGGCGACGTCTACACCAAGCCGCTGAACAACGAGAACGCCGTGCACTCGCTGGAGCACGGAGCGGTGTGGGTGACGTACACCGACGCGGCCCCGAAGGCCGACGTCGAGAAGCTGGCCGCCAAGGTCAAGAAGACGCCGTACTCGCTGATGAGCCCGGACGAGAAGCAGCAGGACCCGATCATGCTCACCGCCTGGGGCCACCAGCGCACGGTGACGGGCGCCGACGACCCGAACGTGGACAAGTTCTTCGAGAAGTTCGTCCAGGGCGAGCAGACCCCCGAGCCGGGGGCCGCGTGCACCAACGGGCTCTCCCAGTGACACCGAAACGGGCCGGCTGGACCGCGGGGGCCGCCGCCGCGGTCCTCGTCGCGGCCGGCGGCATCACCTACGCCGTCGCGGGCGACGACGGGGCGAGCCGGGTGCCGTCCGCCGACTCCGCGGACGCCGGGTTCGCGCGCGACATGTCGGTCCACCACCAGCAGGCCGTGGAGATGTCGTACGTCGTGCGCGACCGCACCGACGACGAGGAGGTGCGGCGGCTCGCGTACGACATCGCGCAGACCCAGGCCAACCAGCGGGGCATGATGATCGGCTGGCTCGACCTGTGGGGGCTGCCGAAGGTGTCGTCCGACCCGCCGATGAGCTGGATGGGGATGGGCGGGGCGCCGTCGGCCGGTGAGGGCTCCCTGATGCCCGGGATGGCCACCGACGCCGAGATGGCGAAACTCGGGACGCTGAACGGGAAACGGGCCGAGGTCTACTACCTCCAGCTGATGACCGAGCACCACAAGGGCGGCGTCCACATGGCCCGGGGCTGCGTCGAGAAGTGCACGGTCGGCGTGGAGAAGCGCCTGGCCGGCGGGATGGTGGAGTCGCAGGAGTCGGAGATCCGGCTGATGGCCGACCTGCTGGCGGAGCGGGGCGCGAAGCCCCGGACATGAGGCGGACACCGGCACGTCACCCCATTGTGTCGTTCTGACGATTACACTGGGCGGGTGCCTCGACTACGACTCGCCCTGAACCAGATCGACTCCACCGTCGGCGACCTCGACGCGAACGCGGCGGCGGTCCTGCGCTGGACCCGGCACTCCGCCGACCGGGGAGCCCACCTGGTGGCGTTCCCCGAGATGATGCTCACCGGGTATCCCGTCGAGGACCTGGCCCTCAGGTCGTCGTTCGTGGAGGCGTCCCGCACCGCCCTGCGCGCCCTCGCTGCGCGCCTCGCCGAGGAGGGCCTCGGCGGCCTTCCGGTGGTCGTCGGCTACCTGGACCGCTCGGCGACCGCCCAGCCGAAGTACGGCCAGCCGGCCGGCGCCCCGCAGAACGCGGCGGCGGTGCTGTACGGCGGCGAGGTGGCGCTCACCTTCGCCAAGCACCACCTGCCGAACTACGGCGTCTTCGACGAGTTCCGCTACTTCGTGCCCGGCGACACCATGCCCGTGGTCCGGGTGCGGGGCGTCGACGTGGCGCTGGCCATCTGCGAGGACCTGTGGCAGGACGGCGGCCGGGTGCCCGCCGCCCGCTCGGCACGGGCCGGACTGCTGCTCTCCGTCAACGCCTCCCCGTACGAGCGCGACAAGGACGACACCCGGCTGGAACTGGTGCGCAAGCGCGCCCAGGAGGCCGGGTGCACCACCGCCTACCTCGCCATGACCGGCGGGCAGGACGAGCTGGTCTTCGACGGCGACTCGATCGTCGTCGACCGGGACGGGGCGGTCGTGGCCCGCGCCCCGCAGTTCACCGAGGAGTGCGTCGTCCTGGACCTCGACCTGCCGGCCGCCGAGCCGGAGGCGCCCGCCGGCGTGGTGGACGACGGCCTGCGCATCGAGCGCGTCGTGCTCTCCGAGGACCCGGTACCGGCCGACGGGACCCCGCTGTCCGGCGGCCGCGCCGAGCCGCTGGACGACGACGAGGAGGTCTACTCGGCGCTGGTCGCCGGACTCCGCGCGTACGTCACCAAGAACGGCTTCCGCTCCGTGCTGATCGGCCTCTCCGGCGGCATCGACTCCGCGCTGGTCGCGGCGATCGCCTGCGACGCGCTGGGCGCGGAGCACGTGTACGGCGTGTCGATGCCCTCCAGGTACTCCTCCGAGCACTCCAAGGACGACGCGGCCGAGCTGGCGCGGCGCACCGGCCTGCACTACCGGACCGTCGCGATCGCGCCCATGTTCGACGCCTACATGGGCGCGCTGGGACTGACCGGCCTGGCCGAGGAGAACCTCCAGTCCCGGCTGCGCGGCACGCTGCTCATGGCGCTCTCCAACCAGGAGGGCCACCTGGTCCTGGCGCCCGGCAACAAGTCGGAACTGGCGGTGGGCTACTCGACGCTGTACGGCGACTCGGTGGGCGCGTACGGGCCCATCAAGGACGTGTACAAGACGTCGGTCTTCCGCCTCGCCGAATGGCGCAACCGCGCGGCCGGAGCCCGCGGGCAGACCCCGCCGATCCCGGAGAACTCGATCACCAAGCCGCCCAGCGCGGAGCTGCGCCCCGGCCAGGTCGACACGGACTCGCTGCCGGACTACCCCGTGCTGGACGCCATCCTCGACCTGTACGTCGACCGGGACCGGGGCGCGGACGAGATCGTCGCCGCCGGGTTCGACCGCGACCTGGTGACGCGGACGCTGCGCATGGTGGACACCGCCGAGTACAAGCGGCGGCAGTACCCGCCGGGGACCAAGATCTCGGCCAAGGGCTTCGGCAAGGACCGCCGCCTGCCGGTCACCAACCGCTGGCGGGAGACCGGCTGAGACGGCGGCACGGCACCGGTCAGCCCTGGGGGCGCTGGTCCGCCAGCACCTTGTGCAGCGGCTCCGCCACCCGGCGCCGGTACTCCTGGACCGCCCAGCCGTTTCCGTCCGGGTCCTTGAAGTACATGAAGGTCGCGCCGTCGTCCGGCGCGTACTGCACCGGCTCGGAGACGTCCAGGCCGCGCCCGGACAGCTCGGCGTGGGCCGCCTTGATGTCGGCGACGCACAGCTGGAGGCCCTGGTACGAACCGGGCTCCGGCCGGGTCTGCCCCTGCGCCATGTCCCAGATGGCGTCACCGAGAGCGATCGAACAGCCGGAGCCCGGGGGCGTCAGCTGGACGATGCGCATCCCCGGCATGACCTCCTGGTCGATGTCGACGTGGAAGCCGACCTTGTCCCGGTAGAAGTCCCGGGCCCGGTCGATGTCACTCACGGGCAGCGGAATGACCTCGAGGGTGAAGTCCATGGCATGACTCCTTCGGCTTCCGTGTCGGCTCGGGCGCCGACCGCGGTGCCTCTCAAGCTAACGGCTTCCCGGCTGGGACGCGGTCTGTTCGGTGCCGTGCAGTCGCAGTCCGGTTACGCTCGGGCCGTACGACCTTGATCCCAGCAGGTCCGACAGGAGGCCGAGATGACGGCGCCGGGGCGCAGGAGCAGTACCTTCACACGGCTGCTGCGGCACGGCTTCACCGATCCCTCGGCCGCCGAGGAACTGCTGGACGGCGCGGAGCTGACCGAGGTCCGCTCCGACCCCGTACTCCTCGAGGCACTGGGCGCCACCGCCGACCCCGACCTCGCCCTGCACGGCCTGGTCCGGCTCCTGGAGGCGCAGCCCGACCACACCGCCCGCCGGGAGCTGCTGGACACCCTGGTGGCGGCCAAGCCGCTGCGCGACCGGCTGCTCGGCGTGCTCGGCGCCTCCGAGGCCCTCGCCGACCACCTGGCCCGGCACGCCGGCGACTGGCAGGCCCTGGTCACCTACGAGCCCCGCGACCTGCACCCCGGCGTCGAGGAGTTCGAACGCGGCCTGGCCGAGGCCACCGACCCCGTCGCGCTGCGCGTCGCCTACCGGCGCTGCCTGCTCTCCATCGCCGCCCGCGACGTGTGCGGCACCATCGATCTCGCCGAGACCGCCGCCGAGCTGGCCGACCTCGCCACCGCCACGCTGCGCGCCGCCCTGGCCATCGCCGAGGAGGCCGCGCCCGACGACGCCGCGCTGTGCCGGCTGGCCGTGATCGCGATGGGCAAGTGCGGCGGCCACGAGCTGAACTACGTCTCCGACGTGGACGTCATCTTCGTGGGCGAGGCGGCCGGCGACGCCGACGAGACCAAGGCGCTGCGGGCCGCGACCTCGCTGGCCTCGCACATGATGCGGATCTGCTCCGAGACGACCGTCGAGGGCTCCATCTGGCCCGTCGACGCCAACCTGCGCCCCGAGGGCCGCAACGGGCCGCTGGTGCGCACCCTCAGCAGCCACGTCGCCTACTACCAGCGGTGGGCCAAGACCTGGGAGTTCCAGGCGCTGCTCAAGGCCCGCCCGGTGGCCGGCGACCCCGGTCTCGGCGCCGAGTACGTGGCCGCCCTCCAGCCCCTGGTGTGGCAGGCCGCCGACCGCGAGAACTTCGTCGCCGACGTGCAGAAGATGCGCCGCCGGGTGGTGGAGAACATCCCCGCCGCCGAGGTCGACCGCCAGCTCAAGCTCGGGCCCGGCGGCCTGCGGGACGTCGAGTTCGCCGTGCAGCTGCTCCAGCTGGTGCACGGGCGGTCCGACACCTCCCTGCACAGCGGCACCACGCTGGACGCCCTGGAGGCGCTCGCCGCGGGCGGGTACGTGGGCCGGGCGGACGCCGCCCAGCTCGACGAGGCGTACCGCTTCCTGCGCTCCATGGAGCACCGCATCCAGCTGCACCGCCTGCGGCGCACCCACCTGGTGCCCGAGGACCCGGCCGACCTGCGCCGCCTCGGCCGCTCCCTGGGCCTGCGCACCGACCCGGTGGTCGGGTTGCAGCGCGCCTGGAAGCGGCACGCCTCCGTGGTGCGGCGGCTGCACGAGAAGCTGTTCTACCGGCCGCTGCTCGACGCCGTCGCCCAGCTCGCGCCGGGCGAGGCCCGGCTCAGCCCCGAGGCGGCCCGCGAACGCATGGTCGCCCTCGGGTACGCCGACCCGGCCGCCGCGCTGCGGCACCTGGAGGCGCTGGCGTCCGGCGTCACCCGCAAGGCGGCCATCCAGCGCACGCTGCTGCCCGTGCTCCTCGGCTGGTTCGCGGACTCCGCCGACCCGGACGCGGGCCTGCTCAACTTCCGCAAGGTCTCCGACGCGCTCGGCAAGACCCCCTGGTACCTCAGGCTGCTGCGGGACGAGGGCGCGGCCGCCGAGAACCTCGCCCGCGTGCTCTCCGCCGGCCGGCTCGCTCCCGACCTGCTGATGCGGGCCCCCGAGGCGGTCGCGCTGCTCGGAGACGGCGCCACCGGCGGCCTGGCACCGCGCGGGCGCCCCCAGCTCGAGCAGGAGGTGCTGGCCGCGGTCCGGCGCGCCGACGGCGGCGAACAGGCGGTCACCGCGGCCCGCGGGGTGCGGCGCAGGGAGCTGTTCCGTACGGCCGCCGCGGACATCGTCGGCTCCTACGGCACCGAGGCGCAGCCCGTCGAGGCCGACCAGGGCGCCCTGGTGGACCTGGTGGGCGACGCGGTCTCCGACCTGACGGCGGCGACCCTGGCGGGGACGCTGCGGGCGGTCGTGCGGGAGGGGTGGGGCGACACGCTGCCGACCCGGTTCGCGATCATCGGCATGGGCCGGTTCGGCGGTCACGAGCTGGGCTACGGCTCGGACGCCGACGTGCTGTTCGTGCACGAGCCCCGCGAGGGCGTCGACGAGCGGGAGGCCGGGGACGCGGCCAACAAGGTCGTCGCCGAGCTGCGCCGCCTGCTCCAGGTGCCGAGCGCCGACCCGCCGCTGCTGATCGACGCCGACCTGCGGCCCGAGGGCAAGTCCGGGCCGCTGGTGCGGACGCTGAAGTCGTACGAGGCGTACTACCGGCGCTGGTCGCTGGTGTGGGAGCGGCACGCGCTGCTGCGGGCCGAGTTCGTGGCCGGCGACGCCGACCTGGGGCGGCGGTTCACCGAGCTGGTCGACCCGCTGCGGTACCCGGCGGACGGACTCGGCGAGGACGACGTACGGGAGATCCGGCGGCTCAAGGCCCGGATGGAGTCCGAGCGGCTGCCGCGCGGCGCGGACCCCAAGCTGCACGCCAAACTGGGGCCGGGCGGGCTCTCCGACGTGGAGTGGACCGTGCAGCTGGTCCAGTTGCGGCACGGCCACACCGAGGCCGGGCTGCGCACCACCCGGACGCGCGCCGCGCTGGCCGCCGCGTCCGGCGCCGGGCTCATCCCGGCGGAGCAGGCCGGGATCCTCGACGAGGCGTGGGTGCTGGCGACACGGGTGCGCAACGCGGTGATGCTGGTCCGCGGCCGGGCCGGCGACACGTTCCCCACCGACCCGCGCGAGCTTGCCGCGGTCGGCCGGTACCTGGGCCACGGCCCGGGCCACGCGGGAGACATGCTGGACGAGTACCGGCGCACGGCGCGCAGGGCGCGCGCGGTGGTGGAGGAGCTGTTCTACGCGTGACGCCGGGCGCGTGATGCCCGGCGGCTACGCCCGCGTGGGCAACCACGCCCCCTTCTTCCGCGCCGCCGCCACCCGTGGCAGCGCGTACGGCAGGCTGCCGTACCAGGCCGCCGCCACCAGGTAGCCGAACGCCAGGCACAACACGCCCCCCACCGCGTCCAGCCAGAAGTGGTTGGCGGTCGCCACGATCACCACCAGCGTCAGCGCCGGGTACAGCAGTCCCAGCACCTTCACCCACGGCACGGACGCCAGCGCGAAGATCGTCAGCCCGCACCAGACGGACCACCCGATGTGCATCGAGGGCATCGCCGCGTACTGGTTGGACATGTTCTTCAGGTCGCCGGACGCCATCGACCCCCACGTCTGGTGCACCATGACGGTGTCGATGAACCGGCCGCCGTTCATCAGACGGGGCGGGGCGAGGGGATACAGGTAGTAACCGACCAGGGCCACGCCCGTGGTCGCGAAGAGGACGAGACGGGTCGCGGCGTAGCGGCCGGGATGGCTGCGGTACAGCCACACCAGCACACCGAGGGTCACCACGAAGTGCAAGGTGGCGTAGTAGTAGTTCATCCCGATGATGAGCCAAGTCACCGAGTTCACGGCGTGGTTCACCGACTCCTCGACGGCGACGCCCAGTTGCTGCTCGACCCGCCAGATCCAGTCGGCGTTGCGCAACGCCTGCGACCGCTGCTCCGGCACCGCGTTGCGGATCAGCGAGTACGTCCAGTAACTCACCGCGATCAGCAGGATCTCGAACCACAGACGGGGCCGGCGCGGCGTACGGAGCCGGCGCAGGAGTCCCCGCCCCGTCCCCTCAGTGACGGGGTGCGGAACGGCCTCTGCACGGCGTTCCGGAGTCCTCACGGTCGCGTCACCCATAGGCATGGAGTCTGCCAGAAAAGACATCTCCCACCGATCATCCCCCCGTCCGCTGTGGCCCGCATCCGGCCGCGCGGCGGCAAAAGCTCAGGAGCGGCCGCGCTCACCCGGCGCGGAGGCCGTGGAGCCGCGGACCACCAGCTCCGGCATGAACACGAACTCGCTGTGCGGCGCGGGCGTCCCGGCGATCTCCTCCAGCAGCGTGCGAACGGCCGCCTGCCCCATCGCGGGGACCGGCTTGCGGACGGTCGTCAGCGGCGGGTCGGTGAAGGCGATCAGCGGCGAGTCGTCGAAGCCGACGACCGAGATGTCCTTGGGCACGTCGAGCCCCTGCTGCCGGGCCGCCCGTATCGCGCCGAGCGCCATCATGTCGCTCGCGCAGACCACCGCCGTGCAGTCGCGGGCGATGAGCGCGGTGGCCGCCGCCTGGCCGCCCTCCAGGGTGTACAGCGAGTGCTGGACGAGTTCCTTCTCCACGATGTCCGCGCTGAGGTCCAGCTGGTCCTGGACGGTGCGGACGAAGCCCTCGATCTTGCGCTGCACGGGCACGAACCGCTTCGGCCCCAGAGCGAGCCCGATCCGGGTGTGGCCGAGCGAGACGAGGTGCGTGACCGCGAGGCTCATCGCGGCCCGGTCGTCCGGCGAGATGAACGGCGCCTGCACCTTCGACGAGAAGCCGTCGACGAGGACGAAGGGCACGCCCTGGGCGCGCAGCCGCTCGTAGCGCTGCATGTCGGCGGTGGTGTCGGCGTGCAGTCCGGAGACGTAGATGATGCCGGCCACCCCGCGGTCGACCAGCATCTCGGTCAGCTCGTCCTCCGTGGAGCCGCCCGGGGTCTGGGTGGCGAGGACCGGCGTGTATCCCTGGCGGGTCAGCGCCTGGCCGATGACCTGGGCCAGCGCCGGGAATATCGGGTTCTCCAGCTCCGGGGTGATCAGGCCCACCAGGCCCTCGCTGCGCTGACGCAGCCGCACGGGGCGTTCGTAGCCCAGTACGTCCAGGGCGGCGAGTACGGACTGGCGGGTGGTGGCGGCGACGCCCGGTTTCCCGTTGAGGACCCGGCTGACCGTCGCTTCGCTCACCCCCGCCTGGGCGGCGATGTCGGCAAGCCGTGTGGTCACAGGGGTGGACTGTACCTGTCGGCCGCCGCCTTGCACACCGATCGGGCGCCGTGGACGGCCTGTTGGACGGCCCGGCGCGGGCTGCTGCGTCATCGCGCTCCCTCGAGAAAGTGGCGGCAAGAGCTTGCAGAGTCTTGCACAACCGGCCGGATACCGCTCGGCCCCTGTAAACAAGCGTCTCACCACGGTCGCCAGGAGGTCACGCCCGGATAACTTCGGAGATGTCTTGCACTTTTTTGCTGCAAGACCTTTCGCCGCGCTTACAACGCTGTTACGTTCACGTCGCCCGACGGCAGCAACGACGCGGTCGGCAGCGGCAGGAGCGGCGGACGGGCCCGCACCCTGCACCACACGGGCTTTCACCCTCAAGGAGAACTCATGCGGCGTGGCATAGCGGCCACCGCGCTGGTGGCGTCCCTCGCCCTGGCGGCGACGGCGTGCGGCGGGGACGGCGACAGCGACAGCGAGTCCGGCGGACCGGTCACCATCACCTACTGGGACACCTCGAACGCGACCAACGAGGCGCCGACCTACAAGGCCCTGGTCAAGGAGTTCGAGGCCGCCAACAAGGACGTCAAGGTCAACTTCGTCAACGTCCCCTTCGACCAGGCGCAGAACAAGTTCGACACCGCCGCCGGTTCCAAGGGTGCCCCCGACGTGCTGCGCTCCGAGGTGGGCTGGACCCCCGCCTTCGCCAAGAAGGGCTTCTTCCTGCCGCTGGACGGCACCGAGGCCCTCGCCGAGCAGGACAAGTTCCAGCCCAACCTGATCGAGCAGGCCAAGTACGAGGGCAAGACCTACGGCGTCCCGCTGGTCACCGACACCCTCGCCTTCGTCTACAACAAGGCACTGTTCGAGAAGGCCGGCGTCGAGGCCCCCAAGACCTGGGACGACCTGAAGAAGGCCGCCGCCACCATCAAGGACAAGACCGGCGCCGACGGCTTCTGGGGTTCCACGGCCGGCTACTACGGCCAGCCGTTCCTCTTCGGCGAGGGCACCGACACGGTCGACGCCGAGGGCAAGAAGATCACCGTCAACTCGCCCGAGGCGAAGAAGGCGTACGGCACCTGGCTGGGCCTGTTCGACGGCAAGGGCCTGCACAAGGCCGACACCACCGCCGACGCCTACGCCCACATCCAGGAGGCGTTCGTCAGCGGCAAGGTCGCCTCGATCGTCCAGGGCCCGTGGGAGATCACCAACTTCTACAAGGGCTCGGCGTTCAAGGACAAGAACAACCTCGGCATCGCCACCGTCCCGGCCGGCTCCACCGGCAAGGCGGGCGCCCCCACCGGCGGTCACAACCTCTCCGTGTACGCCGGATCGGACAAGGCCCACCAGGAAGCGGCGCTCAAGCTCGTCAACTTCATGACCTCGGCGAAGTCCCAGGAGACCGTCGCCCTGAAGAACTCGACGCTGCCGACCCGCGACGACGCCTACACCGACAAGGTCAAGGCCGACCCGGGCATCGCCGGCTACCAGACGGTCCTGCCCGCCGCCCAGCCGCGCCCGGCGCTGCCGGAGTACGGCTCCCTGTGGGCCCCGCTGGACGAGCAGCTCCCGCAGATCGCCGGCGGCAAGAAGTCCCTGGACGAGGGGCTGGGCGACGCGGAGGCCGCGATCGCCAAGCTGGTGCCGGACTTCTCCAAGTGAGTCCACGGCCGCCGGGTCCCCCGCGTGGGGGGAGGGGACCCGGCGGCCGGTGCGCCGTACCCCTCGATCGTCCCGCCCAGCCCGATGCTCCCGAAGGTGCCGAACCATGACAGTCACCATCGACCGCGCGACCGGCAAGCGCCGCGGTGACCGCACGCCGCGGCCCGGCCTCGGCCGCCGTCTGAGAGACGGTTACCAGAAGTACTGGTACGCCTACGCCATGATCGCGCCGGTGGCCGTCGTGATCGGCGTCCTCGTGCTGTACCCCCTCGGGTACGGCCTCTACCTCACCCTCACCGACGCCAACAGCCTCAACACGGCGCGCACGATCGGCGTCAACGAGATCGAGGCCACCTACAAGTTCATCGGCCTGGACAACTACGCCGACATCCTGTGGGGCCCGACGGCCTACGACCGCTTCTGGTCGCACTTCATCTGGACCATCGTGTGGACGGCCGTCTGCGTCGGCCTGCACTTCTTCATCGGTCTCGGCCTCGCGCTGCTGCTCAACCAGAACCTGCGCGGCCGGACCCTCTACCGGCTGCTGCTGGTCCTGCCCTGGGCGGTGCCCACCTTCGTCACCGTCTTCGGCTGGCGCTTCATGCTCGCCGACGCCGGCATCGTCAACTCCGCCCTCGACTGGCTGCACCTGCCGACGCCGGCCTGGCTGGAGGACACCTTCTGGCAGCGGTTCTCCGCGATCATGGTGAACACCTGGTGCGGGGTGCCGTTCATGATGGTCTCGCTCCTCGGCGGCCTCCAGTCCATCGACAACAGCCTCTACGAGGCCGCCGAGATGGACGGCGCGAGCGCCTGGCAGCGCTTCCGCTACGTCACCCTGCCCGGCCTGCGCTCGGTCAGCTCCACCGTCGTCCTGCTCGGCATCATCTGGACGTTCAACCAGTTCGCCGTGATCTTCCTGCTGTTCGGCAACTCAGCGCCCGAGGCGCAGATCCTCGTCACCTGGGCCTACCACCTGGGCTTCGGCCAGCAGCCGCGCGACTTCGCGCAGTCCGCGGCCTACGGCATCCTGCTGCTGGCCATCCTGATCGTCTTCACCTCCTTCTACCGCCGCTGGCTGAACCGCAATGAGCAGCAGCTCGCGATCTGAGGCAGGAGCCACCATGAGCACCACCGCAGTGCCGACCACCGCTCCCGCCGGGCAGGTCACCGAGCCGGCGGCGAAGCCGCGCCGGGTCCGCGGGCGCGGCGAGCGCAGCCGCGCCGCGTCCCTCGCCTCCCACGGCGTCCTGACCGTCGCGAGCCTCGTCGCGCTCTTCCCGGTCGCCTGGCTGGTCTACCTCTCCCTCGGCCCGGACAAGGACGACTACCTGCACCCCGGGCGCATCTGGTCGAAGATGACCTTCGACAACTACGCCTTCGTGCTCCAGCACACGAACTTCTTCGAGTGGCTGAAGAGCTCGCTCATCGTCTCGCTGGGCACCACGGTCATCGGCGTCATGGTCGCCGCCACCACCGGCTACGCCGTCTCCCGGATGCGCTTCCCCGGCTACCGCAAGCTGATGTGGGTGCTGCTGGTCACCCAGATGTTCCCCATCGCGGTGCTGATCGTGCCGATGTACCAGATCCTGTCCGACCTCCAGCTCGTCGACAGCTACCTCGGCCTGGTCCTCGTCTACTGCTCGACCGCGGTGCCGTACTGCGCGTGGCTGCTCAAGGGCTACTTCGACACCATCCCGTTCGAGATCGACGAGGCCGGACGGGTGGACGGACTGAGCCCGTTCGGGACCTTCTTCCGGCTGATCCTGCCGCTCGCCCGGCCGGGCCTGGCGGTCGCCGGCTTCTACAGCTTCATCACCGCCTTCGGCGAGGTGGCCTTCGCCTCGACGTTCATGCTCAGCGACACGAAGTACACCTTCGCGGTCGGCCTGCAGAGCTTCATCAGCGAACACGACGCGCAGCGCCACCTGATGGCGGCCACCGCCGTGCTCGTGGCGATACCCGTCTCCGCCTTCTTCTACCTCGTGCAGAAGAACCTGGTGGCCGGCCTCACCGCCGGCGGCACGAAGGGCTGACGCCCGACCGGGAGAACGTCCGGCCGCGGTGCCCATCCGACCCCGCAGCACCGCGGCCGGCCGCCTCGTCCCCCACCCATGCCTCCATGACCGGAACTCCGTTACACATCAAGGACGCCATGAGCCAGCAGCCTTCCGCCGCACCGGCCCCCACCTCCGTCACCTCCTCCGCCACGGCCACCGTCGCGGAGCGCCGCGACTGGTGGCGGGACGCGGTCATCTACCAGGTGTACCCGCGCAGCTTCGCCGACAGCAACGGCGACGGCATGGGCGACCTGGAGGGTGTCCGCACCCGTCTGCCGTACCTGCGCGACCTGGGCGTGGACGCCGTGTGGCTCAGCCCCTTCTACGCCTCGCCGCAGGCCGACGCCGGGTACGACGTCGCCGACTACCGGGCCGTCGACCCCATGTTCGGTTCTCTCCTGGACGCCGACGCGCTGATCCGCGACGCCCACGGGCTGGGCCTGCGCATCATCGTCGACCTGGTCCCCAACCACTCCTCGGACCAGTACGAGTGGTTCAGGCGCGCCCTCGCCGAGGGCCCCGGCTCCCCCTCCCGGGACCGGTACCACTTCCGCCCCGGCAAGGGGAAGAACGGCGAACTGCCCCCCAACGACTGGGAGTCCATCTTCGGCGGGCCCGCCTGGACCCGGGTCACCGAGCCCGACGGCACGCCGGGGGAGTGGTACCTGCACCTCTTCGCGCCCGAGCAGCCCGACTTCAACTGGGAGCACCCGGCGGTCGGCGACGAGTTCCGCTCCATCCTGCGCTTCTGGCTGGACATGGGCGTGGACGGCTTCCGTATCGACGTGGCGCACGGCATGGTGAAGGCGGAAGGCCTCCCGGACCTGGGATCCCATGAGCAACTGAAGCTTCTGGGCAACGATGTCATGCCGTTCTTCGACCAGGACGGCGTCCACGAGATCTACCGCCAGTGGCGGCGGATCCTCGACGAGTACAGCGGCGAGAGGATCTTCGTCGCCGAGGCGTGGACCCCGACCGTCGAGCGCACCGCCAACTACGTGCGCCCCGACGAGCTGCACCAGGCCTTCAACTTCCAGTACCTGGGCACCCACTGGGACGCCGAGGAGCTGCGCACCGTCATCGACCGGACCCTGGATGCGATGCGCCCCGTCGGCGCCCCCGCCACCTGGGTCCTCTCCAACCACGACGTCACCCGCCACGCCACCCGCTTCGCCAACCCGGCGGGCCTCGGCACCCAGATCCGCCTGGCCGGCGACCGCGCGCTCGGCCTGCGCCGCGCCCGCGCCGCCACCCTCCTCATGCTGGCCCTGCCCGGTTCGGCTTACGTCTACCAGGGCGAGGAGCTGGGCCTGCCGGACGTCGTCGACCTCCCCGACGAGGTGCGCCAGGACCCGGCCTACTTCCGGGGCGCCGGCCAGGACGGCTTCCGCGACGGCTGCCGGGTGCCGATCCCCTGGACGCGCACGGGAACGTCGTACGGCTTCGGCGCGGGCGGCAGCTGGCTCCCGCAGCCGGCGGGCTGGGCCGAGCTGAGCGTCGAGGCCCAGACCGGCGAGCCCGGCTCGACCCTGGAGCTGTACCGCGCCGCGCTGGCGACCCGCCGCGACCAGCCCGACCTGGGCGCGGGCGACGCGGTGGAGTGGCTCCGCGCCCCCGAGGGCGTCCTCGCCTTCCGCCGCGGCGACTTCGTGTGCGTCGCCAACACCACCGGTGAGTCGGTGACGGTGCCCGCCCACGGCCGCGTGCTGCTGTCCAGCGACGAGGTGACCGAGGCGGACGGCGAGACGAAGGTGCCGGGGGACACGACCGTGTGGTGGACGACGGCCTGACGGGCCGCCGCCCGGCGAACGGTTTTTTTCTTTGAAGTTGGTACGGCCCGCTGCCCTTTCGGGCGGCGGGCCTCTACCATCTGCGTCACCCGCAATCTTGCTGAAGCTTGCAGCAAGAGCCTTCAAAGAAGAAGGAACCCCCACATGGCACGCAGACTTCTCACGGCGGCCGTCGCTCTCGCGGCTGCCTTTGTCATGACCCCGACTGGAGCGCAGGCCTCCCCGCCCGGCGCCAAGGACGTCACCGCCGTCCTCTTCGAGTGGAACTTCGCCTCCGTCGCCAAGGAGTGCACCAGCACCCTCGGCCCCGCCGGCTACGGCTACGTGCAGGTCTCCCCGCCCGCCGAGCACATACAGGGCGGGCAGTGGTGGACCTCGTACCAGCCCGTCAGCTACAAGATCGCCGGGCGGCTCGGGGACCGGGCCGCCTTCAAGAACATGGTCGACACCTGCCACGCGGCCGGTGTGAAGGTCGTCGCCGACGCCGTGGTCAACCACATGTCGGCGGGCGGCGGCCACGGAACCGGCGGCTCCACGTACGCGAAGTACGACTACCCGGGGCTCTACTCGTCGCCCGACTTCGACGACTGCCGCTCCCAGATCTCCAACTACCAGGACCGCTACAACGTCCAGCACTGCGAACTGGTCGGCCTCGCCGACCTCGACACCGGCGAGGAGTACGTCCGCAAGACCGTCGCCGGGTACCTGAACGACCTGCTCTCGCTCGGCGTCGACGGCTTCCGGATCGACGCGGCCAAGCACATCCCGGCCGCCGACCTCGCCAACATCAAGTCGCGGCTCAGCAACCCGGGCGTGTACTGGAAGCAGGAGGCCATCTTCGGCGCCGGGGAGGCCGTCCAGCCGAGCGAGTACACCGGCACCGGGGACGTCCAGGAGTTCCGGTACGCCTACGACCTCAAGCGCGTCTTCAACAACGAGAACCTCGCCTACCTGAAGAACTACGGCGAGGGCTGGGGGTACATGAGCAGCGGCGTCTCCGGCGTCTTCGTCGACAACCACGACACCGAGCGCAACGGCTCCACGCTCAACTACAAGGACAACGCCACCTACACGCTGGCCAACGTCTTCATGCTCGCCTGGCCCTACGGCGCCCCCGACGTCAACTCCGGCTACGAGTGGTCGAACGCCGACGCCGGACCGCCCAACGGCGGCCGTGTGGACGCCTGCTGGCAGAACGGCTGGAAGTGCCAGCACGCCTGGCCCGAGATCAAGTCGATGGTCGCCTTCCGCAACGCCACCCGCGGCCAGGCGGTCACGAACTGGTGGGACAACGGCAACGACGCCATCGCCTTCGGGCGCGGCAGCAAGGGCTTCGTCGCCGTCAACCACGAGTCGGGCGCGCTGAACCGCACCTACCAGACCTCGCTGCCCGCCGGGACGTACTGCGACGTACAGAGCGGCAGGACGGTGAGCGTCAACGGCTCCGGGCAGTTCACGGCGACGCTGGGCGCCAACACCGCGCTCGCCCTGTACGCGGGCCGGTCCGCCTGCTGAACCCGCCCCATGGGCAAGGGTCGTGAAAATTCTTACCGGTACTTTCACGACCCTTGCCGCAAGACTTGCGGCAGCGTTACGGTCACGCCGGGGTCGGACCCGATCGAGCCGTCAGCACAAGGAGTTCACGCCCGTGATACCCAGATGGCCGGTGCCTGTCGCGCGCCGCACCGCACGAGTGAGACGGGTCGCGGCCGTCACCGTGACCGCGCTCGCCGCAGCCCTCCTCCCGCCGCTGGCCGCGCGGGCCGACACCCCGCCCGCGCCCCCCTCCGACGCGAAGCTCGCGAAGGCGGACGCCCGGCACGACCTCACCCGGGAGCAGTTCTACTTCGTCCTGCCGGACCGTTTCGCCAACGGCGACACCCGCAACGACAAGGGCGGCCTGACCGGCACCCGGCTCGCCACCGGCTACGACCCCACCGACAAGGGCTTCTACCAGGGCGGCGACCTCAAGGGCCTGACCGACCGGCTCGACTACATCAAGGGCATGGGCACCACCGCCATCTGGATGGCGCCCATCTTCAAGAACCAGCCCGTGCAGGGCACGGGGGAGAACGCCTCGGCCGGCTACCACGGCTACTGGATCACCGACTTCACCCAGGTCGACCCGCACTTCGGCACCAACCAGGACCTCAAGAACCTCGTCTCCAAGGCGCACGCCAAGGGCATGAAGGTCTTCTTCGACGTCATCACCAACCACACCGCCGACGTCGTGGACTACGAGGAGAAGTCGTACGACTACCTCTCCAAGGGCGCCTTCCCCTACCTGACCGAGGACGGGAAGCCCTTCGACGACGCCGACTACGCGGACGGCGACCGCGCGTTCCCCCGCGTGGACACCGGCTCCTTCCCGCGCACACCGACCGTGCCCGCCGCGAAGAAGAACCTCAAGGTTCCGCAGTGGCTCAACGACCCGGCGATGTACCACAACCGGGGCGACTCCACCTGGGCCGGCGAGTCCACCACGTACGGCGACTTCTCCGGCCTCGACGACCTGTGGACCGAACGGCCCGAGGTCGTCAGCGGCATGGAGAAGATCTACCAGCGGTGGGTGAAGGACTTCGCCATCGACGGCTTCCGCATCGACACGGTCAAGCACGTCAACATGGAGTTCTGGACCCAGTGGGCGACCGCGCTGGACGCGTACGCCGCGAAGAAGGGCCGCGACGACTTCTTCATGTTCGGCGAGGTCTACTCCGCCGACACCTCCGTCACCTCCCCGTACGTCACCGAGGGCCGCCTGGACTCCACGCTGGACTTCCCCTTCCAGGACGCGGCCCGCGCCTATGCCTCCCAGGGCGGCAGCGCGCGGAAGCTCGCCTCGGTCTTCGGCAACGACTACAAGTACACGACCGACAAGGCCAACGCGTACGAGCAGGTCACCTTCCTCGGCAACCACGACATGGGCCGCTTCGGCACCTTCCTCCGGCAGGACGACCCCGAGGCCACCGACGCCGAACTGCTGAGGAAGGACCGGCTCGCCAACGAGCTGATGTTCCTCAGCCGCGGCAACCCGGTGGTCTACTACGGCGACGAGCAGGGCTTCACCGGCGCGGGCGGCGACAAGGACGCCCGCCAGCCGATGTTCGCCTCCCGCACCGCCGACTACCTGGACGACGACCAGCTCGGCACCGACCGCACCCACGCCGAGTCGGCCTACGACCCGAACGCGCCGCTGTACCGGCAGATCAGCACCCTCGCCAAGCTGCGCAAGGCCCACCCCGCCCTCGCCGACGGCGTCCAGACCGAGCGCTACGCGGCCGACGGCGCCGGCGTCTACGCCTTCTCGCGCACCGACGCCGCTCGCGGCACCGAGTACGTCGTCGCCTTCAACAACGCCGACGAGGCGCGGACGGCCACCTTCCCCACCGGCTCGGCGGACATGACCTTCCGCGCCCTCTACGGCACCGACGACGACGCCAGGTCCGGCGCCGACAAGAAGGTCACGGTCACCGTGCCCGCCGGGTCGGCCGTCGTCCTCAAGGCCGCGGGCAGGCTCGCCGAGCCCGCCACCAAGCCCACGGTCGCCCTCACCGCCCCCGGCCCCGGCGCCACCGGCACCGTCGAACTGACCGCCGACGTCGCGGGCGGACAGCTCAACCGCGTCGTCTTCGCCGCCCAGACCGGCGACGGCGAGTGGCGCACCCTCGGCTCCGCCGACCACGCCCCCTACAAGGTCACCCACACCATCGGCGAGGACACCCCGGCCGGCACCGCCCTGCGCTACAAGGCGGTCGCCGTCGACTCGGCGGGCCGCACCGCGAGCGCCATGGCCGCCTCGACGACCGGCACCCCACCGGTCGAGGAGCCGCCCACCGCCGCCTCCCGCGACCACGCGATCGTCCACTACAAGCGGGCGGACGGGAACTACGACGACTGGAACCTGTACGCCTGGGGCGACCTGGCCGACGGCGAGGCCACCGAGTGGCCGGCCGGCCACCCCTTCACCGGCCGGGACGCCTACGGCGCCTTCGCCTACGTCAAGCTCAAGCCCGGCGCGAGCGACGTCAACTTCCTCGTCGTCGACAAGGACGGCGACAAGGACGTCGCCGCCGACCGAACCATCGACGTCACCCGGACCGGCGAGGTCTGGATCGAGCAGGGCAAGGAGCAGGTCGTCACCGAACGGCCCGAATACCCGGCCCAGGACAAGACCAAGGCCGTCCTCAACTACCACCGCGCCGACGGGAACTACGACGGCTGGGGCCTGCACGTCTGGAGCGGCGCCGCGAACCCCACCGACTGGGCGAAACCGCTCCAGCCGGTGAGGACCGACCCCTACGGCGCGGTCTTCGAGGTACCGCTCACCGAGGGCGCCACCAGCCTCAGCTACATCATCCACAAGGGCGACGAGAAGGACCTGCCCACCGACCAGGCCCTGGACCTCACCGCCGACGGCCACGAGGTGTGGCTGCTGGGCGGCCAGGAGGAGTACCTGCTGCCACAGCCCGCGGGTTCGGCCGCGGCCGTCGACCTCGCCACCTCCAAGGCGGTCTGGATCGACCGGAACACCATCGCCTGGAACGGAGCCGAGGGCGCCGCCTCCACCCAGCTGCTCGCCTCCCGCACCGGCTCGGTCAAGGCCGCGAACGGCAGACTGACCGGCGACGGCGAGGCCACCTGGCTGCGCCTCACCAAGACCGCCCTCACCGACGCCCAGAAGGCGAAGTACCCGCACCTGAAGGAGTACGCCGCCTGGTCGGTCGACCCGCGCGACCGCGACCGGGTCCGCGATGCCCTGCGCGGCCAGGTCGTCGCCGCCCAGCGCGCCGCCACCGGCGCCGTCCTCGCGGCGACCGGCGTGCAGATCGCCGGCGCGCTGGACGACCTGTACGCGGACGACGCGACCGGGGCCGACCTCGGCGCCGTCTTCCGGCACGGCCGCCCCACGCTCTCCCTGTGGGCGCCGACCGCGCAGGACGTGCGGGTGGAGATCGGCGACCGCACGGTCCGGATGCGGCGCGACGACGACTCCGGCGTCTGGTCCGTCACCGGCCCCCGCTCCTGGAAGGGCGAGCCCTACCGGTACGCCGTGACGGTGTGGGCGCCCGAGGCGGGCGAGGTCGTCACCAACAAGGTCACCGACCCCTACTCGCTCGCCCTGACCACCGACTCCGAGCGCAGCCTCGCCGTCGATCTGGCCGACCCCGGCCTCGCCCCGCGCGGCTGGAACAGCTACGACAAGCCGAGGGCCGTGCCGCTCAGGGACGCCCAGATCCAGGAACTGCACGTCCGTGACTTCTCCGTCGCGGACCGGACGGCGGACGCCGGCCACCGGGGCACCTACCTCGCCTTCACGGACAAGCGGAGCGACGGCTCGAAGCACCTGCGCGAACTGGCCGAGGCGGGCACCTCGTACGTCCACCTGCTCCCGGCCTTCGACATCGCCACGATCCCCGAGAAGAAGTCCGACCAGGCCACCGTCGACTGCGACCTGGCCGCGCTGCCGGCCGACTCCGACAAGCAGCAGGAGTGCGTGGCCCGGGCCGCCGCCAAGGACGCCTACAACTGGGGCTACGACCCGTACCACTACACGGTCCCCGAGGGCTCCTACGCCACCGACCCGGACGGCACCGCCCGCACGGTCGAGTTCCGCGAGATGGTCAAGGCCCTCAACGACGACGGGCTGCGCGTCGTCATGGACGTCGTCTACAACCACACCGCCGCGAGCGGTCAGGCGAGGACCAGCGTCCTCGACCGGATCGTCCCCGGCTACTACCAGCGGCTCCTCGCCGACGGCTCGGTCGCGAACAGCACCTGCTGCGCGGGCACCGCCACCGAGAACGCCATGATGGGCAAGCTGGTCGTCGACTCGATCGTCACCTGGGCCAAGGAGTACAAGGTCGACGGCTTCCGCTTCGACCTCATGGGCCACCACCCGAAGGCCAACATCCTCGCCGTCCGCGAGGCCCTCGACGCGCTGACCCTCAAGAAGGACGGCGTCGACGGCAAGAAGATCATCCTGTACGGCGAGGGCTGGAACTTCGGCGAGGTCGCCGACGACGCCCGCTTCACCCAGGCCACCCAGAAGAACATGGCCGGCACCGGCGTCGCCACCTTCTCCGACCGCGCCCGAGACGCCGTGCGCGGCGGCGGCCCCTTCGACGAGGACCCCGGCGTCCAGGGCTTCGCCTCGGGCCTGTTCACCGACCCCAACTCCTCGCAGGCCAACGGCACCGAGGCCGAGCAGAAGGCCCGCCTGCTGCACTACCAGGACCTGATCAAGGTCGGCCTCTCCGGGAACCTCGCCGGATACCGCTTCACCGACACCGGCGGCAAGGAGGTCAAGGGCTCCGAGGTCGACTACAACGGCGCCCCCGCCGGATACGCGGCGGCACCCGGCGACGCCCTCGCCTACGCCGACGCGCACGACAACGAGTCCCTGTTCGACGCGCTCGCCTTCAAGCTGCCGAAGGACACGTCCGCCGCAGACCGGGCCCGCATGCAGGTCCTCGCCATGGCGACCGCCGCGCTCTCGCAGGGCCCGGCGCTCTCCCAGGCGGGCACCGACCTGCTGCGCTCCAAGTCGCTGGACCGCAACTCCTACGACAGCGGGGACTGGTTCAACGCCGTCCACTGGAGCTGCGCCGACGGCAACGGCTTCGGACGCGGGCTGCCGCCGGCCGCCGACAATCAGGACAAGTGGCCCTACGCCACACCCCTGCTGGGCGCGGTGCGGGTCGGCTGCCCCCAGATCACCGGGGCGTCGGCGGCGTACCAGGACCTGCTGAGGATCCGTACGGGTGAGCGGGACTTCTCCCTCGCCACGGCGGGCCAGGTGCAGTCCCGGCTCTCCTTCCCGCTCTCCGGGAAGGACGAGACGCCCGGCGTGATCACCATGCGCCTCGGCGACCTGGTGGTCGTCTTCAACGCGACCCCGCAGGAGCAGCGGCAGCGGCTGAGCGGGTCGGCCGGGACCGGCTACCGGCTGCACCCGGCCCAGGCGTCCGGAGCGGACCCGGTCGTCCGGGACGCCGCCTACGCGAAGGCGTCGGGGACCTTCACGGTCCCGGCGCGCACGGTGGCGGTCTTCACCCGCGCGGGCTAGCGGAACGCTGCGGTTAGGGTGCTCCTGTCCGCCGTAGAACAGGAGCACCCATGCCGCAGATCACCATCGAGCGTTCCCCGTCTCTCGACGACGTCGACTGGGAGGAGTTCGCCCTCGCCCTGCACCCGGTGATCGTGGAGACGGTGGCCGCGCGGCTGGAGGCCTGCAAGACGCGGGTCCTGCGCAGCGAGGACGAGGCCGTCGGCGCCGAGAAGGAGCGGCACGCCATCGTGGACGTGTCGATCGCACTGCTCGCCGGACGCTCCGACGACGCCAAGGCGCGGCTCACCGAGGCCGTGGTGGAGCTGCTCCGCAAGCACGTCGCGCCCAGGGACGGCGTCACCCTGCACCTGTCGGCCGAGGTGCGCGACCTCGACCCGTCCTACCGCAAGGCCGAGGTCTGAGACAGGGGCTCAGGACGCCAGCGCGATCAGCCGGCCGACCAGGTCCCCGAACGGGCCGTCGGCCGGTTCGGCCTCGATGACGCGGCGCAGCAGGGCGCCCATCTCCTCGTCGTAGGCGGCGCTCACCGCCGTCAGCGCGGCGAAGTCGTGCACCAGCTGCGTCTCCAGCTCGGCGCGCGGGATGCGGCGCCCGTCCAGCCAGATCAGGGCCGTCGACTCGGCGAGCGAGATCCAGGAGCGGACCACCAGTTCCAGCCGCGCGGGCGGATCCGTGACGTCCAGGTGCGAAAGGATCTGGACATACGCGGCCTGCCGTACGGAGTCCACGAGGGCGTTGGTCGTCGAGGAGCCGACCGCCGGACCGCCGCGCATCAGGGCCGAGAAACCGGGCCCGTGCTCCTCGACGAAGTCGAAATAGCGCCCCATCACCCGCAGCAGCCGCGCCCCCAGCGGGCCCTCCGCCGGCTCCACGAACCGGGCCGCCAGATCGTCCGAGGCACGTTGCAACGCGGCCTCGTACAGGCTGAGTTTGCCGGGGAAGTAGTGGTACACCAGCGGGCGCGAGATGCCCGCGGCCGACGCTATCTCGTCGATGGACACCTCGTCCGGCGAGCGGCGGCTGAACAGTTCGAGCGCGACGCCGATCAACTGCTGCCGCCGCTCCTCGACGCCCATTCTGCGGCGTACCCCGGTACTCATACGAACACCTTACCGATCGAATCCGGCCCCCGAACGGGCCGGACCGGGCATCGGCGTTCACATGTCGAGGACCAGCCGGGTGCCGCGGGCGCGGGAGACGCAGATCAGCATCGAGTCGCCCCGCTCGGAGTCGGTCAGCAGCTCGTCCCGGTGATCGATCTCGCCCTCCAGCACCTTCTGTTGGCAGGTCCCGCACCAGCCCTGCTCGCAGGAGTACGGGGTGCCCGGCAGCTCGGCGCGCACGGCGGCCAGCACCGACGCGTCGCCGGGCACGGTCAGGGTGCGCCCGCTGCGGTGCAGTTCGACCTCGAACTCCGCGTCGCCGCCCGCCGCGGTACGCGGCGCGAACCGCTCCAGGTGCAGGGCGGTGCCCGCCGGGAGGCGTTCCTCGACGGCCGCGATCAGCCCCTCCGGGCCGCAGCAGTACACGGCCGCGCCCTCGGGCAGCTCCGCCAGGAAGGCGTCGAGCCCGGGCCGCCCGTCCACGTCCTCGGCGACAACGGTGACTCTCCCGCCGTCCCGGTCCAGCTTCTCGATCTCCTCCAGGAACGGCATCGAGGCCCGCGTCCGGCCGCCGTACAGCAACCGCCACTCGGCGCCCTCAGGCAGCGCCCGCAGCATCGGCAGCACCGGCGTGATGCCGATGCCGCCGGCGACGAAGACGTACGCGGGCGCCTCGACCAGCGGGAAGCGGTTGCGCGGCCCCCGCACCTCCAGCTCCGTGCCCTCCTGCACCTGCTCGTGCACCTCGCGCGAACCGCCCCGGCCGTCCTCGGCCAGCCGCGTGGCGACGGTGTACGCCGAGGTGTCCTCGGGGTCGCCGCACAGCGAGTACTGCCGGACCAGACCCGACGGCAGCACCAGGTCCAGGTGCGCCCCCGGCTCCCAGCGCGGCAGGTCGTGGCCCTCCAGGCGGATCCGGACCACCCCGTCGGCCACCAGCTCCCGCGAGGTGACCAGCAGCGTCAGCGCGCGCGAGCGCGGCCGCCCCGAGACCGGCGGGTCCAGGGCGGGCATCGGCCACAGCGGAGAGCCCTGGACGCGGTGCCGCAGCGCGCGCCGGGCGACGAGCGCGGCACCGGCCGCGAGCAGCAGAGCCGTCGTCCTGGTCCTCATGCGGACGCCTCCTGGGACTTCTCGGCGGCCACGGCGGCGGGGGAGGCCGCGAGATAGGCCACGGCCTGCTCGGTGGAGCCGAAGCGGGACGGGTGGTAGTCCCGGCTCAGATAGCCGGGTATGGAGCGCAGTACGGCGCCGGTGGCGGGGAGCAGGCCGCTGCGCCCCCGCCGGTGGAAGTCGCCGAAGGTGGCGCGGCCGTCGGTCAGCGTCGGGTCGTTCGCCATGAAGAACCGGGCACCGCGCTGCCACAGGAACACCAGGGCCGCGAACGCGGTCGCCCAGGTGCGGGCCCGCCGCGCGTACCCCCCGTCGAGGTGCTCGAAGAGGTCGAAGGCCACCGACCGGTGCTCGACCTCCTCGGCGCCGTGCCAGCGCAGCAGGTCCAGCATGGTCGGGTCGGCGCCGTGCCGGTCGAGCGCCTCGGCGTTGAGCACCCAGTCGCCGAGGAACGCCGTGTAGTGCTCGATGGCCGCGATCAGCGCCACCCGCTCCATCAGCCACCAGCGGCGCGGCCGGCCCGGCGGCAGGGTGCGGTCGCCGAGCAGCTTCTCGAAGAGCCAGTCGACCTGCGCGGTGTACGGCGTCGGGTCGAGCCCCTGGTCCCGCAGGTGCGGCAGCACCTCGTCGTGGGCCTGGGAGTGCATCGCCTCCTGCCCGATGAACCCGATGACGTCCTCGCGCAGCCGCTCGTCCCGGATGAGCGGCAGCACCTGCTTGTAGACGTGCACGAACCAGCGTTCCCCGGCGGGCAGCAGCAGGTGCAGCACGTTGATGGTGTGCGTCGTGAACGGGTCCCCCGGCACCCAGTGCAGCGGGGTGGCCTCCCAGGCGAAGGACACCTTGCGGGCCTTGAGCGGGACATGCGTGTTAGACATGGCGTCAATGTACTGACGGGTAAGGGCTCAGGGAACCCTCGTGCGCCCACTTGTTGACGCGAGTGTCAGCAGGCGTGGTGGGTGCGGTGGCCCGGGGGCCGCTAGCGCAGCCCGCCGATGGTCCGGCCGCCCTCCAGCGTGCCCTTCAGCTCGGCGCGGGCACCCTGATCGGCCTTCGCCGTCAGCAGGTTGCCGTCCGCCGAGTCGCTGATGCCGCCCGTCGCCTCGATCGACTCGGTGTCGCGGCTCCCGGCGGCGAGCAGGTACCAGTGCCCGCCCGCCGACTTCCACAACACCCCGGCCAGCACATGCGGGTCGCGCTCGCCGCAGGCCGGCACGGACTGCGCCTTCGCCGCCACCGCCCCCTGCGTACCGCCCGGCGTGCGGAACTGGGCCAGCACCCGGGCCCCGTCGCCGCGCCAGGTCTCGGCCCGGGTGCACACCCAGGCGCCCGACCCGGTCGAGTCGGGCAGCGGCTGCTTCGCGAACTCCCAGGCGTTCACCGACCGCACCCCCTGCCCGCGCACCGCGCCCAGCGAGCAGGCGTACGGCGCCCAGGACCGCAGCGCCTCCGTGCCCGAGGCGTCCCGCACCGAACCGGGACGGCCGGTGGTCAGACGGGCCGGGACCAGCTCGCCGAGGTCACTCACCACGCGGGTGTCCGCGGCGTCGGTCAGCTCCAGCACGTTCCAGGACGCGCACGCGCCCGACCGCTGCTGCACCGGGCTGGCCAGCGGCGCGGTGACCCCGTCGGTGAGCGCCAGCTCCCGCGCCCCGGCGTCCGGCTTGCCGAGGTCCCGCCCGGCCGCCCTCGTCACCCAGGGCGCCGTCAGATAGCGGACGTTGCCGTCGGCCCGGCCCAGGACCACCGCGGTCGCCCCGGCCCGGTCGGCCCCGTCGGTCCGCGCCAGGTCCAGGGCGGCACCCGCCGTGCCGTCCTTCGGCTCGGCGTACCGGACGACGCGCAGACCGTCGTGCAGGATCACCACGCGCGCGTTGTCGACGTCCCCGGCGTACAGCAGCTGCGGCGGCCCGGCCGGACCGCCGGTCGCGGTGCCCGGCGTCGCGGACACCCCCACGCTCTCGCCGGGCCGCGCCCAGACGGCCAGGGCGCGGCGCAGCAGCTCCTCGTCGCCGGTGCGGTCACCGCGGGCCGGCCATACCGAGAAGTCCGTGCGCGCGGACGTCTCCCACGCGGTGGGCGCCACCTTCGTGAGCCTGCCGGGATCGAGGGCCGCCTGGGCCGCCGGGTTCCGCGCGTACGCCGGGGCGGCGGCACCGTCCGGACCCCAGCCGTCGCCGGGCAGGCCCAGCAGCGCCCCGCACACCACCAGGGCCGCACCGGCGACCAGCGCGACCTTCGTGTGCTGGCGCCGGCGCATCAGATCGGTCGGCCGGGCCTGGAGGGAGCAGGGGTCGAACTCGGGGGAGCCGAGCAGCGCGTACGCGTCCGGCATCGCGCCGGCCTCCCGCAGGGCGCCGTCCACGTCCTCGGCCCCGGCGGCCCGGAGCACCTGGCGGACGTCGTCCTCGGAGAGCCCCTCCAGGCCCCGCAGCGCGTACGCCGCCCGGGCCGGCCCGGAGAGCGCGGACAGCCGCTGGTCCAGGGCGAGTTCGTCGGCGCCGCCGGAACGCGGGTACAGCTTGAGCCCGCGGACGTGCGGCAGCAGGGGCGGCAGCTGGGCCCGCGTGGGCCAGGCGCGCCGACGCAGCGGACGGCCCGCCTCCAGAGCCGTACGGACGACCCGCAGGCGGACCAGGGCGTAGCCGGGGTCGACCTCCTGACCGGTCGACTGGGCCGGGATCACCGGGGTAGTCGTCCGGCCCCGGGGCAGCGCGCGCTGGGTGAGGGCGTGCGCGGTCAGGACGCGGCGGCCGCGGCCGAGCCCCGGCGGCAGCACCAGATAGGCGAGCCGGGCCAGGCGCGGATAGTGCTCGACGAGCGCCGCCTCGGCCTGCTCGACGTCGACGACCGGGTCGGCCGAGGAGGTTGCGGGCGGTGCGGGGCGCGGGGCGACATCCTGTGGCTGCACGTTCAGCAGAACGAGCGAACGGGGGGATGGTCACCGTGGGCCGTCACCGGGGCGGGGAGGCTACTCCTCCGGCTCCACCAGCAGCCGGGCGTAGTTGGCCATCGACCGCTGGTAGCGCGGGAGATGGGGTGCCAGGGCGCCGAGCACCAGCGACAGGCCCTCCCGGTCCCGGCCCATGCTCGACAGGCAGAGCGCCAGCGTGGCCCGTACGGCGTCGTCCAACTCGTCCGAGGGCGCGACCAGTTCCGGCGAGAGCAGCTTCACGCCCTCCTCCGGGTGCCCGGTGTTGCGCAGGGAGCTGGAGAGCTGGATCTTCGCCCGGCGCCCCTTGTAGGCGCTCGCCCCGCCGAGCCCGCGCTCCAGGGCCTCCCGGTACAGGGGCACGGCGCGGTCGGAGTGGCCGGTGGAGTCCCAGGCGCAGGCCCTCTCGAACAGGGCGAGCGGACTGTCCGCCGGCAGTTCGTCGGCGAGGGCGTCGATCACCGCCCGGAACTCGGCGGCGTCGTCTTCGGCGTAGGCGTCGAACGCCGTCCAGGCGGCGTTCACGCGGTCTTCCCAGTCCTGGTCCACGGCGCCACTTTCGCACGGGTGCCACCGGAAGGTCACCCGCATCCGTGAATACTTCGGGCCCCGCGCCCGTACCGATGACCAGAGCCCCTCGCCGGGGCTCCGTGCGGCATGTCGCCGGAACGGACCGGAGGAACACATGAGGCTGACCCGACCGATGCTCGCGCCGGCCGCCCTGGCGGCGGTACTGGCGCTGACGGGCTGCGGATCCGGTGGTGACGGCGAGGCCGCCGTGCCCCGGACGGCGACCGGCAGCCTGGAACACCTGGCCGCCGAGGCGAAGTGCGCCCCGAACATGCAGACCGACGCCGACACCATCCGTCAGGCCATCTGCGAGCAGGGCGACGAGCGGTACGTCCTCGCCACCTTCTCCACCGACCGCGGCCAGCGCGAGTGGATCAACACCGCCAAGGACTACGGCGGTTACTACCTCGTCGGCCGCAAGTGGGTCGCCGTCGGCCACGAGGACGTGGTCGCCGGCCTGCGCGGCAGGCTCGGCGGCACCCTGGAGCAGGGAACGGTGCACGGCGGCGGTGGCCACTCGGCCGACGGCGGCGAACACACCGGGCACGGCGGCTGACCTCCCGGGGCACGACGAAGGGGCCGGTGGCGGAATCCGCCACCGGCCCCTTCGCCTGCTCACCCGTTCCGGTGCGGACTACTGGCAGTCCTCACCGCTGTTGATGCAGTCGACCACCTCGTTCATCAGGTTCTCGTCCATCACGTTGATGAAGTCGTTGTGATCGGTGATCGGCTTGTGCAGCTGCTCCGGGAAGCCGTCGACGGCGTACGGGTTCTGGACCTGACCGTTCTCGACGGTCGGGGCGGGCACGTCGTACACCAGGCGGACCTGGAGCTGGGGGATCGCCTGGAAGCCGTTCGGGCAGCTGCCGTCCTGCTGGACGAAGGCCACGTGGTCGCGGTGGTTGGCGCTGTCGATGTTCTGGCCGTCCCAGCAACTCTGGAAGTTGGACGTCCGCACGACCTGGCTGCCCTCCGGGCACAGCACGTACTTGTCCGTCACCTGCCTGTCCTCGAAGCCGGTGCAGCTGAAGGAGCTGTTGGCGTTGGCGACCCCGTTGGTGAAGGCCTTGGCGTCACCGGTGATGATGCGCAGGAACTTCGGCATCGCGACGACGTCGCTCTGCTGGTTGCCCACGAACTTGATCTCCGCCTCGGAGGCCTTGAGGATCTTGCCGACGTTGCCCTCGGCGCCACCGCCCAGGTCGCCCGCGTCGAACTCCTGCGTACCGTCCTGGAGCCGCAGTACCGGCCAGTAGTACGTGGACTTGTCGCCCTGGTTCTGGCACGAGGTCTCGGCGTTCGCGAGGTCCTCGTCGCTGGAGAAGGCGTCGTTGTCCTGGTTGCCGACGTAGTCGTGCGTGTGGTGCGCGCCGTTGTCGACACCGGGGGCGACGATCAGGTTGTCGCTGTTGAACAGGTTGTTCTCGTTCACGCCGCAGGCCGCGGTGAAGGAGCCCTGGGACCCTCCGTCCCCGTTGGCGGCGAAGCCGTTCTCCAGGTCCCTGGAGCCGGGCTGGACGTCGTTGATGTCCACGAAGTCCTCGGCGAAGGGACCCGCGGCCCCGTTGCCGTTGTCGCCCTGGTTCTGGCCGCCGTCCTGGCCGCCGTCCTGACCGCCGTCCTGACCTTGGCCGTTGTCCTGGCCCTGACCGTCGTCCTGGCCCTGGCCGCCGTTGTTCTGGTCGTCCTGGCCGTTCCCTTCGTCGCCGTTCCCGTTGCCGTCGTTCGGCTGGTCGACACCCATGCCCCGGCACTCGGCGAAGCGGTCGAGGCCCTGCGGGGCGTTGCCGCCCACCCGCCGGATGTTGGTCCCGATCCGGTCCAGGGCGGCGGTCCGCTTGGACTTGAGGGGGCCGAGGATGGCGTTCTGGACGTAGCTCGCGTCACCGGACTGCGCCTGGCGCGTCGACGCCAGGCGTGCGTAGGCCTCGGTGATCTGCTTGTCGAGCTGCGCCAGCTCCTTGTCGACGCCGGCCCGCGCTCCCCTCGGTACCTTGCGCAGTTTCTGGCCGACGTCCGGGCACTGGATCGTGGCGACCTGCGCCCCCGCGGACCTGGTGCGGTTGTGCGACGACCCCGACTCGTGCGCCGAGGCGTAGAAGTTGGCCCAGACCAGCCCGCCCCCGCCGACCGCCAGGGCCGCCGCCCCGGCTACGACCTTGGTGGCCAGCGGCGAACGGCGTTTTCTTGTGTTGCGTCCCATGGAACTCCTCTGACTTCCTTGCGGGGCATCGAGGGCGCCCGACAGGAGTGAAGCGGCTCCCATGGATACGGAAGCCGCCGCAGGGGTGTTCACCCGTCACGGAGATTGCCGGGGCCCGTGGGACGCGTGAGAGGGGCGAAAAGGTCAGCGTCCGCGGTCCAGATAGGCGAGAACCGCCAGGACACGGCGGTTGTCGTCGTCCGAAACCTCGAGGCTCAACTTGGCGAAGATATTCGCCGTGTGTTTCGCGATCGCCCGCTCCGTCACGACGAGCCGACCGGCGATCGCCGCGTTGGTCCGGCCCTGCGCCATCAGCTCCAGCACCTCCAGTTCCCGGGGCGTCAGCCGCTCCAGCGGCCGGTCCTCCGCCGCCCGCCGGCTGAGCAGCTGCTGGATCACCTGCGGGTCCATCGCCGTACCGCCGGCCGCCACCCGCCGCACGGCGTCCACGAACTGCTCGGCGTCGAACACCCGGTCCTTGAGCAGGTACCCCACCCCGCCGTTGCCGTCGGCCAGCAACTCGCGCGCGTAGAGCTGCTCCACGTGCTGGGAGAGCACCAGGACCGGCAGCCCCGGGCGGTCGCGACGGGCCTTCAGGGCGCACTGGAGCCCCTCGTCGGTGAGCGTGGGCGGCAGCCGTACGTCGACCACCGCGACGTCCGGTTCCAGTTCGGCCAGGGCCCGGGACAGCTCGGGGCCGGTCCCGACGGCCGCGGCGATCTCGAAGTCGTGGGCCTCGAGGAGCCGGACCAGGCCGTCGCGCAGCAGGAACAGGTCTTCGGCCAGGACTACGCGCAAGGGATCTCCATGGTGACCATGGTGGGGCCGCCCGCGGGCGAGCTGACGGCCAGGACGCCGTCGAATGTACCGAGCCGCCGCTCCACCCCGGCCAGCCCCGACCCCGCTCCGATCACCGCGCCGCCCTTGCCGTTGTCGGTGACGGTCACGCGGAGCCGTCCCTCGGCCCGGTGCATGTCGATCCAGAGCCGGTCGGCGCCGGAGTGCTTCACGGCGTTGGTGAGGATCTCGCTGACCGCGAAGTAGGCGGCGGCCTCCACCGGCGCCTCGGCGCGGCCGGGCAGGTCCACGTTCACCTCGGACGCTACGGGCAGCCGCAGCGCCAGGGCCCGCACCGCGTCGCCGAGACCCCGTTCGGCGAGCACCGGCGGGTGGATGCCCCGCACGAGTTCGCGCAGCTCGGTCAGGGCCTCGGCGGAGGAGGCACGGGTCTGCGCGAGCAGTTCCCGGGCCTTGGCCGGGTCCTTCTCCAGCAGCGCCTCGATGGTGCCGAGGTCCATGCCCATGGCCACCAGCCGGGCCTGCGCCCCGTCGTGCAGGTCCCGCTCGATGCGGCGCAGTTCGGCGGCGGAGGTGTCGACGGCGTCGCGACGGGTCTCGGTCAGCACCCGCACCCGCTCGGCCAGTTCGCCCTGGCCGGAGCCGAGGACCGCGCCGGTGAGCCGGAAGTGGGCGCGCAGCAGGAGCGGGGTGAGCCGGTGGGCGGCGGCGAGCAGCACCGCCCCGAGGCCGGCGGCGTAGAGGGCGGACGTCTGGTCGGTGACCCGGACGAACCCGTACCAGTACCCCTCGGGCAGCACCCGCCACAGCCCGGCGGCGATCGCGAAGCCCTCCAGCGGGTAGAGCGCCAGCGCGAAGGCCAGCAGCGCGGTGACGAAGCCCGCCGTCATGTCGACGGGCAGCCACAGCAGGTCCCGCCAGGTCGCCGGGTCACGGAGCATCCCGAAGGTGCGCGCCCACGGGTTGGCGTCCGCGGGCAGCGGCCGGTACGCCCGCGGGATCCGCACCCCGCCCCACCGGGCGGCGAGCAGCCGCCGCCAGTCCGCGAACGCCCGTACCCCGGTCAGCACCCACGGCGTGGTGACGATGCCGACGCCGATCGGGACGAGGGCGATCGACACCAGCGCCAGGCAGAAGCACAGCACCGCCCCGGGCAGGGCGACCAGTGCCACCGCCAGTCCCCGCACGGCCGACAGTGCCACACCCCGGGTGCGTTCCGAACGGTTCCCGCTCTTCGTCTCGATGCTCATGCCGTCAGTCTTCCGGAGGCGGCGGCGCCGGTCACGGGGCCGGGCACCCGCTCAGGGGGTGGTGCCAGGTACACCCGCGCCGGGCCCGTCGGCCGCGGCGAGGATCTTCGCCTCCGTCTCCGGGTCCAGGCCGACCGGCGGGCGGTCGGGGCGGTGGGGTGCCGTGCCGCCGATGCCGCGCAGCCAGGTCCAGGTGCCGGCGACGGTGTCCTCGGCCGGCCGGCAGCGCAGGCCCGACGCCAGCGCCCGGGAGACGTCCGCGCTCTGCACGGCGTCGTGCAGTTCGCTGCCCGGCGGCGTCCACACCGGCAGCTGGCTCCAGGGCTCCACACCGGCGGCGAGCAGGGTGGCGGGGTCGGTCCAGCGCAGCTCCGCGGCGCCGCCCGTCGTCCGCACGCAGGCTTCGAGCAGGGCGCCCATGGTGGTGTGCCCAGGCGGGGACACCAGGTTGTAGGGGCCGCTCAGCTCCCGCTCGATCGCGCCGAGCACCCAGTCGGCGAGGTCGCGGACGTCGATGTACTGGAGGGGCAGGTCGTGCGGGCCGGGCGCGAGGACCGGGCCGCCGCGCGCGACGCGGTTCAGCCACCAGGGGAGGCGGCCGATGTTCTCGTAGGGGCCGAGGATCAGCCCGGCCCTGACGAGCACCGAGCGGTCCGCGCCGAAGGCGGCCGACACGGCGAGTTCGGCGCCGCGCTTGTCCCGGGCGTAGTCGAGTTGTCCGGCGTCCGCCGAGGCGCCCTCGACCAGCGGCGCCTCCTCGGTGTACCCGGCGGGCGGGGCCCAGGCGTAGACCGAGCAGCTCGACACGTACACGTACCGGCCGACGCGCTCGCGCAGCAGCCGCGCCGTGTCCCGCACCGCGTGGGGCGCCGAAGACCAGGTGTCGACGACGGCGTCCCAGGAGCCGTCGTCCAGGGCGGAGAGCCCGTCGGGTGCGGTGCGGTCACCGTGCAGCGCCCGCACCCCGGGCGGCGGCGCGTGGAGCCCGCGGTGGAAGACGGTCACCTCCCAGCCGCGCCCGAGCGCCTCCTCCACCACGGCCCGCCCCACGAACTCCGTACCGCCCAGCACCAGTAGCCTCATGCGGTCACTGTGCCCGGCCCGCCGCCCGCGGGGAACCGTGCTCTGCCGACAGCAGACGCTCAGCGCCCCGTGGGCGGCGTGTACTTGTAGCCGACGCGCCGCACGGTCTGGATCGTCTGCCGGTGCGCCGCGCCGAGCTTGCGCCGCAGCCGGGCCACGTGCACGTCGACGGTCCGGCCGTCCCCCACGTGTCCGTAGCCCCACACCGTGGTGACCAGCTGGTCGCGGGTGTGCACCCGGTGCGGATGCGTCACGAGGTGGGCCAGCAGCTCGAACTCCAGGTACGTCAGGTCGAGTTCCTGCCCGTCCACGGACGCGGTGCGCCGCGCCGGGTCGATCCGGACGAGCGCGTCGCCGTCCTGCGCGTCCGGCCGGGACGGCACGGCCGTCGGTCCGGTCTCGGGCGGGAACGGCGGCTGCTGGTCGGCCGGGACGAGCACCAGGTAACCCACCATCGGCGGGCGCCCCGGCAGCGACGGCAGGGCGTGCGGGGGAGCGGGCAGCCAGGTGGCGCCCGGCGGCAGCAGGTCCGCGACGTCCACCACCTCGTCGCGGTCGACGGCGCGCAGCCGGTGCCGGGGACCGCCGGAACCGGGCAGGCCGGGGGCGGGGGTGGGGGAGTCGACGGGGACGGTGGTCAGGGAACGGATGGTCGCCATGAGACGTCAGCTCTTTCGCGCGAGGAGTTCGTCGGGAGGGGCGACGGGCGCGAGTTCATGGTCGGGCGCGTCGCGGGACGTACGTCGTGCGCGCCGGCCGAAGGCCTGGGGTGTACGGCTTTCTAGCGGGCCGGCGCGATCGTCGCGCGGCAACACACCCGGTCGAAGTCGTCGTGCTGACGGGAAGGCCAGAAGGGCTCGAGGTCATGGCGACCCGTCGCTGCGTACTTCCGGAAGCTGGCCATGGGCCCATTGAAGCAGACGACGGGGCCGGGCAGGAGACCCCTCTCACTGCGTGGACGGGGACTGGCGTGAAGTGTTCCCTGGCCGGATCGTCCCTCACCGGCAACGCCGAGGGGCGTCCACCGTCGCGGTGGACGCCCCTCGGGAGCGGGTGGGGCCTGTCAGACCTGGCCGGCCTTCTCCAGCGCCGAGCAGCAGGTGTCGACGAGCAGGCGGGTCACCACGTACGGGTCGACGTTGGCGTTGGGGCGGCGGTCCTCGATGTAGCCCTTGCCGTCCTTCTCGACCTGCCACGGGATGCGCACCGAGGCACCGCGGTCGGAGACGCCGTAGGAGTACTCGTTCCACGGGGCGGTCTCGTGCAGGCCGGTCAGGCGGTCGTCGATGCCGGCGCCGTAGTTCTTGACGTGGTCGAGCGGCTTGGAGCCCTCGCCGAGCGATTCGGCGGCGGTGATGATCGCGTCGTAGCCCTCGCGCATCGCCTTGGTCGAGAAGTTGGTGTGCGCGCCCGCGCCGTTCCAGTCGCCCTTGACCGGCTTGGGGTCGAGGGTGGCGGAGACCTCGAAGTCCTCGGCGGTGCGGTAGAGCAGCCAGCGGGCCACCCACAGCTGGTCGGAGACCTCCAGCGGCGCCAGCGGGCCGACCTGGAACTCCCACTGGCCGGGCATGACCTCGGCGTTGATGCCGGAGATGCCCAGACCGGCCTTCAGGCAGTTCTCCAGGTGCGCCTCGACGACGTCACGGCCGAAGATCTCGTCCGAGCCGACACCGCAGTAGTAGCCGCCCTGCGCCGCCGGGAAGCCGCCCTCGGGGAAGCCGAGCGGGCGGGCGCCCTTGAAGAAGGTGTACTCCTGCTCGATGCCGAAGATCGGTTCCTGGGCCGCGAACCGCTCGGACAGCTCGGCCAGCGCGGCGCGCGTGTTGGACGGGTGCGGCGTCATGTCCGTGTCCAGGACCTCGCACAGCACCAGGACGTCGTCGCCGCCGCGGATCGGGTCGGGGCAGGAGAAGACCGGCTTGAGCACGCAGTCCGAGGAGCTGCCCTCGGCCTGGTTGGTGGAGGAGCCGTCGAAGCCCCAGATCGGCAGGGCGTCGAGACCGGCGGGAGCACCCGTGATGATCTTCGTCTTGGAACGGAGTTTGGCCGTCGGCTCGGTGCCGTCGATCCAGATGTACTCAGCCTTGAAGGTCACGGGGCCACATCCTTCGGGGTGGGTCTCGGCGCACTTGCGGGTGCTGCGGCGCTGCGGCACTGGGGCGCCGCTTCTACTGCGCAGCAGCGTGTCAACAGGCGATTTCCCGACCGTTGCCCGTGTGTGAACCCCGTGTTACCTGGGGTGGATGTGGCCCGTCTCTCACGGTGCGCATGGGAAGCAGCGTGACGCATGACCCCGCCGAGGTGGCCGCCCGGGCTGGGCCGCCGCCTCGGCGAGTTCCTCACCGGGCCGGGTGACTGAGCCTCACCCGACCTTCTCGATCAGCGCCCGACGGATCAGGAACTTGCCCTCCTCCCGGACCTGTTCGAACGCGGCGTTGTTCAGCAGCGCGCAACTGCCCGAGACCGAGTTCACCTCCACCGTGGTGGACTTGCCGTTGTCGAGGTTGGTCACCTTGAGCTGGGTGCCCACGGGGAACTGGTTGCTGGAGGCTGCGGGCGCGCCGCCCTCGCCGGAGAGGGTGACGGTGGAGCCGTTGCACACCTGCTCACCCGCCTGCGCGCCACCGCCCGCCTGCTCCCCGGCCTCTTCCTCCCCGGCCTGCTGGCCGGGGTCCTGCCCGGCTCCCGCGCCCGCCTCCTGGCCCGCGTCCTGCCCGGCCGGCGGGGGCTGTGTCGCCTGGGAGCCCTGAGCCGACTCCCCGTCGGTGCATCCCGAGGCCGCCTGCTGGCGCCCGATCTCCGCGATGACGGCCTCGCGGTTGGCGATCCGGGCCTCGGACTGCGCGTCGGGATTGGCCCGCTGGCCCTCGATGAACCGCTGGTTGTTGCCGAGCGCCGTGGCCAGACCCTGGCAGACGGTCGAGTCCTGCGCGGACTTGGTCTGCGCGTTCTGCTCGGTCTGCGCGGCGTTCGACGCGTTCGCCATCACGAAGGCCCCGCCGCCCGCCACCGCCGCGGCACTGACCAGCAGCGCGATCTTCTTCTTCGTGCCGAGAGTTCTCCTGCGCGACATGCGCGCCTCCTGAGGGATAGGGGAGCGTACGCCGCTATGTACGAGATACCGAACGCGGTTACTCAGCAGTCACGCCGATTCGCGCACGTAACCTGCGTCACAGGCCGCCCTGTTCGCGCGCCAGCGCGTCACGCACCGCCTCGTCGGTGCGGCCCACCACGGCCGTTCCGTCGGTCGCCGTGATGATCGGGCGCTGGATCAGCTTGGGGTGCTCGGCCAGCGCGGTGATCCAGCGGTCGCGTGACGCCTCGTCACGGGGCCAGTCCTTCAGGCCCAGCTCCTTGGCCGCGGCCTCCTGGGTGCGGGTGATGTCCCAGGGCTCGAGGCCGAGACGGACGAGCACCTGACGGATCTCGTCCTCGGCCGGTACGTCCTCCAGGTAGCGGCGGACGGTGTAGTCGGCGCCCTCGGCGTCGAGCAGGCTGAGCGCGCTGTGGCACTTCGAGCAGGCCGGATTGATCCAGATCTCCATGCCGGACACGGTAGCCGAGGGCTTTCGAAACCCGTTCTCCCCGTCCGTCACAGCAACCCCGAAAGCCCTTGTGGCCAGGGGCTTTTGTCAGTGGGGGGCGGTAAAATAGAAGCAGTGTTCGAGGGTGTCGCCGGGTGGTCCGGACGGCGCCCTGACCGCGACAGGAGGATGCCCGTGCCCGCTGCCGCACTGAAGTCGAAGCCGTTGCCCACCCAGTCCACCGCCAAGCGGCCCGTCCAGCTCGACCTGCCGTACGCACCCGTGGAGAAGCGTCCGCTGCCGGCCGGCCGGCCCCGCGAGTGGTACGTCACGCACAACCGCCGGCTCAAGGCGATGCGGCTCGCCATCGCCCTGCTCGACTCCGGCGTCTACCTGCCGAACCAGGCGCGCAACGAGAGGATACGGAGCGCTGCGCTGACGATCGGGGTTCATCCGCCGTCGGACACCACGTGCCACATGGTGCGGGCGTTGATGCGGTACTCGCGGTGAGCCTGGCGCCGGGTGCCGTCCGTTGTGCGGTGCCCGGCGTCGTCGTTGCCGTCTCCGGGGGCTGCCGCCCCCGGACCCCCGCTTCGGCCTGAACGGCCTCGTCCTCAAACGCCGGACGGGCTGAGATTGCGCACCCGGCACTGAAGAGTGCCCCCTACGCCGACAGCTCCCGCTCCAGCGGTGTCCTGAAGCGCGGTGTGATCCGGGTCGTGCCCACCCACGAACCCAGCCGCTCCGCCTCCGCCCGGATCGCGGACTCAGCCTCCCGGCCGACCCCCGCGCCGTCGAGCACCCGCCAGACGATCCCGCCGTCGGGCCGCTGGGCCCAGCCGCCGATCACGCGGCCGTTCCACCACACCGTCGGCCCCACGTTCCCGCTTCTGTCGAACAGCGCCGGCCGCAGCTCGGGGGCGAGGTACCAGTCCCGCTCCCGCCAGCCCATCGCCGTCGGGTCGAGGCCGGGCAGCAGCGCCGCCCACGGCTCGGCCGGGCCGGACACCGGACCGGCGTCACCGGCGGCGACGTACCCCGTGCCTTGGTCCAGCGACACCGCCTCGGCCCCGATCGCGGCCAGCGCCCGCCGTACCTCCGTCACCCGCCACCCCGTCCACCACTTGAGGTCGTCCTCGGTCGCGGGCCCGCACGCGGCCAGCCACCGGCGCAACAGCTCCGCCTGCGCCTCGCCCGGAGCCAGCTCGGGATGCTCGGGCGCCGGCGCCCAGCGGAACTGGCTGGACGTCCACGACCCCAGCGGCCGGCCCCGCACGATCCTGCCCTCCACGCCCAGCACCCTCAGCAGGCGGGTGGAGACGGTGTGCACGCCCTCGTAGCTCTTCCCGGCCGCGTACGCGAACCGCTCCTTCAGGCGCGGCTCGTCCCGGGCCAGCTCGGCCGCCGTGGCCTGGCCGCGCCGGGCCAGCGCGGACAGGGCCGACTCCTCGACCTCCGTCAGCCAGGCCGCGTCCGGCGCCCCGGCCACCGCCATGTCCTTGAGCAGCGCGGCCCGCTCCCGGGCGGCGACGGTGCGGCCGGTCGAGGCGTGCACGACCGCGGTCAGCTCCGCCGGGAACACGAACACGGTGTGCCGCATGCCGTGCATCCGTACCAGCGTCCCGTCCTCGTACAGCGCCCGTTCCGTCGCGCCCACGGTCTTCGCCGCGTCCGTCAGCCGCGCGCCCACGGCCAGGTGCACCGTGGCGGGATCCGTGCCGTGCAGCGCGACCAGGGCGCCGGCGACCTCCTCCGGGCTCGCCGCGCGCGCCGACGGAGTCAGCCGCTGCCGCAGGGCCAGCCGGCTCCGTCGCTCCGCCGCCCCGATGTGCCGCCGCCCGCCGTCACCCATGCCTGGCCCTCCGCCCGTCCGTGAAGCGTCCGCGTACGGCCATCCTGCCGGGACCCACTGACAACGGCCCGAACGCCAGGCCCGCGGGCCGGCCTAGGGCCTGTCTGACAATTCCCTCCCCCAGCCTCCGGCCGGGAGGTGCCCCCAGCCCCGCGACGCCATGCACGCACTCTCGCCGCACCGGGCGCAGAGCCAAGTACATCCAGTACGAGGCTCTACGCCCGGCACGGCGAGAGCACGCACCTGACGCCGCGAGGCCGCCCTCCGGGCGACGACGGGAATTGTCAGACAGGCCCTAGGGCACCCGGAAGTTGATGTACCCCAGCAGGACGATCACCGCGGCCACGCAGCCGAGCACGATGACGGTGGACACCCAGGACGACCGGCGCGGCGAGCCCACGTGGTCGGGGTCGCCGCGGAACGGGACCGGTCCGGGAGGGTTCTCCTTCCAGCGCGCGGCGAGCATCCGGGCGCGCGCGGAGGGCTCCTTGTGCTCGGCGCCGTCCGCCCACCGGATGTCGAACTCGCGCTCCTCGTCGTCCCGCTCAGCCATCTCCGGCACTCTCCCCGTCCCCCTGATCAAAACCCGACTCGAACAATCGTGTCACTGGACATGATTCCGGTCCCGGTCCGCGCTGTGAAGGGTTTTCGGCCACGGACGAAGGCGCCCCCGCCCCCCGGAGAACGGGGGACGGGGGCGCCTGACGGCTCGGGCGTCGAGTCGATCACACGTCGAAGTACAGCTCGAACTCGTGCGGGTGCGGACGCAGCTGGAGCGGCGCGATCTCGTTGGCGCGCTTGTAGTCGATCCACGTCTCGATCAGGTCCGGCGTGAACACGTCGCCCTGGAGGAGGAACTCGTGGTCGCCCTCCAGGCGGTCGAGGACCGCGCCGAGGGAGGTCGGGACCTGGGCCACGTTGGCGTGCTCCTCGGGAGCCAGCTCGTAGAGGTCCTTGTCGATGGGCTCGGCCGGCTCGATCTTGTTCTTGATGCCGTCCAGGCCCGCGAGCAGCAGGGCCGAGAAGGCCAGGTACGGGTTGCCGGAGGAGTCCGGGGCGCGGAACTCGACGCGCTTGGCCTTCGGGTTCGAGCCGGTGATCGGGATACGCATCGCGGCGGAGCGGTTGCGCTGCGAGTACACCAGGTTGATCGGCGCCTCGAAGCCCGGGACCAGGCGGTGGTAGGAGTTCACCGTCGGGTTGGTGAAGGCCAGCAGCGACGGGGCGTGCCGCAGGATGCCGCCGATGTAGTAGCGGGCGGTGTCGGACAGGCCGGCGTAGCCCTGCTCGTCGTAGAAGAGCGGCTCGCCGCCCGACCACAGCGACTGGTGGACGTGCATGCCCGAGCCGTTGTCACCGAAGATCGGCTTCGGCATGAAGGTCGCCGTCTTGCCGTTCTTCCAGGCCACGTTCTTCACGATGTACTTGAAGAGCTGGAGGTCGTCCGCGGCGGCCAGCAGCGTGTTGAACTTGTAGTTGATCTCCGCCTGGCCGGCGGTGCCCACCTCGTGGTGCTGGCGCTCGACCTTCAGGCCGGACCGCTCCAGCTCCAGGGAGATCTCGGCGCGCAGGTCGGCGAAGTGGTCGACCGGCGGGACCGGGAAGTAACCGCCCTTGTAGCGGACCTTGTACCCGCGGTTGTCCTCCAGGGCGCCGGTGTTCCAGGCGCCGGCCTCGGAGTCGATGTGGTAGAAGGACTCGTTCGCGCTGGTGGCGAAGCGGACGGAGTCGAAGACGTAGAACTCCGCCTCGGGGCCGAAGAACGCCGTGTCGGCGATGCCGGTCGACGCCAGGTACGCCTCGGCCTTCTTCGCCACGTTCCGCGGGTCGCGGGAGTACTGCTCGCCCGTGATCGGGTCGTGGATGAAGAAGTTGATGTTGAGCGTCTTGTCCCGGCGGAACGGGTCGATGCGCGCGGTGGACAGGTCCGGGCGCAGGGACATGTCCGACTCGTGGATGGCCTGGAAGCCGCGGATCGAGGATCCGTCGAAGGCCTGCTCGTCGTCGGGGTCGAACGCCTCGGCGGGCAACGTGAAGTGCTGCATGACGCCCGGCAGGTCGCAGAACCGGACGTCGACGAACTTGACGTCCTCGTCCGCGATGTACTTCTTGGCGTCGTCGGCGTTCTGGAACATCCAGCTCCTCCTACTCCCGACCGTCCCGCCGGGGTGGTAGATCGTTCGTGCGGCCAGTGCGGGTGGCACACGCTTCCTCGACCCTAGGGACGGGTGATTTCTCTAAGGTGACCCGTTTGTTTCGCAGAAGTTAACCGGCTTCGCATCCAGCCTAGGCCCGATCGGGGCCTGCCACACCCCGCCGTCCCCGGTACGTATACGGGCGCAGTACCGTGTTCGGGTGGACAACAGGCAAGCAATCGGATCGTGGCTTTCCGGGCCGCGCGCGGCCATCGAAGAGTCCGGCGCCGATCTCGGATACCGGGGGGAGCAGCTCGGTCTGCCCGAGGAGGGACCGGGCTCGATCGCCCGCCCGGGCAGGCGCATCGGCGCCCTGGCCGTCGACTGGGCCCTGTGCCTCCTGATCGCATACGGCCTGATCACGGACGGCTACGACCAGGCGACCGGCAACTGGGCGCTGCTGATTTTCTTCGTACTCAGCGTGCTGACCGTCGGCACGGTCGGCTTCACCCCGGGCAAGCGCCTCCTCGGCCTGCGCGTGGTCGACCTGGCCACCGGCCGCCCCAGCCCGGTGCGCGCCCTGCTCCGCTCGGTCCTGCTGTGCCTCGCCCTCCCGGCGCTGATCTGGGACCGCGACGGCCGCGGCCTGCACGACAGGCTGGCGCGCACGGTGGAGATCCGCATCTGACCCGGCACGCGGCACGACGCCGGCGCGGAGACGACGCCGCCGGTACGGCGATGGGGGCGACCGAAGTGATTCGGTCGCCCCCATCGCCGTACCGGCGTCTCGGAGTCCTGCGGGGTCAGCGCTGCCTCGGGTTGCCGCCGCGGGGCATGCGCATGCCCTTGGGCATCGGGCCCTTGGGCAGCGGCATGTTGCTCATCAGGTCGCCCAGCGCGCGCAGCCGGTCGTTGGTCACGGTGACCTGCGGACCGGACAGGACGCGGGGGAGCTTGAGCATGGTCGTGCGCAGCTTCTTCAGCTCGACCTGGCCCTCGCCGGTGCCCACCACCAGATCGTGCACGGGCACGTCGGCGACGATGCGGTTCATCTTCCGCTTCTCGGCCGCGAGCAGGGACTTCACCCGGTTCGGGTTGCCCTCGGCGACCAGCACGATGCCGGCCTTGCCGACCGCGCGGTGCACGACGTCCTGGTTGCGGTTCATCGCCACCGCGGGGGTCGTGCTCCAGCCCCGGCCGATGTTGTCCAGCACGGCCGCCGCGGCACCCGGCTGTCCCTCCATCTGGCCGAAGGCCGCCCGCTCGGCCCGGCGCCCGAAGACGATCGCCGTCGCGAGGAAGGCGAGCAGCACGCCCAGGATGCCGAGATAGATGGGGTGACCGACCAGGAAACCGATCGCCAGGAAGACACCGAAGACGACGATGCCGACACCCGCGAGCACAAGACCGATCTTCTTGTCGGCCTTGCGGGTCATCTTGTAGGTCAGAGCGATCTGCTTCAGTCGCCCTGGATTCGCAGCGTCCGCTGCAGGTTCCTTCCTCGCCATGGCACGAAGTCTACGTGCCCCCGAAAGCGCCGACGACGGCAGTGCCCGGCGGGGGGCGGGGAGGAGGGGCCGGGCGAGGTTCAGGGGCGGCCGACGACGGACTGCCCGAGCACCCGCTCCGTCTCGATGCGCTCCTTGGCGCGGCGGCGGTCCTCCAGCACGGAGGTCCAGGCGTTGCGCCGGGCGGTGCGCTGGCCGCTGCTCATCAGCAGCGACTCGACGGCCCGCAGCGCGGTGGTGAACGACGGGATGGCGGTGGCGCGGACGGCGGTGGGGCGAACGGGTGCGGCCTGCATCGTGGAGGTCCCCCCTCGGTACGGCTCCGGGTACGGAGACGGGTGTACGTGGTGTGATTCCAGGGTCACTGACTGGTGTTACCAGGGCGTGACCCGCCGGTCAAACGGACGTGAAGCCGTGATGCCGGGCCCCGGAACGGGCGCGCGGCCCCGACCGGTGTCCTCATCTGCGAGGACGGTCGGGGCCGCGGAATCTCGGCCATTACTGGCGAGTAGGGCCTTGTGCGTGAATTCACACGGTGGCGGAGTGACGCTGCTCCATGGCCATGCCGTAGAGGCGTCCCGCTCGATACGAGGACCGGACCAGCGGGCCGGACATCACACCGGAGAAGCCGATCTGCTCGGCCTCCTCCTTCAGCTCCACGAACTCGTGCGGCTTGACCCAGCGCTCCACGGGGTGGTGGCGCACCGAGGGGCGCAGGTACTGCGTGATGGTGATCAGCTCGCAGCCGGCGCCGTGCAGCTGCTTCAGCGCCTCGCTGATCTCCTCACGGGTCTCGCCCATGCCGAGGATCAGGTTGGACTTGGTGATCAGGCCGTAGTCGCGGGCGTCGGTGAGCACCTTCAGCGAGCGCTCGTAGCGGAAGCCCGGGCGGATGCGCTTGAAGATCCGCGGGACGGTCTCGACGTTGTGCGCGAAGACCTCGGGGCGGGAGTCGAAGACCTCGCGCAGCAGTTCCGGCACCGCGTTGAAGTCGGGGGCGAGCAGCTCGACCTTGGTGCGGCCGGCCTCGCGCTCCGCCGTCTGCTGGTGGATCTGGCGCACGGTCTCGGCGTACAGCCAGGCGCCGCCGTCGGGCAGGTCGTCACGGGCGACGCCGGTGATGGTGGCGTAGTTCAGGTCCATGGTGACCACGGACTCGCCGACGCGGCGGGGCTCGTCGCGGTCGAGCGCCTCGGGCTTGCCGGTGTCGATCTGGCAGAAGTCGCAACGCCGGGTGCACTGGTCGCCGCCGATGAGGAAGGTCGCCTCGCGGTCCTCCCAGCACTCGTAGATGTTGGGACAGCCGGCTTCCTGGCAGACCGTGTGCAGGCCCTCGCCCTTCACGAGGTTCTGCATCTTCGTGTACTCGGGGCCCATTTTCGCCCGGGTCTTGATCCACTCGGGCTTGCGCTCGATGGGGGTCTGGCTGTTGCGGACCTCCAGGCGCAGCATCTTGCGTCCGTCGGGTGCGACTGCGGACACGACCGGCTCCCTAGCGTTTGATTCTTCGGCGTTCTTCAGGGTACGCCCGTTGATTTGGTGGTCGGCGTCGGCGCTGGCCTTGCCGGGGGCTGCCGCCCCCAGGCCCCCGCTCTCGGCCTGAACGGCCTCGTTCCCAAACGCCGGACGGGCTGTTTTTATGCCGCCGGCGCCTTCTCGATCACCCGGGGCTTGAGGTCCGCGTTCTCCAGGACGTCCCGCAGATGGCGCTCGGCGACCGGGAGGACCTCCTCGATGGTCACGTCGCGGCCGAGTTCGTTCGCCAGGGAGGCGACGCCCGCGTCGCGGATGCCGCACGGGATGATCCGGTCGAACCACTTGTTGTCGGGGTTCACGTTCAGCGCGAAACCGTGCATGGTGACGCCCTTGGCGACCCGGATGCCGATCGCGGCGATCTTGCGGTCCTCGCGGCGCTGGCCGGCGTTGGACGGGGCGTACTCGGGCCCGTTCATACGCGGGTCGAACTCGTCGTCCGTCAGACGGGGGTCGAAGTCCAGGGAGAGGCCGCCGAGCGCCGGACGGTGCTCGACCGGGTCGCCGAGCACCCACACCCCGCTGCGGCCCTCGACCCGGGTGGTCTCCAGGCCGAACTCCGCGCAGGTGCGGATCAGGGCCTCCTCGAGACGCCGTACGTGCGCCACCACGTCCACCGGGCGCGGGAGCTTCTGGATCGGGTAGCCGACCAGCTGGCCCGGCCCGTGCCAGGTGATCTTGCCGCCGCGGTCCACGTCGATCACGGGCGTCCCGTCCAGCGGGCGCTCGCTCTCCTCGGTGCGCCGGCCGGCGGTGTAGACCGGCGGGTGTTCGAGGAGCAGCACGGTGTCGGGGACCTCGTCGGCGAACCGCGCGGCGTGCACCCGGCGCTGCTCGTCCCACGCCTCCTGGTACTCGACGCGTTCGGCATCGAACCCCATTCGGACGAACCGCAGCTCACTCACGGCAAGTGCCTCCCTGGAAGGTCGTCAGGCACGAAGCGTGCCCAAGCCACTGTACGACCGCCCGCTCGCCGTCAGCCGGGCGGGCAATCCTCACACGATCGGATGAATGCCGCGCGAAGCCTGCGATCGGGTGCTTACTCTCCGCTACATTCACGCCGTTCACGAGGCCATAAGGGCTGCTCACAGGCGCTCCGGGCGTATCGGCCCGGAAGGCAGGAGACCGCACCGCACCATGACGGAACGACCCGCGCAGCGCACCCCCAACCGCCAGCTCGCCGCGCTCATCGCCGAAGCGGGGTTCTCGAACGCGGGTCTCGCGCGTCGCGTCGACCAGCTCGGACTCGAACACGGCCTGGACCTGAGATACGACAAGACGTCCGTCACCCGGTGGCTGCGCGGCCAGCAGCCCCGGGGCACCACCCCGGCGCTGATCGCCGAGGTCTTCACCCGGCGCCTGGGCCGCCGCCTCACCGCCCAGGACCTCGGCCTGGACGCCTGCGCGCCGGTCTACGCCGGGCTGGAGTTCGCCGGGAGCCCCGACGAGGCCGTCGACATCGTCGGCGGCCTGTGGCGCAAGGACTCCGGCAGCCACGCCGAACTGCGGAAGATCGCCTTCACCCCGGCCGGGCTCGTCGTGCCCAGCCGCGACTGGCTGATCGGCCGCGCCGACGAGAGGGTGGCCCGCGCCGAGGTGCCCCTCCGCATCCCGGCGCAGGGCCGCCCGGCGACTCCCCGGCTCCCGGCCGTCCCCCTCGAACCGTCCCGGCGCAGGGCCCCGGCCGAGCGCGGCCCCGGCCAGAAGGTCACCGGCGGCGACCTCGCCGCGCTGCGCTCGGTCGGCGAGCTGTTCCGCAGCCTGGACGACCGGTACGGCGGTGGGCACGCCAGGCAGGCGCTGGTGCGGTACCTGGAGCACGAGCTGGAGCCGATGCTGCGCGGCACCTACGGCGAGCAGACCGGCCGGCGCCTGTTCGCCGCCGCCGCGGACCTCACCCGGCTCGCGGGCTGGACGTCGTACGACATCGCCGCGCACGGTCTCGCGCAGCGCTACTTCGTGCAGGCGCTGCGGCTGTCGCAGGCGGCGGGCGACCGGGCGTACGGCTCGTACGTGCTGGTCACGATGAGCCGCCAGGCCGTCTACCTGGGCCACGGGCGCGAGGCCGTGCAGCTCGCGCGGGTGGCTCAGCAGGGCGTCGGGACCTCCGCGCCGCCGGTGGTGCAGACGCTGCTGCACGCCGCCGAGGCGCGGGCGCACGGTCTGCTCGGGGAGGTGCGGGCCTGCACCGCAGCGCTGGTGCGCGCCGAGCGGGCGCTGGAGGCCGCGCGGCCGGGCGACGAGGTGCCGCACTGGGCGCGCTTCTTCGACGAGGCGCAGCTCGCCGACGAGTTCGGCCACTGCCACCGCGACCTCCAGCAGTTCCGCGCCGCCGCCCAGCACGCGGAACGCTCGCTCCAGCTGCGCGCCCCCGTCTACGCCCGCAGCCGCCTGTTCTGCCGCGTCGTCCTCGCCACCGCCCGCCTCGGCCTCGGCGAACTCGACCAGGCCTGCCAGCTGGCCGCCGAGGCGGCCGGGCAGGCGGCCGAGATGCGCTCGGTCCGCGCCGCGGAGTACGTCCGCGACTTCGAACGCCGCCTGGAGCCGTACCGGGACGCAGCCCCGGCACGCGGGTACCGCGACAAGGTCGCCGCGCTGAACTGACCACCCGGCCACCGGGCCTGTCCGACCGGACAGGCCCTACGCCGCCCGCGCCGCCCGCACCGACTCCGCCGAGTGCATCGGCCGGCCCGCGCCCAGGTCCGTCAGGACGGCCGCCGAGGCGCGGTGGCCCGAGTGGAGGGCGCCCTGGACGGTGCTGGTGTCGCGGTGGTCGCCGCAGACGTAGAGACCGGCCAGGAGCCGCACGGGGCGGCGTGGGTCGTGCGGGGGGCGCATCGCGGGGACCGCCTCGGGCGTGTGGTGCACGGCGAGGGTCTCCCAGCGGGTGGTGGAGGTGCCGTAGAGGCGGGACAGGTGGATGCGGACGGCGGTGTCCACGTCGGACGGGGGCGGGCCGAGGACCACCGAGGAGACCAGGGCGCGACCGGCCGGTGCCCTGGTCGGGTCCACGTGGCTGACCACCGCCGTGTGGGCGACCGGACCGCCCCGGTCGGCGTCGAGCAGCAGGGACGTACCGGTCGTCGGGGGGTCGTCGGTGGTGTGGTGCACCACCGTCACGGGATGGAAGTCCGGCACCCGCAGTCCCGGCAGCAGCGCGGCCGCCGCGCGGGCGTCCGTCGCCACCAGGACGGCACGGCAGCGGATCACCCCGTGCTCCGCGGTGGTCACGGCGTTGGTGGCGACCGCGGTGACCCGGACGCCGGTGTGCACGGTGCCCGGCGGCAGGGAGCGGGCCAGGTGCTCGGGCAGGGCCTCGGCGCCGCCCTCGGGCAGGGCCAGCCGTCCGCCGGCGAAGGCGCGCAGCGCGAGGTCCGCGCACCGGCTGGAGGTCGTGAGGTCCGGGTCGCACAGCAGGGCGGCGAGCAGCGGACGCAGGAAGCCGTCCACCGTCCGCGCGGGCACTCCGCGCGCGGCCAGGGCCCGGGCGGCGGGCAGCTCCGGGCGGGCCAGCAGCCGCTCCACCGGGGTGCCCGCGAGCCGCGACAGCGCGGCGCCGAGCCGGGCCTGGTCGACGGCGGTACCGAGCGGCGCGCCGGCCCGGACGCGGGGCGTGGGCGCGGGCCTGCCGTAGCCCCTGGGAGGGCCGGCCGCGCGCCGGGGCGCGGGGATCGACCGAGGGGCGCTCGCGAGGGCGCGCACCGCGTGAAGTGCGCCCCTTGCGCCCCGTACACCCGCCGGGGCGCCCGCGCGGTGGTGCCTGCCCTCGCTGTGCAGCAGGACCCCGGGGGCGAAGGGCAGCAGCGCGAGGCCGTCGAGCCCTGGGGTGCGGCGCAGTTCGGGATAGGCCGTGGACAGCAGCTGTCCGATTCTGTCGAGCCGGAATCCGTCGACCTTCTCGGTCGCCTGCCTGCCGCCCACCGCATGGGCGGCCTCCAGGACCGTGGTCGTCACTCCTGCGCTGGTCAGCCGATGCGCCGCGGCGAGTCCGGCGATCCCGGCCCCCACGACGACGACGTCCGCCTGGTACGCGGGCTCAAGCACGTGCCCCTCCTCGAGGTTGCGCGGCCGCTGGAGACGTCATGCCCCCAACCGCCTTGAGGGATACCCGAGTTCGAGACGAGGTTAGGTCCAGAAATCGTCAAGAGGAGTCGCGCAGGGACAGGGCACGGTCGCACGGCGGTCGCATAGCGGCGCCAAGTGGTCACATCCGCACCTCACAGCGCCGCCCGGATCGCCCCGTCGATCTCCGGGAACGCGAACCGGAACCCCGATTCCTGAAGGCGGCCCGGCAGGACCCGGGCGCTGCCCAGGACGTCGCCGGCCATCTCGCCGAGCGCCGCGCGCAGCACCGGCGCGGGCACCGGGAAGGGCGTCGGGCGGTGCAGCACCCGGCCCATGGCCACGGTGATCTCACGGTTCGTCAGCGGCTGCGGGGCCGTCAGGTTGAACGGCCCCGACAGGTCCTCGTGGTCCAGCAGGTGCCGGATCGCCGCCACCTCGTCGTGCAGCGCCACGAAGGACCAGTACTGGGACCCGTCGCCCAGCCGTCCGCCGAGCCCGGCCTTGAACAGCGGGAAGAGCCGCCCCCAGGCCCCGCCGCCGCTCGAGACGACCAGCCCCGTCCGGGTGAAGACGGTCCGCACGCCCGCCTCCTGGGCGGGCGCCGCCGCGGCCTCCCACTCCACGCACAGGGCCGGCAGGAAGCCCTCACCGGCGGGCGCGCTCTCGTCCACGGCCCGGTCGCCGGTCTCCCCGTAGTAGCCGATCGCGCTGCCGTTCACGAAGACCCGCGGCGGCCGTTCCATCGCCGCGACGGCCTCGGCGAGCGCCGTCGTGCCGTGTACGCGGCTGCTGCGGATGCGTGTCTTGTACGCGTCGGTCCAGCGGCGGTCGCCCACCCCGGCGCCGGCCAGGTTGACCACGGCGTCGCAGCCCGCGAGCCCGGCCGCGTCCACCCGCCCGTTCTCCGGGTCCCAGCGGACCTCGTCCGGGCCGCTGGGCGTACGGCGTACCAGCCGCACCACCTCGTGTCCGTCCGCGGTCAGGGACCGCACCAGGGCGCTGCCGATGAGACCGGACGCGCCGGCCACCACGATGCGGGAACGTTCCAAGTCCATGCGCCCATCCTGCCGGGTGGGCCGGGAAAAGCGGCGGACCGGTGCCCGCGTCCGCGTCGTACAGTGACCGTCATGCCAGCTCCGCACATACGTCCCGCCAGGTCCGACGACGAGGAGCCGCTGCGCCGGCTCGACCGCGACACCTGGTCGCTCCTGCACGCCGTCTCACCCCCGCCGGGACCGGACGACCCCTTCTTCCGGCCGCACTCGGGCCCGGACGACCACATCGTGGCCGAGCTGGACGGCGTCGTCGCGGGCTATGTCCGTCTCGGCTTCCCGACGCCACTGGCCGCCAACGCCCACGTACGCCAGATCCGCGGTCTCGCCGTCGCCGGCACGGCCCGCGGGTGCGGCGTCGGCCGCGCGCTGGTCCGCGCCGCCGTCGAGGAGGCCCGCCGCCTCGGGGCCCGCCGCATCACCCTGCGCGTCCTCGGCCACAACACGGCCGCCCGCAAGCTCTACGAGTCCGAGGGCTTCGTCGTCGAGGGGGTGCAGCCCGAGGAGTTCTACCTCGGCGGCGCCTACGTGGACGACGTGACGATGGGCCGGTTCCTGACCGAGCGGGAGCCGTCGCCGGTCACGACGTGACCGGTTCGCCCGTGTCCACCGCCTCCGTCGCGTCCGCGGCACGCTCCGCGTCGGCGGCCACCTCGGCCGCCGTCAGCACGTAACCGGTCCCCGCGTCGGAGGTGGAGCGGGCGAACACCACGCCGTACACCCGGCCGTCGGTGGTCAGCAGCGGTCCGCCCGAGTTGCCGGGGCGGACCGTGGAGCGGATCGAGTAGATCTCCCGGGTGACGTTCGCGTCGCTGTAGATGTTCTGCCCGGTCGCCCGCGTCCGGCTCGCCACCGTCGCCGCCCGCAGGTCCAGGTCGCCGTCCTGCGGGTAGCCCGCCACCACCGCGGGGTCCCCGCGCTCCGCGTCGTCGTCGAACCGCAGGACGGGCGCGGACAGGTCAGGGACGTACAGCACGGCCACGTCCTTGCCCGGGTCGAACAGCACCACGCGCGCCTGGTACGACGGGCCCACCCCGCCGATCCGCACGGTCGGGTCGTCGATGCCGGCCACCACGTGGGCGTTGGTCATCACCCGCTCCGGCGCGAAGACGAAGCCGCTGCCCTCCCGGCCCTGGGTGCCCGCGACGCCCTCCACCTTCACCGTGCTGCGCTGGGCCGCCCGGGTCGCGGCCGGCGTCACGCTGTCCCCGGACGGCTCGGCGACCCGCGCCGTCGCCTCGTTCTCGAACGGGTTGAAGACCTGCGGGAACCCGGCCTCGGTCAGCGCGGACGTCGCCCCCGAGAACCACGCGGGCGTGGTGTCCGGCATCGCCCGCTGTACGGCGCCCAGCAGCGTCGAGTCCCGGATCGCCGAGGTGAGCAGCGAGGACGAGGACGCCGCGAGCACGCTGGCAGCCACCCACGCCACGATCAACGCCGCCACCGCGTTCGCCGCCGCCCCGCCGACCCCGTCGGCCACCCTGAGCGGGCCCGCGTCCAGCTCCCGGCGCAGCCGCAGCGCCAGCCGCCCCGCGAGCTCGTGCACGACGATCGCCGGCAGCAGCACCGTGACCACCGCGAGCACCGTCGTCGACGTCGAGCCCGGCGTCACGAGATCCGTCACCCAGGGCAGGATCCACACGCCGAGCGCCGCACCGCCCACGAAACCGGCCAGCGAGACACAGCCGGCCACCAGGCCGCGCCGGTATCCGGACGCGGCGTAGGCCAGCACCACCAGCACCAGCAGAACGTCGAGCAGGTCCACGCGAGCCGCCTTTCCACCACCGGACCCCGGGAACCCTCAGTACGTGCCGTACGGCCCCGATGATCAGACTCTGCCGCGCGACCGACCGGAAACGGTCACCCGAGCGAGCATGTGCGATCAACCGGAAAACGTCGTGGACCGGGACGATGGTTCCACCAGGTGGCACAGCACACATCGCGGGCGGACCCGATCCGCCGGACAGTGGGACCATGCGTCCCCTGAGACCACGCGGGGCCCGGGAGCGGCGTACCGTTCCCGCACCGGATGCCGCCCGCGCCTCCACCACCGGTGCGGCCGGGATGCCGCGTGCGCTGCGGGCCGCCCTCGGCGCGCTGCCCGGCCTGGCCGCCGTCGCCGCGCTGTTCCTCTGCGCCAACGGGGTCGAACAGGCGGCGACCACACGGGCCAGTCCCGTCGCCGCCGACCGGCACTCCGCGCCCCGGCCGGCCATCGTGCCCAGGTCGGCCTGGCTGGGCGGGGCCGCCCGCGACCAGCCCGCCCCGCGCTACGACGACAAGATCCTCGCCGTCTTCGTCCACCACACGGACACGCCGAACGACTACGACTGCGCCGACGTGCCGGGCATCCTGCGCGGCGTGTACATGGGCCAGACCGGCGCCCGGGACTGGGACGACATCGGCTACAACTTCATCGTCGACCGCTGCGGCACCGTCTACGAGGGCCGCGCCGGCGGCGCCGACCGCCCCGTCACCGGCGCCCACACCCAGGGCTTCAACCACCGCACCACCGGCATCGCCGCCCTCGGCACCTTCACCGCGGGCGTGCCCGTGCCGGACGCGCTCACCGACGCGATCGCCGCCGTGGCCGCCTGGAAGCTCGGCGAGACCGACACCGACCCGCGCGCGAAGGTCGCCCTGGTCTCCAGCAACGGGCTCAGCCGCTACGCCGCGGGCGCCACGGCGACCCTGCCCGCCGTCGCGGGCCACGACGACGGCTACCAGACCAGCTGCCCGGGCGCCGCCCTCTCGGACCGCCTCCCGGAGATCCGCCGGACCGCGGCACGTCTCCAGGGCCGCACGGCCTGAACCGCGGCCTCACGGGCCCGGCGGACGCCGCCGGGTCACTCCGGGCCGAACCGCTCCCACAGGCGGGGGAGGCGTGCGGCGAGGGCCTGGTTGCTCTCCAGGTCGATCGCGGTGCCCAGCGGCTCCGCGGGGGCGGGGGCGATGCCGAGGTCGGGCGCGACGGTGCCGGTGAGCTGCTCGTAGGCCTCGTCGGCCGCGTAGCCCAGCTCCTCCCCGTCGCCGTCCAGCTCCTCGTCGAAGTCGTCCAGCAGTTCGGCGAGCGAGTCGGGTTCGTGCACCGCGCCCTCGTACACCTCGCGGCCCTGGCCGATCAGCCAGCAGCGGAAGAAGTCGAAGGCGTCGTCGCTGGCACCGCCCAGCAGCACCCACGCCGCGGCCCACAGGTCCCAGGTGCAGGCGCGGTTGTAGCGGGCCTCGAAGTGGCGGGCGAAGTCGAGCACGAGGTCCGGGTCCATGGTGAGCAGCCGGTCCACCAGCAGGTCGGCCTGGTCCTCGGGATCGCCGTCGGCGCCCTGCCGGGCGGCGTCGATCAGCTCCCAGAACTCCGTCTCGTCCATCACGGGTCCAGCATCGGCCCTGCGGGGGTGCCACGCACGTGGAGTGCGGCGGATCGTTATGCGGGAATCGCCGCGCGGGAACGGTCAGCCGCCGTCCGGCCCCGCACCGGCGTACAGCCCCGCGAGCCGTAGGGCGTCCCGGGCGAACCGGTCCCGCAGCCCCTCCGGCGCCAGCACCTCCACCTCCGCACCCAGCCCCGTCAGCTGAGTGTGCGCGACCTCCTCCGACTCCACCGGCAGCGACACCGTCACCCACCCGTCCGCGTCCGGCCCCTCGGCCGCCGCCAGCGCCTCCCGGGCCGACAGCGTGTCCACCACGTGCGGGAGCCCGCGCACGCCCCGCTCCGACAGCCGCACCACGACCCGCGCCCGCAGGATGGACCGCGCGAACTGCTCGGCCCGCTCCGCCCAGAACGCGGGCAGGTCGAAGTCGTCGTCCCGCGCGAAACGCTCCTCGCCCGGCTCCACCGCCGTGAACCGGTCGATCCGGTACACCCGGTACGGCCCGCCGTCCGCCTCCCTCCCGACCCGCGCGCACAGGTACCAGACTCCCGCCTTCAGGACGAGGCCGTACGGCTCCAGCTCCCGCACCACCTCGTCCCGCGCACGCCGGTAGCGCGCCGTGATCCGCCGGTCGTCCCAGACCGCGTCCGCGACCGCCGGCAGCAGCTCGGGCGTGCGGGGCTCGCGGAACCAGTTCGGCGCGTCCAGATGGAAGCGCTGCGCCGCGGTACGGGAGGCGTCCCGCAGCGACGGGAGCAGCGCCGCCGACACCTTCAGCCGGGCCGCCGAGGCCGCGTCCTCCAGGCCCATCTCGCGCAGCGCGCCCGGCACCCCGGACAGGAACAGCGCCTCGGCCTCGCCCCGGGCCAGCCCGGTCAGCCGCGTCCGGTAGCCGCCGATCAGCCGGTAGCCCCCGGCCCGCCCGCGCTCGGCGTACACCGGGACCCCGGCCTCCGACAGCGCCTGCGCGTCCCGCGTCACGGTCCGCTCGGAGACCTCCAGCTCCCGGGCCAGCTCGGCGGCGGTCATGGCCGGGCGGGACTGGAGGAGCAGCACCATCTTGATGAGGCGGGCAGCGCGCATCCCCACATCATGCAGGAGGCCCCCGCCGCGGCGGGGGCCTCCTTCGGGTCATGCCCGGCTTACAGGCCGTAGCGCTCGCGCGCCTCCTTCACGGCCGTCGCCTTGACCTCGCCGCGCCGGGCGAGCTGGGCCAGGGCCGCGACCACGATGGACTCGGCGTCGACACCGAAGTGCCGGCGGGCCGCGTCACGGGTGTCCGAGAGGCCGAAGCCGTCGGCACCGAGCGACGAGTAGTCCTGCTCGACCCACTGCGCGATCTGGTCCGGGACCTGGCGCATGTAGTCGGAGACCGCGAGGACCGGGCCCTCGGCGCCCTGGAGCGCGCGGCGGACGTACGGCACCCGCTCCTCGCCGCGCAGCAGCGCCTCGTCGGCGTCCATCGCGTCCCGGCGCAGCTCCGTCCAGGAGGTCGCGGACCACACGTCGGCGGCCACGCCCCACTCCTCGGCGAGCAGCCGCTGCGCCTTGAGCGCCCAGTGGATCGCCGTACCGGAGGACAGGAGCTGGAGCCGCGGGGCGTTCGCCGCCGGGGTCAGGCCCGCCGACTCCGCCGTGTTGAAGCGGTACAGGCCCTTGACGATGCCCTCGTCCACACCGGCGCCGGACGGCTTGGCCGGCTGCGGCATCGGCTCGTTGTAGACGGTCAGGTAGTAGAAGACGTTCGGGTCCTCGCCCGGGGCCGCCTCGCCGTACATCCGGCGCAGACCGTCCTTGACGATCGCCGCGACCTCGTACGCGAAGGCCGGGTCGTACGTCATCGCGGCCGGGTTGGTCGCCGCGATGGCCGGGGAGTGGCCGTCCGCGTGCTGGAGGCCCTCACCGGTCAGCGTGGTCCGGCCGGCCGTGGCGCCGACCAGGAACCCGCGGCCGAGCTGGTCGCCGAGCTGCCACATCTGGTCGGCCGTGCGCTGCCAGCCGAACATCGAGTAGAAGATGTAGAACGGGATCATCGTCTCGCCGTGCGTCGCGTACGACGTCGACGCGGCGATGAAGTCGGCCATCGAACCGGCCTCGGTGATCCCCTCGTTGAGGATCTGGCCGTTCTTGGCCTCCTTGTAGTACATCAGCTGGTCGCGGTCGACCGGCTCGTACGTCTGGCCCTTGGGGGAGTAGATCCCGAGGGACGGGAAGAGGCTCTCCATGCCGAAGGTGCGCGCCTCGTCGGGGACGATCGGCACCCAGCGCTTGCCGGTCTCCTTGTCGCGGACCAGGTCCTTGACCAGGCGGACGAAGGCCATGGTGGTGGCCACGCTCTGCGAGCCGGAGCCCTTGTCGAAGGAGGCGAACGCCTTCTCGGCGGGCGCGGGCAGCGGCGCGACCGGGTGCACGCGGCGGGCCGGGGCCGGACCGCCGAGGGCGGCGCGGCGCTCCTGGAGGTAGCGGACCTCGGGGGAGTCGGCGCCGGGGTGGCCGTAGGGGACCACGCCGTCGGTGAAGTCGCTGTCCTTGATCGGCAGACCGAGCAGGTCGCGCATGTCCTTGAACTCGTCCACCGAGAGCTTCTTCATCTGGTGGTTGGCGTTCTTGGAGGCGAAGCCGGTGCCGAGGGTGTGGCCCTTGACCGTCTGGGCCAGGATCACGGTCGGCGCGCCCTTGTGGGCGAGCGCGGCCCGGTAGGCGGCGTAGACCTTGCGGGACTCGTGGCCGCCGCGCGAGTAGTGGAAACACTCGAGGATCTTGTCGTCGGACAGCAGCTTCGCCATCGCGGCGAGCTCCGGGTCCTTGCCGAAGAAGTCCTCGCGGATGTAGGCGGCGTCGCGCGTCTGGTACGTCTGCACCTGCGCGTCGGGTACCTCGCGCAGGCGGCGTACGAGCGCGCCGTTCGTGTCGAGCTGGAACAGCTCGTCCCACGCCGTGCCCCACAGGCTCTTGACGACGTTCCAGCCGGCGCCGCGGAACTGGGCCTCCAGCTCCTGCACGATCTTGAAGTTGGCGCGGACCGGACCGTCGAGGCGCTGCAGGTTGCAGTTGATGACGAAGGTCAGGTTGTCCAGGCCCTCGCGGGAGGCGAGGGTGAGCGCGGTGGTGGACTCCGGCTCGTCCATCTCGCCGTCGCCGAGGAACGCCCACACGTGGGAGTTGGTCAGGTCCTTGATGCCGCGGCTGGTCAGGTAGCGGTTGAACCGCGCCTGGTAGATCGCGGAGATCGGCCCGAGGCCCATGGAGACGGTGGGGAACTCCCACAGCCAGGGCAGGCGGCGCGGGTGCGGGTAGGACGGCAGCCCGTTGCCGCCGGCCTCGCGCCGGAAGTTGTCGAGGTGGTCCTCGGTCAGCCGGCCGTCGAGGAAGGCGCGGGCGTAGATGCCGGGGGAGGCGTGGCCCTGGACGTAGAGCTGGTCGCCGGAGCCGTCACCCTCCTTGCCCTTGAAGAAGTGGTTGAAGCCGGTCTCGTACAGCCAGGCCGCGGAGGCGAAGGTGGCGATGTGGCCGCCGACGCCGTGCTTGCTGCCGCGGGTCACCATGGCGGCCGCGTTCCAGCGGTTCCAGGCGGTGATCCGCTGCTCCAGGTCCTCGTCGCCGTCCACAGCGGGCTCGTCGGCGGTCGGGATGGAGTTGACGTAGTCCGTCTCGAGCAGCTTCGGCAGCGCCAGGCCGGCGCCCTCGGCGCGCTCCAGGGTGCGGCGCATCAAGTACGCGGCACGGTGCGGCCCGGCCGCCTTGGTGACGGCGTCCAGGGAGGCCTGCCACTCGGCGGTCTCCTCGGGGTCGCGGTCCGGGAGCTGGTCGAGCTCGCTCGGCTGGATGGCTTTGGGGTCGGTCATGTCGCCGCCTTCCTCAGTCGAAGGGGGTTCCCTCATCGGCAAGGGTTCGGGGGTGCCCTAGGTCTTTGGCAGGACAGGGCGTGGGGCTCGGGTGGAAGCCCGTCCGTGACTGTAACTCCCTGATCGATGATCGATCAAAGGGTTGAGGGGCAAAACCTCTTGATTACGAGAAAGTCGGCACGGGGTGCCTTCGGCGATGGCACGGAGTGACCTTGTGCGGGTGGGTGTTTGTGCAGGTGAGCGCGGTAGGGCTCGGGTGGTTGCGGTGTCTTCGGCGGCTGCCGGCGCGTCGTGGCTGTTCGCGCAGTTCCCCGCGCCCCTGAAGGGGCGCGGGGAACTGCGCGAACGGGGGTCTGGGGGCGGAGCCCCCAGGGGCGGGAAGGGTAGGGGCGGCGGGGGCGAGGAACTACGCCCGGGGCGCGCAGCCCAACACGTGAGCCTTGACGATCTCCGGGATCCGGGGGTCCCGGCGGCGGAAGGCCGCGACCAGCTCCTCGTGCTCCTCCGCGTACGACTGCTGCACCGTGCCCAGCCACCGTATCGACAGGGCCGTGAAGACCTCGATGCCCAGCCCCTCCCACGTGTGCAGCAGCACCGAGTTGCCCGCCGCGCGGACCAGCTCGCGGTGGAAGCCCACCGTGTGCCGCACCTGGCCCGTCCCGTCGGAGACCCGGTCGGCCTCGTACAGCGCCGCGACGTGCGGCTCCAGGGCCGAGCAGTCCAGGGCGAGCCGGTCCGCCGCCAGCTCGGCCGCGATGGCCTCCAGACCGGCCCGGACGGGGTAGCTCTCCTCCAGGTCGGCGGCGGTCAGGTTCCGCACCCGCACGCCCTTGTTCGGCGCCGACTCGATCAGCCGCAGCGACTCCAGCTCCCGCAGCGCCTCCCGCACCGGCGTCTGGCTGACCTCCAGCTCGGTGGCGATCCGGCGCTCCACGATCCGCTCGCCCGGCTGCCAGCGCCCGCTGATGATCCCTTCCAGGATGTGCTCGCGGATCTGTTCGCGCAGCGAGTGGACGACGGGCGCGGTCATGGGAGCTCCTTCGGGAGGGGTCCGTTCGGCCCCCTGGGGCGTTTGACGTTGAGTAACAATACGGCCGTCGCGGCGGGCGGGAAGGGTGCACGGGGGCGCTTCGGCGCAGGTGAGACGAGACTTACACAGCGTTCCCCGCCCGGAACACGGCGATGCCCCCGCCCGGAGGGATTCCGGGCGGGGGCACCGTACAGGCGCACTGACGAGGGACTACAGGCCGAGCTCGACCTCGAACTCGCCGGCCTCCAGGATCGCCTTGACCGCCGTCAGGTAGCGGGCGGCGTCGGCGCCGTCCACCAGGCGGTGGTCGTAGGACAGGGTCAGGAACGTCATGTCGCGGATGCCGATGACGGGACCCTCCTCCGTCTCGACGACGGCCGGACGCTTGACCGTGGCGCCGATGCCGAGGATGGCGACCTGGCCCGGCGGCACGATGATCGTGTCGAACAGCGCGCCGCGCGAACCGGTGTTGCTGATGGTGAAGGTCGCACCGGCCAGCTCGTCCGGGCTGATCTTGCTGGCCCGCACCTTGCCCGCCAGGTCGGCGGTCGCCTTGGCGATGCCGGCCAGGTTGAGGTCACCGGCGTTCTTGATGACCGGGGTCATCAGGCCCTTCTCGGAGTCCACCGCGATACCGATGTTCTCGGTGTCGAAGTAGGTGATGGTCCCCTCGGCCTCGTTGATCTTGGCGTTGATCGGCGCGTGCGCCTTCAGCGCCTGGGCGGCGGCCCGCACGAAGAACGGCATCGGCGAGAGCTTGACGCCCTCACGGGCCGCGAACGCGTCCTTGGCCCGGCCGCGCAGCTTCATCAGGCGGGTGACGTCGACCTCGACGACCGACGACAGCTGGGCCTGCTCGTGCAGCGCCTTGACCATGTTGTCGCCGATGACCTTGCGGATGCGGGGCATCTTGACGGTCTGGCCGCGCAGCGGGGAGGCCTCCAGGGTGGGGGCCTTCTTCGCGGCGGTGGCCGGGGCGGCAGCGGCGGGCGCCGGAGCGGCGGCCTTCGCGGCCTCGGCGGCGGCGATGACGTCCTGCTTGCGGATGCGGCCGCCGACGCCGGTGCCCTTGACGGTGGACAGGTCGACGCCGTTCTCGGCGGCGAGCTTGCGCACCAGCGGGGTGACGTAGGCGCCGTCGTCCGCCGGCTGGGCGGCGGCCGGAGCGGCCGGGGCGGCAGCCGGAGCCGGGGCGGCCGGCTGCGGGGCGGGAGCCGGGGGCGCCTGCGGGGCCGGAGCGGCCGGAGCCGGGGCGGCCTGCGCGGGAGCCGGAGCCGGAGCCGGGGTGGGCTCGGGCTTGGCCGGGGCCTCCTGGGCCGGAGCCTCCTGGGCGGGGGCGGCGGCCGGAGCGGCACCCGCCTCGCCGATGACGGCGAGCTTGGCGCCGACCTCGGCGGTCTCGTCCTCGCCGACCACGATCTCCAGCAGGGTGCCGGACGCGGGGGCGGGGATCTCGGTGTCGACCTTGTCGGTGGACACCTCGAGCAGCGGCTCGTCGGCCTCGACGCTGTCACCGACCGACTTCAGCCAGCGGGTGACGGTGCCCTCGGTGACGGACTCGCCGAGCGCGGGCAGGACGACGTCCGTGCCCTCGGCGGAACCGCCGCCGGACTGCTCGGCGCTCGGCGCGGGCGCCGGGGCGGCCTGCTCGGTGGACGGGGCGGCAGCGGCGGGCTCGGGGGCCGGCTCGGCGGCCTGCTCGGCCTGCGGGGCCTGCTCGGCGGCCGGGGCGCCGGTGCCGTCGTCGATCAGCGCCAGCTCGGCGCCGACCTCGACGGTCTCGTCCTCGGCGACCTTGATGGAGGACAGCACGCCCGACGCGGGCGCCGGGATCTCGGTGTCGACCTTGTCGGTCGAGACCTCGAGCAACGGCTCGTCGGCCTCGACGCGCTCACCCTCGGCCTTCAGCCAACGGGTGACGGTGCCCTCGGTGACGCTCTCGCCGAGCGCCGGAAGGGTTACGGAAACCGCCATGGTTTCGGTTGCTCCTTACGAATTGCGGAAGTCTGTGTCGTCGCGCCCAATGACCGAGGGAGGTCAGTCGTGGGAGTGCAGCGGCTTGCCGGCCAGCGCCAGGTGCGCCTCGCCCATCGCCTCGTTCTGCGTCGGGTGGGCGTGGATGAGCTGGGCCACCTCGGCCGGCAGCGCCTCCCAGTTGTAGATCAGCTGGGCTTCGCCGACCTGCTCGCCCATGCGGTCGCCGACCATGTGGACGCCGACCACGGCACCGTCCTTGACCTGCACGAGCTTGATCTCGCCCGCGGTCTTGAGGATCTTGCTCTTGCCGTTGCCGGCCAGGTTGTACTTCAGGGCGACGACCTTGTCCGCGCCGTAGATCTCCTTGGCCTTGGCCTCGGTGATGCCCACGGAGGCGACCTCCGGGTGGCAGTACGTCACCCGCGGCACGCCGTCGTAGTCGACCGGGACGGTCTTCAGGCCGGCGAGCCGCTCCGCCACCAGGATGCCCTCGGCGAAGCCGACGTGCGCGAGCTGGAGGGTGGGGGCGAGGTCACCGACGGCGGAGATGGTCGGGACGTTGGTCCGCATGTACTCGTCGACGAGGACGAAGCCGCGGTCCATGGCGACCCCGGCCTCCTCGTAGCCCAGGCCCTGGGAGACCGGGCCGCGGCCGATGGCGACGAGCAGGACCTCGGCCTCGAACTCCTTGCCGTCGGCGAGGGTGACCTTGACGCCGTCCTGGGTGTACTCGGCCTTCTCGAAGAAGGTGCCCAGGTTGAACTTGATGCCGCGCTTGCGGAAGGCGCGCTCCAGCAGCTTGGAGCTGTTCTCGTCCTCGACCGGGACGAGGTGCTTGAGGCCCTCGATGATCGTGACGTCGGCGCCGAAGGACTTCCACGCGGAGGCGAACTCGACGCCGATGACGCCGCCGCCCAGCACGATCGCGGACTTCGGCACGCGGTCGAGCTTGAGGGCGTGGTCGGACGAGATGATCCGCTCGCCGTCGATGTCCAGGCCGGGCAGCGACTTCGGCACGGAGCCGGTCGCCAGCAGCACGTGCCGGCCCTGGACCCGCTGACCGTTCACATCCACGGAGGTCGGCGAGGACAGCCGGCCCTCGCCCTCGATGTAGGTCACCTTGCGCGAGGCGATCAGACCCTGCAGGCCCTTGTAGAGGCCCGAGATCACGTCGTCCTTGTACTTGTGGACGGCCGCCATGTCGATGCCCTCGAAGGTGGCCTTCACACCGAACTGCTCGCTCTCGCGGGCCTGGTCGGCGATCTCGCCCGCGTGCAGCAGGGCCTTCGTAGGAATGCAGCCGTTGTGCAGGCAGGTACCGCCGACCTTGCCCTTCTCGATCAGGGCGACGTCCAGGCCCAGCTGCGCCCCGCGCAGGGCCGCGGCGTAACCACCGCTGCCACCGCCGAGGATCACTAGGTCGAAAACGGTGCTGGCGTCGTTCGCCACGTCACGTCCTCCATGCATGTGCGCCACGCCGGTCTCCAGTGACCGGTCGGCGGCTGGTGTCCGGCCGCTCATTGTTCTCGGCCCTTGGGTGGGCCCTGTCCTGCCGGGCTCCATCTTCGCACTTGTGAGAGGCGAACGAGACGTGGGGCCGGGGTGTGAGACGCCCCACGTTCCCGTGAGGGGAATGGCCGGCTTACTTGTCACCGACGGCACGGCAGTGCCGCCAGGGGCGCGGGGAACTGCGCGACGAGCCACGACGGACCCGCAGTCGCAAGATCACCCGCACCCCCTAGCTCTCGAGCGCCCCTAGCCCAGGTCACCCGCAGCCGTCAGCTCGGCCACGCGGACCAGCGTCCGCACCGCCGTACCCGTGCCCCCCTTCGGCGTGTACCCGAAGGGACCGCCCTCGTTGAACGCCGGGCCCGCGATGTCCAGGTGCGCCCAGGCGATGCCCTCGCCCACGAACTCGCGCAGGAAGAGGCCGGCCACCAGACCGCCGCCCATCCGCTCACCCATGTTCGCGATGTCCGCGGTCGCCGAGTCCATCCCCTTGCGCAGGTGCTCGGGCAGCGGCATCGGCCAGGCCGGCTCGCCGACCTCCTCCGCCGCCTCGTGCACCGCGGCGCGGAACGCGTCGTCGTTCGCCATGACGCCGTACGTCCGGCTGCCCAGCGCCAGCATCATCGCGCCGGTCAGCGTCGCCACGTCGATGATCGCGTCCGGCTTCTCCTGCGAGGCCGCCCACAGCGCGTCCGCGAGCACGAGCCGGCCCTCGGCGTCGGTGTTGAGCACCTCCACCGTCTTACCGCTGTACATGCGCAGCACGTCACCCGGGCGCGTCGCCGAGCCGGAGGGCATGTTCTCGGCCAGCGCCAGCCAGCCGGTCACGTTGACCTCCAGGCCCAGCCGCGCGGCGGCGACGACGGCGGCGAACACGGCGGCGGCACCGGCCATGTCGCACTTCATCGTCTCGTTGTGCCCGGCCGGCTTCAGCGAGATGCCGCCCGAGTCGTAGGTGATGCCCTTGCCGACGAAGGCCAGGGACTTCGTCGCCTTGGACGACGTGTACGACAGCTTCACCAGCCGCGGACCCGCCGCCGACCCGGCGCCGACGCCCAGGATGCCGCCGTAGCCGCCCTTGGTCAGCGCCTTCTCGTCGAGCACCTGCACCTTGATGCCGTGCTCCTTGGCCGCGGCCTGCGCGACCGCCGCGAAGGCCTCCGGGTTCAGGTCGTTCGGCGGGGTGTTGACCAGGTCGCGGGCGCGGTTCAGCTCCTCGGCCACGGCCGCGGCGCGCTCGACCGCCGCCTTGTACGCCTTGTCGCGGGGCTTGCCGCCGAGCAGCGTGGCCTCCGCCAGCGGGGCCTTGCCGTTCTTGGCCTTGGCGCCGCCCTTCTCCTTGTAGGCGTCGAAGGAGTACGCGCCGAGCAGCACCCCCTCACCGACGGCGCCGGCGTCGGCGGCCTCGGTGAGCGGGAGGGCGAAGGCGGCCTTCTTGGCGCCGGCCAGGGTGCGGGCGGCGACACCGGCCGCCCTGCGCAGCGCCTCGGCGTCGAAGGAGGCGTCCTTCTCGGGCTGGGCGCCGAGACCCACGGCCACCACGATGAGTGCCTTGAAGCCGGACGGAGCGGGCAGCTTCGTCACCTCGCCCTCGGCGCCGGAGGCACCGAGGGTCTCCAGGACGCCGGCGAGCCGGCCGTCGTACGCCTTGTCCACGGCCTCGGCGCCGGGTGCGACGACCAGGCCCTGGGACTTGGACGCCGTGTCCTTGGCGACACCGATCACGATCGCGTCGGCCCGGAGGCCGGGCGCCGCTGCGGTGCTGAGAGTGAGAGCAGTCACGGTGGTGAATTCTCGCTTCCGTATGAAGTCTGGTGTGGCCGAATGCGGGTGGGTCGACCGGGCCCGACATCCGACCCTAGATCCCTCCTGCGACGCGGTCCTCGCCCGGGCGGGCGAACACCCGGGACGAGCCTACGCTCGCGCTCGCGCGTGTCAGCTCCCGCGGGGCCGCCGTTTCCCGCCGGGTACCCGGGATGAGAGATCATTCCCGGGGTACGCCACCGCGCCACCCCACACCCTGGAGCACCCCCGTGAGACGCCCGGTCCTGTCGATAGCCCTCCTCCTGCTGCTCGCGGGCTGCACCTCGTCTCCCGTTGACGGCGGGGGCGGCGGGGACGGTGGGGACGCCGAGGACCACTGGCGGCCGCGGCCCGGCACCGCCTGGCAGTGGCAGCTCAGCGGGAAGCTCGACACCTCCGTGGACGTGCCGGTCTACGACATCGACGGCTTCGACCACACGAAGGCCACGGTCGCCGGTCTGCACGACGACGGCCGCAAGGTCATCTGCTACCTCTCCACCGGCGCCTGGGAGGACTTCCGGCCCGACGCGGCGAAGTTCCCCAAGTCCGTACTGGGCAAGGGCAACGGGTGGGAGGGGGAGCGGTGGCTGGACATCCGCGCGACGGACGTCCTGGAGCCGCTGATGGCCGAACGCCTCGACATGTGCCGGGAGAAGGGCTTCGACGCCGTCGAGCCGGACAACATGGACGGCTACCGGAACGAGACCGGCTTCCCCCTCACCGCGGACGACCAGCTCCGCTACAACCGGCTGATCGCCGAACTCGCCCACGACCGCGGGATGGCCGTCGGGCTCAAGAACGACCTCGACCAGATCCCCGAACTGGTCGACGACTTCGACTTCGCCGTCAACGAGCAGTGCGCGCAGTACGGCGAGTGCGGTGACAACCAGCCGTTCATCGAGGCGGACAAGGCGGTCTTCCACGTCGAGTACGAGCTGCCCACCGAGCGGTTCTGCGCCGAGTCCCGGAAGATGCGGCTCAGTTCGATGCTGAAGAAGTACGAGCTGGGAGTGGAGCGCGAGGCCTGCTGAGGCCGGCGCCCGCTCGGCTCCCGCTCCCGGATCAGCCGAGGACCGAGACCACCAGTGCCGTGGTGGCCGCCGTCTCCGCGACGCCGCCGAAGACGTCGCCCGTGACGCCGCCGAAGCGGCGGACGCAGTGCCGCAGGAGCAGTTCGGCCGCGGCCACGGCGCACAGTACGGCGAGGGCCGTGCGTACCGTGTCGTCCGCCCCCAGGAGCGCGCCCGCGCCCGCGGCCGCCAGGGTGACGGCGGCCGCCGCACCCAGCGCCGCGGTGGTCGGGACCACCCCCGCGACCGCCGCGCCCAGTCCCTCCGGGCGGGCGGCGGGCACACCCGCGCGGGCGGCCAGCGTGAGCGCCAGCCGGGCGGCGGTCGCCGAGACCACGGCGGCGAGCGCGCCCCGGGTCCAGGAAACGTCGTAGGCCTGGGCCAGCGCGGCGACCTGGGCGAGGAGCGTGAACAGCAGGGCGAGTACACCGAACGGCCCGATGTCCGACTGCTTCATGATCCGCAGGGCGTCCTCGGCGGGCTTGCCGCTGCCCAGTCCGTCCGCGGTGTCGGCCAGGCCGTCCAGGTGCAGTCCCCGCGTGAGGACGGCGGGGACGGCGGCGGTGGCCACGGCGGCGAGGAGGCTGCCGGCGCCCAGGAACAGCAGCAGGAGCCCGGTGCCCGCGGCCGCGGCACCGACGGCCAGCCCGGCCAGTGGCGCGCACAGCATGCCGGCGCGTGCCGCCTCCCTGTCCCAGCGGGTCACTTTGACCGGGAACACGGTGAGGGTGCCGAAGGCGAAGCGGAGGCCGTCGAGGGAGGGGGTCCTGGACACCGGCGCAGAGTACCCGGAGGTGGTTGGCGCGGCGTTGACGAGGGGCGGGGATAAAGTGCGCATATGGGAGATTGGTGGCAGCGGAACATCGTGGAGCCCGGCAAGCTGCCGCTACTGCTCGCCCTGGGGTCCTTCGTGCTGACGTTCGTGATCACCCGGGTCGTCACGCGTCTGATCCGGGCGGGGAAGGGGCCGTTCGGGAACGTCAAGGCGGGCGGGGTGCACATCCACCACGTGGTGCCCGGGGTCCTGCTGACCGTCGTCGGGGGATTCGCGGCGGTCGCGGGGGGACGACACGGGTTCGGGTCCGCCGTCGCGGCCGTGGTCTTCGGCATCGGAACGGGTCTGGTCCTGGACGAGTTCGCGCTGATCCTGCACCTCGACGACGTGTACTGGAGCGAGGAGGGGCGCCAGAGCGTGGAGGTCGTGGTGGTCACGGCGGCCCTGGTGGGGCTGGTCCTCGCCGGGTTCACGCCGTTCGGGGTCGACGGGGTGGACCAGGACGAGTTCCAGGACCGCGCGAGCGTCGTCACGACCGTCGCGGGGAACTTCCTGTTCTCGTTGCTCGCCCTGGCCAAGGGCAAGACGCGGCTCGCGGTCTTCGGGGTGATCGTGCCCGTGATCGCGCTGATCGGCGCGGTCCGGCTGGCCCGGCCCGGCTCGCCCTGGGCCCGCCGCTTCTACGCCGGCCGCCCGCGCGCCCGCGCTCGCGCCCGCCTGCGGGCCTACCACCACGACCGCCGCTGGTCCGGCCCGCGCCGTGCCTTCCAGGACTGGATCGGCGGCCGCCCGGACGCCGGGCGCTGACGCCCGCGGCGCCTGCGCGGGTGCGGGCCGGGCCGTGCCCCCCCGGCCCGCGCCCGCGCCCGGCGCGGATCACTCGGCGGCGGTGACGGCCTTGTCGGCGGACGACTCCGGCAGCTCCGCGGCCAGTGCCGCCGCGGCCTGGACCAGGGGCAGGGCCAGCAGAGCCCCCGTGCCCTCACCCACCGTCACACCCTGGGACAGCAGCGGCTCCAGGGCCATCCGGTCCAGCGCCTTCGCCTGGCCCGGCTCGCCGCTGTCGTGCGACGCCAGCCACCAGTCCGGTGCCCGGAAGGCGACCCGCTGCCCGACCAGCGCGCAGGCGGCCGACACGACGCCGTCCAGGATCACCGGCATCTTCCGCACCGCGGCCTGGAGCAGGAAGCCCGTCATGGCGGTGAGGTCCGCGCCGCCCACCGTGGCGAGCAGCTGCAACTGGTCGCCGAGTACCGGCCGGGCGCGGCGCAACCCGTCCCGGATCGCCGCGCACTTGCGCATCCAGGCCAGGTCGTCGATGGGCAGCCCGCCCCGCCCGGTGACGACCGACGCGTCGGTCCCGCACAGCGCCGCGACCAGCACGCCCGCCGCCGTCGTCCCGCCCACGCTCACATCGCCGAGCACCACCAGGTCCGTGCCCGAGTCGGCCTCCTCGTCGGCCACCGCCATCCCGGCCCGGAAGGCGGCCTCCGCCTCCTCGGGGGTCAGCGCGTCCTCGATGTCGATGCGCCCGCCGCCACGCCGCACCCGGTGGCCGGAGACCTCGGCCGGCAGCGACTCGGGGTCGCAGTCCAGCGACATGTCGACGACCCGGACCGGCACACCGAGGCGCCGGGCGAGCACCGACACCGGCCGGCCGCCCTCCAGCACCTCGCGCACCAACTCGCCCGCACCGCCCGCGGGCCGCGCGGAGACACCCAGTTCGGCGATCCCGTGGTCGCCGGCGAAGAGCACGGCCCGGGGCCGTTCGACCGGCCGCACCGGCACGGCGGACTGCGCCGCGGCCAGCCACTCGCCCAGTTCGTCCAGGCGGCCCAGCGCTCCGGGCGGCACGACCTGACGCTCCCGGCGCGCCTCCGCGTCGCGACGTACGCCGCCGTCCGGGCGCTCGATCAGGTCGGTGAAGTCGTCGAGATTCAGCGAGCTCATTCGCCGAACAGTACCGGCCCCGGTCGAACACCAAGGAGGGCCCGTGGGCAGCGCGCCCGGGCGGCGTCGTTGCACCCCGGAACGCGATCACCTACGTAACGTTTTGCCTGGATTGTCGTTCGCACTCGTCCCGGGAGCCGCCCATGTCCGCACCCCCCGCCCCCTCGGTGCCTCCCGTCCCCCGCTACCGGCCCCACCGGGCGGACTGCCCCTGGTGCGGCTCGCGCCGGCTGCGGGCACGGCCGCGGCGCGAGGAGCCGCGGCAGGGCGAACCCGGCCGGTCCGTTCTCGAGAGGTGCGCGGACTGCCGGCTCGGGTTCAGGAACCCGCCGGTCCCCGCGGAGACCGGGCACGCCGCGCTCCGGGCCGGGGTCCGGCTGAGACACGCGCTCGCCGCCCGCGCGATGCTCCGCCACTGCCCCGAGCCCGAGAGCTGGCTGGACGTCGGCACCGGCGACGCCGACTTCCCGCACGCCGCCCGCGCGCACTTCCCGTACACCTCGTTCGACGGCCTGGACGCCACCCACCGCGTGCTGCGGGCCCGTGCGGTGGAGCGGGTCGAGGAGGCGTTCGTGGGGCGGCTGACGGACCCGCACATCGCGTCCCGGCTGCGCGCCCGCTACGACGTCGTGAGTCTCTTCCAGTACCTGGAGAGCGTGCCCGACCCGCGGGCCGAACTGCGGGCCGCGGTGCGGATGCTGCGGCCCGGTGGTCATCTGCTCGTCGCAGTGGCCGACCCGCGCCGGATCCTTCCCGCGCATCCCGTGGGCCTGGCCGCCGAGTTGGTGGCCCAGGGCTGCACCGTGCTCGGCGGCACCCGGGGGCAACGGATCGTCGCGCGCCGGGACTGGTCAGCCGCGTAGCACCAGGGCCTGGCCAGCAACCACCAGCAGCACCTGCTCGCACTCGTTCGCGAACGCCGCGTTCAGCCGCCCGAGTTCGTCCCGGTAGCGGCGGCCGGACGCGGTGGCCGGGACGATGCCCGAGCCCACCTCGTTCGACACCGCGACGACCGTACGCCGGGTGGCGCGGACCGCCTCCGTCAGCTCCCGCACCCGGTCCCTGAGGGCCCGTTCGCCCCCGCCGGACCACTCCGCGTCGTCCCACGCGCCGACCGCGTCCATCGCGTCCGTCAGCCACAGCGACAGGCAGTCGACCAGCAGGGGCGGGCCGTCGTCCTTCAGCAGCGGCACCAGGTCGCAGGTCTCGGCGGTGCGCCACGAACCCGGGCGCCGTTCCCGGTGGGCGCAGACCCGCGACGCCCACTCGGTGTCGCCGCCCCGGGAACCGCCGGTGGCCACGTAGAGCACGTCCGGGAAGGGCTCCAGGCGGCGTTCGGCCTCCACTGACTTGCCCGACCGGGCGCCGCCCAGGACGAGGGTGCGCCGGGGTACGTCGGGTACGTCCTCGTAGGCGCCCACCGTCAGGGTCGTGTCGTCGGGCACGGCCCTCGCCCCGGCCGCCGCGAGCCGCCGCGCCAGTTCCGGGCCGGGCGGCACGTCGTGGTCCAGGTGGACGGCGACGACGTCCGTCGTCGGGCCCGCCGCGCCGACCGACCGCAGCTTCGCCAGCGCGTCCGGCCGCCCCACCACGTCCGCGACGATCAGGTCGTACGGCTCCGCCGGCTCCTCCAGACCGGCCGGGGCGCCACCCGGCGGCACGTAGAGGAGCCGCCGCCCGTCCGGTCCCGTCACGGCGTAACCCGTGCCCGGCGCGTCCAGCGCCACCGCCCGCACCCGGTGCCCGGTCAGCACCGCCAGCTCCCGCCCGTCCGGCACCCGCCCCGGCTGCGGCAGCCCGGCCGGTACCTCCACCGCGGGCCCGTCGTGCGGATGGGAGAGCAGCACCTGCCGCACCCCGGCCAGGGACCGCCCGGCGCGGGCCGCGGCGAACGCGGCGCCCGGCGTCAGGTCGAGCAGCAGCGCACCGTCGACCAGCAACGCGGTCGCCGCGCGCGCCTGCTCGCCCTGCGCCGCGGCACAGGCCGCGCAGGGACAGTCGGGGCGGGGGAGTCCCGCGGGGGCACCGGTGCCGAGCAGAGTCACGTCCACGCACCCGATTTTCGCCGGTCGCCCGGCGACGTGCGCGCCCGAGGCCCCCAAGGAGCACGCACCGCCTTGTACGGCGCACCCCGCTCAGCGCATAGGCTGCGGTCGGAGGCCGGACCAAGATCCGGCTTCCGCTCTGCATGTGCTCACATCTTGGAGGCGTACATGGCGGCATGGACGTGGCGGTTCGAGACGGCCGGCGGGACGGAGGTCCAGCCCGCGGTGGAGCCCGAGGAGTTCACCACGCAAGGGGACGCCGAGTCCTGGATCGGGGAGTACTGGCAGCAGCTCAAGGAGGGCGGCGCGGACCAGGTGCGGCTCTTCGAGGACGCCACCGAGATCTACGGCCCGATGAGCCTGCACGCCGAGGGCGCCGAGAGCGCCGAGGCGCCCGAGGCCTCGGAGGCGTAGGCGCGGGGAGCGGACGGGGGCGGCCGCGTCCCCGTCACTGCTCGCCCAGCGTCACCTCGGCGGTGCGCTCGTCGCCGTCCCGGGTGTACGTCACCTTCGTCCGGTCGCCCGGCGCCATCGACGCCAGGGCCTCGGCCAGGGAGGTGATGGTGGTGACGTCGGTGTCCCCGACCCGGACGACGACGTCGCCGGGACGCATGCCCGCGTCGTCCGCCGCCCCGCCGTCGCTCACCTCGACGACGGCCACGCCCGCGGGACGGTAGTCGTCGTCGACGACCGTACGGGCGGTGATGCCCAGCGCCGCCCGGCCCGAGTCGGTGACCCGGCCGTCCTCGACGATCTGGCCGGCGACCGTCCGCACCATCGACGCCGGGATCGCGAAGCCGATGCCCGGGGCCGCGCTGTCGCCCATGCCCGGGTCGGTCGCCGCCAGCGTCGGGATGCCGATCACCTGGCCGTCCAGGTTCACCAGGGCGCCCCCGCTGTTGCCGGGGTTGATGGCCGCGGACGTCTGCACCATGTTGGCGATGGTCGCGCCCGTGCCGCCCCCGCCGCTGCCCTCCGTGACGGTCCGCCCGGTCGCCGACACGATGCCCTGCGTCACGCTGGAGGACAGGCCGAGCGGCGAGCCCATCGCCAGCACGATCTGCCCGACGGCGACCTTCGCGGAGTCACCGAAACGAGCCGCCCTCAGCCCGTCCGGAAGCCGGTCCAGCTTGATGACCGCCAGATCCTGCTCGGGGTACGAGGAGACGAGCCGCGCGGCCACGGCGCCCTCGCTGCCGGCCGTCGTCACCCGGAAGGACTCGCGGTCCCCGACGACGTGCGCGTTGGTGACGACGTGCCCCTTGCCGTCGTACACGACCCCCGACCCCAGCGAGTCGCCCGCCTGGATCTGCACGACCGACGGCAGCACGTCCTTGATCACCCGCTCGTAGTCGGCCTGGAGGTCGTTGGCGGCGCGCGGCGCGGCGGCCTGCGCCGTGCCGCCCTCCCGTGCGCCGTCGGAGCCCCGGCCGGATCCGGTGCAGCCGGTCACCAGCAGCAGGGCGCAGGCCCACGCGGCGACGGGACCGAGCCGGCGTGGCACACGGGTACGGGAAGCGTCCATGCCCCGAGTCTCACCGCGCACCCCGGCGGCGGCTTCCGGTGAACACCCGAACGGGCGCCGGGCAGGCCCCGGGTCGTGTCCGCGAAGTCCCGCCTGCCCCGCAGGGCTCTGAGGAGACGACTAGCCGCGCACTCCGCACAGATGCAGCAGCGCCGCCGTCCCGCGGTACGGGTCCGTCCGGCCGGCCCGCTCCTCGGCGGCCAGCAGGGGTTCGAGATCGGCCGGGGGAGCGGTCTCGTCGCTCGCCGTGTCCGTGAAGACCCGGACGCCGTACCAGACGTGCAGCGGGGCACCGATGCTCGCGAGTTTCGCCGTCAGCGCCGCCAGCCGGTCCGCGCGCACATCGAGGCCGAGACGGTTCTGGTAGTGCGTGGTGTCGAAGGCGGTCAGCGCGCCGGCCCAGTCGCCGTGCAGGCCCGGGCGCATGGCGAGCGCGTCGCCGTTGCGCACCAGGAGCGACAGCAGGCCGCCCGGCGCGAGCATCCGGGCCAGTCCCGCGAGCAGCGGATCGGGTTCCTCGACGTACATCAGCACGCCGTGGCAGAGCACCACGTCGAAGCTGCCGGGCAGGAAGTGCACGCCGGTGTCCCGGCCGTCGCCCTCGACGATCCGCATCCGCTCCCGGATGCCCTCCGGCTGCCCGGCCAGCGCGTCCCGCGCCGCGGCGATCATCGTGGCGTCCCGCTCCACGCCGGTCACCTGGTGCCCGGCCCGTGCCAGCCGCAGCGCCTGGGTGCCCTGGCCCATGCCGACGTCGAGCACCCGCAGGCGCCTGCCCACGGCGAAACGGCCGGCTATCTGCTCGTCCAGCTGTCGCGCCACCATCTCCTGCCGTACGACGTTGCGCAGACCCGGCAGTTTCGCCGTCCAGCTCTGGGCCGCGTCACCGGCGAAAGGCGTCGTGCTCAGGGCCGCTCTCCGCGCTTGACCTGGGGCTTGGGCAGCCGCAGGCGACGCATCTGGAGCGACCGCATCAGGGCGTAGGCGACGGCACCGCGGCGGCGCTCGTCGGGGAACCGCTCGGCGAGGCGCTTCTTCAGCCGGAAGCCGGTGACGATCGAGTCCAGCACGATCAGCACGATCACGACCAGCCACAGCAGCAGCGCGACGTTCTGCAGCGAGGCGACGCGGACCATGCTCAGCACGAGAATGATCACGGCCATCGGCAGGAAGTACTCCGCGATGTTGAACCGCGAGTCGACGAAGTCGCGCGCGAACCTGCGGACCGGGCCCTTGTCGCGGGCCGGCAGGTACCGCTCGTCGCCCTTCGCCAGCGCCTCGCGCTGGCGCGCCATCGCGGTCCGCCGCTCCTCGCGCTGCCGCTTGGCGGCGTCCTTGCGCGTCAACGGCGTACTGGCGACGCTGCGGCGCTGGGACTGGGCCACGCTGCGCTTGGGCGTGGGCCTGCCCTTGGGGGCCTGCGGGTCACGGGGCTGAGTGGAGTCGGTCACCGGCGCGCTGGCGCTCTGGGCCTTCTCATCCTTGGCACGGCTACGGAACACAAAACCCAAGGGTACGGGGTGCGGGGGTGTGGACCCCAGTCCGGTGGGGAACGATCCGGCAACGCCGGTCGTCAGTAAGGGGACAGAGGGGACTTTGCGTACGCCCTCGGACACCGGTCATTCCGGACAACCCCGGGGAGCACCTACTCCTTGCGCCGGATCGGGAGCGTACGCAGTCGTCCTTGGGGATGAGCGCATCCGTCCCCGAACAGTGCGGTAATGGATGCAGGGCCCGTACTGTGGGTTCTGTTGCAGTCGCTGGAGCCGGAGTCGGCCAGAAGGGGGCGCGCGAAGCCCATGAGCGGTGTCATGAAGCGTATGGGGATGATCTTCCGCGCGAAGGCCAACAAGGCCCTGGACCGGGCCGAGGACCCGCGCGAGACCCTCGATTACTCGTACCAGAAGCAGCTGGAGCTGCTGCAGAAGGTGCGCCGCGGGGTCGCCGACGTGGCGACCAGCCGCAAGCGCCTGGAGCTGCAGCTCAACCAGCTCCAGTCCCAGTCGGGCAAGCTGGAGGACCAGGGCCGCAAGGCGCTGGCGCTGGGCCGCGAGGACCTCGCCCGCGAGGCGCTCTCCCGCCGGGCCGCCCTCCAGCAGCAGGTCACCGACCTGGAGACGCAGCACGCCACCCTCCAGGGCGAGGAGGAGAAGCTCACCCTGGCGGCCCAGCGGCTCCAGGCCAAGGTGGACGCCTTCCGCACGAAGAAGGAGACCATCAAGGCCACCTACACGGCGGCCCAGGCGCAGACCCGCATCGGCGAGGCGTTCTCCGGCATCTCCGAGGAGATGGGCGACGTCGGCCTGGCCATCCAGCGGGCCGAGGACAAGACCGCCCAGCTCCAGGCCCGGGCCGGCGCCATCGACGAGCTGCTCGCCTCCGGTGCCCTCGACGACCAGTCCGGCATGCACAAGGACGACATCCAGGCCGAGCTGGACCGGCTCTCCGGTGGTACGGATGTAGAGCTGGAGCTCCAGCGCATGAAGGCCGAGCTGGCCGGTGGCAGCACCGCCGACCGGCAGGCCATCGAGGGCGGCGAAGGTCAGGGCAGGACGCAGTCCCAGCAGCAGCCGCAGGACACCCCGCGCTTCGACAAGCAGTAGCCCACGCGCCTAGGAGGGCCGACATGATCGTACGGATCATGGGGGAGGGACAGCTGACGCTGGCCGACGACCGGCTCGCGGAGCTGGACAAGCTGGACGACGAACTCCTGGCCGAAATGGAGAACGGCGACGGCCCCGGCTTCCGCGCCACCCTCCAGGCCCTCCTCGCCAAGGTCCGCGACCTGGGCGAGCCCCTCCCGGAGGACTCCCTGGAGCCGTCCGACCTCATCCTGCCCTCCCCGGACGCCACCCTGGAGGAGGTCAAGGAACTGCTGAGCGACGACGGCCTCATCCCGGGCGGGGCGTGACGTTCTGTTTTTCAGCCCGTCCGGCGTTTGAGGACGAGGCCGTCAGGCCGAAAGCGGGGGTCTGGGGGCGCAGCCCCCAGCAGACGCCCACTGAACGCGGGCCCAGTGAGAACCCACGCCCACTCCAGCTACCGTAAACAGCCGTGAGCACCCTCGCCCGCGCCCGCTGCACCCTCGGCGCCCACCCCTCCGCACTGGACACCGCCCTCGCCGCGGCGGTCCTGGTGTGCATGGTCGCGGGCTCCTTCGCGGACCCGCACGGCCCGGAGGGCGTCACCTGGAGCCTGCGCACACCCGCCGTGCTCAGCCTGGTCCTGATGGCCGTCGGCGCCGCCGCCCTCGCCTTCCGCCGCCGCGCCCCGCTCGTGGTCCTCGGCGTCACCGGCTCCGTCTCCGTCGTCGAGAGCGTCACCGGCGACCCCCGCGCACCCGTGGTGATGTCCGCCGTCATCGCCCTCTACACCGTCGCCGCCTCCACCGACCGCCCCACCACCTGGCGGGTCGGCCTGCTCACCATGACCGTGCTGACCGGCGCCGCCATGCTGTTCGGACCGCTGCCCTGGTACGCGCAGGAGAACCTCGCCGTCTTCGCCTGGACCGGCATCGGTGCCAGCGCCGGGGACGCCGTCCGCAGCCGCCGCGCCTTCGTGCAGGCCATCCGGGACCGGGCCGAGAAGGCCGAGCGCACCCGTGAGGAGGAGGCCCGCCGCCGGGTCGCCGAGGAGCGGCTGCGGATCGCCCGCGACCTGCACGACGTGGTCGCCCACCACATCGCTCTGGTCAACGTCCAGGCCGGGGTCGCCTCGCACGTCATGGACAAGCGGCCCGACCAGGCCAAGGAGGCCCTCGCCCACGTCCGGGACGCCAGCCGCAGCGCGCTGGACGAACTCCGGGCCACCGTGGGGCTGCTCCGCCAGTCCGGCGACCCGGAGGCGCCGACCGAACCGGCTCCCGGCCTCGACCGGCTGGACGAACTCGTCGGCACCTTCCACCACGCCGGGCTGACCGTCGAGGTGGCCCGCGCCGACCAGGGCACCGAACTGCCCGCCGCCGTCGACCTGGCCGCCTACCGGATCATCCAGGAGGCCCTGACCAACGTCCGCAAGCACGCGGGACAGCGGGCGAAGGCCGAGGTCAGCGTCGTACGGGTGGGGCCGAACATCGAAGTGACCGTCCTCGACGACGGAACCGGCGACGGCGGCGGGGACGGCACTTCCCCGGACAGCGGCGGCCACGGACTCCTCGGGATGCGCGAGCGCGTCACCGCCGTGCGCGGCACCCTCACCACCGGTCCCCGCTACGGAGGCGGCTTCCGCGTCCATGCGATCCTTCCGGTCAGAAGCCGCACCGAAGCCGCGGAGGACCCCGTATGACGATCCGTGTCCTGCTCGCCGACGACCAGGCGCTGCTGCGCAGCGCCTTCCGGGTGCTGGTCGACTCCGAGCCCGACATGGAGGTGGTGGGGGAGGCGTCCGACGGCGCGGAGGCGGCGCGGCTGGCCGCCGAACGGCGGGCCGACGTGGTGCTGATGGACATCCGGATGCCCGGCACGGACGGCCTCGCGGCCACCCGCCTGATCAGCGCCGACCCCGCCCTCGCCCATGTCCGTGTCGTCATACTGACCACCTTCGAGGTCGACGACTACGTGGTGCAGTCGCTGCGCGCGGGCGCCTCGGGCTTCCTCGGCAAGGGCTCCGAACCGGACGAGCTGCTCAGCGCGATCCGCGTCGCGGCCGGCGGGGAGGCCCTGCTGTCGCCGACCGCCACCAAGGGTCTGATCGCCCGCTTCCTCGCCCAGGACGGCACGGCCGGGGAGGACGGCGACCCCGCCCGCGCCGAGCGGCTGGAGACGCTGACCGGACGGGAGCGCGAGGTCCTGGTCCAGGTCGCCGGCGGGCACTCCAACGACGAGATCGCCGAGCGCCTCGAGGTCAGTCCGCTCACCGTCAAGACGCACGTGAACCGGGCCATGGCCAAGCTGGGCGCCCGCGACCGCGCCCAGCTGGTCGTGATCGCCTACGAATCCGGGCTGGTACGTCCAAGGGTGGAGTGACCTCTACCCGCGTGTACTGCGGCGGCAGTAGGCGCCGGATAAGGAAATGGACCTGCGGGCTAGGGAACCGGGGCCGCCCATGGCCCAGGGTGTTGGAGTGGGCGTACAGACGTGCCCCGTCCCCTCCGCTCGGCCACAGAAGAGAGACCCTGACCCATGTCCTGGCTGTCGAGATTCAGCCTCGCGCAACGGGCCCTGATCGGGCTGATGTCGATCGTCGCGCTCGTCTTCGGGGCGATCGCGATCCCCCAGCTCAAGCAGCAGCTGCTGCCCACCATCGAACTGCCCATGGTGTCGGTGCTCGCGCCGTACCAGGGTGCCTCCCCGGACGTGGTCGAGAAGCAGGTCGTCGAGCCGATCGAGGACAGCCTCGAAGCCGTCGACGGGATATCCGGCGTCACCGCCACCGCGAGTGAGGGCAACGCCGTCATCATGGCGTCCTTCGACTACGGCCCGAACACCCAGCAGCTCGTCGCCGACGTCCAGCAGGCCGTCAACCGGGCCCGCGCGCAGCTCCCCGACGACGTCGACCCGCAGGTCATCTCCGGCTCGACGGACGACATCCCGACCGTCGTCCTCGCCGTCACCTCCGACGAGGACCAGCAGGCGCTGGCCGACCGGCTCGACAGGACCGTCGTCTCCGAGCTGAAGGACATCGACGGCGTCGCCCAGGTCACCGTCGACGGCGTGCGCGACGTCGAGGTCACCGTCACGCCGGACCCGGCGAAGCTGGCCGCGGCCGGGGTGAGCCCGCAGGTGCTCGCCCAGTCCCTCCAGGCCGGCGGCGCCACCGTCCCCGCGGGCTCCTTCGACGAGGACGGCGCCAACCGCACCGTCCAGGTCGGCGGCGGTTTCACCTCGCTCAAGCAGATCCAGGACCTCATGGTCACCGGCGAGGGCGTCGACAAGCCCGTCCGCCTCGGCGACGTCGCCACCGTCAAGGAGGAGGAGGCCAAGGCCGACTCCCTCACCCGCACCGACGGCAAGCCGTCCCTCGCGGTCGCCGTGACGATGGACCACGACGGCAGCGCGGTCGCCATCTCGAACGCCGTCGAGGACAAGCTGCCCGACCTGCGCGAGCAGCTCGGCTCCGGCGCGGAACTCACCGTCGTCAGCGACCAGGGCCCGGCGGTCTCCAAGGCCATCTCGGGTCTGACCACGGAGGGCGGGCTCGGTCTGCTCTTCGCCGTCCTGATCATCCTGGTCTTCCTGGCGTCCATCCGCTCCACCCTGGTCACCGCGGTCTCCATCCCGCTGTCGGTGGTGCTGGCGCTGATCGTCCTGTGGACGCGCGACCTGTCGCTGAACATGCTGACGCTGGGCGCGCTGACCATCGCCATCGGCCGGGTCGTGGACGACTCGATCGTGGTCCTGGAGAACATCAAGCGCCACCTCGGCTACGGCGAGGAGCGCCGGGAGGCCATCCTCCAAGCGGTCCGCGAGGTCGCCGGGGCGGTAACCTCCTCGACCCTCACCACGGTCGCCGTGTTCCTGCCGATCGGTCTGGTCGGCGGCATGGTCGGCGAGCTGTTCGGCTCCTTCAGCCTCACCGTCACCGCCGCGCTGCTGGCGTCCCTGCTGGTGTCGCTGACGGTCGTCCCGGTGCTGTCGTACTGGTTCCTGCGGCCCCCGAAGGGCACCCCCGAGGACGCCGCCGAGGCCCGCAGGCTGGCCGAGGAGAAGGAGTCCAGGAGCCGCCTCCAGCGCTTCTACGTCCCCGTCCTGCGCTTCGCCACCCGCCGCCGGCTGACCAGCGTGGCCATCGCGGTCGTCGTGCTGATCGGCACCTTCGGCATGGCGCCGCTGCTGAAGACGAACTTCTTCGACCAGGGCGAGCAGGAAGTCCTCAGCGTCAAGCAGGAGCTGAAGCCGGGCACCAGCCTCGGCGCGACCGACGCCCAGGCGAAGAAGGTCGAGAAGCTCCTCGGCGACACCGAGGGCGTCAAGGACTACCAGGTCACCATCGGCTCGTCCGGCTTCATGGCGGCCTTCGGCGGCGGTACGGACACCAACCAGGCGTCGTACCAGATCATGCTGGAGGACTCCGCGTCCTCCGAGGACGTCCAGGACCACATCGAGGACGGTCTCGCGAAGCTCGACGGCATCGGCACCACCACGGTCGCCGCCGGTGACGGCTTCGGCAGCCAGGACCTGAGCGTCGTCGTCAAGGCGGCCGACGCGAAGGTGCTCCGGGACGCCTCCGAGCAGGTCCGCAAGACGGTCGCCGGGCTCGACGACGTCACCGACGTCACCAGCGACCTGGCGCAGAGCGTGCCGCGCATCTCGGTCAAGGCCAACGCCCGTGCCGCCGAGGCCGGTTTCACCGACCAGACGCTCGGCGCCGCCGTCGGCCAGGCCGTGCGCGGCACGCCCGCGGCCAAGGCGACCCTGGAGGACACCGAGCGCGACGTGGTGATCCGGTCGGCGCGGCCCGCCGAGACGATCGCCGAACTGAGGGCCCTGAACCTGGGTCCGGCCAAGCTCGGTGACATCGCCACCGTGCGACTGGTGGACGGTCCGGTCTCGATGACCCGGATCGACGGTCAGCGCGCGGCGACCATCACCGCCAAGCCGACCGGCGACAACACCGGCGCGGTCGGCGCCGACCTCCAGTCGAAGATCAACGCGCTGGACCTGCCGGCCGGCGCCACCGCCGAGATCGGCGGCGTCACGGCGGACCAGGACGATGCCTTCGTCAACCTGGGCCTCGCCATGCTCGCGGCGATCGCGATCGTGTTCATGCTGCTGGTCGGCACCTTCCGGTCGCTGGCCCAGCCGCTGATCCTGCTGGTGTCCATCCCCTTCGCGGCGACCGGCGCGATCGGCCTGCTGATCGCCACGGGCACTCCGATGGGTGTCCCGGCGATGATCGGCATGCTGATGCTGATCGGCATCGTGGTCACCAACGCGATCGTGCTGATCGACCTGATCAACCAGTACCGCAAGCAGGGCTACGGCGTGGTCGAAGCGGTCGTCGAGGGCGGCCGGCACCGGCTGCGGCCCATCCTGATGACGGCCCTGGCGACGATCTTCGCCCTGCTCCCGATGGCGCTGGGCGTCACCGGCGAGGGCGGCTTCATCGCCCAGCCGCTGGCGGTGGTCGTGATCGGCGGTCTGGTCACCTCGACCCTGCTGACCCTCCTGCTGGTCCCGACGCTCTACGCGATGCTGGAACTCCGCAAGGAGCGGCGCGCGAAGAAGCGGGCGGCGAAGAAGGGCGGCGGCGACGTGCCGCCGCAGGCGGCGGCTTCGGACGAGCCGGAGCCGGCGAAGGTCTGAGACCGCGAAACGGCGGAGGTCCCGCCCGGCACCGAAGGTGGCCGGGCGGGACCTCCGCCGTTTCCAGCACCCCGCACGGGACGGAACCGGCTACGGCAGCGCCAGCATCCGCTCGAGCGCCAGCTTCGCGAACGCCTCCGTCTCCGTGTCCACCTCGATGCGATTGACCAGCGTGCCCTCGGCCAGTGACTCCAGCGTCCAGACCAGGTGCGGCAGGTCGATGCGGTTCATCGTCGAGCAGAAGCAGACCGTCTTGTCGAGGAAGACGATCTCCTTGTCCTCCGCAGCGAAACGGTTCGCCAGCCGCCGGACCAGGTTCAGCTCGGTCCCGATGGCCCACTTGGAACCGGCCGGGGCCGCCTCCAGGGCCTTGATGATGTACTCGGTCGAGCCGACGTAGTCCGCCGCCGCGACGACCTCGTGCTTGCACTCGGGGTGCACGAGGACGTTCACCCCGGGGATGCGCTCGCGCACGTCGTTCACCGAGTCGAGGCTGAAGCGGCCGTGCACCGAGCAGTGCCCCCGCCAGAGGATCATCTTCGCGGCGCGCAGCTCCTCGGCGGTCAGCCCGCCGTTCGGCTTGTGCGGGTTGTAGACGACGCAGTCCTCGAGCGTCATGCCCATGTCCCGCACCGCGGTGTTGCGGCCCAGGTGCTGGTCGGGCAGGAACAGCACCTTCTCGCCCTGCTCGAAGGCCCAGTCCAGGGCGCGCTTGGCGTTGGACGAGGTGCAGATGGTGCCGCCGTGCTTGCCGGTGAACGCCTTGATGTCCGCCGACGAGTTCATGTACGAGACGGGCACGACCTGCTCGGCGATCCCGGCCTCGGTCAGCGCGTCCCAGCACTCGGCGACCTGCTCGGCGGTGGCCATGTCCGCCATGGAGCACCCGGCGGCCAGGTCGGGCAGGACCACCTTCTGGTCGTCGGAGGTCAGGATGTCGGCCGACTCCGCCATGAAGTGGACACCGCAGAAGACGATGTACTCGGCCTCCGGGCGCGCGGCCGCGTCCCGGGCCAGCTTGAAGGAGTCACCCGTGACGTCGGCGAACTGGATGACCTCGTCGCGCTGGTAGTGGTGGCCGAGGACGAAGACCTTGTCCCCGAGCTTCTCCTTGGCCGCGCGGGCGCGTGCGACCAGGTCCGGGTCGGAGGGCGAGGGCAGGTCGCCCGGGCACTCCACGCCGCGCTCGCTCCTCGGGTCGGCCTCACGGCCGAGCAGCAGCAGGGCGAGGGGCGACGGCTGTACGTCGAGCTCCTGGGTTTGGGCGGTGGTCACGACACGCACCCTTTCTACTTTTCGTCTAACTGACGCTATATATCATAACCGCTTCACGTCAGTTTGACGATGCCCATTGTGTCGGTGTGACGTGAATCCCGGTGCCGCTTACCGTGGGCGGGGGCGTGTGCGAGCATGAAGGGAACGCCGAGGACAAAGACTCGGGCCCGCCCGGAATGAATCCGCGGCTCCGCCGGTTGAAACCGTCGGCAAGCAGTCTCCGTACAACCCGGGAGAGATGTAGATGTCCGTATCGGACGAGTCCACCACCGTCACCGACGGCATCATCGTGACCGACGCCGCCGCGGCCAAGGTCAAGGCCCTGCTCGACCAGGAAGGCCGTGACGACCTCGCGCTGCGCGTGGCCGTCCAGCCCGGCGGCTGCTCCGGCCTGCGCTACCAGCTCTTCTTCGACGAGCGCTCGCTCGACGGCGACGTGGTGAAGGACTTCGACGGCGTCAAGGTCACCACCGACCGCATGAGCGCCCCGTACCTGGGCGGCGCCACCATCGACTTCGTGGACACGATCGAGAAGCAGGGCTTCACGATCGACAACCCGAACGCGACGGGTTCCTGCGCCTGCGGCGACTCCTTCAGCTGAGCCGCGCGGCACACGCGCACGCGACACGAAGAGGGCGGCGGCCCGGGGTCAGACCCCGGGCCGCCGCCCTCTTACGCTCACCCGTCCGGTGTCACCGGTTCCCGGACGGCGCCGGCAGTCGCGCGCCGGGCTTGTGCAGCGGGACCTTCTCGCCGTCCGCGCCCACGACCTTCCGGTCGCCGAGCGGTGCGTCGAGCCGCACCGTGCGCTCGTACTCCTTGGCGATCAGGATGCACACCTTGTCCGGATGCGGGGTCTCGGTCACCGTCACGGTCACCTCCCCGTCCTTCTCCTCGGCCTTCGCCTCGTAGTCCGCGCACACCCCGCCCGTGAAGTGCACGGTCAGCTCTCCGCCGGCGGCCGTGTACCCGTTCACCCGCACGTCCCGCGGCTCGCCCGGCTTCGAGGCCGACTCGCCGGACGGGGACGGCGAGGCCGGGGCCGCGGTGGTCAGGTACTTCGGCTCGACCGCCGGATACGTGACCGTGGACCTGTCCTCCGCGCCCGGCGCGCGCACCTCGAACAGCCAGGAGGGCACCAGCGTCTGCCGCCCCCGCACCGGATGCGCGGCCAGACCGAACACCGCGTCCTCGACCGTGACCGTCTGCTTCCCGGACTTCTCCGGTGAGCCGGCCGGCGGCGCGCACGGCGTGTCCGCGCCGTCCTCGTGCGGCACCGGGCTCGCGCAGCCCCCGATGCCTCCGACGCCGGGCCCGGAACCGCCGCCCGGCGAGTTCAGCAGCGCCAGCGCCTCCTTCGCGTCCAGGACGGGGTACGTGTCCCCCTTGACCGGCGCCTTGACCTGCCCGCTGCCGCCGACCACGTCGCCCTGCGCGCCGACCACCACGCCGGTCGTCCAGCCGTGCGTGGGCAGCCCGCCGACCTCGGGTTCGGCGTTCACGGCCCGCCGGGCGCCCATGACCTGGCCCGCGTCCAGTTTGGCGTCGTCCTGGCCCAGCGCCTTCAGCACCGGCGCCGCCGCCTTCTTCGCGGCCGCCTCGCTGACCGGGCTCCCGTCGGCGGACGGGGCCCGGCACACGGCGCCCTTCTTGCAGTCGTCGGTGCCGGGTGTGTAGCGGTGGAACGTCCAGGTGCCCGGCGCCTGCGTGGTCACCGTCAGCAGGGGGCCCGAGCCGTCCTTGGCGTTGCCGACCTTCCAGGCCCCGCCCTGGACGCGCGGTGCGCCCGCCACCCCGAGCGCCTCGGCCAGCCGGGCCACCTCCGCCTCGGTGACCTCGCCCTTCGTCCGGTACACGGGCGCCGAGCCGGGCCCCTCGGGGAGGGAGCCGTCGGCGCGGTAGGTGACGCCGTACGGGTCGGGCTCACCGGGCGCGATGCCGTTGGTTCCGTCCGTACCGCCGTCGGGGGACGTCCCGTGGTCGTCCAGGGCCAGCGGCGGGGGAGTGTCGTCGCCGGACGCCCCGGACGCCGTACCGCCGTCCGGGTCACCGCCGGAGGCGGACGTGGCCAGGTAGGCACCGCCCGTGCCGACCAGCAGCACGGCGGCGGCGACCGACGCGACGACGACCGCGGAGGGACGCCGTCGCGCGGGACGCCCGGTGCCGGCCTCGTCGGCGGCGGTGGCGTCGTTGTCGGGTCGCTCGCTGTTCACCGCATCGCTCCTTCAGCTGTTACCGGGGACAGCGATGGGACGCGGTGGGCGGGCATCCGGTTCCCGGCGACGGCGCGCGTCGCCCGAACGGCTCAGTCGCCGTAGTCCGACATCGCCTCCAGCAACTGGGCCGACGTCTGCGGCACCCGTACACCGTGGAGCAGCGAGACGGGCACCGGGCGGGTGGCGACGTGAGCCGGGGCCGACCAGCGCGGCGTCATCCGGGCGCAGTCACCGCGCAGCGACGCCAGGTCGCCGTCCAGGTCGGCCGGGGCGGGGTCGGCGGTCCTCAGGTTCGTCATAACAGAACCGTAGGCACGTCACGGACCGCGAAGAAAGTTGTACTACCGGGTAGTTTTGCCTGCTTCGATCGCGAGGCGGTCCCGGGTAGCGTGAACTGTCAACCCGCCTCCCCTCAGGAGAGAGTCCACGCCGTGCGCATCGCAGTCACCGGCTCCATCGCCACCGACCACCTCATGACCTTCCCCGGCCGATTCTCCGACCAGCTCGTCGCGGACCAGCTGCACACGGTCTCGCTCTCCTTCCTGGTCGACCAGCTGGACGTACGCCGGGGCGGCGTCGCCGCGAACATCGCCTTCGGCATGGGCCAGCTCGGCATCCGGCCGATCCTGGTCGGCGCGGCGGGCTCGGACTTCGCCGAGTACCGCGCCTGGCTCGACCGGCACGGCGTCGACACCGGCTCGGTGCGCATCTCCGAGACCCTGCACACCGCCCGCTTCGTCTGCACCACCGACGCCGACCACAACCAGATCGGCTCCTTCTACACGGGCGCGATGAGCGAGGCCCGCCTCATCGAGCTGAAGACCGTCGCCGACCGCGTGGGCGGCCTCGACCTGGTCTCCATCGGCGCCGACGACCCGGAGGCGATGCTCCGGCACACCGAGGAGTGCCGCGCGCGGTCCATCCCCTTCGCCGCGGACTTCTCCCAGCAGATCGCCCGGATGAACGGCGACGAGATCCGGATACTGCTGGACGGGGCGACCTACCTCTTCTCCAACGAGTACGAGAAGGGGCTCATCGAGACCAAGACCGGGTGGACCGACGAGGAGATCCTCGGCCGCGTGGGGCACCGCGTCACCACCCTCGGCGCGCGGGGCGTGCGGATCGAGCGGGTCGGCGAGGAGACCATCGAGGTCGGCGTGCCCGACGAGGAGCGCAAGGCCGACCCGACGGGGGTCGGCGACGCCTTCCGGGCCGGGTTCATGGCGGGACTGGCGTGGGGGGTCTCGCTGGAGCGGGCGGCGCAGGTGGGCTGCATGCTGGCGACCCTCGTCATCGAGACGGTCGGTACGCAGGAGTACCAGCTGAGCCGGGGGCACTTCATGGAGCGGTTCACCAAGGCGTACGGGGACGAGGCCGCGGACGAGGTTCGGGGGCGGCTGGGCTGATCGGCCGGGTGCGGCCTATGTGATCCGGCGGACCAAGTAGGCCGTTCCCCTTTCCTCCCGCTCCTCGCCCACGTACTCCTGGCCCCGCATCTCGCACCACGCCGGGATGTCCAGGCGGGCGGCCTCGTCGTCGGAGAGCACGCGCACCGTCCCGCCGACGGGGACGTCGCCGATGACCTTGGCCAGTTCGATGACCGGGATCGGGCAGCGGCGGCCGATGGCGTCCACGACGAGGTCCGCCCCGGTCTGCGGGGCGGACTCCGCGGCCGTCGGCGCGCCGAGCCTCTCCCGCACCGCGGCCACCGCGCCCGGCAGCACTTCGAGGAACCGTTCCACGTCCTCGGCCGGCGTCCCCGGGGGCAGTGACACCCGGACGTTGCCCTCGGTCAGCACGCCCATCGCCTTGAGGACGTGGCTCGGCGTCAGCGTGCTGCTGGTGCAGGACGACCCGGACGAGACGGAGAAGCCGGCCCGGTCCAGCTCGTGCAGCAGAGTCTCCCCGTCGACATAGAGACACGAGAAGGTGACGATCCCGGGCAGCCGCCGCACCGCGTCGCCGACCACCTCGACGTCCGGGACCAGGCCGGGCACCCGCGCCCGGATCCGCTCCGTCAGCTCCCGCAGCCGGGCCGCCTCCTGCGCGGCCTCGGCCCGCACCGCACGCAGCGAAGCCGCCGCGGCCACGATCGCCGGCAGGTTCTCGAACCCGGGCGCCCGCCCCGACTCCCGCTCGTCCGCCGCCCCTTGCGGCGCGAACCGCACCCCCTTGCGCACGGCCAGCAGCCCGACCCCGGACGGCCCGCCCCACTTGTGCGCGCTCGCCGTGAGCAGCGACCAGTCGGCCTGCACCTTGCCCCAGCCCAGCGACTGGGCCGCGTCCACCAGCAGCGGCACGCCCGCCGCCCGGCAGGCCTCCGCCACCTGCGCCACCGGCTGCTCGGTGCCGACCTCGTGGTTGGCCGACTGGAGGCAGGCCAGCGCGGTGTCGTCACCGAGGGCCGCGGCGAAGGCACCCGCGTCCACCGCGCCGGCGCGGTCCACGGGGACCTGGGTGACGGTCCCGCCGTCACGCTCCAGCTCCTCGGCCGCGTGGAGTACGGAGGAGTGTTCGACGGCAGACACGATCAGGTGGCGTCCGACGCGCCGCCGCCCGGCGAGCGCACCCGCCACCCCTGAATGCACCGCCCGCGTCCCCGAAGGAGTGAACACCAGCTCGTCGGCCCGGCACCCCACCGCCTCGGCGGCGGCCTCCCGGGCGGCGTCGAGCAGCAGCCGCGCCCGCCGCCCTTCCCGGTAGAGGCGCGCGGGATCGGCCCACCCCTCGTCGAGAGAGGCCAGCAGCGCCTGCCGGGCGACGGGATGGAGGGGAGCGGCGGAAGCAGCGTCGAAGTAGCCCACACGGCAACGCTAGAACGCCGGGTGGGACAGCGCCCCACCAGGGGCGCGGGGAACTGCGCGACAAGCCACGACGAACCGTCAGCCGCGAGACAACCCCCGCCCGCCACCCCCGTAGGCGCCCCATCCCACCCTTAAAGAGTGACCCCCGGCGCGTATGCCACCCTCCCCGCGACCCCCCGGAGGGCGTCGGCTAGGGTTTGGTCCGCATAAACATCAAACCCCTGCCCGACGCAGGGCGGCGACCGACCAGCGAGAAGGCCGCAGCCGAACAGCGCGGGCGAGACTCTCGGGAAGGCGCTACGTGAGTCCCAACGGCTCCGACCGCTCGCCGCGGCGCCCGATGCGGCGGAAGCTGCTGCAGGCACTGACCGCGGGCCTGGTCCTGGCGACCGCCACAGGTTGCACATACGAGGACTTCCCCCGCCTCGGCTTGCCCACCCCAACCACGGAAGAGGCTCCGCGGATCCTCTCCCTCTGGCAGGGTTCCTGGGCTGCCGCGCTGGCCACCGGCGTGCTGGTGTGGGGCCTGATCCTGTGGAGTGTGTTCTTCCACCGGCGCAGCCGCACCAAGGTCGAGGTCCCTCCACAGACCAGGTACAACCTGCCCATCGAGGCGCTGTACACCATGGTTCCGCTCGTCATCGTCTCGGTGCTGTTCTACTTCACCGCGCGTGACGAGTCCGAGCTCCTGAGCCTCAAGAAGAAGCCCGACGTCACGGTCAACGTGGTCGGCTTCCAGTGGAGCTGGTGCTTCAACTACGTCGAGAGCGTCAACGGTTCCTCCGGTGACGCCAAGACCTCCGAGGAACTGTCCGCGATCCCGGACCGGTTCAAGGAGGACTTCCCGGCCAACGCCGGCGGCACCTACGACTGCGGTACCCCGAGCACGCGGAACCCGCAGACCGACAACCCCGGTCCGACCCTCTGGCTCCCCAAGGGCAAGACGGTTCGCTTCGTCCTGACCTCGCGTGACGTCATCCACTCCTTCTGGGTGGTGCCGTTCCTCATGAAGCAGGACGTCATTCCGGGCCACACCAACGCCTTCGAGGTGACCCCCAACAAGGAGGGCACCTTCCTCGGCAAGTGCGCCGAGCTGTGCGGCGTGGACCACTCCCGGATGCTGTTCAACGTGAAGGTCGTCTCCCCGGAGCGCTACGAGCAGCACCTCCAGGACCTCGTGAAGAAGGGGCAGACCGGTTACGTTCCCGCAGGCATCGCGCAGACGAGCCACGAGAAGAACCGGGAGACGAACAACCTGTGAGCATCCTCAACGAACCCCAGGGTGCCTCGGCAGCGGAGGACTCGTACGAGAACGAGCTGCCGGTACGGCGCAAGCAGCCCGGCAACGTCGTGATCAAGTGGCTGACGACCACTGACCACAAGACGATCGGCACGCTGTATCTGGTGACGTCGTTCGCCTTCTTCTGCATCGGCGGCGTGATGGCGCTCTTCATGCGCGCCGAGCTGGCCCGGCCGGGTCTGCAGATCATGTCGAACGAGCAGTTCAACCAGGCGTTCACGATGCACGGCACGATCATGCTGCTGATGTTCGCGACGCCGCTGTTCGCCGGCTTCACGAACTGGATCATGCCGCTGCAGATCGGCGCGCCGGACGTGGCGTTCCCGCGGCTGAACATGTTCGCCTACTGGCTGTACCTGTTCGGCTCGACCATCGCGGTGGGCGGGTTCCTGACCCCGCAGGGCGCGGCCGACTTCGGCTGGTTCGCGTACTCCCCGCTGTCCGACGCGGTGCACTCGCCCGGCATCGGCGGCGACCTGTGGATCATGGGTCTGGCCTTCTCCGGCTTCGGTACCATCCTCGGCGCGGTCAACTTCATCACCACGATCATCTGCATGCGCGCGCCCGGCATGACGATGTTCCGGATGCCGATCTTCACCTGGAACGTGCTGCTGACCGCGGTGCTGGTCCTGCTGGCCTTCCCGGTGCTGGCCGCGGCCCTGTTCGCGCTGGAGGCGGACCGCAAGTTCGGCGCGCACATCTTCGACTCGGCCAACGGCGGGGCGCTGCTGTGGCAGCACCTGTTCTGGTTCTTCGGCCATCCCGAGGTGTACATCATCGCGCTGCCGTTCTTCGGCATCGTCAGTGAGATCATCCCGGTCTTCTCCCGCAAGCCGATCTTCGGTTACACGGGTCTGGTCGCGGCGACGATCGCGATCGCGGGTCTGTCGGTGACGGTGTGGGCGCACCACATGTACGTCACGGGCGGCGTGCTATTGCCGTTCTTCTCCTTCATGACCTTCCTGATCGCGGTCCCGACCGGTGTGAAGTTCTTCAACTGGATCGGCACCATGTGGAAGGGCTCGCTGTCCTTCGAGACACCGATGCTGTGGTCCACCGGCTTCCTGATCACCTTCCTCTTCGGTGGTCTGACCGGTGTCATCCTGGCCTCGCCGCCGCTGGACTTCCACGTCTCGGACTCGTACTTCGTGGTGGCGCACTTCCACTACGTGGTGTTCGGCACGGTGGTGTTCGCGATGTTCGCGGGCTTCCACTTCTGGTGGCCGAAGTTCACCGGCAAGATGCTGGACGAGCGCCTGGGCAAGATCACGTTCTGGACGCTGTTCGTCGGCTTCCACGGCACGTTCCTGGTCCAGCACTGGCTGGGCGCCGAGGGCATGCCGCGCCGGTACGCGGACTACCTGGCGGCCGACGGGTTCACCGCCCTGAACACGATCTCGACGATCAGCTCGTTCCTGCTCGGCGCGTCGATCCTGCCGTTCTTCTACAACATCTGGAAGACGGCCAAGTACGGCAAGCCGGTCGAGGTGGACGACCCGTGGGGCTACGGGCGTTCGCTGGAGTGGGCGACCTCCTGCCCGCCGCCGCGGCACAACTTCCTCACCCTGCCGCGCATCCGCAGCGAATCCCCGGCGTTCGACCTGCACCACCCCGAGATCTCGGCGATCGACCAGCTGGAGAACGTCGGTCACGGGGAGAAGACCCTCGCCGGCGGCAAGGAGGCCGGGAAGTGAAGATCCAGGGCAAGATGTTCATCTGGTTGAGCGTCTTCATCCTCGTCGTGGCGGTGGTCTACGGCTACTGGTCCAAGGAGCCGGCCGGCACCACGGCGCTCTTCCTGGCCTTCGGCCTGTCCATCATGATCGGCTTCTACCTGGCCTTCACGGCCAAGCGGGTCGACGTCGGTGCGCAGGACAACAAGGAGGCGGACGTCGCGGACGACGCCGGCGAGGTCGGGTTCTTCAGCCCGCACAGCTGGCAGCCGCTCGCGCTCGGTCTCGGCGGTGCGCTCGCCTTCCTGGGCGTGGCCGTCGGCTGGTGGATCATGTACTTCTCGGCACCGGTGATCCTGGTCGGCCTGTTCGGCTGGGTCTTCGAGTACTACCGCGGTGAGAACCGCACCCAGTAGCACGCGCTGAGCACAGAAGGGCCCGGACACTCCGTCAGGAGCGTCCGGGCCCTTCGTATGCCGTACGCCTTTCACTCGTCCGGATTACCCACCGTGCCGTCCTTGACGTGGCTCCCTAGCGTGAGGTCATGAGCGACACGGTTCACTTCCAGGCGCGGGGGCGTACGGTCGTCGGCTGCACCCTGCTGGTGATGGCCCTCGGCGCGGGCGTCACCGCCTGCACGGACGACGACAACCCGCTGTCGGCCTCGCCCTACGACGCGGCCGGCCAGATCTCCTTCAACGGCCCCAAGGACGCCGGGAAGAAGGCCGACCCGGACAAACCCCTGGAGGTCGTCGCCGAGGGCGCCGACGGGCGCATCACGGACGTCACGGCCATGGACGCGTCCGGCCGCTACGTCGCCGGCGAGCTGTCCGCCGACGGCGCCCGCTGGCACAGCACCTCACCGCTGGCCGCCAACGCCAGCTACACGGTGCGGGTCAGCACCGAGGACGGCGACGGGGCGCCCGGCCGCAAGGTGCTCACCTTCGAGACGGGCAAGCCCGGCGCCAAGAAGACCCTGGGCATCACCTTCGGGCCCAAGGCGGGCGCGTACGGGGTCGGCCAGCCCGTCACCGCGGAGCTGAGCCAGCCGGTCCGGGACAAGGCGCAGCGGGCCATAGTGGAGCGTGCGCTGAAGGTGGACTCCACGCCCGCGGTGGAGGGCGCCTGGCACTGGGTGGACGACAAGAAGCTCCACTACCGCCCGAAGGAGTTCTGGCCCGCGCACGCGACCATCGAGGTCCGCAGCACCCTCGACGGCATCAAGGTCGGCGACCGGATGTGGGGCGGCGCCGCCAAGCCCTTGAAGATCACCACGGACGACCGGGTGGTGGCCGTCACCGACGCCGCCGCACACACGCTGACCGTCTTCCAGGACGGCAAGGAGATCAAGCAGATCCCGGTCACCACCGGCAAGCCCGGCTTCGACACCCGCAACGGCGTCAAGGTCGTCCTCGGCAAGGAAGCCTTCGTACGCATGCGCAGCACGACCGTGGGCATCGCCGAGGGCTCCTCGGAGTCGTACGACCTGCCCGTCCACTTCGCCACCCGCGTCACCTGGAGCGGTGAGTACGTGCACGCCGCCCCCTGGTCGGTGGGCTCCCAGGGCTCGGCCAACGTCAGTCACGGCTGCGTCGGCATGAGCACCGCCAACGCGGAGTGGTTCTTCAAGGCCGTCCAGGAGGGCGACCTCGTGGAGGTGGTCAACTCCGGCGGCGAGACGATGGAGCCCTTCGGCAACGGCTTCGGCGACTGGAACCTGGACTGGAACAAGTGGCGCACGGGCAGCGCCCTGACGGGCGGCACGGGAACCGCCTCGAACAACCAGGAGACGGCACGCCTACGCCCGACAGTGGTTTGACCCACCTAGGGGCGCGGGGCCGTGTCGATGTGCGGCTCCGCCGCGTGGGCGCGACAAGCCACAACGGCGCCGCACCCGCCACACAACCCCGCCCCCACCCCCTGGGGCGCCCTAAACGCCCTGCAGCCTCTTCTCCCGCAACAGCGCGGCCAGCGCACCCGCGAACTCCACAGGCTCCACCGGCAGCGTCACAGCGGCCTCCGCCCGGCTCCACGTGGCCAGCCACGCGTCCTGCGGCCGCGCGATCAGCAGCAGCACCGGCGGGCACATGAAGACCTCGTCCTTGATCTGGCGGCAGACCCCCATGCCGCCCATGGGAACGGCCTCCCCGTCCAGCACGCAGACGTCGATCCCGCCCTTGTCCAGCTCCTTGATCACGGCGGCCGGGGTGGCGCACTCCACGAACTCGACGACGGGGACGTCCGGAGCCGGCCGGCGGCCGGTCGCGAGCCGCACCTGTTCGCGGGTGTTGGAGTCGTCGCTGTAGACCAGCACCGTGGCGGTCGCCTGCATGCTTCCTCCGATACGCGGTGAAGACCGGTAAGGCTGTCGTGGCTGTCGTAGCCCGTTGGGCCGGATGCTACTCCCTTGAACACCTCGTCAACACCGGTTGGGACACGCCTTCGACGGGCCGTTCGATGGGCCATACGGGCAGTACAGACGGGGCGGACACTCCGAACGGCACCCCCCGGGGTGAGGGCGGGATAAGCGACCGACATAATGTCGGTCGTGGCGACAGCAACGACAGTAGAAACCGGGCACGCGCACCCGTCGGTCAACCGGCCGAACCTCACCAGCGTCGGAACCATCATCTGGTTGAGTTCCGAGCTGATGTTCTTCGCGGCCCTCTTCGCGATGTACTTCACCCTGCGATCGGTGACCGGCCCGGACTTCTGGTCCGAGAAGGCCGACGCGCTGAACTTCCCGTTCTCCGCGACGAACACCACGATCCTGGTGCTCTCCTCCCTCACCTGCCAGCTCGGCGTGTTCGCGGCCGAGCGCGGTGACGTGAAGAAGCTCCGGATGTGGTTCATCGTCACCTTCGTGATGGGTGCGATCTTCATCGGCGGTCAGGTGTTCGAGTACACCGAGCTGGTCAAGCACGAGGGTCTCTCGCTCTCGTCCGACCCGTACGGCTCGGCGTTCTACCTGACCACCGGCTTCCACGGACTGCACGTGACGGGCGGCCTCATCGCCTTCCTGCTGGTCCTCGGCCGCACCTACGCGGCCCGGAGGTTCACCCACGAGCAGGCGACCGCGGCCATCGTCGTGTCCTATTACTGGCACTTCGTCGATGTCGTCTGGATCGGCCTCTTCGCCACGATCTACATGATCAAGTAGTCGCGGCACGCACCCGCGCAATACCAGAAGCATCGACGCAGAAGATCCTGACACCGGGGTAATCCGTGAAAAAGCTCTCCGCACGACGACGCCATCCGCTGGCGGCGCTCGTCGTCCTACTCCTCGCGCTGGCATGCACAGGGGGGCTGTACGCCGCGTTCGCACCCGCGAGCAAGGCGCAGGCCGATGAAACCGCCCAGTCCCTCGCCATCGACGAGGGCAAGAAGCTCTACGCCGTCGGCTGTGCCAGTTGCCACGGCACCGGAGGGCAGGGCACCACCGACGGCCCGAGCCTGGTGGGCGTGGGCGCCGCCGCCGTCGACTTCCAGGTCGGCACCGGCCGCATGCCGGCCCAGCAGCCCGGCGCGCAGGTCCCGAAGAAGAAGGTCATCTACTCCCAGGCGGAGATCGACCAGCTCGCGGCCTACATCGCCTCGCTGGGTGCCGGTCCCGCCGTCCCCTCGGAGGAGAAGTACGGCCCGGAGGGCGCGGACATCGCCAAGGGTGGCGAGCTGTTCCGCACCAACTGCGCGCAGTGCCACAACTTCACCGGCAAGGGCGGCGCCCTGACGCACGGCAAGTACGCGCCGACCCTCGAGGGTGTGGACCCCAAGCACATCTACGAGGCCATGCAGACCGGCCCGCAGAACATGCCCTCCTTCCCCGACACCACGCTGTCGGAGCAGAACAAGAAGGACATCATCGCCTACCTGGACGCGGTCAACGGTGACGACACCGTCGAGCCCGGTGGTCTCAGCCTCGGTGGACTGGGTCCGGTCAGTGAGGGTCTGTTCGCGTGGGTCTTCGGACTGGGCGCGCTGATCGCGGTCGCCGTCTGGGTCGCCGCTCGGACCGCAAAGGCCAAGAAGTCATGAGTAGCCAAGACATTCCAGAAGAGAACCTGCCCGCTGAGCAGGGCCACGCGCACGGCGCGGTGAAGGTCGCGGACGAGGAGAACCCGTTCGCCGACCCGGGGCTGCCGCCCCACGAGCACCGGATCCAGGACATCGACGAGCGGGCCGCCAAGCGGTCCGAGCGCACGGTCGCCCTGCTGTTCACGGTGTCGATGCTGGCCACCGTCGGCTTCATCGCCTCGTTCGTGGCGATCCCGGTCGACAAGTCGGTCTACATCTGGCCGCTCGGTCACATCAGCGCGCTGAACTTCGCGCTCGGCATGACGCTCGGCGTCGCGCTGTTCGCCATCGGCGCGGGCGCGGTCCACTGGGCCCGCACCCTGATGTCCGACGAGGAGGTCGCCGACGAGCGGCACGCGATCGAGGCCGACACCGAGACCCGTGCCAAGGTCCACGCGGACTTCAAGCAGGGCGCCAAGGAGTCCGTGATCGGGCGCCGCAAGCTGATCCGCAACACGATGCTGGGCGCGCTCACCCTGGTGCCGCTCTCCGGCGTCGTCCTGCTGCGCGACCTCGGCCCGCTGCCCGGCACCAGCCTCCGCCACACCATGTGGTCCAAGGGCAAGCTGCTCGTCAACATGAACACCAACGAGCCGCTGCGTCCCGCCGACGTCGCGGTGGGCTCCCTCACCTTCGCCAAGCCCGAGGGCCTGGAGGAGCACGACGAGGGGTTCATGAACGAGATCGCCAAGGCGGCCCTGATGATCATCCGGCTGGAGCCGGACGCCATCAAGGACAAGCGCGAGCTCGAGTGGTCGCACGAGGGCATCGTGGCGTACTCGAAGATCTGCACCCACGTCGGTTGCCCGATCTCCCTGTACGAGCAGCAGACGCACCACGCGCTCTGCCCCTGCCACCAGTCCACCTTCGACCTTGCCGACGGTGCCCGGGTGATCTTCGGTCCCGCAGGTCACGCCCTGCCGCAGCTGCGCATCGGCGTGAACGACGAGGGGTACCTCGAAGCGCTCGGCGACTTCGACGAGCCCGTCGGTCCTTCCTTCTGGGAGCGCGGATGAGTACTACACCCAACGAAGCCCCGCGCTCTCGCGGGAAGGCACCGGCCGGCGAGCGCGTCGCCGACTGGGCCGACGGCCGGCTGGGGATCTACTCCCTGGCCAAGGCCAACATGCGCAAGATCTTCCCCGACCACTGGTCGTTCATGCTGGGTGAGATCTGCCTCTACAGCTTCATCATCATCATCCTCACGGGTGTGTACCTGACGCTGTTCTTCCACCCGTCGATGAACGAGGTCACGTACCACGGCTCGTACGTGCCCCTCCAGGGCCAGCTGATGAGTGAGGCGTACGCCTCCACGCTGGACATCAGCTTCGACGTCCGCGGTGGTCTGCTCATCCGGCAGATCCACCACTGGGCGGCGCTGATCTTCCTGGCCGGCATGTTCGTGCACATGATGCGCGTCTTCTTCACCGGCGCGTTCCGCAAGCCGCGTGAGATCAACTGGCTGTTCGGCTTCCTGCTGCTCGTCCTCGGCATGTTCACCGGCTTCACCGGTTACTCGCTCCCGGACGACCTGCTCTCCGGCACCGGTATCCGCTTCATGGAGGGCGCGATCCTGTCCGTGCCGATCGTCGGCACGTACATCTCGTTCTTCCTGTTCGGCGGGGAGTTCCCCGGACACGACTTCGTGGCCCGGTTCTACTCGATCCACATCCTGCTGCTGCCGGGCATCATGCTCGGCCTGGTGGTCGGCCACCTGATCCTGGTCTTCTACCACAAGCACACGCAGTTCGCGGGTCCCGGCAAGACCAACAAGAACGTCGTCGGCATGCCGCTGCTGCCGGTGTACATGGCGAAGGCCGGAGGCTTCTTCTTCCTGGTCTTCGGTGTGATCGCCGCCGTCTCGGCCATCGCCACGATCAACCCGATCTGGGCCATCGGCCCCTACCGGCCGGACCAGGTCTCCACCGGCGCACAGCCCGACTGGTACATGGGCTTCTCCGAGGGCCTGATCCGCGTGATGCCGGGCTGGGAGATCAACTTCTGGGGTCACACACTCGCCCTGGGCGTGTTCATCCCGCTGCTGATCTTCCCGCTGGTGCTGGTCGCGATCGCGGTCTACCCGTTCATCGAGTCCTGGGTCACCGGGGACAAGCGCGAGCACCACATCCTGGACCGCCCGCGCAACGCCCCGACGCGCACCGCCTTCGGCGTCGCCTGGATGACGGTGTACTTCGTGCTGCTGATCGGTGGCGGCAACGACCTGTGGGCCACCCACTTCCACCTGTCGATCAACGCGATCACCTGGTTCGTCCGCATCGCGTTCTTCGTCGGGCCGGTCCTCGCGTTCATCGCCACCAAGCGGATCTGCCTCGGCCTCCAGCGCCGGGACAAGGAGAAGGTGCTGCACGGCCGCGAGTCGGGCATCATCAAGCGCCTGCCGCACGGTGAGTTCATCGAGGTGCACGAGCCGCTCAGCCAGGAGCAGCTGCACACCCTCACCGCGCACGAGCAGTACAAGCCGGCCGAGATCGGTCCGACGGTCGACGAGAACGGCGTCGAGCGCAAGGTGTCCCGCGGCGAGAAGCTCCGCGCCAAGCTGAGCGAGTCGTACTACGGCGAGGAGTCGCAGATTCCGAAGCCGACCGTCGAGGAGTACAAGGAGATCACGAGCGGCCACGGCCACCACTGACCCTCCTGCGTCGCCACACCACGGTCGAAGGGCCCCGTCCGTTCCGCGGACGGGGCCCTTCGCCGTGCCCGGGGCTGGATAGGGTGGGACCACACTCCTTCTCCACGACCTACGACCATCAGGAGCGGCCATGAGCGCTGTGACCCCCGCTGGAGGCGACACCGCGGGCGGCCGCTCCTGGCCCGCCCTGCTGAACCGGCTGCTGGACGGCCACGACCTGTCCCAGGACGACACCGCGTGGGCACTGGACGTGATCATGCGCGGCGAGGCGACCGACGCGCAGATCGCCGGCCTCGCGGTGGGCCTGAGGTTCAAGGGCGAGACCGTGGAGGAGATCTCCGGCCTGGTCCGCACCATGTACGCGCACGCCAACGTCATCGAGGTGCCGGGCGAGACCGTCGACATCGTCGGGACCGGCGGCGACGGCGCCAAGACGGTCAACATCTCCACCATGTCGGCGATCGTCGTGGCCGGCACCGGCGCGAAGGTCGTCAAGCACGGCAACCGCGCCGCCTCCTCCGCGTCCGGTGCCTCCGACGTCCTGGAGAAGCTCGGCGTCAATCTGGAGCTGACGCCGCAGCGGGTGGCGGAGGTCGCCGACGAGGCCGGCATCACCTTCTGCTTCGCCGTGAAGTTCCACCCGGCACTGCGCCACGTGGCCTCGGCGCGCGGCCAGCTCGGCATCCGCACGGTGTTCAACTTCCTCGGTCCGCTGACCAACCCCGCGAAGGTCAAGGCCCAGGCGATCGGCGTCGCCCACGCCCGGATGGCCCCGATCATCGCCGGTGTCTTCGCCGAGCGCGGCCACTCGTCCCTGGTCTTCCGGGGCGACGACGGCCTCGACGAGCTGACCACGACCGCCACCTCCCGCGTCTGGGTCGTGCGCGACGGCCGGGTGACCGAGGAGACCTTCGACCCGCGGGACGTCGGTCTCGAACTGGTGCCGGTCGAGGCCCTGCGCGGCGCCGACGCCTCCTACAACGCCGACGTCGCCCGGCGCCTGCTGAACGGCGAGACGGGCCCCGTGCGGGACGCCGTGCTGCTGAACTCCGCGGCCGCCCTGGTCGCCCTGGAGGGCGGCGAGGGACCCCTGCCGGAGCGCATCCGGGCCGGCATGGACCGCGCGGCCGAGGCGATCGACTCGGGCGCCGCCAAGCGCGTCCTGGACCGCTGGGTGGCCGCCAGCAACGCGTAGGCACCACCGTGTGACGTGCGTCCCGCGATCCGGACTCGGGTTGCGGGACGCCGATCACTTCCCATAGGTTTTTCGACAGGTCATGAGTGACAGTCATGAGGCCCCGGCCGACTGTCCGGCAACCCTCCGTCCGTGGCGGGGTGCCCCGGGTGAAGACCAGGTCGTGGACAGCAAGGTCCACGGCAAGCGCGGACCCCTCGCGAAACCAGGGGTCCTGGGTCCTCCGAGGGAGTCTCCCGTGAACCAGCGAATGCGATAGGGCCGCAGAGCCCCGCCTCCGCACACCCTCTTCTTCTCTTCACAGCGCCCTGCTTCGCGCTGGTCCTCACGGGAGTCCGCCATGTCCGTACCCACCGCTGTCGCCACTCCGCTGCCCGTCCTGGGCCGCGACGTCACCGTCCCGCTCGTCACCGGCGGCGAGGTCACCTACGCCGCGCTCGACTACGCCGCCAGCGCCCCCGCGCTCCAGCGGGTCTGGGACGACGTGGCGGCCTACGCCCCGTACTACGGCAGCGTGCACCGCGGGGCCGGGTACCTGTCGCAGCTGTCGACCGACCTGTTCGAGAACGCCCGCGACACCGTCGCCGGGTTCCTCGGCTGCCGGGAGGACGACCAGGTCGTGTTCACCCGGTCCACCACCGACTCCCTGAACCTGCTGGCCGGCGCGCTGCCCGCCGGCTGCCGGGTCTTCGTCTTCGAGACCGAGCACCACGCCTCGCTGCTGCCCTGGCGGGACGCGGACGTGACCTACCTCGACGCGCCCCGCACCCACGCCGAGGCCGTCGAGACCCTGGAGCGCGCCCTCGCCGCCCGCGAGCCGTACGGGCCCGCCCTGGTCTGCGTCACCGGCGCCTCCAACGTCACCGGCGAGCTGTGGCCGGTGCGTGAACTGGCCGCCGCCGCGCACGCGCACGGCGCCCGGATCGTGCTGGACGCCGCCCAGCTCGCCCCGCACCACCCGGTGAGCGTCCGCGACCTCGACGTCGACTGGGTCGCCTTCTCCGGGCACAAGCTGTACGCCCCGTTCGGCTCCGGCGTGCTGGCCGGCCGGGCCGACTGGCTGCGCGAGGCCGAGCCGTACCTCGCCGGCGGCGGCGCCAGCCGCAGCGTCACCCGGCGCGCCGACGGTGGTGTGGACGTGCGCTGGCACGAGAGCGCCGCCCGGCACGAGGCCGGTTCGCCCAACGTCATCGGCGCCTACTCGATCGCCTCCGCCTGCAAGGCGCTCACCGAGGCCGGGTTCGACTCGCTGGTCGCCCGCGAGGAGTACCTGATCGCCAAGGTGCGGGAGGGCCTCGCCGAGGTGCCCGAGGTGCGGGTCCTCTCCCTCTTCGGCGACGACGCGCCCCGCGTGGGCGTGCTCTCCTTCGTCGTCGACGGCTGGAACAGCTCCCACTTCGCGGCCGCGCTCTCCGCCGAGTACGGCATCGGGGTGCGCGACGGCCTGTTCTGCGCCCACCCGCTGGTGCGCACCCTGCTCGGCGGCGAGCCCGGGGCACAGGGCGAGTGCGGTGCCCCGGAGGCGGCGCCGGGGGAGAAGTCCCTCAACGCCATCCGCGTGAGCTTCGGCGCCGGCACCCCGGACGAGCACGTCGAGCGGTTCGTGCACGCCGTCAAGGAACTGGTCAGCGACGGCGCCCGGTGGAGCTACCGCACCGAGGACGGGCGCTGCGTGCCCGACACCTCCGCCGCCTGAGCCGGCCGGCCCGGCAGCCGCGACCCCAGCAGGACCATCCGCAGCGCCCGCTCCGTGGCGTCCGTCAGCAGCTCGGCGGCGCGCGACAGCGCGTCCGCCAGCGCCATCGGGGCCGGCATGATCCCGTGGCAGGCGTCCACCCCCGGCACGTCGTGCGCGCCCTCGCCGAGCGTGCCGGCCAGGGCGAGGACCGGACGGCCGTGGAGCTTGGCGCGCCGGGCCACCTCCGCCGGCACCTTGCCGCGCGGCGTCTGGTGGTCCAGGGCGCCCTCGGCGGTGAGCACCAGGTCGGCACGGGCGAGGCGGGCGTCCAGGTCCAGGTGGTCGAGCAGCACGTCGAAACGCGGCAGCAGCCGGGCGCCGACCGCGGCCAGCCCGGCGCCGAGTCCGCCGGAGGCACCGGTGCCGGGGCCGCCCCGCAGGTCCGTGCCGACGACCCCGAGGTCGCGGGTGAGGACGCGCGCCCAGTTCTCCAGCCCGGCCGACAACTGCTCCACCTGCACGGGCGTCGCCCCCTTCTGCGGGCCGAACACCCGGGCCACGCCCCGCTCGCCGCACAGCACGTTGTACGGGTTGCAGGCGACGAGCAGCTCGGTGTTCTTCAGGCGGGTGTCCAGGCCGGACGCGTCGACGCGGGCCAGGCGGACCAGCTCGCCCCCGCCGGGCGGCAGTTCGAAGCCGTCCGCGTCCAGCAGCCGCGCCCCGAGCGCCTGGAGCGCCCCCGCGCCCCCGTCCGACGTACCGGAGTCGCCGCAGCCGACCAGGATCCGCCGCACCCCGGTGTCGAGCGCGGCACCGATCAGCTCGCCGACGCCGTACGTGGTCGTCGCGCCGGGGTCGCGCAGGGCACGGGGGACCAGGGACAGACCCGCGACCGCGGCCATCTCCACGACCGCCGTGTCCCGGCCGCCGAGCAGCGCGAAGTGGGTGCCGACGGGCTCGCCGACCGGGCCGGTGGCGGCCAGCGCGACCAGCCGCCCACCGGTCGCGGCGGCCAGCGCCACGGCCGTGCCCTCACCGCCGTCGACCAGCGGGATCCGGTCGATCTCGGCGGCCGGCAGCACCCGGCGGACACCGGCCGCGATGGCGTCGGCGGCGGCCTGCGCGGACAGGGACTCCTTGAAGCCGCTGGGGGCGACGGCGACGCGGCCCAGCAGGGAGGGGGGTGAGGGCGCTGAGGACAGGGCGAACGTGGCGGACATGGCGGACTCCTTCATCGGGTGACGGGCACGCCGAGCAGCGGCCAGACGGCGGCGGCGAAGAACAGCACGAGCAGCGCGGTCAGCGGGGCCAGGACGGCGGACAGCCGCAGCAGGTCGCGCGGGGTGTAGGTGGGGGTGCCGGGGATGTCGGAGAAGAGCGTGACCGGCTTGGCGGAGGCCGGCAGCGTGTGGCAGAAGCCGGCCGCGGCGGTGGACGCGAGCGCCGCCGCGACCGGGTTGACGCCCGCTCCCACGGCCGCGGCGATCACCAGCGGGACCAGCACGGACGAGCGGGCCGAACGGGACTGGAGGACCAGGTGGGCCGCCGTGCTCACCGCGACCACGACCCCGAGGAAGACGGCCGGCGCCACGTGCGCGGGCAGCCCCGACACCAGCCACTTCGCCGCCCCGGAGTCCGCGAGCGCCACGCCCATCGCCATGGTCGCCGCCATGAACAGCAGCAGCGACCAGGGCACCGTCTTCAGCGCGTCCTTGAGCCGTACGGTGCCCAGCGCGGGGGAGGAGGCGACGACCGCCCCGATCAGCGCCACCACGGCGGGCGACACCTGGTGCAGGGGCTCGCTGCACCACAGCGCCACCACCGTGGCCAGCAGCAGGGCGCAGCGCTTCTCCGCCTGCGTCCAGGGGCCGGTGACCGGGCTCTCGCTGTGCCGCTGTATCTCCTCGGCGGTGATGTGGACCGGGCCCTGCCGGTCAGCGCGGCGCGTGGTGGTCAGCAGGACGGTCTCGGCGGCCAGATGGGAGGACGCCACCGCCAGCGGCAGCCCCAGCAGCAGCCACTGGGTGAAGCCGATCCGCTCCCCGGTCGCCTCCCACAGCACCGACACGGTGATCAGGTGCGCGCCCGCGCCGATCAGGGTGGCGACCGCCGACAGCAGGATCACCGTCGGGAACAGCAGCGCCAGCATCACCACCAGCCGCTTCCGGTCCGCGAGGGCCTTGGCGAGCGCCAGGAACACCGGCAGCGCGAGCGCCGCCCGGCCCGACGTGGCCGGCACCGCGAACGCGGTCACGACCAGCGCGGCCGTCGTCAGGTGCGTCAACTGCCGTACGGTGCGCGCCCCGCCGACCAGGAACGCCGCCGCCCGGCCGGCGAGCCCGGTCCGGGCCACCGCCGCCGCCAGCACGAAGGCGCAGATCAGCAGCCACACCGTGGCGTCCCCGAGGGCGCCGAAGAGGGTGTCGCTGCTGATCACTCCGGTCGCGGTCAGCGCGAGCCCGGCGCCCAGCGCGATGTACGTGTCGTCGATCGGCGTGCCGATCCAGGCACAGGTCGCCAGCGCGAACACGGCCAGGGTGAGCCGCGCGTCGCCGCCCAGGGCGGGGAAGTTGGCGGGGACCGCCAGCAGCGCGCACAGGGACAGCGCCACGCACAGGGCCGCCGCGAGGCGGAGGTTCAACGTCACGTCATCGAGGGTTCACGGGTGCGGTGAGCCGTCGATGAGCGTCACATGAAGGGAACTTCACCAGGCCGGCAGCCGGTACCCCATCCCGCGCACGGTCTCCACCTGCTGCGCCCCGAGCTTCTTGCGCAGCGCCCGCACGTAGACGTCCACGATGTTGGAGCCCGGGTCGAAGTCGTAGCCCCACACGTGCGACAGGATCTGCTCGCGGGACAGTACCTGCCCCGGATGGCGCAGGAACAGCTCAAGGAGCACGAACTCACGGGCCGTCAGGTCGACCGTGCGCCCCTGGGAGCGGGCCCTGCGGGTGCGCAGATCAAGGCTGAGCGCCCCCGACTTCAGCACCGTCACCTCGGGCGCGCGGGCCGCCGTGCGCAGCCGCAGCCGCACCCGGGCGAGCAGTTCCTCGAAGCGGAACGGCTTGGTCATCCAGTCGTCGGCGCCGCCCTCCAGGCCGGCCACCGTGTCCCGGACCGAGTCCCGGGCGGTCAGCACGATGACCGGGGTCGTCACCCGGGCCTCGCGCAGCTCGCGCAGGACCGTGAAGCCGTCCCGGCCGGGCAGCCCGATGTCCAGCACGACCAGGTCGAAGCCGCCGGTGAGGGCGTACTCGTAGGCGGCCTCGCCGTCGCCGACGGCGGTGGTGGTGAAGCCGTTGGCGCGCAGGCCCTTCTCGACGAAGGAGGCGATGCGCTCCTCGTCCTCGACGATGAGGATGCGGTTCATGGGCGTGCCTCTCCCGGAGTCATTCCAGTGTCAGTACGAAGATGGCGCCGCCGCCTTCCGCGGCGCGCAGGTCGACCCGGCCGCCGTGGCCCTCGGCGATCGCCCGGACGATCGACAGTCCGAGCCCGGCGCCCGTGCCGCGCACCCCGCGCCGGGCCGTGCCGCGCCGGAACCGCTCGAAGATCACCTCGGCGTCCTGCGCCTGGACCCCGGGGCCGGAGTCGGCGACGTACAGCTCGACGCGGGTGCCGTCGGCGCGGGAGCCGATGCGGATGGTCTGGCCGGTGGTGGTGTGCTGCACCGCGTTCTGGGCGAGCTGCACCATGGCCTGCGTGATCCGCTGGGGGTCGAGCCGGGCCTCCCGGTCGGCGACCTCCGCCAGCACCCAGTCGCGGTCGCCGAGGGTGCGGGCCTTGACGAAGACGTCGGCGGTGAGTTCGGCCAGCTGCACCGGCTCGGGGGTGACGAAGTCGGGGCGTTCGGCCTTGGCGAGCAGCAGCAGGTCCTCGACGATGCGGCTCATCCGGTCCAGTTCGTCGGTGACGAGCCGGACGGTCTCCTCGCGCTCGGCGGGCTCGTCGCCCATCAGTTCCAGGTGGCCGCGCACGATGGTGATGGGGGTGCGCAGTTCGTGGCCCGCGTCGTCGACGAACCGGCGCTGGGTGGCGAAGGCGCGCTCCAGCCGGTCCAGCATGGCGTTGAAGGTCTCGGCCAGGGCGGCGACGTCGTCGTGGCCGTGCACCGGGATACGCCGGGTCAGGTCCTGCTCGGTGAGCTGCGCGGCCGTGGCGCGCACGAGCCGCACCGGTTTGAGGATGCGGCCGGCGACCACCCAGGCGATGCCCGTCGTCATCAGCAGGGCGACGCCCGAGATGGCGAGCAGGACGCGGAACACCTCGTCCGCGCGGGCCTGTTCGCGCCCCGGGTGGAAGGCGACCACGAAGGCGGCCGCCGGTTCACCGCCGTAGCGGGCCACGGTGACCTTGGCCCAGCGGATCTCGCCCTCGGGCCGCTCCAGGGTGCCGGTGGAGTCGGGCGAGGCGTGGATGCGGCGCCGGGCGTCGGCGTCCTCGTGCAGGGGGCGGTCGACCGGGATCTCGCGCTGCTGGATGATCTGGGTGGGCCTGCTGCCCACCTCGCCCACCAGGCCGACCAGTTCCTCGTCCAGGTCGGCGTACTGGCGCTCCAGGAAGACCCGCAGCAGCCGGCCCGGGTCGGTGAAGGGGCGGCCGGTCTCCGGGTCGAACCCCTGCTCCTCGAAGTTGGCGAACTCGCCCGCCTCCTGCGCGAGCAGGCCGTTGATCCGCTGGTCGGTGTCGCGGAGCAGGATCGAGCGGGTGGTCGCCGCCACCGAGGCGAGCGCGACGGCCATCACGAGCAGCAGCCAGAGCAGGATGCGGACCCGGGCCGAGATCCGTCGGCGTTCACGGTCAGCCGTCGGCTCCGTCGTCCCCGGCTCCGTCGTCCCCGCCGTCCCTGCCCCGGTCGTCGTCATCGTCGTCATCCGAAGGGCCGTCCGTCACCGGCGGCCGGGTCACCACCTGGTCGCTGGGCGTGGGGTCGGGCGAGGAGGAGGCCGGTGCCGGGCTGGGGGAGCCGCTCTCCAGCTCCACCTTGGCCGGGACCCTGGGCTCCTGAGGACTGTCGGTGAGGGCGAAACTGGTCGCGGCGATACCGAGTGGAATCAGGACGACGGCGGCGAGTGCCGCCATCCGGCGGGAGAAGACCATACGTCCGATGCTGCGCCCGGTACCCGGTGGTTGTGATGAGTCCCGCATGAAGAACCCTTCATCCGCGACGGCCCGCGGAGCGTCGGCTCAGCTGTCGAGCCCGATGGCGAACGCCGCCTCCAGGTCGTGCTGCGAGTACGTCCGGAACGCGACGTGGGTGTCGGTGCCCTCCACGCCCGGGATCTTGCTGATCCGGCCCGGGATGACGTCGGCCAGGTCCTCGTGCCGGCTCACCCGCACCATGGCGATCAGGTCGTAGGTGCCGGTGACGGAGAAGACCTCGCTGACGCTCTCCAGCGCGGCGATCTGCTCCGCGATCTCGGGAATCCGGTCCACGCTGGTCTTGATGAGCACGATCGCGCTGATCACGGCTGGTTCTCTCCCTCGGGGGCCGCCACTGGAACGCTCTTCACTCTAGTCGTACGCCCGAACCGCACCCACGCGAAAGTGAAGCCCAGGCCGAAGCCCACCAGGTGGGCGAGGTAGGCCACCCCCGGGCCGTCGCCCGCCCGGCCCGCCGCCATCCACTGGAGGGCGGCCCAGAAGGGGAGGACCAGCCAGGCCGGGAAGCGCAGGGGCAGGAAGAAGAGGAAGGGCAGGAGGCTGGTCACCCGGGCGCGGGGGAAGAGGAACAGGAACGCACCGAGAATCGCGGAGATCGCCCCGGAGGCGCCGACCAGGGACTGAAGGGAGTGGGCGTTCGCGCCCGCGTAGCCGAGCAGCGCCAGGTAGCCGCAGCCGAGGTAGAACAGGGCGAACTGGAACCGGCCCATGCGCTCCTCGGTCATCGCGCCGAAGACGTACAGGAAGAGCATGTTGCCGAGCAGATGCACCCAGCTGCCGTGGACGAACAGCGCCGTGGCGGGGGTGAGCGCGGAACCGGGGGAGCCCTCGAACAGTTCTGCGGGGATCACGCCCCAGCGCCGGAAGTACGCGCGCTGAGCGGCCAGCAGCTCCTCCCCGGTGCCGTACCCCGGATTGAGGCCTGCCGCCGGGCTGACCAGGAACAGTACGCAGCAGAGCGTGATCAGCGTGTACGTCACCGGCGCCGTGCGGCCCCGTGGCGTGAGGGCCGTGCCGAGCGTTCGAGCCGTCCCTAGGGCCGTCCTGCTCCAGTTACCGATCATGGACACAGAGCATGACGTAACGGACCGCAACCGCCCATACCGCCTCGCCGCCGTGGACACGCGGGCGTCGGGTACCCGCCAGGCCGTAGGGTTACGAGCCACACGCACCGGGAGAGCCCGGCGCGTCACCGACACTGGAAGAGAGCGAACAGCCACGATGACGGTTCCCCTGCCGACGGACACGACACGGTGGCGCTGCACCCTGTGCGGCAACCTGACCCGATTCGACGTGACCCGGGCCTCGAAGGTCGTCGAGTACGTCCACCTCGACCTGGCCGGCGAGCCGAAGGTCGAGGAGCGCGAGGTGCTCAGCGAGACCGTCGAGTCGGTGCGGTGCCGCTGGTGCAACGCCGTGGACCAGGTGGAACTCGTGGACAGGCCGGGCGCCGCCTCCTGAGCGGAGCGGTTCCCGCACGAGGCGGTCCCCGGCCGGGACCGCCCTGAGACATGGGGATGACGGATGGTGGAGACACACGACGGGGAGCCGGGCGACGGCGCCGCCGAGGTGCTCGACCGCCCGCTGCCCGACGGCGTGCGCCGCAGAGTGGTGCAGATCGTGTCCGACGGCTTCGGCGGACTCACCCTCGCCGAGCTGCCCGCCCAGCTGAGGCAGTACGCCAGGTTCGCCCCCAACCGCAGGGCCAAGTTCGCCGGCAACGCCATGGCCGCCGCCGTGGAGAGCGACCCGCTGTTCCGCCAGCGCATCGGTGAGAAGTTCCGCGACGCCCAGCCGGAGCTGGCAGACGCCCTGGACGCCGGCTCCCCGCCGCCCGCCGCCGACCCGCTCGACGTGGCCGCCGCGGCCTACGTGCTGCGCCCGCACGGCTGGGTGAAGCTGGTGACCGCCGCCGGCGAGGAGGCGCAGCGCGCGGACGCCGAGCGCGCCGACGAGGAGAGCCGCGCCGAGCTGGAGCGGCTGCACGAGGACCTGGCCCGGGCCCGGGAGCACACCCGGACGGAGACCGAGCGGCTGCGCGCCGAGCTGGAGTCGGCCAAGAAGGAGACCGAGGCGCTCCACCGCAAGCTGCGCTCGGCCCTCAGCGACGTCAAGCGCGGTGAGGCCGCGCTGCGCAAGGTGCAGGCCGAGATGGACACCGTCCGCACCGAGGGCCAGACCCAGGTGTCCGCCGCCGAGAGCGAGTCCCGGCGGCTCAAGACCCGCCTCGCGGAGGCGGAGGCGGCCCTGGAGGCCACCCGCAAGGCGGCCCGCGAGGGGCGCAGCGTCGAGGACATGCGCGTCCGGCTGCTCCTGGACACCCTGCTGGACGCCACTCAGGGGCTGCGCAGGGAGCTGGCGCTGCCTCCGGTGTCCGTGCGGCCCGCCGAGACCGTGGACGCGGTCGAACCCGGGCGGATGACGCCGAAGGACATCGCCGCGCGCGCCCTGTCCGAGAACGACCCCGCCATTCTCGACCAGTTGCTCGCCCTGCCCCAGGCCCACCTGGTCGTCGACGGCTACAACGTCACCAAGACCGGCTATCCGCAGATGCCGCTGGAGAAGCAGCGGCTCAGGCTGCTGGGGCAGCTCTCCCAGCTCGCCGCCCAGACCGGCGCCGAGATGACCTGCGTCTTCGACGGGGCCGAACTGGCGGCGCCGGTGCTGCTCGCGCCGCCGCGCGGCGTGCGGGTGCTCTTCTCCAAGCCCGGCGTCACCGCCGACGAGCTGATCCGCCAACTGGTGCGCGCCGAGCCGCCGGGACGGCCCGTCATCGTCGTCTCGACCGACCGCGAGGTGGCCGACGGCGTGGCGCGCGCCGGCGCACGCCCGGTGGCGTCCGTGGTGCTCCTCAAGCGGCTTTCCTAGCCGCTCATTCACATCCGCACCAACCGCAACGTAGGCGCCCTATGCCTGAATTGACGGAACTGTCACGCAACGTAGTGTCAGGTGGGCGTCACTGCAGGTGAGTTGTGACGAAGAACGCGGTGCGTAACCAGGATTTTTCGGCGGAGGATTTGAACTGATCACGAGTGGGTCACTAGGGTCAGCCCTCGAACCCTCGAACGGGTGATCCCTCTCAAGAAGGAGCTCGTCTCCGTGGCGTCCCACCGTCGTCCCAAGCAGCCGAGCCGCACGCGCGTGACCGTGCTCACCACCGCTGCCGCCGCCGCTGTCGCTCTCAGCTCGCAGGCCGCCAACGCCGCGCCGAGCGAGAAGCCGAGCAAGGACGAGGTCAAGGCCAAGGTCGACAAGCTCTACGAGGAGGCCGAGAAGGCCACCGAGAAGTACAACGGCGCCAAGGAGAAGCAGGAGAAGCTCCAGAAGGAGATCTCCACCATCCAGGACAACGTCGCCCGCGGCCAGGAGGAGCTCAACGAGCTGCGCGACGGCCTCGGTTCGATGGCCAGCGCCCAGTACCGCTCCGGCGGCATCGACCCCTCCCTCCAGCTCTTCCTCTCCGCCGACCCGGACAACTACCTGGACAAGGCCTCCACCCTCGACCAGCTCAGCGGTCAGCAGGTCGAGGCGCTGAAGAAGATCCAGGGCAAGCAGCGCGACCTCGCCCAGCAGCGCTCCGAGGCGTCCGAGAAGCTCAAGGACCTCTCCGCCACCCGCACCGAACTGGGCAACAAGAAGAAGGAAGTCCAGGGCAAGCTCTCCTCCGCGCAGAAGCTGCTCAACACGCTCACCGCCAAGGAGAAGGCCGCGCTCGCCGCCGAGGAGCAGCGCGCCACCCGCAGCAGCGAGCGCGAGGTCCTCTCCGGCAACGGGACCCCCGCCTCCGGCCGGGCCGCCGCCGCCTTCGCCGCCGCCCAGAGCAAGATAGGCACGCCGTACGTCTACGGCGCCACCGGCCCGTCCTCCTTCGACTGCTCGGGCCTGACCTCCTGGGCCTACGCCCAGGCCGGCGTCGGCATCCCGCGCACCTCCGAGGCGCAGACCGGCGCGGGTACCCGGATCTCCTCGATGAGCCAGCTCCAGGTCGGCGACCTCGTCTTCTTCTTCAACGACCTGCACCACGTCGGCCTCTACGCCGGCAACGGCCAGGTCCTGCACGCGCCGCGTACCGGCACGGTCGTGCGCTACGAGTCGATGAGCACCATCGGCGGTCCGTTCATGTTCGGCGTGCGGGTCTGACCCGGAGCACGCGCCACCCCTGAACCACCCTCGCCATGCCGCCCGTTCGGGCGAATCACGGCACGGCCTGTGGACCCCCGCCCCGCCGGTGACCTGCGTCAGCGGCGGGGGGCCGCCGTGCGCGGCGCCCGGAGGTCGTTGGCCGGTACCCCGTCACGGGGTTACTGTCTGCCGCGTTTCCCCGTCCGCCAGCGGAAGGAGTGCGGCTTCCCGTGGGGTCCCATCGCCGCCTTGCACCGTCCGGGTTCGACCGCGGCTCGGCCGCCGCCGTCGGCCTGCTCTCCGTCGCCGCCGCAGTCCTGGGCGCCGTACCGGCCACCGCCGCGCCCGCGGCCCCGGCCGCCCCGCAGGACGACCGGCGGGCGGAGGTGGACCGCCTGCACACCGAGGCGGAGCAGGCGACCGAGGCCTACAACAAGGCCGACGCGCGCACCGACGCCCTGCAGAAGGAGGTCGGCACCGCGCAGGACTCGATCGCCCGGCAGCAGGAGCGGATCAACTCCATGCGCGACGCGCTCGGTTCGCTGGCCGGCGCCCAGTACCGCTCGGGCGGCATCGACCCCTCGCTGGCCCTGCTGCTCTCCGCGAACCCGGACGAATACCTGGAGCGGGCCTCCGTCCTCGACCGGATCTCCAGCCGTCACGCGGGTGAGCTGCGGGAACTCCAGCAGGCCATGCGCGACCTCGCCCAGGACCGCACCGAGGCCGCCGAGAAGCTCGCCGAGCTGGAGAAGGGCCGCAAGGCCGTCGCCGCCCACAAGAAGACCGTGGAACGCAAGCTCGCCAAGGCGCGCGCGCTGGTCAACTCCCTCCCGGACGGCGAGCGCGCGGGCTACGAGCGCGGCTCCCGCTCCGGCCGCGCCGACCTGACCGCGCTCACCGGCGCCGGGGGCCCCGCCTCCGGCCGCGCGGGCGCCGCGTTCGCCGCCGCCCGCGCCGCCCTCGGCAAGCCGTACGTGTGGGGCGCCAACGGCCCCTCCGGCTTCGACTGCTCCGGCCTGACCCAGTGGGCCTACGCCCAGGCCGGGGTCGGCCTGCCGCGCACCTCGCAGGCGCAGTCCGGCAGCGGTCAGCGGGTCTCCCTCTCCGAGGCCCGGCCCGGCGACCTCGTCGCCTACCGCGACGACGCCAGCCACATCGGCATGTACGCCGGAAACGGCCAGGTGATCCACGCGCCCTACCCCGGCGCGCCGGTGCGCTACGACCCGGTCGGCATGATGCCGGTCTCCTCCATCACCCGGGTCTGACCCGCCGCGGCACCGGAATCCGGAACGCCGCCCTGTCACCCGTACCGCCACGCGCCCGTACGATCGGGAAGGTGGCTGGTCGATGGCGGGTGTCGGGTTCCTCGGTGGTGGCGCTGTGCCTGCTGCTGGTCGCCCTCGTGGCCTGCGGCGGCAGGGTCACCGCCGACCCGGTGCGGGCCGAGGTGCAGAAGGTGCTGGACCGGCGCGCGGCGGCCGTCCTCGGCCACGACCGGGCCGCCTACGCCCGTACGGGCACCGCGACCGGCTTCGGCAACCTGAGCGCGATTCCGCTGGCCGACTGGTCGTACCGGGTGACCGACGTGGACCGCGGCGGCGACACCGCCACCGCCGAGGTCGAGCTGCGCTACCGCGTCGACGGCTACGACCGGGGCGCCGTCACCGTGAACCGCACCGTCGCGCTGAGCCGGGACGGCGCGGACGGGGAGTGGGCCGTCGACTCCGAGCGGCCCGCCAAGGAGTCCGGCCAGCAGCCCTGGGACCAGGGCACGGTCCGGGTGGTGCGCGGCACGCACAGCCTGGTGCTCGGCGTCGGGCAGTCCACCGGCACCCTGCGCGCCTTCGCCGGCCTCGCCGACCGGGCGGTGCCCGCCGTCTCCGACGCCTGGGACGGCGACTGGGCCCGCCGGGTCGTCGTGCTCGTCCCCCGGTCCGTGGAGGGCATGGCGGGTCTGCTGGGTTCGCCCGCCTCCTCCTACCGGGGCATCGCCGCGGTCACCACGGGGGAGACGGGCGGCCGGGAGCACGCCCCGGCGGACCGGATCATCGTCAACCCCGACGCGTACGGGCTGCTCGGCAGCCTCGGCAAGCAGGTCGTGCTCACCCACGAGACGACCCATGTCGCCACCCGCGCCGACACCACCGCCGCCACCCCGCTGTGGCTCTCCGAGGGCTACGCCGACTGGGTCGGCTACCGCGGCAGCGACCGCGACCCCGACGAGGCCGCTCCCGAACTGCGCGGCGAGGTGTCCGAGGGCCGGGTGCCCGGCGCACTGCCGACGGACGAGGACTTCGGCTTCACCGCCGACGCCGACGAACTGGCCCGCGCCTACGAGGGCGGCTGGCTGGCCTGCCGCATGATCGCCGATCGGTGGGGCGAGGACCGCCTGGACGCGTTCTACCGCGCCGTGGGCACCCATGACGAGCGCGCGGGCGCGGTGGAGGCGGCGATGAAGAAGACCCTCGGGACGACACCCGGGGACTTCACGGCACGCTGGCGGGAGTACGTGCGGAGCGAACTGGGCTGAGACCGCCCGGCTCGGTGGGTGGCGCGCGGCGTCACGGTGCGATGGCGGGCGTGTCCGTGGGGCGAGTCGTGGTGAGCCGTTCGCTCCGGGCGGCGGGAGTGCGCCGCCGGGTGTCGTGCCACAGGGCGCGGGCCCCGATCAGGGCGGCGGCCACCAGCAGGCCGTTGCGGACGACCAGCAGCGCGATGCCGAGGGGCGTGCTCGCCACGACGTCGGTGAACAGGACCGGGAACTCCAGCGCCGTCACCGGGGTCGCCGCCAGCACCAGCGCGGCCGGCACCCGCATCCGGGTCGCCCGGTAGCACCGGCAGACCGCCGCGAGGCCGACCAGCCACACCAAGTACTGCGGGCTGATCACCCGGCTCGTGACCGTGAACACCAGCACCGCCACGAAGGCCGCGTCCGCCGCCGTGTGCGCCGCGAACCGGGCCGCCCGCAGCCGCCACAGCAGCAGCCAGCCGAAGCCGAGCGCGCTCAGCACCAGGGCCACCGTGCTCACCGCGCCCACGTACGGGCCGAGGAACTCCACCGAGCCGTAGTTCAGCAGCACCTCGCCCTGCCAGCCGAAGTGTCGGGCGACGTGGAACACCAGCGCCCCCAGCGACTCCACCTCGGTGCCCCGCTCACTCTGGAACGTCAGGAACGCGAACGCCCCCGGCATCGTCACCGCGAACAGCGCCGCCAGCCCCGCCCCGCTCACCGCGGCCGCGGCCCACGGCCCACGCCCCCGCATCCCGAGCAGCACCAGCGCCGGCCAGACCTTCAGCAGCGCCCCGAGCGCCGCCAGGGCCCCCGCCACCCGCGGATGCCGCCCCGCGGCCAGCAGGGCGGCCACGGCGACGGCGGTGACCATCACGTCGTAGCGGGCGTACACCGTCGGGCCCAGCAGCGGCACGCCCACCACCCACACCCACGCCCCGCGCGGCGAACGCCCGGCGCCCCGGCCCGCGTGCCGCAGCAGCGCCAGCACGGCCAGGTCCACGGCACAGACCAGGACGAAGAAGGCCGTGGCGTACGTCAGGAAGGGCAGCAGCCCGGGGGAGAGGACCGCGAAGGCCGCCGCCGGCGGGTACTGCCAGGTGACGTCGTCCAGCGGAAACGTTCCGGTGCGCAGGATCTCGCACCAGCCCCGGTAGATGACGGACACGTCGCTGGTGACGTCCGGACCGGGGAAGACCAGCACCTTCAGCACGAACAGCAGCAGTAGCAGCCGTGTGGCGCCCCAGGCCGTCAGCAGCCACCGCGGTGACCGCCCCTCGTCCCTCGTCTCCACGTGCTCCCTGCCCGTCCGCGTCCGCCCTGCCGGTGCGGCCATGATGACCCGGACACCTGTGCGTCTGCCACAGGACGCGGCCGGGCCCCGGCCCGCACGGAGGGTTCGGTAGGGTCGGCGGCGTGCGCAAGACCTTGATCGTGACGAACGACTTCCCGCCCCGTCCGGGCGGCATCCAGGCGTTCCTGCACAACATGGCGCTGCGCCTGGACCCCGAGCGGCTGGTCGTCTACGCCTCCACCTGGAAGCGGAGCCGCGAGGGCGTCGAGGCCACCGCCGCCTTCGACGCCGAGCAGCCCTTCACCGTCGTACGGGGCCGTACGACGATGCTGCTGCCGACACCGGGCGCGACCCGGCGTGCGGCCGGACTGCTCCGCGAGCACGGCTGCACGTCGGTGTGGTTCGGCGCGGCGGCACCGCTCGGCCTGATGGCACCGGCGCTGCGCCGGGCGGGCGCCGAGCGCCTCGTCGCCACTACCCACGGCCACGAGGCGGGCTGGGCCCAGCTGCCCGCCGCCCGGCAGCTGCTGCGCCGCATCGGGGAGTCGACCGACACCATCACGTACCTCGGCGAGTACACGCGCTCACGCATAGCGGACGCGCTCACCCCGGCGGCCGCCGCACGGATGACGCAGCTGCCGCCCGGCGTCGACGAGAAGACCTTCCACCCGGACAGCGGCGGCGACGAGGTCCGCGCCCGGCTCGGGCTCACCGAGCGCCCCGTCGTGGTCTGCGTCTCACGCCTGGTCCCGCGCAAGGGCCAGGACACCTTGATCCGGGCCATGCCCCGCATCCTCGCCGCCCAGCCGGACGCCGTCCTGCTGATCGTCGGCGGCGGCCCCTACGAGAAGGACCTGCGCCGCCTCGCCGAGGACACCGGCGTCGCCGCCTCCGTGCACTTCACGGGCGCCGTGCCCTGGTCCGAGCTGCCCGCCCACTACGGCGCCGGCGACGTCTTCGCCATGCCCTGCCGCACCCGCCGTGGCGGCCTCGACGTCGAGGGCCTCGGCATCGTCTACCTGGAAGCCTCCGCGACCGGCCTCCCCGTCGTCGCCGGCGACTCCGGCGGCGCCCCGGACGCGGTACTCGACGGGGAGACGGGCTGGGTGGTCCGCGGCGACTCGCACGACGACACGGCCGACCGCGTCATCACCCTCCTGGCCGACCCCGAACTCCGCCACCGCATGGGGGAGCGGGGCCGTGCCTGGGTCGAGGAGAAGTGGCGCTGGGATTTGCTGGCGGAACACCTGAAGGCGCTGCTGTAGCGCGGAGTGACTGCGCGCCCCTCAGGGGCGCGGGGAACTGCGCGACCGGCCACGACGAACGGAAAGCCGCCGACGATCCGCACCCGGCACCCCCTCAGGCGCCCCTACTTGGCGTAAATCGCCTCGATCTCCCCCGCGTAATCCTTGGCGACGACGTTCCGCTTCAGCTTCAACGACGGCGTCAAGTGCCCGGAGTCCTCGGTGAACTGAGCCCCCAGCACCCGGAACCTCCGCACCGACTCCGCCTTCGAGACCGCCGAGTTCCCGTCGTCGATCGCCGACTGGATCTCGGCGAGCAGCTCCGCGTCGTCCCGCAGCGACGCCGCCGTGGAGCCGGCCGGCTTGCCGTGCTCCGCGCACCACCGTCCGAGGAACTCCTCGTCGAGGGTGACCAGCGCGCCCACGAAGGGCCGCCCGTCGCCGACCACCATGCACTCCGCGACCAGCGCGTGCGCGCGGATGCGGTCCTCGATCACGGCCGGGGCGACGTTCTTGCCGCCGGCGGTGACGATGATCTCCTTCTTGCGGCCGGTGATCCGCAGGTACCCGTCCTCGTCGAGGGTGCCGATGTCACCGGTGTGGAACCAGCCGTCGGCCAGCGCCTCGGCGGTCGCGCCCGGGTTGTTCCAGTACTCCTTGAACAGGTGCTCGCCGTGCAGCAGCACCTCGCCGTCGTCCGCGATGCGCACCACGGAGCCCGGCAGCGGCTGACCGACCGTGCCGATCTTCTGCCGGTCCCAGGGGTTGAAGGCGGTGGCGGCGCAGGACTCGGTCAGGCCGTAGCCCTCCAGGACCGTGAAGCCGATGCCGCGGAAGAAGTGGCCGAGCCGCTCGCCGAGCGGGGCGCCGCCGGAGATGGCGTACTCGCCGCGTCCGCCGAGGACCGTGCGCAGTTTGCTGTAGACGAGCCGGTCGAAGACCTTGTGCTTGATCTTCAGGCCGACGGACGGACCCGACGGCGCGTCCAGCGCCCTGCTGTACGCGATGGCGGTGTCCGCCGCCTTGTCGAAGATCTTGCCCTTGCCGTCGGCCTGCGCCTTGGCGCGCGCCGAGTTGTAGACCTTCTCGAAGACACGCGGCACACCGAGGATCAGCGTCGGCCGGAAGGCGGCCAGCTCGTCGGTGAGGTTCTTGATGTCGGGGACGCAGCCCAGCTTGATCGGCGCGATCATCGGCGCGACCTGCACCAGCCGCCCGAAGACGTGCGCGAGGGGCAGGAAGAGGAGGACGGAGCACTCACCGGTGCGGAACAGGGGGCGCAGGCGCTCGACCACGTTCCCGCACTCGGCGAAGAAGCTGCGGTGGGTGAGGACGCAGCCCTTGGGGCGGCCGGTGGTGCCGGAGGTGTAGACGATCGTCGCGGGGTCGTCGGCCTTCGCGATCGAGCCGCGCTCCTCGACGGCGCGGTCGGTGACGTCCTGGCCGAGGCGGCCCAGTTCCTCCACGGCGCCGGCGTCGATCTGCCAGACGTTCTTGAGGGCGGGCAGCGCCTCGCGCACCGACTCGACGACGGCCGAGTGCCCGGCCGACTCCACGACGCAGGCGGTGGCCCCCGAGTCGCCGAGGATCCACTGCACCTGCTCCGGCGAGCTGGTCTCGTACACCGGCACGGTGATCGCGCCCGCGCTCCAGATGGCGAAGTCCAGCAGCGTCCACTCGTAGCGGGTGCGGGACATGAGGCCGACCCGGTCGCCCGGCTGGACACCGGAGGCGATCAGGCCCTTGGCGGCGGAGTGCACCTCGGCGAGGAAGTCGCGGGCCGTCACGTCCTGCCAGACGCCTGCCGCCTTGCGGGAGATGACGGCGACGTCGGGATACTGCGCGGCGTTTCTGCGGACGATGTCGGTCAGGTTTCCGTCCGCGGGGACCTCGTACAAGGCCGGAAGGCTGAACTCGCGCAAGACTGCTGCTCCTCATAGGGCGCCGGCGCCACGACACTGTGTGATGCGACGGTGCGGTCCAAGGCTCGGGCTGGTGCTCGGGAGATGGTTGAAATCCTGAGCACGACTGGACTGCCCGGACGTTACCCGCCGGTATGTGTTCTCCGACAGGGGGTCCCCGCGAGATGTTCGACGCGTCACACGGATGGGGTTTCCTTTGCGCACAGTAGTCGACGGATCAACCGACCAGCCAGTAACCGCAGGTCCGACCGCCACTGTTCACAAGAGGCGCGCGCTGCTTACGCTTGATCACCATGGCACCCACACCGGCCCGTAACACGAGCACGCGCGTCCACGTGGTCAGCGACGTGCACGGCAACGCCCGCGACCTGGCCAGGGCCGGCGAGGGCGCCGACGCCCTGATCTGCCTCGGCGACCTGGTCCTCTTCCTCGACTACGCCGACCACTCGCGCGGCATCTTCCCCGAACTGTTCGGGGTCGCGAACGCCGACCGCATCGTCGAGCTGCGCACCGCCCGCCGCTTCGCCGAGGCGCGGGAGTTCGGGGCGGGGCTGTGGGCGGGCGTCGGCGGGGACCGGTCGAAGCTGATCGAGGGGGCGGTGCGCAAGCAGTACGCCGAGCTGTTCGCCGCCTTCCCCACCCCGACGTACGCCACCTACGGCAACGTCGACGTGCCGCCGCTGTGGCCCGAGTACGCCCGCCCCGGCACGACCGTGCTCGACGGTGAGCGGGTGGAGATCGGCGGCCGGGTCTTCGGCTTCGTCGGCGGCGGCCTGCGCAGCCCGATGCGCACGCCGTACGAGATCAGCGACGAGGAGTACGCCGCGAAGATCGAGGCCGTCGGCGAGGTGGACGTGCTGTGCACCCACATCCCGCCGCAGGTGCCGGACCTGGTCTACGACACGGTGGCGCGGCGCTTCGAACGGGGCAGCCGGGCGCTGCTGGACGCGATCCGGCGGACCCGGCCCCGGTACGCGCTGTTCGGGCACGTGCACCAGCCGCTGGCCCGCCGCATGCGCATCGGCGCCACCGAGTGCGTGAACGTCGGCCACTTCGCGTCGACCGGGCGGCCGTGGGTGCTGGAGTGGTGATTTTTCCGACCGGGGCCGCACAGGCAGGTGGTGACCGTCGCGGCGTCCGTGCGCGATAGCCTTCACGCGGCACACACGTGCGCGCCACGGGCGCACGGGACCCAAGACGACTCACCACGACACCTGTACCGGCCCGCATCCGGAGGAGCCACGGCGATGGCGGAACACACCAGCTCGAGCATCACCATCGAGGCGGCACCCGCCGACGTCATGTCGGTGATCGCGGACTTCGCCCGCTACCCGGACTGGACCGGCGAGGTGAAGGAGGCCGAGGTCCTCGCCAGCGACGCCCAGGGGCGCGCCGAGCAGGTCCGGCTGGTCATGGACGCCGGCGCGATCAAGGACGACCAGACGCTGGCGTACACCTGGACCGGCGAGCACGAGGTCTCCTGGACGCTGGTGAAGTCGCAGATGCTGCGCTCACTCGACGGCTCCTACCTGCTCCGGCCGGCGGGCACCGGCACGGAGGTCACCTACCGGCTCACCGTCGACGTCAAGATCCCGATGCTGGGCATGATCAAGCGCAAGGCCGAGAAGGTCATCATCGACCGTGCGCTGGCGGGCCTGAAGAAGCGAGTGGAGACCCCGGCGAAGTAGCGTCGGCCGAGCCGCGGGCAATCGCGAACCACCCCGGCGTCACGCGGCCCGGGGCCGGACCGCGCAGGTACCGTTCAGCCTCATGCGCACCATCCTGATCACAGGCCCCGGCGGCAGCGGCCGTACCACCGTCGCGGCCGCCACCGCGCTCGCCGCCGCCCGGCAGGGCACCCGCACCCTGCTGCTCGGCACCGACCGCGACGACACCCTCGGTGCCGCGCTCGGGGTGCGCACCGGCCCGGCGCCGACGTCCGTCGAACCCCGCCTCACCGCCTGGCGGCCGGACGCCGCCCAGGGGTTCCGGGACGGCCTCGCCGCGCTCCAGGACCGCGCCTCCTCCGCCCTCGACCTCCTCGGCGCCGCCCGCCTCGACCCCGAGGAACTCACCCCCCTCCCCGGCGCCGACGAACTCGCCCTGCTGCGCGCCCTGCGCGACGCCGCCCTCGCGGAGCGGCACGACCTCCTCGTCGTCGACCTCCCGCCCGCCCCGCGCGCCCTCGCCCTGCTCGCCGCCCCCGAGGAACTGCGCCGCTGCCTGCGCCTGCTGCTGCCCCCCGAGCGGCAGGCGGCCCGCGCCCTGCGCCCCGTCCTCGGCAGGCTCGCGGGCGTCCCCATGCCCGCCGAGGCGCTGTACGAGGCCGCGGCCCGCTGGGACCTGGAACTCGCCGCCGCCGAAGCCGTCGTCGCCGACCGGAACACCGTCGTACGGCTGGTCGCCGAGCCCGGCCCGGCGGGCGCCGACGCGATCCACGCCACCGTCCTCGGCCTCGCCCTGCGCGGCCTGCGCACCGACCTGCTGATCGCCAACCGCGTGCTGCCCGAGGAGGTCCCGGCCGACAGCTGGCTCACCGGCCCCCTCGCCCAGCAGCGCAAGACGCTGGAGGAGTGGCGGGGCACGTACGACGTCCGCGCGCTCGCCCACCTCGGCCGCGATCCGCGCGGCACCGACGACCTCGCCGCGCTCGGCGCGCCGGGCGCCGGCCCGGCCGTCTCCCCGGTCGAATGGCCCGTCACCGACCGGCTGGCCGAGGACGGCGTCCTGGTCTGGCGCATCCCGCTGCCCGGCGCCGTACGCGAGGAACTCGACCTGGTCCGCCGGGGGGACGAACTGGTCGTCGCCGCCGGGCCGTTCCGCCGGATCGTTCCGCTGCCGTCCGCGCTGCGCCGCTGCACCGTCGACGGGGCCGCGCTGCGGGAGGGCACGCTCGCCGTCCGGTTCGCGCCGGACCCCCAGCTGTGGCCGCGGGGCCGCTGATCCCGCCACGGGGCCCGAGTCCGTTCGGGTAACGTCGTAAGGACGAAACGTAGTCAGGAGTCCGTCATGAGCGAAAAGCTCCCCCCGTCCGAGGCACCCCGCCCCGACGAGGCCGACGGGGCCGACGCCGCGCGGCCGGGCGACGCCGACGCCTGGGCGACGGCGTGCGCCGAGGACCTGGAGTCGGAGAAGGCCCGCCGCCGTGCCGAGTACGGGGTACCGCCCGGCTCGGCCGCCGAGGAGCTGCGCCGGCTCGTCGACACCGTGGCGGACAAGCTGTCCGGCCTCCAGTCCCCACTGCTCGGCCAGGTCGCCGGACCCGCCGCGCAGCAGGTGTTCCGGCAGGTCGTCCAGCAGGCCAGGGCCGCCGTCGAACCGGTCATCGAGCGCAACCCGGACGTCTTCGACCACCTCGCGGCCGCCGGCGGCGAACTCCTCGCCGCCTACCGCTCCGCCGTCCAGGACCAGGAACGCCGCTGGACCACCGGCAGTGCCGCGGCCAAGGACCCGCGCGACCCCCGCGACCAGGCCGAACACCGCGACGGCGACGGCGACGACGGCGACGAGGGCACCGGTCCGGGCCAGCGCATCGACCTGGACTGAGCCCCGCCTCGGGTACGGTTGGCCATAGCGGGGCTCGACCGAACTGAGGGATTCATGGGACTCACCATCGGCGTCGACATCGGCGGCACGAAGATCGCGGCCGGCGTGGTCGACGAGGAAGGCAACATCCTCTCGACCCACAAGGTGCCGACCCCCAGCACACCCGAGGCCATCGTGGACGCCATCGCCTCCGCGGTGGAGGGCGCACGCGTGGGGCACGAGATCGTCGGAGTGGGCATCGGCGCCGCCGGATACGTCAACCGCCAGCGCTCCACGGTCTACTTCGCGCCCAACATCGACTGGCGCCAGGAACCGCTCAAGGAGAAGGTCGAGGCCCGCGTCGGCCTCCCGGTCGTCGTGGAGAACGACGCCAACGCGGCCGCCTGGGGCGAGTACAAGTTCGGTGGTGGCAAGGGCCACCGCAACGTCATCTGCATCACCCTCGGCACCGGCCTCGGCGGCGGCATCATCATCGGCAACAAGCTGCGCCGCGGTCACTTCGGCGTGGCCGCCGAGTTCGGCCACATCCGCATGGTCCCGGACGGCCTGCTGTGCGGCTGCGGCTCGCAGGGCTGCTGGGAGCAGTACGCCTCCGGGCGCGCCCTGGTGAGGTACGCCAAGCAGCGCGCCAACGCCACCCCCGAGCGCGCCGAGGTGCTCCTCGCGCTCGGCGACGGCACCCCCGAGGGCATCGAGGGCAAGCACATCTCCGTGGCCGCCCGCCAGGGCTGCCCGGTCGCCGTCGACTCCTACCGGGAACTGGCCCGCTGGGCCGGCGCCGGCCTCGCCGACCTGGCCTCCCTCTTCGACCCGTCCGCCTTCATCGTCGGCGGCGGCCTCTCCGACGAGGGCGACCTGGTCCTCGACCCGATCCGCAAGTCCTACAAGCGCTGGCTGGTCGGCGGCAACTGGCGCCCGGTCGCCGACGTGGTCGCCGCGCAACTCGGCAACAAGGCGGGCCTGGTGGGCGCGGCCGACCTGGCCCGGGAGCCCGACCCGATCATGTAGGTCTCCGAGCCCCACGCGTACGACCGTGCCCGCCGGGCCCCCACCGGGGACGGCGGGCTCCGTCGTATCTTGATCCGCATGGCAACGTCGTCCCTCCCTCCCCTCCCCAACTCGTGTACCGAACCAGACGGTTCCGCCGTCGTCCGCGTCCTCGGCTACAACATCCGCTCGATGCGCGACGACACCGACGCCCTCGCCCGCGTCATCACCGCCTGCGCCCCCGACCTCGTCCTCCTCCAGGAGGCCCCCCGCTTCTTCCGGTGGCGCAAGAAGCTCACCCGGCTCGCCGACGCCTCCGGCCTGGTGCTGCTCTCCGGCGGCGCCCCCGCGGCCGGCCCCGCGCTGCTGTGCTCCCTGCGGGCCACCGTCGAGCGCACCGAGGACGTACTGCTCCCGCTCACCCCCGGCCGGCACCGGCGCGGCCTCGCCACCGCCGTGGTCCGGTTCGGCGGCGCCCGCCTCGGCGTCCTGAGCTGCCACCTGTCCCTGGAGGCGGAGGAGCGCCACGAGCAGGCGGGCCTGCTCCTCGACCGGCTGGCCGCCCTGGACGTCCCGCACGCGGTCGCGGGCGGCGACCTCAACGAGCGCCCCGGCGGCCGCACCTTCCGGCGCCTCGGCGAAGGGCTGCGGGACTGCTGGACCGCCGCGCCCTGGGGCGGCGAGTACACGTTCACACCCACGGCGCCCGACCGCCGCATCGACGCCGTCTTCGTCACCGAGGGCGTCGAGGTGCTGGGCTGCGGGGTGCCGCTGGGGCTGGCCGGAGTGGCCGAGGCGGACCTGAGGGCGGCCTCGGACCACCTTCCGGTCCTGACCGCCCTCCGCGTACCCGCGACGCCCTGAGCCCGGGCGCTGCCCGGGCGCCGGCTAGACCACCGCGCCCCGCCCCGGATCGTCGTCGTCCTCGTCGTCCGTCCGCATCCGCATGACCAGCGTGGCGAAGCCGCCGAGGAAGCCGCCGATGCTGAGGGTGGTCAGCCACCAGGTCATGTCCCAGCCGAACAGCACCGCCAGCAGGAGCAGCACGGGCCCGCCCAGCACGCCCAGCCAGGCGAACTTCGCGGTGGGGTCCGCCTCGGGCAGCGGCGGCGGCTCGGGCGGCACGAAGTGGCCCTCGTCGTCCTCGTCGAGGTCGTCGTCGGACGGCTCGGCCGGCGTGTGGTCGCGGGGACCGACGCCGGGCGCGAACGCGACGGAGCTGCCCAGCGGCCGGGCCGAGGACGGCTGGTCCGGCGCGGGCTTCTCGTCGTTCGTCTCGGGCTCCAGGAGGGCCAGGTCCTCGACCGACTTGAACGGCTTCGCGCCCGGCGGGTCCGGCGGCTCGTCCCCGTACCCGGCGACGATCGCGGCCCAGGCGGCGTCCTCGTCGAGGGGCACGCCGCCCTGCTCCTCGGGCCCGCGGTCCCCCGCGCGCTCCCGCCCCTCGGGGTGCTCCCGCTCCCGCTCCTCGCGGTCCTCGCGGTCGGAGTCGTGCTCAGCCACCTGCGGCCGTCCCTTCCTTGCCGAGACCGGGCTCCGGCTCCCTGACGGAACCGGGCGCGAGCCGGCCGATGAACGCGACGCTCTCCGCGAAGATCCGGTCCGCATCGTGGTCCAACGTCGCCACGTGGTAGCTCTGTTCCAGCAGGATCTCCGTCACGTCCGTGGACGACACCCGGCCGAGGATCCGCGCCGAGTCGGCCGGCGGCACCACGTGGTCCTGCGGGCTGCGCAGCAGCAGCAGCGGCTGCGTCACCTGCGGCAGGTCGCCGTCGGCGAGCCGGAAGTACGAGCGCAGCGAGTGGGCCGCGTGCAGCGGCACCCTGTCGTAGCCCAGCTCCGAGCTGAGCGGCTTGGCGATGTCGCTGGCGATGCCCTTCGTCGCCGGCAGCAGATGGCGGACGACCGGCAGGGCGTGCTGGGCCACGCCGTGCATCCGGTTCGCCGGGTTGACGACCATGACGCCCAAGACCGCGTCCCCGTGCTTGGCGGCGAGCCGCAGCGCCAGCGCGCCGCCCATCGACAGACCGGCCACGAAGACCCGCGCGCAGCGCTCGCGCAGGGCGCGCAGCTCACGGTCCACCTCCGCGTACCAGTCCTGCCAGCCGGTGACCTGCATGTCCTGCCAGCGGGTGCCGTGCCCGGGCAGCAGGGGCAGCGCCACGGTCAGGTCGCGGGCGGCGAGATACCGGGCCCAGGGGCGCAGCGACTGCGGGGAACCGGTGAAGCCGTGACAGAGGAGGACGCCGGTCTCCCCGCCCTCGTGGCGGAACGGCTCGGCTCCGGGCAGGACCGACACGTCTCGGTCTCCTGTCGTCAGATACTTGCGGGTACTTCACCGTACGCGACCGCACTGACACCGACCAGGGCCGTCGGGGCCATTGACGGTGCCCCGGGATAGGGTCTGACCCACAGACACAGGAGGCAATCGGTTGTTGTACGGCGCGATGAAGGTCACCGTCGGGGGTTCGCTGAAGCTCGCCTTCCGGCCCTGGGTGGAGGGCCTGGAGCACATCCCGGCCGACGGCCCCGCCATTCTGGCGAGCAACCACCTGTCGTTCTCCGACTCGTTCTTCCTGCCCGCCGTCCTCGACCGCAAGGTGACCTTCATCGCCAAGGCCGAGTACTTCAACACCCCGGGCGTCAAGGGACGGCTCACCGCCGCGTTCTTCAAGGGCGTCGGCCAGCTTCCGGTGGACCGCTCCGGCGTGCGCGGCGCCGGCGAGGCCGCCATCCGGAGCGGCATAGAGGTCCTGGAGCGCGGTGAGCTGTTCGGCATCTACCCCGAGGGCACGCGCTCGCCCGACGGCCGCCTCTACCGGGGCAAGCCGGGCGGGCTCGCGCGCGTCGCGCTGGCCACCGGCGCGCCCGTGATCCCGGTCGCCATGATCGACACCGAGAAGATCCAGCCGCCCGGCCAGGTGATGCCGAAGCTGATGCGGCCCGGCATCCGCATCGGCCGGCCCCTGGACTTCTCCCGCTACCAGGGCATGGAGCACGACCGCTTCGTGCTCCGCGCGGTGACCGACGAGGTCATGTACGAGATCATGAAGCTCTCCGGCCAGGAGTACGTCGACGTCTACGCGACCGCGATGAAGCGGCAGATCGCGGACGCGGCCAAGGCCGAGAAGGAGGCGGGCAAGGCGGCGAAGGCCGCGCTCGCCCAGGCGGAGAAGGCCGAGAAGGGCGACAGAGAAGAGAAGGCCGAGAAGGCCGAGAAGGACCCTGCCGGGTCCTAGCCCGGGAGACCGGCAGCGCGGGGGAGGGGGGGACATGGCCAGGCGCGAGAGAGTCATGCGGATGTCGGTCGAGCAGCCGCTGTGGCGCGCGCTCGCCGGGTACCGCGTGCTGACCATGCTGTACGCGATCGGCTTCTTCGCCACCGCCTACTCCGGCTTCGTCCGCCCCTGGCTCGCCGTCGCCTACTACGCCCTCCTGTTCGTCTGGACCCTCGCCACCCTGCCGAAGGTCGCGGGCGCCGCGAACTGCACCAAGCGCTTCCTCGCCGCCGACCTCACCATCGCCGTCACCGGCATCCTGATCACGCCCCTCGCCGACGCCCACGAGCGGGTCATGGACGGCGGCCCCACCCTGCCGTCGATATGGACCGCCGGCTCCGTCCTGGCCTTCGCCATCAAGGGCGGCTGGCGCTGGGCGGCCGCCGCCTCCACCCTGGTCGCCGTCGCCAACCTGGTCGAGCGCGGCACCCCGGCCCGCGACACCGTGCACAACGTGATCCTCGTCTGGGTCGCCTCCATCGCCATCGGCTACGTCGTCGAGGTAGCCCGCGCCTCCGAGCGCACCCTCGCCCGCGCCCTGGAGATCGAGGCGGCCACCAGGGAACGCGAACGGCTCGCCCGGGACATCCACGACAGCGTCCTCCAGGTACTGGCGATGGTGCAGCGGCGCGGCGCCGTCATCGGCGGCGAGGCGGCCGAGCTGGGCCGGATGGCCGGTGAGCAGGAGGTGGCGCTGCGCACCCTGGTCTCCGGCGGCCTGGTCCCGGTCTCCCGCGTCTCCGAGGACACCGCCGAGGGCGCGGTCGTCCGGGCGGTGGAGGAACCGGAACCGGCGGACCCGGACGGCCACGTCGACCTGCGGGCCCTGCTCGCCCCGTACGCCGGTTCCCTCGTGCACCTCGCCGAGCCGGGCGCGCCCGTCCCGCTGACCCCGGCCGCGGCGCGGGAGCTGGCGGCGGCCGTGGGGGCCGCCCTGGACAACGTACGCGTGCACGTCGGTGAGCGGGCGCGGGCCTGGATCCTGGTCGAGGACGAGCCGCACGAGGTGATCGTCACCGTCCGCGACGAGGGACCGGGCATCCCGGACGGGCGGCTCGCCGAGGCCGAGGGCGAGGGGCGGCTCGGGGTGGCCCTGTCGATCCGGGGCCGGCTGCGCGACCTCGGCGGCACGGCCGAACTGATCTCGGTGCCCGGCCAGGGCACGGAGGTCGAACTGAGGGCACCGAAGGTAACCGGCGGCGGCGCCGCCCGGGGGAAGGCAGCGGACCATGAGTGAACGACGGGAACCGATCAGGGTCATGGTGGTCGACGACCACCCGATGTGGCGCGACGCGGTCGCCCGGGACCTGGCCGAGTCCGGCTTCGACGTGGTCGCCACCGCGGGCGACGGGGACCAGGCGGTGCGCCGTGCCCGGGCCACCGCGCCCGAGGTCCTCGTCCTCGACCTCAACCTGCCCGGCAAGCCCGGCGTCCAGGTCTGCAAGGAGGTCGTCGGCGCCGATCCGAGGCTGCGCGTCCTCGTCCTCTCGGCGAGCGGGGAGCACGCCGACGTGCTGGAGGCGGTGAAGTCCGGCGCGACCGGCTACCTGCTGAAGTCGGCGTCCACCGAGGAGTTGCAGGACGCGGTGCGCCGTACGGCCGTCGGCGACCCGGTGTTCACGCCGGGACTGGCCGGCCTGGTCCTCGGCGAGTACCGCCGCCTCGCCTCCGAACCCGCCCCCGCCGCGGGCGCCGACGAACCCGGGGCGCCCCGGCTCACCGACCGGGAGACCGAGGTGCTGCGCCTGGTCGCCAAGGGCCTGAGCTACAAGCAGATCGCCGAGCGCCTCGTGATCTCCCACCGCACCGTGCAGAACCACGTCCAGAACACGCTCGGCAAGCTCCAACTGCACAACCGGGTCGAGCTGGTCCGGTACGCGATAGAACGAGGTCTGGACGACGCCTGACCCCACGCGGGACAGTGGCCCCAACCAATCACCCTCCCAAAGGGGTTGTGCGATGAAGGTCGGAGTACTGACCGGAGGCGGCGACTGCCCCGGGCTCAACGCCGTCATCAGGGCCATCGTCCGCAAGGGAGTCCAGGAGTACGGCTACGAGTTCACCGGCTTCCGGGACGGCTGGCGCGGCCCCCTGGAAGGCGACACCGTCCGCCTCGACATTCCGGCCGTCCGCGGCATCCTGCCCCGCGGCGGCACCATCCTCGGCTCCTCGCGCACCAATCCGCTCCAGCAGGAGCACGGCATCCGGCGCATCAAGGAGAACCTGGCCAAGCTCGACGTCGGCGCGCTCATCGCCATCGGCGGCGAGGACACCCTCGGCGTCGCCACCCGGCTCGCCGACGAGTACGGCGTGCCCTGCGTCGGCGTCCCCAAGACCATCGACAACGACCTGTCCGCCACCGACTACACCTTCGGCTTCGACACCGCGGTCGGCATCGCCACGGAGGCCATCGACCGGCTGCACACCACCGCCGAGTCCCACATGCGGGTCCTCGTCGTCGAGGTCATGGGACGGCACGCGGGCTGGATCGCCCTGCACTCGGGCCTGGCCGGCGGCGCCAACGTCATCCTCATCCCCGAGCAGCGCTTCGACGTCGAGCAGGTGTGCACCTGGGTGACCTCCCGGTTCCGGGCGTCCTACGCCCCGATCGTGGTCGTCGCCGAGGGCGCGATGCCGCGCGACGGCGACATGGTGCTCAAGGACGAGTCGCTCGACTCCTACGGACACGTCCGGCTGTCCGGGGTCGGCGAATGGCTGGCCAAGCAGATCGAGAAACGCACCGGCAAGGAGGCCCGCACCACCGTCCTCGGCCACGTCCAGCGCGGTGGCACACCCAGCGCCTTCGACCGCTGGCTCGCCACCCGTTTCGGCCTGCACGCCATCGACTGCGTGCGCGACGGCGACTTCGGCAAGATGGTCGCCCTGCGCGGCACGGACATCGTCCGCGTCCCGATCGCCGACGCCACGGTCCGCCTGAAGACCGTCGACCCGAAGCTGTACGAGGAGGTGGGCGTCTTCTTCGGCTGACCGGCCGAGGGGCCACCGGCCGACCGGCGGCTCCGGGCGGCGAGTCGTATATTCGGCCCGGAGCCCACCGGAAGGGGAGCGGTCATGGAGATCCTGGCCTTCGGCGTCCAGGCCGACGAGCAGCCCCTGATCGAGCGGGCCTTCCGCGACGCCGAGGAGGTCCGCTGCCTGGACGTCTTCCTCAACGAGGACACCGCCCCCATCGCGGCCGGCCACGAGATCATCTCGACCTCCGTCAACGCCGACCTCGGCGAGGGCGTCCTGGAGATCCTCGCGGCCGGCGGCACCCGGATGGTGGCCCAGCGCTCCACCGGCTTCAACAACATCGACCTGGACACCGCCGAGCGGCTCGGCCTGACCGTGGCGAGGGTGTCGTACTACTCGCCGTACTCGGTCGCCGAATTCGCCTGGGCGCTGGCCATGGCCGTCAACCGCCGGATCGTCCGCGCCTCCATCCGCACCCGTGACTTCGACTTCCGCCTGCACGGCCTGATGGGCCGGGACATGCACGGCCGCACCGCCGGTGTCATCGGCACCGGCAAGATCGGCGAGGCCTTCGCCCGGATCGCCCACGGATTCGGCATGCGCCTGCTCGGCTGGGACGTCGCCGAGAACCCCGCCTGCGTAGAACTCGGCATGCGCTACGTCCCGAAGGACGAGCTGCTCACCCGGTCCGACCTGATCACCCTGCACGTCCCGCTGATGGCCGAGACCCGGCACCTGATCGACGCGGCCGCCCTCGAGGCGATGCGCGACGACGCCATCCTGGTCAACTCCAGCCGCGGCGGCCTGATCGACACCGCCGCACTCGTCGGCCAGCTGCGCGCGGGCCGCCTCGCGGGCGTGGGCCTGGACGTCTACGAGGCGGAGGCGGGCCTGTTCTTCCTCGACAAGTCGCTGGAACCCGTCGAGGACGACACCCTGGCCCGCCTCGTCACCTTCCCGAACGTCCTGGTCACCTCGCACCAGGCGTACTACACCGAGGACGCCGTCGGCCAGATCGTCGACGCGACGGCGCGCAACGTCCTCGACTACCGGGAGGGCCGCCGCTCGGAGAACGTGCTGGTGCCGCGCAGCTGACCGGCCAGCTCCCGCACGATCGCGGCGCCGTTCAGCGTCAACACCGACTCGGGGTGGAACTGGACCCCGGCGAAGCCCGGCCCGCGCAGCGCGTGCACCTCGCCGCCCGCCGAGCGGCTCACCTCGATGCCGTGCGCGGCCAGCTCGGCGGCGCTTCCGTCGTCGCAGTGCGCGGTGAAGCTGTTGTAGAAGCCGACCGTCTCGCGCCGCCCGAAGAGGTCGATCTCGGTCTGCGCCCCCTGGTACGGCACCTCCTTGCGGACGATGTCCAGACCCAGCTCCGCCGCGATCAGCTCGTGCCCGAGGCAGACGCCGAGGACACCGTGCCGGTGGTCCCGGATCACCTCGGCGGCCAGGGCGCGCAGGAAGCGCATCTTCGGGTCGCCGGGGTCCGACGGGTCACCGGGCCCCGGCCCCAGGACCACCGGCCCCTCGTGCCCGAGCACCGCCTCGCGCAGCCCCGGCTCGTCGTACCGCCGTACGCTCACCGCGAGCCCCGAGGAGCGCAGCAGGTGGGCGAGCATCGCCGTGAAGGTGTCCTCGCCGTCGACGACCAGGGCGTGCCCGGTGAGCGCGTCGGCCGGCTCCCGCATCCGCAGCCAGAACGGGGCCAGCGAGGCCCGGCGCCCGTCCAGCGCCGCCCGGACCCGGGGGTCGTCGGCCAGCCTCGGCCGGTCCGCCTTCGCACGCGGCCGGGACGGGCGTACACCGAGCGCCGCCAGTACCCCGGCCGCCTTGGCGTGGGTCTCCGCGACCTCGCCCGCCGGGTCCGACCCGCGCACCAGCGTGGCGCCGACCGGCACCCGCAGCCGCCCGTCGGCGTCGAGGTCGGCGGTGCGGATCAGGATGGGGGAGTCGAGGGTCTGGGCGCCGCCGGAGTCCCGCCCCAGCAGCGCCAGCGCCCCCGCGTAGTAGCCGCGCCCCCCGGCCTCGTGCCGCTCGATGACCCGGCAGGCGTTCTGCACCGGAGAGCCGGTGACCGTCGCCGCGAACATCGTCTCCCGCAGCACCTCCCGCACGTCCAGCGAGGAGCGGCCGCGCAGTTCGTACTCGGTGTGCGCGAGGTGCGCCATCTCCTTGAGCCGCGGCCCGACCACGACGCCGCCCATGTCGCCGACGGTGCACATCATCTTCAGCTCCTCGTCGACGACCATCGACAGCTCCTCGATCTCCTTGCCGTCGGCGAGGAAGCGGAGCAGGTGCTCGGGGGTCGGGCCCTCGGCGGGGTAGCGGTAGGTCCCGCTGATCGGGTTCATCACGACGGTGCCGCCGGACATCCGCACGTGCACCTCCGGGCTCGCCCCGACCAGCGTGCGGTCGCCGGTGTGCACCACGAAGGTCCAGTAGGCGCCCCGCTCGCCCGCGAGCAGCCGCCGGAACAGGGCCAGGGCGTCGGCCCGGCCGAAGCCGGGGACGCGGCCCCGGTACGTCCGCCGGATCACGAAGTTGGCGCCCTCACCGCGCCCGATCTCCTCCTCCAGCACCCGGCCGACGATCCGCGCGTACTCCTCGTCGTCGACGTCGAAGCCGCCGTCCTCGACCCGGACGTCGTGCGCGGGCAGCTGGTCGAGGACGTCGGCGAGCGGGATCTCGTACCGCTCCTCGGGGGTCAGCACGAGCAGCGGCGTGCCGTCGTCGCGGACGTCGAAGCCGCGTTCGCGGATCTGCCGGAACGGGACGAGCGCGAGTCCCTCGTCGGGCAGGTCGGCGAGTCTGTCGTGCTCGGTCACCGGGCCGCGCAGCAGTTCCACGGTGTCGTGATCGTGGCCCGGGGTGCGGCGGCGGAGCAGGGCGAACGGGCGGGAGTCGGCCAGGAGGCCGTCGAGCGGTGTCATGAGTCCGTGTCCTTCTCGGTTCGTCGGAGAGAGGAACGGACCCGGTCGCGGAAACACCGAAGGCCGCCCCTCGGGCGGCCTTCGCGAAGTCTTACGTCACGCGCAGTCAGCGGGCCGCCGGATGAGCGGTCCACCACCAGTTCTGGGTCGAGTGCGCGAACATGCCGCAGACCCTACTGCATCCCCGCGCGGCGCCGCGGCACATCCCGGGATCCGGGACGCCCGCGGCGCCGGTGCCGACGTCAGACGATCATGTTGTACGTGTTCCAGCCGCCGCCGACCCGGGCGCGGGCCTTGAACGGAGCGGAGGCGCTGCCGGTGCCCTGGTAGAACCAGAGCACGCCGTCCTTGTCGCGGGCGATCAGGTCGGGCACCCCGTCGCGGTTGAGGTCGCTGGGGCCGTTCAGCACGTCGTAGGCGGACCAGCCGCCGCCGACCCTGCTCATGGCCTCGAAGGGCTTCGCCGGGTTGCCGGTGCCCTTGTAGAGCCAGAGCACCCCGCTCTTGTCCCGGGCGATCAGGTCGGCCCTGCCGTCCCCGGTGAGATCGCCGGTGTCGGCCAGCGCGTTGAAGGCGGACCAGCCGCCGCCGACCCTGCTCATGGCCTCGAAGGGTTTGGCCGGGTCGCCGGTGCCCTTGTAGAGCCAGAGGACCCCGCTCTTGTCGCGGGCGATCAGGTCGGCCCTGCCGTCCCCGCTGAGGTCCCGGGCGCCGGTGAGCGTGTCGTAGACCGACCAGCCGCCGCCGACCCGGACACGGGACCCGAAGGGCTTCGCCGGGTTGCCGGTGCCCTTGTAGTACCAGAGCACCCCGCTCTTGTCGCGGGCCACCATGTCGCCGGTGCCGTCCGCGCGCAGCGCCGTCAGGGTCGTCACCGCGTTGTAGTCGTTCCAGCCGCCGCCGACCCGGAAGCGGCCGAAGAACGGGGTGGAGGGGTCCCCGGTGCCCTGGTACTGCCACAGCACGCCCGAGGCGTCCCGGCCGAGGATGTTGTAGCGGTCGGTGCCCGGGTCGGGCGCGGTGCCCTTGACCAGCTGGACGTCGGCCGTGCGCACGTAGCCGATGCGGTGGTTGAAGCGGATCGGGTAGTACGTCGTGTCGCCCACGACCACGACGCGCGAGCCGGTGCCCGAGCCGTCGATGTTGCCGCTGTTGTAGTACGAGCCCTTCACGGCGCCGCCGGCCAGGGCGTACTTCTGCCCGCTCAGGACGCCGTACTTGCTCAGGGACTCGTTGTTCTTGTTCTGCACCGGCACGCCCGTGCCCGCGTACGCGCCGTCCTCGGGGTAGGCGCGGCCGTACACCGGGACGGAGCTCGCCCCGGCCTTGGCCGTGACCACGTCCGGGGTGCCGGCGGCGGTGGCGAACTGGCCGCCCCGGTTGTAGAACCAGGCCTTCTTGCCGCCGTACCAGATGGCCGTCCAGTCCTGCCGCGCCTCGGCGACCACGAACTCACCGCCGGCCAGGGCCTTGTTGCCCCAGTTCCAGCCCTCGCTCCAGGTCTGGCTGCCCAGGTACGGGTCGGTGAGCGTGGCCGAGGAGGTGGACGGCGAGGAGTACAGGTACGTGAAGTTCGCCGGCTGCTGCGGGACCGCGGAGCCGTTGTTGGTGATCTTCGGCTGGTTCGCCGTGGTGAACGGCGGCACGACGCGGACCACCTGACCGGCCTTGTACGGGCCGCCCGGCCCCTCGGCGCCGGTGGGGGCGCCCAGCAGGCCCATGTAGTGGTTCCAGTCCCAGAACGGGCCCGGGTCCCAGTGCTGGGTCTTCACGTTCGCGTCCAGGACGCCCGGCACCTCGTCGTGGCCGATGATGTGCTCGCGGTCCAGGGGGATGCCGTACTTCCCGGCCAGGTACTTCACCAGCGCCGCCGAGGACTCGTACTGCGGCTCGGTGTACCAGCTGCCGTCCTTGATGGCGTAACCCTCGTGCTCGATGCCGATCGAGTGCATGTTGAGGGTCTTGTTGGCCGCGTGCCAGGCCTCGTTCTTGTTCTCGACGAGCTGGGTGACCAGACCGTCGGAGGCGCGGATCAGGTAGTGGGCGCTGGCGTACGACAGGGAGTTCTGGAAGACGCCCAGGGCGCTGCTGTAGCTGCCCTCGGTGTCGTGGATCACGATCGAGGTGATCTCGTTGCCCGCCACCGGGCGGTTCGCCACGTTGTAGTTGCCCCAGTCGTCGATGCCGCCGTTCTGCTTGTAGGCGGCGGGACGGAAGTCGCAGCTGAGGCCCGAGGGGCAGTCGGGGGCCGGGGCGGCGGTGGCGGCGGCGAGGTCCAGGTCCGCCGTGCGGTCCGGCCGCACGGCCGGGTCGGCCGGCAGCGTGAGGGACTGGCCGTCGGCGGTGACGCGCCGCTCACCGGTCCTGATCGACTCGTACACGCGCTGCGCGAACTGCCGCGCGCCCTTGGCGTCCGTCGACTGGCCGGCCCGGGCGACCGCCGGGTACCAGGCCCCGGGGTCCTCGGACAGCGAACCGGTCGCGTCCCGCTGGTACTCGGCGAGCAGGGCGGCGCCCGCCCGGATGCTCTCCCCGGAGTCGCCGCGCACCTCCTCGGGCGAGGCGTCGATGAGACCGGCCGCCTCGTCCAGGGTGTGCAGCCGGGGGTCGCTGGTGTCGACGGGCTCCTGGCGCAGGCTCCGGAGCGCCTTCGCGGCGTCGAAGTTCTTCTCGACGACCGGGTCGCCGCTGCGGTTCATGTGCTCGAGCCGGTGCTCGCGCTCCTCGGCGGAGCCGTCGTCCGGCAGGCTCTCCGGGTCGACGTCCGTGAGTCCCATCACGTTGTAGGCGCCGGTGGTGCTCGGCAGCCCGTCGTGGTCCTCCCAGCGCGTCTGCCGGTACGAGACCGCCATGAGGACGCTCTGCGGGACGCCGAACTCCTCCGCGGCCGCCCGGAACTCGTCCTGCAACCGGGCCCCCGGCGCCGTCGCGGCCCGGGCGGTGTCCGAGCCCAGGAACCCGGGCGAGGCCAGGGCCAGGGTGCCGGCCGTGGCGGCGACGGCCACCGCCGACGCGACGCCGTAGACGAGCAGTCTCTTCTTCGTGCGGTCCCTGCGGTGTTCCGCGCTCAAATCCCCACCCCGATATACGCGCTCGACATGTACTTGAGATGTCCGTGATCACAACCACGGAAGGCGCGTGAGGGTATCAACCCGGCCGCCGGGCCCGCCGCCCGGGTCCGTCTCACCTGTCGAGCCGGGCACCGACCGCGTACGCGGACCCCGTAGGGTTGAGGGGTGACCGTGAACGCTAAGACCAGCCCGAGCGCTGGCAACACCTGGCGAGACCTGCCCGCGGCGCAGCAGCCCGAGTACCCCGACACCGAGGCTCTGCGCGCAGTGATCGCGGACCTCGAGTCGTATCCGCCGCTCGTCTTCGCGGGCGAGTGCGACCAGCTGCGCGCCCGGATGGCGGCCGTCGCCAAGGGAGAGGCGTTCCTCCTCCAGGGCGGCGACTGCGCCGAGGCCTTCGACGGCGTGTCCGCGGACCACATCCGCAACAAGCTGAAGACACTGCTCCAGATGGGCGCCGTGCTCACGTACGCCGCGTCCGTGCCCGTGGTGAAGGTCGGCCGGATCGCCGGCCAGTACTCCAAGCCGCGCTCCAAGCCGACCGAGACCCGCGACGGCGTGACCCTGCCGACCTACCGCGGCGACTCGGTCAACGGCTTCGACTTCACCGAAGAGGCCCGGATCCCGGACCCCGAGCGGCTCAAGCGCATGTACCAGGCCTCGGCCTCCACGCTGAACCTGGTGCGCGCCTTCACCACCGGCGGCTACGCCGACCTGCGCCAGGTGCACGCCTGGAACCAGGACTTCGTGAAGTCCTCCCCGTCCGGGCAGCGCTACGAGCAGCTGGCCCGGGAGATCGACAGCGCGCTGAACTTCATGCGGGCCTGCGGCACGGACCCGGAGGAGTTCAAGACCGTCGAGTTCTTCTCCTCGCACGAGGCGCTGCTGCTCGACTACGAGTCGGCCCTCACCCGGGTCGACTCCCGCACGGGGCAGCTGTACGACGTCTCCGGGCACATGGTGTGGATCGGCGAGCGCACCCGGCAGCTGGACCACGCGCACATCGAGTTCGCCTCGCGGATCCGCAACCCGATCGGCATCAAGCTCGGCCCCACGACGACGGCCGAGGAGGCGCTCCAGTACATCGAGCGTCTCGACCCGGAGCGTGAGCCGGGCCGCCTGACCTTCATCGTCCGCATGGGCGCCGACAAGATCCGGGACAAGCTCCCCGAGCTGGTCGAGAAGGTCACCGCCTCCGGCGCCACCGTCGCATGGATCACCGACCCGATGCACGGCAACACCTACGAGGCGGCCTCCGGGCACAAGACCCGCCGCTTCGACGACGTGCTCGACGAGGTCAAGGGCTTCTTCGAGGTCCACAAGGGGCTCGGCACCCACCCGGGCGGCATCCACGTGGAGCTGACCGGCGACGACGTCACCGAGTGCGTGGGCGGCGGCGACGAGATCTTCGTCGACGACCTGCACCAGCGCTACGAGACGGCCTGCGACCCCCGGCTCAACCGCAGCCAGTCGCTCGACCTGGCGTTCCTGGTGGCGGAGATGTACCGGGACCAGTGAGGTCGCGCCCCTTACGGGCGGTGGAATGGGGCGCGGGTCACATGGGATCCGCGCCCCCTCCACTTTTGCCGGCCTGGCCTGATGGGTAAGGTTAGGTTTGCCTCACCGATCAGTCGGACCCTCCGGTCGTCGGTACGGCAGGACCTTGTACCCCGCCCGGGAGGTGAACCGCGTGTTCGTCTGCAGCTGCTTCGGTGTCACCGAGGAACAGGTGAAGAGCCACGCGGACGCCGGTGCGTGCACGCCCCGGCAGATCGCGTCCGCCTGCAAGGCCGGCACCGACTGCGGCGGCTGCGTACGGCGCATCCAGGCGCTGCTCGGCCGCGGTGCCTGCCCCCGCCGGAGCCTGGCCGACCAGGGCGAACCGGTACTCGCCGAGCTTCCGGAAGCCGCCTAGCCGGCCGGAGCCGCGCCGCTAGAGCGAGCCGGGGCCGGAGGGGTCGGGCTGGGACTGCTCGATCACCGTCGACAGGTACAGCGACTCGCCCAGCTTCTCGATCAGGTCGAGCTGGGTCTCCAGGTAGTCGATGTGGTGCTCCTCGTCGGCGAGGATCGCCTCGAACACGTTGGCCGACGTGATGTCGTGCTTGGCCCGCATCACCTCGATGCCGCGGCGCAGCCGGTCGATCGCCTCGATCTCGATCTCCCGGTCCGCCTGGAACATCTCGGTCACGCTCTGGCCGACCCGCACGTGGAAGAGCCGCTGGTAGTTCGGCAGGCCGTCCAGGAGCAGGATGCGGTCGGTGAGCACCTCCGCGTGGCGCATCTCGTCGAAGGACTCCGCGCGCGTGTACTTCGCGAGCTTGGTCCAGCCCTTGTGGTCCTGCAGCTTCGCGTGCAGGAAGTACTGATTGATCGCCGTGAGCTCGGCGGTCAGCTGCTCATTCAGGAACTCGATGACCTCGGGGTCGCCCTGCATCGCTTGACGCTCCTTAAAACGGGAACTGGCCTGTTGCGCCGCATGATTGCACCGGCATCGAAGATCGTCCAGTAAGTGTTGACTTAGTAAGTAAGTACAGGCTTAGTCGATTTTGCTAAGGTCTTTCCCGTTTGCCCGAATGTAAGTGGGGTGCGTCAAGGGCATCGGTCCGGGTCTGTCAGGATGGAGACATGGGTCAGCCGGTGGGAAACGAAATGGGGGAAGACGGTTCGGAAGGAGCGTCCTCGTTCGAGCTCCCACCAGGACAGCGCCTCCAGCGCGGCTGGCCGGTCACGCACTACGGACCGGTCCCCAAGTTCCGTCCCGAGCGCTGGGAGTTCCGGGTCTTCGGCGCCACCGCCGACGGTGACAAGCGCGGCTGGACCCACGAGGAGTTCACCGCGCTGCCGTACACCACGGTCGTCGCCGACCTGCACTGCGTCACGAAGTTCAGCATGCTCGGCGCCGAGTGGGGCGGGGTGCCCGCCGCCACGATCCTGGAGCTCGCGCCGCCCGCCCCGGCCGTCACCCACGTGATGGTCTGGGCCGAGTACGGCTTCAGCTCCAACCTCCGGCTGGCCGACTTCGCCGACGGGCGCGCCCTCTTCGCCACCCACAAGGACGGCGAACTGCTCACCGCCGAGCACGGCTTTCCGCTGCGGCTGATCGTCCCTCACCTGTACGCCTGGAAGGGCCCCAAGTGGGTCCGCGGCATCGAGTACATGACAGCCGACCGGCGCGGGTTCTGGGAGGAGCGCGGCTACCACAACATCGGGGACCCGTGGCGCGAGCAGCGCTACTCCTACCAGGAGGAACCCGGGGACGGCCCCGAGCTCTGAGCCCGCCGCCGGACGCGGATCAGCCGTCGCGCAGCTTCTTCAGCCGCTCCACGTCCGCCGCGTGCCCCTCCTTGCCGCCCGGCGTCTCGATGATCAGCGGCACGCCCTCGGTCGCGGGGTGGGTCATGAGCGCGCGGAACGGGTCCTCGCCTATGTGCCCGGCGCCGATGTTCTCGTGCCGGTCCTTGTGGGCGCCCGCCACGTCCTTGGAGTCGTTGGCGTGGATCAGCTTCAGCCGGCCCGTGCCGACGGTGTCCACCAGCAGGTCCAGGGTCTGGTGCATGCCGGAGGGGCCGGTCAGGTCGTGCCCCGCCGCGAAGACGTGGCAGGTGTCCAGGCACACGCCCAGCTTCGGATGGGAGTCCAGCGCCTCGAAGTACGGGCCGAAGTCCCAGGTCCGCGAGCACAGCGAGGCGCCCTGCCCGGCGGTCGACTCCAGCAGGAGGAACGGGTCGTCGTCGTGGGTCAGCTCGTCGAGCAGCGGCAGCAGGTACTCCCGCACCTGCTTGAGCGCCACCGACCTGTCCCGGCCGCCGGTCGCGCTGCCGGTGTGCACGACCACGCCCAGCGCCCCGATGGCCCGCCCGCGCCGCAGCGAGTGCCGCATGGACTCCACCGACCGCTCCGCCGTCGCCTCGGTGTGCGAGCCGAAGTTGATCAGGTACGGGGCGTGCACGTACGCCGGGATCGACTCGGCCGCGCAGGTCTCCCGGAACGCCTCGTCCTGCTTCGGGTTGCCGGCCGGCGTGGCCCAGCCGCGCGGGTTGGCGACGAAGACCTGCACGGTCTCCGCCTTCAGCTCGCGGGCGTAGGACAGTCCCACGGAGTGCAGCCCGCCGGCCACGGGGACGTGACCGCCGACCGGGTTGCGGGGGAGCGCGGGCGTGCCGCTCGTGCCTCCGGTCATCGGATGGTGATCGTGACGGTGGAGCCCTCGGCCGCCGTGTCCCCGGCGTCCACGGACTGCTTCTTCACCGTGTCGCCGAACAGCCCGAGCAGCCCGCGGTCCTCGTCCACCCGGAAGCCGGCCTCCGTCAGCTTCCGCTTGGCGTCGTCCACGCTGTCGCCGACCACGTCCGGGACCTCGATCTGCCGGGGGCCCTTGGACACCGTGAGCGTCACGGTGTCGCCCTCGGCGGCGCGGCTGCCCGGCTCCGGGGTCTGCCGGGCGACCTGACCGCTGTCGTACTCGGAGTTCACCCGCGTCTCGTCGACCTTCACCTTGAGGCCGGCCTCCGTCAGTTGGCTCCGCGCGTCCTCCAGGCCGACGCCCGCGACGTCCGGGACGTCCACCGGGCTGCCCTTGCTGACCACGAGCGCGACCGCCGAGCCGCCGCGCACCGTGGTGCCCGAGGCGGGCTTGGTGGAGATCACGAAGCCCTTGGGCACCTCGTCGCTGAACGCGCGGGTCACCATGCCCGGCTCCAGCCCCTCGTCCTTGAGCAGGGTGCGGGCCCGGTCCAGCCTGTAGCCCTCCAGGTCCGGCAGCTTCACGGTGTCGGGGCCGTCGGAGACCGTGAAGGAGACGGAGTCGTTCTTGCGGATCCGGGAGCCCACGCCGGGGTCGGTGCTGATGATCCGGCCGCGGTCCACGGTGTCGCTGTGCGCGTGCCGCACCTTGCCGACGTCCAGCCCGGTGTCCTCCAGCCGGTCGCGGGCCTCCGCCTCGGTCTTCGAGAGCAGCGGCGGCACCTTCGTGAACTGGCCGGAATTGATGTACCAGATGCCGGTGCCCAGGCCGAGTACGAGCAGCACGGCCAGCACGATCGTCAGCGGGCCGCGCCGCACCCCCGGCCGGCGGCGCCGGGGCGGGTCCGGCGGGGGAGACGCCAGCCGGCTGGTGTGCTGCACGCCGTCGTCGGCGGCGCCGTACTCGTCCTCGTTGACCGGCAGCGGCCGGGGCACCGTGAGCGAGCGCGGAATGACGCTCGTACGGTCCTCGGCGTTGTCGTGTTCCGTGCCGAGCGCCTGCGGCGGCACCGCGTCCAGCTGCTCGGCGGTCAGCGCCGCGCGCGCCTCACGGGTCCGCGCGAGCAGCGCGACGGCGTCGTGCGGGCGGATCTCCGGGTTGCGCGAGGTGGCCGAGGCGACCAGCTCGTCCAGCTCGTACGCCATCCCCGGCACGGCGGAGGACGGCGGCGGCACGTCCTCGTGGAGGTGCTTGTAGAGCACCACCGCGGCCGAGTCCCCCTCGTGCGGCTTGCCGCCGGTCAGCATCTCGTAGAGCACCACGCCGCACGCGTACACGTCGACCCTGGGGTCGGCGGCCCCGTGCTCGACCTGCTCGGGCGCCAGGTAGGAGACGGTGCCGAGGACGGCGCCGGTGGTGCTGGTGACGGTGTCCACGGAGCGGACCAGGCCGAAGTCGGCGACCTTGACCCGGCCGTCGTCCCCGATCAGCACGTTCTCCGGCTTCATGTCCCGGTGCACGAAACCCGCCCGGTGCGCGGCGCCGAGCGCGGCCAGCACCGGCTCCAGGATGTCCAGCGCGGCACGCGGCCGGAGCGCACCGCGCTCGCGCAGCACGTCACGCACGGTGCAGCCCGGGATGTACTCCATGGCCAGGTAGACGTACGCCCCGTCGGCCCCCTGGTCGAAGACCTGGACGACGTTGGGGTGGTCGAGGCGGGCCACCGACTTGGCCTCGCGGATGAACCGCTCGACGAAGCCGGCGTCGGTCGCGAGCGCCGGATGCATCACCTTCAGCGCGAGCACGCGGTCCAGGCGGGTGTCCACGGCCCGGTAGACCGTGGCCATCCCGCCGACCGCGATCCGCGCCTCGACGCGGTACCGGCCGTCGAGCACCTGCCCGACGAGAGGGTCCTGAAGGGTCGTGTCCACGCAGGCGAGTGTACGAGCCACGACCGACACCCCGCGCTCGCCGCCCGCCGCCGGGGCGGTACTGAAGCGCACCTGTGACGGACGTGACACGCGCCGGGTCACGAACGGGCGGTGCGCGGGTGGGAGAGGACCCCCCGAGCAACGCAGGCTCACTGAAAAGCGGGCCGCTCCGGATCAAGCGCCGCCAAGCCCTCCGCGGGAGACGACGCCTCGGCGAAGTGCCGCCGCGGGATCCGTCCCGCAAGCCGCGCCAACCGCCCGGCCTCGACCCCCGCACGCATGGCGGAAGCCATCAGCACCGGCTCCTGCGCCCGCGTGACCGCGGAGGCCAGCATCACACCCGCACACCCCAGCTCCATCGCCAGCGCCACGTCCGACGCCGTACCGGCCCCCGCGTCCAGGATCACCGGCACCCCCGCGCGCTCCACGATCAGCTCGAAGTTGTGCGGGTTGCGGATCCCGAGCCCCGACCCGATCGGCGAACCGAGCGGCATGATCGCCGCACACCCCACGTCCTCCAGCTTCCGCGCGAGAACGGGGTCGTCGTTCGTGTACGGCAGCACCGTGAACCCGTCGTCGACCAGCGTCTCCGCCGCCTCCAGCAGCTCGATCGGGTCCGGCAGCAGCGTCCGCTCGTCGGCGATGACCTCCAGCTTGACCAGGTCCGTACCCAGCGCCTCGCGCGCGAGGCGGGCGGTGAGCACCGCCTCCCCGGCGGTGAAGCAGCCGGCCGTGTTGGGCAGCACGCGGATGCCGAGCTTCTCCAGCACCGACAGCACGGACCCGTGCACCGACGCGTTCACACGCCGCATCGCGACCGTGGTCAGCTCCGTCCCGGAGGCCACCAGCGCGCGCTCCAGCACGTCCAGGCTGGGCGCCCCGCCGGTACCCATGATCAGACGGGACGCGTACGACGTGCCGTCGAGGACGAAGGGATCGTCGGCCATGGTTCAGCCTCCTTGCACAGCGGTGAGGACCTCGACGCGGTCGCCGTCGGCCAGGGCGGTGGCAGACCACCGCGCGCGCGGGACCACGGTCTCGTTCAGGGCGGCGGCCACTCCGGACGGCGCGGTGGTGAGCGTGCCCACCAGGGCGTCCAGGGCCGTACCGGGAGCCACCTCGCGCGGCTCGCCGTTGACGGAGATGTTCATGCGGACTGCTCCGAGAGTGCGGGGGCGGCGTCGAAGCGCCGGGGGGTGAAGGGGCGGGCCTCGTCCGGCAGCTCCCCGGTGGTCAGGGCGTGCGCCATGGCGTCGCCGGTGACGGGGGTGAGCAGGACGCCGTTGCGGTGGTGGCCGGTGGCCAGCAGCAGCCCGTCGAGGCCGGTCGGCCCGAGCAGCGGGGCGTTGTCGGGGGAGGTGGGGCGCAGGCCCGCGCGGGTCTCCGTCAGGGGCAGCTCGGTGATGCCGGGGACCAGCTCGTGGGCGTCGCGCAGCAGCTCGTAGACGCCCCCCGCGGTCACCGTGGTGTCCCAGCCCATCTCCTCGCTGGTGGCGCCGACGACCAGCTCGCCGCTCTCCCGGGGCACCAGGTAGACGTGGTTGCCGCGCACCACCGCGCGCACCGTGCGGTTCAGCAGCGGCCCGTGGGTGCGCGGCATCGTCAGCCGCAGCACCTGCCCCTTCACCGGCCGCACCGGCGGAAGCACGGCGTCCGGTACGCCCGCGAGCCGTCCGCTCAGGCTGCCCCCGGCCAGCACCACCTGCCCGGCCTCCAGCGCGGTTCCGTCGGCGGTGGCGACCCCGGTGGCCCGCTCCCCGGGCCCGACGACGAGCCGGTCGGCCCACACCCGGTGGAAGACCACGCCCGCCCGTTCACACGCGGCCACGAGCGCGTGGGCGAGGCGCCGGGGATCGATCTGGTGGTCGCCGTCCACCCGCAGGCCCCCACGCACGCCCGGCGCGAGCATCGGCTCCAGGCGCCGGCACTCACGCCCCGACAGCCACTCGGACTCCAGGCCGGAGCGCTGCTGGAGCGCGTGCAGTTCGCGCAGGTGGGCCCGGTCGTCGGCGTCCAGCGCGACGGCGAGGGTGCCGCAGCGGCGGTAGCCCAGGTCATGGCCGGTGGCGTCGGTCAGCTCGGCCGCGAACTCCGGGTAGCGGCGGGCCGAGGCGAGGTTCAGCGAGAGCAGCGTCTGCTCGCCGTAGTGCAGCTCCGTGACGGCGGCCAGCATCCCGGCCGCCACCTGCGCCGCCCCGCCGCCGGGCTCGGGGTCGACGAGGGCCGTGACGAGCCCGCGCTGGGCGGCCCGCCAGGCGGTGACCAGACCGATGACGCCCCCGCCCACCACGAGGACGTCGGGCGTACGGGACGCGGTGGGTGACGGCACGGTGGGTGACGGCGCGGTGTGCGACGGCACGGTGTGTGACGAGCTGTGTGATGCGGACGGCATGGGCGTCCAGCCCCTCCCTTCGCCGGCATGACCCGGATCAGGTTCGTACGGTCGGAGGCCGCCAGCCTCCCTCTCAGCCCGGTGCGTCCGGGCTCCCGCGAGTGCTTTACGTTGGCCAGCCTAGCCCGCAGCGCCTCGCACTCGTAAGGGAGCCTCCGCCCGTGCCCCGTTCACTCGACGGTCTCGTCCTCGCCCCCGTCGCCGACCAGGCGCCCGGCCAGGTGGGCACCCGCACCCGGTTCAGCTACCACGAGCGGGACGGCGCCGTCTGGGCCGACTACGCGGGCGGCGACGTCGTCCGCGGCCACCTGGTGGGTACCCGCGCGGGGGACCGGCTCGACTTCCGGTACGTGCAGCTCAGGACGGACGGCAGCACGGCGTCGGGCCACTGCGTGTCGACCGTGGTGGAGCTGCCGGACGGCCGGGTGCGTCTGGAGGAGAGCTGGGAGTGGGAGTCGCGTCGCGGCCGCGGCACGAGCGTTGTGGAGCAGGTCACGGCGCACGACCGCTGACTGACAAATTGTCAGGTGGCTAAGGTGATCAGGTGAGCGAGCAGACGCGGGAGCGGGGAACGGAACCGGCGGCGGACGACGCCCGCCGCGTGGTCGTGGCGGGTGCCGGCATGGCGGGCGTGCAGACCGCCGTCGCCCTGCGGGAACAGGGCTTCATCGGCGCCCTGACACTGATCGGCGCCGAGCCCCACCAGCCCTACGACCGGCCTCCGCTGTCCAAGGCCGTCCTGCTCGGCACGGCCGAGGGCTCCGCCTTCGACGTCGACTTCGAGGCGCTAGGCATCACCCTGCGGCTCGGCTGCGAGGCCCTGGGCGTCCGCCCCGGCGAGCACCTCCTGGACACCTCCGAGGGCCCCGTGCCGTACGACGCCCTCGTCCTCGCGACCGGTGCCGAGCCGGTCCGGCTCCCCGGCACCGACGGCGTGCCGGGAGTGCACCTGCTGCGCACCCTGGACGACGCCGAGCGGCTGCGCCCCGTGCTCGCCCGCCGCCACGACATCGTCGTCGTCGGCGCCGGCTGGATCGGCGCCGAGTTCGCCACCGCCGCGCGTGAGGCGGGCTGCGCGGTGACCGTGGTGGAGGCCGCCGACCGGCCGCTCGCCGACGCGCTGCCCGCCGAGGTGGCCGCGCCGATGACCGCCTGGTACGCCGAGGCGGGCGCCGCGCTGCGCACGCACGCGCGCGTGGAGCGCGTCGAGCCCGGCGACCCGGGGGAGCCCCTCCGGGTCCTGCTCGACGACGGCACCCGGCTGCCCGCCGACGCGGTCGTCGTCGGCATCGGCGCCCGCCCCTCCACCGCGTGGCTCGCCGGCTCCGGGATCGCCCTCGGCACGCACGGCGAGGTCCTGGCCGACGACCTCCTGCGCACCTCGGCGCCGGACGTGCACGCGGTCGGCGACTGCGCCTCCTTCCCCTCCGCCCGCTATGGCGAGCGGCTGCTGGTGCACCACTGGGACAACGCCCTCCAGGGCCCGCGCACCGTCGCCGCCGACATCGTCGGCGCCCCCGCGGACGAGACCCCGGCGGCGTACGACCCGGTGCCGTATTTCTGGTCCGAGCAGTTCGGCCGCTTCGTCCAGTACGCCGGTCACCACACGGCCGGGGACACGGTCCTGTGGCGCGGGGACCGCACGGGCCCGGCCTGGACGGTCTGCTGGCTGCGCGAGAACCGGCTGGTGGCCCTGCTCGCGGTGGGCCGCCCCCGCGACCTGGCGCAGGGAAAGCGGCTGATCCAGGCGGGCACGACGATGGACCCGGTGCTGCTGGCCGACCCGGCGAGGCCGCTCAAGCGGGCGACGGCGTGACACCGGTCCGGACGGGTCCGGCTTCCTCCTGTCAGTGCCAGATGGCAGGCTGGAGACGTGACCGAGATTGACGCAAAGACCGATGCTCTCGTGCCTGCCTGGCTCACCGTTCCCGACATCGCCGAGATGCTCGGTGTCGAGGTGACCCGCGTACGCCAGCTGATCAAGGAAGGCCAGCTCATCGCCGTACGCCGGGGTGAGAACCGCGCGCTGCACATTCCGGCGGCCTTCATCGACGAGGACAAGGTCGTCAAGGGCCTGGTCGGGACCCTGACGCTGCTGCGGGACGACGGCTTCACGCCGGAGGAAATGCTGGAGTGGCTCTTCACCCCCGACCCGACCCTGCCGGGCACCCCGGCACAGGCGCTGAGTGAGAATCGCGGCACGGAGGTGAAGCGCCGCGCCCAGGCGCTCGCCGTCTGACCCGACCCACCGCCCGGCGTACGGGCCGCGCGGCCGTCACGGTCCGCGGCCCGTACGCCGCACGGCCGTGCGGCCCGCGCCGTCCACGCCATCCACCGACCCGGGGGGACACCCGCATGCCCGACACCGCTCCGACCACCGCCCGCGCCCGCCTCGCAGACGCCCGGCTCTACCTGTGCACGGACGCCCGCCGGAGCCAGGGCGACCTGCCCGAGTTCCTGGACGCCGTACTGGCCGGCGGTGTCGACATCGTGCAGCTGCGCGACAAGGGCATGGAGGCCGCCGAGGAGCTGGAGCACCTGGCGGTCCTCGCCGACGCCTGCGCCCGGCACGGCAAGCTCCTCGCGGTCAACGACCGCGCGGACGTCGCGCACGCCGCCCGCGCCGACGTGCTGCACCTCGGCCAGGGCGACCTCCCGGTGCCCGCCGCCCGCGCGATCCTCGGCGACGACGTCCTCGTCGGGCGCTCCACGCACGCCGAGTCCGAGGCCTCCGCGGCGGCCGTCCAGGACGGCGTGGACTACTTCTGCACCGGCCCGTGCTGGCCCACCCCCACCAAGCCCGGCCGTCACGCCCCCGGCCTCGACCTGGTCCGCCACACCGCGTCGCTGGGCACCGACCGCCCCTGGTTCGCCATCGGCGGCATCGACCTCGGCAACCTCGACGAGGTGCTGGAGGCGGGCGCCCGGCGGGTCGTCGTGGTCCGCGCGATCACCGCCGCCGAGGATCCGGGCGCGGCCGCGGCCGAGTTCGCGAAGCGGCTGCGGCAGGCGTAGGCGGATGCCGGAGGCATGTGTCCAAGGGGTGGACAACAAATCGACAATGCGGACAAATATCCCGCATCCGGTTGGGTGACCGCCGCCCCCTGGCTAACCTGCCCGTATGGCCCTCGGAACCGCAAGCACGAGGACTGACCGCGCCCGCACGGTGCGTGACATCCTCGCCACCGGCAAGACGACGTACTCGTTCGAGTTCTCGGCGCCGAAGACGCCCAAGGGCGAGAAGAACCTGTGGAGCGCGCTGCGCCGCGTGGAGGCGGTGGCCCCGGACTTCGTCTCCGTGACCTACGGCGCCGGCGGTTCCACGCGCGCGGGCACGGTCCGGGAGACCCAGCAGATCGTCGCCGACACCACGCTGACCCCCGTGGCCCACCTCACCGCCGTCGACCACTCCGTCGCCGAGCTGCGCAACATCATCGGCCAGTACGCCGACGCCGGGATCCGGAACATGCTGGCCGTGCGCGGCGACCCGCCCGGCGATCCGACGGCCGACTGGATCGCGCACCCGCAGGGACTGACCTACGCGGCCGAACTGGTCCGGCTCATCAAGGAGTCGGGCGACTTCTGCGTCGGTGTCGCGGCCTTCCCGGAGATGCATCCGCGCTCCGCCGACTGGGACGCGGACGTGAAGCACTTCGTGGACAAGTGCCGGGCCGGCGCCGACTACGCGATCACGCAGATGTTCTTCCAGTCCGAGTCCTACCTGAGGCTGCGCGACCGGGTCGCCGCGGCGGGCTGCGAGACCCCGGTCATCCCCGAGGTCATGCCGGTGACCAGTGTGAAGATGCTGGAGAGGTTGCCGAAGCTCAGCAACGCCTCGTTCCCGCCGGAGCTGAAAGAGCGGATCCTCACAGCCAAGGACGATCCGGCGGCTGTACGCTCCATTGGCATCGAGTTCGCCACGGAGTTCTGCGCGCGGCTGCTGGCCGAGGGAGTCCCCGGTCTGCACTTCATCACGCTGAACAACTCCACGGCGACGCTGGAGATCTACGAGAACCTGGGCCTGCACCACCCACCGCGGGCCTAGACCGGCCGCACATATTTACGACACACTGCGTAACGGCCACTGGGAGAGGGGCGTACATGGGCTGGACGGTCCTCTACATCGCGTTCGGCGTGGTCGCGCTGTGGTTGCTCGGTGAGGTGCTGCTTCAGTACAAGGCGCGGCTGCGCTGGCGGCTGCTCGCCTTCGGCGGCTTCGTCGGCGTGGTGGCCGGCGTGCTGATGTCCAACGTGCTCGTCATCGGACTGGGCGCCGCCGCCTTCGCGGTCGGCCAGACCTACGTCACGCTGTCGTTCCGCCGCGGCTTCGAGGCCGGCTGGGCGGTCAACGCCCCGGCGAGCCTCGTCGGCAAGCGCGGCCGTCCCGAACGCGGCCGCCAGGAGCCGACGCTGGAGGTCTCCGGTCTGGAACCGGCCGGCGCCGGCCAGGACCACCGGGACGGCTACGACGACCAGGCGGGCCACGCCCCGTCCCAGGACGGCCCGGCCTACGGTCACGACGACTACGACCGCGACGACGTCTTCACCCCGGCCCGGCCCGGCGCCCCCACGGCCGCCGAGACCACCGCCGTCTACGAGCCGCAGCCGATGCCGGACGACACCGGCTCCTACGGCGTCTACGCCGACTCCGGCTACGGCCACGACCAGCAGGCACCCGCCGCCGCACCGGGCGCCGACCAGTCCTACGCCTACGACTACTCGGGCTACGGGCAGCAGGGGTACGGCTACGACACCGGCGCCCAGCAGCAGTACGCCGCCTACTCCGACCCGTACATCGGCACCCACGCCTACGGCGGGGCGTCGTACGACACCGGCGGCTACGACACCACCGGGGCCCAGCAGTACGGCCAGCAGGGCTACGGGCAGGACCAGTACGCCACCGGCACGCACGGCGGCTACGGCGGCGAGACCCCGGCCGGCGGGGTGTGGGTGCCGCAGCAGCGCAGCACCGACGACCCCTACGGCGGCGAACTCCCCCCGGAGCAGCAGTACCCCTACCAGGACAACGGCCAGACCCAGGGCCAGGGCCAAGGACAGGGCCAGGGATACGACGAGCAGTACCGCTTCTGACGGCCCCTCCGGCGCCCGGTGACCGTCCCCGGTCGCTCACCGGGCCGTCACTGCGAGCCGCGGAACTCCGGCCCCTCCACCACGAGTCCGGCGACCAGCGCGCCCGACATGCCCGCGTGCGGGAGGCCCCCGCCGGGGTGCGACCAGCCGCCGACCGTGAACAGGCCCGCCACGCGCGTGCTGTTCGCGGCGTGCAGCAGCCGTCCGCCGGCCGCCGCCAGCGCCGGCACCGGAATCGCCCCGTCCGCCACGCCGGTGGCCGCGGCGATGTCGGCCGGGGTGCGCACCTCGCGCCACAGAAGGCGGTCGCGGAGCCCGGGTATCGCCCGCTCGGCGGCATCGACGAGGTGTTCGGCCGCGTCCTCGGCGTCCACTCCCTCGCCCGCGGGCACCACCGAACTGAGGGTGACCGCCTCGTGGTCCGCGTCCGGCACCAGCGCCGGGTCGTCGGGCCGCAGGACGGTGACGGTCGCCCGCGCGGGCATCCGCGGTTCCGGGCCGAACAGGGCGTCCAACTCGGCGTCCCCGTCCGGCGCGTGCACCACCGTCCGGTGTGCCGCGCCCTCCGTGCGCCCACCCCGCAACGCCAGATGCACCGTCAGCCGGCTCGCCCCGCCGCGCCGCGGGGGCACCTCGCCCGCACCCCGCACCGGCGACCCGCCGGACAGCCGGTCCAGCACGTCCGGCGCCACCCCGGCGACCACGAACTCGGCCTCCGCCAGGCCCCCTTCGGCCAGCTCCACGCCCGCCACCCGGCCGTCCTTCTCGACCACCGCGGTGACCTCGGTGCCGAAGCGGAACTCGACCCGGCGGGCCAGACACCGCTCGTACACGGCGCGCGCCAGCTCCCGCAGGCCGCCACCGCGCACGTACCACATCCCGAACGCGTACTCCATGTACGGCAGCACGGCGGTGTTCGCCGGGGCGGTCCGGGGATCCAGGCCGTACGCCAGCGCGTGGCTGCCCAGGAGGGCGGCGAGCCGGGCGTCCCGCAGCTCCCAGGCGCCCACCTCGGCGAGCGTGCCGGCGCGGCGGGTGCGCAGCAGCCGCTTGTGCGGGACCGACGGGTAGGGGTCGCGTTCGGCCAGCACCTCCCAGTTCGGCCACAGGGGCTCCTCCAGGAGCGGGCGGCGCGTCCGGTCCCAGGCCTCGCGGGCCCGCACGAGGAAGTCGCTCCAGCGCCGCCCGGCCGTCGGACCGAGAGCCGCGTCCAGGGCCTCGACCACGCCCGCCCGGGAGGCGTTCGGCAGCGCGACCTCCGTGCCGTCCGCGAACACGTGCCGTGACGACGGGTCGACCTGGACCAGCTCGACGCGGTCCTCCAGCGCCTCCTTGCCGGTCTTGACGAACAGATCGCGCCAGACCGCGGGCAGCGGCAGCAGACCGGGGCCGGTGTCGAAGGAGAACCCGTCCCGCTCGAAGCGGCCGAGGGCCCCGCCGTACGTCCCCGTCCGCTCGTACACCACCACCCGGTGGCCCGCGACGGCCAGCCGGGCGGCCGCCGCCATCGCGCCCATCCCGGCGCCGATCACCGCAATCCGTGCCATGCCAGGGACTTTATCCGCCGCCGCCGGCAGTCCTCCTCCGGCCTGCTCCCGCTTCGTCCGAGTACCGCGACGGACGCCCGGGTGACCAGTCGGCTGGACGCTGCCGTGAGCCGGGGTGCGCAGGACTGAGTACGCGTACCTAGCCGCGTAGATGAGTACGCGCGCGGATGGGCCCCGACCTGCGGGAACGAGAGAGTGGAGGCACGGAGAGGGGCGCGGCTCCGGTACCGGCGACACGGGGTGCCGGAACGGAGCCGGGCCCGCGATCCGCTCCTTCCGCCGGCCGCGGTCGGCGGGAGCGAGGCACGGGGGAACCCGGGGGAACGACCGACCACGGGGGTTCCGTACGGGGGGACGCAGGGGGAGCACGAGAAGGCGCCGGTCCGACGGCGGCCCGCGGGGGACGCGGCCACCACGGGCCGGCGTTCTTCGTGTGCGGGCGGCGGCTCAGGGGCGGCCGCTCACCCGCCCCTGGAGCAGCCGCGACAGCGCGGCGTGCACGTCGTCCAGGGAGCGCTCCGGCTGGAAGGACTGCCAGTCCAGCGCGGCCACCAGCACCATGCCCACCAGCGCCGCGGCGGTCAGCGGCACGTCGATGCCGTCGCTGAACTCCCCGCTCGCCACGCCCTCGCGCAGCACGCCCTCCACCACCGCCACGGCCTCCTGCCGGACCACCAGCAGAGTCGACTGCCAGGCCCGGTTGGTGCGCCACAGCTCGGCCACGTACAGCTGGGTGAAGGCCGGGTAGCGGTCGATGAACACGAGCCCCGCGCGGATCATCGCGTCCAGGGCGTCGACCCGGCCGCGGCCCTCCCGCGCGGTGCGCTCCGCGGCCTCCCGCAGCGAGGCGGTGAGCAGTCCGACGCCGTGCCGCAGCAGCTCCTCGAAGAGGACGGCCTTGCTGGCGAAGTTGTAGTAGACCGTGCCCTTCGCGACGCCGGCCCGCTCGGCGATCTCGTCCACGGTGGTGGCGGAGAAACCCTGCTCGGCGATGAGGGTGACGGCCGCCTCGTACAGCTTCTGCCGGGTGGCCTCGCGACGGCTGCTGCCCGGCGCGGCGGTGCTGCTGCTTTCCATGGTCCGGATTCTCCCAGCACCGCTCGCGCCGCGGTCACCGCAGGGCCCGCCCACCGGCCCAACCGAACTGTCGCTCGAATCAAAAGTCCAGGTCAGAACGGATTGTCAGTGCCATACCTCACGATGGGCACATACGGCACCTCCTGCCAGGACGTGCCGTCCAGGAGACGACAGGAGGATCGTCATGGCCCACTCGTCCGCAGCCGCCTCCCGGCGGCGCCGCGCAGCCGGCCCTGCACCCTCACTGACCGGCCCGGCGAGCGACGTGCACCCGGTGCTCCGCCGGGCGACCGCCCCGCCCGCCGCCCTCGACCTGCTCGCCCAGGCCCGCGCCGGCCTGGAGGAGGCCACCACCCTCGCGACGCCGAACGAGCGCTACGCGACGGCCCACCTCGCCGCCCTGCGCACCGCGGCCGCGGTCCTCGCCGCGCGGGGCCGCCCGGAGACCACCCCGCGGGGCCGCGCCCGCATCCGCAGCGCCTGGGAGGTGCTCCCCGAGATCGCGCCCGAGCTGTCCGACTGGAGCGCCCTGTTCGCCGCGGGCGCCCGGCGCCGGGCCCGGGCCGAGGCGGGCATCCAGGGTGCGGCGGGCCGCCGGGACGCCGACGACCTGATACGCGACGTGGCGATGTTCCTGCGCCTCGTGGAGCGGATGCTGGTCCTCCAGCCGGTGCTGCCCCAGCCCCGCTCCGACACGGACCAGCCGGATCCCGACCTGCCGGACACGGGGTGAGCGGCGCGGGGCGCCGGGCGCCACCTTGCGGGCGCGGCGGAGGCAATAGGGTGGGAGGCGCCTGAAGCCTCCCCCTTCCCACGCGGGCGGGGGCGGCAGCCCGTTCGCTCCGCCCGAGTCCGAGGCGGTGCCGCGCCGAGGAGTCGACTGCCGTGCCGGACCCGAGCCCGAACCCCGCGTCGCCGCGCTCCGAGCCCTCGCGCTCCCGGGCGGCCCTGCGCACCGCCGTGGTCTGGGACGTCCTCCAGGACGCCCTGGACCGCCGGGTGAAGGCCACGGGCCGCCAAGCGCTGGACGTCCTCGACACCGGCGGCGGCAGCGGCAACTTCGCGGTGCCGGTGGCCCGCCTCGGCCACCGCGTCACCGTCGTCGACCCCAGCCCCAACGCCCTGTTCGCCCTGGAGCGCCGTGCCGCCGAGGCCGACGTCGCCGACCGCGTGCGAGGCGTCCAGGGGGACGCCCACGGCCTCTTCGACGTGGTCGAGCGCGGCGGCTACGACGTGGTGCTGTGCCACGGCGTCCTGGAGTACGTGGACGACCCCGCCGAGGGCGTCCGCAACGCGGTCGCCGCCCTGCGCGCCGAGGGCGTCCTCAGCCTGCTCGCCGCGGGCCTGGGCGGCGCCGTGCTCGCGCGCGCCCTCGCCGGGCACTTCACGGAGGCCCGGCAGGCCCTCGACGACCCGAACGGCCGCTGGGGCACGGGTGACCCCGTGCCGCGCCGGTTCACCGCCGAACAGCTCACCGGGCTGGTCGAGGCCGCGGGGCTGCGGATCGGGGCCGTGCACGGTGTACGGGTCTTCGCCGACCTCGTTCCCGGCGTGCTGGTGGACACCGAGCCCGGCGCCATGGACGCCCTGTTGAAGCTGGAGGCCGCGGCGGCCGAACTCGCCGCCTTCCATTCTGTGGCCACGCAGCTTCATGTGCTCGGTGAGACCGCGGGGACCGACGAGACCTGAGCGACCGGGTGGGGTACGCCGCTGATCAGGGGCGCGACTGCACATGGAGTACGCCACAGGCCCCCCGAACGGGGGCCACTCGCCGTATGATCGAGGGAGACGGCCCGGCATGACGGGTCGGCCGCTGGGGAATGGGAACTTCAGCGAGCCGGCACGGCCATGACGGAGTCCGGTTGGCCAATTGGCGCAGAGGGGCGGGTTTCACGGGGGCGATTCCCTGCCTATCCTGAAGGGACCCCCCCGGGTCGCCCCGGCGACTGCACGATGAGGAGGACTCCGTGCCGCTCTCGGAGCACGAGCAGCGCATGCTCGAGCAAATGGAGCGAGCGCTGTACGCCGAAGATCCCAAGTTCGCGACAGCGCTCGAGGGAAGCGGGCTGCGTACGTACACCCGGCGACGGGTCTACCAGGCGGTCGCGGGCTTCCTCGTAGGTATTGCGCTCCTCATGGCCGGTATGGTCGCCCAGCAGGTGTGGCTCAGCGTGGTGGGCTTCCTGGTCATGCTGGGTTGCGCGGTGCTCGCCGTGACCGGCTGGCGCAAGGCCCCCAAGCCGGGCGAGCAGCCGGCTGCCGGACCACAGACCGCGGGCCGCCAGCAACGCCAGAAACGCTCGATGATGGACCGCATCGACGAGCGCTGGCAGCGCCGCAGGGATGAGCAGCAGGGCGGCCAGTAGCGCGTCCGGGCAACCGCTCACCAGGACATTCGCGTGAGGGGGTGACCACCGACCGGGTGGTCACCCCCTCACGTGTCCCCGCGTGCGGCCGGCGGTCTCCCCGCACGGCCCGCGCCGCCCCGGCGCCTCTCCCTCAGCCCTGCTGTCCCGTCGTCTTCCGCAGCGCCGGCCGCGCCGCAGCGGCCCGCCGTTTCAGAGCCGTCCACCGGTCCGAGAGCGCCCAGGCCACCCGTACGGCCGAACGCGGGGCGATCCGTGCGCGCAGCCGCGTGCGGCGGCCGACCGCCGCCCGCAGACCGGCCGTCGCGAGCCGGACGTCCTCGGCGAGCCCCGCCGTCAGGCGCGGTCGCGGCGCGTAGAGCACCTGCTCCACCGCGTCCGCGACCCGGTGCACCGCCGCCGCGGCCGTCGGATCGAGCCGGCCCAGCCGGACGATCCGGGCCGCCGCCTTGCGGGGCGTCTGCGATTCCTCCGGCGGGATCCCGTGGTCCCACGCCGAATCGGCCAGCTCCTGCCAGACCGCCAGGGTGTGCGGACCCGCGTCCGCGTCGGCGCGGCCGTGCGCCCCCAGCCGCCTGGCCCGGGTACGCAGCCGCCACAGCATCGGCGACAGCGGGATCAGCAGCACCAGGAGACCGGCCAGCGCCCAGGCCGGCGCCTCGTACCACTTCGGGCCGCCGCCGTCCGAGACGGGCACGGGCAGCGCGGACTCGGTGTCGCAGGCGTCCAGCTTCTTGTCCTGCGCCGAGCAGCTCTCGCTCGTCGACGGCGCCGCCGACGGCTCCGTCTCGCTGTCCTGCGACGGAAGGGCCGGGTCCGGCACCGAACTGCCCGGCGTGTCCGGCACGGTGTACGACGGGGTCGAGCCGCGCGTCGGCGTCGGCTCGAAGCGGGTCCAGCCCACGCCCTCGAAGTACACCTCGGGCCAGGCGTGCGCGTCCCGCAGCCCCACCGACACCGAACCGTCCGCCTGCGGAGAGCCCGGCGCGAAGCCCACCGCGACCCTGGCCGGAATGCCCAGGGAGCGGGCCATCGCCGCCATGGCGAAGGAGAAGTGGACGCAGAAGCCCTCCTTGTCCCTCAGGAACCGGGCGATCGCCTCCGAGCCACTGCCGACGCTGACCTCGGTGTCGTACTCGAAACCGCCGTTGACCGCGAAGTACTCCTGGAGCCTGACCGCCTGCTCGTAGGGGTTCGCCGCGCCCGCGGTGACCTCGCGGGCGGTCCTGGAGACCAGCTCGGGCAGCGAGTCCGGCAACCGCGTGTACTCGCGCTTCAGCGCGGTCGACGGCGGCGGCGCGGCGGCGAGCTGCTCCGCCGTCGGCTGCACGTTCAGGCTGCGCACCTCGTACTTCAGCCCGCGGGTGTTCTGGCCGTGGTCGCCGACCAGGGTCATGCCGACCGGTTCGTACCGCCAGTTCCCCGCGACGCGCACGCCGGTGGGCGGGTACGGCATCGGCAGCCAGTCCTGCGCGTACCAGTCGGCGGCCGAGATGAAGGTCCGGGTCTCGCTGCGCCGGACGTCGGGGCCGAGGCCGACGGGGGTGGGGAACGAGCCGTCCGGCACGCCGGTGATCTGCCGCTTGGACGGTTTCCAGGTGGTGCCGTCGAAGTCGTCCAGGGACACGATGCGCAGGTAGAGGTCGGACAGGTCGTTCGAGTCCGTCTGGACGGAGAGCACCTGCCGGTTCTCGTCGACGTTGAGACTGTCCCGCAGGGAGACCAGCGGGTTCACCGCCGAGATCGTGCCGCCGCCACCGGTCCCGGAGCCGACGCCCGTCCGGGCGCTGTCCAGCAGCCCGCCGTTCATAGCGGGCAGGGCGAGCGGCACCACCAGGGCGATGCCCAGAGCGAACGCGCCGATCCGCCGTCCGGTGCGGACCGGGGCGACAGCGCCGCCCTGCTCGGCGCCCGGGGCGCGCGCCGCACCGCCGAAGACCCGGCCCCACTGCGAGAGCCGGTCCCGCCCCTCCGCCAGCAGCAGCGTCAGATAGCCGACCGCCGCCACCAGGAACCACAGCCAGTCGGCGCCGCCCTCGGAGAGCCCCGCGGCCACCGAATACAGCGCGAGCAGCGGCAGGCCGGCCGGCGCGGCGCTGCGGAAGGTCACCGCGAGGGTGTCCACCAGCAGCCCGATCACCAGGACACCGCCGACCAGCATCAGCCGGATGCCGTCGGACTCCAACGGCGCCGGGATGGCGTACCGGGCGATGTCGTCGCCGCCCTGTCGCAGCAGGTCGCCGAAGCGCTGGATGGCCTGCGGGCCGGGGATCAGCCCCGCGAACGCCTGCTGCCGGGCGAAGACCAGGGTCAGGAGCAGCAGCGTGACCAGGGCCTGCGCGGCGATGGTCAGCGGGCGCGCCAGCGGCACCCGCCGCGCCACCGCACCCACCACGGCCTGCACCGCCAGCAGGACCGCGGCCTGCAGGATCCAGGTCGCCGGTTCGACCAGCGGCAGCAGCGCGCACGCCGCCATCAGGGTGGCCGCCCACGCGCACACCGCCAGCCGCGCCCGCCCGCTCATCGCGTCCCCTCCCCGCCGGCCGCCGCCGCGACGGCGGTGCGTTCCCGGTCCGCCAGGCGCCACAGCTCCTCCAGGGTGGCGCCGTACGGAACGCTCACGGCGGTCCAGCCGGCCTCGCGCAGCATCCGCAGCCGCTCCTCGCTCCTGTCCGGCGGACCGGGCACGTCGGCCGGTCCCCGCGCCCAGGCCCCGCTGTCCAGGACGAAGGCGACCGCGCCGCCGCTGCGCTGCCGCATCCTGGCGGCCACCGCGGCCTGCTCCTCGTCGAGGTCGCCGAAGAACGCCACCAGCAGCCCCTCGTTCCCGCCGCGCAGCAGGTCGTAGGCGGGGGACAGGCTCGTGCCGTCGGAGTGGTCGATCACCGCGAGGGTGTCCATCATCAGCCCGGCCGCGTCGGCCGTGCCCTGGCTCGCGCCCGCGAAGCCGTCGGTGCCCTCGCCCGGCACCGAGGTGCCGGTGTCGGTGAGCAGCCGGACGGAGAAGCCCCGCTCCAGCATGTGCACCAGCACGGAGGCCGCGCCCGACACCGCCCACTCGAACGGCGAGTCGGGGCCCGCGCCCTCGTAGGCCAGGCCCCGGGTGTCGAGGAGCACCGTGCAGCGGGCGCGCTGCGGCTGCTCCTCGCGGCGCACCATCAGCTCGCCGTAGCGCGCGGTGGAGCGCCAGTGCACGCGGCGCAGGTCGTCGCCGTGGCGGTACCCGCGCGGGATCACGTCGTCGTCGCCCGCCAGCGCGAGCGTGCGCTGCCGTCCCTCGCCGTACCCCTTCGCCTCGCCGCTGAGCCGCACCGGTGGCAGCGCCTCCACGCGCGGGATCACGGTCAGGGTGTCGTACGTGGAGAAGGACCGGGTCAGCTCGCACAGTCCGAACGGGTCGGTCAGCCGCAGTTGCAGCGGGCCCAGCGGATAGCGGCCGCGCAGGTCGGAGCGGACCCGGTAGGACACCTCGCGGCGACCGCTCGGCTCCACCCGGTCGAGCACGAAGCGGGGCCGGGGGCCCAGTACGTAGGGCACCCGGTCCTGGAGCATCAGCAGCCCCGTGGGCATCCGCGAGACGTTGTCGACGCGCAGGTGCACCCGGGCCTCGCTGCCCGCGGGCACCCGCTCGGGGGAGAGTCGGCGGCTGCCCGCCACCCGGTAGCGCGTGCGGTACAGCACGGCCGCGCAGACCAGGGGCAGCACACTCAGCAGCAGCCCGACCCGCAGCAGGTCGCTCTGCCCGAGGACGTAGGCGCAGACCGCGGCGGCGATTCCGGCGGCCAGGAAGGAGCGGCCGCGGGTGGTCAGACCGGTCAGGGCGGTGCGGATCCCGCCGCTCTCGCCCCGGTCGTCGTGCGACCGGTCCGTCCCCCCGGCGTCCATCAGAGCCTCCGCGGCGGCTGCTGGGGGTATGCCGGTGTGCCGCGGCCCACGCCGAAGCCGGTCTGCTGCTGGGGCGCCGCGGGGACCGGGGTGCGCTGGAGGATCTCCTGGACGACCTGTTCGGCGCTGCGGCGGTTGAGCTGGGCCTGGGCGGTCGGCAGCAGGCGGTGGGCCAGGACCGCGACCGCGAGGGCCTGCACGTCGTCCGGCAGCGCGTAGTCCCGGCCGCTCAGGGCGGCGGACGCCTTCGCCGCGCGCAGCAGATGCAGCGTGGCACGCGGCGAGGCGCCGAGTCTGAGATCGGGGTGGTTCCTGGTGGCCGCGACCAGGTCCACGGCGTACCTGCGGACCGGCTCCGCGACGTGGACGCCGCGGACGGCCTCGATCAGCTTGAGGATCTCGTCGGCGTGCGCCACCGGCTGGAGGTCGTCCAGCGGGTTCACCCCGCCGTGCACGTCGAGCATCTCCAGCTCGGCCTCCGGGCTGGGATAGCCGATCGAGACCCGGGCCATGAAACGGTCGCGCTGGGCCTCGGGCAGCGGGTAGGTGCCCTCCATCTCGACCGGGTTCTGCGTGGCCACCACCATGAAGGGGCTGGGCAGCTCGTAGGTCTGGCCGTCGATGGTGACCTGGCGCTCCTCCATCGACTCCAGGAGCGCCGACTGCGTCTTCGGCGAGGCGCGGTTGATCTCGTCGCCGATCACCACCTGCGCGAAGATCGCGCCGGGCTTGAACTCGAAGTCCCGCCGCTGCTGGTCCCAGATGGAGACTCCGGTGATGTCGGAGGGCAGCAGGTCCGGCGTGAACTGGATCCGGCGCACGGAGCAGTCGATGGACCGCGCCAGCGCCTTGGCCAGCATGGTCTTGCCGACTCCCGGGACGTCCTCGATCAGCAGGTGCCCCTCGGCGAGCAGCACGGTCAGTGAGAGCCGCACGACCTCGGGCTTGCCCTCGATCACCTCCTCGACCGAACCACGCACCCGCTCGACGACAGCGGTCAGATCGTCCCCCACCCGCGCGTACGCCCGGTCGGGGCTGCCTCCATGGCTCGCCTGGTCGTCAAAGGTCGTCACCCGGCCCTCCTCGGCCTTTCCCCGCGCTTCCCGGGAAGCGGGGGTACCCCAACTTGCCGGGCCGGTCCCGCACCGCGCGGACCGGCCCACCCCGAATCACGGACACCGCGCGGAAAAAGTTCCGCGCGACACCACTTCCCGCATTCTTGCCGCCGTTACCGATTCGTGTCACTCGCCTGTGGACAACTGGCCGCGCTTTGTCATGCCTTGCGGCCTTTGCGGGGCTTGGATCAGGCGGGGACGATCTCGCGCAGCAGTCCCGTCTTCACGTCGTAGACGAAACCACGTACGTCGTCGGTGTGCGGCAGGAACGGCGAGGTGCGCACCCGTTCGATCGACTGGCGCACGTCCTGGTCGACGTCCTGGAAGGACTCGACCGCCCAGACGGGACGCTGGCCGACCTCCAGCTCCAGCTCGTGCCGGAAGTCCTCGGTGAGGGTCTCCATGCCGCACGCCGTGTGGTGCACGAGGACCACGCCGGTGGTGCCGAGCGCCCGCTGGCTGATGGCGAGGGACCGGATCACGTCGTCGGTGACGGCGCCGCCGGCGTTGCGGATGACGTGGCAGTCGCCGTTGCGCAGACCGAGTGCGGCGGTCACGTCCAGGCGCGCGTCCATGCAGGCCACGACGGCGGTGTGGAGTGCGGGGCGGCCCGCCAGTTCGGCGTCGGAGAACTCGGCGGCGTAGCGCGCGTTGGCCTCGACGAGCCGGTCGGTGGCGGAGCCTGCGGGAACCGATGCAGAAGTCGTCATATCCATGACGTTACTGGTCACCGATGGGCCAGGCCCGCTGTGAAGAGGGACAAAGAACGTCAACGAGGCTTGTTGTGAGCCACTCCACAGGCCCGTACGGGTGCCTCCGTGCGAGTGAAGTACCGACCCGCGCCGATTCGCGCCGTCCGGCGGCGTCCGCGACGCGCAGGCCGGTTGATTGACCGGGCGACAGGGTGGACTAAAGTGACGCGAAGCGGGAGGCGAGGCTCTCCCTGCTGGACTGAATTCCCCGGAGACCTGGGCGACGCCCCGCCAGTTCTCCCCACGTGCGCGGCGCGTACGTACGGCTCGGCCTCCTCCCGCTCCCGGCCGGCCGACGCCTCCGGCGCCGGCGGGGCTCCCCTTCACGAGCGAGCGGGAGGGGACCCGGCGGTGCGTGACGCCGCGCCGGACCTGAGAGGCCGCCCCACTTGAGCCAGAGTCGACACGTCCCGGTGATGCTCCAGCGGTGTCTGGACCTGCTGGCGCCCGCCCTGAAGGAGCCGGGGGCCGTGGTCGTCGACTGCACACTGGGACTCGGCGGGCACAGCGAGGCGCTGCTCGAACGCTTCCCCGAGGCCCGGCTCGTCGCGCTCGACCGGGACAAGGAGGCCCTGCGCCTGTCCGGCGAGCGGCTCGCCCCGTACGGCGACCGCGCCACCCTCGTGCACGCCGTCTACGACGAGCTGCCCGACGTACTCGACCGGCTCGGCGTCCCGCGCGTCCAGGGCGTCCTGTTCGACCTCGGCGTCTCCTCCATGCAACTCGACGAGGCGGACCGCGGCTTCGCCTACGCCCAGGACGCCCCGCTCGACATGCGCATGGACCAGACGTCCGGCATGAGCGCCGCCGAGGTCCTCAACACCTATCCGCCCGGCGAACTCGTCCGCATCCTGCGGGCGTACGGCGAGGAGAAGCAGGCCAAGCGGATCGTGTCCGCGGTCGTGCGCGAGCGCGAGAAGGAGCCGTTCACCAACAGCGCCCGGCTCGTGGAGCTGATCCGCGCCGCCCTCCCGCAGGCCGCCAAGCGCACCGGCGGCAACCCGGCCAAGCGCACCTTCCAGGCCCTGCGCATCGAGGTCAACGGCGAGCTGTCCGTCCTGGAGCGGGCGATCCCGGCCGCCGTGGAGGCGATCGCGGTGGGCGGGCGGATCGCAGTGCTCTCCTACCAGTCCCTGGAGGACCGGCTGGTCAAGCAGGTCTTCGCGGCCGGTGCGGCCAACACCGCGCCGCCCGGTCTCCCGGTGGTCCCCGAACGCTACGCGCCCCGGCTCAAGCTGCTCACGCGCGGTGCCGAACTTCCCACCGAGGAGGAGATCGCCGAGAACCGGCGGGCGGCTCCGGCGCGGCTGCGCGGCGCCGAGCGCATCAGGGAGTCCATCGGGTGAAGCGAGCGAGGCAGGCCAGGCACGGGGGCGGACGGTCCGCCCGGGCCGAGGGGGAGGGTCAGTGAGCAGGAAACCCGAACTGAAGGGGCGGGCGGCCCGGCTGGCCCGGCTCCTCCCGCCCGGCGGCGGCCGCGGCCAGGCGGCCCGGGCGCCCTTCGTCCTCCTCGTCGTCCTCCTCCTCGGCGGCGGCCTCATCGGGCTTCTGGTACTGAACTCCGCCCTGAGCGAGGGCTCCTTCCAGCTGGACGACCTCAAACAGGAGACCAAGAGCCTCACCGACGAGGAACAGGCACTCCAGCGCGACATCGACGCCTACTCCGCCCCCCGGGCCCTCCAGCGCCGCGCCCGCGAACTGGGCATGGTCCCCGGCGGCGACCCCGCCTTCCTCGGTCCCGACGGCACCGTCAAGGGCTCGCCCAGCGCCGCGCCGACCGGGACCACCCCGCTGGTCCTCGCCCCCGAGGCGCTGACCGCGCCGCCCGGCGGCGTGCCCACGGCCACCCCCTCGCCCGTCGGCACCCAGCCGCCCCCGGCCCCCGCCGCCACGCCCGCCGGCCCCACCGCGGCGGCGACCTCCACCCCGAGCCCGACTCCGACCCCGACTCCCGGCAGGTGACGGAAGTGTCCGACAGGGAACCGCCGCGCCGCCGTGTGCCCGGACCCGCGAGGCCCGTCCGTCCCGGCGGACGGCGGCAGCCCGGCCCGGGCGCCAGGCCCGCCCGCCGCCCCGGCCCGCCCCGGCCCGCCGCGCCCCGCACCATCCGGCTGGGCAGCCCCCGGCCGCGGCTCAGGATGATCGGCCTCGCGCTGACCCTCGTGCTGGCCGCCTTCGTCGTACGGCTCCTCCAGGTGCAGGCCGTCGACGCCGGCACCTACTCCGCCAAGGCCGAGCAGAACCGCTACGTGGTCCACACCCTGCCCGCCGAGCGCGGTGGCATCACCGACCGCAACGGCGTCGCCCTCGCGACGACCGTGGACTCCTACGACATCACCGCCGACCCCACGATGTTCACCCGCGAGGAGCTGAAGGTCGCCGACGGGCCCGAGCAGGCGGCGGCGCTCCTCGCGCCCATCCTCGGCCAGGAGCAGGAGGACCTGGTCGAGCGGCTGCGCCCCGCGAACAAGGAGCTGCGCTACGTCCGCCTCGCCCGTCGGCAGACCCCGCAGGTCTGGAACCAGATCAAGGACCTGAAGTCCGCGCTCACCACGAAGGCGGAGACGGACAAGTCCGTGGTCAACGCCCTCGCGGGGGTCTTCGCCGACCCCAGCAGCAAGCGCGTCTACCCGGGCGGCGACCTGGCCGCCGGCGTCCTGGGCTGGGTCGGCGCCGACGGCAAGGGCGGCGGCGGCCTGGAGCGGCAGCTGGACAAGACGCTGGCGGGCGAGGACGGCAAGATCCGCTACGCGCAGTCCGGCGGCCGCCAGGTCCCCACCGCCGGCTCCACCGAGACACCGGCCGTGCCCGGCAGCGACGTCGAGCTGACCATCGACCGCGACATCCAGTGGGCCGCGCAGGACGCCATCAGCGAGCAGGTGGAGAAGTCCAAGGCGGACGGCGGCTACGTCATCGTCCAGGACACCGCCACCGGCGAGATCCTCGCCATGGCCAACTCGCCGGGCTTCGACCCGGGCGACCTCGCCCACGCCGACCCGAACGCGCTGGGCAACGCCGCCCTCCAGGACGCCTTCGAACCCGGTTCCACCGCCAAGGTGCTGTCGATGGCGGCCGTACTGGAGGAGGAGGCCGCCACCCCGGGCACCCACATCACCGTCCCCAACCGCCTCAAGCGCGGCGACCGGCTCTTCAAGGACGACATCGACCACCCGACCTGGTACCTCACGCTCAACGGCGTGCTCGCCAAGTCCAGCAACATCGGCACCATCATGGCCACCGGCGAGCTGGGCAAGACCCAGGCCGAGGCCAACAAGGTGCTCTACTCCTACCTGCGCAAGTTCGGCCTGGGCGGCTACACCGGCCTCGGCTTCCCCGGCGAGACCAAGGGCATCCTGGCGCCGCCCGAGCAGTGGTCGACGTCGCAGCAGTACACGATCCCTTTCGGCCAGGGCGTCTCCCTGAACGCGCTCCAGGCGGCCTCCGTGTACTCGACCATCGCCAACGGCGGCGTCCGCGTCGAACCCACCCTCGTACGCGGCACCAAGGACGCCGACGGACGCTTCGCACCGTCCCCGGAGCCCGAGAAGCGCCGTGTGATCAGCGAGAAGACCGCGAAGACCCTCTCGCAGATGCTGGAGTCCGTCGTCGACGACGAGGAGGGCACCGGCACCAAGGCCCGCATCCCCGCCTACCGCGTGGCGGGCAAGACCGGCACGGCCAACCGAGTGGATCCGGACACCGGCAAGTACCGGGGCTACACCTCGTCGTTCGCCGGGTTCGCACCCTCCGACAAACCCCGCGTCACCGTCTACTGCGCCATCCAGAACGCCACCGAGGGCAGCTACTTCGGCGGCCAGATCTGCGGACCCATCTACAAGCAGGTCATGGAGTTCGCCCTGAAGACCCTTCAGATCCCCCCGACCGGGGCCGCCCCCGCGAGACTCCCGGTCACCTTCAAGCCCTGACCCCCATCGGGCCAGTACCGAGCCAGCGTCGATTCAGTACCGAGCCACCAGGAACCACCCGTGACAACGATCACCCCCGACCCCGGGAACCAGAGCAGCCCCGAGCCCTCACTTCGCCCGGAAGCCGGTACGCCCGGTACGCTCACCGCCGTGCCACACCCTGATCAGTCCCAAACCACCCAGAAGGGCCAACCCGTGACATACCCGGGACCGCCCCGGCCGGTGCGGATCTCCGCCACACCCCTCGCGGAACTCGCCGATCAGCTGGGTGTCGCCGCGCCGGACAGCACCGCCGGAGTCACGGGCATCACCCATGACTCCCGCGCCGTCCGCCCCGGTGACCTGTACGCCGCCCTGCCCGGTGCCCGCCTGCACGGCGCCGACTTCGCCACCCAGGCCGAGGGCCTCGGCGCCGTCGCCGTGCTGACCGACCCGTCCGGCGCCGAGCGCGTCGCCGCCGCCGGCCTGCCGGCGCTCGTCGTCGACGACCCGCGGGCGCGGATGGGGGAGCTGGCGGCCACGATCTACGGCCACCCCGGCCGCGACCTGCTCCAGATCGGCATCACCGGCACCTCCGGCAAGACCACCACGGCCTACCTCGTCGAGGGCGGTCTGCGCACGGCGAAGTCCACCGGGCTCATCGGCACGGTCGAGATGCGCATCGGCGACGAGCGCATCAAGTCCGAGCGGACCACGCCCGAGGCCACCGACCTCCAGGCCCTGTTCGCGGTGATGCGCGAGCGCGGCACCGAGGCGGTCGCCATGGAGGTCTCCAGCCACGCCCTGGTGCTCGGCCGCGTGGACGCCTGCGTCTTCGACATCGCGGTCTTCACCAACCTCAGCCCGGAGCACATGGAGTTCCACTCCGGCATGGAGGACTACTTCCAGGCCAAGGCGCAGCTGTTCACGCCACTGCGCAGCAAGCTCGGCGTGGTCAACGTGGACGACGAGTACGGGCGCCGCCTCGCGAACGAGGCCACCGTCCCGGTCGTCACCTACTCCGCCGAGGGCCACCCCGACGCGGACTGGCGCGCCGACGAGGTCGAGGTCGGCCCGCTGGACTCCACGTTCACCGTGCTCGGGCCCAAGGGTGAGCGCGTCACCGCCAAGTCGCCGCTGGCCGGACCCTTCAACGTGGCGAACACCCTCGCCGCGATCGTCGCCCTCGCCGCCGCGGGCCTGGACCCGCAGACCGCCGCCGACGGCGTCGCCGCGGTGCCCGGGGTGCCCGGCCGCCTGGAGCGCGTGGACGAGGGCCAGCCGTACTTCGCGGTGGTCGACTACGCCCACAAGACCGACGCCGTCGAGTCGGTCCTGCGCGCCCTGCGCAAGGTGACCGAGGGCAAGCTGCACGCCGTGCTCGGCTGCGGCGGCGACCGGGACACCACCAAGCGCGAGCCGATGGGCGCCGCCGTGGCCCGGTTCGCCGACACGGCCGTACTGACCTCCGACAACCCCCGCTCCGAGGACCCCCTCGCGATCCTCGCCACCATGCTCCAGGGCGCGGCCTCCGTGCCTGCCCACGAGCGCGGCGAGGTGCAGGTCTTCGAGGACCGGGCCGCCGCGATCGCCGCCGCCGTCGCCCGGGCCGAGCCCGGCGACACGGTGCTGGTGGCGGGCAAGGGCCACGAGCAGGGCCAGGACATCGCCGGGGTGGTCCGTCCCTTCGACGACCGCCAGGTGTTGCGCGAAGCCATCAAGAAGACCCAGGGATGAGATCCCGAATGACCCAGATGATCCAGGGGACGAACTTGTGATCACCCTCTCTCTCGCCGAGATCGCAGAAGTCGTCGGCGGGCGGATGCACGACATACCGGACGCGTCCGCGCAGGTCACCGGCCCCGTCGTCCGGGACTCCCGGGAAGCCGGGCCGGGCAGCCTCTTCGTCGCCTTCGTCGGCGAACGGGTGGACGGCCACGACTTCGCCGCCGCGGTCGTCGAGGCGGGGGCGGTGGCCGTGCTCGGCTCCCGCCCCGTCGGCGTGCCCGCGATCGTCGTGGACGACGTCCAGGCCGCCCTCGGCGCCCTCGCCCGGCACGTCGTGCACCGTCTCGGCACCACGCTCGTCGCCCTCACCGGGTCCGCCGGCAAGACCAGCACCAAGGACCTCATCGCCCAGGTGCTGCGCCGCAAGGCGCCCACGGTCTTCACGCCCGGCTCCCTCAACAACGAGATCGGGCTGCCGCTCACCGCGCTCACCGCCACCGAGGAGACCAGGTTCCTCGTCCTGGAGATGGGCGCCCGCGGCATCGGCCACATCCGGTACCTCTGCGAGCTGACCCCGCCGAAGGTCGGCCTCGTCCTCAACGTCGGCTCCGCGCACATCGGCGAGTTCGGCGGCCGGGAGCAGATCGCCCAGGCCAAGGGCGAACTCGTCGAGGCGCTGCCGCCGGCCGAGGAGGGCGGTACCGCGATCCTCAACGCGGACGACCCCCTCGTACGGGCCATGGCCTCCCGAACGAAGGCGAAGGTGATCCTTTTCGGAGAGTCCGACGAAGCGGACGTTCGCGCCGAGAACGTGCGACTCACGGACACCGGACAGCCTTCGTTCAGGCTTCACACACCCTCCGGTGCAAGCGATGTGACCATGCGCCTGTACGGTGAGCACCACGTGTCGAACGCGCTCGCCGCGGCCGCCGTCGCCCACGAGTTGGGCATGTCCGCAGACGAGATCGCCACCGCGCTCTCCGAAGCGGACTCCCTCTCCCGCTGGCGGATGGAGGTCACCGAGCGCCCGGACGGCGTGACGGTCGTCAACGACGCCTACAACGCGAACCCCGAGTCCATGAAAGCCGCGCTGCGCGCGCTGGTGGCCATCGGCAAGGGGCGCCGTACGTGGGCGGTGCTCGGCAAGATGGCCGAGCTCGGGGACGAGGCGCTCGCCGAGCACGACGCGGTCGGGCGGCTCGCCGTCCGGCTCAACGTCAGCAAGCTCGTCGCGGTCGGGGGCAGGGAAGCCCAATGGCTGCAACTGGGCGCATATAACGAGGGTTCGTGGGGTGAGGAGTCGGTGCACGTGTCCGACGCACAGGCGGCGGTCGACCTGTTGCGCAGCGAGTTGCGCCCGGGGGACGTCGTGCTCGTGAAGGCGTCCCGTTCGGTGGGTCTGGAGAGTGTCGCCGCGGCGCTGCTCGAGACCGGTGCCGAGGGTGAGGTTGCCGCCCGATGATGAAGCAGATCCTGTTCGCGGGCGTCATTGGCCTCTTCCTGACGCTGGTCGGCACCCCGCTGCTGATCAAGCTCCTGGCCCGCAAGGGCTACGGCCAGTACATCCGCGACGACGGACCGCGCGAGCACGCCAGCAAGCGCGGTACGCCGACGATGGGCGGTATCGCCTTCATCTTCGCCACGGTCGCCGCCTACTTCCTGGCCAAGGTGATCACCAGCTACCTGGACCCCGACACCGACGCGGGGCCGACCTTCTCGGGTCTGCTGGTGCTCGGCCTGATGGTGGGCATGGGCCTGGTCGGCTTCCTCGACGACTACATCAAGATCGTCAAGAGGCGGTCGCTGGGCCTGCGGGCCAAGGCGAAGATGGCCGGCCAGTTGATCGTCGGCATCGGCTTCGCGGTGCTGTCGCTGCAGTTCGCGGACAACCGCGGCAACACCCCGGCCTCGACCAAGCTGTCGTTCATCACCGACTTCGGCTGGTCGATCGGCCCGGTGCTGTTCGTCATCTGGGCGCTGTTCATGATCCTCGCGATGTCGAACGGCGTGAACCTGACCGACGGCCTGGACGGCCTGGCCACCGGCGCCTCCGTCCTGGTCTTCGGTGCCTACACCTTCATCGGCGTCTGGCAGTTCCAGGAGTCCTGCGCCAACGCGCTGACCCTGACCAACCCGGGCGCCTGCTACGAGGTGAGAGACCCCCTCGACCTCGCCGTGGTCGCGTCCGCGCTGATGGGCGCCTGCCTCGGCTTCCTGTGGTGGAACACCTCGCCGGCCAAGATCTTCATGGGCGACACCGGTTCGCTCGCACTCGGCGGTGTGCTCGCGGGTCTGGCGATCTGCTCGCGCACCGAGCTGCTGATGGCCATCCTCGGCGGCCTGTTCGTCCTGATCACCATGTCGGTGGTCATCCAGGTCGGCTCCTTCCGCCTGACCGGCAAGCGGGTCTTCCGGATGGCGCCACTCCAGCACCACTTCGAACTCAAAGGCTGGTCCGAGGTCCTTGTGGTGGTCCGCTTCTGGATCATCCAGGGCATCTGTGTGATCGTCGGACTGGGCCTCTTCTACGCGGGATGGGCAGCGGACAAGTGACCGACTCCTCGGTGCCTTTCGACTTCAAGGGCAAGCACGTCACCGTCGCCGGCCTCGGCGTCTCCGGCGTCCCGGCCGCCAAGGTCCTGCACGGGCTCGGCGCGCGCGTCACCGTCGTCAACGACGGCGACGACGAGCGCGCGCGGGCGCAGGCGGCGGACCTGGAGGCGCTCGGCGTCACCGTGCGCCTCGGCGACGGAGCGACCCTGCCCGAGGGCACCGAGCTGATCGTCACCGCGCCCGGCTGGAAGCCGGACAAGCCGCTGTTCACCGCGGCCCACGAGGCCGGCGTCCCCGTCTGGGGCGACGTCGAACTGGCCTGGCGCCTGCGCCGCCCCGAAGCCGCCCCCTGGCTCGCGGTCACCGGCACCAACGGCAAGACCACCACCGTCCAGATGCTGGCGTCGATCCTGAAGGCGGCCGGCCTGCGCACCGCCGCCGTCGGCAACATCGGCGTCTCCCTGCTGGACGCGGTCACCGGCGACGCGGAGTACGACGTCCTGGCCGTGGAGCTGTCCAGCTACCAGCTCCACTGGGCGCCCTCCCTGCGCGCCCACTCGGCCGTCGTGCTCAACCTCGCCCCCGACCACCTCGACTGGCACGGCTCCATGGAGGCCTACGCCGCCGACAAGGGCCGGATCTACGAGGGCAATCGGATCGCCTGCGTCTACAACGTGGCCGACAAGGCCACCGAGGACCTGGTCCGCGAGGCCGACGTCGAGGAGGGCTGCCGGGCCGTCGGCTTCACCCTCGGCTCCCCGGCCCCCTCCCAACTCGGCGTCGTCGACGGCATCCTGGTGGACCGCGCCTTCGTCGAGGACCGGCAGAAGAACGCCCAGGAACTGGCCGAGGTCTCGGACGTCGACCCGCCGGCCCCGCACAACATCGCCAACGCCCTGGCCGCCGCCGGCCTCGCCCGCGCCTTCGGCGTCTCCGCCGCGGCCGTGCGGGACGGGCTGCGGGCCTTCACACCCGACGCCCACCGCATCGCGCACGTCGCCGACGTCGACGGGGTCGCGTACGTGGACGACTCCAAGGCCACCAACACCCACGCCGCCGAGGCGTCCTTGGCGGCGTACGGGTCGATCGTCTGGATCGCCGGCGGGCTGGCCAAGGGCGCGACCTTCGACGAACTGGTCACGGGCGCGGCCGAGCGGCTGCGCGGAGCGGTCCTCATCGGTGCCGACCGCGCCCTGATCCGCGAAGCCCTGGCGCGACACGCCCCCGAAGTACCCGTGGTCGACCTCGACCGGACCGACACTGGGGCGATGCTCCAGGCCGTCCAGGAAGCCCAGCGACTCGCCCGGCCCGGCGACACGGTCCTGCTGGCCCCCGCCTGTGCCTCCATGGACATGTTCACCAACTACAACAAGCGCGGCGACGCGTTCGCGGAGGCCGTTCGCGAACTCGGCGCCTGACCCGGCCGCCTCCTGCGCCGGGCGACCTCGGGAGGTCGCGTGGGACGGTCCATGCCGACGTACAGCGGAGGCAGCGATGCCCGGTAGTCCCCAGAGCCGTACCGGACGTCCGCCCGTGCAGCGGGCCGTCAAGCGACCCGTGGCGCAGGGGCCGCAGCACGAGAACCCGGTGCTCCGCCTGTACCTGCGCCTGCGCCGCGCCTGGGACCGGCCGCTGACCGCGTACTACCTGATCTGCGGCGGCAGCGCGCTGATCACCGTGCTCGGTCTGGTGATGGTCTACTCGGCCTCCCAGGTCACCGCGCTCCAGCTGTCCCTGCCCGGCTCCTACTTCTTCCGCAAGCAGGCCCTGGCGGCCCTGATCGGCGCCGGACTGCTGGTGGCCGCCATGCGGATGCCGGTGAAGCTGCACCGCGCGCTGGCCTACCCGATCCTCGCCGGTGCCGTCTTCCTGATGGTCCTCGTGCAGGTGCCGGGGATAGGAGTCGCGGTCAACGGCAACCAGAACTGGATCGCCCTCGGCGGCTCCTTCCAGATCCAGCCGAGCGAGTTCGGCAAGCTGGCCCTGGTGCTCTGGGGCGCGGACCTGCTGGCCCGCAAGCAGGACAAGAGACTGCTGACCCAGTGGAAGCACATGCTGGTGCCGCTGGCCCCGGCCGCGTTCATGCTGCTCGGGCTGATCATGATCGGCGGCGACATGGGCACGGCGATCATCCTGACGGCGATCCTGTTCGGGCTGCTCTGGCTGGCGGGCGCGCCCACCCGGCTCTTCGCCGGCGTGCTGTCCGTCGCCGCGCTGCTCGGCTTCATCCTCATCAAGACCAGCCCCAACCGCATGGCCCGGCTCAACTGCCTCGGTGCCACCGACCCGGGTCCCGGCGACTCGTGCTGGCAGGCCGTGCACGGCATCTACGCCCTCGCCTCGGGCGGGCTGTTCGGCTCCGGTCTCGGTGCCAGTGTGGAGAAATGGGGCCAACTCCCCGAGGCCCACACCGACTTCATCTTCGCCGTCACCGGTGAGGAACTGGGCCTGGCGGGGACGCTGTCGGTGCTCGCCCTCTTCGCGGCTCTAGGCTATGCGGGTATCCGCGTGGCCGGACGCACGGAGGACCCGTTCGTGAGGTATGCCGCGGGAGGCGTGACCACCTGGATCACGGCCCAGGCCGTGATCAACATCGGTGCGGTCCTCGGGCTGCTGCCGATCGCCGGTGTCCCGCTCCCGCTGTTCTCCTACGGCGGTTCCGCCCTGTTGCCGACCATGTTCGCCATCGGACTGCTGATCGCCTTCGCGCGTGACGAACCCGGTGCGCGGGCGGCGCTTGCGTTGCGGCAACCTCGCTTTGGTAGAAAGCGGGGAGCCAGGGGTCCCGGAACCAAGCGGGGCCCCCGGAGTTGGAACACGATGAGACGGCGTGCCTCGGCGGCGCGTTCGTCCGGAGAGCGGTGAATTTCGGTGCATGTCGTACTCGCCGGCGGAGGAACCGCGGGCCACATCGAGCCCGCGCTCGCCCTCGCGGACGCCCTGCGCAGGCAGGATCCGACCGTGGGGATCACGGCCCTGGGCACGGAACGCGGCCTGGAGACCCGCCTGGTGCCCGAGCGGGGTTACGAGCTGGCGCTGATCCCGGCCGTACCGCTGCCGCGCAAGCCCACCCCGGAGCTGATCACCGTCCCGGGCCGGCTGCGCGGGACCATCAAGGCCACCGAGCAGATCCTGGAGCGCACCAAGGCTGACGCCGTGGCCGGCTTCGGCGGTTACGTGGCGCTGCCCGCCTACCTCGCGGCCAAGCGGCTCGGCGTGCCGATCGTGGTGCACGAGGCCAACGCCCGCCCCGGCCTGGCGAACAAGATCGGCTCGCGCTACGCCAGCCAGGTCGCCGTCTCCACCCCCGACAGCAAGCTGCGCAACTCCCGCTACATCGGCATCCCGCTGCGCCGCTCCATCGCCACCCTGGACCGGGCCGCCGCCCGTCCCGAGGCCCGCGCGATGTTCGGGCTCGACCCCAACCTGCCGACCCTGCTGGTCACCGGCGGCTCGCAGGGCGCCCGCCGCCTCAACGAGGTGATCCAGCAGGTCGCGCCCTGGCTCCAGCAGGCGGGCATCCAGATCCTGCACGCGGTCGGCCCCAAGAACGAACTGCCGCAGGTCCACCAGATGCCGGGAATGCCCCCGTACATCCCGGTAAGTTATCTGGACCGGATGGACCTCGCGTACGCCGCCGCCGACATGATGCTCTGCCGCGCGGGCGCGATGACCGTCGCCGAACTCTCCGCCGTCGGGCTCCCGGCCGCCTACGTCCCGCTGCCCATCGGCAACGGCGAACAGCGGCTCAACGCCCAGCCGGTGGTCAAGGCGGGCGGCGGACTGCTGGTCGACGACGCGGAACTGACGCCGGAGTGGCTCCAGCAGAACGTCCTGCCGGTGCTCGCCGATCCGCACCGGCTGTACGAGATGTCCCGCGCCGCCGCCGAGTTCGGCCGCCGGGACGCCGACGACCTCCTCGTCGGCATGGTGTACGAGGCGATCGCCGCCCGTGCCCACCGCTAGGGACTGACGGAAGGCAGGAGCGTGGCCGGACCGACCACCGCCGAGCGCGGGGAACGCCAGCAGGAGTCGTCCGGCCCGCCCCGCGCGCGCCGGTTCGGCCCGCTCCGTCTTCGTACGATCATCATCACGGCCGTCTCTCTCGCCCTTGTCGCGGGCGGCACCGTCTGGGTGCTCTACGGCTCGAACTGGACCCGTGTGGAGGGCGTGTCGGTCTCCGGAACGCGGGTTCTCACCCCCGCGCAGGTGCGCGAGGCCGCCGACGTGCCCGCCGGTGAACCCCTGGTCTCCATCGACACCGAGGCGGTCGAGGCGCGACTGCGCCGGAAATTGCCCCGCATTGACGAGGTCGACGTCGAGCGTTCCTGGCCGCACGGAATCGGACTGAAAGTGACGGAGCGCACCCCGGTTCTGATTGTCCAAAAGGGTAAAAACTTCGTGGAAGTGGACGATGAAGGCGTCCGATTCGCCACGGTTTCCCGGGCACCCAAAGGCGTGCCGGCACTTGAATTGGAGCCCGGCCGTTCCGGCTCGGCCGGGGCGAGTCTGCGCCGCTTCGGCGACGACCGTCTGGTGCGGGAGGCGGTACGGGTGGCGGGCCGCCTCCCGGCCGCGGTCGCCCGGGACGCACGCCTCGTCAAGGTCCGTTCCTACGACGACATCTCAGTGGAGTTGAGCGGCGAGCGGACCGTGGCGTGGGGGAGCGGCGAACAGGGTACGGACAAAGCCCGCGCGCTCACCGCGCTGATGAAAGCGACGCCCAAGGCGCGGCACTTCGACGTGAGTGTTCCCACCGCCCCCGCGTCATCGGCGAGTTGACGGGCATCCGTGCAGGCCAGCACCCTGGCTGGGCAGCGCTACGGCTGATCACATAGGGTGAAAAGAAAAACGGGAGGTTCGGCGTGTTCGTTGAACGTGCGCCACTTGTCGACTTAGTGTCCTGTTCAGAAGACTCCAAGGAACAGACACACTGGTAACCCTAAACTTCAGCGTTAGGGTTCGGGTCGGCACTACGGACCGTCCCAATCGGCATCAGTCGTCGGGTCGCGGGGGCATCAGTGCTTCGGTGACCGGGCGACACGTAACTCGAGGCGAGAGGCCTTCGACGTGGCAGCACCGCAGAACTACCTCGCAGTCATCAAAGTCATCGGTGTCGGCGGCGGTGGTGTCAATGCCATCAACCGGATGATCGAGGTCGGTCTCAAGGGCGTCGAGTTCATCGCCATCAACACCGACGCGCAGGCGCTGTTGATGAGCGACGCCGACGTCAAGCTCGACGTCGGCCGCGAACTCACCCGCGGACTCGGCGCCGGAGCCAACCCGGCCGTCGGCCGCAAGGCCGCCGAGGACCACCGCGAGGAGATCGAGGAGGTCCTCAAGGGGGCCGACATGGTCTTCGTGACAGCCGGAGAAGGCGGCGGCACCGGCACCGGCGGCGCGCCCGTCGTGGCCAACATCGCCCGCTCGCTGGGCGCCCTCACCATCGGCGTGGTCACCCGCCCCTTCACCTTCGAGGGCCGGCGCCGGGCCAACCAGGCCGAGGACGGCATCGCCGAACTCCGCGAAGAGGTCGACACCCTCATCGTCATCCCCAACGACCGGCTGCTGTCCATCTCGGACCGCCAGGTCAGCGTGCTCGACGCGTTCAAGTCCGCCGACCAGGTGCTGCTCTCCGGTGTGCAGGGCATCACCGACCTGATCACCACGCCCGGCCTGATCAACCTGGACTTCGCCGACGTCAAGTCGGTCATGTCCGAGGCCGGCTCCGCCCTCATGGGCATCGGCTCGGCCCGCGGCGACGACCGCGCGGTGGCCGCCGCCGAGATGGCGATCTCCTCGCCGCTGCTTGAGGCGTCCATCGACGGCGCCCGGGGCGTCCTGCTCTCCATCTCCGGCGGTTCCGACCTCGGCCTCTTCGAGATCAACGAGGCCGCCCAGCTGGTCAGCGAGGCCGCCCACCCCGAGGCCAACATCATCTTCGGCGCGGTCATCGACGACGCGCTCGGCGACGAGGTGCGGGTCACCGTGATCGCCGCCGGCTTCGACGGGGGCCAGCCGCCGTCCAAGCGGGACAACGTCCTCGGCTCCTCCTCGGCCAAGCGCGAGGAGCCCACCCCGGCGCGGCAGAGCGACAGCCGCCCGTCCTTCGGCTCGCTCGGCAGCGTCAAGCCGAAGGAGGAGCCGGAGCAGGCGCCCGCGCCCGAGCCGGTCGCCGACCTGCCGCAGGTCTCCCCGCCGCCGGTCCCGCCGTCGCGGACCTACTCGGACAGCGCGGCCGAGGAACTGGACGTGCCGGACTTCCTGAAGTGATAGGACAGCGCTCCACCGTGAACGGCGCGCACTTCGGCTTCACCGACCGGTGGGGCGGAGTGAGCGCCGTTCCGTACGAGCAGCTCAACCTCGGCGGCGCGGTCGGCGACGACCCCGGCGCCGTCAAGGCCAACCGGGAGCTGGCCGCCAAGTCGCTGGGCGTGGACCCGGACCGGGTGGTCTGGATGAACCAGGTGCACGGCGCCGACGTCGCCGTCGTCGACGGTCCCTGGGGAGACGGCCCGGTCACGCGGGTCGACGCGGTCGTCACCGCCGAACGCGGTCTCGCCCTCGCCGTCCTCACCGCCGACTGCGTGCCGGTCCTGCTCGCCGACCCGGTCGCCGGCGTGGCCGCCGCGGCCCACGCCGGCCGGCCCGGCCTGGTCGCCGGGGTCGTCCCCGCGGCCGTACGGGCGATGGCCGGACTCGGCGCGGACCCCGCCCGGATCGTCGCCCGCACCGGACCCGCCGTGTGCGGCCGGTGCTACGAGGTACCCGAGGAGATGCGGACCGACGTGGCCGCCGCCGAACCGGCCGCGCACGCCGAGACGAGCTGGGGCACCCCGGCGGTCGATGTGGCCGCGGGCGTGCACGCGCAGCTCGAACGGCTCGGGGTGCGCGACCTGGTGGGATCGCCGGTGTGCACCCGGGAGTCGCGGGACCACTTCTCGTACCGACGCGACCGCACCACCGGGCGGCTCGCGAGCTATGTCTGGCTGGACTGATGGGGCATGACGGACCGTAAGCACGAAATCGCCGCCAATCTGGCGAAGGTGGAGGAGCGCATCAGCGCCGCCTGCGCGGCCGCCGGCCGCCCCCGCGACGAGGTCACCCTCATCGTGGTCACCAAGACCTATCCGGCGGACGATGTGCGCATTCTCTCCGGACTCGGTGTGCGGCACGTCGCCGAGAACCGCGACCAGGACGCCGCACCGAAGGCCGCCTCCTGTGCGGATCTGCCGCTTTCCTGGCATTTCGTCGGCCAGTTGCAGACCAACAAGGTGCGTTCCGTGGTCGGGTACGCGGACGTGGTGCAGTCCATCGACCGGGCCCGGCTCGTCACGGCCCTGTCGAAGGAGGCCGTGCGGGCCGGCCGCGAGGTGGGCTGCCTCCTCCAGGTGGCGCTCGACGCGGGGGAGAGCGAGCGCGGGGAGCGCGGCGGCGTCTCGCCCGCGGGGGTCGAGGAGTTGGCCGACCTCGTCGCGGGGGCCGAGGGGCTGCGGCTCGACGGACTGATGACGGTGGCCCCGCTCACCGGCGAGTACGCGGGACGCCAACAGGCGGCGTTCGAGCGCCTCATGGATTTGTCGACCTGCGTGCGCCGAGCCCATCCGACTGCGAACATGGTCTCCGCAGGCATGAGTGCGGACCTCGAACAGGCCGTGGCCGCCGGAGCGACACATGTACGCGTCGGCACTGCGGTACTCGGAGTCCGCCCCAGGCTCGGGTAACGTCGCCAAGAAGTCGGACCACAGCAGAAAATATGGTCATTACCGCCGAAAGGCGGACGCAACGACCTCGTGGATCGCAGGCACTTGGCAGTCGTCAGCCGATCCACCACAGAGCGGAGGACTCAGAGCATGGCCGGCGCGATGCGCAAGATGGCGGTCTACCTCGGCCTCGTGGAGGACGATGGTTACGACGGCCGGGGGTTCGACCCCGACGACGACTTCGAACCGGAACTGGACCCGGAGCCCGAGCGGGACCACCGGCGACACGAACCGGCACATCAGTCGCACGGTTCACATCAGCCCCAAAGGGACGAAGAGGTACGAGTCGTGCAACCGCCCGCGCAGCGCGAGCCGATGCCCCGTGCCGCTTCGCTCGCGGCGGAATCCGGGCGCCCGGCGCGGATCGCGCCCGTGGCGTCCATCACACAAGAACGCGCAAGCCTGGAAAAGAGCGCACCGGTCATCATGCCCAAGGTCGTGTCCGAACGAGAGCCCTACCGCATCACCACGCTTCACCCCCGGACCTACAACGAGGCCCGTACCATCGGGGAACACTTCCGTGAGGGCACTCCGGTGATCATGAATCTCACTGAGATGGATGACACAGATGCGAAGCGACTTGTCGACTTTGCGGCCGGTTTGGTGTTTGGTCTTCACGGCAGTATCGAGCGGGTGACGCAGAAGGTGTTCCTGCTGTCTCCTGCTAACGTCGATGTCACGGCGGAGGACAAGGCCCGCATCGCAGAGGGCGGGTTCTTCAACCAGAGCTGAGACGCACCACCGGTACAGAGCAAGAACACGGATCCGAGTACGGTTCCGAGAGATGGTTCAGGGGAGAGGGAAGCACCAGTCATGAGCGTGGTCCTGGATGTCGTCTACATCGCGCTGATGTGCTTCCTCATCGTGCTCATCTTCCGGTTGGTCATGGACTACGTCTTCCAGTTCGCCCGCTCGTGGCAACCCGGCAAGGCGATGGTGGTCGTTCTGGAGGCCACCTACACTGTCACCGATCCACCGTTGAAGCTTCTGCGGCGGTTCATCCCGCCGCTGCGTCTCGGGGGCGTGGCGCTCGACCTGTCCTTCTTCGTACTGATGATCATCGTCTACATCCTGATCCACATCGTGAGCCGGCTGTGAACGATGAGAGAGATACGGGCTTGCCGAATGCCGACGACAACGTTGAGGTGAAGAGATGCCGTTGACCCCCGAGGACGTGCGGAACAAGCAGTTCACGACCGTCCGCCTCCGAGAAGGCTATGACGAGGACGAGGTCGATGCCTTCCTCGATGAGGTCGAAGCCGAACTGACCCGCCTGCTCCGCGAGAACGAGGACCTGCGCGCCAAGCTGGCCGCGGCGACGCGTGCGGCCGCGCAGAACCAACAGAACATGCGCAAGCCTCCGGAACCCCCGCAGGACCAGCAGCACGGGCAGCACCCACCGCAGCAGGGCGGCATGCCCCAGCAGGGTGGGATGCCGCAGCAGGGCGGCATGCCCCAGCAGGGCGGTATGCCCCAGCAGGGCATGCGAGGTCCCGGCGCTCCGGTGCCCGCCGGCATATCGGGCCCGCCGCAGCAGCAGATGGGTGGCCCCATGGGTGGCCCGCCCCAGCTGCCGAGCGGCGCCCCGCAGCTGCCCGCCGGCCCCGGCGGACAGGGTGGCCCGCAGGGTCCCGGCCCGATGGGTCAGGGTCCCGGGCCGATGGGCCAGGGCCCGATGCAGGGCCAGATGGGTCCCGGTCCGATGGGCGGCCCCATGGGCGGTCCGCAGGGTCCCGGTGGCCCCGGCATGCCCGGTCAGGGCGGCCCCGGTGGCGACAGCGCCGCCCGGGTTCTGTCGCTGGCCCAGCAGACCGCCGACCAGGCGATCGCCGAGGCCCGTTCCGAGGCCAACAAGATCGTCGGCGAGGCGCGTTCGCGTGCCGAGGGTCTGGAGCGGGACGCCCGTGCCAAGGCGGACGCCCTGGAGCGGGACGCGCAGGAGAAGCACCGCGTCGCGATGGGCTCCCTGGAGTCCGCCCGCGCCACGCTGGAGCGCAAGGTCGAGGACCTGCGCGGCTTCGAGCGCGAGTACCGGACGCGACTGAAGTCGTACCTGGAGTCGCAGCTGCGTCAGCTGGAGACCCAGGCGGACGACTCGCTCGCCCCGCCGCGTACGCCCGCGACGGCCTCTCTGCCGCCGTCCCCGGCGCCCTCGATGGCACCGGCCGGCGCGAGTGCCCCGTCCTACGGCGGCAACCAGTCGATGGGCGGTGGGCCGGGTCAGTCCGGTCCGTCCTACGGCGGCGGCCAGCAGCAGATGTCGCCGGCGATGACCCAGCCGATGGCGCCGGTACGGCCGCAGGGCCCGTCGCCGATGGGGCAGGCGCCCTCGCCGATGCGCGGGTTCCTGATCGACGAGGACGACAACTGAGCCGGCGCACCGACGTCCGGTAGGTAGTACGGCGTAGCAGTCGGCAGCGTTCAGGGCGGGCCCCGGGTTTCTGACCCGGGGCCCGCCCTTTGCCCGACGCCTGCCAGTGGTACGACGACGAGGGCCCGCCTCCCCGGCAGGGGGAGGCGGGCCCTCGTCGTCGTCCTTGCTACTGCTTGCGCAGGCGGAACGTCAGGGACAGGCCCTCGTCCGTGAACGGCGTCCCGTACGTGTCGTCCGCCTCGCCCTGGGCGAAGTCCGTGGCGAGGACCTCGTCGGCGATCAGGCCCGAGTGTCCGGTCAGCGCGGCGATCGTCGCGGGGTCGGTGGCCGTCCAGCGCAGGGCGATCCGGTCGGCGACGTCGAGGCCGCTGTTCTTGCGGGCCTCCTGGATCAGGCGGATGGCGTCCCGGGCGAGGCCCGCGCGGCGCAGCTCCTCCGTGATCTCCAGGTCGAGTGCCACCGTCGCACCCGCGTCGGAGGCGACCGACCAGCCCTCGCGGGGCGTCTCGGTGATGATCACCTCGTCGGGGGCGAGGGTGACGGTCTCGCCGTCGACCTCGACCGAGGCCGTGCCCTCGCGCAGGGCGAGGGAGAGGGCGGCCGCGTCCGCCGCCGAGACGGCCTTCGCCACGTCCTGGACCCGCTTGCCGAACCGCTTGCCCAGCGCCCGGAAGTTGGCCTTGGCGGTCGTGTCGACCAGGGAGCCGCCGACCTCGCTCAGCGACGCGAGCGACTCGACGTTCAGCTCCTCCGTGATCTGGGTGTGCAGCTCGGGGGAGAGCGTGTCGAAGCCGGCGCCCGCGATCAGCGCGCGGCTGAGCGGCTGCCGGGTCTTCACGCCCGACTCCGCGCGGGTGGCACGGCCCAGCTCGACCAGACGGCGGACCAGGACCATCTGCCTGGACAGCTCGGGGTCGATCGCCGAGAGGTCGGCCTCGGGCCAGGAGGACAGGTGGACCGACTCCGGGGCGCCCGGGTCGACGGACACGACCAGGTCCTGCCAGACCCGCTCGGTGATGAACGGGGTCAGCGGCGCCATCAGCCTGGTCACCGTCTCGACGACCTCGTGCAGCGTGCGCAGCGCGGCCTTGTCGCCCTGCCAGAAGCGGCGGCGGGAGCGGCGGACGTACCAGTTGGACAGGTCGTCGACGAACGCGGACAGCAGCTTGCCGGCCCGCTGGGTGTCGTACGCGTCCAGCGCCTGGGTGACCTGGTCGGTCAGCGCGTGCAGCTCGGAGAGGAGCCAGCGGTCCAGGACCGGGCGGTCCGCCGGGGCCGGGTCGGCCTCGCTCGGCGCCCAGCCCGAGGTGCGGGCGTACAGGGCCTGGAAGGCGACCGTGTTCCAGTACGTGAGGAGCGTCTTGCGGACGACCTCCTGGATCGTGCCGTGGCCGACCCGGCGGGCCGCCCAGGGGGAGCCGCCGGCCGCCATGAACCAGCGGACCGCGTCGGCGCCGTGCTGGTCCATCAGCGGGATCGGCTGGAGGATGTTGCCCAGGTGCTTGGACATCTTGCGGCCGTCCTCGGCGAGGATGTGGCCGAGGCAGACGACGTTCTCGTAGGAGGACTTGTCGAAGACCAGGGTGCCGACCGCCATCAGCGTGTAGAACCAGCCGCGGGTCTGGTCGATGGCCTCGCTGATGAACTGCGCCGGGTAGCGGGACTCGAACAGTTCCTTGTTCTTGTACGGGTAGCCCCACTGCGCGAACGGCATGGAACCCGAGTCGTACCAGGCGTCGATCACCTCGGGCACGCGGGTGGCCGTCTTCCCGCACCCGTCCTGCGGGCACGCGAAGGTGACGTCGTCGATGTACGGGCGGTGCGGGTCCAGGCCGGACAGGTCGGTGCCGGTCAGGCCGGTCAGCTCGGCGCGCGAGCCCACGCAGGTGAGGTGGTCGTCCTCGCAGCGCCAGATGGGCAGCGGCGTGCCCCAGTAGCGGTTGCGGGAGAGCGCCCAGTCGATGTTGTTGTTCAGCCAGTCGCCGTAGCGGCCGTGCTTGACGGAGTCCGGGAACCAGTTGGTCCGCTCGTTCTCCTCCAGGAGGCGGTCCTTGATCTCCGTGGTGCGGATGTACCAGGAGGGCTGCGCGTAGTACAGCAGCGCGGTGTGGCAGCGCCAGCAGTGCGGGTAGCTGTGCTCGTACGGGATGTGCCGGAAGAGCAGGCCGCGGGAGTCCAGGTCCTCGGTCAGCTTCTCGTCGGCCTTCTTGAAGAAGACGCCGCCGACCAGCGGGACGTCCTCCTCGAAGGTGCCGTCGGGGCGGACCGGGTTGACCACCGGCAGGCCGTAGGCGCGGCAGACCTTGAGGTCGTCCTCACCGAAGGCGGGGGACTGGTGGACGAGACCGGTGCCGTCCTCGGTGGTGACGTAGTCGGCGTTGACGACGTAGTGCGCGGGCTCCGGGAACTCGACCAGCTCGAAGGGGCGCTGGTACGTCCAGCGCTCCATCTCGGCGCCGGTGAAGGACTGCCCGGTGGTCTCCCAGCCCTCGCCGAGGGCCTTGGCGACCAGGGGCTCGGCGACGACGACCTTCTCGTCGCCGTCGGTCGCGACGACGTAGGTGACGTCCGGGTGCGCTGCCACGGCGGTGTTCGAGACCAGCGTCCAGGGTGTGGTCGTCCACACCAGGAGGGCGGCCTCGCCGGCCAGCGGGCCGGAGGTGAGCGGGAAGCGGACGTAGACGGACGGGTCGACGACCGTCTCGTAGCCCTGCGCCAGCTCGTGGTCGGACAGGCCGGTGCCGCAGCGGGGGCACCAGGGGGCGACGCGGTGGTCCTGGACCAGCAGGCCCTTGTTGAAGATCTCCTTCAGCGACCACCAGACGGACTCGATGTACTCGGGGTCCATCGTGCGGTACGGGTCCTGGAGGTCGGCCCAGTAACCCATGCGGGTCGTGAGCTCCTCGAAGGCGTCGGTGTGGCGGGTCACCGACTCGCGGCACCTGGCGTTGAACTCGGCGATGCCGTACGCCTCGATGTCCTGCTTGCCGGAGAAGCCCAGCTCCTTCTCCACCGCCAGCTCCACCGGGAGGCCGTGGCAGTCCCAGCCGGCCTTGCGGCCCACGTGGTAGCCGCGCATCGTGCGGAACCGGGGGAAGACGTCCTTGAAGACGCGCGCCTCGATGTGGTGGGCGCCGGGCATGCCGTTGGCGGTGGGCGGGCCCTCGTAGAACACCCACTCGGGGCGGCCCTCGGACTGCTCCAGGCTCTTGGCGAAGATCTTCTGCTCGCGCCAGAAGTCGAGCACCGCGTGTTCGAGCGCGGGCAGGTCGACCTGGGCGGGCACCTGGCGGTACTGCGGCTGCGTATTCAACGAGCTTCCTCCGGCGGACGTGCTGCCTTCCGTCGGAGGGACGAGAGCCGTGCTCCCGCGGTACCACCCTCCTTGGCTCCCCGGTGCGTCGTGTGCGCCGGACAGCCCCCTCATTGGGGTCGCGAACCGGTTCTACTCGCCGCGCCCTGTCGGTCACGGCTTTCTTCCGGCGGCTCCGGGGTGATCTTCACGTCGCGCTCGCCCCCGGGCTCACACCGTCCCCGGGTCGCTCTGGGCTGCTGACGCCGCTACTCGTCCCCATCCACGCTTTTCGCTCCGCCCAGTGTACGGCGCCGCGCGGACAGCGGCCGACCCGTTTTCGCGGGGGCCGCGGCGGTGGGCGCCGGGCGTCCCCGCCGGGGCCCGGTGTGACCCGAATGCCGTCGGCGCGCGTGCGGCGTCCGGGCGGCCCGGCCGGACGCCGTCCGGGCGGATTACCGGGCGGGGAGCTGGGCACAACGCATGCATGCTCGCCGCGTGGCGCACGGCGGGCCGGCGAATCGGGCGGCGTGCCCCGTTGCCGCGGGACCCGAGTCGATTTATCGTCCCAGCACGATTCGCGCGCAAGATCACAATATGTGAAGGGGCCGCGGCCATGGTGGCGAAGAAGACCGCCGAAGAGCAGTCGGAGGCGGCTGCGGAGAAGACCGCCGCCAAGAAGACGACGGCCAAGAAGACAGCAGCCAAGGAGACGGCCGCCAAGAAGACGGCTGCGAAGAAGACGGCTGCGAAGAAGACCACGGCCGGCAGGACGACGGGCGCCGAGAAGAAGACCGCGGCCAAGAAGAGCACCGCCAAGAAGAGCACGGCGAAGAAGAGCACGGCCAAGAAGGTGGGCGCGGCGCGGGCCGCGGAGCAGACGGGAGCCACGACGGTGGTTGCGAAGAAGACTCCTGGCACGGCCACGGCGGCCAAGACCGCCGTTCCCAAGGCCCGCGGCGCCGCCGCGGGCCCCGGTGACCTCGCGGTACGCCCCGGTGAGGAGCCCTGGACCCCGGAAGAGGTCGAGGAGGCGCGCGGCGGTCTCCAGTCGGAGGCCGACCGGCTGCGCACCGAGATCGACTCCGCCGAGCGGTCGCTCCAGGGCATGATGCGGGACTCCGGCGACGGCGCGGGCGACGACGAGGCCGACACCGGCAGCAAGAACATCACGCGCGAGCACGAGCTGGCGCTGGCCGCCACCGCGCGGGAGGTGCTCACCCAGACCGAGCACGCCCTGGAACGCCTGGACGCGGGCACCTACGGCCTGTGCGAGAACTGCGGCAACCCCATCGGCAAGGCGCGCATGCAGGCCTTCCCGAGGGCGACCCTCTGCGTCGAGTGCAAGCAGAAGCAGGAGCGCCGGTACTGATCCGCCGCCACCGCGCGCGGGTAAGGGTCCTGAGCACGTACGGCACGGAAAGTGTGCCGTACCCTCGTCCTCAGTCAGGTACCTAGGTTGAGGGACTCACGTGGCAGAGGCGGAGCGCATCATCGGTACGCCGGACACCCCGGACGCGGCGGGGGACGGGCAGGAACGGCCCGACGCCGATCAGGGGGGCGCTCCGGAGCGGCCCCGGGGCAGGCGGCGGATCGCCGTGCTGTTCGCGGTCGCCGCGTTCGCGTACCTGCTCGACCTGGTCAGCAAGATGATCGTGGTCGCCAAGCTGGAGCACAACGAACCGATCGAGATCATCGGGGACTGGCTGAGGTTCGCGGCCATCCGCAACGCGGGCGCGGCCTTCGGCTTCGGCGAGGCCTTCACGGTGATCTTCACGGTCATCGCGGCCGCCGTGATCGTCGTGATCGCCCGCCTCGCGCGCAAGCTCTACAGCCTGCCGTGGGCGGTCGCGCTCGGTCTGCTGCTCGGCGGCGCCCTCGGCAACCTCACCGACCGGATCTTCCGCTCGCCCGGCGTCTTCAAGGGCGCGGTCGTGGACTTCATCGCGCCCAAGCACTTCGCCGTCTTCAACCTCGCCGACTCGGCGATCGTCTGCGGCGGCATCCTGATCGTGATCCTCTCCTTCCGGGGACTGGACCCGGACGGGACCGTCCACAAGGACTGACCGTCCGCGGGCGGTGACCGTCCACAGGCATGGAGCGCGCGTTCGGGAGTGTCCGGCCCGTCCGGCATACTCGACGGGTGAGCACGATTCCCGAGATCCGCACCCTGCCCGTGCCCGACGGCCTGGAGGGCGAGCGCGTCGACGCCGCCATCTCCCGCATGTTCGGCTTCTCCCGTACCAAGGCCGCGGAGCTCGCCGCGGCGGGCAAGGTGCAGGTCGACGGATCGGTGGTCGGCAAGTCCGAGCGGGTGCACGGCGGTGCCTGGCTGGAGGTCGAGATGCCGCAAGCGCCCGCGCCCGTGCAGATCGTCGCCGAGCCCGTCGAGGGCATGGAGATCGTCCACGACGACGAGGACGTGGTCGTGATCGTCAAGCCCGTCGGCGTCGCGGCCCACCCGTCCCCGGGCTGGAGCGGCCCGACCGTCATCGGCGGACTGGCCGCCGCCGGGTACCGCATCTCCACCTCCGGCGCCGCCGAGCGCCAGGGCATCGTGCACCGCCTCGACGTCGGTACCTCCGGCCTGATGGCGGTGGCCAAGTCGGAGCGCGCGTACACCTCGCTCAAGCGCCAGTTCAAGGAGCGCACGGTCGACAAGCGCTACCACACGCTCGTGCAGGGCCACCCCGATCCGACCAGCGGCACCATCGACGCCCCCATCGGCCGCCACCCGCAGCACGACTACAAGTGGGCGGTCACCGCCGAGGGCAAGCCCTCCGTCACGCACTACGACCTCATCGAGGCCTTCCGCGCCGCCTCCCTGCTCGACGTGAAGCTGGAGACCGGCCGCACCCACCAGATCCGGGTCCACATGGCCGCCCACCGCCACCCCTGCGTCGGCGACCTTACGTACGGCGCCGACCCCACGCTCGGCAAGCGGCTGCACCTGACCCGCCAGTGGCTGCACGCGGTCCGGCTCGGCTTCGAGCACCCCGGCACCGGCGACTGGGTGGAGTACGCCAGCGACTACCCCGAGGACCTCCAGCTGGCCCTCGACCTGGTCCGCGAGGAGACCTACGGATGAGCGCCCCGGACCCGGCACCCGCCTACGTGGTGCGCGTCGCCGAGGACCCGGCCGACCGGGAGGCCTGCTTCGCGGTGCGCAAGGACGTCTTCGTCGCCGAGCAGAAGGTCCCCGAGGACATCGAGTACGACGCCTACGACGCGGACGCCGTGCACGTCCTCGCGGTCCGGGCGGACGGCGAGGCCCTGGGCACCGGCCGGCTCCTGCACGGTGCGGCGGCGGCCGCGAAGAACGGCGACGGCGACCCGGCCGTCGGCTCGCTCGGCCGCCTCGCGGTGACCGCGGCGGCCCGCGGTCTCGGCGTCGGCGCGGCCCTGGTGCGGGCCGTGGAGGACGCGGCACGCGAGCGCGGGCTCACCGCGGTGGACCTGCACGCGCAGACCCACGCCCTGGGTTTCTACGAGCGGCTGGGGTACGTGGCGTACGGACCCGAGTTTCCCGACGCCGGGATCCCGCACCGCGCGATGCGGCGCGCCCTGTAACCAGAGGCGCGGAACAGGCTGGTGGGGCGGGTGGCGTGGCAGGCTTGAGGTCCGCCGTGCCCATACCGAGACCCCACCGGAGCGGTGACCGTGGATCAGTTGGCCCTGTTGTTCATGCTGTTGCTCGGGGCCCTGCTGAGCGTCCCCCTCGGTGCCCGGCTCGGGCTGCCGGCGCCGGTCCTGATGACGGTCCTCGGGATCGTCCTCGCCCTGCTCGACTTCGTGCCCAACGTCGACATCCCGCCCGAACTCATCCTGCCCGCACTGCTGCCGCCGCTGCTGTACGCGGCCGTGCGGCGCACCTCCTGGCGGCAGTTCGCGGCCAACAAGCGCCCGATCTTCCTGCTGGCGGTGGCGCTGGTCTTCGTCACCATGGCCTGTGTGGCCACCGTCGCCCACGCGATCGTCCCGGGGCTGCCGATCGCCGCCGCCTTCGCGCTGGGCGCCCTGGTGGCACCGCCCGACCCGGTCGCGGCGACCGCCGTCGCCGGCCAGCTGGGGCTGCCGCGCCGCCTGGTGTCCATCCTGGAGGGCGAGGGGCTGTTCAACGACGTCACGGCGATCGTCCTCTACCACGTGGCCATCGCCGCGGCCGTCAGCGGCACCTTCTCGGCCTGGGAGGCGGGGCTCGACCTGGTGCTGTCCGCCGTCGTCGCCGTCGCCGTGGGACTAGCGCTGGGCTGGGGCTCCAACAAGCTGATGAGCCTCCTGGAGGACCCGACGCTCCAGATCGGCCTGACCCTGCTGGTGCCGTTCGTGAGCTACGTGGCCGCCGACGAACTGCACGGCTCGGGGGTGCTCGCCGTGCTCACCACCGCGATGTTCCTCGCCGAGTACGCCTCCGACGCGGACGACGTGATGACCAGGCTCGCCGGGCACACCGTGTGGGACGTCGTCGACACGCTGGTCACCGGCGTGGCCTTCGGGCTGATCGGCCTCGAACTGCACAACGCGATCCGCACCGCCTCCGGCCGCTGGACCGAGCTGCTGGGCTGGGCGGCCGCGGTCAGCGCCGTCGTCATCCTGGTCCGGCTGCTGTGGCTGCTGCCCGCCACCTGGCTGACCCAGCGGCTGCACGCCAGACGCGACCAGGACGAGGACATCCCGACGAGCTGGCGGGAGACCGTCGTCATGTGGTGGGCCGGGATGCGCGGCGTGGCCTCGGTCGCGCTGGCCCTCGCGATCCCGCTGGAGACGGAGGACGGCGCTGCCTTCCCGAACCGGGAGGAGATCATCTTCATCGCCTTCGGGGTGATCATGGTCACCCTGCTGCTCCAGGGGCTGACCCTGCCCTGGCTGGTGGGCCGGCTCGGCGTACGGGCGGACACCGAGCGGGAGCAGGCCTACGAGAAGGAGCTGGGCCTGCGGGCGGCCAAGGCGGCCAAGCAGCGGCTCAAGGAGATCGAGGCGGTGGAGGAACTGCCGGACGAGCTGGCCGAGCAGATGCTGCGCCGCGCCTACGACATCGGGGTGCGGATCAGCCCCGACCTCGGGGACGAGGAGCGCCGGGAGGCGCAGGAGCAGCGGGCGCGGCGGATCAAGCGGGTCCGGCGCATCCAGGGCGAGATGCTCAGCGCCGCCCGGCACGAGATCCTCGCGGCGCGCAGCGAACCCGGCTCCGACCCGGAGATCGTGGACCGGGTGCTGCGCCACCTGGACGTGCGCAGCCTGCGCTGAGCACGTCCGGCCGCTCGGCGGTCACAGACTCTTCGTGGGGTGCTCCGGGAAGCGGCGCATGCCCCCGTCGGAGGAGCGGCGGGGCCGGTGGACGCCGTCGCGGGACGGCCGCAGGGCCGCGTCCGCCGTGTTGACCCGCGGCAGGGCGTAGGGGTGCTCCTCGGCCAGCCAGCGGATCATCCCCTCACGGACCGTGACCCGCACCGTCCAGATGTCGTCCGCGTCCTTCGCCGTCACCAGCGCCCGCACCTGCATGGTGTTCTGGGTCGTCTCCGTGACCGTCAGGTTGTAGTCCCGTCCGTCCCAGGCCGGGCACTCGCGGAGCAGGTCGCGCAGCCGCTCGCGCATCCGGTCCAGGGGCGCCGTGTGGTCGAGGTGCCAGAAGACCGTGCCGGTCATCTGCGGGGTGCCGCGGGACCAGTTCTCGAACGGCTTGGAGGTGAAGTACGACACCGGCATGGTGATCCGGCGCTCGTCCCAGGTGCGCACCGTCAGGTACGTCAGCGTGATCTCCTCGACGGTGCCCCACTCGCCGTCCACCACGACCGTGTCGCCCATGCGCACCATGTCGCCGAAGGCGATCTGGAACCCGGCGAACATGTTGCTGAGCGTGGACTGCGCGGCTATACCGGCCACGATGCCGAGCAGTCCGGCCGAGGCCAGCAGCGAGGCGCCCGCCGCGCGCATGGCGGGGAAGGTGAGCAGCATCGAGGCCACGGCGACCACGCCGACGACCGCCGTGACCACCCGCATGATCAGCGACACCTGGGTGCGCACCCGGCGGACCCGGGCGGGGTTCCGCTGGGAGTGGGCGTGCGCGTAGCGGGAGTACGACGTCTCGACGACGGCGGCGGCGATCCGGATCACCAGCCAGGCCACCGAGCCGATCAGCAGCAGCGTCAGCAGCCGGCCGACCGCCGACCGGTGGTCGGGGAACACCTGCGCCTCGACGTACGACCCTCTCAGCAGGGCGGCGCAGAGCATCACCTGGTACGGGATGCGGGCACGGCGCAGCAGGCCCCACAGCGGCGTCTCGGGGTGCCGTCCGTCGGCCTTGCGCAGCAACAGGTCGGTGGCCCAGCCGATGACCAGCGTCAGCAGGACGGAGCCGCCGACCACGATCAGGGGGCGGAGTATCGTCTCCATGCCCTCGAACGTAACCGCCCGCGGCGTGCCGTGAACCTGTGACTTCCGTCCCGCCCGGGGTATCGCCGCGCATCGCGCCGTCACACCCGGCTGGCACCATGGCCTCATGAACATCGTGCTCTTTCACTCGACCCTCGGCCCGAGGCCCGCGGTGCGGCAGGCCGCCGACCGGCTGCGCGACGCCGGGCACCAGGTCTGGACCCCGGACCTCTACGAGGGCCGGACCTTCGACACGGTCGAGGAGGGCATGGCCCACCAGGACGGGATCGGCCGGGAGGAGCTGCTCAAGCGGGCCGTGCTGGCCGCCGCCCCGTATTCCGAGCGGGGACTGGTGTACGCCGGGTTCTCGCTCGGCGCGTCCATCGCCCAGACCCTCGCCCTCGGCGACCACCGGGCGCGCGGACTGCTCCTGCTGCACGGCACCTCGGACATCGCGGCCAACGCCGAGGTCGACGACCTGCCGGTCCAGCTGCACGTGGCCGAGCCGGACGCCTTCGAGACGGACGACTGGCTCAGCGCCTGGTATCTCCAGATGGGCCGGATCGGCGCCGACGTGGAGGTCCACCGCTACCCGGGGGCGGGCCACCTCTACACCGACCCCGAGCTGCCGGACTACGACGAGGAGGCGGCCGAGGCCACCTGGCGGGTGGCGCTCGGCTTCCTCGACTCGCTCGGCGAGGAGACGGCTCAGGCGGGCGAGTAGACGCGCTCCACCCGCTGGGTGCCGCTGCGGGTGCGGTAGGAGCGGACCCACCGGGACGTGGCGTGCGGGTCGGTGCGGTCGGAGACGGCGTAGTAGTCCATCTGCGCGCGCTCCGCCGTGATGTCCAGCACGCCGTAGCCGTGCCGGTCGGTGTCGACCCAGTGGACGTGCCGGTTCGCGGCCCGGATGACCGGTGCCGCGATCGCCGAGACGGTGCCCTCGGGGACCTTCACGATGTCGTCGAGGTTGTCGGAGGTCACGGAGGTGACGACGAACTCCGTGGCGGCGGAGGCGGACAGCGGGTACGTGCCGGCGTTGTACGGCACGTCGTTGGCCCACGCCATGTGGATGTCGCCGGTGAGGAACACGGTGTTGCGGACGGCGTTCGCGCGCAGGTGGGCCAGCAGTTCCCGGCGGTCGTCGGTGTAGCCGTCCCACTGGTCGGTGTTGAGGGCGAGGCCCTCCCTGGGCAGGCCGAGCAGCTCGGCGAGCGGCTTGAGCAGCTCGGCGGAGAGCGAGCCGATCGCGAACGGCGACATCATCACCGGGTTGCCGACCAGCCGCCAGGCGGTGTCCGAGGCGGCGAGGCCGGACTTGAGCCAGTCCAGCTGGGCGCGGCCGGTCACGGTGCGGTCCGGGTCGTCGACCTCGCCCTCGCCGATGCCCACCTGCTGCGAGCGGTAGGTGCGCAGGTCCAGCAGCGACAGGTCGGCCAGCTTGCCGAAGCGCAGCCGCCGGTAGGTGGTGCCGGCGATGGCCGGGCGCACCGGCATCCACTCGAAGTAGGCCCGCTTGGCGGCGGTCTGACGCGCCGCCCAGGCCCCCTCGGTGCCCTCGGTGTGGTTCTCGGCGCCGCCCGACCAGGTGTCGTTGGCGATCTCGTGGTCGTCCCAGATGGCCACGACCGGCGCGGCGGCGTGCAGCGCCTGGAGGTCGGGGTCGGTCTTGTACCGGCCGTGCCGTACGCGGTAGTCGGCGAGGGTGAGGATCTCGTGGGCCGGGGCGTGCGGCCGTACGACGGTGTCCCGGGTGCCGTACTCGCCGGTGCCGTACTCGTAGATGTAGTCGCCCAGGTGCAGCCAGGCGTCCAGGTCGCCGCGGGCCGCGAGATGGCGGTACGACGAGAAGTACCCGGCCTCCCAGTTGGCGCAGGAGACCACGCCGAACCGCAGCCCGGAGACGGCCGCGTCGGCCGCCGGCGCGGTGCGGGTGCGGGCGACGGGGGAGTCGGTGGGGCCCGCGGAGAAGCGGAACCAGTAGTCCGTGGCGGGGGCGAGACCGCGGATGTCCGCCTTCACGGTGTGGTCGGAGTCCGCGGTCGCGGTGACGGAGCCCTTGGCGACGATGTTCGTGAGGGCCTTGTCGGTGGCGACGACCCAGCTCACCACGGTGTCGGGACCGGCTCCCGAGCCCGGTATGGCCTCGGGCACCGGCGTCACGCGGGTCCAGAGCAGGACACCGTCGGGCAGCGGGTCGCCGGAGGCGACGCCGTGCAGGAAGGCGGGGGCGGTGCCGGCGGCGCCCGCGGGCAGGGCGGCGGCGAGCGGGGCGGCCAGGACGGCGCCGGCCGCCGCTGCCTTGACGACCGTACGGCGGCTCGGAGTTCGGGCGCCCGCGGGCTCGGCGGGCGACGGGACGGGAATCTCGGACGATCTGTGTCGACTGGTCACGGACGATCAGGTTACTGATCGGTATGCGCGCGAGCGGGCGAACTCGTAAAAGTTCGCCCGCTCGTACGTCGTGCGTCGGTGCGGCGTCACCCCCGTGCGGGGGTCACGCGGGGGTCACTTGGTGACCTTGGCGTCCTTGAGCGCCTTCTCCCAGTCGGCGACCGAGCTGGGGTTCTCGATCACCTTGTCGTTGATCTTGATGGTCGGGGTCGACTGGACGCCCTCGGCGGTGTCGAAGGACTTGCTCATCCGCATCGCCCAGGCGTCGTAGGTGCCCTTCTCCACGGCGTCCTGGAACTTCTTGTTGTTCTTCAGGGCGTCGACCGAGTTCGCCACCTTGATCAGGTAGTCGTCCTTGGCGAACTCGTCGCTGGACTCCTCCGGGTGGTACTCGGAGGAGTACAGGGCGGTCTTGTAGTCGATGAACGCCTCGGGGCTGACGTTGAGCGCGGCGCCGAGGGCGCTGAGCGCGTTCTTGGAACCCTCGCCGCTCAGGTTGCCGTCGAGGAAGGTGCCGATGGTGAAGGAGAGCTTGTAGTCGCCGTCCTCCATGCCCTTGTTGACGGTCTCGCCGATGTTCTGCTCGAAGGAGGCGCAGGCCGGGCAGCGCGGGTCCTCGTAGAGGTGGACGGTGTTGTCGGTCTTGGACTCGCCCATGGTGACCGTGGTGCCGTCCTTGCCCGAGGTGTTGGCCGGGGCCACCACCTTGGCGTCGGCGGCCGCTTCCCACTTCGAGGGCTGGTTGCCCTGGACGACGGCGTAGCTGATGCCGCCGGCTATCGCCAGCACGCCGACGATGGCGGCGGCCACGATGCCCTGCCGCTTGACCTTGTCGCGCTTGGCCTGACGCTCGCGCTCCACGCGCAGGCGCTCACGCGCCGCCGTCTTCGCCGCCTGGCTGTTCCGCTTGCTCATGATGGTGATCTCTCCGGGGACGCGCACACAGGGGTGTGCGGAAACTCGTACGGGGGGCTGCGGTGCTCGGTGAGGTCCGGTGACGGGTCACACGAGGGCGGCCGCGCACGGCGGTCCGCGACGTCCCAGGGAGTGCGTGAGGATCCGCTCGCGGGCGTCGGTGGTGCGGCCGGCCGGGACGACCGGGCGGCGCACCGCCGGGGCGCGGCGGCCGCGCACGGCCGCGACCGCGAGCAGCAGTGGCCGGAAGGTGGTCGCGGCCACCGCGCCGAGCAGCTGGGCCAGCGCCTTCTCGCCCCGCCGCAGCCAGGCCGCGGCGAGCAGTCCGACCCCGACGTGCGCGCCGAGCAGCAGCCAGGCGGTGCCGGGATCGGCGTCGGCGAGCAGCGCCGCCATCCGGTCGGTCTCGGCGCCGGTCACCCGGGTCAGCGGCGCGGTCACGCCCGCGTGCAGGCCGGTGCCGTCGCCGCACAGCACGTCGAAGCCGACGGAGCGCAGCGGGCCCGCGACGGGACCGCCCGCCCGGCCGTAGCAGACGTGCTGGCCGGTGGTGAAGACCGTGTCGGCGGCCAGCTCCAGCGGGATCAGCAGGGCGGCGATCCGCCCGAAGCCGCGCTCGCGCCGCCCGGCCAGGGCGTACGCGATCAGGAACACGGCGGCGGCGACGGCGGCCACCGTGGGCAGCGGCAGCGGAACCCCGGACAGCAGCACGTGCGACGCGGTGCTGAGGGTCACGACGAGTGCCGTGAACAGCGCCGCGCGTACGGCTCTGAGCGGGGTTCCGGATATGTCCATAGCAGTAGAAGAGTGTGTCACGGGGTCCGGTAAGGGACCCCTAAAGGGTTCCTGTGAGAGTGCCGACGGTTACAGACCCGGAATGCGGCCGTTGCGGAAGAGGTCGACGAAGGTCTGGTGGTCGGCACGGGCGCGTGCGCCGTACCGGTGCGCGAAGTCGGTCAGCAGGGGGGCGAAGTTCTCCTCGTCGGCCGCGATCGCCGCGTCGATGGCCCGCTCGGTGGAGAACGGCACCAGCGACTCGCCGGACTGGTCGTCGGCCGCCGCGTGCATGGTGGCCGTGGCCCGGCCCAGGTCGGCGACGACCTCGGCGATCTCCTCCGGGTCGTCGATGTCGCCCCAGTCCAGGTCGACGGCGTACGGCGAGACCTCGGCGACCAGCTGGCCGGAGCCGTCCAGCTCGGTCCAGCCCAGCCACGGGTCGGCGTGCGCCTGGAGGGCGCGCTGGGAGATCACCGTGCGGTGGCCCTCGTGCTGGAAGTAGTCCCGGATCGCCGGGTCGGTGATGTGCCGCGAGACCGCCGGGGTCTGGGCCTGCTTGATGTAGATCACGACGTCGTTCTCCAGGGCGTCGCTATTGCCCTCCAGGAGGATGTTGTACGAGGGCAGGCCGGCCGAGCCGATGCCGATGCCCCGGCGGCCCACGACGTCCTTCACGCGGTAGGAGTCGGGGCGGGCCAGGGAGGACTCCGGGAGCGTCTCCAGGTAGCCGTCGAAGGCCGCGAGCACCTTGTAGCGGGTGGCGGCGTCCAGCTCGACGGCGCCGCCGCCGGGGGCGAAGCGGCGCTCGAAGTCGCGGATCTCGGTCATCGAGTCCAGCAGCCCGAAGCGGGTCAGGGAGCGGGCCACCCGCAGCGCGCCCAGCAGCGGCCCCTCCGCGGTGTCCAGCGTGAAGGGCGGCACCTCGTCGCTCTTGGCGCCGGTGGCCAGGGCGTGGATCCGCTCGCGGTACGCGCCCGCGTACACCCGCACCAGCTCGGTGATCTGCTCGTCGCTGAACGCCTTCGCGTACCCGATCAGCGCGATGGAGGCGGCGAAGCGCTTGAGGTCCCAGGTGAAGGGGCCGACGTAGGCCTCGTCGAAGTCGTTGACGTTGAAGATCAGCCGGCCGGTGGAGTCCATGTACGTGCCGAAGTTCTCGGCGTGCAGGTCGCCGTGGATCCACACCCGGGAGGTCCGCTCGTCCAGGTAGGGGCCGCCGTCCTGCGCACCGAACTCCCGGTCCACGGTCAAATCGTGGTAAAAGAGGCATGCCGTGCCCCGGTAGAACGCGAAGGCCGAGGCCGCCATCTTCCGGAACTTCACGCGGAACGCCGCCGGGTCCGCGGCCAGCAGCTGGCCGAAGGCGGTGTCGAAGACGGCGAGGATCTCCTCGCCGCGGTGCTCCTCGTTGAGCTGCGGGACCGACATGCCTGGTGCCTCCTGGTGCGGGGTGGTGCCTGACGGGTGGAGCTGATCTCCCCTCGGCCCAACGTCCGAAGGGGTGCGGGAGTGCCCGCCCAAGAAGGTACGCGTGGGGGGGCCTCGGAGTGTCAGTCCCGAGGCATAGACTTCGACGCTGACCCCCCGGACTGACCGCAGCCCGTCGCCAACCGTTTTCCCAGGAGGCCGCACGTGTCCAAGCCGCCGTTCACGCACCTGCACGTCCACACCCAGTACTCGCTGCTGGACGGTGCCGCGCGGCTCAAGGACATGTTCGACGCCTGCAACGAGATGGGCATGTCGCACATCGCCATGTCCGACCACGGCAACCTGCACGGGGCGTACGACTTCTTCCACTCCGCGAAGAAGGCCGGGGTCACCCCGATCATCGGCATCGAGGCGTACGTCGCCCCCGAGTCGCGGCGGAACAAGCGCAAGATCCAGTGGGGCCAGCCGCACCAGAAGCGGGACGACGTCTCCGGTTCCGGTGGCTACACCCACAAGACGATGTGGGCGACCAACCGGACCGGCCTGCACAACCTCTTCAAGCTCTCCTCGGACGCCTACGCCGAGGGCTGGCTCCAGAAGTGGCCCCGGATGGACAAGGAGACCATCTCCCAGTGGTCCGAGGGCATCGTCGCCTCCACCGGCTGCCCCTCCGGCGAGGTCCAGACCCGGCTGCGCCTCGGCCACTTCGACGAGGCGCTGAAGGCGGCCGCCGACTACCAGGACATCTTCGGCAAGGACCGCTACTTCCTGGAGCTGATGGACCACGGCATCGAGATCGAGCACCGGGTCCGCGACGGCCTGCTGGAGATCGGCCGCAAGCTCGGCATCCCGCCCCTGGTCACCAACGACTCGCACTACACCTACGCGCACGAGGCGACCGCCCACGACGCGCTGCTGTGCATCCAGACCGGCAAGAACCTCTCCGACCCGGACCGCTTCCGCTTCGACGGCACCGGCTACTACCTGAAGTCGACGGACGAGATGTACGCCATCGACTCCTCCGACGCCTGGCAGGAGGGCTGCGCCAACACGCGCCTGATCGCCGAGATGATCGACACCACCGGCATGTTCGAGAAGCGCGACCTCATGCCGAAGTTCGACATCCCCGACGGCTTCACCGAGGTCACCTGGTTCCAGGAGGAGGTCCGCCGCGGCATGGAGCGCCGCTTCTCGGGCCAGGTCCCCGAGGACCGCCAGAAGCAGGCCGAGTACGAGATGGACGTCATCATCCAGATGGGGTTCCCGGGCTACTTCCTCGTGGTCGCCGACTTCATCATGTGGGCCAAGAACCAGGGCATCGCGGTCGGCCCCGGCCGAGGCTCCGCCGCCGGTTCGATCGTGGCCTACGCGATGGGCATCACCGACCTCGACCCCATCCCGCACGGCCTGATCTTCGAGCGGTTCCTCAACCCCGAGCGCGTCTCCATGCCCGACGTCGACATCGACTTCGACGAGCGCAGGCGCGTCGAGGTGATCAGGTACGTGACGGAGAAGTACGGCGCCGACAAGGTCGCCATGATCGGCACCTACGGCAAGATCAAGGCGAAGAACGCCATCAAGGACTCCGCGCGCGTGCTGGGCTACCCGTACGCGATGGGCGACCGGCTCACCAAGGCGATGCCCGCCGACGTCCTCGGCAAGGGCATCGACCTCAACGGCATCACGGACTCGACCCACCCCCGCTACAGCGAGGCCGGCGAGATCCGCTCGATGTACGAGAACGAGCCGGACGTGAAGAAGGTCATCGACACCGCCAAGGGCGTCGAGGGCCTGGTCCGGCAGATGGGCGTGCACGCGGCCGGCGTGATCATGTCCAGCGAGCCGATCGTCGACCACGCCCCCATCTGGGTGCGGCACACGGACGGCGTGACCATCACGCAGTGGGACTACCCGCAGTGCGAGTCGCTCGGCCTGCTGAAGATGGACTTCCTCGGCCTGCGCAACCTCACGATCATGGACGACGCCGTCAAGATGGTGAAGTCCAACAAGGGCGTCGACCTCGACCTGCTGTCCCTGCCGCTGGACGACCCGACCACCTTCGACCTGCTCCAGCGCGGCGACACGCTCGGCGTCTTCCAGTTCGACGGCGGACCGATGCGCTCGCTGCTGCGGCTGATGAAGCCCGACAACTTCGAAGACATCTCCGCCGTCTCCGCGCTCTACCGTCCCGGCCCGATGGGCATGGACTCGCACACCAACTACGCGCTCCGCAAGAACAACCTCCAGGAGATCACGCCGATCCACAAGGAGCTGGAGGAGCCCCTCCAGGAGGTCCTCGCGGTCACCTACGGCCTGATCGTGTACCAGGAGCAGGTGCAGAAGGCCGCCCAGATCATCGCGGGCTACTCGCTCGGCGAGGCCGACATCCTGCGCCGCGTGATGGGCAAGAAGAAGCCCGACGAACTGGCGAAGAACTTCGTCCTCTTCCAGGAGGGCGCCCGCAAGAAGGGCTACAGCGACGAGGCCATCCAGGCCCTGTGGGACGTCCTGGTCCCCTTCGCCGGCTACGCGTTCAACAAGGCGCACTCCGCCGCGTACGGCCTGGTCTCGTACTGGACGGCGTACCTCAAGGCCAACTACCCGGCCGAGTACATGGCGGCCCTGCTCACCTCGGTCAAGGACGACAAGGACAAGTCGGCCGTCTACCTCAACGAGTGCCGGCGCATGGGCATCAAGGTGCTCCCGCCCAACGTCAACGAGTCCATGTCGAACTTCGCCGCCCAGGGCGACGACGTGATCCTCTTCGGCCTCTCCGCCGTCCGCAACGTCGGCACCAACGTCGTCGAGTCGATCATCAGGTGCCGCAAGGCGAAGGGGAAGTACGCCTCCTTCCCCGACTACCTGGACAAGGTCGAGGCGGTCGTCTGCAACAAGCGCACCACCGAGTCGCTGATCAAGGCCGGCGCCTTCGACGAGATGGGGCACACCCGCAAGGGCCTCACCGCGCAGTACGAACCGATGATCGACAACGTGGTCGCGGTCAAGCGCAAGGAGGCCGAGGGGCAGTTCGACCTCTTCGGCGGCATGGGCGACGAGCAGAGCGACGAGCCGGGGTTCGGACTCGACGTGGTCTTCGGCGAGGACGAGTGGGACAAGACCTATCTGCTCGCCCAGGAGCGGGAGATGCTCGGTCTCTACGTCTCCGACCACCCGCTCTTCGGCCTGGAGCACGTGCTGTCCGACAAGGCCGACGCGGGCATCTCCCAGCTCACCGGCGGTGACTTCGGGGACGGCGCGGTCGTCACCATCGGCGGCATCATCTCCGGCCTCCAGCGCAAGATGACCAAGCAGGGCAACGCCTGGGCCATCGCCACCGTCGAGGACCTGGCCGGCTCCCTGGAGTGCATGTTCTTCCCGGCGACCTACCAGCTGGTGTCCACCCAACTCGTCGAAGACGCCGTGGTCTTCGTCAAGGGCAGGCTGGACAAGCGGGAGGACGTGCCGCGGCTGGTCGCGATGGAGCTCCAGGTCCCCGACCTGTCCAACGCGGGCACCAACGCGCCCGTGGTCCTCACCATCCCGGCCACCCGCATCACGCCGCCGATGGTCAGCCGCCTCGGCGAGATCCTCACCCACCACCGCGGCGACAGCGAGGTGCGGATCAAGCTCCAGGGCCCCACGAAGACGACGGTGCTCCGGCTGGACCGGCACCGGGTCAAGCCGGATCCGGCGCTCTTCGGCGACCTGAAGGTGCTGCTCGGGCCGTCCTGCCTGGCGGGCTGACGGGGCTCCGCCGAAAGCGGGCAAGGGGCGCTCCCGGTTGCCGGGCGCGCCCCATGCCAGTTGTGGCTGTGGTGCTGCTCAGTTGTGGCCGAAGCGCTTCCCGCGCTTGCGGGACGCGGCGTCGCCGGGCGTCGTCAGCTGCGGGGAGTGCTGCTCCTCGCGCTCCAGCACGTTCGACTCGGCCGCCTGCGGGGCGCGCTCGGCGTGGGGCTGCTTACGGTCACGGTTGTTCTTGTTCTTGGCCATGGTGATCTACCTCCTGAGGGGGATCTAGGGGCCAACGACGCAACCAGATTCACATAGGCCGATAAAGAACGCATATCGGGCAATTACCGTGCGTGACACGGCTGGTCGGGGTCCGGGCCGCCGAAACGCCACGCCGAAGATCGAGTTCGGGCCGTTAACCTCCGCGCCGTCGGGCAGACTCGAAGGAAGCCCGAAGCAAACCTCCCGGAAAGAGGGTGGATCGCGTGGACCGCTGCATCGTCCTGGTGGACGCCGGGTATCTGCTGGGGGCCGCCGCGAGTCTGCTCGCCGGGGAGCCCTCACGCTCGCGCATCACCGTCGACCACGCCGCCCTCATCCAGGGGCTGCGCGAGCGCGCCGAGTCCGACACCGGGCAGCCCCTGCTGCGCATCTACTGGTTCGACGGCGCCCCCGACCGCGTCCCGCAGCCCGAGCACCGCCGGCTGCGCGTGATGCCCCGGGTCACCGTCCGGCTGGGCGCCCTCACGCGCAGTGACGGCCGCTGGGCGCAGAAGGGCGTCGACGCCGCCATGCACGCCGAGCTGACCGAGCTGGCCCGCAACCGCGCCTGCTCCGACGTCGTCCTGGTGACCGGCGACGGCGACCTGCTGCCCGGCATGATGGCCGCCAAGGAGCACGGCGTCGCCGTCCACCTGTGGGCCGTACAGGCCGCCGACGGCGACTACAACCAGTCCGAGGACCTGGTCGCCGAGGCCGACGAACGCCGCGTCCTGGACCGTACGTGGATCACCAAGGCGGTACGCGCCAAGGAACTCGGCGGAATCTGCGCGCCGCCGCCCGTGCCCCGCCCCGAGATCGCCGCGATCCTCTCCGCGCCACTGCCCGAATCGGCCCTCTCGGCGACCGCCGAACGGCCCGCACAGGAACCCGAGCACCCCACGACGGCCGCCGGGCGCAACGGGGCGGAGGAGCGCGTACCGCCCGCCAAGGGCGTGCCCACCCCCAAGGACCTGGCCGCCCTGCGCGCCCCCGGTGCCCCGCATGCCCCGCAGCCGACCACCGCCACCCTGCGCTGGTCCTCCGACAAGGGCTGGGTCGACCGGCCCGCGGCGGAGCCGTCCGAGGCCGCCTCCATGCCGACGCTGGCCCAGCTCACCACGGCCGAGCAGCGCTGGGCCGACCGCGAGGAGGACATCACCACGGTCGGCGGCGACCCGTACGAGGTCGGTCAGGTCTTCGCCCGTCGCTGGCTGGAGCGCCTCGGCGACCACGGCCACCTGCAGAAACTCTCCGGGATGTACCCCCGCATCCCGCACCGCGTCGACGGGGAGCTGCTGCGCTACGCGGCCCGCTTCGGGCTGCTGGCCCACAAGGACGACCAGATCGACGAGCACGACCGGTACGCGATCCGGGCCGGGTTCTGGCGGGAGATCGACGTGCGGACGGCGACCGAACGCACCCCCGCGGCGGAGTGAGGCGCTCCGGCGCCGCCCCGGCTGAATCGACACTTATGGGCGGACCCGGGAGCGGGCCGGGGGGACGGACCCCGTAGTCTCGTCCCTTGTGAGTACGCGCGCGGCACAGGCACTACGACCCGGTGGCGGTGCCGTGTGCGCGGTGCGCGGACTGACCAAGACCTATCCGGCCCAGCGCGGCAGGCGCGGCGTCCCCGCCACCCCCGAGGTGCGGGCCACCGACGACGTGAGCCTGGACATCCGCCGCGGTGAGATCTTCGGCCTGCTCGGACCCAACGGCGCCGGCAAGTCCACCCTCGTACGCCAGCTCACCGGCCTCATGCGGCCCGACCGCGGCAGCGTGGAGATCCTCGGGCACGACGTCGTGCGCCACCCCGAGCGGGCCGCCCGGATCCTCGCCTACCTCGGACAGGAGTCCAGCGCCCTGGACGAGCTGACCGTGTCGCTCGCCGCCGAGACCACCGGGCGGCTGCGCGGCCTGGAGGTGCGGCAGGCGCGCGCCGAGCGGGACGCGGTCCTCGACGAGCTGGGCCTGACCCCCCTCGCCGCCCGCCCGATCAAGAAGCTCTCCGGCGGCCAGCGCCGCCTCGCCTGCTTCGCCGCCGCGCTGGTGGGGGAGCGCCCGCTGCTCGTGCTGGACGAGCCGACCACCGGCATGGACCCGGTGGCCCGGCGCGCGGTGTGGGCGGCCGTCGACCGGCGGCGGGCGGAGCGCGGCACCACCGTCCTGCTCGTCACCCACAACGTCATCGAGGCCGAGACCGTCCTCGACCGGGTCGCCGTCCTCGACCGGGGGCGCGTCATCGCCTGCGACACGCCCTCCGGGCTCAAGGAGAAGGTCGCCGGCGAGGTCCGGGTCGACCTGGTGTGGCGTGAGACGGCCCCCCTGCACGTCCCGGAGGTCGCCGCCCTGCGCGACCGCGTCGTCGAGTCGGGGCGGCGCTGGACGCTGCGCCTGGCCCCCGAGGAGGCCCGCGCGGTCGTCGCCACCGTCACCGGCGGTGCCGCCTTCGCCGCGCTCGACGACTTCACCCTCGCGACGCCCAGCCTGGAGGACGTGTACCTGGCACTGGGCGGCGCGGCGCGGCAGGGGCTGGTGAGGGCTTGAGCACACGCACGGTGAGCACATCGGCCGCCGCATCCGTACCCGTCAGGGCGACCGTCTCCAACGACCCCAACGAAGGGGAGCAGCGCGACGTGAGTGTCGTATCCGCCGATGTCCTGCCGGGTGGCGTCCTGGCCGTCGAGGAGCAGGACGCGGCCGAGCTGGGACCCAGGGCGCGGCTGTGGCCGTCCCTGGTGGCCGTGTACCGGGCGCAGCTGTCCCGGGCGCGGGTCGCGCGCATCCCGCTGCTCTTCGTGGCCACCTTCCAGTCGGTCGGCATCATGATCCTGATGCGCGGCGTGGTGGACGGCGGCGGCGAGGCCCGGGCCGTGGTCGCCGGTTCGGCGGTGCTCGTCGTGGCCTTCGTGGCGCTGAACCTGCTCGCCCAGTACTTCGGGCAGCTGCGCGCCAGCGGCGGCCTCGACCACTACGCGACGCTGCCGGTGCCGCCGGCCGCGGTGGTGCTGGGCGCGGCGGGCGCGTACGCGTCCTTCACGGTGCCCGGGACCGTCGTGACGGCGGTGTTCGGCTGTCTGCTGTACGGGCTCCCGATGACGCATCTGTGGGTGCTGGTGGCGGTGATCCCACTGGCGGGCGCCGCCCTCGCCGGACTGGGCGCGGCCCTCGGCCTGCTCGCGCCCCGGCCCGAGTTCGCCACCCTGCTGGGACAGCTGGGCATGTCGGCGGCGCTGCTGCTGGGCGTGCTGCCGGCCGAGCGGATGCCGGAGGCGGTCCGGCTGGTCCGGGACCTGCTGCCCTCGACGTACGGCGTGGAGGCGTTCGCGCGCACCTTCGGGGCGCGGCCCGACTGGGCCTTCGTCCTCGGGGACCTCGCGGTGTGCGCCGGGGTCGGTGTGATCTCCCTGGCCGTCGCCACCTGGGCGTACCGCAGGGCGGCCGTCCGGTGATGTGCCGCACCGGCGCGTTTGGCACGATGGCACGGTGACCGCTCCTCTGAATCCGCCACCCCCACCGAACGAACGCCCGCCGTACCGGGGCGGGCCGGTGCCGCCGCCCGTCGGCGCGCACGCGGTGGGGACCGCGCCCGGCGCACCGTACGACCACCACGGCGAACAGGACGGCCCCGGGATGCTGACGGAACTGCGGCAGGCGGCCGTGGCCGTACTGGCGATCGCCCTCTCCGGCGCGCTGCTGGGCGTGCTGTGGTGGAAGCTGGCCCCGACCGTGCCGCTGGTCGGCGACGTGGTCGACGAGCGCTGGGTGGTCTTCCTCAAGGAGTCCGAGGGCGAGCAGGCGATCGGCGTCGACGGAACGTTCACGCTGCTCGCGCTGGCGTTCGGGGCGCTCAGTGGGCTCGTGGTCTTCCTGCTGCGCCGGCGCGGCGGCGTGCCGCTGGTGGTGGCGCTGGGCGTCGGCGGACTGCTCGGCTCGCTCCTGGCGTGGCGGGTCGGCGTGTGGCTCGGCCCCGCACAGGACGTGATCGCGCACGCGATGGACGTGGGCAAGGGCGTGACGTTCGACGCGCCGCTGAAGCTGGGCGCGAAGGGCGTGCTGCTGGCCTGGTCGCTGGCGGCGCTCGTCGTCCACCTGGGACTGACGGGACTGTTCGGCCCCAGGGACCCGGAGCCGGACCCCTGGCCGGCGCCGTACGGGGACAAGCCGGCGTAGCTCCCGCCGACGACGCGGCTCTCGTGCCGTCGCCCGGTCTAGGCGGGGCGGCGGCCGTGGTTCGCCCGCCGCTTCCTGATGCGCCACCTGCGTTTGCGGGTTCTCTTCGACATGTTCTGTCTGATTAGCCGAGAACGGCGCCGTCGTCGAGTGGTTACGCGCGCCCGATCGGCGCGAGGACCGCGTCCGTCAGCTCGGCGAGGTCGCCGGGGGACAGCTCGACCTCCAGGCCGCGGCGGCCCGCCGAGACGCAGACCGTGGCGTGCCCCGAGGCCGACGAGTCCAGGACCGTCGCGAGCCGCTTGCGCTGGCCCAGCGGCGAGATGCCGCCCCGCACATAGCCCGTGGTGCGCTCGGCCAGCGCCGGGTCGGCCATCGCCGCGCGCTTGCCGCCCACCGCGGCCGCCAGGGCCTTCAGGTCCAGCTGGCCCGCCACCGGCACCACCGCGACCGTCAGGGCGCCGTCGACGTCCGCCACCAGCGTCTTGAAGACCCGCTCAGGGGAGACGCCCATCGCCTCGGCCGCCTCCTCGCCGTAGGACGGGTGCGCGGGGTCGTGCTCGTAGGCGTGCACGGTGTACGCCACCCCGGCCGCCGTGAGCGCCACCGTCGCGGGGGTGCCGCCGGACTGCTGCTTCTTCGACTTCTTCGCCATACGGGCCGGTACCTCAGTTGAGACTCGTCGGGCCGCGCGTCAGTTCCGACGCGGGCAGGGACGGCAGCGTACGGATGACGGCGGTCTCGGAGCGAAGGAGTTTCAGCTCGTCCCGCAGACGGGACGCGGTGTCCGGAGCCTGGAGCAGACGCTGCTTCGTCGGCGTGTCGAGCATCATCGCGGCGGCGACCAGGTACGAGACCACGCCCGGTTCGTCCGGCAGCTCGGCGCCGGTGGCCAGCGACCTCTCGCGCGCCCCCGCCAGCCGCTTCTGGTACTGCCGGAAGGACCGCAGGACGCCCTCGGCCAGCGCGCCCGCCTCGTCGCCCGGTTCCTCCGACAGCGGTTCCAGCTCCGCCGTCAGGAAGGGGCCCGACGCGTCCACCGAGACCAGGCGCACCCGGTTCGTGCCGGTCGCCAGCACCTCGAAGGTGCCGTCGGCCCGCTCGCGGATCGTCGCCGCGTCCGCGATGCAGCCCACCTTGTGGAACGCCTTCAGCGGATCGGAGCCGAACCCGGCCGTCGGCCCGCGTTCCGGCGTGGCCGTCGGGTCGGGCAGGCCGGGAGCGCTCTGGGCCACCTCGTAGCCGTCGCGGATCGCCACGACGGCGAACCTGCGGGGTTCGTCCTCGGAGGTCTTCAGCAGTTCGCGCATCATGGCGCGATAGCGCTCCTCGAAGATGTTGAGGGGGAGCACCAGCCCCGGGAACAGGACGGAGTTCAACGGGAAGAGGGGGAGCCGGACGGTGGTCACGACGCAGAAGCCTAATGGTCGTCGCGACCGACGCGTCCGCCCCGCCCACTTCGTGGATGGCCCGAACCCGTCCTCGGCGGCGCGGCGGCCACGCCCGCGCGGACATCGGCGCGCACCTGGAGGAAGCGGCCGAGTGGATCGTCCGTCTCCCGGTCCCACGGAAAGGACGTGACGTACGGGCCGGTCAGCCGGAGCTGTTCCGCCGCGTCCGCGAGCCGGTCCAGGCGCACGAGGACGTACGCCAGCAGGTTCCGCAGCTCCGCCGCCCACGGGTCGGCCGCCGGGTGGGCCGCCGACAGGGCCACCGCGCGGTCGGCGGCCGCGTCCAGACGGACACGGAGGTCACGCGGGGGTGCGCCGGTCGCGGAGCCGGCGTCGGCGGCCCGCAGACAGGTGAAGGCCGCCCGCAGCGGCAGCGCCCGGACCAGGGCGTCCTCGGGGGCGTCCTGCGCGGCCGTCTCGGCGAAGTCCAGGCATTCGCGGTGGGCGCCGGGTGAGGCGGCGGCGAGGTATTCCAGGGCCGCGACGTGGCAGCCGTAGTGGTGCGGGGAGCGGCGGACCGCCTGTCCCCACAGCCGCTCGAACTCGGCGTGTCCGGCGCCGGCGCCCCGCGCCGCGTCCAGCGCCGTGCGCCACGGCACCGGGTCGGGTCCGGCGGCCTCGGCCGCCGCGGTGACCGCGGGCACGATCTGGCGCAGGAGCAGGGCACGGTCCGGCGAGTCCCAGTGGCGGGTCACCGCCAGGCGGGCCGCGACCAGCAGGGCGTCGGGGTCCTGCGGGTCGGTGATGCGCCAGGCGTCGAGCCACTCCGAGCGGGAGCGGGAGAAGGCGGCGAGCCGGGTGGTGTACCGGTCGCGGTGCTCCCACTCCGCCCGCTGCCGGGTGCCGGTGAGGAGGCCGGCCGCCGGGGTGTGCTCGCCGCGGGCCGCCGCGAGGAGGGCGGGGGCGAGGCGGTCGTCGGGGGCGTCGAGGAGCACGTCGTCGTCTTGGTCGGGCCGGGTGCTCCGGGCGCGGGCCCGGGCGGCCGCGGTCCGGAGGAACGCGCGCAGCATGGTGTCTACGACGGTCGACCGGGCGGGATGGTTGTGCCTCGGCTTCCCGTTCGGCCGATTTGTGTTCCCACCCGCACCACCGTGCGGCTTTCGTGGTCGGGTGCGGGTGGCCCCGACGGGGTGGTGGGGCGTCGGATCTGAAGCGCCCCGGCCCCGGCGGCCGCGGGCCGTGGGCCTCGGACGTGGAGGCGCCTCACCCCCGGAGGGCTCAGCCCCTGCGCAGCAGGCGGGTCGCGCCCGCTGCCACCGTCGTCGCCAGGATCCAGCCCAGCAGGATCAGGGCCGTCGCCAGCCACTGCCAGGCGTCGTGGAGCTGCCAGAAGCCGGCCTGGCCCAGGTCGATGACCGGCAGGAGCAGGTCGAGGGCGAAGAGGGCCGGGTTCCAGTCCGGGTGCTCGCCGGCCTTCAGCGGGGGCGGCTCGGCACGGGCGAAGGCGAGCGAGCCCGCCGCCCACAGCACCGCCATCCACACCGCGGCCCGCCCCGGCCGGTAGCCGTAGGCGACCGTCCAGTCCTGGGCGTACCCCACGAGCTTCGCGGCGATCGGCAGGCTCTCGCGGCGTCGGCGGTGCTTGGCGAGCAGCACCTCGCGGGCGTCCTCGTCCTCCCCGCCGGCCCGCAGCACGGCCGCGAGGCGCTCGTACGGCTCCGGGTTGTACTCGGCGGTCGCGGCGCCCACCCAGCGCAGCCGCTTCGCCAGCGGGAAGGGCCCGCGCGGCACCAGGTTCTCGTAGGCGAAGCCGCCCATGTGCAGGCGGCCGGGTCCCGGCCAGCTGTCCGCCCGGTCCATCAGGTTGACGACCCGCGCCCCCGACAGCACCACCCGGCCCCGCGCCGGCCGCTCGCCCAGGAACCGCAGCTCGGGCGTCTGCACCCGGCGCAGCGACAGCTCCTGCTCGTCGGTGAAGGTGAAGCGGGCGTGCTCGAAGTCGAGCGCGTCGCCGAACCGCCCGTCGTCCAGCCGCACCCCGCCCTCGCACTCGAAGCGCTGGATCCGCGTGCCCTGCGCCGGTGTGGTGCCCCGCAGCAGCGGGCTGCCGAGCCCCGCCGGGGTCAGGTACAGGGTGCGCTCCACCGTCAGCTGCGGAGCGTTGAGCGCGTGCCGCGTGTACGGGTTGAGGAGCCGGGCGCCGCGCAGGCTCAGCGACACGCCGACCTGGGCGCTGCGCAGACTCACCTCGCCGTGCGACTCCAGCATCTCGGCCTGGAGGTCCTGCCCGACGGTCATGCCGTCGGCGGCGATGGAACGGCCGTGCCGGTCCCGGTGGACGATCGCCTGGTTGAGCAGCAGGTCGGTGCCTATCCGCGCGTCCGTGAGTCGAATGCCGCCCCGGAAACGGGAGCGGGGCAGGTGCAGGTCGCCCTCCGTGTGCAGCCGGGCCGCCTCCAGACGGGGCACCGAGCAGTCCACCAGGCGCACGGTCGTGAACCGGGTCTCCGGCAGCAGCACCTCCCGCTCGAACCGGCAGCCCCGCAGCTCCACGTACGGCTCCACGGTGCCGCCGGCCAGGTCCATCGTGCCGCTGATCCGCACGCCGGTCAGCTGGAGCGAGGCCACCCGGCCCGCGAGCGCCGGCGGACCGTCCAGCAGCAGCCAGCACACGATGCGGGCCCGCACGCTCCGCTCCGGTCCCCACGGGTGCCCGCCGTGCGGGTCGTCGACGAGCGCGTCGCCGCTGCTGAGGTCGTACACGCTGCCGTTGCGGAAGGCCTGCCACATGCCGGCCTCGGCGGCGGTCAGGTCGTCCGGCAGCTCTCCGTCACGAGGGCCCACCACTACGGTCACGGCACTTCACTCCCTCCCCAACTACTCGCCGGTCACTCACTCTTCGTACAACCGTTCATGCCCACTGGGTGACACTCCGAACACTCAAAGTGAGCACCGATTCGAGTGAGTTGCCCGTGGGCCGCGCGGGGCCGCCGCGTTCTGTATCAGCCATTGATACGCGCGAACCGTGCCCGACGCGGGTCTGAGAGAATTGGTTCCGTGATCTCCCGAATCGATCTGCGCGGCGACGCCCTCCCCGAGGGCCCCGCTCTGCGCGACCTGCTGCCCCGAGCCGACTTCGACGTCTCGGCCGCCCTGGAGAAGGTGCGTCCGATCTGCGAGGCCGTGCATCATCGGGGCGACGCGGCGCTGATCGACTTCGCCGAGCAGTTCGACGGGGTCAGGCTGGACCACGTCAGGGTCCCGGTGGCCGCGCTCACGCGCGCGCTGGAGGAGCTGGACCCGGCCGTGCGCGCGGCCCTGGAGGAGTCCATCCGCCGCGCCCGGCTCGTCCACCGCGAGCAGCGCCGCACCACCCACACCACGCAGGTCGTGCCCGGCGGCTCGGTCACCGAGAAGTGGGTGCCGGTCGAGCGGGTCGGGCTGTACGCGCCCGGCGGCCGGTCGGTCTACCCGTCGTCCGTGATCATGAACGTGGTGCCCGCGCAGGAGGCGGGCGTAGAGTCGGTCGCCCTCGCCTCGCCCGCCCAGGCCGAGTTCGACGGCCTCCCGCACCCGACCATCCTCGCCGCCTGCGCCCTGCTCGGCGTCGACGAGGTGTACGCGGCGGGCGGCGCCACCGCCGTCGCGATGTTCGCGTACGGCACCGAGTCCTGCCCGCCCGCCAACATGGTCACCGGCCCGGGCAACATCTGGGTCGCCGCCGCCAAGCGCTACTTCACCGGAAAGATCGGCATCGACGCCGAGGCCGGCCCGACCGAGATCGCGGTCCTCGCCGACGCCACCGCCGACCCGGTGCACGTCGCCTCCGACCTGATCAGCCAGGCCGAGCACGACCCGCTGGCCGCCGCCGTCCTGGTCACCGACTCCGTGGAGCTCGCGGACGCGGTCGAGAAGGAACTCCAGCCGCAGGTCGAGGCCACCAAGCACATCGACGACCGGATCGTCCCCGCCCTGAAGGGCCGCCAGTCCGCGATCGTCCTGGTCGACGGCCTGGACGAGGGCCTGCGCGTCGTGGACGCCTACGGCGCCGAGCACCTGGAGATCCAGACCGCCGACGCCGCCGCCCTCGCCGACCGGGTGAAGAACGCCGGCGCGGTCTTCGTCGGCCCCTGGGCGCCCGTCTCCCTCGGTGACTACGCGGCCGGGTCCAACCACGTCCTGCCCACCGGCGGCTGCGCCTGCCACTCCTCGGGCCTGTCCGTGCAGTCCTTCCTGCGCGGCATCCACATCGTCGACTACACGCGCGACGCGCTCGCCGAGGTCGCGCACCACGTGGTGACGCTGGCGGAGGCCGAGGACCTGCCCGCGCACGGGGCGGCGATCAAGGCGAGGTTCGAGTGGAAGGTCCCGGAGAGCAAGTGACGTTCGGAATCGACGACCTCCCCGTACGGGACGAGCTGCGCGGCAAGTCCCCCTACGGCGCGCCCCAACTGGACGTGCCCGTACGGCTGAACACCAACGAGAACCCCTACCCGCTGCCCGAGGCGCTGGTCGAGCGGATCACCGAGCGGGTCCGCGAGGCCGCCCGCGACCTCAACCGCTACCCGGACCGGGACGCGGTCGAGCTGCGCACCGGGCTCGCCGAGTACCTGACGAAGACCTCCGGCCACCCGCTGGACACGGGCAACGTCTGGGCGGCCAACGGCTCCAACGAGGTCATCCAGCAGCTGCTCCAGACCTTCGGCGGCCCGGGCCGGACCGCGATCGGCTTCGAGCCCTCGTACTCGATGCACGGCCTCATCGCGCGCGGCACCGGCACGGGCTGGATCTCCGGGCCGCGCCACGACGACTTCACCATCGACGTGCCCGCCGCCGAGCGTGCCCTCGCCGAGCACCGCCCCGACGTCGTCTTCATCACCACCCCCAACAACCCCACCGGTAACGCCGTCCCGGCCGAGACCGTCCTCGCCCTGTACGAGGCCGCCCAGGCGGCGAAGCCCTCGATGGTCGTCGTGGACGAGGCCTACATCGAGTTCAGCCACGGCGCGTCGCTGCTGCCGCTGCTGGACGGCCGGCCCCGCCTCGTGATCTCCCGCACCATGTCGAAGGCGTTCGGCGCGGCGGGCCTGCGCCTGGGCTACCTCGCCGCGCACCCGGCCGTCGTCGACGCCGTCCAGCTCGTACGGCTGCCGTACCACCTCTCGGCCGTGACCCAGGCGACCGCGCTGGCCGCCCTGGAACACACGGACACGCTGCTGAAGTACGTCGAGCAGCTCAAGACCGAGCGGGACCGGCTGGTCGCCGAGCTGCGCGCCACCGGCTACGAGGTGACCGAGTCCGACGCCAACTTCGTCCAGTTCGGGCGGTTCGCGGACTCCCACGAGGCCTGGCGGAAGATCCTCGACCGGGGCGTCCTGGTCCGGGACAACGGCGTACCGGGGTGGCTGCGGGTCACCGCCGGAACCCCGGAGGAGAACGACGCGTTCCTCGACGCGGTACGTGAAGTCAAGAAGGAGCAGAACACATGAGCCGCGTGGGACGCGTGGAGCGTACGACCAAGGAGACCTCGGTCCTCGTCGAGATCGACCTCGACGGCACCGGGAAGACCGACATCGCCACCGGCGTCGGCTTCTACGACCACATGCTCGACCAGCTCGGCCGGCACGGTCTGTTCGACCTGACCGTGAAGACCGACGGCGACCTGCACATCGACTCCCACCACACCATCGAGGACACCGCCCTCGCGCTGGGCGCCGCCTTCAAGCAGGCCCTCGGCGACAAGGTGGGCATCTACCGCTTCGGCAACTGCACGGTGCCGCTGGACGAGTCCCTCGCCCAGGTCACCGTCGACCTCTCGGGCCGCCCCTACCTCGTGCACACCGAGCCCGAGAAGATGGCGCCGATGATCGGCGAGTACGACACCACGATGACCCGGCACATCCTGGAGTCCTTCGTCGCCCAGGCCCAGGTCGCGCTGCACGTGCACGTGCCCTACGGGCGCAACGCGCACCACATCGTGGAGTGCCAGTTCAAGGCGCTGGCCCGGGCCCTGCGCTACGCCAGCGAGCGCGACCCCCGCGCGGCCGGCATCCTGCCTTCCACGAAGGGCGCGCTCTAACCCATGAACGGTACGTCCACCGCGCTGATCGTCGTCGGCCTGTTCTTCATCGGCGGCATCATCTCCTTCGCCAAGCAGCAGATGCCCAAGGGCCTGATCGTGCTGCTCTCCATCGGTGCCGCGATGTGCCTGTTCGCGGGCGTGCTGCGCCTGGAGGTGTGGAATTGACCTCCCCCGCCAAGCGGGTCGTCGTCTTCGACTACGGATTCGGCAACATCCGTTCCGCCGAGCGCGCCCTCGCGCGCGCGGGAGCCGACGTCGAGATCACCCGTGACTACGACAAGGCCATGAACGCCGACGGCCTGCTGGTCCCCGGCGTCGGCGCCTTCGCCGCCTGCATGGACGGCCTCAAGGCGGCCCGCGGCGACTGGGTCGTGGACCGCAGGCTGTCGGGCGGCCGCCCGGTGATGGGCATCTGCGTGGGCATGCAGATCCTGTTCGCGCGTGGCATCGAGCACGGCGTGGAGGCCGAGGGCCTGGACGAGTGGCCCGGCACCGTCGGCCCGCTCCAGGCCGACATCGTGCCCCACATGGGCTGGAACACCGTCGACGCGCCGGCCGACTCCCAGCTCTTCGCGGGCCTGGACGCGGACGCCCGCTTCTACTTCGTGCACTCCTACGCCGTCCACGACTGGACCCAGGAGTCGCTCAACCCGCTGATCGCCCCGCCCAAGGTCACCTGGTCCACGCACGGCAAGCCCTTCGTGGCCGCCGTGGAGAACGGCGCCCTGTGGGCCACGCAGTTCCACCCCGAGAAGTCCGGTGACGCGGGAGCCCAGCTCCTCAGCAACTGGATCGAGACCCTGTAGAGATGAGCCCGGTAGAGATGAGCAAGCTCGAACTCCTCCCCGCCGTCGACGTCCGCGACGGCCAGGCCGTCCGCCTCGTGCACGGCGAGTCCGGCACCGAGACCTCCTACGGCTCCCCGCTGGAGGCCGCCCTCGCCTGGCAGCGCTCCGGCGCCGAGTGGCTGCACCTCGTCGACCTGGACGCCGCCTTCGGCACCGGGGACAACCGTGCGCTGATCGCCGAGGTCGCGAAGGCCATGGACATCAAGGTCGAGCTGTCCGGCGGCATCCGCGACGACGACACGCTCGCCGCCGCGCTCGCCACCGGCTGCACGCGGGTGAACCTGGGCACGGCCGCCCTGGAGACCCCCGAGTGGGTCGCCCGGATCATCGCCGAGCACGGCGACAAGATCGCCGTCGGTCTCGACGTACGCGGCACCACGCTGCGCGGCCGCGGCTGGACCCGCGACGGCGGCGACCTCTACGAGACGCTGGCCCGCCTCGACAAGGAGGGCTGCGCCCGGTACGTCGTCACCGACATCGCCAAGGACGGCACCCTCCAGGGCCCCAACCTGGAGCTCCTGAAGAACGTCTGCGCGGCCACCGACCGCCCGGTCGTCGCCTCCGGCGGCGTCTCCTCCCTGGACGACCTGCGCGCCATCGCCGGTCTCGTCCCGGCCGGTGTCGAGGGGGCCATCGTCGGGAAGGCCCTGTACGCGAAGGCGTTCACCCTGGAAGAAGCCTTGGAGGCTGTGTCGCCATGACATCCGAAGCCGTACGGCGTGTGCAGAGCGGAAATCCCTGGGAAGAGTCCTTCGGTTTCGCACGGGCCGTGGCGGCGGGTGATCATGTCATCGTGGCCGGCACGACCGCCTTCAAGGGCGACGTGCTGTACGGCGACGGCGACCCGTACGAACAGACCAAGGTGGCCTTCGCCACCGCCATCGAGGCGATCGGTGAGTTCGGGCTCGGCATCGAGTCCGTGATCCGGACGCGTGTGTGCCTGGCACATTCGCGCGACGTCGATGCGGTGGGCCGCGCCCACAAGGAGCTGTTCGACGCCGTACGCCCGGTGACGACCCTGCTGGTCGTCGAGGGCTTCATCGACTCGCGGGTGCTGGTGTCGGTGGAGCTGGAAGCATTCAGAGGACAGTAGGAACAGCAAGAGGAGCCGTGGATTCATGACCCTGGCGGTCCGAGTCATCCCCTGCCTGGACGTGGACGGCGGCCGGGTCGTCAAGGGCGTGAACTTCCAGAACCTGCGCGACGCGGGCGACCCCGTCGAGATGGCCAAGGTGTACGACGCCGAGGGCGCCGACGAGCTGACGTTCCTGGACATCACCGCCTCGTCGGGCAACCGCGAGACGACCTACGACGTGGTGCGGCGCACCGCCGAGCAGGTGTTCATCCCGCTGACCGTCGGCGGCGGCGTGCGGACCGCCGACGACGTCGACAAGCTGTTGCGGGCCGGCGCGGACAAGGTGGGCGTGAACACGGCCGCCATCGCCCGGCCCGAGCTGATCCGCGAGATCGCCGAGCGGTTCGGCCGCCAGGTCCTCGTGCTGTCGGTGGACGCGCGGCGCACCGAGGCGGGCACCTTCGAGGTGACCACCCACGGCGGTCGGCGCGGCACCGGCATCGACGCGGTGGAGTGGGCGCACCGGGCCGCGGAGCTGGGCGCGGGGGAGATCCTGCTCAACTCGATGGACGCGGACGGCACGAAGGACGGCTACGACCTGGAGATGATCGAGGCGGTCCGGCGCCACGTGACCGTCCCGGTGATCGCCTCCGGCGGCGCGGGCCGCCTCACCGACTTCCCGCCCGCCGTGGCGGCGGGCGCGGACGCGGTCCTGGCGGCCTCCGTGTTCCACTTCGGCGACCTGCGGATCGGCGAGGTGAAGGAGACGCTGCGCGGGGCGGGGCATCCCGTTCGGTAGTCCGGGAGCCGGCAGAGCTGCGGGCCGGGGCGCGGCTGCGTGTGTCGCGGTCCAGTGCCTCGCGCATGACGCCCCGATGTCAGGCGTGGCCGCCCGGCGCCAAGAGCGCGCTTCGGGGCCCTGGGAAAGGAAAGTTGCGCAACACGTGTACGGGTTTCCGTTCCGTGTCTGAGCGGACCACGTCCGTGCCGGACACCGTCATGTCCCCGGCGGCAGGGGTCGCCGCCCATCGCGACCCCAACGTCCTGCGCTGGGTCGCCGCCTACACCGTCTCCATGGTCGGGGACATGGTGTTCTACCTCGCGCTGTCCTGGGCCGCCGTGCAGAACGGCACCGCCGCGCAGGCCGGGATCGTCACCGCCGTGAGCGCGGTGCCGCGGGCGCTGCTGATGCTGGGCGGCGGCGTGGTCGCCGACCGGTTCGGGCCGCGCCGGGTCGTCATCGGCAGTGACGCCGTACGGTGCGGCACGGTCCTCGCGGTGGCCGCCGTGCTCTTCGTGACCGACCCCGGGCTCTGGCTGCTCGCGCTGCTCGCCGTCGTCTTCGGCACCGTCGACGCCGTGTTCCTGCCCGCCGTCGGCGCGCTTCCCGCGCGGATCACCACCAAGGACCAGCTCGCCCGCGTCCAGGGGATGCGCGGCCTCGGCATCCGCTTCGCCGCCGTGGTGGGCGCCCCGCTCGGCGGGCTCGGCGTGGCGGTGGGCGGTTCGGCCGCCGCCTTCGCGTGCGCGGGGCTGCTGATCGCCGTCTCCGTGCCGCTGCTGGTCTCCGTACGGGTGCGCGAGCCGGCGCCCGACGAGGCCACCGCCCGGAACGACACCACCGCCTGGCGCGACCTGCGGGCCGGCCTGCGCCACGTCCGCCGGCACCGCGTGCTCGGCCCGCTGATGATCACCATCGCCCTCGGCGACCTCGGCTTCGTCGGCCCGCTCAACGTCGGCCTCACCCTGCTCGCGGACGAACGCGGCTGGGGCGCCTCCGGCATGGGCTGGGTGCTCGGCGGCTTCGGAACGGGGGCCGGCGTGGCGGCGCTGCTGCTGACCGTGCGCGGACGCGTCCCGTACGCCGGTCTGGTCGCCGCCGGAGCCATCATCCCCGGCGCCGCCGCCATCGCCGCCCTGGCGTACGCCCCCGGCCTCCCCGTGGCCGTCGGCACCGCGGTGCTCGTGGGGCTGCTCACGGGGCTCAGCGGCGCCATGTGCGGAGCCCTGCTCCAGACCCAGGCCGACACCGCCTACCTGGGGCGCGTCACGGCGGTGGCCGGGATCGTCAGCCTGGGGATCGCGCCCCTGAGCATGCCGCTGTCCGCCGCCGCGATCGGCGTCTGGGGCACCGGGCCGGTCTTCGTCGTCAGTGCGGTGGTCTGCGCCCTCGGCGGGGTCGTCGCCCTGTGCGCGCCCGGCCTGCGGCGGGCCGAACTGCCGAAGTGAGCGGCGGCCTCAGAGCCCGAGCTGCTTGGTCTCCCGCAGCCTGGTGATCGCGGCCTTCTCGCCGTCGAGTTCCACGTTCGCCGCGTCCTGCCGGCCGTACGCGAAGAGCAGCAGCTCGGACGGCTCGCCGGTGGCCGTCACCACCGGCGTGCCCCGGTGGGCGACGGCCGTCTGCCCGTTGGGGCGGCGCAGGACGAGCCCCGTCGGGACGCCCCGGCCCATCAGCCGGGCGGCGCGCTCCAGGCGGGACCACAGGGCGTCCTGGAAGACCGGGTCCAGCTCGCGCGGCGACCAGTCGGGCCGGGCCCGGCGGACGTCCTCGGTGTGGACGTAGAACTCCACCGTGTTGGCCGCCTCGTCCACCTGCTTGAGCTGGAACGGCGAGAACCGGGGCGGGCCGGTGCGGATCAGCTGGAGCAGCTCCTCGTACGGCTTCGCGCCGTACTCCTCCATCACCCGGTCGAGCCGGGACGCCAGCTGCTTGATCAGGCTGCCCCCGGCGGCGTCCGGCCGGCGCTCGCGCACCACCACGTGCGCGGCGAGGTCGCGGGTCCGCCAGCCCTCGCACAGGGTCGGCGCGTCCGGGCCCGCAGTCTCCAACAGGTCCGCGAGCAGAAGTCGTTCACGCTTGGCGAAAGTCGACATGCGGCCAGCCTACGGCGCCCGGCCGGGTCCGCCCAATGGACAGCGCCGGGGTGTGTCCGACCCGCGCGGCACAATGGGCGCATGACCAGCAGCTCCCCCCGGCCGTCCAGCCCGCTCGCCCCGGAGATCGCGGACCGCCTCAAGCGCAGCGCCGACGGCCTCCTGCCCGCCATCGCCCAGCAGTACGACACCGGAGAGGTGCTGATGCTCGGCTGGATGGACGACGAGGCACTGCACCGCACGCTGACCACGGGACGCTGCACCTACTGGTCGCGCAGCAGGCAGGAGTACTGGATCAAGGGTGACACCTCCGGGCACTTCCAGTGGGTGAAGTCCGTCGCCCTGGACTGCGACGCCGACACCGTCCTGGTCAAGGTCGACCAGGTCGGCGCCGCCTGCCACACCGGCGCCCGCACCTGCTTCGACGCCGACGTGCTCCTCGCCGAAGCGGCCGAGGGGGCCGACGGCGCGGGTTCCGGCGAGCCCGCCGCGGGTCAGTAGGGTCTGCCGCCATGGACGACATGGATCTCCCGACCTTCCGCAAGCTGGCCGCCGACCGCCGCGTGATCCCGGTGAGCCGCAAGCTCCTCGCCGACGGCGACACCCCCGTGGCGCTGTACCGCAAGCTGGCGGCCGAGCGCCCCGGCACCTTCCTGCTGGAGTCCGCCGAGAACGGACGATCCTGGTCCCGGTACTCCTTCGTCGGCGTCCGCAGCGCCGCCACCCTCACCGAGAAGGACGGGCAGACCCACTGGCAGGGCACCCCACCCGTCGGCGTCCCCACCGACGGCGACCCGCTCGCCGCGCTGCGCGCCACCGTCGAGGCCCTGCACACCCCCCGCGACCTCGCCCACGACCTGGGCCTGCCGCCCTTCACCGGCGGCATGGTCGGCTACCTCGGCTACGACATCGTGCGCCGCCTTGAGAAGGTCGGCCCGGGGGAGCGGGACGACCTCAAGCTCCCCGAGCTGACCATGCTGCTCACCAGCGACCTCGCCGTCATGGACCACTGGGAGGGCTCGGTCCTGCTGATCGCCAACGCGATCAACCACAACGACCTGGAGACCGGCGTCGACGAGGCCTACGCCGACGCGATCGCCCGCCTGGACGTCATGGAGGCCGACCTCACGCGCGCGGTCGCCCAGCCCCCGGCCGCCCTGCCGCCGTCCGAGCTGCCCGAGTACACCGCGCTGTGGGGCGGCCCCGACTTCCAGGAGGCCGTCGAGGACATCAAGGAGCGCATCCGCGCGGGGGAGGCCTTCCAGGTCGTCCCCTCCCAGCGGTTCGAGACGCCGTGCACCGCGAGCGCGCTGGACGTGTACCGGGTGCTGCGGGCCACCAACCCCTCCCCGTACATGTACCTGCTCCGCCTCGACGGCTTCGACGTCGTCGGGTCGTCGCCCGAGGCCCTGGTCAAGGTCGAGGACGGCCGCGCCATGGTGCACCCCATCGCCGGCACCCGGCCCCGCGGCGCCACCCCGCAGGAGGACCAGGCCCTCGCCGACGAACTGCTCGCCGACCCCAAGGAGCGCGCCGAGCACCTGATGCTCGTCGACCTCGGCCGCAACGACCTCGGCCGGGTCTGCGAGCCCGGCTCGGTCGAGGTCGTCGACTTCATGTCCGTCGAGCGGTACTCGCACGTCATGCACATCGTCTCGACGGTCACCGGACGGGTCGCCCCCGGCCGCACCGCCTTCGACGTCCTCACCTCCTGCTTCCCGGCCGGCACCCTCTCCGGCGCCCCCAAGCCGCGCGCCCTCCAGATCATCGACGAACTCGAACCCTCCCGGCGCGGCCTGTACGGCGGCTGCGTCGGCTACCTCGACTTCGCGGGCGACTCCGACACCGCCATCGCCATCCGCACCGCGCTGCTGCGCGACGGCACGGCGTACGTCCAGGCGGGCGCCGGCATCGTCGCCGACTCCGACCCCGTCGCGGAGGACACCGAGTGCCGCAACAAGGCGGCGGCGGTGCTGCGCGCCGTACACACGGCCAACCGGCTGGCGCAATAGGGCCAACCCGCCGGAGCGGTGGGGCGATTCTCACGCCGGCCAATCCGAACCCCGGGTGACGGTTCGCCCGGGGTTCGGGTGATAGTGGAGTACGTGACAGCCGTTCCTCACCCCCGTACCCCAGCCGCAGGACCCGCCCGGGCCGGCCGGCGCAGCCTCGCCGTCGCCCTGCTGTGCGGTGCGCTCGGCGCCGCCGTCGCCCTGCTCGCCACCCGGCAGGAGTGGGCGGAGGGCACCGCGACGGTGGCCGGCGGCGCGTTCCCCCTGACCGCCAAGGGCAGCGACGTCACGGGCGTGCCCGCGGCGCTGGCCATAGTGGGCCTCGCCGCGCTCGTCGCCGTGTTCGCCGTCCGCCGCGCGGGCCGCTTCGCGGTGGCCGGCCTGCTCGCGCTGAGCGGCGCGGGCACCATCGCCGCCGCCCTGGCCGGCGCCTCCGACAGCTCCGCCCTGGACGACCAGGCCGCGAAGGCCGCCGGCGACACCTCGGCCACCGTGGACGTCCTCTCGCACACCGCCTGGCCGTACGTCGCGGCCGTGGGCGGCGCCCTGCTGCTGCTCGCCGGGCTGCTCGCGCTGCGCTACGGCCGCCAGTGGCCCGCGATGTCCGGCCGCTACGAGCGCGACGGCACCCCGCGCCCGCGCCGCAAGCCGCAGACCGTCGACCCGGACCGTCCCGAGGACCTCTGGAAGGCCATCGACCGCGGCGAGGACCCCACCAGCGCCTGACGCGCCGTCCCCCTGCGGAGCACCCCCGCTCACGGCGCGTGCGGGGGTGCGGGACAATGGGTACGAGCGTCCTGCTCAGACACGGCACACAGCAACGAGGAGCAAGCAATGGCGGGCAGCAGCCACGGTCACACCCCGGCCGCCTGGACCGGTGTCATCATCGCCTTCATCGGTTTCTGCATCGCGGGCCTGTTCATGGTGGCGGCCCAGCCGGCGGGCTTCTGGGCCGGCCTCGCGGTCGTCGCCCTCGGTGGTGTGGTGGGCTACATCATGCGGATGATGGGCCTCGGCCAGCCGAAGCACAGCCACCCCGTGCACCAGGTCGCCGGCGAGCGCGCCACGGCCGACGCCAAGGGCTGACCCCGCACGGCGTCACGGACCCACCGGAGGGGCGGAGCGGCACAGGGTGCCGGGACCGCCCCTCACGTGCGGGTGGGGACCGTCGGGGGCAGAATGCGGGGCGTGGACGCCGAGACCGCACAGCCGCCCCCGACCAGTGCCGTACCGAAGGGCCGGGCCGCCCGCCTCGCCGTCCCGGCCGCGGTGCTCGCGGCCGTCGCCGGGGCCTTCGCGTACGTGGGCGCCGTGGACCCCAACGAACCCGGGCACTACCCCGTCTGCCCCCTGCTGCGCTTCACGGGGGTCCTCTGCCCCGGCTGCGGCGGCCTGCGCAGCGCCCACGCCTTCGCCCACGGGGACCTGCTCGCCGCGTTGCAGGCCAACACGACGGCGGTCCTGGGCTATCTGGGGTTCGCCGTCCTGTGGACCGTCTGGGTGGTCCGCGCGGCCCGCGGCCGGCCGCTGCGGGTCGAACTGCGACCGGTCCACCTGTGGGCGCTGGGGACGTTGCTGCTGGTCTTCACGGTTGTCCGGAACCTGCCGTTCGGTGGCTGGCTCCGCCCTTGATCATCCGATGAATGTCCAGGTAATGGGACCGGCGGCGGCCGGATGCGGGCCCTGTGCCCGGCTCCGGATACCATCACAGTGACCACCGGTTTCGCCGTCTGAAAGGGGGCCGCTCGCGTGAGTGTGCTCGACGAGATCATCGACGGAGTCCGTGCCGACCTCGCGGAGCGGCAGGCGCGCGTCAGCCTCGACGAGCTCAAGGAGCGCGCGGCCAAGGCCCGTCCCGCGAAGGACGGTGTGGCCGCCCTGCGCGGCGACGGCGTCAAGGTCATCTGCGAGGTCAAGCGCTCCAGCCCGTCCAAGGGCGCGCTGGCGGCCATCGCCGACCCCGCCGGACTCGCCGCGGACTACGAGGCGGGCGGCGCCGCCGTCATCTCCGTCCTCACCGAGGAGCGCCGCTTCGGCGGCTCCCTGGCCGACCTGGACTCGGTCCGCGCCCGGGTGGACATCCCCGTGCTCCGCAAGGACTTCGTCGTCACCTCGTACCAGCTGTGGGAGGCCCGCGCGCACGGCGCCGACCTCGTGCTGCTGATCGTCGCGGCGCTCGACCAGCCCGCGCTGGAGTCCCTGATCGAGCGCGCCGAGTCCATCGGTCTCACCCCGCTCGTCGAGGTGCACGACGAGGACGAGGTCGAGCGCGCGGTGGACGCCGGGGCCAAGGTCATCGGCGTCAACGCGCGCAACCTGAAGACCCTGGAGGTCGACCGCGGCACCTTCGAACGGGTCGCCCCGGAGATCCCCGCGCACATCGTCAAGGTCGCCGAGTCCGGCGTCCGCGGCCCGCACGACCTCATCGCCTACGCCAACGAGGGCGCCGACGCCGTCCTGGTCGGCGAGTCCCTGGTCACCGGCCGCGACCCGAAGACGGCCGTCTCCGACCTGGTGGCCGCCGGCGAGCACCCGGCACTGCGCCACGGCCGCGGCTGACGCCCGGTAGGCTGACCGACGATGACTCTCCCGCTCACCCTGGCCACCAGGGATCCGTACGCGCGCCTGGCGCGAGGCTGCCGCCCCCGCGGCTGCCGCGCCCCCGCGCGCCGGATCCACGGCCGCCGGGTGCGGTACGTCATCGGAGACGAGCCCGGCCAGGTCAATGGCATGCGATGGCAGCAGCCCACCTAGGGGCGCGGGGCTCTGTTGCATCTGCGACTCCGTCGCGTGGGTAGCCGACACACGACACCCGCCCCCACGGCGATTAGTCACGTCAGACACTCACCGTGAGGTACACGCATGCCCAGCAACTTCTTCATCCCCGACCCCGAGGGTCAAACCCCCAGCCCCGAAGGCTACTTCGGGGCGTTCGGCGGCAAGTTCATCCCCGAGGCCCTCGTCGCCGCGGTCGACGAGGTCGCCGTCGAGTACGACAAGGCCAAGTCCGACCCGGAGTTCGCCCGCGAACTGGACGACCTCCTCGTCCACTACACCGGCCGCCCCAGCTCCCTGACCGAGGTTCCCCGCTTCGCCGAGCACGCCGGCGGCGCCCGGGTCTTCCTCAAGCGCGAGGACCTGAACCACACCGGCTCGCACAAGATCAACAACGTGCTGGGCCAGGCCCTGCTCACCAAGCGCATGGGCAAGACCCGCGTGATCGCCGAGACCGGCGCCGGTCAGCACGGCGTGGCGACGGCGACGGCCTGCGCCCTCTTCGGCCTCGACTGCACCATCTACATGGGCGAGATCGACACCCAGCGCCAGGCCCTGAACGTGGCCCGCATGCGGATGCTCGGCGCCGAGGTCATCGCCGTGAAGTCCGGCAGCCGCACCCTGAAGGACGCCATCAACGAGGCGTTCCGCGACTGGGTCGCCAACGTCGACCGCACGCACTACCTCTTCGGCACCGTCGCCGGACCGCACCCCTTCCCGGCGATGGTGCGCGACTTCCACCGCGTCATCGGCGTCGAGGCCCGCCGCCAGCTCCTGGAGCAGGCCGGACGCCTCCCCGACGCCGCGATCGCCTGCGTCGGCGGCGGCTCCAACGCCATCGGCCTCTTCCACGCCTTCATCCCCGACGCGGACGTCCGCCTCATCGGCTGCGAGCCCGCCGGGCACGGCGTGGAGACCGGCGAGCACGCGGCCACCCTGACCGCGGGCGAACCCGGCATCCTGCACGGCTCCCGTTCCTACGTCCTCCAGGACGACGAGGGCCAGATCACCGAGCCGTACTCGATCTCGGCCGGTCTGGACTACCCGGGCATCGGCCCCGAGCACTCCTACCTCAAGGACTCCGGCCGCGGCGAGTACCGCGCGGTCACCGACGACGCCGCCATGCAGGCCCTGCGCCTGCTGTCGCGCACCGAGGGCATCATCCCGGCCATCGAGAGCGCCCACGCGCTGGCCGGCGCCCTGGAGGTCGGCAAGGAACTGGGCAAGGACGGGCTGATCGTCGTCAACCTGTCCGGCCGCGGCGACAAGGACATGGACACCGCCGCCCGCTACTTCGGGCTGTACGACACGGACGCCGAGGTCGCCGCCGACGACGCCGGCACCACCGCGGAGATCGAGGGGGACGCCAAGTGAGCGGGAACGTACAGCTGCTGGACGACACCCTCGCCGGGGCCAGGTCCGAGGGCCGCGCCGCCCTCATCGCCTACCTCCCGGCCGGGTTCCCCACCGTCGACGGCGGCATCGAGGCGATCAAGGCAGCGCTCGACGGCGGCGCCGACGTCGTCGAGGTGGGCCTGCCGCACAGCGACCCGGTGCTCGACGGCCCGGTCATCCAGACCGCCGACGACATCGCCCTCAAGGGCGGTGTCCGCATCGCCGACGTGATGCGCACGGTCCGGGAGGCCCACGCCGCCACCGGCAAGCCGATCCTCGTCATGACGTACTGGAACCCCATCGACCGCTACGGCGTCGAGCGGTTCACCGCCGAGCTGGCCGAGGCCGGGGGCGCCGGGTGCATCCTGCCCGACCTGCCGGTCCAGGAGTCGGCGCTGTGGAGGGAGCACGCGGAGAAGCACGGGCTCGCCACCGTCTTCGTGGTCGCGCCCAGCAGCAAGGACGCGCGGCTTGCCGAGATCACCGCGGCCGGCAGCGGCTTCGTCTACGCCGCATCCCTCATGGGCGTCACCGGCACCCGTGAGTCGGTCGGCGCGCAGGCCGAGGACCTGGTGCGGCGCACCCGCGCCACCACCGACATCCCGGTCTGCGTCGGACTCGGCGTCTCCAACGCCGCGCAGGCCGCCGAGGTGGCCGGCTTCGCCGACGGTGTGATCGTCGGCTCGGCGTTCGTCAAGCGCATGCTGGACGCCCCCGACGACGCGGCGGGTCTGGAAGGCGTCCGCGCCCTCGCCGCCGACCTGGCGAAGGGCGTACGCGGAAAGGCGTGACGACGGGCACGTGACCAGGGTCCCTCGTACGGGTGGACCTTCGACCGGGGAGGCGCGCTGCGCCTCCCCGGTTCGTTCTGCGGGTGTGAGCGAGAAGAACCGACAGGGAAAGCGCACCGCCCGGGAGAAGCTGGCGGCCGAGCGCGAGAAGCACAGGTCCAGGGACAGGCGCCGCCGCGCGCTGATCGTCGGCGCGAGCGTGGTCTGCGTCCTGGGGCTCGCGGCGGTGATCGGCGTCGTCGCGGCGAACGCGGGCAAGGACGACGGCAGCGACTCGGCCGGACCGGTCGTGGCGCCCTCGGGCGCGCAGGGCAAGGACGGCCTCGCGATCCCCGTCGGTGAGGACGGCGCCAAGTCGACGCTCACCGTCTGGGAGGACTTCCGCTGCCCGGCCTGCAAGGGCTTCGAGCTGGCGTACCGCGACACGATCCACGAGCTGACCGAGTCCGGACAGCTCAAGGTCGAGTACCACCTGGCGACCATCATCGACGGCAACATGGGCGGCACCGGCTCCCGCAAGGCCGCCAATGCCGCCGCCTGCGCCCAGGACGCCGGGAAGTTCACCTCGTACCACGACGTGCTGTTCACCAACCAGCCGCCCGAGAGCGACGACGCCTTCGCCGACGAGGACCGGCTGATCGACCTGGCGGGCAAGGTCGACGGCCTCGACACCACCCCGTTCCAGGAGTGCGTGCGCAACGGCAGGCACAACAGCTGGGTGGAGAAGTCCAACAAGGCCTTCCAGAACGGCGGCTTCAGCGGCACCCCGACCGTGCTGCTGGACGGCACGAACATCTACCAGGACCAGTCGATGACCCCGGCCAAGCTGAAGCAGATGGTGGAGGACGCCAACAAGTAGGGCGGGCGGCGGTGGGGCAGTGCGGGCGCGGTGATCCGCGTGCTCGTTACGGACCCGTAGCCGGGCTGCCCGCCGCGCCTCCCGTCCGACACGGTAGCGTCGACCCTGCCATGGAACTTGCCTTCATTCCCAGCCCGTCGCGCGGGGTGCTGCACCTCGGTCCCATCCCGCTGCGCGGCTACGCGTTCTGCATCATCATCGGCGTCTTCGTGGCCGTCTGGCTCGGCAACCGCCGCTGGATCGCCCGGGGCGGGCGGCCGGGCACGGTGGCCGACATCGCGGTCTGGGCGGTGCCCTTCGGCCTGATCGGCGGCCGGCTCTACCACGTGATCACGGACTACCAGCTGTACTTCAGCGAGGGCCGTGACTGGGTCGACGCCTTCAAGATCTGGGAGGGCGGCCTCGGTATCTGGGGCGCGATCGCGTTCGGCGCGCTGGGCGCCTGGATCGGCGCCCGCCGCCGGGGCATCCCGATGCCCGCGTACGCCGACGCCGTCGCCCCCGGCATCGCCCTCGCGCAGGCCATCGGCCGCTGGGGCAACTGGTTCAACCAGGAGCTGTACGGCAAGGCGACCGACCTGCCGTGGGCCGTGGAGATCACCTCGACGACCGACGGGCGGGTCCCGGGCACCTACCACCCGACGTTCCTGTACGAGTCGCTGTGGTGCATCGGTGTCGCCGCGCTCGTCATCTGGGCCGACCGCCGCTTCAAGCTGGGCCACGGCCGGGCGTTCGCCCTCTACGTCGCCGCCTACTGCGCGGGCCGGTTCTGGATCGAGTACATGCGCGTCGACGACGCCCACCACATCCTCGGCCTGCGGCTCAACAACTGGACCGCGTTGCTCGTCTTCGTGCTCGCCGTGGTCTACATGGTGCTCTCGGCGCGGTCGCGTCCGGGCCGGGAGGCCGTGGTCGAGCCGGGTGCCGGGCCGTCCGACGGCGCCGACGGTGCCGACGGATCCGAAGGCTCCGCCGGGGACGACGCGAAGGCGGACGCGGACACCACCGACGAGGACGCCGGGTCCGGCGCCACGGAGGACGACGCCGGCACTCCGGACGAGGCGGCCGGCGACGCGGACGACGCGCGGGACGTGAAGGACGGCGCCGACTCCGCCAAGAAGGGCTGACGGCCCGCCGTACGACGTCGCCGAGGGCGCCCGGATCTCCACCGGGCGCCCTCGGCGCGTGTCAGGACAGGACGGGCCGCCGGGCCAGCGACAGGGTGCGCCGGGCCGTCGCCACCACCGCGGCGTCGACGAACCGGCCGTCCGGCAGCGCCTGCGCGCCCGGCTGCACGCTGGCCGCCTTGACGATCGTCTCCGCCTCCTCCAGCTCCCGCTCGGTCGGCAGGTACGCCCGCTCGATGATCGGCAGCTGGCGGGGGTGGATCGCGGCGCGGCCGAGGAACCCCAGGGCGCGGCCGTGCGCGCAGGACGCCGCCAAGCCCTCCAGGTCCCGGGTGTCCGGATGCACCGTCTGCGACGGCGGCGCCAGGCCGGCCGCCCGCGCGGCCACCACCACCCGGGAGCGCGACCAGTCGAGGCCGGTGTCCCCGTGCACGCCCAGGTCGGCCCGCAGGTCCGCCTCGCCCAGCGCGATGCCGCGCAGCGCCGGATGGGCCGCGGCGATCGGGTACGCCCGCTCCACGCCCAGGGCGGTCTCCAGCAGCGCGTACAGGGGCGGCCCGCCGGTGGCCGCCGCCACGCCGGTGATCTGCCCGGGGGACGTCACCTTGGGCAGCCGCAGGCCGGACAGCCCCGGCAGCGCGGCCAGCGCCCCGAGGTCCGCGGCGGCCAGTGGGCCGTCCAGGGCGTTGACGCGGACGTGCACCGGCACCGGCTGCGGCTCGGTGAGCAGTTCCGCGGTGGCCTCGCGGGCGTACTCCTTGCGGTCCGGGGCGACCGCGTCCTCCAGGTCGACCACCACGACGTCGGCCCCGGCGGCCAGCGCCTTGGCGACCACCCGGGGCCGGTCCCCGGGCGCGTACAGCCAGGTCAGCGGGGGTGCGGTCATACGACGCCCTCCTCACGCAGCTCTTTCACGTCCGCCGGGGTGAGCCCCAGCTCGGTCAGCACCTCCTCCGTGTCCGCGCCGTGCGGACGGCCCGCCCAGCGGATGGCGCCCGGGGTCGCGGAGAGCCGGAAGAGGACGTTCTGCATGCGCAGCGGGCCCAGCTCGGGATCGTCGACGGTGGTGACGGTGTCGAGGGCCTGGTACTGCGGGTCGGTCATCACGTCCCGCACGTCCTGGATCGGTGCCACGGCCGCCTCGGCCTTCTCGAAGGCGGCGAGCACGTCGGCGCGGCCGTGCCGGGCGATCCAGTCGCCGACCGCCGCGTCCAGGACGTCGGCGTGGCGGGCCCGGTCGGCACCGGACGCGAACCAGGGCTCGTCGATCAGCTCGGGACGGCCCACCAGGCGCATCACCCGCTCGGCGACCGACTGGGCCGAGGTGGACACGGCGACCCAGGTGCCGTCGGCGGTGCGGTAGGTGTTGCGCGGGGCGTTGTTCTGCGAGCGGTTGCCGGTGCGCGGCTGGACGTGGCCGAGCTGGTCGTACCAGGTGGGCTGCGGGCCCAGGACGGTGAGGATCGGCTCGATGATCGCCATGTCGACGACCTGCCCCTCGCCGGTGCGCTCGCGCGCGGCCAGTGCCGTCATCACCGCGTACGACGTGGCCAGCGCGGCGATCGAGTCGGCGAGCCCGAACGGGGGCAGCGTCGGCGGGGCGTCCGGTTCGCCGGTCATCGCGGCGAAGCCGCTCATGGCCTCGGCGAGGGTGCCGAAGCCGGGGCGGCGCGCGTACGGGCCGAACTGGCCGAAGCCGGTGACCCGGGTGAGGACCAGGCGGGGGTTGACGGCGGACAGCTCGTCCCAGCCCAGGTCCCACTTCTCCAGCGTGCCGGGACGGAAGTTCTCGATGACGACGTCCGCGGTCGACACGAGGCGCAGCAGGGTGGTGCGTCCGGCGGGTTTCGACAGGTCCAGGGTGATCGTGCGCTTGTTGCGGCCCAGGATCTTCCACCACAGGCCGATGCCGTCCTTGGACGGGCCGTGGCCCCGGGACGGGTCGGGCCGGGAGGGGTGTTCGACCTTGACCACCTCGGCGCCGAAGTCGCCGAGCATGGTGGCGGCGAGCGGGCCCGCGAAGAGGGTGGCGAGGTCGAGCACCCGCAGACCGGTGAGCGGGGCGGGGGCGGCGGTGACGGAGCCGGGGACGGCGTTCACGGCGGGCTGGGTCATGGGCGGGTGGCCTCCCGGTGGGTGAGGTGGGCGAGGGTGTCGAAACCGGTGCCGTCGAAGTCGCCGACCGACGTGGCCAGGCGGTTCTTCAGCGGGCCCGTCCAGTGCTCGGGCAGGGCGGCGGGGGAGCCGGCGAGGAGTCCGGCGACGCCGCCGACGGTGGCGCCGTTGGAGTCGGTGTCCCAGCCCCCGGAGACCGCGCGGGAGACCGAGCCGGTGAAGTCGCCGTCCGCGTGGGTGAGGGCGGCGGCGATCAGGGCGGTGTTGGGCACGGCGTGCACCCAGTGGTGAGTGGGGGAGTGGCGGGCGTGCAGCTCGTCCACGACCGTGTCGAAGTCGGCGTGCGCCCGGGCGAGGCGGACGGCGTGGCGCACGGCTGCGGACAGGCGGGAGCCGGGCGGGACGACCGCGAGGCCGGTGCGCAGGCAGGTGTGCACGTCGTGGGTGCCGGTGGCGGCGGTGGCGATGGCGGCCGCGGCGAACATGGCCGCGTGGACGCCGCTCGCGGTGTGGGTCAGGGCGGCGTCGCGGTGGGCCTGTTCGGCCGCGGCGGCCGGGTCGCCGGGGTTGGTCCAGCCGTGCACGTCGGCGCGGATCAGGGCGCCGATCCACTCGCGGAAGGGATTGCGGTGGTGGGCGGTGGCGGGGGGTTCCAGGCCGGAGAGCAGGTTGCGGTAGGCGACGCGCTCGGCGGTGAATGTGCGGCCGGCGGGTAGCTCGTCGAGCCACACGCGGGCCACGTCGGCGGTGCTGAAGTTCCTGCCGTGACGCTGGAGGAGCAGGAGGTTGAGGAGCGGGTAGTTGAGGTCGTCGTCCTCGGGCATCCCGTCGATGTTCTCGGCGAGGGAGGTGGCGGCGGAGCGGCGGTTCCAGGGGTGGGCGGCCGCGAGGTCCGCTGGGAGGCCACGGGCGGTGAAGTAGCCCGTCGGGGGCCAGTTGCCGGTGGCGCGGCCGATGCGGCGGATGCCGGTCAGCGGGAGCTTCTCGACGGGCTTGCCGAGCAGGCAGCCGACGGCCCGGCCCAGCCAGGCGGCCTCCAGCCGGGCCGGGGACACGGACGAGGCCGCCGGGGCGGCCGGGACCGGCCAGTCGGGACACAGGGCCCTGATCCGGTCGAGACCGGTCGGTTCCGCGGCGGCGGTCGGGTTCGCCAGCCCGGCCAGGTCGTCCAGCAGTTCCTCCGCCAGGAGCCGTAGGTGGCGGGAGGCGGGCCGGGGGGACGCGCCCGCGCGGTCGGGGGCCGGGTCGCCGCCCGCCGCCTCCCAGCGGGCGGCGACCGCCGACGCGTCGCGGCCCTCCAGGGCCGCCTGGCGCAGCTCGTGGCCGATCAGGTCCTCGGGCTGCACCCAGGTCAGCCGCAGCATCACGGACCCCCGATCGCGCCGAACGCCCGCTCGTGCTCGCGGCGCCGCGCCAGGTCCCGCTCGAAGACCTCCCGGGCGACCGCGCTCAGCGTCGCGGCCGGTTCCCACAGATCGAGCCGACTGGCCTCCGCGACCCGTTTGGCCCACTCCTGAGGGACCGGTGAGCCCAGCGCCCCGGCCAGCGCGCCCGCCATCGTGGCGATGGAGTCGCAGTCGCGGCCGTAGTTGACCGCGCCGAGCACCGCGTGCCGGCAGTCGCCGCCGGAGACGATGAGCATGCCGAGGGCGACGGGCAGCTCCTCGATCGCGTGCAGCCGGGACGGGCGGCGGGCGCCCAGCGAGGGCGCGCGGTAGTCGGGGCCCACCGTGTCGTACGGGGTGACCGCCTCCCGCAGCGGGGCCAGCGCCGACTCGAAGTCCGAGTACCGCGCGGCCACGTCGCAGACCGCCTCGATCGCGGCCCGTGTGCCGTCCTTGGCCAGGGCCAGACAGGCGGCCACCACCGAGTCCGGCGTCGCGCCCGGCGCGCAGGCCGCGGCCACCGCCGCCGCGAAGACACCGGCCGCCTCCCTGCCGTACGACGACTGGTGGGCGCCCGCGACGTCCAGGGCCTCGGCGTACGCCCCCGCCGGGTGGGCGGCGTTGACCAGGCCGACCGGCGCCATGTACATCGCGGCACCGCAGTTGACGATGTTGCCGGTGCCCGCCTCGCGCGGGTCCACGTGGCCGTAGTGGATCCGCGCCACCAGCCACTTCTCGGCGAGGAAGATCCGCTGGAGCGGGAGCGCCTCGGTCTCCAGCTCCGGGATCCACCGGGGGTGCGTCATCAGGTCCGGGACCAGGTGCTCGGCGACCGCGTAGGCGTCGAGGTGGTCGCGGACCGTGCCGTACACCCGGACCAGCGCGTGGGTCATCAGGGTGTCGTCGGTGACGTGGCCGTCGCCCTTGTGGTACGGCGCGAGGGGGCGGGCGGTGCGCCAGTCGTCGCCGTTCCAGGGGCCGACGACGCCGTGGATCCGGCCGCCGTGGCGTTCGAGGATCTGCTCGGGCGAGTAGCCCTCGACCGGGCCGCCGAGCGCGTCGCCGACGGCCGCGCCGACGAGTGCGCCGGTGACGCGCTCCTCCAGGGTCGCCGGGCCGGGGCGCGGGGTGCGGGCTGTCATGACGTGCGTCCTCCTTCGGGTCGGGTCGGCTGCGTGGCGTGCAGGAGTCCGGCGAGTTCGACGAGGTCGGTGCCGGTGAGCCTGGGCAGTACGCAGCCGGGGAGGGTGCGGCAGGTGTCCCGCCAGGACGCGGGCACCGAGGTGCCGCCGCCCAGCGCGCCGGTGAGGGCGCCCGCCAGCGCGGGGGCGGAGTCCGCGACCCTGGACAGACAGGCCGCCGCGGGGACCGCCGCCGCGAGGACGCCCCGGGCGGCGGTGGCCAGGGCGAGGGCGACCGGGACGGTCTCGGCGGCGGCGATGCCGTAGCTGTAGACGTGGTCGACGATCTGGTGCTCGAGGAGCGGGACGAGGGCGAAGGTGCTCTCGGCGTCCGCCGCCAGGGCCAGTGCCTGGCGGGCGTTGCGGCCGATCTCCGTCCCCTCGGGGAGTTCGGCGAGGGCGGCCGCCACACAGGTGTCCACGTCGGCGCCGGTGAGGGCGCCGGCCAGCGCCGCCGCCATCGCCCGGGCGCCGTGCACGCCGTCGCCGTCCTGGGTGTAGCGGGCGTCGAACTCGGCGAGGTCCGCCGCGAGGCGCGGGTCGCCCGGGTGGGCGACGGCGAGCACGCAGGCCCGCACGCAGGCGGCGTCGTCGAAGTAGTGCGGGTTGTCGTGGCCGGTGGCGGGCGGGCGCAGGCCCGCGGCGAGGTTGCCGAGCCCGGCCCGTACCGAGATGCGGGCGCGCAGTGGCAGTACGGCCGACTCGGGCTCCGGGGCGCGTTCCGTCGCCGCGGCCACCTCGCTGGCGACGGCGTTCCAGGTCAGGTCGATCGCCGCCCGCATCCGGCGGTCCCGGCTCAGGTCGCCGAGCACGCTGTCGTCGCCGGCCCGCAGCAGTGCCTCGGCCGCGAAGGCCGCCCACTCGGCGTCGTCCGAGGGGCCGAGGCGCAAGGGCTCGGGGGGCTGGTTCAGGGCGATGGGGACCGGGAGGGTGGTGGTCGCGTTCTGCTCGGCGAAGGTGTCCAGCTCGCGGGTGAGGCGGCGGGTCCACTCCGGCATCCGGGCGGCCCGGTGCCGGGCGGCGGGCCAGCCGGCCGCGTCCCCCGCGGCCAGACCGAGGAGCAGCCCCTCGACCCGGTCACGCCCCGGCACCGCACGGGGAGCCCCGGCCTCGGGCGCGGGGCGCTGCCCCATCCCGGCGGGCGCCGACTCCCCGGGCGCCTCGACGTACGCGGTGGTGACCGTCGTCTCCACGCCGGCCCGGACCCCGCTCACGGCCACACCTCCGCCCCCGCCTCGGGCACGAGGGTTCCCCGGCCGGGCGGGTTTGCGAGCGGTGCGGCTTGCGGGGACCGCGGCAGGCCGGCGGCCGGGCCGCCCCGCGGGTGCGGGTCCGTGACGGGCTCCGGTGGGGGCCGGTCGCCGGGGAGTGCGGTGTCGGTCGGCAGGGGGGAGTCGTGGGGTGCCGTGGGCCGTGCGGCTTGCGCGGGCCGGGGTGGCTTCGGTGTCGCGTCGGTCGGGGAGGGGGTGTGCGGGCTGGGGGCAGATGGGGGCCGGTCGCCGGGTGGGAGGGAGGTGCGGGGGGCTTCGGGGTGGGACGGGTGCCTCGGCTCCTCGCGTCCCGGGGGGACCCGTTCCGGATCTCGCACCGCCCGCCGCATCCCCTCGGCCGCTCCCGTCAGCAGGTCCGCCACCTCCAGGACGTGGTGGCCGGCGATGGCCGGCAGGCAGGTGCCGCGGGCGGGGCCGATGGCGGCGGCCCAGGCGGGCGGGATCGCGGCGGCACCGTGGGTGGCGCCGGCCAGCGCGCCCGCCACCGCGGCCGTGGTGTCGGCGTCGCGCCCCATGTTGACGGCCGTCAGCACCGCGTCCGCGAAGTCGCCGTCGGCCGCCGCGTACGCGCCGAAGGCGAGGGCGACCGCCTCGGGTGCCAGGTCGGTCCACGGGTAGCCGCCGATGACCACCGCGGAGCGGACCGCCCGTTCGCCGCGATGCGCCGCCGTCATCGCGCGGCGCAGACAGCGGGCGGTCCAGGAGTCGTCCGGTACGACGGCCAGCGCGGAGGCCACGACCGCGACCGGCGCCGCCCCGGCCATCGCCGCCGCGACACCCGCCGCCACCGCCTGGCCGCCGTAGATGCCCTCGCCGTCGTGGCTGACCGAGCCGTCGATCGCGACCAGCCGGGCCGCCTCGGCGGGGCGGCCGGCCGCGAACACGCCGTGCGGGGCGGCCCGCATGGCGAGGCCGTCGCTCCAGGCATGGCGGTGCTGGGCGGAGATCGGTGCGGCCAGCCCCCGGCGCAGGTTCTCCAGGGTGCCGCGTTCGCTGAAGCCCGCGCCCCGGAAGGGGCCCTCCTCCCGGTCCGCGATCCACTCGTGCCAGGCGGTCTCCACGTGCACCGGGGTGAGCGCGGCGCCGTACCGGGCGAGCAGCAGGCCGGAGAAGATCGCGTACTCGGTGTCGTCGGTGCCGGCCGGCCGGTCGGCCACGTATCCCGTGATGCGGCCCCACCGGGCGCGGATCTCCGAGGGCTTCATGTTCTCGGCCGGCGCCCCGAGGGCGTCCCCGACGGCCAGTCCGAGCAGCGCGCCCCGGGCCCGTTCGCGGAGTCCGACGGCGTCGCCGGGCGCGGGGACCGGGGGAATGCAGGCGGTGGATGCCATGCGGCCTCTCCTCTCCCTCTGCGCATCTGTCCCCGGTGCGGTGCGCACCGCAGCCTCACCGGGCCCAGCGTCACCCGGTCGACATCTGTGCGGGGAAGATCACGAATGAGCACGGAAAGGTAAAACCGCAGGTAAGCCCAGCCTTTCCTTGCTGGCGAGGCGGAAATGACCGGCGTAGATTGGGTGTTGTTAAAAAGTAGAACCGATCCAAACTAGCTCTCCGGGGGATCCCTCATGGCCATCATCGAGACCGAGGCGCCGCTGCACGAGGCGCACCGCGACAACCACACCCACCGCGACGTCAACGGCGGCTGGCTGCGCCCCGCCGTCTTCGGCGCGATGGACGGCCTGGTCTCCAACCTCGCCCTGATGACCGGCGTCGCCGGCGGCGCGGTGAGCCAGCAGACCGTCGTCCTGACGGGCATGGCCGGTCTGGCCGCCGGTGCCTTCTCCATGGCCGCCGGTGAGTACACCTCCGTCGCCTCGCAGCGCGAGCTGGTCGAGGCCGAGCTGGACGTGGAGCGCCGGGAGCTGAGGAAGCACCCGAAGGACGAGGAGGCCGAGCTGGCCGCGCTCTATGAGGCCCGCGGCGTCGAACCGGAGCTCGCGCGCGAGGTGGCCCGGCAGCTGTCCAGCGACCCCGAGCAGGCGCTGGAGATACACGCCCGCGAGGAGCTGGGCATCGACCCCTCCGACCTGCCCTCGCCCACCGTCGCCGCCGTGTCGTCCTTCGGTTCCTTCGCGCTGGGCGCGCTGCTCCCCGTGCTGCCCTTCCTGCTCGGCGCCGGTGCCCTGTGGCCCGCGGTGCTGCTCGCGCTGGCCGGACTGTTCCTGTGCGGCGCGGTGGTGGCCAAGGTGACGGCACGCAGCTGGTGGTACAGCGGACTGCGGCAGCTCGCGCTCGGCGGTGCGGCGGCCGGTGTGACGTACGCCCTGGGCAGCCTGTTCGGAACGGCCGTAGGATAGCCCGGCTCGAACTTATGCGAGGGACCGCATAAGTAGCCGTTACTCGCTGGTTTCGAGTACGTAATCTCCGGGCATGAGCCGTAAGCGCTGTGGGCAATGAGGCCGGCCGCGCACCCGTGGGGCGAGCGACGACGCTCATTCCACGCCTTCGGGCCGACGGACATCGATCTGTGCGCTTCGGTCCTCCATAGCTTCCACCGCCGGCCGCGGTACCCCCGCCGCAACCCCCGGTGTCCGCATGTTGGAATGGATTGTCCCGTTTACCGAGAACCACTCCATCATGTAACCTGCACCAAATTTTGCACCGACACCGCAGAGGGCCAACGTCGTCCCTCGGCACCTGCACATGCCAGATGACGACGACGGGAGAGCCGATGCGTACGCCGCGCCAGCCGTCCCAGCATTCCGCGAGTGGCCAGAACTGGTCCTTCATGGATGCTCGCCCTGCTGCCCAGGGTATGTACGACCCCCGCAACGAGCACGACGCCTGCGGCGTCGGTTTCGTCGCCACTCTCACCGGCGAGGCATCGCACACCCTGGTCGACCAGGCGCTCACCGTGCTGCGCAACCTGGAGCACCGCGGCGCCACCGGTTCCGAGCCCGACTCGGGCGACGGCGCGGGCATCCTCTCCCAGGTGCCGGACGCGTTCTTCCGCGAGGTGGCCGGATTCGAGCTGCCCGAGGCCGGGTCGTACGCCGTCGGCATCGCCTTCCTGCCGGTGGACGGCACCGAGGACGCCGTCTCGCGGATCGAGACGATCGCGGGCGAGGAGGGCCTCACCGTCCTCGGCTGGCGCGAGGTGCCGGTCGCCCCGCAGATGCTCGGCGCCACCGCCCGCTCGACCATGCCGGTCTTCCGCCAGATCTTCGTGAGCGACGGCGAGTCGCAGGGCATCGCCCTCGACCGCCACGCCTTCGCGCTGCGCAAGCGCGCCGAGCGCGAGGCCGGCGTCTACTTCCCGTCGCTGTCCGCGCGGACCATCGTCTACAAGGGCATGCTGACCACCGGCCAGCTGGAGCCCTTCTTCCCGGACCTGTCCGACCGCCGCTTCGCCTCCGCGATCGCGCTCGTGCACTCCCGGTTCTCCACCAACACCTTCCCGAGCTGGCCGCTCGCCCACCCGTACCGCTTCGTCGCGCACAACGGCGAGATCAACACGGTCAAGGGCAACCGCAACTGGATGCGCGCCCGCGAGTCCCAGCTCGCCTCCGACCTGTTCGGCTCGTCCTCGGACCTGGAGCGGATCTTCCCGGTCTGCACGCCGGACGCCTCGGACTCCGCCTCCTTCGACGAGGTCCTGGAGCTGCTGCACCTCGGTGGCCGCTCGCTGCCGCACTCCGTGCTGATGATGATCCCGGAGGCGTGGGAGAACCACGACTCCATGAACGCGGACCGGCGCGCCTTCTACCAGTTCCACTCCACGATGATGGAGCCCTGGGACGGCCCCGCCTGCGTCACCTTCACCGACGGCACCCAGGTCGGCGCCGTGCTCGACCGCAACGGCCTGCGCCCCGGCCGCTACTGGGTCACCGACGACGGCCTCGTCGTCCTCGGCTCCGAGGTCGGCGTCCTCGACATCGACCCCGCGAAGGTCGTCCGCAAGGGCCGCCTCCAGCCCGGCCGCATGTTCCTCGTGGACACCGCCGAGCACCGCATCATCGAGGACGACGAGATCAAGGCCCAGCTCGCGGCGGAGAAGCCGTACGCCGAGTGGATCGAGGCCGGCGAGATCGAGCTGTCCGACCTGCCCGAGCGCGAGCACATCGTGCACACCCACGCCTCGGTCACCCGCCGCCAGCAGACCTTCGGATACACCGAGGAGGAGCTGCGCGTCCTCGTCGCGCCGATGGCCAAGACCGGCGCCGAACCGATCGGCTCCATGGGCACCGACTCGCCCATCGCCGCGCTGTCCGAGCGCCCCCGGCTGCTCTTCGACTACTTCACCCAGCTCTTCGCGCAGGTCACCAACCCGCCGCTGGACGCCATCCGCGAGGAACTGGTCACCTCGCTGCGCTCCTCGCTGGGCCCGCAGGGCAACCTCCTGGACCCGACGGCGGCCTCCTGTCGCAGCGTCCTGCTGCCCTTCCCGGTGATCGACAACGACGAGCTGGCCAAGCTCATCCACATCAACGCCGACGGCGACATGCCCGGCTTCAAGGCCGCGACCCTCTCCGGCCTCTACCGGGTGCACGGCGGCGGCGACTCCCTCGCCGCCCGCATAGAGGAGATCTGCGCCGAGACCGACGCCGCGATCGAGAACGGCGCCCGGCTGATCGTCCTCTCCGACCGCCACTCGGACGCCGAGCACGCCCCGATCCCCTCGCTGCTGCTCACCGCGGCCGTCCACCACCACCTCATCCGCACCAAGCAGCGCACCGAGGTGGGCCTGCTGGTCGAGGCCGGCGACGTCCGCGAGGTCCACCACGTCGCCCTGCTCATCGGCTTCGGCGCCGCCGCCGTCAACCCGTACCTGGCGATGGAGTCCGTCGAGGACCTGGTCCGCGCGGGCACCTTCCTCCAGTCCGACGACGGCGAGCCCGACCAGGCCATCCGGAACCTGATCTACGCCCTCGGCAAGGGCGTCCTCAAGGTCATGTCCAAGATGGGCATCTCCACCGTCGCCTCCTACCGCGGCGCCCAGGTCTTCGAGGCCGTCGGGCTCGACGAGGAGTTCGTCGCCAAGTACTTCAACGGCACCGCCACCAAGATCGGCGGCGTCGGCATCGACGTCATCGCCAAGGAGGTCGCCGCCCGCCACGCCAAGGCGTATCCGGCCAGCGGTATCGCGCCCGCGCACCGGGCCCTGGAGATCGGTGGCGAGTACCAGTGGCGCCGCGAGGGCGAGCCGCACCTGTTCGACCCGGAGACCGTCTTCCGCCTCCAGCACGCCACGCGCTCCGGCAAGTACGACATCTTCAAGCAGTACACCGAGCGCGTGAACGAGCAGTCCGAGCGCCTGATGACGCTGCGCGGCATGTTCGGGTTCACGTCCGGCCGGGCGCCGATCTCCATCGACGAGGTCGAGCCCGTCTCCGAGATCGTCAAGCGCTTCTCCACCGGCGCCATGTCGTACGGCTCCATCTCCCAGGAGGCGCACGAGACCCTCGCCATCGCCATGAACCAGCTGGGCGGCAAGTCCAACACCGGTGAGGGCGGCGAGGACCCGGAGCGCCTGTACGACCCGGCGCGCCGCTCCTCGATCAAGCAGGTCGCCTCCGGCCGCTTCGGCGTCACCAGCGAGTACCTGGTCAACGCGGACGACATCCAGATCAAGATGGCCCAGGGCGCCAAGCCCGGCGAGGGCGGCCAGCTGCCCGGCCACAAGGTGTACCCCTGGGTCGCCAAGACCCGGCACAGCACCCCCGGCGTCGGCCTGATCTCGCCGCCCCCGCACCACGACATCTACTCCATCGAGGACCTCGCCCAGCTGATCCACGACCTCAAGAACGCGAACCCGCAGGCGCGGATTCACGTCAAGCTGGTCTCCGAGGTCGGCGTCGGCACGGTCGCGGCGGGTGTGTCGAAGGCGCACGCGGACGTCGTCCTCATCTCCGGCCACGACGGCGGCACGGGCGCCTCGCCGCTCACCTCGCTGAAGCACGCCGGCGGCCCCTGGGAGCTGGGCCTCGCCGAGACCCAGCAGACGCTGCTGCTCAACGGCCTGCGCGACCGCATCGTCGTGCAGACCGACGGCCAGCTGAAGACCGGCCGGGACGTCGTCATCGCCGCGCTGCTCGGCGCCGAGGAGTTCGGTTTCGCGACCGCGCCGCTCGTCGTCTCCGGCTGCGTCATGATGCGCGTCTGCCACCTGGACACCTGCCCGGTCGGCATCGCCACCCAGAACCCGGTGCTGCGCGACCGGTACTCCGGCAAGGCCGAGTACGTGGTGAACTTCTTCCAGTTCATCGCCGAGGAGGTCCGCGAGATCCTCGCCGAGCTGGGCTTCCGCTCCATCGAGGAGGCCGTCGGCCACGCCGAGACCCTCGACGTGACCCGCGCCGTCAACCACTGGAAGGCGCAGGGCCTCGACCTGGAGCCGCTCTTCCACGTGCCCGCGCTGGCCGAGGGCGCCGTGCGCCACCAGGCCACCGGACAGGACCACGGCCTGGAGAAGGCGCTCGACAACCAGCTGATCAAGCTCGCCTCGGACGCGCTCTCCGCCTCGGACGCCACCCAGGCCGCCCCGGTGCGCGCCCAGGTCGAGATCCGCAACATCAACCGCACGGTCGGCACCATGCTCGGCCACGAGGTGACGAAGAAGTTCGGCGGCGCGGGCCTGCCCGACGACACCGTCGACATCACCTTCACCGGCTCCGCCGGCCAGTCCTTCGGCGCCTTCGTCCCGCGCGGCATCACGCTGCGCCTGGAGGGCGACGCCAACGACTACGTCGGCAAGGGCCTCTCCGGCGGCCGGATCGTCGTCCGCCCGGACCGGGGCGCCGACCACCTCGCCGAGTACTCCACCATCGCCGGCAACACCATCGGCTACGGTGCCACCGGCGGCGAGATGTTCCTGCGCGGCAAGGTGGGCGAGCGCTTCTGCGTCCGCAACTCCGGCGCGCTGGTCGTCTCCGAGGGCGTCGGCGACCACGGCTGCGAGTACATGACCGGCGGTCACGCGGTCGTCCTCGGCGAGACCGGGCGCAACTTCGCGGCCGGCATGTCCGGCGGCATCGCCTACGTCGTCGACCTCGACCCCGACAACGTCAACGCCGGCAACGTCGGCGCCGTACAGGCCCTGGACGACGCCGACCGGGACTGGCTGCACGACGCGGTGCGCCGGCACGCCGAGGAGACCGGGTCCACGGTCGCCGAGAAGCTGCTCGCGGACTGGTCCGCCGCCGTGGAGCGGTTCAGCAAGATCATCCCCAGCACGTACCAGGCAGTGCTCGCCGCCAAGGACGCCGCCGAGCGAGCCGGTCTCTCCGAGACCGAGATCACCGAGAAGATGATGGAGGCGGCGACCAATGGCTGACCCCAAGGGCTTTCTCAACCACGGCCGCGAAGTCGCCAAGTCACGGCCGGTGGAGGAGCGCGTCAAGGACTGGAACGAGGTCTACGTCCCCGGCTCCCTGCTGCCGATCATCAGCAAGCAGGCCAGCCGCTGCATGGACTGCGGCATCCCGTTCTGCCACAACGGCTGCCCGCTCGGGAACCTGATCCCCGAGTGGAACGACTACGCCTACCGCGAGGACTGGTCGGCCGCGTCCGAGCGGCTGCACGCCACCAACAACTTCCCGGAGTTCACCGGCCGCCTGTGCCCGGCTCCGTGCGAGGCCGCGTGCGTGCTCGGCATCAACCAGCCGCCGGTCACCATCAAGAACGTCGAGGTCTCGATCATCGACAAGGCGTGGGAGACCGGGGACGTCGCCCCGCAGGCCCCCGAGCGCCTGTCCGGCAAGACCGTCGCCGTCATCGGCTCGGGCCCGGCCGGCCTGGCCGCGGCCCAGCAGCTCACCCGGGCCGGCCACACGGTCGCCGTCTACGAGCGCGCGGACCGCGTCGGAGGCCTCCTCCGGTACGGCATCCCCGAGTTCAAGATGGAGAAGCGGCACATCAACCGCCGCATAGAGCAGATGCGCGCGGAGGGCACCCGCTTCCGCACCGGCGTCGAGATCGGCCGCGACCTGAAGGCCACCGACCTGAAGAAGCGCTACGACGCCGTCGTCATCGCCGCCGGCTCCACCACCGCCCGCGACCTGCCCGTCCCCGGCCGCGAGCTGAACGGCATCCACCAGGCCATGGAGTACCTGCCGCTGGCCAACAAGGTCCAGGAGGGTGACTACGTCGCCCCGCCGCTCTCGGCCGAGGGCAAGCACGTCGTCGTCATCGGCGGCGGCGACACCGGCGCCGACTGCGTGGGCACCGCCCACCGCCAGGGCGCGGCCTCCGTCACCCAGCTGGAGATCATGCCCCGGCCGGGCGAGGAGCGGGACGCGGCGCGCCAGCCGTGGCCGACCTTCCCGATGCTGTACAAGGTCACCAGCGCCCACGAGGAGGGCGGCGAGCGGGTCTACGCCGTCTCCACCACCCACTTCGAGGGCGACGAGGACGGCAACGTCCAGTGGCTGCACATGAGCGAGGTCGAGTTCATCGACGGCAAGCTCACCCCGAAGCCGGGCACCGAGCGCAAGATCCCCGCCCAGCTGGTCACCCTCGCCATGGGCTTCACCGGCACGGACAGGGAGAACGGTCTGGTCGACCAGTTCGGCCTGGACCTGGACGAGCGCGGTAACATCGCCCGGGACGCGGACTTCCAGACCAACGTGCCGGGTGTGTTCGTCGCCGGTGACGCCGGCCGCGGACAGTCGCTCATCGTCTGGGCGATCGCCGAGGGCCGCTCGGCCGCCCGCGGCGCCGACCGCTTCCTGACCGGGGCCAGCGACCTGCCGGCCCCGATCCGCCCGACGGACCGCGCACTCGTGGTCTGACGGACGGAACAACCGAAGAACGTCCCGCACAAAGGCGTGCGGAACACTGATGGCGCCTGCCCCGTCCCCGACCGGACCATGGGCAGGCGCTGTCGCATGTGTCAGGGCGCCCGGTAGGCGTCCCCGTACACCTCCCACTCCAGCGGCGTCTCCAGCTTCAGGTTCCCGGCCGCCAGGAACCGGCGCTGGGCGGTGTCGACGCGGGAGGTGTCGATGCCCGGGCGCTTGGCCTCCATGGCCCGGCGGCGGACGTCCAGGAAGGCGCCCAGGTAGTCCTTCTCGGAGCCGCCCCGCGCGGGCGTCCCCGCCTCGGCCATGGCCCGCTCGCGCAGCCCGTAGAAGCCCTCGGCGTCCGTGTCCGGGCCGTGGAAGACCATCGCGTCGTAGTAGACGAACTGCCCCAGCGTGCCGAGGCCGTCCAGCTTGGCGAGGCGGACCGCCGGTTCGAAGTAGACGCGGTCCCGCTCCTCCTCCTGCGCCTCGCGGAACGCGGGAACCTCCGCCTCCGCCCGCCAGGCCGTCGTGAAGCCCGGGTCCAGGCCCTCGTGGGAGTCGGTGCCGTCGACCTCGCGCAGGGCGGGCAGGTACGCGGCCAGGCCGTTGCCCGGGTGGGCCTCGGTGTAGCGCTCGACCAGGGTGAGCAGGTCGTGGGTGCCGGTGCAGAAACCGATGATGCCCGCGGTGTACCCGTCGCCGTCCCCGAGGTCCTCGACGGTGCCGTACGCGGTGCGCCACGCGGTGGTCGAGTTCTCGGCGCTGGACACCAGCTGCTGGGCCAGCTCCTTCTTGTCCGGCGCGGCGAGCCCCGGCGGCAGGCCGGCGATCAGCGCGTCGTCCGCCGCCCGCTCCTGTTCGGCCCGCCCCTTGGCGTCCTCGCGGGACGACGGGGCGGTGGCCGTGGCGGTCGTGGTGTCCGCGGCGCCGTCCGCGCCCTCGGGGTCCGCCGGCACCGCCAGGTACACCCCCGCGGCGATCACGGGAACGGCCGCCAGAAGCAGCACACCGGCACGTCTCATCGCGGGAAACCTCCGCCTGTAGGTACGGCGCTCCGCGCGCCGTGATCATGACCGTCACCGCCGGTGGGGTCGGCGGCGAACAAAATAGCGAATGCCGGTGGCCGCTCCCGGAGGCGGGGTGCGCGGTGCCGTAACCTCGGCAGCCGGTAGGCGTACGTCAGGAGTGACGGGGGAGTCCGGATGGCCGCGATCAGTCTCACCAAGGTGCGGGAGACGGCGCCCGCGCTGGTCGACCTGTACAAGAGTGCCGGGGTGTCGCTCACCAAGCACGGGCTGGAGGGGGCGCGGGCGGCGGTGTACCTGGTCGTCGACTACTCGGGGTCGATGAAGCCGTACTACAAGGACGGCAGTGTGCAGGCGCTCGCCGACCGGGTGCTCGGGCTCTCCGCGCACCTCGACGACGACGGCACCGTGCCCGTGGTGTTCTTCTCCACGGACGTCGACGCGGTCACCGAGATCGCGCTCGCCGGCCACGAGGGGCGCATCGAGCGGATCGTGGCCGGACTCGGGCACATGGGGAAGACCAGCTACCACCTGGCCATGGACGCCGTCATCGACCACTACCTGGACAGCGGCGCCCGCCACCCCGCCCTGGTCGTCTTCCAGACCGACGGCGGCCCGATCAACCGGCTCGCGGCGGAACGGTACCTGTGCAAGGCGGCGCCGCTGCCGCTGTTCTGGCAGTTCGTCGGCTTCGGCGACCCGGGCAGCCGCCAGTTCGAGTACCTGCGCAAGCTGGACGAACTGGCGGTGCCGCAGAAGCGGATCGTGGACAACGCCGGGTTCTTCCACGCGGGCCGCGACCCGCGCCGGGTGACCGACGCCGAGCTGTACGACCGGCTGGTGGGCGAGTTTCCCAAGTGGCTGGTGGCCGCACGCGCGCAGGGCATCGTACGGCCGTAGCGGACGGTCGGCGGGGCGCGGTCAGTGCCGCAGCGAGAAGCCCAGCAGGACCTCCGCCGACACCTCCACCGTGCCGGGCGCCAGGTCGCCGGACCCGCCGCCCGCCTTGGCCGCGCGGAAGTGCGCGAAGGGCTCCGCCTCGACGTCCTGGATGTGCAGCACCGGGCCCAGCCGCACGTCCGCCGCCTCCGCGTACACCTGGGCCTTGCGCCGGGCGGCGGCCACCGCCCGGCGCCGTGCCTCGTCCCGCAGCGCCTGCTTGTCGAGCACGTCGAACTCGACGCCGTCGATCCGGTGGGCGCCCGCGTCCACCATGTCCGTGATCAGCTGTTCCAGACCGTCCAGCGCCCGCGTCTCCACCGAGTACGAGGCCTGGCACCGGTAGCCGAGGAGGGTCCGCTCACCCCCGTGACCGTCGTACTCCGAGCTGAGCCCGAGCCGGGAGCCCGACACCGCGGCGTCCGGTACGCCGTGCCGCCGCAGGACCTCCCGCAGCCGCGACACGGCCGCCCCGGCCTGCTGGAACGCCCGCTCCGGCGACGGCTCCAGCACGTCCACCGCCGGCTGCACCCGAGCGAGGCCGGGTTCGGTCCGCACCGTCCCCGTGCCGGACACACTGATCCCCCAGGGCTCTTCGATGGCCTTTGTCATACCGGCATTGAAGCACCGAGGCAATCCCTAGGTGTCGCACTCCAGTACTGTCCGGCAGAGGCCGCACCGGGCCCGCACCCGGCCGCGCACCGGCACCCTGATCCGCTGATGACAGGTCGGGCAGGGGAACGACACGCGCAGCGGTCCGTGCTCCTGCGGCGTGAACCGGTACGGGCCCTCCGCGGCGGGGCCCGCGGTGTGCGCGTCCTGGGCGTGGCGGCGGTCCCGTGCGTAGCGGCGGCGGCCGGCCCAGCCGGCCGCGGTGAGCGGCGGTTGCTGCCCGTCCTCGCGGGCCCGCCGCAGGCCCTTGCCGTACGCCGTGTACGCCTGCGGACTGGTGAACCACACCGACGGGTCCTCGCCGAACACCAGCGCCCGCTTGGCGAGCACGTACCCGAACTCCTCCGGGGTCAGGTAGCCCAGCTTCTGCGAGGACGCCGAGTCCTCCCGGTAGGCGTCGAGCAGCAGCCAGCCGGCGCCCAGGTACGTCGTCGCGGTGTCGGTGAGGATCTCGTTGTCCCGGGTGCCGGGGAAGGACAGGTCGAGCCGGTGCAGGTAGACGTGCATCACCTCGTGCGCGAGGGCCGCGCCGATGTCCCGGCGGTGGGTGCGGAAGCGCTCGTTCAGCTCGACGAAGTACTCGGGGCCCGCCGTGAGTTCCACGTTCGCCGCGTGCGTCATCTCGCGGAAGGAGACGATCATCCGGGCGTCGGGCAGCCGGTAGTGCCGCACCAGCTCGTGGGCCACCCGCTGCGTGCCCAGATACAGGTCGTCGGCGTCGCTGAACGCCACGTCGGCCGGGGCCACACTGGCGGCGAACGTCCGCACGGTGTCGTACGACAACCGCCGGTACAGCGCGGTGACCGCCTCGCGCACCGTCGCCAGGTGCGGGAAGCCGTGCTCGACCGGTCCGCCGTTCGCCACGCCCGACCCCCAAGACGCCTGAACCCCGTGTCCACTCCGAGAGGACCCTCACGACGACTGTACGGCGTTCAGGGCCTGAGACGGTCTGCGGCGGTGGCCGCCACGCCCGTAGGGTGGGCGTCCATGACCACCAGCAACACGGATGCCGTCGACCCCGCCGTCCGCGAGGAGCTGGCCCGGCTGCGGGACAGCATCGACAACATCGACGCGGCCGTCGTCCACATGCTCGCCGAGCGCTTCAAGTGCACCCAGCAGGTCGGCCACCTCAAGGCCCGCCACCAGCTGCCGCCCGGAGATCCGGCCCGTGAGGCGAAGCAGATCGCCCGGCTGCGCGCCCTGGCCGAGAGCGCCAAGCTGGACCCGGCGTTCGCCGAGAAGTTCCTGAACTTCATCATCGCCGAGGTGATCCACCACCACGAGCGCATCGCGGAGAGCTCGGCCTCCGGCTGACCGGCGACCGCGCCCCCGCCCGTGGGGGCGCGCGCCGGACATTCTCCGCGTACCGAACCGCCCCTGTGCCCTGCCGACGGCATCAGGCAGCATGTCGTGCATGTCCGTACTGACGCGCGACGAAGCGCAGACCCGTTCCCGGCTCCTCGACGTCCACCACTACGCGATCGACCTCGATCTCACCCGTGGGGACGACACCTTCGACTCCCGCACCGTCATCCGCTTCACCGTCCGCGACGACACGGACAGCACGGACACCTTCGTCGAGGTCAGGCCCGCCGAGCTGCGCACCGTCACCCTGGACGGACAACCCCTCGACCCGGCCGCCCTGGACGACAACAGGCTCGCCCTGAAGTCCCTCACCCCGGGCGAGCACGAGCTGCGCGTCGAGGCCGCCATGCGCTACTCCAGCACCGGCGAGGGCATGCACCGCTTCACCGACCCCGCCGACGGCGAGACCTACGTCTACACCCAGCTCTTCCTGGACGACGTGCAGCGCGTCTTCGCCGCCTTCGACCAGCCCGACCTCAAGGCCGTCTTCGACCTCACCGTCACCGCCCCCGAGGGCTGGACCGTGCTCGCCAACGGCGTCACCGAGCACTTGGGCGACGGCCGCTGGCAGGCCGCCACCACCCCGCTGATCTCCACCTACCTCGTCGCCGTCGCCGCCGGCCCCTGGCACTCCGTGCGCACCGAGCACCGCGGCCTGCCCTTCGGCATCCACTGCCGCCGCTCGCTCGCTCCCCACCTCGACGCGGACGCCGGCGAACTCCTCGACGTCACCCGCGCCTGCTTCGACCGCTACCACGAGAAGTTCACCGAGCCCTACCCCTTCGACTCCTACGACCAGGCGTTCGTCCCCGAGTTCAACGCCGGCGCCATGGAGAATCCCGGACTGGTCACCTTCCGCGACGAGTTCGTCTTCCGGTCCGCGGTCACCGAGACGCAGCGGCAGACCCGCGCCATGGTCATCGCCCACGAGATGGCCCACATGTGGTTCGGCGACCTCGTCACCCTCCGGTGGTGGGACGACATCTGGCTGAACGAGTCCTTCGCCGAGTACATGGGCTACCAGACCACCGCCGAGGCCACCCGCTTCGCCGACACCTGGACCGACTTCGGCGTCACCCGCAAGGCCTGGGGCTACGACGCCGACCAGCGCCCCTCCACCCACCCCGTCGCCCCGGAGAACGTCGAGGACACCGCCTCCGCCCTGCTCAACTTCGACGGCATCTCCTACGCCAAGGGCGCCTCCGCCCTGCGCCAGCTCGTCGCCTGGCTCGGCGAGAAGGACTTCCTGGCCGGCATCAACATCCACTTCGAGCGCCACAAGTTCGGCAACGCCGCCCTCGCCGACTTCATCGACTCCCTCGCCGCCGCCACCGACCGCGACGTCCACGCCTGGGCCGACGCCTGGCTGCGCACCACCGGCGTCGACACCCTCACCCCGCGCGTCACCGGCGACAACGGCGGCCGCCTGCTCGCCGTCGACCGGGACGGCAGCCGCCCGCACCACGTCGCCGTCGGCCTCTACGACCGCGACCCGGGCCCTGAGGGCCGCCTCACCCTGCGCGAACGCCTCGACGTCGACCTGCCCCAGGCCGAACCCCGGGCCATCGGCAAGCTGCCCGCCCTGGTCGTCCTCAACGACGGCGACCTCAGCTACGCCAAGGTCCGCTTCGACGCCGAGTCCTTCCGGACCGTCCGCGAGGGCCTGTCCGGACTGCCCGACCCGCTCACCCGGGCCGTCGTCTGGAACGCCCTGCGGGACGCGGTGCGCGACGGCGACCTCCCCGCCGGCACCTACCTGGACATCGCCCGCGCCCACCTCCCGTACGAGACCGACCTCGCCCTCGTCGACGGCGTCCTCAACTTCGCCGCGGGCCAGGTCGCCGACCGCTACGTCACGCCCGAGCGGCGTCCGGCCGCGCTGTCCGTCCTCGCCGAGCTGTGCCGCGACCTCATCCGCCGCACCGAGGACGGCGACCACCCCGGGCTGCGCCTCATCGCCGTGCGCCACCGCATCGCCACCGCCGCCCACCCCGACACCATCGCGGCCTGGCTCGCCGACGGCACCGTGCCGGGCGGCCCGGAGCTGGACCCCGAGCTGCGCTGGCGCATCCTCACCCGCCTCGCCGTCCTCGGCGCCACCGGCGAGGAGGCCATCGCCGCCGAACTCGCCCGGGACCCCAGCGCCACCGGTCAGGAGGGCGCCGCCCGCTGCCGCGCCGCGCTGCCCGACGCCGAGGCGAAGAGCCGGGCCTGGGAGGCCATGTTCGCCACCGACGACCTCTCCAACTACCTGTTCACCGCCACCGCCCAGGGCTTCTGGCAGCCCGAACAGGCCGACCTGGTGCGGGACTACGTGCCGCGCTACTACGCCGAGGCGGTCGCGGTCGCCGCCCGCCGCGGCCCCGCCATCGCCGACGCCGCCGGCCGCTGGGCCTTCCCCGGCCACGCCGTCGACGACGCCAACCTGCGCCTCGGCCGGGAGTGCCTGGAAGGCGACGGCCCGATCCCCGCCCTGCGCCGCAAGCTCGCCGACCAGCTGGACGACCTGGCCCGGGCGCTGCGGGTGCGGGAGGCCGACGCGCGCTGAAACCCGCCGCGGCCGGTTCCCCCACCCGGGGAACCGGCCGCGGGCGTACACCCTTTCGGGTGTGATCGTTGGGCTGTCCGGGCGTAACGGCGCATTCGCGTCCAAGCTGGAGCTCCCCGTCCCCGCGCCCGGAGGACAGCACATGGGCCTCCCGCCCCCCACCCGGAACCCGCACGGCACCCACGCCCCGCGGACCCCACGCGACCTCTCACCCCGCGCGCCATCGCCCTCCGGGCCCGCCGCCCCGCCCGCTCTCGGCGGGGCCCGCGTCCCGCGCCCCCCGCTCGGCGTCGCCTCACGCGCCGCCCGCGCCGCCGCGGCGCTCCGCGCCCTGGACACGGTGCCCGCCAACGGCGCCGCGGGCCCTGCCTACGCCACTCGTGCCCCCGCCGGGGCCGTCGCCCTCGCCCCCCGCGCTCCCGCCCGCCGGCCGCGGCTCACGGGTGCCCCGCCCGCCCTCCATGCCCGGCCCGCCGAGCCGTCCGCGCTCCGCACCCCCGTGGAAAACTCCCCGAAAGGACCCGCTCCGCGATGAACGCCACCGCGTCCGACGCCCCCCGCGACCTCGTGGGCATCGGTATCGGCCCCTTCAACCTCTCCCTCGCCGCGCTCGCCGACCCCCTCGCCGGGCTCGACGCCGTGTTCTACGACCAGCGACCCGCCTTCCACTGGCACCCCGGACTGCTCATCGACGGCGCGCGCGTCCAGGTGCCCTTCCTCGCCGACCTGGTGACCCTCGCCGACCCGGCGAGTCCCTGGACCTTCCTCAACCACCTCAAGGCCAGAGACCGCCTGTTCCCCTTCTACTTCGCCGAGCGCTTCCACATCCGGCGCGCCGAGTACGACGCCTACTGCCGCTGGGTCGCCGAGAGCCTGCCCTCGCTCCGCTTCCACCACCAGGTCGACGCCGTCCGCTGGAACCCCGAGCGCGAACTGTTCGAGGTCGACTACACCCAGCTCGACGCGGACGGCGAGGCCGAGGCCCTCGGCCGCACCCACTCCCGCAACGTCGTCCTCGGCGTCGGCACCGAGCCCGACGTCCCGGACCCGCTGCGCCCCCTCGTCGACGCGCCCGGCGTGCCCGTCCTGCACGCCGCCGACTACCTCGACCACCGCGACGCGCTCCTCGCCGCCGGGCACGTCACCGTCATCGGCACCGGGCAGTCCGGCGCGGAGATCTTCCTGGACCTGCTCCGCCACCGGCCCGCCGGCCGCGAGCGGCTGCACTGGCTGGGCCGCAGCGAGGCGTTCGCACCCATGGAGTACTCCAAGCTCGGTCTGGAGCACTTCACCCCCGACTACACCCGCTACTTCCACGGCCTGGCCGAACAGGTCCGCGACCGCCTCGTCGCCTCCCAGTGGCAGCTGCACAAGGGCATCGACGCGGACACGACCGCCGACATCCACGACGAGCTGTACCGCCGCACCCTCGACGGCGGCTGGCCCGACACCGTCCTCACCCCCGGTGTGCACGTCCGCACCGCCGGCCGCGTCGCCACCACCAGGATCGAACTCCACCTGGAGCACGCCCAGCAGAAGACCCGCTCCCGCCTCACCACCGACGCCGTCGTCCTCGCCACCGGCTACCGCGAGCGCCCCCTCGGCCGCGTCCTCGCCGGCCTCGATCCCTACATGCGCCGCGACGGCCGCGAACGCCCCCGCGTCGACGACCGGTTCCGCCTCCTCCTCGACCCCTCCGTCGGCGGCAACGTCTACGTCCAGAACGCCGAGACCCACACCCACGGCGTGGGCGCCCCCGACCTCGGCCTCGCCGCCTGGCGCAGCGCGACCATCCTCAACGACCTGACCGGGCAGGAGCCGTACCCCCTGCCCGGCCGCACCGCCTTCACCACCTTCGGCCTGGAGAGCGGACAGCCGCAGATCCCGTCCGCGCGCCGCCCCCGGACGCTCATCCCCCTGGTGGACGGCGTCTGAGGCCCACCCGGCGGGACCGGATCAGAACACCGGCGCGCCGTCCCGCGTCAGCGACCAGTCCACGGACGCGAAGTCCTTCGGGTCCAGCACGCCCTTCGCCGTCACCCACTCGGCGATGCGCGTGCGGATCTCCGTCGACTCCGCCCACACCTCCTTGGCCGACGCCACGTGCGGGAAGGCACCGCCGCCGTTGGCCCGGTAGTTGTTCACCGCCAGCACGAACTGCTGGTCGTCGGCGAGCGGCGCACCGCCGTGGGCGAGGTTCCTGATCCGCGACCCGGCCGCCCGCGCGATGTCGATCTCGTACGTCAGCCCCGACACGTAGTCGTAGTTGTAGTCCGGGCGGCCGCCCGCGTTGGTCAGCTTGTCCACGTCCACGGGGGCACCGGCGGCCGTCTGGACGTAGTACTCCGCCGAGTACTCCAGGTAGGCCCGCACCTGCGCGCCCGTCAGCACCTTCGCGACCAGCGTGTTGTCGTACACGTACAGGCCCGACAGGTCCCGGATGGTCACGTCGCCGGCCGGGATCTCGGAGGTCCGGGAGAACGGCGACGCCTGCGCCAGCACCGGCAGCGACGCGTACTCGGTGCCCGCCAGCGCCTCCTTGACCACGTCCTCCTGCACCTTGGTGATCAGGTCGATGATCGGGGCGTCCTTGTACCGTGCCTCCACCGTCGTCAGAGCCTCGGTGGCGGTGCCGACGACCTGGTTGACGTACGCCACGACCTTGGCGTGCTCGTCGGTCAGCAGCCGGGTGATCCTCGGGTCGTCGGCGACCGTGTTGGTGTTGCGCAGCGACGCCTTCACCGACTCCACGTGCCAACGCCCGCGTTCGAATACCAGCTCGAAGTCGAAGAGAGTGAGCCGCTCGGCGTAGCACAGCGGCTCCGACAGGACGACGGTCTTCCCGGTCCTGTCGTTGACGACCTTCAGCTCCGCGATCTCCTGGTGCGCGTGCCCGACGAGGATCGCGTCGATGCCCGGCACCTGCTTCGCCACGTTGGCCGCCGCGTTCTCGACGTACGGGAGCTGGTCGCCGTAGGAGGACGTGCCCGAGGAGCCGGAGTGCGCCGAGACGACCACCACGTCGGCGCCCATCGAGCGCAGCTTGGGCACCCACTTCGCCGCCTGCTCCTCCAGCCCCGGGAAGGCGAGCTTGCCCTGCACGTACGCCTTGTCCCAGATCGCGATCCCGGGGTTGGTCAGGCCCAGCACCGCCACCTTCACCGGCGGCGCGCCCTTCACCCGGAAGGTCTTCATGAAGTACGGCGGGAACGCGGGCTTCAGCGTCTTCGCGTCGACCGCGTTCGCGCCGAGCAGCGGGAAGTCGCACTGCTCCTCGAACTTGCGCAGCGTCTCGATGCCGTAGTTGAACTCGTGGTTGCCGAGCGCCACCGCGTCGTAGCCGATGGCGTTCATCGCCTGGGCCATCGGGTGCACCGGGCCGCCCTTGGCGGTGATCGGGTCCACCTTCGCGTAGTAGTACGTCAGCGGGGTGCCCTGGATGGTGTCGCCCGCGTCGAGAAGCAGCGTGTTGTGGCGGCCCTTCTCCTCGCGGACCTGGTCGACCAGGGCCGAGATGCGCGCCAGTCCCTGCGCGTTGCCCGCCGCGTCCGTGTACTCGGCGTCCTTGAAGTAGTCCCAGTTGAAGACGTGTCCGTGCAGGTCGGTGGTGCCCAGCACGGTCAGCGCGTACCGCTTGGGCCGCCTGCGGCCCCGGTGCGCGGCGGGCGCCGCCTCGGCCGCCGGAGCCGCCGCCGCACCGGCCAGCGCCACCCCCGCTCCCGTCACTGCGGACCTGCTCAGGAACTTCCGGCGGTTGAACGGCATGACGGGATCTCCTCGACGGCACGGCATCAACAACGCGCGTAGATTCCTGCGTGATCACCTCGCCTGTCAACAGGGGGTCGTTCAATTGCCCGAAAGGCGCAATAAGAACCGCCCGGAATGCTCATCGGAGCGCCCCGGCGCACAATTCAACACTTGTCAATAACCCTTTACTCAAAGGTTGTTGAGTGGTCATACGTGGCCAATTCGCTACTGGCCGGTAAGTCATAGGCTCGACCCATGCGCCGAGCAAAGATCGTCTGCACTCTTGGGCCCGCCACCGACTCGTACGACCAGATCAAGGACCTGGTCGACGCCGGAATGGACATCGCCCGCTTCAATTTCAGCCACGGCACCCACGCCGAGCACGAAGAGCGTTACCGCCGTGTCCGGAAGGCGTCCGACGAGACGGGCCGCAGCGTCGGCGCCCTCGCCGACCTTCAGGGTCCGAAGATCCGCCTCGGCCACTTCGGTGAGGGTCCCGTACTCCTTGAACGCGGCGACACCTTCACCATCACCGTCGAGGAGGGCGTCGAGGGCGATCGCCACACCTGCGGCACCACGTACGCCGGCCTCGCCGCCGACGTCACCCCCGGTGAGCGCGTCCTCGTCGACGACGGCAAGGTCTGCCTGGAGGTCACCGGCATCGACGGGCCCCGCGTCCGCACGACGGTGATCGAGGGCGGCATGGTCTCCGACCACAAGGGCCTCAACCTCCCGGGCGTCGCGGTGTCCGTCCCCGCGCTGTCCAAGAAGGACGAGGACGACCTGCGCTGGGCCCTGCGCAACGGCTTCGACGTGATCGCGCTGTCCTTCGTGCGCAGCGGGCGGGACATCCTCGACGTGCACCGCATCATGGACGAGGAGGGCCGCCGCCTGCCCGTCATCGCCAAGGTCGAGAAGCCGCAGGCCGTGGAGGACATCGAGGGCATCGTCGCCGCCTTCGACGGCATCATGGTCGCCCGCGGCGACCTCGGCGTCGAGATGCCCCTGGAGCAGGTGCCGATCGTCCAGAAGCGCGCGATCAAGCTGGCGAAGCGCAACGCCAAGCCCGTGATCGTCGCCACCCAGATGCTCGACTCGATGATCGACAACGCCCGTCCCACCCGCGCGGAGGCCTCCGACGTGGCCAACGCGGTCATCGACGGCACGGACGCGGTGATGCTCTCCGGCGAGACGAGCGTCGGCAAGCACGCGACCGACACGGTGCGCACCATGGCCCGGATCGTCGAGGCGGCGGAGGAGGACATCCTGGCCAAGGGCCTGCCCCCGCTGACCGAGCGCAACAAGCCCCGCACCCAGGGCGGCGCGGTGGCCCGGGCCGCGGCGGAGATGGGCGACTTCCTCGGCGCGAAGTTCCTGGTGGCCTTCACCCAGTCCGGCGACACCGTCCGCCGACTGTCCCGCTACCGCTCGCCCATCCCGCTGCTCGCCTTCACCCCGGAGCCGGCCACCCGCTCGCAGCTGAGCCTGACCTGGGGGGTGGAGACCTTCCTGGGTCCGCACGTGGACTCCACGGACGCGATGGTCGACCAGGTGGACGAGCTGCTCACCAGGTACGGCCGCTGTCAGAAGGGTGACGTCGTGGTCATCACGGCGGGCTCACCGCCCGGGGTCTCGGGTACGACGAACCTGGTGCGGGTGCATCACATCGGGGAGGACGACCGCTGAACGGGTGCCTCGACTGATCTGAGGGATGCCTTCGAAATGAAGGTAAAGTGCCCCGGGTGGGACTCGAACCCACACTGAATGCCTTTTGAGGGCATCGTCTCTGCCGATTGGACTACCGGAGCCTCTTCGAACCGAAGGTCAGTGTAGCCCCTCGGTGACTCAAAGATACAGGAGCTAGGTAGGCTCTTGTCAGCGGTACCCCTGCCCCGAACTAGGAGCTCACGTGACCTCCCCCGAGTCGCCCCAGCCCGTAGACGTGCCCGACGACGACAAGTCGCACGTGCCTCCGCTGACGACCCGTGTCGTCATCGCCGAGGACGAGGCGCTCATCCGGCTGGACCTCAAAGAGATGCTGGAGGAGGAGGGTTACTCCGTCGTCGGCGAGGCCGGGGACGGGGAGCAGGCCGTGGAGCTGGCCCGCGAGCACCGGCCGGACCTGGTGATCCTCGACGTGAAGATGCCCAAGCTGGACGGCATCTCCGCGGCCGAGAAGATCGCCGAGGAGAGCATCGCGCCGGTGCTGATGCTCACCGCGTTCTCCCAGCGCGACCTGGTGGAGCGGGCCCGGGACGCCGGCGCCATGGCGTATCTCGTGAAGCCGTTCAGCAAGAGCGACGTCGTTCCGGCGATCGAGATGGCCGTCTCGCGGTTCACCGAGCTGAAGGAGCTGGAGAAGGAGGTCGCCGACCTCAGCCAGCGCCTGGAGACGCGGAAGCTGGTGGACCGGGCCAAGTCGGTGCTCCAGACGGAGTACGGCCTGACCGAGCCGGCCGCCTTCCGCTGGATCCAGAAGACCTCCATGGACCGGCGGATGTCGATGCAGCAGGTGGCCGAGGCGGTCATCCAGGACGCCGACGAGAAGAAGGCGGCCAAGGGCTGACACCCGGGACCACGAGAGAGGCCCGCACCCCCGAGGGGGTGCGGGCCTCTCTCGTGGTCCCGCGGGCGTGCTCAGTCCTCGCCGAGGTAGGCCTTGCGGACCGACTCGTCGTGCAGCAGGTCCTGCCCGCTGCCGGACAGGACGATGCTGCCGACCTCCATCACATGGCCGTGGTCGGCCAGGGACAGGGCCGCCTGGGCGTTCTGCTCGACGAGCAGGATGGTGGTGCCCTGGGACTTCAGCTCGGCGATCGTCTGCATGATCTTCTGCATCATGATCGGGGAGAGACCCATGGAGGGCTCGTCGAGCATGAGCAGCTTGGGCTGGGACATCAGGGCGCGGCCCATGGCGAGCATCTGCTGCTCACCGCCGGAGAGGGTGCCCGCGGCCTGCTTCCGTCGCTCCCCGAGGATCGGGAACAGGTCGTAGGCGCGCTGGATGTCCTTCTCGATGCCCGCGCGGTCGCTGCGCAGGAAGGCGCCGAGGCGGAGGTTGTCCTCGATCGTCATCCGGGGGAAGATGTGCCGCCCCTCGGGCGAGTGGGCGAGCCCCATGGAGACGATCTGGTGCGCCGGCACCTTCTTGAGCGACTTGCCCCCGAACTTGATCTGACCGCCGACGGGCTTCAGCAGGCCCGACAGCGTGCGCAGGGTGGTGGTCTTGCCGGCGCCGTTGGTGCCGACGAGGGTGACCACCTCACCGGCGTCGACCTTGAAGGAGACGCCCTTCACGGCCTCGATCTTGCCGTAGGCGACGCGGAGGTCCTCGACCTCTAGCAGTGCGGTCATCGGTCGTTCTCCTTGCCGGCCGAGGTGTCCGAGGAGGCTTCGGCCTGGGCGGCCTCGGCGGCCTCCACCTCGGCGGCCTCCGCGGCACCGGGGTCGTTCTCCAGGGGTTCGCCGAGGTAGGCGGCGATGACACGCTCGTCGCCCTGCACGGTCGCGCTGTCGCCCTCGACGAGCTTCTGGCCCTGGACGAGGACGGCGACGCGGTCGCAGAGGTTGAAGATGAACCGCATGTCGTGCTCGATGACGAGGACCGCGATGCCCTTGTCGCGGATGGCGAAGACCAGTTCCTCGGTGGCCCGCGTCTCCTGCGGGTTCATGCCGGCCGTCGGCTCGTCCAGGAGCAGCAGCCCCGGCTCGCTGGCGAGGGCGCGGGCGATCTCCAGCTTGCGCTGCTCGCCGTAGGGCAGGTTCCGTGCGAGGTGGTCGGCCTTGCTCGCCAGGCCCACGAACTCCAGCAGTTCCTCGGCGCGTTCGCGGGAGGCCTTCTCCGCCTTGTGGAAGCCCGGTCCGCGCAGGACGGCCGACCAGAAGCCCTCCTTGGTCCGCGTGTGGCGGCCGACGAGGACGTTCTCCAGGACCGTCATGTTGGAGAACAGGCGGATGTTCTGGAAGGTACGGGCGATGCCGGCGGCGGTGACCTTGAAGGACTTGGCCGGCAGGACCTTGTCCTTGTAGCGGACCTCGCCCTCGGTCGGGATGTAGAGGCCGGTCAGGCAGTTGAAGAAGGTGGTCTTGCCGGCGCCGTTGGGGCCGATCAGGCCGACGATCTCGCCGCTGTTCACGGTGAGGTCGACGCCGTTGACGGCCGTCAGTCCGCCGAAGCGCATCGTGACGCCGCGCGCGTCGAGGACGGTGGTGCCGGGTGCGGGTGCGCCCGGGGTGGTGTCCCTGGTGGTGGTGTCGGTGGTCATGGTGGTCAGACCCCTGTCTTGCTCAGGGTGGTGGGCGCTTCGGCCTCTTCGTGGAATTCGAGCTTGCGGCGCCGGTTGGCGATGAGTCCCTCGGGGCGGAAGCGCATGAGCAGGACGAGCGCGAGTCCGAAGGCGAAGAGCTGGTAGTCGCCGAGGAACTGGAGCTTGTTGGGGATCAGGAAGAGCAGCGAGGCGCCGATCAGCGGACCCGCGATGGTGCCCATGCCGCCGAGGACGACCGCGGCGAGCAGGAACGCCGAGTTGGGCGGAGTGGTGCCGGCGAAGAGGTACTGCTCGGGCGTCACGGTGTAGGTGACGTGCGCCTGCACGGTGCCCGCCAGACCGGCGAGGGTGGCGCCCACTGCGAAGGCGATGAGCTTGACGCGGAAGCCGTTGATACCCATGGCGAGCGCGGCGGTCTCGTCCTCGCGGATGGCGACCCAGGCGCGGCCGATGCGGGAGTCGCCGCTGCGCCGGAAGACGAGCACGACCACGGCCGTGATGACGAGCATCAGGAAGAAGTAGTTGGCGAACCGGCCGATGGTGAAGCCGCCGATGTCGTGCTGGACGCCGAGGTCGAGCCCGAAGATCTTCAGGTCCGGGATGGACGAGACACCGTTGGAGCCGTTGGTGAGGTCGGGACCCGAGGTGCCGTCGAGGTTGTTGGCGGTGATGCGGAAGATCTCACCGAAGCCGAGGGTGACGATGGCGAGGTAGTCGCCGCGCAGCCGCAGGGTGGGGGCGCCGATGAGGACGCCGAAGACCAGCGACGCCAGGGCGCCCACGATGACGGCCGCCCAGAAGGGGAAGTGCACGTCGAACGGCGAGCTGGGCGAGCCGGAGACCAGCGCGGCCGCGTAGGCGCCGACACCGAGGAAGGCGACGTAGCCGAGGTCGAGCAGACCGGCGAGGCCGACGACGATGTTCAGGCCGAGGGCGACCGTGGCGAAGATGAGGATGTAGACGCCGAGGGTCGCGTACTGGTCGTCGGACTGGGTGAAGGGGAAGCAGGCGGCCGCGATGAAGGCGCCGCAGACGGTGATGTTCTGGTGCCGGGTGGTGATCTCGGTGGCCTGGGCGACCAGGCCGGCCTTGTTGAGGGCGGCGAAGCCGAGGCCGGCGGTGACCAGGAAGCCGACGAAGAGTTCGTCGTACTCGGTGCCGATGCCGTAGGTGAAGACCAGCAGGGCGATCGCGAGGACGGCGACGATGATCAGGATCTCGACGTACGAGGGCAGGGCGCGCACCGGGCGCGGGGTGCCGCCGGCGAAGGCCGCCCTGACGGTCTGCCAGTTGTGCGCGGTGGTGTGCTTGAACTGTTCCCAGCCGGTGTCGTCCGGGTCGAACGGGTCGGCTTCGGGGCGTTCGAAGGGCAGGGCGAGCGAGCCGAGGACGGCGAGCAGGGTGGCGACGGCGGCGACGTAGGCGCCCGGTTCCAGGTTGACGAGTCCGCCGAGCTGGGCGCTGATCGCGATGACCGTGTACCAGGTGGTGGCGAACGCGGCGAGGGCGGCGAACTTGAGGGCGGCGTCGGCGCCGGCGGGCACCAGCCAGCGCAGCCCCTTCACGTCGTAGGAGGCGAGGCCGAAGAGCGCGGTGAGGGCGCCGGCGATGAGGACCAGGACCTGGAGGCCGCCCGGGTAGCCGTAGTAGGTGAGGTCGCCGGGGAATTCGGCGGTCCAGGTCCAGGCGAGGAAGGTGGAGACGACGGTGAGGATGCCGCCGCCGGTGGCGAGGGCGCGGCCGGCCTGTGCGGGTATGCCGATGAGGCCGGAGGCTTCGCGCGCGGCGGAGGTGCCGGCGTTCTTGGGTGCGGTGGTCTGTGTGGTCATCGGTGTCACGCCCTGTCCGCGACGCGTTCGCCCAGCAGGCCCTGTGGCCTGAACAGGAGCACGAGGATGAGGAGGATGAAGGCCCAGACGTCGGCCCAGGACTGGCTGCCGAGCTTCTCCAGGCCGGGCACGTCGGCGATGAACGCCGTGGCCAGGGTCTCGGCGACACCGAGGACCACGCCGCCGATCATGGCGCCGTAGATGTTGCCGATGCCGCCGAGGACGGCGGCGGTGAACGCCTTGAGGCCGAGGATGAAGCCCATGCGGAAGTCGATGTCGCCGTACTTGAGGCCGTTGGCGACGGCTCCGACGGCGGCGAACACGGCGCCGAGCGCGAAGGCGATCACGATGATGCGGTCGGTGTTGACGCCCATCAGCTTGGCGGTGTCCGGGTCCTGGGCGGTGGCCTGCATGCCGCGTCCGGTGCGGGTGCGCATCACGAAGAAGGCGAGGATGGCCATGCTGATGGGGGCCGCGACGAGCAGGAAGATGTCACCGGTCTGGAGCGTGACGCTGCCGAGGTGGAAGGGACCGCCGTCGATCTGCGGGAAGCTGATCTTCGACTTGGCGCCGGGGTACCAGGCCCACACGGCCTGCTGGAGGGCGAGGGAGAGACCGATGGCGGTGATGAGGGGGGCGAGGCGGGGTGCGCCGCGCAACGGACGGTAGGCGAACCGTTCCGCCCCGACCGCGACGGTGACTGAGACGATCACTGCGCCGATCAGCATCAGGGGTAGGGCGATCAGCATGGAGGTGCCGTCGGGCAGGATGTAGAGATAGACCGTGAGCGCGCCGAAGGCGCCGGTCATGAAGATCTCGCCGTGGGCGAAGTTGATGAGCTGGACGATGCCATAGACCATCGTGTAGCCGATGGCGACCAGCCCGTACATGGATCCCAGTAGCAGGCCGTTGACCAGCTGCTGCGGCAGTTCGTTCACCGCATGTCCTCCGAGACTTTCGGAACTATCGACGGATGTGGCCGGATGCGAGTCCGCGCGGGGCGCCTGGAACGGCGCCCCGCGCGGCTCGTGATCACGTGATCAGTGGTGGGTGCGGTTGATCAGCCGGTGTAGGTGCCGGACTTCACCGACTTCCAGGCACCGTTCTCGACGGCGTACACGGTGAGCTGCTTGTTCGTCGCGTCACCGAACTCGTCGAAGGAGACCTTGCCGGTCACACCGTCGAAGGAGACGTTCTGCATGGCCTCCACGACCTTGGCGCGGGCGTCGTCGGGGAGCTTCCCGTCGTTGTCCTCGACGACCTTCTTGACGGCCTCGATGATCGCCCAGCCGGAGTCGTAGGAGTAGCCGCCGTACGCCTCGTAGGCCTCCTTGTAACCAGCTGCCTTGTAGTTGGCGACGAACTCCTTGGCCGAGGGCAGCTCCTCGACCGGCGCGCCGACCGAGGTCGCGAGGTCACCGTTGCCGGTGGCGCCGGCGAGCTTGATGAAGTCGGCGCTGTAGATGCCGTCACCGCCGACCACGGGGATCTTCGCGCCGGCCGCCTTGATCTGCTTGCTGAGCGGACCGGCCTGCGGGTACTCGCCGCCGTAGTAGACGACGTCGGCGCCGGAGTTCTTCACCTTGGTGGCGACGGCGTTGAAGTCCTTGGTGTCCGGGTTGATGTGCTCGGTGCCGACGACCTGGCCGCCCAGCTTCTTGAACTCGTCGGTGAAGGTGGCGGCCAGACCGGCGCCGTAGGTCTTCTTGTCGTCGATGACGAAGACCTTCTTCTTCTTGGAGTCGTTGAAGACGTACTGCGCGGCGAACGGGCCCTGGATGGCGTCCGTGGTCGCGGTGCGGAAGTACGACTTGTACGGCCGGACCTGCTTGGTCTGCCAGTCCACGCCCTGGGTCAGGGCGGGGTTGGTGTTGGCGGGGGAGACCTCGACCAGCTTGGCCGTGTCGAAGACCTTCTGCATGGACTCGCCGACCGAGGAGTTCAGCGGGCCCACCACACCGAGGACGTCGTCGTTGGCGACGAGCTTGGTGGCGTTCTGCTGGCCCACGGACGGCTGGCCCTGGTCGTCCAGCGCCTGGATCTCGAACTTGACGCCGTCGACGTAGTTGTCCTTGTTGGCGGTCTTCGCGGCGAGGTCGACCGAGTTCTTGATGCCGAGGCCCAGCGCGGACAGGTCGCCCGTCAGCGGGGCGTCGACGCCGATGACGACGGTGGTTCCGCCGCCGCCGCTTCCGGAGTCCGAGCCGCCGTCGTCGTCGCGCGAACCGCAGGCGGTGAGGGTGAGCGCTCCCGCCGCCAGAGCGGCGGTGATGGCGATGAGCGAACGTTGACGCACGATCAGTCCTTTCCCTGGCACAGCCGCTTCCCCGTGGAGACGGCCCGAGTCGAGCGCTGGGCCGAAGTGACAATCCGACGGCGCGGTGACTGGCCGTGACTCTAAGCGTGTGTGGGGAACGTGGAGGAGGGTCTGACTCATGCTGTGACGCTCTTGTTATGACACCGGGTAATGCAGAGCGGTACTGGCTGGGAAGAAGGGCGGAATTCAGGCCGATTCGCCCTGTCCGCATGGTGAGAACCCGCAGGACGCGCCGCCTGCGTTCAGGCGTCTGGAGCGTTTTGGTGATTACCGTGAATCGTTGCTGCAGGCGACCTGAAGTGCCTGGGAGAGCTGCCGCGCATAGCGTGGCCCCAGGATGAAACTGTGGGCTTGTATTGCGCGCGCATTACGCAGCGTTACATCCAGGAAAGGGAATCCGAGGTTCCGGGGCGCTTTATCGCATTCCGTCACCCGCAGCGTGACAATGATCTTGCTGGCGGAATGCGGCTTTGTCTGGAAAGGTGCCGCGGGCGACGAGGTCACCGAGAGGCCCGCCGAGGGCTGGGCGATCCGCGTCACGGTCACGGGCGGTCCCGACCGGACGCTCAGCCGCACCGCGAAGCTGAAGCCGCCGCCCTTCGCCCCGCTCGGGCCGTCCACGGCGTCCAGGTATTCGAGCGTGACGGCCTGGGAGGGGTAGGGCGGCGGATCGGCCGCCGGCTCCCGGGTGCGGTCGGCGTACAGGTAGCCGCCGCCGAGCAGCAGGAGGAGGGCGGCGGCGGTCGTGAGAACGGTGCGGCGGTGACGCTCGCAGAACCGGGCGACACGGCCGCGCGGGCGGGCGTGAGCGGCCACGTCCCGGACGTGGGTGTCCTCGCCCGGCTCGACGGGCCCGATGCCGCCCGTCACTGCCACGGACCGTCGCTCGGGCCGCCGCCGGCGTACTGCTCCTCGCACGCCTCGCGCACCCGGCGGTCGATCAGCGCCCGGGCGGCGCGGTCGCCCCGGTCCCGCTCGGCGGCCCGCGCGGCCGCCACGACCTCGCGCAGGATGCCGTACTGACGGTTGGACAGCCCCGTCGACTGGTAGTCGCCGTAGGGTTCGCCGCCGGCCAGCAGCTCGCGGGCCCAGTGGCCGACGGCGCCGACGCAGGCTTCCGTGGGGGAGGGCGGATCCGTCGTCGCGCTGCTGCCGCCCGAACCGGCCCCCTGGTCACCGGAGTTGCCGCAGGAGACGGTCGTGACCGCCGTGGCGGCCGAGTTGCCGCAGGAGACGGTCGTGACCGCCGTGGCGGCCATCAGGGCGCCGAGAAGGAGCCGCCGAGCCGCCACCCCCGGCCAGGGGGCCTCTCCCCGTCCCATGCCCCGACGCTAGGACGGGGAGAGGCCGGGGGCAATGCCCGAGCCGCGAGTGCCTCGGCCGGGGAGGCCGTGGGACCCCGGCGCCTCAGCTCGCCGGAGCCGCGTCGCCCGGGTTCACGTCGCGCAGCAGGCAGGTCAGCCGGGCGGTGCACACCCGCCGGTCCTGCTCGTCGCTGATCACGATCTCGTACGTCGCCGTCGACCGGCCCCGGTGCACCGGCGTGGCCACCCCGGTGACCAGGCCGGAGCGGGCCCCGCGGTGGTGCGTGCAGTTCAGGTCGACGCCGACGGCGATCTTGGAACTGCCGCCGTGCAGCATCGACCCGACCGACCCCAGCGTCTCGGCCAGCACCGCCGAGGCGCCGCCGTGCAGCAGCCCGTACGGCTGGGTGTTGCCCTCCACCGGCATCGTGCCGACGACCCGCTCGGGCGACGCCTCGACGATCTGGACGCCCATGCGCGTCCCCAGGTGTCCGGCGGAGAACAGCGCGGGCAGGTCGACGCCGAGCGCGGCGTACTCGTCGATGACTTCCTGCGGGAACTGCGTCTGCTGCTGCTCGCCCATGGGCCGGCTCCGTCTCGTCGCTCCGTCTGGCTGGCGCGCCGGCCGCCCGGTGGGGCCGCCGGCTCGACTGAGCAAACGCTCAGTCGGTCGCCGATTGTTCCAGACGGACGACCACGGACTTGCTGGCCGGGGTGTTGCTGGTGTCCGCGGTGGCGTCCAGCGGCACCAGCACGTTGGTCTCCGGGTAGTAGGCCGCCGCGCAGCCCCGGGCCGTCGGGTAGTGCACGACGCGGAAACCGGGCGCCCGCCGCTCCACCCCGTCCCGCCACTCGCTCACCAGGTCGACGTACGACCCGTCCTCGACGTCCAGCGTCCGGGCGTCCTCCGGGTTGACCAGGACGACCCTGCGGCCGTTCCTGATGCCCCGGTAGCGGTCGTCCAGGCCGTAGATCGTGGTGTTGTACTGGTCGTGCGAGCGCAGCGTCTGGAGCAGCAGCCGCCCCTCGGGCAGCTCCGGGTACTCGACCGGCGCGGCGGTGAAGTTGGCCTTGCCGGTGGCCGTCGGGAAGCGGCGCTCGTCGCGGGGCGCGTGCGGGAGGGCGAAGCCCCCGGGGTGCGCCACGCGCGCGTTGAAGTCCTCGAAGCCCGGGACGACCCGCCCGATGCGGTCGCGGATCGTCGCGTAGTCCTTCTCGAACTCCTCCCACGGCGTACGACTGTCCTCGCCCAGCACCCGGCGCGCCAGGCGGCACACGATCGCCGGCTCGGACAGCAGCTGCCCGCTCGCGGGCTCCAGCCGGCCCCGGGAGGCGTGCACCATGCCCATGGAGTCCTCGACGGTGACGAACTGCTCGCCGCTCCCTTGGAGATCGCGTTCGGTGCGGCCCAGCGTCGGCAGGATCAGCGCCCGCGCGCCGGTGACCGCGTGCGAGCGGTTCAGCTTCGTCGACACGTGCACGGTCAGACGCGCCCGGCGCATTGCCGCCTCGGTGACCTCCGTGTCGGGCGAGGCCGACACGAAGTTGCCGCCCATGGCGAAGAAGACCTTCGCCTCACCGTCGCGGAGCGCGCGGATGGCCCGTACGACGTCAAAGCCGTGCTCGCGCGGCGGGGTGAAGCCGAACTCCTTCTCCAGGGCGTCCAGGAACGCGGGCGCGGGCCGCTCGAAGATGCCCATCGTGCGGTCGCCCTGCACGTTGGAGTGGCCGCGCACCGGGCAGACGCCCGCGCCCGGGCGGCCGATGTTGCCGCGCAGCAGCAGGAAGTTCACGACCTCGCGGATCGTGGGCACGGAGTGCTTGTGCTGGGTCAGGCCCATCGCCCAGCACACGATGGTGCGCTCGGAGGCGAGCACCATGCGCAGCGTCTCGTCGATCTCCGCGCGGGTGAGCCCGGTGGCCGCCAGCGTCTCGTCCCAGTCGGCGGCCCGCGCGATCTCGGCGAACTCCTCGTAGCCGTGCGTGTGTTCCGCGACGAAGTCCTCGTCGACCGCGCCCTCGGTCTCCAGGATCAGCTTGTTCAGCAGCCGGAACAGGGCCTGGTCGCCGCCGAGGCGGATCTGCAGGAACAGGTCGGTGAGCGCGGCGCCCGCGGTGAGCCCCTTGGCGGTCTGCGGGTTCTTGAAGCGCTCCAGCCCGGCCTCGGGCAGCGGGTTGACGCTGATGATCCGCGCGCCGTTCGCCTTGGCCTGCTCCAGGGCGGAGAGCATGCGCGGGTGGTTGGTCCCCGGGTTCTGCCCAGCCACGATGATCAGGTCGGACTTGTACAGGTCCTCCAGGAGGACGCTGCCCTTGCCGATGCCGATGGTCTCGGACAGGGCGGAGCCGGACGACTCGTGGCACATGTTGGAGCAGTCGGGCAGGTTGTTCGTGCCCAGCTCGCGCGCGAAGAGCTGGTAGAGGAACGCCGCCTCGTTGCTCGTGCGCCCCGACGTGTAGAAGACCGCCTCGTCGGCGGAGTCCAGGGCGGCGATCTCCTCCGCGACGATGCCGAAGGCGCGCTCCCAGGTGACCGGTTCGTAGTGGTCGCCGCCCTCGGGGAGGTACACCGGGTGCGTGAGCCGTCCCTGCTGGCCCAGCCAGTACCCGCTGCGGCCGGCGAGGTCGGCCACGGGGTGCGCGGCGAAGAACTCCGGGGTGACCCGGCGCAGGGTGGCCTCCTCGGCCACCGCCTTCGCGCCGTTCTCGCAGAACTCCGCCTTGTGCCGGTGGTCCGGCTCGGGCCAGGCGCAGCCCGGGCAGTCGAAGCCGTCCTTCTGGTTGACGCTCAGCAGCGTCAGCGCGGTCCGTTTCACGCCCATCTGCCGCTGCGCCATCCGCAGGGTGTGGCCGATGGCCGGAATGCCGGCCGCCGCGTGCTGGGGCTGTGTCACCTGCGGCGCGTCCTGGACGGGATCACCCTTGGGCGGCTTGCTGGCCATCGCGCGCTCCTTCGCTGACGCGTGTGAGGTACGTCTCCGATCCTCGCACGCGCCGCCGACAACTCGTCCGGCCGGGGCGGGCGGAGATCGTGAGCAATGTTCGCGGACTTCGCGCGCACCACCGCCTCCCACGGCGTGGACGGGCGCGGCCGGGACCGACTGTCAGTGGTCCGTGGCAGGATCGGTGTCGTGGCGAAGACAGCATCGAAGAAGACCGACAGCACCTCCGGCGCCCGCCCGCGGCTGATGCTCATGGACGGGCACTCGCTGGCCTACCGCGCGTTCTTCGCGCTGCCCGCGGAGAACTTCACGACCGCGACGGGCCAGCCGACCAACGCGATCTACGGATTCGCGTCGATGCTGGCCAACACGCTGCGTGACGAGGCGCCCACGCACTTCGCGGTGGCGTTCGACGTCTCCCGCAAGACCTGGCGGTCGCAGGAGTTCACCGAGTACAAGGCGAACCGCTCCAAGACCCCCGACGAGTTCAAGGGCCAGGTCGAGCTGATCGGCGAGCTGCTCGACGCCATGCACGTGACGCGGTTCGCCGTCGACGGCTTCGAGGCGGACGACGTCATCGCCACCCTCGCCACGCAGGCCGAGGCCGAGGGCTTCGACGTGCTGATCGTCACCGGCGACCGGGACTCCTTCCAGCTGGTCAGCGAGCACACCACGGTCCTCTACCCGACCAAGGGCGTCTCCGAGCTGACCCGCTTCACGCCGGAGAAGGTCTTCGAGAAGTACGGGCTGACCCCCGCCCAGTACCCCGACTTCGCCGCCCTGCGCGGCGACCCGTCCGACAACCTGCCCGGCATCCCGGGCGTCGGCGAGAAGACGGCCGCGAAGTGGATCAACCAGTTCGGATCCTTCGCGGACCTCGTCGAGCGCGTCGACGAGGTCAAGGGCAAGGCCGGGCAGAACCTGCGCGACCACCTGGAGTCCGTCAAGCTCAACCGCCGGCTCACCGAGCTGGAGCGGCGGGTCGAGCTGCCCAAGGCGGTCACCGACCTGGAGCGGCCCGCGTACGACCGCAAGGGCGTCGCGATGATCCTGGACACCCTGGAGATCCGCAATCCGTCCCTGCGTGAGCGGCTCTACGCCGTCGACCCGGGCGCCGAGGAGGCCGAGGCCACCCCGGTCGTGGCGGACGGGGTCGAGCTGGACGGCGTGGTCCTGGGCACCGGCGAGGTGGCCGGCTGGCTCACCGAGCACGGCGCACAGCCCCTGGGCGTCGCCACCGTCGACACCTGGGCCCTGGGCACCGGCTCGGTCGCCGAGGTCGCGCTGGCCGCGGCCGACGGAAAGGCCGCATGGTTCGACCCGACTGCGCTGGACGAGGCCGACGAGACGGCGTTCGCCGCCTGGCTGTCCGACGCGGACCGGCCGAAGGTCCTCCACAACGCCAAGGGCGCGATGCGTGTCTTCGCCGAACACGGCTGGAGCGTCGCCGGCGTGGGCATGGACACCGCGCTCGCCGCCTACCTGGTCAAGCCGGGCCGCCGCTCCTTCGACCTGGACGCGCTGTCCCTGGAGTACCTGCACCGCGAGCTGGCCCCGGCCGCCGCGGCCGACGGCCAGCTGGCCTTCGGCGCGGACGACGGCGCCGAGGCCGAGGCGCTGATGGTGCAGGCCCGCGCGATCCTCGACCTCGGCGAGGCGTTCGAGGGCCGCCTGGCGGACGTCGGCGCCGCGGACCTGCTGCGCGACATGGAGCTGCCGACCTCCGCGCTGCTCGCCCGCATGGAGCGGCACGGCATCGCGGCCGACCGGGCCCATCTGGAGGCCATGGAGCAGATGTTCGCGGGCGCCGTGCAGCAGGCGGTGAAGGAGGCGCACGCGGCGGCCGGACGCGAGTTCAACCTGGGCTCGCCCAAGCAGCTCCAGGAGGTCCTCTTCGGAGAGCTGAACCTGCCGAAGACCAAGAAGACCAAGACCGGCTACACCACCGACGCGGACGCCCTGGCCTGGCTCGCGGCGCAGACCGACAACGAACTGCCGGTGATCATGCTCCGCCACCGCGAGCAGGCCAAGCTGCGCGTCACGGTGGAGGGCCTGATCAAGACGATCGCCGCGGACGGCCGCATCCACACCACGTTCAACCAGACGGTCGCCGCGACCGGCCGCCTCTCCTCCACGGACCCGAACCTCCAGAACATCCCGGTCCGCACCGACGAGGGCCGCGCCATCCGCCGCGGGTTCGTGGTAGGCGAGGGCTTCGAGTCCCTGATGACGGCCGACTACAGCCAGATCGAGCTGCGGGTGATGGCCCACCTGTCCGAGGACGCGGGCCTGACCGAGGCGTTCACCTCGGGCGAGGACCTGCACACCACCGCCGCCGCGCAGGTCTTCTCCGTCGAGCAGTCGGCCGTGGACGCGGAGATGCGCCGGAAGATCAAGGCCATGTCCTACGGCCTGGCGTACGGCCTCTCGGCCTTCGGCCTCTCCCAGCAGCTGAACATCGAGGCGGCCGAGGCGCGCGGCCTGATGGACGCCTACTTCGAGCGCTTCGGCGGTGTACGGGACTACCTGCACCGGGTGGTCGACGAGGCACGGGCGACGGGCTACACGGCGACCCTCTTCGGCCGCCGCCGCTACCTGCCCGACCTCAACAGCGACAACCGCCAGCGTCGCGAGGCCGCCGAGCGCATGGCCCTCAACGCCCCCATCCAGGGCACCGCGGCCGACATCGTCAAGATCGCCATGCTCAACGTGGACAAGGCGCTGAGCGAGGCCGGTCTCTCCTCCCGCATGCTGCTCCAGGTCCACGACGAAATCGTCCTGGAGATCGCCCCCGGCGAGCGCGCGGCAGCGGAGGAACTGGTCCGCCGCGAAATGGCGAACGCGGTCCGGCTCAGCGTCCCCCTGGGCGTCTCGGTGGGCTCGGGAGCGGACTGGGAGTCGGCGGCGCACTAGCCTCCGGCGGTTTGGCGGGGCGGGGGAACGCGGGGCAGGGCGCCCACCCGCCCGCGCCCGGCGTGGCGGTCCCGGCATGCGCCGGGGCGCGGTGGCGCATTGGCCTCCGGCGGTTGGCGGGGCGGGGGAGTGCCGGCCAGGGCGGCCCCCCCGCACGCGCCCGGCGAGGCGGTTCCTCGACGCTGTGCGGGGAGTGGAACGCCCGTCTGCCTGGCTGGGCCGTCCGCCCGATTACGCCGTGACACCGGCAGGGGGAGCGGGGGGCCGGTCCCGGGGGACCTTCGCCGCAGTGTCCCCGAGGGTCAGGACCCGCCCCCGGTCGGTCGTCCGCCCCTGTCCCCGGGCTCCCGCCGGATGCCGGCCCGGGTGCTCGCCGGGCGCGGCGGCCGCTCCGCCTGGCCCAGCCCGGGGCCCGTGCCGACGCCGACAGCGGGCACCCCGTCGGGCAGCGGGCACCCCGGCGGGCAGCGGCGCTCCGGCTGGCGCGCCGCAGCGGCGCTCCGGCTGGCGCGCCGTGTGTGCTCCTCCGGGCCTGGGGGCCTCGGCGTGGTTGGCTCGCCCTCCGTAAGGCACCCCCCTGGGCGCCGCCGCTCGACGGCGACACCCGTGCCGACGCAGCACCCCGCGACGCCCCCAGCCCCCGGAGGGCTCGTCACTCTGGTGGCCCCCGCGGATGCGCCGCCCGCGCTCGTCTCCCGTGAGGATGCGGGCATGGGTATACGCATGCTCCACCACCGGACGACACCGGCACGGGCAAGCACAGACGGACCCGCCCGCGTGCCACTGCTACCGGTCCCGGCCCTCGCGCCAGACGCGAGTACCGGCCGCATCCCCGCCACCCTCACCACGGCCCTGCGCCGCACCGCGACCGGCCTCCGGCGCAGACTCGCCCGCCGGGACCCGGCGACTGTCATCCCACGCGAGACACCGGCCTGGCGGCTGTGGGCCGACCTGGCGCGCGGCTACCTGTCGCTGGCACTCTCCCTGGTTCCGCGGCCCCGCCCCGCACGCACCTTCACCGTGTTCGTCGCGACCGCCGACACCCTCAGCGGGCGACCCGGCGGTCCGGCTCCGTACCGGCACGGCTGGTGGGAGCCGGGACCGGACGCCACACCCTGACCGCCACGGCGTACAGCAACAGCGCCGGGACCAGCCCCGCGCCCGCCCCGAAGCACACCGTCGGGATCAGCTCCCAGGGCTTCGCCATGTGACCCCAGTACTCCCACCACCGCGTCGCCCGCCGTACCGCCCCGGCCACCGCGCAGCCGCCGAGGAGCGCCGCGGCCCACCACCGGTCCGGGGCCGAGAGAACCGGAACCGCCGGCGTCCCGCTCCGGGGCGTCCGGCGCAGCGCCCGCGTCAGGAAGACGACGATGACGACCGCGGCCACCGCGGAACCGCCGTACTGCAGGTACCAGTAGAGCGGCGAGCCCGCGATCTCCCGGCCCAGCACCGGGAACACCCGCATCCCCCAGCGGTCGAGGTGGGTGAACGCGTCCCACACCACGTGCGTCAGCGCCCCCAGCACCGCCGACACGTACCACCACGCCACCAGTGACGGCAGCACGCGCGCGCGTGGCGCCCCGCAGCGCGACAGAGACGCGACGCGTCCCTGGTGGGCGCTCGGCAGCAGGGCCACCAGCGGTTCGCGGACCAGCAGCCACAACCCCACCAGCGCCCAGGCCACCGTCACATCCACCGTGAAGACACCGGGAAACGAGTGCGTGACGTCCCCGAACTCCATCGCTTCTGGCAGGAAACTCGCCGCGTAATAGGTCATGTCGGGCGCGAACGACCCCGCGACCAGCGCGGCCGGCACCAGCCGCCCGCGGCCCGTCCCGTCACCCCGCACTCCTGGCAGCACGGCGGCGGCATGACTGAGGGTGAACGGCAACGGAACTCCTCTTATGGCCAACCGGTGAATATCGGGCGCGAACGGGTGCCCGTGCAAAGCAAGTTGCCGTAGGGTCACCTGCGGCACCGTGCCGGTCGAACAGACGGACACCGCGCTCGGAAGGTTGCGGTGCAACCGTCGGCGCGGGCCGATCGTCACAACAGGGCGGAAACAACGGGCGATGGCACGGCAGCCGGACACGGCAGCCGGACACCGCAGCCGGGCACGGACGGAGAGGGACGCGCGGGCGTCCACGGGAGGGGTTCACTCTATGGCGGCGCATTTCGACCGGAGGCTCCGTAAGGCGGCGGTCACCACCACCGTGGCGGCGGTCGTGGTCGCGGCCCTGTCCGCGTCCCAGGCCCCGGACGTGACGGCCGACGCCAACGGCAGACAGACCACCGCGGACAACGCGCCGACGTCCGACACGCCCTCCCAGGAGAGCGCGACCGGCAACTCGCCGTACTACACGGACCTGCCGCCGCTCAACAGCCCGAGTCCCGCACCCACCATCGGCACCCCCGACTCCCGGGCCGCCGCCGAGGCCGGCATACCGGCCACCGTCCTGGACGCCTACAAGAAGGCCGAGGCGGCGGTGCGCCAGGCCAAGCCCGGCTGCAACCTGCCCTGGCAACTCCTCGCGGCCATCGGCAAGGTGGAGTCCGGCCAGGCCCGCGGCGGCCGCGTCGACGCCCAGGGCACCACCATCGGCAAGATCATCGGACCTCAGCTCGACGGCAACGGCTTCGCGCTCATCAAGGACACCGACGACGGCGTCTACGACGGAAACAGCAGCTACGACAACGCCGTCGGCCCCATGCAGTTCATCCCCTCCACCTGGTCGTGGGCGGGCCGGGACGGCAACGGCGACGGCAAGGACGACCCCAACAACGTCTACGACGCCGCGCTCGCCGCCGGACACTACCTCTGCCGCTTCACCTGGGACCTCTCCAACGAGGCCGACCTCAAGAGCGCGATCCTCAGCTACAACAACTCGCAGGACTACCTGCACACGGTCCTGTCCTGGCTGGAGCACTACCGCAAGGGCACCCACGAGATCCCCGACGGCACCGGCAGCCTCCCGGTGGGCCGCAGCGACGACCCGATCGGCGCCGGCACCTTTCCCTCGCCCGGCGCGACGAGCCCGACGACGCGGCCCGGTGCCTCCGGCTCCACGTCGTCCGGCAGCGACAAGCCGACCCGCCCGGCCGAGCCCGGCAGCCCGTCGAACCCCGGCACCGGCTCACCGACCCCCAAGCCGCCGACCGAACCGGAGCCGCCCACCGGCACCCGGCCCCCCACGCCCACCGACACGGTGCACCACCTGGAGAACGCGGGCGCCACCGGGCTCACCGCGATCGCGGGCGACACCTTCGCCCAGAAGCTCAGCGCCCGCGCCGAGACCAAGGCCGGACAGGCCGTCGGCAAGGTGCGCGTCCGCTTCACCGTGCTGGGCGACACGGACGCCGCCTTCACCGGCGGCGACAAGGTGGCCGCGGTCACCACCAACGCCTCCGGCGTGGCCGTCGCGCCCGCGCTGGTGGCGGGCGAGAAGACCGGCGCCTTCACCGTCCGCGCCACCGTCATCGGCCGCACCGTGGGCCTCGACTACAAGGCGACGGTCACCGAACGCGTCGCCGACGCCCTCGCCCGCGTCGGCGACACCGAGCTGACCTGCGCGCCGGGCGGCGAGTTCGCGGACCAGGTCGAGGTGAAGGCCACGCACAAGGGCGCCGCCGCGGACAAGGTCGCCGTCACCGCCACGCTCATCAAGTCGGTGCTCGACCCGACCGAGGCCGACAAGGGCCCCTACTTCAAGGACGCCGACGGCAAGACCGTCCGTACCCTGACCGGCCTCAAGACCGATGCCAAGGGCATGCTGAAGCTGCCGAAGCTGTACGCCGACGACGCAGCCGGCACGTACATGCTCCGCGTCACCACGGCGGGCGGCGCCGCGCTCAACGTCCAGCTGAAGGTCGCCGAGGCGGCCGAGCCGACGCCCGACCCGTCCACGGACCCGTCGACCGAGCCGTCCACGAGCCCTTCCACCGAGCCCGAGGCGTAAGCGCGGTCCCGACCGGACGACCGAGGGCGCCCTCCGCCGCTGCGGAGGGCGCCTTCACCGTCTCCACCGGCCCCCGCGTCACTTCGCGAGCCGGGCCTTCGTGTACCGGGTCGGCTCCGCCGAGGCGGGATCCTCGGGCCACGGATGCTTCGGATACCGGCCGCGCAGCTCCGCGCGTACGCCCTTGTAGCCGTCCCGCCAGAAGGAGGCCAGGTCGGCCGTCACCGCGGCGGGGCGTCCGGCGGGGGACAGGAGATGGACGAGCAGCGGCACCCCGGCGATCCGGGGCGACCGCTGCAACCCGAACATCTCCTGCAACTTCACCGCGAGGACCGGCTGTTCCGGGTCGCCGTAGTCGATCCGGATCCTGGACCCACTGGGGACCATGATGCGCTCGGGCGCGAGTTCGTCGAGCCGCGCCGCCTCCCCGGACGCCCAGGGCAGCAGCCGCGCCAGCGCCTCCACGGCGTCGATCCGGCCGAGGTCGGCCCGCCGTCGGGCCCGGCCCAGCTCGGGCTCCAACCACTCGTCCACGCGCGCGTGGAGGGCGTCGTCGGAGACGTCCGGCCACGGCTCACCGATATGCCGCCGCAGGAACGCGAGCCGCGCGCGCAGCGCGTCCGCGTCGGCCGTACGGCGCAACAGCCCCAGACCTTCCTGCCGCAGCCCTTCGAGCAGCGCGTCCCGCACGAGACCCGGGTCGGCGCCGGTGAGCGGCCGGACCGCGAGTTCCACGGCGCCGAGCCGCTCCACCCGCCGGGCCACCACGTCGCCGTCGCTCCAGCGGACCTCGTCCCGCTCCGTCAGCAGCGCCCCCGCCGCGAGCCGCGCCGTCTCCTCGTCGACGGCCGCACCGAGCTGCACGCGCGCGTGGCCCCGGCCCACCGGCCGGTCGGCCACGGCGACGGCGATCCACGGCGCACCCCGCAGCGCCGCCCCCTCGGGCAGCTCGGCCCGGGTGCCGGAGACCATCAGATAGGTACCGCCGTCCTTCTTCGCCACGCGCTCGGGAAAGGCCAGCGCGGCCACCAACCCGGCGAGAGCGTCCTCGGCGAGCGGCAGCCGCCGCCGGTCGTCCCCCGCCTCCACAGCGCCCCGCAGCCGCCGCACCTCCGCCCGCCACCGCGCGGCGTAGCCGTCGCCCCCACGCCGGGCGGCCCGCAGTACGGACACCAGCTCGTCCCCGTACTCCCGCGGCGCCTCCTCACTGAGCAGCCCGACCACCTCGGCGACCACCTCGGGACCACCGCCGCCGTCACCGGAGCGCCCCGTCCCCGCGTCGTCCCGCGTCGCCGAGCCGGCCGCGTCGAGCAGCGCCCGACCCAGGCGGGGATGGAGGCCAAGGCGTGAGAGCCGGATGCCCCGGGGCGTGGCACGACCGGTGGAGTCGACCGCGCCGACCGCCGTCAGAACCGACCGCGCCGCCGCCATCGCGCCAACCGGCGGCGGGTCCAGGAGCGCCAGTTGGGACGCGTCCGGATCCCCCCAGCAGGCCGCCTGCAAGGCGAACGCGGTCAGGTCGGCCACCTTGATCTCCGGCGCCGGGAACCGCGGCAGCCGGGTGTCCTCCGCCTCCGCCCAGCAGCGGTACACCGCGCCGGGAGCCTCCCGCCCGGCCCGCCCCGCCCGCTGCCGCCCCGCCGCCCGAGACGCCCGTACCGTCGCCAGGGCGCTCAGCCCGCGCGCGTGGTCGACGCGCGGCTCCCGCGCCAGTCCGGCGTCCACGACCGCCCGCACGCCCGGAACCGTCAGCGACGACTCCGCCACCGAGGTCGCCAGCACCACCCGGCGCCGCGCCCCGGGCACCAGCACCGCGTCCTGCACGGCCGCAGGCGCCCGCCCGTGCACCTGGAGCACGTCGACGTCCCCGAGGCCCCCCAACTGCCCGGCGACACGCGCGATCTCCCCGACGCCGGGCAGGAAGCAGAGCACGTCCCCGTCCCGTTCGGCCAGCGCCCGCCGCACCACCGACGCGACGTGCGCGAGCAGCGCCGGGTCCACCCGGGTCCCGTGCGGGGGCCGCACCGGGCGTGCCGGCGGCGACCAGATCACCTCCACGGGATGCGACACGCCTTCCGCCTCGACGACCGGCGCCCCGCCCAGCAGCCGGGCCCAGCCCTCCGCGTCCGTCGTCGCCGACGCGGCCACCAGGCGCAGCTCCGGGCGGAGCGCCTGGCGCACGTCCCACAGGAACGCCGCCGCCGTGTCCGCGTCCAGGTGCCGCTCGTGGCACTCGTCGAGCACCACCACGTCGACGCCGGTCAGTTCCTGGTCCCGCTGGAGCCGCTGGAGGAGCACACCGGTCGTGACGACCTCCACGCGCGTGTGCCGCCCGGCCACCCGCTCACCGCGCACGGTGTACCCGACACGCGCGCCGGGCTTCTCACCCAGCAGCCACGCCATCCGCCGGGCCGCCGCCCGCGCCGCGATCCGCCGGGGCTCGGCCACGACCACGCGCCGCGCGGGGCCCTCGTCCAGCAGCCCGGCCAGCGCGAGCGGCACCAGCGTCGTCTTGCCGGTGCCGGGCGGGGCGACCAGCACCGCCGTGCCGTGCCCCTCCAGGGCGTCGTGCAGCGCGGGCAGGGCACCGCGCACGGGCAGCGCGTCCAGGGCGTCGTAACGGATCACGCCCCCAGTGTCGTACGCCCGCGAAACCGGCTTCCCCGCGCGCGTGCGCACGGACGTCCCGTACGGCTCAGTCGCGCTCGCACACGAAGATCGCCGTCCCCGGGATCAGGTGCCCGCGCAGCGGGGACCACCCGCCCCACTCGGAGGTGTTCCAGTCCGGCCACTCCGGTTCCACGAGGTCCACCAGCCGGAACCCGGACGTCACCACGTCCCGCACCCGGTCACCGAGCGTCCGGTGGTGCTCGACGTACACCGCGCGGCCCTCGTCGTCCTGCTCGACGTAGGGCGTGCGGTCGAAGTACGACGCGGACACCGACAGCCCCTCGGGGCCCGGCTCGTCCGGCAGCGCCCAGCGCAGCGGATGCGTGACGGAGAAGACGAAGCGGCCCCCCGGGCGCAGCACCCGGCGCACCTCCCGCAGCACCAGCCGCGGATCGGCGACGAACGGCAGCGCCCCGTACGCCGAGCACGCCAGGTCGAACGAGCCGTCCGCGAAGGGCAGCACGGCGGCGTCGGCGCAGACCAGGGGGAAGTCGCCGCCGATGCGCAGGGCGTGCTGGAGCTGGCGGTGGGAGAGGTCGAGGGCCACCGGACGGGCGCCCTGGGCGGTCAGCCAGCGCGAGCACTGCGCGGCGCCGGCGCCGATCTCCAGGACCGTCTTCCCCTTCAGGTCCTCCGGCGGGCCGAGCAGCTCGGCCTCCACCTCGTCCAGGCCCTCGGGACACCACACGAAGCGGTCGTCGCCGAGGAAGGTGCCGTGCTCGGTCTGGTACTCGTCCGCGTTCCGGTCCCACCAGCCGCGGTTGGCGCGCGAACTCTCCGTGACACCGGCGGCACGCCGGGTGGCCTCGGGTTCTGCTTCGGCGGTCTCGGACGTTACGGGCTCTTGGATGACCGGCTCCCTCGTACTAGTCTGCGGGCTCTTCCGTGCCGCCGGTCCCGGGTCACGCAAGGGACGCTCAGGGGTCCACGTGGCCTCGGGGGACAGCTTTTGTGCCGGGTATGCGGTGATCTGCCCCGGGTGTGCGGCTTCGCGCATTGACCCTGCCCGGCTGCCCCCGTATGCTACAAGTTGCGCTGCGGGCCTGCGCGCCTCAGACGTAGTAGGTCGCGCTCGCATCTGTTGTATGTCCCCTCGGTTCTCGAGGCGTCACCAGTGGTTTTCGGTGTCGCTTCCTTGGCTGTCCGGCTTCGGCAGAGCGAAACGGGCTCCCGGCGTAAGCAGTACCTACGACTTCAATGTCCGTACCGGAGCCCTTTCCCACATGACGAGCAGCACCGAGACCACCGCCACCACCCCGCAGGTAGCGGTCAACGACATCGGTAACGAGGAAGCCTTCCTCGCCGCGATCGACGAGACGATCAAGTACTTCAACGACGGCGACATCGTCGACGGCGTCATCGTGAAGGTCGACCGGGACGAGGTCCTGCTCGACATCGGTTACAAGACCGAAGGTGTCATCCCGAGCCGCGAGCTCTCGATCAAGCACGACGTCGACCCCAATGAGGTCGTCGCCGTCGGTGACGAGATCGAGGCCCTTGTTCTCCAGAAGGAGGACAAGGAAGGCCGCCTGATCCTCTCGAAGAAGCGCGCCCAGTACGAGCGTGCCTGGGGCACCATCGAGAAGATCAAGGAAGAGGACGGCATCGTCACCGGTACCGTCATCGAGGTCGTCAAGGGTGGTCTCATCCTCGACATCGGCCTCCGCGGCTTCCTCCCGGCCTCCCTGGTCGAGATGCGCCGCGTCCGCGACCTCCAGCCCTACGTGGGCAAGGAGCTCGAGGCGAAGATCATCGAGCTGGACAAGAACCGCAACAACGTGGTCCTGTCCCGCCGTGCCTGGCTGGAGCAGACCCAGTCCGAGGTCCGCCAGACGTTCCTCACCACCCTCCAGAAGGGTCAGGTCCGTTCCGGCGTCGTCTCCTCGATCGTCAACTTCGGTGCCTTCGTGGACCTGGGTGGCGTCGACGGTCTGGTCCACGTCTCCGAGCTGTCCTGGAAGCACATCGACCACCCCTCCGAGGTTGTCGAGGTCGGCCAGGAGGTCACCGTCGAGGTTCTCGACGTCGACATGGACCGCGAGCGTGTCTCCCTGTCGCTGAAGGCGACCCAGGAAGACCCGTGGCAGCAGTTCGCCCGCACCCACCAGATCGGCCAGGTCGTGCCCGGCAAGGTCACGAAGCTGGTGCCGTTCGGTGCGTTCGTCCGCGTGGACGAGGGCATCGAGGGTCTGGTCCACATCTCCGAGCTGGCCGAGCGCCACGTGGAGATCCCGGAGCAGGTCGTCCAGGTCAACGACGAGATCTTCGTCAAGGTCATCGACATCGACCTCGAGCGCCGCCGCATCAGCCTCTCGCTGAAGCAGGCCAACGAGGCCTTCGGTGCCGACCCGTCGACGGTCGAGTTCGACCCGACCCTGTACGGCATGGCCGCGTCCTACGACGACCAGGGCAACTACATCTACCCCGAGGGCTTCGACCCCGAGACCAACGACTGGCTCGAGGGCTACGAGACCCAGCGCGAGGCGTGGGAGACGCAGTACGCCGAGGCGCAGCAGCGCTTCGAGCAGCACCAGGCCCAGGTCATCAAGTCCCGCGAGGCGGACGAGAAGGCCGCGGCCGAGGGTGCCGACACCGCGGGTGCGGCTCAGGCCGCGTCCGGTGGCGGTGGCGGCGGCGGCTCGTACTCCTCCGAGGGTGGCGACAACTCCGGCGCCCTGGCGTCGGACGAGGCGCTGGCCGCGCTGCGCGAGAAGCTGGCCGGCGGCCAGAGCTGAGCGCAGGCCGCTGAGGCCAAGCCGTAGACCAAGGGGCCGTACCTTTCGAGGTGCGGCCCCTTGGCGTTGCCCTGGACGGCGCCCCTCCGACTCCGCCGCCAAGATCACAGTCCTCGCCCTTCCGGGAATGCCCGTCCCCGTCCCGGCGTTGTCACGTACGAACACGAGGAGGGGAGCGGTCACTGTGCTTGATCCGCAGGATTTGTACGCATGGGAGCCGAAGGGCCTGGACGTCGTCGACATGGCGCTCGCGCAGGAGTCGGCCGGACTGGTCATGCTGTACCACTTCGACGGCTACATCGACGCCGGGGAGACCGGCGACCAGATCGTCGAGCGGGTGCTCGACACGCTGCCCCACCAGGTCGTCGCCCGCTTCGACCACGACCGGCTCGTCGACTACCGGGCGCGCCGTCCGCTGCTGACCTTCAAGCGGGACAGCTGGACCGACTACGAGGAACCCACCATCGAGGTGCGGCTCGTCCAGGACGCCACCGGGGCGCCGTTCCTGCTGCTGTCCGGCCCCGAGCCGGACGTCGAGTGGGAGCGCTTCGCCGCGGCCGTGGCGCAGATCGTGGAGCGCCTGGGCGTCCGCCTGGCGGTGAGCTTCCACGGCATCCCCATGGGCGTCCCCCACACCCGGCCCGTCGGCGTCACCCCGCACGGAACCCGCACCGACCTGGTACCGGGCCACCGCAGCCCCTTCGAGGAGGCGCAGGTCCCCGGGAGTGCCGAGGCGCTCGTCGAGTACCGGCTCATGCAGGCCGGCCACGACGTCCTGGGCGTCGCCGCGCACGTCCCGCACTACATCGCCCGCTCCCCGTACCCGGACGCGGCGCTGACCGTCCTGGAGGCGATCACCGCGGCGACCGGCCTGGTCCTGCCCGGCATCGCGCACGCCCTGCGCACGGACGCCCACCGCACCCAGACGGAGATCGACCGGCAGATCCAGGAGGGCGACGAGGAGCTGACCGCCCTCGTCCAGGGCCTGGAGCACCAGTACGACGCGGCCGCGGGCGCCGAGACCCGCGGAAACATGCTCGCCGAGCCCGTCGAGATCCCCTCGGCGGACGAGATCGGCCGCGAGTTCGAACAGTTCCTGGCGGACCGGGAGGGCGACAACTGAGGTCGCCCGACCGGCCCGCGGGCCGGCCCGTCACCGGCAGGCCCTAAGCTTCCGCTCATGCTGAAGGTGGGCCTGACCGGCGGGATCGGTGCCGGCAAGAGCGAGGTGTCGCGGCTGCTCGTGGAGCACGGCGCCGTACTGATCGACGCGGACCGGATCGCTCGCGAGGTCGTCGCGCCCGGGACCCCGGGACTCGCGGCGGTCGTGGCGGCCTTCGGCGAGGACGTGCTCGCCGGGGACGGCAGCCTGGACCGGCCGAAGCTCGGCTCGATCGTCTTCGCCGACCCGGAGCGCCTCGCCGCGCTGAACGCGATCGTGCACCCCCTGGTGGGCGACCGCTCCCGGGCCCTCGAAGAGGCGGCGGACGACGACGCCGTCGTCGTCCACGACGTCCCCCTGCTCACCGAGAACGGCCTGGCGCCGCTGTACGACGTCGTGGTCGTCGTGGACGCCGACCCGGCCACCCAGCTCGACCGGCTGGTCCGGCTGCGCGGCATGACCGAGCAGGACGCGCGGGCCCGTATGGCCGCCCAGGCGACGCGCGAGCAGCGCCGGGAGATCGCGGACGTGGTCATCGACAACGACGTACCCCTGGACGAGCTGCGCCGCCGCGTCGCGGAGGTGTGGACCGAGCTGGCGCACCGGGCACACGCCCGGCGCCGGACGGCGCAGGAATAGGGTGCCCCGCGCGGGCGTTGATCCCTTCCAGTGAGGGAAGGACTCTGCCGTGCCCGAGATCAGCGGTTCGACCGGACGTACCCCGGAGACGGACGTCATCGACTTCCGTGCCGCCGAGCAGTTGCTCGCGGCGCGGGACCCGCGGGGCGCGGTGAAGCTGCTCGACGCGGTCGTCGGAGCCCACCCCGAGAACACCGCCGCGCGGCTGCTGCGTGCCCGTGCCTTCTTCGCAGCGGCGCAACTGCGACCGGCCGAGCTGGAGTTCACCATCGTCCTGGAGCGCGAGCCGGACAACGCGTTCGCGCACTTCGCGCTGGCCCGCACCTATGAGCGCCGGGGCTGCCCCGACCAGGCCCGGCGGCACTTCAGGCTGGCGGCGGCCCTGGATCCGAACCCGGAGTACCTCCAGCAGGCGCGTTTCGACTCCTGACGGTCAGCTCCTCGGCGGCGGGTACGGCGGGATGTCCCGGCCCGGCTGGTAGTGCGGGCCCTGGCGCAGGTGCCGCAGGACCACCGTGAGGTCGATCGTCGCGACCAGCCAGAGCACACCGCAGGCCACGGCCCATCCGATACGGCCGGTGAGCGCGAAGGCCGCCGTGCCGAAGATCGCCCAGACCAGCCCCCACAGGCTCAGCCAGAACCGCGCCCGCAGTGCACTGCGCGCGGTGGCCGGTTCACTGCCCGTACGCATCGGATCACCACTCCTGTAAGCAACGTACTCCGGCGGGCCACGAGGGGGAAACGGGCCGCGTCGGCGTTCCCGCCGCACCACCGGACCGCGTGCGTTCACTCGGTCGGGTGAACCGGCGGCGCGTGGGAACGGGTGTGCGGTGGCGGGCCGTTGGACGGGCATGGAACTGAGAATGCGAGAGGGACACCAGGGGACGGGACCCGGGGCCATCACCCCGGACGGCTGTGCCGTCGAGCTGTATTCGCGGCTGCCCGCGGGACCCGAGCCGGACATCGTCGCCGCCGCCGTACCCGAGGGTGCGCGCATCCTGGAGCTGGGCAGCGGGGTGGGCCGCATGACCCATCCGCTGCTGGAGCGCGGGTTCTCCGTCACCGCGGTCGACGAGTCCGCCGAGATGCTGGAGCACGTGCGCGGCGCACGGACCATATGCGTCCCGATCGAGCACCTCGACCTGGACGAGCGTTTCGACGTGGTGATGATGGCGTCGTTCCTCGTCCACACCGGGGACGTCGAGGTGCGGCGGGGACTGCTGCGCACCTGCGCGCGGCACGTCGCGGACGACGGCTGCGTACTGATCCAGCGGGAGGGCGCGGACTACCACACCAATCTGCCGCGCGAGCGGGTCGACCCCAGCGGCTTCACCGTGCGGATCCTGTCGGCGGACCCGGTCGCGGAGGGGGTCAACTCGGTACGCGCGGAGTACGAGTTCCCCGACGCGGTCTGGACCCAGACCTTCCTGGCCCGGCCGCTGACGAAGGAGCAGTTCGAGCGGGCACTGGCCGAGGCGGGGCTCCGGGTGGACCGGTACCTGACCGACGACGGGACGTGGGTGAGGGCGATCCCGATGCCACGGGCGTGAGGTAACAGCCCTGAGGCAACAGGTGTGGTGCCACAGGGCTGCTGCCACAAGAGTGGGCATCCGGCGATGAGTTCCGGCCCGGCGGGCGGTCTACCCATCCGACAGCAGCACGGACCACCCAGCTCAGGAGACCGCCATGGCCGAGACCGCCGCTTCCACCGCCCCCACGGCTCGCACCGCCCGGATCACCCTGCGCGTGGTGCAGGTGCTCCTCGCGCTGTTCTTCGCCGTGGCGAGCGCCTCGCCCAAGCTCGTCGGGCACTCCTCGGCGGCCGACAGCTTCGCCACGATGGGCTGGGGCGACGCCGGCATGTACGCGATCGGGGTCCTGGAGCTGGCCGGGGCGGTCGCCCTGCTGATCCCGGTGCTCCAGTCGGTGGCGGCGACGGCGCTCGGCGCGCTGATGGTCGGCGCGTTCGTCGTCCAGCTGACCTACTTCGACGGTGAGAACGCGGTGACACCGCTCGTCCTGCTGGTGCCGCTCCTGGTCATCGCCCGGGCCCGCCGCGGGCACAACCGCGACCTGCTCCGGCTGGTCCGGGCCCGGCGCGGCTGAGCGAGCGGTCCGAGGACGGGATCAGGGCCCGGTCACGGCGATCAGGGCCTGGTCTCGGCTTCCTTACGGGCGCGGGCCAGGCTCTCCAGCCCGCGCAGGCGCTCCATCTCACGGCGGTCCCGCTTGGTCGGCCGCCCGGCGCCGCGGTCACGGATCCCGGCCGGGGCGACGGCCTCGCGGGGCGGGGGCGGCGGGGAGTTGTCGACGTAGCACTGGGCGGCGATCGGGGCACCGACGCGCTTGCGGATGAGCCGCTTCACGATGACGACGCGTTCCCGGCCCTCCTGCCGCAGGCGCACCTCGTCGCCCACGCGCAGTGAGTAGGCGGGCTTCACCCGGTCACCGTTCACCCGGACATGGCCGCCCCGGCAGGCGGTGGCGCCCAGGGAGCGGGTCTTGATCAGGCGGACGGCCCAGATCCAGCTGTCCACGCGGACGCTCTCGCCGCTCTGCGGCCCGGCCGCCTCGGCGGCGGCGATCGCGGCGGCGGTCTTCGGGTCCTGTTCCGGGGCCCCGGGGGCGTCCTGCGGGACGGCCGCCCCGTCCGCCGGGACCTTGCCCTCGTCATGCTCGGAAGCCATGCTCCGACCTTAGCTGCCCGGCCAGTCGGGAGGGACCGCAATTTCCGCCCGGGGATCGTTCTACGGTGGACGTATGGACACCGGCGGCCTCTCCACGCTCGACCAGCGGATCGCGGACTGCCGGGCCTGCCCGCGGCTGGTCGACTGGCGGGAGGAGGTGGCCCGTACGAAGCGGGCGGCCTTCGCCGACTGGACGTACTGGGGCCGTCCGGTGCCGGGCTTCGGACCGCCCGACGCGAGCCTGCTGATCGTCGGGCTCGCCCCCGCGGCCCACGGCGGCAACCGGACCGGCCGGATGTTCACCGGCGACCGCTCCGGGGACGTCCTGTACCAGGCCCTGTACGACGTGGGCCTCGCCTCGCAGCCCACCGCGGTCCGTGCCGACGACGGCCTGGAACTGCTCGGCGTGCGCGTCACCTCGCCCGTGCACTGCGCCCCGCCCGCCAACAAGCCCACCCCCGCCGAACGCGACACCTGCCGTCCCTGGCTCGTCCAGGAGCTGGACCTGCTGCGGCCGACGCTGCGTGCGGTGGTGGTGCTCGGCGCCTTCGGATGGCAGGCGGCGCTGCCCGCGTTCGCCGACGCGGGCTGGACCGTACCCCGCCCCCGTCCGGCCTTCGCCCACGGCGGCCGGGTCACGCTGGACGCGCCCGACGGGCCCGGCCTGCGCCTCTTCGGCTGCTTCCACGTCAGCCAGCGCAACACCTTCACCGGCCGGCTCACTCCCGGGATGCTCCGCGACGTGCTGCGGGCCGCGGCGGACGCGGCGGGCCTGCCCACCCGTCAAAGGGGATGAGCGCCCCGGTCCGGCGGCGCTACGGTGCTCCGATGGGCCTGTATCCGGAGATCGAACCGTACGACCACGGCATGCTCGACGTCGGCGACGGCAACAGCGTCCACTGGGAGACCTGCGGCAACCCGCACGGCAAGCCCGCGCTGGTGCTGCACGGCGGGCCGGGCAGCGGCGCGCGCCCGGGGCACCGGCGGTACTTCGACCCCGCCGCCTACCGGATCGTCCTCCTCGACCAGCGCGGCGCCGGACGGTCGCTGCCCCGCGCGAGCGCACACGACACCGACATGAGCGTCAACACCACCGCCCACGTCATGGCGGACCTGGAACGGCTCCGCGCCCACCTGGGCATCGAGCGCTGGCTGGTGTGGGGCGTGTCGTGGGGATCCGCCCTGGGACTGCGGTACGCGCAGACGCACCCCGGGGTGGTGTCCGAGCTGGTGCTGACCGGCGTCGCGACCGGCTCCAACGCCGAAGTGGCCCTCCTCACCCGAGGGCTGGGCAAGATCTTCCCCGAGGCCTTCGAGCGGTTCCTCGCCGAGCTGCCCCCGGACCGGCGCGACGGCGATCCGGCCGCCGCCTGCAACCGGCTGCTGGAGTCGCCGGACGCGGCGGTCCGGGAGCGGGCCGCCCGCGCCTGGACCGACTGGGAGACGGCGACCATCCCGGCGCCGCCGGGCTCGGTCGCCCGGTTCGAGGACCCGGAGTTCCGCCTGGGCTTCGCCCGCACCGTCACGCACTACTGGAGCAACGACCACTTCCTCGGCGAGGGCAACGACGAGGGTGTGGTCCTCAGGGACGCGCACCTGCTGAAGGGCATCCCCGGCACCCTGGTCCAGGGCAGTCTCGACTTCGGCAACCTCCTGGGCGTCGTATGGCGGCTCCACCACGCGTGGCCGGACAGCGAGCTGGTGATCGTGGACGAGGCCGGACACGACGCCGGAGCCGTCGGGGACGAGGCACTCGTGGCGGCGACGGACAAGTACGCCCGGAGCGAAGCCTGAGCGGCGTCCGGGCGTGGGCGCGGCGGCCGGACGTACCGGACGCCCTGACTGCGGACGCCGCCTACTGACGCCGCCCACGGGCCCCGCCTACGGACGCCACACGTACCGCACGTCCGGCTCCCGCTCCTCGTTCCGGGCGCCGTCCGTCCGCTCCACCGCGGTGAACCCGTGCCGCTCGTAGAACCGGTGCGCGGGCGCGTTGACCTGGAACGTCCACAGCTCGAGCCCGGCCGGCCTGCGCTCCTTGGCCAGGGCGACGAACCGGTCGCCGAGCCCGCGACCGCGCCGTTCGGGGGCGAGATACAGCTGCGACAACTCCTCGCCCTCCAGCACCATCACCCCCGCCACCGCACCACCGGCCTCCTCGGCCACCCACGCCTCGTGCTGCTCCACCACCACGTACCGGAAGTACGCCCGGACCTCGTCGTCGGTCCGGGGCCGGACCACCGTGGGCAGCGCGGCGGTGAAGGAGCGCAGCCACACGTCGGCGGCGGCACGCGCGTCGGCGGCCGACGCGCGCCGCAGGACGACCGCCCCGGCCCCCGTGTCCGGGCTCACGGACGGGCCTCCTCGGGCACGACCGCCGTTGCCGTGATCTCCACCAGCTGTCCCGTGTACCCCAGGCAGCTCACTCCGAGGAGAGTTGAGGAGTGCGGGCCGGTGCTGAGCCCCGACGCCTCGACGACGTCCCAGACGGCGGACAGCTCGGCGGGCTCGGTACCCACGACGTACACGTCGGTCGACAGCACGTGCCGCAGGTCGCTGCCGACGGCACGCAACTGCTCGGTGAGGTTCGCGACGACCTGCTCGGCCTGGCGGACCGCGTCGCCCTCGCCGACCAGCTTCCCGTCCGCGTCGAGCGGAACGGCCCCGGCGAGAAAGGCGAGCCTGGTGCCGGCCTCGACGACGGAGGCGTGCGAGTAGGTGGGCGGCGGGAAGAGACCGGACACGGTGACGCGCTGAATCACGTGGGCTCCTGGAAGCTGGACGGACAACCTCCCGATCGTCCGCCTCCCGGCCCACCCCGCGCACCCGATTTTCCCTCGCGGACCGCGCCCGGGCCCGCCTAGGCTTCCGGTGTCCGTTCCGTCGCCCCGTCACCGCCAGGAGCCCACCGCAGTGCCCTCCCTCCCGGATCCCACGGACGAGGCCTTCCTCGACACCATCGCCGACCGGCTCGCCGCCCTGCCCGCCGTCCGGGCGGTCACCCTCGGCGGCTCCAGGGCGCGGGGCACGCACAGGCCCGACAGCGACTGGGACATGGCGGTCTACTACCGGGGCGACTTCGACCCCGACGACCTCCGCGCCCTCGGCTGGGCCGGTGAGGTCTCGGAGATCGGCGCCTGGGGCGGCGGCGTCTTCAACGGCGGCGCCTGGCTGACGATCGACGGCCGCCGCGTCGACGTGCACTACCGCGACCTCGACGCGGTCGAGCACCAGGTGACGGAGGCGGAGGCGGGCCGCTTCGGCGTCGAGCCGCTGATGTTCCACCTGGCGGGCATCCCGACGTACCTGGTGGTCGCGGAACTGGCGATCAACCGGACGCTGCGCGGCGAACTGCCCCGCCCCGGCTACCCCGACGCCCTGCGCGCCACCGCTCCCGCCCACTGGCACGGCGCGGCCACGGCCACCCTCGCCTACGCGAGAACCGGCCACGCCCCCAGGGGCGCCCTCACCCAGGTCGCCGGCGCCATCGCCCTCGCCACCACCCAGACGGCACACGCCGTCCTGGCGGCACGAGGGGAGTGGGTCACCAACGAGAAGGGCATCGTCGAGCGCGCCGGCCTGGGCGGGATCGACGCGCTGGTCGCCGGACTGACCCCGGAGCCGGACTCCCTGACCCGCTCGGTGGAGCACACCGAGAGGTTCCTGCGCGTCGCCCTGGAGGGCCCGGCGTAGGCGCCGAGGCCGACGTCATCCTCCGGAAACACGGCCGTTTCCGCCCCCGCGCCGTTGGGTCGTACCCTTGACACCGCACCACCCAGCCCGGCCACCGTCGCCCGAAGGCTCGTCATCGCCCTCGACCGGACGACAGGAGGCCGCGCCCCTTGTTCCGTACCGCCGCCCGTGTGCTCCCGCCGTGGCTCGCCCATGCTCTGAACGCCCAGCGCGGTCCCGTGCCCTGGAACGCGGTCACGCGCGGTGCGCTGGCCGGCGGGCCGCTGCTGATCACCGCGCTGGCCGCCGGGCGGGCCTCCCTCGGGGTCGTCGCCGCGATCGCCGCCATGCTGGCCGGCATCAACGACCGGCCGGGCAGCCGCCGTGCGTCCGTGCGGCGGATCGGCGTACCCGCGCTCGCGGGCGTGGCCGGGCTGCTCGTCGGGACGTACGCCGGACAGCAGCTGGGCGCCGTTCCGCTGACCCTGGTGCTGACCGGGCTGGGGCTGGTCGCGGGCGGCGTCAGTGCCGTCGGTCCCGTGGCGTCCCAGGCCGGGACGCAGCTGCTGGTCGGCAGCGCGGTGGGCGCCGGGATGCCGCTGCCCGACCCGGGGTGGCAGAGCGTGCTGGCCTTCCTCGCCGGCGCCGGATGGCTGCTCCTGCTGCGGCTGGCCCTGCCCACGCCCGGCTCCCTGACCGGCGGCTTCCGCTTCGACGGGGAGCGCGCGGCCGTCGCCGACGTGTACGACGCCGTCGCCGCGCTGCTGGACGCCGTCGGCACCGAGCACGCCGTGTCCCGCCGGGCCGCGCTCACCGCCGCCCTCGACCACGCCCAGGACGCGCTCGCCGGACCCCGGCTGCGGCGCCGTGCCTCCACCGCCGCCGAACGCCGACTGCACGCCCAGTACGCGGCCGCGCTGCCCCTCGGCGAAGCCGCGACCGCGCTCGCGTGGGCCGAGCGTCCGGTGCCCGCCCGTGCCTCGGAAGGGCCCCGCCGGCTCGCGGCCGCCGTACGCGGCAACGCCCACGCGGGACCGCTGCCCGCGCCCCACCGCACCGACCCCGCCCTGCGCGCCCTGGACGACGCCCTCCTGCACGCCGCGGTCGCCTTCGACCTGGGCAGGGGCCAGGACCTGCACACCCGCAGGCGGTCGGCCGCCGCCCTCGCCCGCGACGTCTTCGGGGCGGGAGGGCGTGAGTACGGGCTGCGGGCCGGGCTGTGCTTCGGAGCCGCCGCCGCCGTCGCCCAGGCGCTGCACCACGGCCACTGGTACGGCGCCCACCAGCACTGGTACTGGCTGCCCGCCACCGCCGTCTTCCTCGTCAAGCCCGATCTCGGTCCGCTCGTGTCGCGGGTCCTGTGCCGGGCGGCCGGGACCGTGCTCGGCGCCTTGCTGTTCGCCGGGTTCGCGGCCGTACTTCCCCGGCCCGAGGGGCTGGTCGCGCTCGTCGCCGTGTGCGGTGCCCTGGTGCCGGTCGCCGCACGGCACTTCGCCGCCCAGACCACCGTCGTCACCGTCCTCGTCCTCGCCCTGGTCATGGTGGGCGGCGAACCCCAGGCATCCGCAGGCCGCATCGGGGAGACGCTGCTGGCCTGCGCGATCGTGCTGGTCGTCGGGCATCTGCCGATGCCGGGACAGCGGGGCGGCGGCGTACGGGCCCGGATCGGGGCCGCCGACGCCGCCGCGCAGGCCTACCTCGCGCACGTACTGAGCGGGTCCGGCGACCGCGCCACCCGGTGGACGCTGCGCCGCGAGGCCTACCGCACACTCGCCGAGGCACGCGCCGCCATCGGCCGCGCCGCCGCCGAACTGCCCGCCCTCGCCCGCCACTCCGAGGGCACGGACGAGGTCGCGGCGGTCCTCGAACGGCTCGTCGACACCACCACCGCCTGCGCCGTCCACCTCGACGACACCGGCCGGCTCACGCCCCGCCACACCGCCCGGCTCGCCGAGCTGGGCGACGAACTGGCCCAGCGGCGCGGACGCGTGGGCGGCGACCGCCCCGAACTGCCGCTCGCGGGGTGAGCGCCCCGGCGGACCGGTGCCGTGGCGGCGTCCGCCCCCGTAGGTTGGCGAGATGACGCCTTCTTCGCACGGGAAGCCCGCGGATCTCGTCATCACCGGCTGCACCGTCCTCGTCCACGACGACCGGGAGCGGATCGGTTTCCAGGAGGACGCCGCGATCGTCGTACGGGACGGAGCCTTCGACTCCGTGACCACCGCAGCCGCCGTCGCCGGCCTGGCCACCGCCGACCGCATCGACGCCCGTGGCCAGGTCGCCCTCCCCGGGCTGGTCAACTGCCACACGCACGCGCCGATGGTCGCCCTGCGGGGCCTTGCCGAGGGCCTGCCCACCGAGGAGTGGTTCAACGACGTCGTCTGGCCCGTCGAGTCCAACCTCACCGAACGGGACGTGACCCTGGGCGCCCGGCTGGCCTGCGCCGAGATGATCCGTGCGGGGGTGACGGCCTTCGCGGACAGCTACTTCGCCATGGACGCCGTGGCCGCCGTCGTCGCCGCGTGCGGGATGCGGGCGCAACTGGGCCAGGCGTACTTCTCCTCGCAGGGCCCCGAGGGGCGGGAAGCGTCCCTGGAGTTCGCGTTGCGGCACCGGGACTCCGCCGGCGGCCGCATCACCACCGCCCTCGCCCCGCACGCCCCCTACACGGTGACCGACGCCGACCTCGCCGCCACCGCCGCGCTCGCCCGTGACCACGGACTGCCCGTACACCTCCACGCCGCCGAGAACCGGGACCAGACCGACACCAGCCTCGCCCGGCACGGGGCCACCCCGATCCGGGTTCTGGAGCGCACCGGCATCCTCGGCACCGACGTGCTCATCGCGCACGGCACCGGCATCACCGGGGACGATCTGCCGCTCCTCGCCCGCGCGGAGGGCCGTACGGCCGTGGCGACCGCACCCCGCGGCTACCTCAAGTTCGCCTGGCCCGGCACCACCCCGGTGCGCGCCCTGCGCGACATCGGGATCCCCGTCGGCCTCGCCACGGACGGTGCCGCCTCCAACAACTCCCTCGACGTGTGGGAGTCGATGGCGCTCACCTCCCTGATCCAGAAGTCCACCGAGGGCGATCCACGCTGGCTGACCTCCCGTCAGGCCCTCCACCACGCCACCCTGCAGAGCGCCGAGGCGGTCGGGCTCGCCGGCACCGTCGGCCGCATCGCGCCGGGCCTGCGGGCCGACCTGATCCTCGTCGACCTCACGGGGCCGCACACGCAGCCCGTGCACGACCTCGCCGCCACCCTGGTGCACAGCGTCCGCTCCGCCGACGTGCGCACGACGATCGTCGACGGCCGCGTCCTCATGCGGGACCGCGTGCTGCTCACCCTCGACGTGCCCGCCGTGGTGCGGGAGTTGGAGGAGCGGCTGCCCGCCCTCACCGACCGCGGCCACGGGCGGCGTGTCCAGGAGTACGACACCTGAACCGCATCCGCGCGGCGGCCCGGAGAAGAAAGTTCTCCGAGCCGCGATGAGTTCTTCTCCTCCCGGCAGTCACCACCCTTCGACGTTCCGTCGCAATGGAGGAGCTGGAGCCATGTCGCTGCCCGAGATCGTGACCCGCGCGGACTGGCGCGCGGCGCGCGCGGCCTTACTGGTCAAGGAGAAGGCGGCCACCCGCGCGCGTGACGCCCTCAACGCCGAACGGCGCGGGCTGCCCATGACGGAGGTCGACAAGGAGTACGTGTTCGAGGGCGGCGACGGCAAGGCCACCCTCCTCGACCTCTTCGAGGGCCGCGACCAGCTCGTCGTCTACCACTTCATGTTCGCGCCCGAGTGGGAGGCGGGCTGCCGCAGCTGTTCCGGGTTCCTGGACCAGATCGGCCACCTCGCGCACCTGAGGGCCCGCGGTACGTCCTTCGCCGCCGTCTCCCGGGCGCCCTACCCGAAGATCCTTCCGTTCAAGGCGCGGATGGGCTGGACGCTGCCCTGGTACTCGTCGTACGTCAGCGACTTCAACGCCGACTTCGAGGTCACCCTCGAACACGAGGGCGAGCTGGTCGAGCGGCCGGGCCTCAGCTGCTTCCTGCGCGACCGCGAGCGCGTCTTCCACACCTACTCGACGTACGAGCGCGGCCTCGACGGGATCGGCTCCACCACCAGCCTGCTCGACCTGACCGCGCTCGGCCGGCAGGAGCCGTGGGAGAAACCCGAGGGGCGCGCGACGGCTCTCGGCGCGCCCGCGGGCAGCGAGGGAGTCCGCTACCACGACGAGTACGAGGACTGAGGCGCTCCGTAGACCCTACGTAGTCGCTTCGTAGCGGAAACGGCCGAACGGCCGCGTCACGGCTCACCCTTTGCGGTGAACGAGTGTCAACTATGTCTCAGTACCATCACCGCGCGAGGCTTTCGCTTCATGGTTGGCGTTTAACTCTCTACGAGTACGGCGCTACATGGAGGTGCGGAGTGAACGGGCGAACAGTGCTCGAACGCTTTCCCGCAGGTGGACCGAGAGGGTCCTGGCCGGCGGAGGAGTTCGCACAGGCACGGCGGCTGGAGGGCCAGCCCGCCGAAGTGGTCATGGACCTCGCCACGGACATGTTCCTGGTCGTGGTGCGCGGCGCCGCCGCGAGTGACGCGGCGGCCTGACGACCCGGGTCAGCCCGCCTCCGGGGCCGGTACCGGCGCCTTGGTGAACTGTTCCGCCTGGAGCGAGTACAGCTCCGCGTAGACCCCGCCGGTGGCCAGCAGCTCGTCCGGGGTCCCGGACTCCACCAGCCTGCCCTGGTCGAGGACGTGCACCAGGTCCGCGTGGCGCACGGAGGCCAGCCGGTGGGTGATCAGGACGACGGTCTGCCCGCTGCCGGCCAGGGCTCGGATCTTCTCGAAGACCTCCAGCTCGGCTCGGGCGTCCAGGGCCGCCGTCGGTTCGTCGACGATGAGGATGCGGCCCTGCCGGTACGCCGCCCGCGCGATCCCCACCCGCTGCCACTGGCCGCCCGACAGCTCGTGCCCCCCGCTGAAATTGCGGGCGAGCAGGGTGTCCAGGCCGCGCGGCAGATCCGCGACGACGTCCTCGGCGCCGGCCTCGGCGACCGCGTCGGCCACCCGCTCGTCGCCCAGCGGCACCGAGGAGCGGCCCACGGCGACGTTCACCCGCGCGGTGAACGGCCAGCGCTTGAAGTCCTGGGCCACCATCGCGACCCGTTCGGCGAGCGCGTGCCGGTCCGCCGTCGCCGCGTCGACACCGTCCCAGGTGACGCGGCCCCGGTCCGGTGTGTAGAGGCCCGCGAGCAGCTTGACCAGCGTGGTCTTGCCCGAGCCGTTCTCGCCGACGAGGGCCACGATCCGGCCCAGCGGCAGGGAGAGCGTCACGTCGTCGAGCGCCGGGCGGGTCGCGTCGCCCGGATAGCTGAACGTGACGCCCTCGAAGCGGATCTCCTTGGGGTCCTCGGGGAGCGCGGCGCCGCCCAGCGGGATGGCCCGCTCGGCCGCCTCCACGTGCAGCCGGTCCAGGTCGCCGACGAAGAGTGCCTCCTCGTGGAGCGCGTTGACCTCGACGACCAGGGTGCCGAGGCTCTGCGAGCCGGTGCGGATGGCGATCACCGCGGTGCCCGCCACGGACAGGGCCATCGCGCCGCCCAGCAGCAGCCCGCCGAGGGTCGCGTACGTCGCCGCCGTCGCCACCCCCGTCCAGGCCGACGCGACCAGCCCCGTACGGGCCGCCAGCCGGGCCAGCCTGGCCTGCTCCGCCTCCGCGGTCTCCGACATCGCGCGGAAGTGCCGGAGCAGGAAGGGGCCCACCGAGTGCACCCGGATCTCGGGGGCCGCGGCAGGTTCGATCAGCAGACTGCCCAGCAGCCGCCCCGCCCGCTCGTGCTGCACCCAGGCGTGGAAGGACTCGTACCGGCGACGGGCCAGGGTCAGCGCGCTCCAGGCGCTCGGCAGCGTCATCGTCACCAGCAGCGGCAGCAGCGCCGGGTGCAGCACGGTCAGGACGCCGGCCGCCGCGATCAGCGAGATCATCGCGTTCACCACGCGGGTGCCGTACGAGATCATCCGCCGCGCGGAGGCCGCGCCGTACTGGGCGGTGTCCAGGAGCTTGTGGAAGGCGTGGTCCTCGATCGCGGACAGCTCCACGGCCGCCGCCCGCTCCAGATACCGCTCGGTGGCCACCCGCTCCACCTTCGGCTCCAGCCGCCCGGTCGCGTACGTCGACGCCGCCCGCAGCAGCGCCGCGACCAGCATCACGGAGGCCACCGTGACCAGCGCGGGGACGGTCCCGCTCAGGCGTTCATCGATCGGACCGGAGGCCATCAGCCCGGCCAGCGCGCTGTTGACGGCGAGGAGACTGACCGCCTGCGCCAGGCCCCGGCCCACCTCGGCCGCGAGCACCGTCCGCGCCGCCCGCGGGTCGGCCTGCCGGGCGAGCCGGAGGCTGGACGCCAGCAGGGACGGCAACCGGGTCAGCATCGCGCGGAAGCCCAGCTCGAGGAACGCGTCGGCGTGCTGGTTCCAGCCCATGTCGTAGCGCAGGGGGCCGCCGAAGAGCAGCCGCTCCGACTCCGACACCCCGGCAGGTTCCGTGCTGCCCTTCCTGCGCACCGTCGGCCTCCCCCGATCGTGGACGGACGGCCACTATCGCGGGGCGGGACGCCAGGGGGGCAGGGCGCGGGAGGGGGAGGGCGGAGCGCGCGGGCGCACGCCGGACCCGGCGGAGCCGGAAGGGGGCGCGCGGGGCGAAGCGGCCGGATCCCGGAGCGGTTCGTGCGGGCGTGCGGGGCGGGCCGGCACCGCGGGGGAGGGAGTGTGTGACGGCGAAGGGGCGGGCGGGGCTCGCGGGGGAGTGGCGGGGCGCGGCGGCGCCTACGCGCTCACCGGCCGGGACCAGGTGGGCGTCGTGTTCGTCAGCCTGCACAGCGCCAGGTAGAGCGGGATGGGCGGGGTGTACGGAACCGTGCCGTCCGGGCGGTGGATGAGGCCGGGAACGTCCGAGGCGCCGGGGACCACCGCTCCGGTGACGTACCGCGCGGGCGAGGGCCACTCCAGGGCGTAGTCGGAGTCGGACGGAACGATCCACCACCAGTGCGTCTCATCGGCGTAGATGCACCCGACGCGCGGCAGCCTCGGCAGCACCTGTTGGGCGAGGTAGGCGGGAACCGCCACCGCGTCGCAGCCCAGCGGGACCGTCATGCCGTCCGGTACGGGAAGTCGCAGGGGTGCCCCGGAGGCGCTTCGTTCGCGCTGGAGGCGGACCATCGTGTCCAGACCGAGCGGTCGGATGCCGGATGCGGCCCTCAGAGCCATTCGGTCCCCGTCCCGCGCCATTCGCTCCCCGTACCCCGGGACGGCCGAAGGTGGTTCTCCGCCTCGTCCTCGTCGCCCGTGTCGTCGGCGGGGCCGGGCTTCGGGCGGGCACCCCAGCCGAGATCGTTGTGGGGCTCCGACGGGTCGCGCGGGGCGTCGGCCTTGCGCGGCAGCTCCGCCCAGACCAGGAGGCCGGGGCCGTGCTCGTGGGCGCCCCAGGCGTCGCACAGGGCGTCGACGAGGAGCAGTCCTCTGCCGTGTTCGTCCTCGGGCTGCTGATCGTCCGCGGGGTGGGGCTGGCCGGGGGCGCAGCCCTCGTCGCGCACGGCTATGCGGACCAGTTCGTCCCCGTCGTGCAGCTCGCAGACTATGTGTCTGCTCGCGGTGTGCACGATCGCGTTGGTCACCAGCTCGGAGACGACCAGGGCCGCGGTGTCGCAGGTGTCCTCGCACACCGACCAGCCGTTCAGCCGAGCCCGGGTCAGGCGTCTCGCCTGCGCGGGGGAACTCGGATGTGCGGCCAGTTCGAAACGGAACCGGCGCTCGGCGGCTGCGGTCCCCGAAGGGCCGACTCCCATGGCGGCACCGAGGCCCAGGGAGCCCGCGGTGGCGTCTGTTCCTAAGGGCGCGGACGGAATCACGCTTGCCACTATCGCCCCGCCGTGAACACTTGGCAAGTGTCACTCTGAAAAATGCAGAGTGCTGTGTGACGTTCTGGACGGCCGTGGCACACTGCTCGCAACAGCACGTCGAGCGGCGCCACTTCAGTCCGGCGAAGGCCTGCACAGGTTTTCGAACAGGTCTTCGGATGGCGCCGCCGGGCTGTCCGCACCAGGCACGGGCGCCGAGGCACCGGCGCCGGGCACAGGGACGCAAGGACTCTTCGGGACTCTTCAGGAGGTGGGCGGTGAGTGAGCCGCGGTCCGCGCCGACGGTCGGCCAGGTCGTACTCGGCCGGCGCCTGCTGGACCTGCGGGAACGCGCGGGCCTCAAACGTGAGGAAGCCGCCCGCATCCTGCGCGTCGCCCCCGCCACCGTCCGCCGCATGGAGATGGCCGAGGTCGCCCTCAAGATCCCGTACCTCCAGCTCCTGCTGAAGGCGTACGGCGTCTCGGACGAGGAGGCCGAAGCCTTCGTGCAGCTGGCCGAGGACGCCAACAAACCGGGGTGGTGGCAGCGCTTCCACGACATCCTGCCCGGCTGGTTCTCGCTGTACGTCAGCCTGGAGGGCGCCGCTGCCCTGATCCGCTCCTACGAGCCGCACTTCGTCCCGGGAGTGCTGCAGACCGAGGACTACGCGCGTGGCGTGCTGCGCTCGGGGGCCATCGGGCAGACCAGGCCCGACGACATCGAGCGCCACGTCGACCTGCGCATGCAGCGCCAGGAGCTGCTCACCCGCAAGGACGCGCCCCGGCTGTGGGTCGTGATGGACGAGACCGCGCTGCGCCGCCCCGTCGGGGGCCCGGAGGTGATGCGTGCCCAGATCGACAGGCTGCTCGAGGCCACGAAGCTGCCCAACGTGACGCTGCAGGTCGCCCCGTTCTCCAACGGGCCGCACCCCGGCACCTACGGGCCCTTCGTGCTGTTCCGATTCGCCATGCCGGAACTTCCGGACATGGTCTACAGCGAGTACCTGACCGGCGCCGTCTACCTGGACGCGCGCGCCGAGGTGGCGACCCATCTCGAGGTCATGGACCGCATGGCGGCGCAGGCCGCCACGGCACATCGCACGAAGGAGATCCTCCGGGATCTCCGCAAGGAGCTGTGAATGAACCGCATCAAACCCCAGCGCTCGCCACGGACCCGCGGCGAGCGGATCTACAACGGCATGCCCGCCGGCGAGCTGGGCAGCGAGGGCTGGCACAAGCCGTGGAGCGGCGGCAACGGAGGCAACTGCCTCGAGGCCATGAAGCTCGCCGACGGCCGGATCGCGGTCCGGCAGTCCACCGATCCGGAGGGGCCCGCGCTGATCTACACCTCCGCGGAGATGACGGCCTTCATCGAGGGAGCGAAGGCGGGAGAGGCGGACTTCCTGCTGTCCTGAGACATGTGTGTTGATCTTGTTGTTCTTAAGCTTGTTGGCACTGACCTGACCTGACCTGATTGCCTCTCGCGGCCCGTCACCGGCGGGCCGCTCAGACCCTCATCGGCCGGTCGTAGGGCCCCACGGGGGCGGGGAGCCGAGTGCGGCCGCCGGACAGGTGGCGGTCGACGGCCGCCGCCACCGCCCGTCCCTCCGCGATCGCCCACACGATGAGCGACTGCCCGCGCGCCGCGTCCCCCGCGGCGAACACCCCCGGGACGCCGGTGGCGAAGTCCTGGTCCCGGGCGATCGTGCCCCGGGACTCCAGCCCCAGCCCCAGCCCGTCGACCAGCCCGTCCTCCCGGTCGGGCCCCGAGAAACCGAGGGCGAGCAGGACGAGGTCCGCGGGGAGCGTGCGCTCGGTACCGGGCAGCGGACGGCGCCCCGCGTCCACCCCGACCAGGTGCAGCGACCGCACATGCCCGTCGTCGTCCCCGGTGAAGCGGAGCGTGGACGCCGCGAACAGCCGCGCGTCCGCGTCCGCCGCCGGCGCGGACCGCAGATCGCGTGCCTCCTCGTGCGCCGCCGACAGCCGGTAGAGCCGCGGGTAGACCGGCCACGGCTCCGCCTCCTCGTCCCGCTCCGCACCTGGCTGCGCGTAGATGTCCAGCTGGGTCACGGACGCCGCCCGGTCCCTTACCGCCGTGCCCAGACAGTCCGCCCCGGTGTCGCCGCCGCCGACGATGACGACGTGCTTCCCCGCCGCGGACAGCGGGGAGCGCTCCAGGTCCCCCTCGCACACCCGGTTGGCCAGCGGCAGGTACTCCATCGCCTGGTGGATGCCCGCCAGCTCCCGCCCCGGCACGGGCAGCTCGCGCCAGGCGGTCGCCCCGGTCGCGACCACCACGGCGTCGTAACGGCTCCGCAGCTCCGCCGCGCCCACGTCCCTGCCGGCCGTGGTCGACGTCCGGAACTTCGTCCCCTCCGCCCGCATCTGCTCGATACGCCGCTCCAGATGCCGCTTCTCCATCTTGAACGCGGGGATCCCGTACCGCATCAGCCCCCCGAGCCGGTCGTCCCGTTCGAACACCGCCACCGTGTGCCCGGCCCGGGTCAGTTGCTGCGCCGCCGCGAGACCGGCGGGGCCCGAGCCGATCACCGCCACCGTCTTCCCGGAGAGCCGGTCCGGCGGCCGTGGCGGGGTGAAGCCCTCCTCCCAGGCGCGGTCGGCGATCGCGCACTCGACGTTCTTGATGGTCACGGCCGGCTGGTTGATGGCGAGGACGCAGCCCGCCTCGCACGGCGCGGGGCACAACCGGCCGGTGAACTCGGGGAAGTTGTTCGTGGCGTGCAGCCGCTCGCTCGCCGCCCGCCAGTCCGACCGGGCCACCAGATCGTTCCAGTCCGGGATCAGGTTGCCCAGCGGACAGGCCTCGTGGCAGAAGGGGACGCCGCAGTCCATGCAGCGGTCGGCCTGCGCGCCGACGATCGGCAGCAGCGCGCCCGGGACGTACACCTCGTCCCAGTCCCGCACCCGCTCCTCGGCCGGCCTGCGGGGCCACTCCTCGCGGGGGGTCGTCAGGAAACCCTTCGGATCGGCCATGGCCCTCTCCCTTGCGTGCGGGGTGGCTGGCCGTGCGGCGCTCTGCGTTCGGGGCGGCGCTCTTGCGCCCCACGATACGTCCGGCCCGCCCCGGACGCAGAGCGCCGCACGCCTTTCCCGCGCCCGAGCGGGCGGGCGGCGCCCGCTCCCTCAGCGCAGGGCGAGCACGTAGGCCACCGCCGCCGCGGCCGAGGCGATCGTCCTTACGTGGTTCCACGCCGTCCACTCGCGCACGTACGCGGTCCACCGGTCGGCCGCCTGCGCGGAGCCCGGCTCCACTGCGAGCAGGGCGGTGTTGCGCGGCACATTGGCGGCCACGGTCACCCCGAACGACCCGATCAGATACAGCGCGCTGCCCAGCAGCAGTTCCGCCGCGGCCTCCCCCGGCCACAGCACGAACGTCACCACGGCGATCACCGCGGCCAGCACCGCCGTCCCGAGGAACACCGCCATGAACGGCGGCCGCACCGCCGCCTTGTTGATCGAGTTCATCGCGGCGACCCCCTGAGCCGGCGGCAGCGCGGCCAGTCCCCGCATGACGAAGGTCGAGAAGGCGCAGAACACCCCGGCCGTCAGACCGGCCCCGAGCACACCCAGCACCGTCAGCACGAAATACGGTCCGTCGATCATGTCGCGTCAACTCCCACCCGTCGACCGGTCGCCCGACCGGCGCCGTCCGCCGTCGGTGACCCCAAGTCAACCGCCGCGCGAGCACGGTGACCATGGCCGACCCGCGCCCGCCCATGCGCGAGCGTCCAAGCGGGCGCACCGGCGAGTGACGCATCATGGGCGGGTGCGACTGGAAGCGATCACCTGGGACCGGCTCGGCGACCAGCTCGCCGAGCGCCTGCTCGACCTCGAACCCGCGGACGGCAGCGCCTGGACCCGCGTCGCCCTCGACGGTGCCCCCGCCGCCCGCCCCGGCGACCTCGCCGAACGAGTCGCCGAGGCGCTGCGCGTCCGCGGCCGGCCCTCCCTCGTCGTCGGGACGGAGGGCTTCCTGCGCCCCGCCTCGCTGCGCCTGGAGTACGGGCACCGGGACACCGAGTCCTACTACAACGGCTGGTACGACATCGGCGCCCTGTGGCGCGAGGTCTTCGACCCCCTCGGGCCCGAGGGGAACGGGCGGGCCCTGCCCGACCTGTGGGACCCGGTCACCGACCGCGCCACCCGCAGCCCCCACCTCCAACTCCCTCCCGGCGGTGTGCTGTTGCTGCACGGCCCGTTCCTGCTGCGTCACTGGTTCCCCCTCGATCTGAGCGTCCATCTCGTCCTCACCCCCGGAGCGCTGCGCCGCCGGACCACGGAGGCCGAGCGGTGGACCCTGCCCGCCTTCGAGCGCTACGACGAGGAGACCGACCCCGCCGGCACCGCCGACGTCGTGGTGCGGGCCGACGATCCACGGCACCCCGCGTGGAGCGGCTGACAGGTTCGGCGCGTCAGTTTCCCCAAAGCGCTTTTATATGCGCATGCATGTAACTAGGCTGCGGGCATGACCACTCACTCCGGCGATGCCGCCGTCACCACCGATGCCCGCAACTCCGCCGCCTCCTTCGACGAACCGGTCCGCGCCCTCCTGGACGGCAAGAACTTCGCCTCGGTCGCCACGCTCGGTCCCGACGGCGCCCCGCAGAACTCCGTGGTCTGGATCAAGCGCGAGGGCGACACGGTGCTCTTCTCCTCCGTGGACGGACGGCAGAAGGTGCGCAACCTCCGCCGGGATCCGCGCATCAGCCTGTCGGTCTACGACCTGGCCAACCCGTACACCTCGGTGGAGATCCGCGGCACCGTCGAGATCGTCCCCGACGAGGGGAAGAGACTTCCGCGCGACCTGTCGCACAAATACCTCGGCATCGACCCGCCGGCGGAGAAGGACGAGGAGACCCGTGTGATCATCCGTGTCGTGCCACGGAAGGTCGTGAGCTTCTCGGCCTGATCGGGTCCGGTGCCCGAACCGCTCGCCCCGTCCTCAGAGCCAGCCGTTGCGCCGGAAGCCGCGGTGCAGCGCCAGGCAGGCGACGGCTATCACCCCGATGACCAGGCCGTAGCCGTACCGCCAGCGCAGCTCAGGCATGTGGTCGAAATTCATGCCGTACACCCCGCAGACCATCGTGGGGACGGCGACGATCGCGGCCCAGGCGGTGATCTTCCGCATGTCCTCGTTCTGCGCGACCGTCACGCGGGCGAGGTGTGCCTGGAGGATGGAGTTGAGCAGTTCGTCGAACGCGGCGATCTGCTCGCCGGCCCGCAGCAGGTGGTCGGAGACGTCACGGAAGTACGCCTGTATCTCCGGGTCGACCGCCCGGAACGGCCGAGTGGCCAGCTCCTCCAGGGGCCGGCTGAGCGGCACCACGGCCCGCCTCAGTTCGAGCAGTTCACGCTTGAGCTGGTAGATCCGTCCCGGGTCGACCCGCGCGCCGTTCTCCGCGAAGACCTCCGTCTCCACATGGTCGACGTCCGCCTGGACCGAGTCGACGACGCTCAGGAAGTCGTCCACCACGTGGTCCGCGATCGCGTGCAGCACCGCCGACGGCCCCTTGGCGAGCTGCGCGGGATCGGACTCCAGCTCCTCTCGCAGCGGACCCAGGGAGCCGTGCCGTCCGTGGCGCACGGTGATCACGAAGTCCTGGCCGACGAACACCATGATCTCGCCGGTGCTCACCACCTCGCTGGTGGCCGTCAGCTCCTCGTGCTCCACGTAGCAGACGGTCTTGAAGACGGCGAAGAGCGTCTCGCCGTACCGCTCCACCTTCGGCCGCTGGTGGGCCTCGATCGCGTCCTCCACCGCCAGCGGATGCAGATCGAACAGCTCCGCGACGCCGGCGAACTCCTGGTCCGTCGGCTCGTGCAGGCCGAGCCAGACGAAGCCCGCGGCGCGCTTGCGCATCCTGGCCACCACCTCGACCGGATCGCCGCCCTCGGGGGTGCGGACGCCGTCCCGGTAGGTCACGCAGTTCACCACCGAGGAACCAAGCGGGGAGCGGACCGGGTGGCTCAGGTCCACCCGCCGCCGACGGCGGCCCAGCTGTGCCACCTTGCGCAGGCCGCCGACCTTTCCCAGGCCGGTGACCTTGCGCAGATTCCCTGCCATGGTCATCCGAATCTCCTCGCGTGGGTCCCCTCGCGCCGTGCTTCCCGCGCCTTGGCAGGCCAGTCTGCCAGTCCTGCGGGAACGCCGTCCGAGCCTGTGGAAACGGAGCATTCCGCTTCCTTCCCGGCTGTGGACGAACCGTCGGCCGCGCACCGCCGGAGCCGCCCCGACCGGCCGTCCGGGGCCGGGGCGGTGGAGTAGGGCGGCGCCCTCGCGCCGGAGCGTCGCCCCCTTCCGACAAGCCGGACAACTGGGATGATCGCAGCATGACGCGAACCGACGGATACCTCCTCGACAACCGGCAGGCCGAGGCTGCGGAGCGCTTCGACGCCTTCGCCAAGCTCTTCGACCCCACCACGTTCCGGCACCTCGAGACGCTCGGCGTCGGACCCGGCTGGCGCTGCTGGGAGGTCGGGGCCGGCGGAACCTCCGTGGTGTCGTGGCTGGCCAAGAAGGTCGGGCCGACCGGCAGGGTCATCGCGACGGACATCGACACCTCGCGGGTCGCTCCGGCCGGCCGCCCGCCGGTCGAGGTGCGTGTGCACGACGTGGGCGCGCAGGAGCCGCCGGGGGAGGGGTTCGACCTGGTGCACGCGAGGCTGGTGCTCGTCCACGTCCCGGACCGGGAGCGGGCGTTGCGGTCGATGGTCAAGGCCCTGCGTCCCGGCGGCCGCCTCCTGGTCGAGGACGCCGATCCCGCCCTCCAGCCCCTGCTCTGCCCCGACGAGCACGGCCCCGAGCAGCAACTGGCGAACCGCCTCCGGCAGGGCTTCCGCGAGTTGCTGTCCCGCCGCGGAGCCGACCTCTCCTACGGCCGCCGGCTGCCGCGCCTGCTCCGGGAGGCCGGACTGCGCCGCGTGGAGGCCGACGCCTACTTCCCGGTCACCTCGCCCGCGTGCGCCGCCCTGGAGTCGGCGACCGTCCGTCAGATCCGCGACGAGCTGGTCGGGGCGGGAGTGGCCACCCACGACGACATCGACCGGCATCTCGCCAACGTCGCGTCCGGCAGCATGGACCTGGCGACGGCTCCGATGATCTCGGCGTGGGGGCGCAAGGCGTAAGGAGCACCTGCCGGCGGCCTCGTCGACCTCCTCATGGGCCCTGGCCGTCCCGTCACCCCGGTCACCCCGTCGGCTCGGATGTCCGGACGTCCGGTTGAGGCACGCTCACGGCACGGAGAGCACGCGATCACGCCTGCCGGGTCTCCGCCGCTGATCGGCCGCGCGCTCGCGGAGGTCTCCCGCCCACCCGTTCGACCGCCGTCGCTCCCGCGCGGCACCCCGTGGCCGCCGCCTCCTCGGGTGTCGCTCCCGCGAGCAGCGCGGCGAGGAACGCGCCGGTGAAGGCGTCACCGGCGCCCGTACTGTCCCGCGGCGACGCGGGTGCTGCGGGGACCCGGGCGCACACGGCGCCGGCCCGGGCCACCAGGGCGCCCTCCGCCCCCTGCTTGGAGATCACCAGCGGAACGTGCCGGCTCAGCTTGGCCGCCGCGTCCGCGGCATCGGGCAGCCCGGTCAGCAGGCACGCCTCGTCACGGCTCGGCAGCAGGACGTCCACCCCCTCGACCAGACCCAGGAAGCGGTCCACTCCCAGCCCGGCCAGGAACCCCGCCGAGGCCGGGTCGAGACTGACCGGCACCCCGCGCGCGCGTGCCGCGGCCAGGGCGACCGACACCAGAGCGCGGCTCGGTTCCGCGAACAGGAGGTAGCCCGACAGGTGCAGTCGGGCGACGCCGTCGAGCAGCGTGTCCGACCAGTCGCCCGGCCCGATCCGCAAGGACGCCCCGCTGTCCGTGAGGAAGGTCCGCTCGCCCGAGTCGCCGCTGTCGACCAGGCAGATCACCGTCCCCGTCGGCGCCGACGGATCGACCACCAGCAGCGGACGCACCCCACAGGCCGTCAGCTCCCGCTCGTGCCAGTCCGCCGCGTCGGCACCGACCCGGCCAAGCAGCCGGACGTTCCGGTACCCCGCCCAGGCCGCCCAGCAGGCCACGTTGGCACCCGCACCGCCGGGCAGGCGACGGATCGAGGCGGCCGTGTCCGTACCGGCGGCCAGCGGCCCCCGGTGGCGGGCGACCACGTCCGTGACGACATCGCCGACGACCAGCAACGCCCCGCCCGGCCGCACGGTCACGCCCGGGCCCAGGCCGTCGCGATACGGGCCGCCAGCCGTACGTTTCCGCGCACCGCCGCCAGATTGGCGCTCAGCGAGGCACCGTCGGTGTGGCGCACCAAGTGGTCCAGGAGAAACGGGGTGACCGCCTGCCCGGTCACCCCCTCCGCCTCGCACGCGCGCAGCGCTTCGGCCAGCACGCGTGCGTGCAGCGTGGGATCCAGCTGCTCCTCCTCGGGCACCGGATTGGCGACCACGAAAGCGGACCGCGGCCCGTCCAGCGCGTCCTGCGCCCGCATGACGGCCGCCGCCTGCTCCGGGCTGTCCAGCGTCCAGTCCACCGGGTGCCCGGAGTCGGACAGGTAGAAGCCGGGGAAGCGGTCCGTGCCGTAGCCCGCCACCGAGACGCCGAGCGTCTCCAGCCGTTGCAGGGTCGCCGGTACGTCCAGGATGGACTTCACCCCCGCGCACACCACGGTGATCCGGGTGCGTGCCAGCAGGCCCAGGTCGGCCGACTCGTCCTGCGTCACCGTCCACTCCCGGTGCACGCCGCCCAGCCCACCGGTCGCGAACACCCGCACGCCCGCCAGCGCCGCCAGCAGAGCGGTCGCCGACACGGTGGTCGCGCCGCTCGCTCCGGCCGCCACCGCGAGCGGCAGGTCCCGGTGGCCCAGCTTGCGGATGCCGTCCTCGTTGGCGACCCGCTCCAGCTGCTCCTTGTCGAGGCCCACGTGCGGCCGCCCCTCCAGGACGGCGATCGTCGCCGGGACGGCGCCCTCCCGACGGACCACCTCCTCCAGTTCCCCGGCCACCAGCAGATTGCGCGGGCGCGGCAGCCCGTGCGCGATGATCGTGGACTCCAGGGCCACCACGGGCTCATGGGCGTCGATCGCCGCCCGTACCTCTTCCGACACCACCAGCATCACGCGCCTGCCTCCTGTCCGACGGTCTCCCTCGGCTCCGGTCTCCCTCATCCCTGGCGGGCGAGGGACCGGGTCAAACCCCCGAGGGGACCGCACCGGCCCCTTGCGGGTCCCGGGGGAGGGCACCAGCCTGGGAACCATGACGGACAACACGACACGTCTCGACCACGTGGTGCTCTGGGTCAGCGACCCGGTCGCCGCGGCCGGGTTCTACGAGAAGAACCTGGGTCTGGAGCCCTTGCGGCTGACCGAGTACGCCGCGGGGACCGTGAGTTTTCCTTCCGTGCGGCTCAACGAAGAGACCATCCTCGATCTCGCGCCGCACTCCCTCGCTCCACGTATGCGGGTCGTACCCGGCGCCGACGAGAGCGCGGGGCATCCCGTCAACCACGTCTGCCTGTCCCTGCCCGCGGACGAGTTCGACGCGCTGCGCGTCCGCCTGGAGGAGCAGTCCGTCCCGGTCTCGGATCTCTCCCACGACTCCTACGGCGCCCGCGGCATGGCCCGGCGCAGCTTCTACTTCGGCGACCCGGACGGCAACATCATCGAGGCCCGGCACTACGACTAGCTCCGCCCGCCACCGGCGTCCCGGGGCCCGCGCTCAGAACAGCGGCTCGGGCAGCACGCCCTCCAGTGCGAGCAGCCGCCGCTTGGTCTCCACCCCGCCGCCGAACCCGCCGATGCCTCCGTCGCGTTCCACCACGCGGTGGCAGGGCACGACGACCGGCAGCGGATTGGCACCCATGGCCATGCCGACCGCCTGGGCCGCGCCCGGCTGGCCCACCCGGCCGGCCAGGTCGCCGTACCCGACGACCGAGCCGTAAGGGACGCCGGAGGCCAGCTCACGCAGTACCTGCCGGTTGAAGCCCGAGATCAGCGACCAGTCCAGCGGCAGGTCGAAGTCCTGCCTGGCCCCTGCGAAGTACGACGCCACCTGGCGTATCGCCTCGGCCAGCAGCGGGGAGCCGGGCGCCTCCACGGGCTCCGTCCCCAGCCGGTCCGCGAGCCGTTCGAGCGCCTGGCCGCGGGCGGCGGCGGTGGCGTGGAACACGACGTTGACCAGGCCGTCGGGGGTGGCGGCCAGCATCAGCGGACCGATGTCGGTGCCGACGACGGTCCACACGACCCGCTGTTCGTACTGCCCAGGGCTGTCCATGCGCCCACGGTACGGCCGGCCACTGACAATGCCCGGGACAGCGGCCTGCGAGGCCGGTCCGTCCCGGGCGTCAAGAGGTCAGAGTGCCGACGAGTCCGTGTCCTCGCCGACGGCGTCCCGCACCACGTCCGGCTTGTTGGTGATGATGCCGTCGACGCCGTACCCCGCCGCCCGCCGGGCGGCGGCAGCGGTGTCCACCGTCCAGGTCAGGACCTCCATCCGCTTGCCGTGCGGCCCGTCGAACGCGTGCACCGAGGCCACGTAGGACATGGAGAGGGAGCCGTGCGAGGGATTGATCTGGTCCGCGAACTCGGCGTACTCGGGCAGGTCCGACACGAGCGGCGTGCCGAGGAAGCCCGTCTTGACGGCCGGCTTGAGCTCGTGGACCGTCCGGATGCTGTCCGCGCTGAAGCTCTGCACCACCAGCCGGCCGGTCACGTGGCGGCGGTCGAGCCAGCCCTCGTTGGCGAGCACCTTGAGGGTCTGCTGCTCGATGCCCGGGTACAGGCCGGGGCTCTTCAGCTCCAGCAGCAGCTTCTGGTGGTTGTGCTCCAGACGGTTCACGTACTGCTTCAGAGTCGGTACGCGCGCGCCCGCGTACCGGGACCCGAACCAGCTCCCCGCGTCCAGCCGCGCGATCTCCGCGGCCGTGAAGTCCTTCACCTTCCATGGGGACCGGCCGGGGAAGACCTCCTCCACGTCGGTGGTACGCCTCAGGTCCTCGTCGTGCATGACGACGAGTTCACCGTCCTTGGTGCGCTGGACGTCGTTCTCCACCCAGCGGATGCCCTGCTCGGCCGCCTTGTCGACGGCGGCCAGCGTGTTCTCCGGCGCGTAGGCCGAAGCGCCCCGGTGCGCGACGACCGTGGGCCCGTCGTCGCCGGTCCCGGTGGACCGGGCGTGCGAGAGGGGCGCCGTCAGGGCGACTCCCAGAAGCGCGGTGGTCGTGACGGCAACTGTGCGCACGTGCATGCGTACTCCTCGCGTCGAGCGATCACGGACAGCTCCACTGTGACACCGGAGAGTCAACGGAAGAGGGGTACAGAATGGCCACTGGCTGAATGGAGTTGCTCAACTACGCTCACCAGGGCGGCACAAGTGGGGCGAGGCCGTGATTCTTTGCCGGAGAATCGTTCGACCATTCCGGTGGGCGTCATACTCTCTGCCTCGGCCCCGGTCGTTCGCTCAGGCCCGCGAGAGGGTGCACATCAGGAGAATCCGGTACTCCACCGGGGCGTAAGAAGGCGGAAGGGCAGCCGCAGATGCAAGGCACGGTCGACGGATTCAACTACGGACTCGTCACACCACTGGTGGCCTACCTCATGGCGTGCCTCGGCGGTGCCCTCGGTCTGCGCTGCACCACGAGGGCCATGCTGGTCACCCGTTCCTGGCGCCCCGGGTGGCTCGCCCTGGCCTCGGCGGCGATCGGCTCCGGCATCTGGACCATGCACTTCATCGCGATGATGGGGTTCACGATCGAGCACACGCCGATCCGCTACGACTGGCTGATGACCTTCGCCAGCCTGGCCGTCGCCATCGTGATGGTGGGGATCGGGATCTTCATCGTCGGCTACCGCGGGGCCCGCGGGACCGCCCTGTTCACCGGCGGCACCGTCACCGGCCTGGGGATCGCGTCGATGCACTACCTGGGTATGGCCGGGATGCACCTGGACGGACAGCTGACCTACAACACGTTCACCGTGTCGGTGTCCGTCGTCATCGCCATGGGCGCCGCCACCGCCTCACTGTGGGCGGCCGGACAGGTCCGGGGCTTCCTGTGGAGCGTGGGCGCCGCCCTGATCATGGGGCTGGCCGTCACCGGCATGCACTACACGGGCATGGCCGCCCTAGACGTCCACGTCGGCGGCACGTCCGAGCCCAGCGTCGGGGGATCGCCCGCCGAGCTGCTCGCCCCGATGCTGATCGGGCCCCTCGCCTTCCTCGTCCTGGCCGGCGTCGTCGTCCTGCTCGACCCGCTGATGGTCATGGGCAAGCCCGCCGCCCCGCCCGTCGAGCGGAAGCCCGGCATCCCCGCCCACTCCGAGGTCCCGCGCACGGCCCACCGCCCGACCCGTCACCCGGCCCGCCACCTGCGCCGTCCCCTCGCCCACCGGCGGTCCCGCGCCCCGCAGAACCGCTGATCCGGACCCGTTGTCAGTGGGGGGTCGTACGGTGGAACCCATGCGGCCCGTTTCCCAGATCGAACGCACGGTGGCGCCCTTCGAGGTCGTCAGCCCCTACCAGCCGAACGGCGACCAGCCGGCGGCCATCGCCGAGCTGGCCCGGCGAGTCGAAGCAGGCGAGAAGGACGTCGTCCTGCTCGGCGCGACCGGCACCGGAAAGTCCGCCACCACGGCGTGGATGATCGAGAAGCTCCAGCGGCCCACCCTGGTCATGGCCCCGAACAAGACCCTGGCCGCCCAGCTGGCGAACGAGTTCCGCGAACTGCTGCCGAACAACGCAGTCGAGTACTTCGTCTCGTACTACGACTACTACCAGCCCGAGGCCTACGTCCCTCAGTCGGACACCTACATCGAGAAGGACTCCTCGATCAACGAGGAGGTGGAGCGGCTGCGGCACTCCGCGACCAACTCGCTGCTCACCCGGCGCGACGTCGTCGTGGTCGCCTCCGTCTCCTGCATCTACGGCCTGGGCACCCCCCAGGAGTACGTGGACCGCATGGTCCCCCTCCGGGTCGGCGAGGAGCACGACCGGGACGAGCTGCTGCGCCGCTTCGTCGACATCCAGTACACGCGCAACGACATGGCCTTCGCCCGCGGCACCTTCCGCGTGCGCGGCGACACCATCGAGATCTTCCCGGTCTACGAGGAGCTCGCCGTCCGCATCGAGATGTTCGGTGACGAGATCGAGGCCCTGTCCACCCTCCACCCGGTCACCGGCGAGATCATCAGCGACGACCAGCAGCTCTACGTCTTCCCCGCCTCCCACTACGTCGCGGGCCCCGAGCGCTTGGAGCGGGCGGCCAACGACATCGAGAAGGAGCTGGCCGAGCGCCTGACCGAGCTGGAGAAACAGGGCAAGCTCCTGGAGGCCCAGCGACTGCGGATGCGCACGACGTACGACCTCGAGATGCTCCGCCAGATCGGCAGCTGCTCCGGGGTGGAGAACTACTCGATGCACTTCGACGGCCGCCTCCCCGGCTCCCCGCCGAACACGCTGCTGGACTACTTCCCGGACGACTTCCTGCTCGTCATCGACGAGTCGCACGTCACCGTGCCGCAGATCGGCGCCATGTACGAGGGCGACGCCTCCCGCAAGCGCACCCTGGTCGACCACGGCTTCCGGCTGCCCTCGGCACTCGACAACCGACCGCTGAAGTGGGAGGAGTTCCAGGAGCGCATCGGTCAGACCGTCTACCTGTCCGCGACGCCGGGAGCCTACGAGCTCTCCCGCTCGGACGGTGCCGTGGAGCAGATCATCCGCCCCACCGGCCTCGTCGACCCGGAAGTCGTCGTCAAGTCCACCGAGGGCCAGATCGACGACCTGGTGCACGAGATCCGCAAGCGGACCGAGAAGGACGAGCGGGTCCTGGTCACCACCCTCACCAAGAAGATGGCCGAGGACCTCACCGACTACTTCCTGGAGCTGGGCATCCAGGTCCGCTACCTGCACAGCGACGTCGACACCCTGCGCCGCGTCGAACTGCTGCGTGAACTGCGCGCCGGTGAGTACGACGTCCTGGTCGGCATCAACCTGCTGCGGGAGGGCCTCGACCTGCCCGAGGTCTCCCTGGTGGCGATCCTCGACGCCGACAAGGAGGGCTTCCTGCGCTCCGGCACCTCGCTGATCCAGACCATCGGCCGCGCGGCGCGCAATGTCTCCGGCCAGGTCCACATGTACGCCGACAAGATCACGCCGGCGATGGAGAAGGCGATCGACGAGACCAACCGCCGGCGCGAGAAGCAGGTCGCGTTCAACAAGGCGAACGGCATCGACCCGCAGCCGCTCCGCAAGAAGATCAACGACATCGTCGCGCAGATCGCCCGCGAGGACGTCGACACCGAGCAGCTGCTCGGCTCCGGGTACCGCCAGGTGAAGGAGGGGAAGGGCGCCAAGGCCCCCGTGCCCTCCCTCGGCGGCCAGGCGGCGGGTGCGAAACCGGCCAAGGGCCGGGGCAAGGCCAAGGAGACGGTCCCGACCGACCGTCCCGCCGCGGAGCTGGCCGAACAGATCGAGGAACTGACCAACCGCATGCGGGCGGCCGCCGCCGACCTCCAGTTCGAGATCGCGGCCAGGCTGCGTGACGAGGTCTCCGAGATGAAGAAGGAACTGCGTCAGATGAGGGAGGCGGGCCTGGCCTGAGGGCCCGACCGGACACGGGCTGTGTTGCAAGACCGACACAAAGTGCGGACCGGGGTGGGGCTCTGTCAGTGCCCGTGCGTAGGGTTCAGGTCAACCGCGGGCTCCGCGGCAACAGGGGACAGTTCGAGAGGGGATCAGCGCGTGACCGTCAACATGACCAAGGGTCAGGCCATCAGTCTGCAGAAGAACGACGGCGGCAGCCTGACGTCGGTGCGCATGGGTCTCGGCTGGCAGGCGGCTCCCCGGCGCGGCCTGTTCGGCTCCCGCACCCGGGAGATCGACCTGGACGCCTCCGCGGTCCTCTTCGCGGACAAGCAGCCGGTCGACGTCGTCTTCTTCCGCCACCTGGTGAGCGACGACGGCTCGGTCCGCCACACCGGGGACAACCTGGTCGGCGGTGTCGGCCAGGGCGGCGACGACGAGGCGATCCTCGTCGACCTCCAGCGCATCCCGGTCCACATCGACCAGATCGTCTTCACCGTGAACTCGTTCACCGGCCAGACCTTCCAGGAGGTGCAGAACGCGTTCTGCCGCCTGGTCGACGAGACCAACGGGCAGGAACTCGCCCGCTACACGCTGGCCGGCGGCGGCGCCTACACGGCGCAGATCATGGCCAAGGTGCACCGCGCGGGCCAGGGCTGGTCGATGACCGCCATCGGCACCCCGGCCAACGGCCGCACCTTCCAGGACCTGATGCCGGCCATCCTGCCGGTCCTCTGACGAGCGACGAAGCCGCAATGCCGGTCCCGTGAGGGGCCGGCCGAACACCCCGTCCCGTGAGCGGGTCGGGCGAGCGCCGCACGGCACATCACGAGTGACGCACGAGTGACACAGGGGGACAGGCGATGACGGCCGAGCTGACGCGGGGACAGAACCACCCGCTTCCCCGGACCCGTCTGGAGATCCGGGTCTCGGCCGGCACGCCGATCGTGGCCGGAGCCACGCTCGGCGACGAGAAGGGCACGGTCCACGGGGTCGAGTGGGTGGCTCACCCGGGCACCCCCACCCTGCCGGGCCTGGAGGTCTCCCGGCAGGCGGCCGCCGACCACCGCCTCGCGGTGGACCTGGACGCGGTCCCGGACACCGTGCACCGCGTGAGCGTGCTGCTCGCCCTGCCCGCCGGCGGGCAGGGCCCGGTCCGTTTCGGGGCCGTCGCCGCCCCCTTCGTCGCGGTCACGGATCTCGACGGCGACGAAGTCGCCAGCTACACCGTCACCGGCCTGGACCGCGAGTCCGCGGTCGTCGCCCTGGAGCTCTACCGGCGCCAGGGCGCGTGGAAGGTGCGCGCCGTCGGCCAGGGCTACGCGGGCGGCCTCGCCGAACTGCTCACCGACCAGAACCTGCCCCAGGCCCACCAGCTCGCCGGGACCATCCACGAAGCGGTGGCGCGCGGGCTGGCCCGTTCGGTGCCGGCCCCTCCGGCCCACGCCGCGGACGCCGACCGCCCCCGGCAGACCGCCGCCCCGGCGCACGGTCCGGACCACGGCGCCGCACCCCAGGGCACTCCCGGCCCCGTACCGCCGGTGTCCCCGTACGACACCCAGAGCCCCACCGGCCCGCAGACACCCGGCGGTCCGGGACAGCACGGGACGCAGCAGCCGTACCGGGGCGGCACGGGCGACCCCGCACCGGCCGGCCAGGCGTCCACGCCCACCGGCGGCGGCCCGATCGACTACAGCCACCCGCGCCGTCAGAACGCGGCCCCGCCGCCGCCCCCGCCGGCCGCGCCCCCGGCCGAACCGGGCCGGCCCACCCGGCCCGTCGCCGGTGACGCCACCGGCTGGTCCATGGAGGAGCGGCTCTACAACCAGGTGTGGGGCATGTTCGAGGACCTCTCCCGCACCATGGCCGCGTACCGCAGCGCCGTGGACTTCGCCGACTCGCGCATGGAGAAGGAACTCGACCGGGCCCTCTCCGACCCGCGCAGCCGGATCGGCGGACAGGGAGACGCCGCCCGCGAGGCGGCACGTGCCCGGCACGACCAGTTGGTCTCCCAGGCCAGGGAGGTCCTGGACCGGGACGTCGCCCAGCTGGTCGCCGAGGCCGAGGTCGTCGAGCCCGCCCTGCCCGCGGCGTTCGCGCGCTGGGACAACCCGGTCTGGCACGCCTACCGCGTCCCCATGGAGATACCGATGGCCCTGCGGCTGGGCGATCTCCATCTGCCGGAGGCCGACCGCGTACGCATCCCGCTGCTGATGCGGCTGCCGCTGGAGCGCGGTCTGTGGATCGACAGCGGGCGTTCCGCCTCGCTCGACGGTTCGGTCTCGGACTCCCACGAGACGCGGCGGCTCGGCCTGGAGACGGCGGTCGCGCACGCGGCCCGGCTGCTCGCCGTGTACCCCGCGGGCGAGTTCACGGTGCACGTCATCGACCCGGCCGGATCCGGTGCGCAGCCGCTGGCACCCCTCGTGCGGACCGGAGTGCTCGCCGCTCCGCCCGCCCTCGGCGCGGCGGGGACGGCGGACGTGCTGGCCCGCCTCACCCAGCGCGTCGACCTGGTGCAGATGGCGTTGCGCGGCGGTGCTCCCGACGCGCTGCCGCCCGGTGTCGACACCTCCCAGCAGCTCCTGATCGTCAACGACTTCCCGCACGGCTTCGACGACCGGGCGGTGAACCAGCTGCGCTACCTCGCCGACGAGGGGCCGGCCGTCGGCGTCCACCTGATGATGGTCGCCGACCGGGAGGAGTCCGCGGGGTACGGGCCGCTGCTCGACCCGCTGTGGCGTTCACTGCTCCGGCTGACACCGGTGCCCGACGACCACCTGGCCGACCCCTGGGTCGGGCATGCCTGGACGTACGAGCCGGCGCTCGTGCCGCCGGGCAGCCAGGTGCTCCAGCAGGTCCTCGCCCAGGTCGCGGCGGCCCGCCGTTCGTGGGGCGGGTAAAGGGCTCCGAGCTGGGCTTTTGAGCTTAATTTGCAAATCTCTTTACCCTCCCTTGGTGAATGGGGTACTGTCGTCCGTACGGAGGGGAGTACTCCCTGTCTGTGCGGCGACCCCGTCAATACGGATCAGGCCAGATCCCGGGGCGTCGGCCCGTGGGTTCCGCGGACGCGCAGTGCGTTCCGGACACCCGGGGTGGAAGAGACCTCCGGCAGCGACGACGCTGACATTTGCCGTGTGACGCACTGCCGGAGGCGTAGTGGAAGTTTCTGTGACCCTGTGGGTCCTGACCATCGTGGGCCTCGCCGCCCTCATCGCGGTCGATTTCTTCATCGGCCGCAAGCCGCACGACGTATCGATCAAGGAAGCGGGAATCTGGACGGTCGTCTGGATCGTCCTCGCGGGCCTCTTCGGAGTCGGCCTGCTCATCTTCGGCGGCGGCCAGCCCGCCGGCGAGTTCTTCGCGGGCTTCATCACCGAGAAGTCCCTCAGCGTGGACAACCTGTTCGTCTTCGTCCTGATCATGGCGAAGTTCGCGGTGCCCTCGCAGTACCAGCAGCGCGTGCTGCTTATCGGTGTCCTCATAGCCCTGGTCCTCAGGGCGATCTTCATCGCCGCGGGCGCCGCGATCCTCGCCAGCTTCGCGTGGGTCTTCTACATCTTCGGTGCCTTCCTGATCTGGACCGCCTGGAAGCTCATCCAGGAGGCCCGGGCCGACGAGGAGGACGAGGAGTTCGAGGAGAACAAGCTCCTCAAGGCCGCCGAGCGCCGCTTCGGTGTCGCCGACCGATACCACGGCACCAAGCTGTGGATCGAGGAGAACGGCAAGCGGATCATGACCCCGATGCTGGTCGTGATGCTCGCGATCGGCACCACCGACGTGCTCTTCGCGCTCGACTCCATCCCGGCGATCTTCGGTCTGACCCAGGACCCGTACATCGTGTTCACGGCCAACGCGTTCGCCCTGATGGGCCTGCGCCAGCTGTACTTCCTCATCGGCGGTCTGCTGAAGAAGCTGGTCCACCTCTCGTACGGCCTGTCGGTCATCCTGGGCTTCATCGGCGTCAAGCTGGTGTTGCACGCCCTGCACGAGTCCGGGGTGCACGTTCCCGAGATCAGCATTCCGGTCTCGCTCGGCGTGATCTGCTCCGTCCTGATCATCACTACGATCACCAGCCTGCGGGCCTCCAAGAAGCAGGCCCAGGCGGAAGCGGTGGCCGGGAGCGACGACGGCAAGAAGGACAGCGTCGAAGCGTGACCGGACACGGTCCGATCCCCAGTCGGCCGTAGGCCGGTCGTAGGCGACCACCACCGGGAGCGGCGGGCGGCGAGGAGCCGCCCGCCGCTTCTCCTTCGCCGGTCCGTGTGACAGAGAATGCGGGGCACGTCGCCCTCTGCGACGATCGCCGCATGATCACGCGTCCCAGGGACCTCATCACACAGTGGACGGCCATCAGCCCGATGGCCGCGGTGGTGCTGCTGATCCTCACCTGGGGACGCGATCTGCCCGGAGCCCTGGTCGCGCTGATGACGGTCGTCCTCGCGACGGCCGTCCTGGCCGCCGTGCACCACGCGGAGGTCGTGGCCCATCGGGTCGGTGAACCCTTCGGTTCCCTGGTCCTCGCCGTCGCGGTGACGGTCATCGAGGTCGCGCTCATCGTGACGCTGATGGTGGACGGCGGCGACAAGAGCGCCACCCTGGCCAGGGACACGGTCTTCGCCGCCGTGATGATCACCTGCAACGGCGTGGTGGGCCTCAGCCTCCTGGTCGGCTCCCTCCGGCACGGCATCGCCCAGTTCAACGCCGAGGGCACCGGCGCCGCCCTCGCGACGGTGGCGACCCTGGCCACCCTCAGCCTGGTGCTGCCGACGTTCACCACCAGCGCGCCCGGCCCCGAGTTCTCCACCGTGCAGCTCACCTTCGCGGCGCTCTCCTCGCTGATCCTCTACGGCCTGTTCATCGCCACCCTGACCGTGCGGCACCGCGACTACTTCCTGCCGATCACCCGGCACGGCGAAGTGATCACGGTCGAGGAGCACGCCCACGCACCGTCCGCCCGTACCGCCCTGACCAGCCTGGTGATGCTGGCCCTGGCGCTGATCGGCGTCGTCGGACTGGCGAAGGGGGTGTCGCCGACCATCGAGGACGGAGTGGAGGCCGCCGGGCTCCACCACGCCGTGGTCGGCGTCATCATCGCCCTGCTGGTGCTGCTCCCCGAGACCATCGCCGCGGTGCGTTCCGCGCGCCGCGACCGGGTGCAGACCAGCATGAACCTCGCCCTCGGCTCGGCGATGGCGAGCATCGGCCTGACCATTCCCGCGGTCGCCCTGGCCTCCGTGTGGCTCACCGGGCCGCTGGTCCTGGGCCTGAGCGCCATCCACATGGTGCTGCTCGCCCTGACCGTGGTCGTCGCCTCGCTGACCGTCGTGCCGGGACGGGCCACCCCCCTCCAAGGAGGAGTGCACCTGGTGCTGTTCGCGGCGTACTTGGAGCTCGCGATCAACCCGTAGGCGCAGGGGACGGCCGGTCTGGGCTCCGATGCACCGTGATAGACCGGGGGCCGAGCAGCGGTCGCGCAAGGGCCGCCGCACCCCTCACGGACCGGAGGAACCGTGCCCCGCACCCTGGCCAACGCCCCGATCATGATCCTCAACGGCCCCAACCTGAACCTGCTGGGCCAGCGACAGCCGGAGATCTACGGCTCCGACACCCTTGCCGACGTCGAGGCCCTGTGCGTGAAGGCCGCGGCGGCACACGGCGGCACGGTGGACTTCCGGCAGTCCAACCACGAGGGCGAGCTGGTCGACTGGATCCACGAGGCCCGGCTGAACCACTGCGGGATCGTGATCAATCCCGCCGCCTACTCGCACACCTCCGTGGCCGTCCTGGACGCGCTCAACACCTGCGACGGGCTGCCCGTGGTGGAGGTCCACATCTCCAACATCCACCAGCGGGAGCCGTTCCGGCACCACTCCTACGTCTCGCAGCGCGCCGACGGAGTCATCGCGGGGTGTGGTGTGCAGGGATACGCGTTCGCCGTGGAGCGGGTCGCCGCGCTGGCCGGGACGGGGCAGGCCCGGGCCTGAGCCCGCCGGGGCCGCCGGTCGAGGGCGGGAATCGGGAGACCGGCGGCCCGTACCGCACGGGAGCCGTCATCCCGCGCGGGGCTGCCTTCAGTGGACCGCCCCCGTAGGCGGGCCGGGAGCGCGTGCGGAGCACCGGTGTGTGCGAACGCGTCACACGGGGCGCGCACGCCGGTGCGAGCGCGGGGTGTCCGCGCCGCGCTCCCGTCGCTCACCAGCCGCGTGCGCGCCACTCCGGCAGATGCGGCCGCTCCGCGCCGAGCGTGGTGTCGTCGCCGTGGCCGGGATAGACCCACGTCTCGTCCGCGAGCACGTCGAAGACCTTCGTCTCCACGTCGTGGAGCAGGCTCGCGAACGCCTTCGGGTCCTTGTGGGTGTTGCCCACACCGCCCGGGAAGAGGCAGTCCCCCGTGAACACATGGGGGTGCCCGTGCGGGTCGTCGTACACCAGGACGATGGAACCCGGCGTGTGGCCGACCAGGTGGCGAGCGGTGAGTTCCACCTGCCCCACCCTGATCGTGTCCCCGTCGTCGACCGCGACGTCGGTCGGCACCGGGATGCCCTCGGCGTCGTAGCGGCCGGCATGGGTGCGGGCCCCGGTGGCGGCGACGACCTCGGCGAGCGCCTGCCAGTGGTCGCCGTGGCGGTGGGTGGTGACGACGGACGCGATGCCGTCGTCACCGATCGTGCCCAGCAGTGTGTGCGCGTCGTTGGCGGCGTCGATCAGCAGTTGCTCGTCGGTGGCCCGGCAGCGCAGCAGATAGGCGTTGTTGTTCATCGGGCCGACCGCGACCTTGGTGATCATCAGGTCCTTGAGCTCGTGCACGTCGGCGGGTCCGCCGACCGTCACCTCTCCGCTGTACGTCATGACGGCCAGCCTAGCTCCGGGAGGCGGTCCGCGGACCGCCGTGCACCGGCTACAGCGGCGGGAGTTCCGGCAGCGGGCCGCCCGTCACCGTGAGCGCGGAGCCTTCTCGGCGCCCGGCGAGCCAGCCGAGCAGATCCGCCGGGGAACCTGTCACGGTCACCTCCGGTGCCTCCGCCTCCCGGCCCGTGCGCCACGCGTGCGTACCGTCCGTCAGCCGGGTGGGCGGCACGTCCGGGTGCCCGGTGAAGCGGGCGGCGAGGAAGTCGGTCTCGCGCCCGGTGAACTCCGCCGGAAGATCCTCCAGCTCGTACCCGATGCCCAGGTCCACGTGGTGCAGCTCCACCTCGACCCACCGCCGGAACGGCACCCGGGACGCGGAGTCGGTGACACCGTTGCGCAGCTCCACCGTGCGCGACCAGTCCGCGGGCGCCGCACCGGCCGCCTGGAATCCGGCCGCGCTCTCGCGGACGTCCGCGAGCTGGGCGTCGAGGGACCGCGGGGCGTCCCGCTCGATGTCGGCGTCCCGGGCCTCGCCGGAGACGTACATGGGACGTCCTTCGAGGACGTTCACGAGCGCGTCGGCGTTGCGGGCGAGGTGGGCGAGGACGTGGCCGCGGGTCCAGCCGGGAAGCCGTGACGACTGCGTCACGGACGCGTTGTCCAGTTTCCCGACCGCGGTGAGCAGCCGCTCGGTCGCGTCACGTACAGACGCCAGGTCATGAGCGTGATCAATCATGGTGCTGACCCTAGACCGGGCCACACCTTCGGGTGAAGGTTGCGGACGACCCCCGCTATTCGAATGTGCGTGCTATAAGGTCGGAGGCGGCGTCGGGCATGCTGGGAAGTCGGGGTTTGTTGACAACCGGTGAATCCGACCGGCGTTGTCAGTGGCTCCCCCTAGTCTGAGAAAAGACGGGGGCCCCGCCCCTGTCACTTCTCTCAAGAAAGGTGCGGACCGGCGTGGCCGACCGTCTCATCGTCCGTGGCGCGCGCGAGCACAACCTGAAGAACGTCTCGCTCGACCTGCCGCGTGACTCGCTCATCGTCTTCACGGGCCTCTCCGGGTCGGGCAAGTCCTCCCTGGCCTTCGACACGATCTTCGCCGAGGGTCAGCGGCGCTACGTGGAGTCCCTCTCCTCCTACGCCCGGCAGTTCCTCGGCCAGATGGACAAGCCGGACGTCGACTTCATCGAGGGCCTCTCCCCGGCGGTCTCCATCGACCAGAAGTCGACCTCGCGCAACCCGCGCTCCACGGTCGGCACCATCACCGAGGTCTACGACTACCTGCGCCTGCTCTTCGCCCGAATCGGCAAGCCGCACTGCCCGGAATGCGGCCGGCCGATCTCGCGCCAGTCGCCGCAGGCCATCGTCGACAAGGTCCTCGAGCTGCCCGAGGGCAGCCGCTTCCAGGTGCTGTCGCCGCTGGTGCGCGAGCGCAAGGGCGAGTTCGTGGACCTGTTCGCGGAGCTCCAGACCAAGGGCTACTCCCGCGCGCGGGTGGACGGCGAGACCATCCAGCTCTCCACCCCGCCGACGCTGAAGAAGCAGGAGAAGCACACCATCGAGGTGGTCGTCGACCGCCTCACCGTCAAGGACTCCGCCAAGCGCCGCCTCACCGACTCCGTCGAGACCGCGCTCGGACTGTCCGGCGGCATGGTCGTGCTCGACTTCGTCGACCTCCCCGAGGACGACCCCGAGCGCGAGCGCATGTACTCGGAGCACCTGTACTGCCCGTACGACGACCTGTCCTTCGAGGAGCTGGAGCCCCGCTCCTTCTCCTTCAACTCGCCCTTCGGCGCCTGCCCCGACTGCTCCGGCATCGGCACCCGCATGGAGGTCGACCCGGAGCTGATCGTCCCCGACGAGGACAAGTCCCTCGACGAGGGCGCCATCCACCCCTGGTCGCACGGGCACACCAAGGACTACTTCGGCCGCCTGATCGGCGCCCTCGCGGACGCGCTCGGCTTCCGCACGGACATCCCCTTCGCGGGCCTCCCGCTGCGCGCCCGCAAGGCCCTGCTGAACGGCCACAAGACCCAGGTCGAGGTCCGCTACCGCAACCGGTACGGCCGCGAGCGCCGGTACACCACGGCGTTCGAGGGCGCGATCCCGTTCGTCAAGCGCCGGCACAGCGAGGCCGAGAGCGACTCCAGCCGTGAGCGCTTCGAGGGGTACATGCGCGAGGTGCCCTGCCCCACCTGTGAGGGCACCCGGCTCAAGCCGCTGGTCCTCGCGGTCACCGTCATGGGCAAGTCGATCGCCGAGGTCTCGGCGATGTCCATCAGCGACTGCGCCGACTTCCTGGGCGAGCTCAAGCTCAGCGCCCGCGACAAGAAGATCGCCGAGCGCGTGCTCAAGGAGGTCAACGAGCGACTCCGCTTCCTGGTCGACGTCGGCCTGGACTACCTCTCGCTGAACCGCGCGGCCGGCACGCTCTCCGGCGGCGAGGCCCAGCGCATCCGGCTGGCCACCCAGATCGGCTCCGGACTCGTCGGCGTGCTCTACGTCCTCGACGAGCCGTCCATCGGCCTGCACCAGCGCGACAACCACCGGCTGATCGAGACCCTCGTCCGGCTCCGCGACATGGGCAACACCCTCATCGTCGTCGAGCACGACGAGGACACCATCAAGGTCGCCGACTGGATCGTCGACATCGGCCCCGGCGCCGGTGAGCACGGCGGCAAGGTCGTGCACAGCGGCTCCCTCAAGGGGCTGCTCGACAACGCCGAGTCGCAGACCGGCCTGTACCTGTCCGGCAGGAAGGCCATCCCGCTGCCCGACATCCGGCGCCCGCACGACCCGTCCCGGCAGCTCACCGTGCACGGCGCCCGGGAGAACAACCTCCAGGACATCGACGTGTCCTTCCCGCTGGGCGTCTTCACGGCCGTCACCGGTGTCTCCGGTTCCGGCAAGTCGACCCTGGTCAACGACATCCTGTACACGCACCTGGCCCGCGAGCTGAACGGCGCCCGGAGCGTGCCCGGCCGCCACACGCGCGTGGACGGCGACGACCTCGTCGACAAGGTCGTGCACGTCGACCAGTCGCCCATCGGCCGCACCCCGCGGTCCAACCCGGCGACGTACACCGGAGTCTTCGACCACGTCCGCAAGCTGTTCGCCGAGACGACGGAGGCGAAGGTCCGCGGCTACCTGCCCGGCCGCTTCTCCTTCAACGTCAAGGGCGGCCGCTGCGAGAACTGCGCGGGCGACGGCACGATCAAGATCGAGATGAACTTCCTCCCGGACGTCTACGTCCCGTGCGAGGTCTGCCACGGTGCCCGGTACAACCGGGAGACCCTGGAGGTCCACTACAAGGGCAAGTCCATCGCCGACGTCCTGAACATGCCGATCGAGGAGGCGACCGATTTCTTCGAGGCGGTCCCCGCGATCTCCCGGCACATGAAGACGCTCAAGGACGTCGGTCTCGGCTACGTCCGGCTCGGCCAGTCGGCGACCACCCTGTCCGGCGGTGAGGCCCAGCGCGTCAAGCTCGCCAGCGAGCTTCAGCGCCGCTCCACCGGCCGCACGGTCTACGTCCTGGACGAGCCGACCACCGGTCTGCACTTCGAGGACATCAGCAAGCTGCTGACGGTCCTGGCCGGCCTGGTCGACAAGGGCAACACGGTCATCGTCATCGAGCACAACCTCGACGTGATCAAGACCGCCGACTGGGTCGTCGACATGGGTCCCGAGGGCGGCGCCGGCGGTGGCCTGGTGGTCGCCGAGGGCACGCCCGAGCAGGTCGCCGGGGTTGCCACCAGCCACACCGGCAAGTTCCTGCGGGACGTCCTCGGCGCCGACCGGATCAGCGACGCGTCCTCCGTGCGGAGCCCGCGCAAGGCGGCGGCGAAGACGGTGGCGGCCAAGGCCACCGCCAAGAAGACCGCGACGAAGCCGGTCGCGGACACGGCCGCGAAGAAGGCCGCTCCCAAGGGGGCCGCGGCGAAGAAGACCGCCGCGAAGACCTCCGCCGCGAAGACGGCCAAGAAGGCCGCCAAGCCCGCCGCGAAGAAGACGACGCGGACGAGCAAGGCCTGAGCCGAGTCCGGCGCCGCCGCACCGGCCGACATCGACGCGCCGGGGCCCACCATCATCCGTGGGCCCCGGCGCGTCGCACATGCGGCCCGGGTCGGCCGTGCGGGCGCCCGCGGGCTTGACGACCCGCGTCCGTGCGGTCCGCGCCCGCCGGGCGCGCCGTCAGACGGTCATCTCGTGGGCGTACGGCGGTTCGGCGCCCGCGCGGGAGCAGGTGAGCGCGGCCGCGCGGGCGGCGAAGCCCAGCAGCCCCGTCCACCCCTCCGGTCCCAGGGCGGCCAGGCCGTCGGGGTCGAGGGCGTCGCGTGCCGCGAGGCCGTGCAGCAGTGCCGCGTTCACCGTGTCGCCCGCACCGATCGTGTCCACCACCTCGACCCGCTCACCCGGCACCGCGTACTCGCCCCCGTCGCGGGTGAACGCGGTCAGCCCGGCGCCGCCCCGGGTGACCACGACCGCCGCCGGCCCGGACGCCAGCCACTGACGGGGCGTGCCGCCGAGCCACGCGGCATCCTCCTCGGACAACTTCAGCAGCGACACGGACGGCAGCCAGCTCTTGAACCGGGCCCGGTAGGCGTCCGGTTCGGGAATCAGCCCGGCCCTGATGTTCGGGTCCAGCGCCGTGAAGACGCCCCGCGCGGCCGTCTCGCGCAGCAGCCCCTCGTACGCGCTCGCACCGGGCTCCAGCACCAGTGAGCAGGTCCCGAAGGACACTGCCCGGGTGCCCGGCGGCAGGTCGGCGGGCACCGTGAACAGCCGGTCCGCCGTGCCGTCCACGTAGAAGGAGTAGGCGGCCGAACCGTCCGCGTCCACCGAGGCCACGGCGAGCGTCGTCGGCTCGGTCCCGCGCTGCACGGGCGCGACGTCCACACCCGTCTCCCGCAGCCGGTCCAGGAGCGCCTCACCGAAGGCGTCGTACGAGACCCGGGAGCAGAAGGCGGTGGGGGAGCCGAGGCGGCCGAGTGCGACGGCCGTGTTGTACGGACCGCCGCCGAGGGCGGGCCGCAGAGCGGCGAGGGCGCCCGTGCCCTGCGGTACCAGGTCGATCAGTGCCTCACCGGCGACGACGATCACGGGAGGGTCCTTTCGGGAGCGGTGACGTGGGCTTGCCCGGTCTGCTCGGGGCAGCCGCAGGACGTGCGGTGGACGAAGGCGCAGGGCAGGCGCACGGTCCGGGCGGGCCGGTCCGGCGCGGCGAGGCGTTCCAGCAGCAGCCGCACGGCCCGCGCGCCGAGATCCCTGCTGGGCTGGGCGACGGCGGTGAGGCGCGGCGTGAAGAGGTCGGCCCACGCGAAGTCGTCGAAGCAGCACAGCGCGAGGTCGCCGGGCACGGACAGGCCCCGGTCCCGGAGGGCCCGCAGCGCGCCGATCGTCATCGCGTTGTTGGCCGTGACCAGCGCGGTGGGTGGCACCGCCCGCGACAGCAGGGCCGCGGTGGCTCGTTCGCCGCCTTCCGCCTCGGAGTCGCCGTGGACCAGCAGCCGGTCGTCGAAGGGCAGTCCGGCGGCCGCGAGGCCGTGCCGGTACCCGGTGATCCGCTCGCGCGTCGTGCTGAGCCCCGGCCGGCCCGCGACCAGGCCGATCCGGCGATGGCCGAGTCCGGCGAGGTGACCGACGAGCAGCGCCGTCGGCTCGGCGCCCTCTGCGCAGACCTGGTCGAAGCGCGGCGCGCCGTCGCCCTCCGGCACCTCGACCACCCGGTCGAGGAACACGGCCGGCACCCGGTGGCGCCCCAGATAGGCGACCAGGTCCCCCGGCTCGGCGGAGGGCGCGACGATCATGCCGTCCACGCGCCGCTCGTGCAGCAGCTGTACGACCTTGCGCTCGTGCCCGGGATCGTCGTGCGGGTCGGCGATGAGCAGGCTGTAGCCGTGCTCCAGCGCACTGGCCTCGACGCCCTGGAGGATCTCCGTGAAGTACGGGTTGCTGATCGCCGACACCGCGAGCCCGATCGAGCGGGTGCGGGAGGTCACCAGGGAACGGGCCAGCGTGTTGGGGGTGTAGCCCAGCTCCTCGACGGCGTCGAGCACCGCCTGGCGGGTGCCCGGCAGGACCGGGCGCGTGTCGTTGAGCACGTGCGAGACGGTCGCCACGGAGACCCCCGCGCTCCGGGCGACATCCACCATGGTCGGCATCGGCGTCCCCATCTCCGTATCGCCGCGCACCGGCTCGGTGCCGCGTGTGCGTGCGTCGGCCGGGACCGTACCCCATGCGCCGGGTCGGCGTAAACGCTTGCGCAAACGTTTACGTCGCAGGTCCGGAACAACCCACCCGCCCCGGAACGCCGACCCGCCCGCCGGATATCGTCGCCCTGCACGCCCCCTGAACAGTGGAGACCCCATGCCTGGCCGCCCCGCCCCGAGCCGCCGTACCGTCCTGCGCTCGGCGGCCCTCACCCCCGTCGCCGGACTCGCGACGGCCGCCTGCTCACCGGGCGACGACGGCGCCGCCCCGGCCAGGCCCACCGCGCCCGTCGAGCTGGGAGCGGAGGGCGAGGTCGCCAAGGGCGCGACGAAGCTCTACCCCGACGGCAACGTGGTGGTCAGCCGGGCCGAGGACGGCACCCTGAAGGCGTTCAGCACGGTCTGCACGCACGCCGGGTGCCCCATCAAGAAGCTGGAGGGCACGAAGCTGGTCTGCCCCTGTCACGGCAGCGAGTTCGACGCCCGGACCGGCGAGGTGCTGCACGCCCCGGCGACCGCGCCGCTCATCGAACTCCCGGTCGAGGTGAAGCGGGGCCGCATCGTCGCGAGCCCCGGGACCTGACAGCGGCCGGCGAGGGGCTGCCGGTCACCGCGCCCGCCCGCGCCGCCTACTCCCAGTCCCACCCGATCCCCAGCATCCCCGTCCGCGCCCGCGGCTCCACCAGGTGCACCGAGTGGTGCCTGCCGCTGAGGGCCAGCTCCTGCCGGCCGCCGCGCGGTGCCGCCGGCGAGTGCTGGGTGAACCGGTGGCAGCGCACCGGCAGCGCCGCGGCGTCGAACCGCACCTGGAGCGCGTACTGCCCGCCCGCCGAACCGAACCCGCGGACGTACTCCCGAGACACCCCCGCCGTGCCGTCCTCCACGCCGTAGCGGAAGAGATGGGTGTCCCCGGCGCGCAGCCACGTGTCGAAGAGCACCTCGGTCACCAGCAGACCGGTGTCGTGGTGGATGCGGACGCGGCCCGTGCGGCAGTTCTCCAGCGCGTGGACCGTCATCCGCGCGGGAGCGCATCCCGGATCGCCGTAGTGGACGGCGACGAAGCGATCGACGCCGTCGCGGTGGGCGCGGACGATGTGGTGCGACTCGCGTCCCGCCAGTTCCCGGTGGGCTCCGACGCGGATCAGTTCGTGGTGCCCGAGGATGTGCACCCCGCTGTCCGGCGACGGCTGGTCCAGTTCGGCCAGCAGCCGGTCCAGGACGCCGGAAGCCTCCAGGTGGGCGCGGTAGGAGCGGGTGGCGGGCCGCCGCTCGGGGGAGTCCTCCTCGGCCTCGGCGAGCAGGCGGATCAGCGACTCCTCGGGCAGCTGGAGTATCTCCTCCAGGGCTCGCACGGCCCGCAGCGACTCGGGGCGCTGCGGGCGGCGGGCGCCCTGCTGCCAGTAGCTCAGGCTGGTGACGCCCACCTTCACCCCGTGGCGCGACAGATGGTGCTGCACACGCTGCAGCGGTAGTCCGCGAGCGGCGATCGCGGCCCGCAGGGCCGCGTGGAAGGGGCCACCGCGCAGGGCCGAGTCGAGTTCCGCGGTGGCGACGTCCGCGTGCTGTGTGGCGTGCGGCATGCAGGGGCCTTTCTGTGAAGTTCACGACGGCTGGTCAGACCGTTCGACGCGGATCGCCGGGGCCGCCCTCCCCCGGTCGCGGCGCAGCGGTCTTCACATCCGTACGCCGTGCTTCAGGGCCCCGAGTCCCCCCGCATTGAAGCGTGTTGACCTAGTCCCGACAACACCTGACGCCCGACCGTCACGCACTCCTGGCCGAGAACGCACGGGCCCGCCGTCCCGAGGGCACGCGGCGTGACCGACCGGCCCCGGACCGTCCTCCCCGGGCTTCCCCGGACGGCCGTCCACAGGGGCCGGACCCGTCGTCCACAGCCCCGCCGGAGTGTCGGCCCTCGCCAGTAGGGTGTGACTCATGGCCGACCCCTCCAGCTACCGCCCCAGGCCGGGTGAGATCCCGGACTCCCCGGGGGTGTACAGGTTCCGTGACGAGCACCGCCGGGTGATCTACGTCGGAAAGGCGAAGAGCCTGCGCCAGCGCCTGGCGAACTACTTCCAGGACCTGGCGAACCTTCACCCCCGCACCCGCACCATGGTCACCACGGCCGCGTCCGTGGAGTGGACCGTGGTGTCCACGGAGGTCGAGGCGCTCCAGCTGGAGTACTCCTGGATCAAGGAGTACGACCCCCGGTTCAACGTCAAGTACCGCGACGACAAGAGCTACCCGTACCTCGCGGTGACGATGAACGAGGAGTTCCCACGCGTCCAGGTGATGCGCGGCCACAAGAAGAAGGGCGTGCGCTACTTCGGGCCGTACGGGCACGCCTGGGCGATCCGCGACACGGTCGACCTCCTGTTGCGCGTCTTCCCGGTGCGCACCTGCTCCGCCGGTGTCTTCAAGAACGCCGCCCGTACCGGCCGCCCCTGTCTGCTCGGCTACATCGGCAAGTGCTCCGCCCCCTGCGTGGAACGGATCTCCGCCGAGGACCACCAGGAGCTGGCCGAGGAGTTCTGCGACTTCATGGCCGGCCGCACCGGCACCTATCTGCGCCGTCTGGAGCGGAAGATGGGCGAGGCGGCCGAGGACATGGAGTACGAGCGGGCGGCGCGCCTGCGCGACGACATCGGGGCGCTCAGGAAGGCCATGGAGAAGAGCGCGGTCGTGCTCGCCGACGCCACCGACGCCGACCTGATCGCGGTCGCGGAGGACGAGCTGGAGGCCGCCGTCCAGATCTTCCACGTGCGCGGCGGACGCGTGCGCGGCCAGCGCGGCTGGGTCACCGACAAGGTGGAGGAGATCACCACCGGCGCCCTCGTGGAACACGCCCTCCAGCAGTTGTACGGGGAGGAGAGCGGGGACGCCGTTCCCAAGGAGGTCCTGGTCCCCGCCCTGCCCGAGCCGGTGGAGCCGGTCCAGCAGTGGCTGACCGACCGCCGGGGTTCGGGCGTGTCGCTGCGCATCCCGCAGCGCGGCGACAAGAAGGCGCTGATGGAGACCGTCCAGCGCAACGCCCAGCAGGCTCTCGTCCTGCACAAGACCAAGCGCGCCTCCGACCTGACGACGCGTTCGCGCGCCCTGGAGGAGATCGCCGACGCCCTGGATCTCGACAGCGCCCCGCTGCGGATCGAGTGCTACGACATCTCCCACCTCCAGGGCGACGACGTCGTGGCCTCCATGGTCGTCTTCGAGGACGGACTGGCCCGGAAGAGCGAATACCGCCGGTTCCAGATCAAGGGCTTCCGGGGACAGGACGACGTCCGTTCCATGCACGAGGTCATCACCCGCCGCTTCCGCCGCTATCTCGCCGAGAAGGAGCGGACCGGCGAGTGGGCGGACGGGGAGGACGACGGCGCCACGACGGCCACCACCGACGGCGAGACCCCCGGCCGCGACGCCGCGCCCGGCAACGGCACCGCACCCGACCCCCACGCCACCCCCCGCGACGCCGCCGACGACCTCGCCCTGACGGACGGGCCGGCCCTCAAGGACGACGACGGCCGCCCCAAGCGCTTCGCCTACCCGCCCCAGCTCGTCGTCGTCGACGGCGGACAGCCGCAGGTGGCGGCCGCCCAGCGGGCCCTGGACGAGCTCGGCATCGACGACATCGCCGTCTGCGGCCTCGCCAAGCGCCTGGAGGAGGTCTGGCTGCCCCGCGAGGACGACCCGGTCGTCCTGCCCCGCACCAGCGAGGGCCTGTACCTGCTCCAGCGGGTCCGCGACGAGGCCCACCGCTTCGCGATCACCTATCAGCGCACCAAGCGTGCCAAACGCTTCCGCTCCAGCCCGCTGGACGAGGTGCCGGGCCTGGGGGAGACCCGCAAGCAGGCGCTGATCAAACACTTCGGTTCGGTGAAGAAGCTGCGGTCGGCGACGATCGACCAGATCTGCGAGGTGCCCGGCATAGGCCGGAAGACGGCCGAGACGGTCGCCGTGGCCCTCGCCCGGGCCACCCCGGCCGCGCCCGCCGTCAACACGGCGACCGGAGAGATCATGGATGACGAGGACGGGGCGCCCGAGACGACGGCGGACGCCCCGGGGGAGCCCGTGTCCGCGGGCACCCCGGACGAACGACGGGGGCAGGAGAGATGACCGAGCACGAGGCACAGCCCACAGCCGGACGAGAACAGACCCACCGCACGACCGGCGAGGACGCCGGCCGGCAGACGGCCGGCCCCGGACCGGGCCAGGACGACGGAGCACAGGTGAGTACGGGCAAGGAAACAGCCGGGGCGCACGAGGCGGCCATCCCCGAGCTGGTGATCATCTCCGGCATGTCCGGAGCCGGCCGCTCGACGGCCGCCAAGTGTCTGGAGGACCTCGGCTGGTTCGTCGTCGACAACCTGCCGCCGGCGCTGATCCCCACCATGGTGGAGCTGGGCGCCCGCTCGCAGGGCAACGTGGCCCGCATCGCGGTCGTCGTCGACGTCCGCGGCCGGCGCTTCTTCGACAACCTGCGCGAATCCCTCGCGGACCTCGACACCCGCGGTGTCACCCGGCGGATCGTCTTCCTGGAGTCCTCCGACGACGCGCTGGTGCGCCGCTTCGAGTCGGTGCGCCGCCCGCACCCCCTCCAGGGCGACGGCCGCATCGTCGACGGCATCGCCGCCGAGCGGCAGCTCCTGCGCGAGCTGCGCGGCGACGCCGACCTGGTGATCGACACCTCCAGCCTCAACGTGCACGAGCTGCGCGCCAAGATGGACGCCCAGTTCGCCGGCGAGGAGGAGCCCGAGCTGCGGGCCACCGTCATGTCCTTCGGCTTCAAGTACGGCCTCCCGGTCGACGCCGACCTGGTCGTGGACATGCGCTTCCTGCCCAACCCGCACTGGGTCCCGGAGCTGCGCCCCTTCACCGGCCTGAACGAGGAGGTCTCCTCGTACGTCCTCAACCAGCCGGGCGCCAAGGAGTTCCTCGACCGCTACGCCGAGCTGCTCCAGCTGATCGCCGCGGGCTACCGTCGGGAGGGCAAGCGCTACGTGACCGTCGCCGTCGGCTGCACGGGCGGCAAGCACCGGTCCGTGGCCATGTCGGAGAAGCTCGCCGCCCGGCTCGCCGCCGAGGGCGTGGAGACGGTGGTCGTCCACCGGGACATGGGACGGGAATGACTGGACGTACTCCGCGGCTGAGCAGGCTGCGCCGGGTGGTGCCCGAGGGACGCGGCGGCAGGACCGCCGAGACCCGCGCCGCCCGGCCCGAACAGGCGCGCGGCGGCAGGCCGCGCCGCCGGGGCGCCCAGCCCAAGGTCGTCGCCCTCGGCGGCGGCATGGGACTGTCCGCCTCGCTCGCCGCACTGCGCCGGATCACCGGCGACCTGACCGCCGTCGTCACCGTGGCCGACGACGGCGGCTCCAGCGGGCGCCTGCGCGACGAGCTGGGCGTGCTGCCGCCCGGCGACCTGCGCAAGGCCCTGGCCGCGCTGTGCGGCGACGACGACTGGGGCCAGACCTGGGCCCGCGTCATCCAGCACCGCTTCCAGTCCCAGGGCGACCTGCACGAGCACGCGGTCGGCAATCTACTGATCGTCGCCCTGTGGGAGCAGCTCGGCGACCACGTCCAGGCGCTCGACCTGGTCGGCAAGCTGCTCGGCGCGCACGGGCGGGTGCTGCCCATGTCCGCCGTCCCGCTGGAGCTGCAGGCCCTGGTCCGGGGGCACGACCCCGGCCGCCCGGACGAGGTGGACACCGTCCGGGGGCAGGCGACGGTGGCGCTCACGCCCGGTGAGGTGCAGTCCGTGCACCTGGTGCCGGGCGCCCCGCCGGCCGTCCCGGAGGCGGTGGACGCCGTCCTGGACGCCGACTGGGTGGTGCTCGGGCCGGGCTCCTGGTTCTCCTCGGTCATTCCGCACCTGCTCGTGCCGGATCTGCTGGACGCGCTGGCCGAGACGAAGGCCCGCCGGGTCCTCTCCCTCAACCTCGCGCCCCAGCCCGGAGAAACCGAGGGGTTCTCTCCGCAGCGTCATTTGGAGGTTTTGGGACGACACGCCCCTAAACTCGCCCTGGACGTGGTGCTGGCCGACGAGGCCGCCGTGCCCGACCGTGACTCGCTCACCGACGCCGCGAAACGGTTCGGCGCCGCGGTCGAACTGGCTCCGGTCGCCCGGACCGACGGGACCCCGAGGCACGACCCGGAGCTGCTGGCCGCCGCGTACGACCGTATTTTTCGGATGCATGGAAGGATCGGCCCATGGCGATGACGGCAGCGGTGAAGGACGAGATCTCCCGGCTCCCCGTCACCCGGACCTGCTGCAGAAAGGCGGAGGTATCCGCCATCCTGCGGTTCGCCGGCGGCCTCCACCTGGTGAGCGGGCGCATCGTGATCGAGGCGGAGCTGGACACCGCGCGGGCGGCCCGCAGGCTCAAGCAGGACATCCTGGAGATCTTCGGGCACAGCTCGGAGCTGATCGTGATGGCGCCGGGCGGGCTGCGGCGCGGTTCGCGTTACGTCGTTCGGGTGGTCGCGGGCGGTGACCAGCTGGCCCGGCAGACCGGCCTGGTCGACGGGCGGGGCCGCCCCATCCGCGGCCTGCCGCCGCAGGTGGTCTCGGGGGCCACCTGCGACGCCGAGGCCGCCTGGCGCGGCGCGTTCCTGGCGCACGGCTCGCTCACCGAGCCCGGCCGCTCCTCCTCCCTGGAGGTGACCTGCCCGGGGCCCGAGGCCGCGCTCGCCCTGGTCGGCGCCGCCCGCCGGCTCTCGATCCCCGCCAAGGCCCGCGAGGTGCGTGGCGTGGACCGGGTCGTCGTCCGCGACGGCGACGCGATCGGCGCCCTGCTCACCCGGCTCGGCGCCCACGACTCGGTGCTGGCCTGGGAGGAGCGGCGGCTGCGCCGTGAGGTCCGCGCCACCGCCAACCGCCTCGCCAACTTCGACGACGCCAACCTGCGCCGCTCGGCCCGCGCGGCCGTCGCCGCGGGCGCCCGGGTCCAGCGGGCTCTGGAGATCCTCGCCGACGACGTGCCGGAGCACCTCGCGGCCGCCGGCCGGCTCCGCATGGAGCACAAGCAGGCCTCCCTGGAGGAGCTGGGCGCCCTCGCGGACCCGCCGCTGACCAAGGACGCCGTCGCGGGCCGCATCCGCCGCCTGCTGGCCATGGCCGACAAGCGGGCCTCGGACCTCGGCATCCCCGGCACGGACGCCAACCTCGGCGAGGAGGAGCTGGCGGACAACCTCGTCGGCTGACCGAACACGCGTCGGCCCGCCGCACATGAGCCGTCAACAGGCCGGTGCGGGCGCCCACTTGGGTGATCCGTACCGGCCTTCGTGTGTCTTTGTCGCGCCCTTGACTCGATCATGAGCTGTCATGAGCCTGGCATCTGTTCGCCACTGTGGCGGAACCAGGCCTGTCAGACAGGCCCCATCTAGGGGGGTTCATGAGACGAAGAGCGAGATCGATCCTCGCCGTCGGCGCGCTCCTGATCGGCGGAGCGGGCTTCGCACCCGTCGCCCAGGCACAACCCGCGAGCCCGGAGACCCCGGACGCGGACGAGGTGAAGGTCTTCCGTGCCGACGTCACCCAGGAGCAGGTGCCCCTGCTGCTGGCCGCCGGACAGGACGGCCACGAACTCACCGAGCGGGTCCCGGACCGGGGCACCGCCACCGTGGAGGTCTACCTCACCGACCAGCAGGCCGGCAAGCTGGAGAAACAAGGCGTCGACCTCACCGAGCACGCCCTTTCCAGCCGGGCCGAGAAACGCGTCGAGGACGCCGCCGACGGCGTCTTCCGCCCGTACAGCGGCAGCGGCGGCCTCCGTGAGGAGATCCTGCGGACCGCCCGGCAGAACCCCCGCCTCACCAAGGTCGTCTCCATCGGCAGGACGGTGAACGGCCAGGACATCCTCGCGCTCAAGCTCACCAAGAACGCCAAGGAGTCCAAGGACGGCTCCAAGCCCTCCGTCCTCTACATGTCCAACCAGCACGCGCGTGAGTGGATCACCCCGGAGATGACCCGGCGGCTGATGCACCACTACCTGGACAAGTACGACGAGGACCGGCGGATCAGGAAGCTGGTCGACTCCACCGAGCTGTGGTTCCTGCTGTCGGCCAACCCGGACGGCTACGACTACACGTTCGAGAACACCGACAACCGCCTGTGGCGCAAGAACCTGCGCGACAACAACGGCGACGGCGCCCTCGGCGCCGGCGACGGCGTCGACCTCAACCGCAACTTCGCCTACAAGTGGGGCTACGACGACGAGGGCTCGTCCCCGAACCCCACCAGCCAGACCTACCGGGGCGCCGGCCCGAACTCCGAGCCCGAGACCAAGGCCCTGGACCGCTTCCAGAAGCGGATCGGCTTCACTTACGGCATCAACTACCACTCCGCCGCCGAGCTGCTCCTCTACGGCGTCGGCTGGCAGGTGGCCACCGACACCCCGGACGACGTCCTCTACAAGGCGCTGGCCGGCACGCCCGAGAACTCCGCGATCCCCGGCTACCACCCACAGGTCTCCTCGGAGCTGTACACCACCAACGGCGAGGCCGACGGACACGCCGCCAACGTCAACGGCACGGCGATGTTCACCCCGGAGATGTCGACCTGCCAGACGGTCTCCGAGCAGGACCCCGACGACGAATGGAACGCGGCCGACTGCCAGTCGGGCTTCAACTTCCCCGACGACGAGAAGCTGATCCAGCAGGAGTTCGCGAAGAACATCCCCTTCGCGCTCTCCGTCGCCGAGAGCGCCGCCCACCCGGACCGGCCCTCCTCCTCGGTCGGCCTGGACGCCGCCGACTTCACCCCGGACGCCTTCACCACGTCCTACGCGCGCGGCGCCGCCCAGGAGGTCTCCGTCGTCGCCCGCAAGTCCGTGCGCGACAAGGAACTGAAGTACCGCGTCAACGGCGGACGCACCCACGACGTGCGGCTGAAGCCCTGGCGGGGCGGCGAGACGTACGGCGGTGAGGACAACCTCTACTTCGACGAGTACCGCGCCAAGATCGGCCACGGCGAACGCGGCGACCGGGTCGAGGTCTGGTTCACCGGCGAGACCAAGGGCGGCAAACGCACCGCGAGCGAGCACTTCACGTACAAGGTCGCGGAGCGGCCGGTCGCGGACGTCCTCGTCGTCGCCGAGGAAGGCGCGAAGGCCACGCAGACCCGGACCTACGTCGACGCCCTCAGGGCGAGCGGCAAGCGGGCCGCCGTCTGGGACGTCGCCACGCAGGGCGCGCCCGACGCGCTCGGCGTCCTCGGCCACTTCGACACCGTCGTCCACTACACGGGCGCCGCGGTGCCCGGCAACGCCACCCAGCTCCAGCTGCGCGCCTTCCTCAACGAGGGCGGCCGGCTGATCGAGGCCGGTGAGCAGGCGGGCGGCGACGTCGACCTCGGCGGCGGCAGCCTCTCCGACGACTTCAGCCAGTACTACCTGGGCGCATACACCCGCACCTCGACCACCGGCGCCACCGGGTTCACCGGCACCGGACGGCTCGACGGCGCCACCGGCGTGTTCGGGGCCGCGCCCGGCAACCCGCTGGACACCGCCGGAACCTACAGCGTCACCTCGGACGAACTGCCCGCCGACACCTATCCGCAGTTCGCGAGCGAGGGCGCCGGAAGGTTCGCCGGGACGGTCAACCCGTACGGGCCCTACGCGGGCGCGTGGATGGCGGCCGCCGTCCACACCGACGACGCCTACAAGCGCCTCACCCGCACCATCGACCTCACCGGTGTCACCGCCGCCGACCGTCCCACGCTCCGTACCCAGCTGCTGTGGGACACCGAACGCGGCTACGACCACGCCCTGGTCGAGGCGCACACCACCGGCGGCGACGACTGGACCACGCTCCCCGAGGCCGGCGGCGCCACCGGCACGGCCGTGCCCGCGGAGTGCGGGGCCGGCTTCTACATCGGCGGGCACCCCTGGCTGGAGCACTACCTCACCCTGTCCGACGACGGCTGCACCGCGACCGGCACCACCGGGCAGTGGAACAGCCTCACCGGCGCCTCCGGGGGCTGGCGGCAGGTCGAGTTCGACCTGAGCGCCTACGCCGGGAAGTCCGTGGACGTGTCGATCGCCTACGTCACCGACCCCGGCAGCGGCGGCCGCGGCGTGCTCGCCGACGAGGCCTCGCTGGTCGTCGGTTCCACGGCCACCGGCACCGAGGGCTTCGAGACCTCGCTGGGTGCCTGGCGGGTCTCCGGACCGCCCGCCGGCAGCCCCGCCGTCCTGAAGGACTGGGCCCGCACCGGGACCCTGTTCCAGACGTACGGCGCGGTCACCACGGACGACACCGTGCTGCTGGGCTTCGGCCTGGAGCACCTGACCGAGCCGGCCGCCCGGGCGGCACTGGTCAGGCAGGCGCTGCGTGCCCTGGACGAGTGAATCCGGGCCCGGCGGGGACCGGACGGTGTAACGAAATCGGGTGATCGGTCCCCGTACCGCACGGCGGTCCGTACCCCTACTGGCGGGTACGGACCGCGGTGCCGGGTATGGGGCGTCTCGATGTCACCCCGCAAGCCTCGGAGAGGTAGGGTCGGGGGTGGTCGGGGACATCCCAAATACAGCTCGCCGGCACATCGGGCCGGCGTACCAACGAGGAGATCGGTTCGTGACGATCCGCGTAGGCATCAACGGCTTTGGCCGCATCGGTCGTAACTACTTCCGCGCGCTGCTGGAGCAGGGTGCAGACATCGAGATCGTGGCTGTCAACGACCTGGGTGACACCGCGACCACCGCCCATCTGCTGAAGTACGACACCATCCTCGGCCGCCTCAAGCAGGAGGTCACGCACACCGAGGACACCATCACCGTCGACGGCAGGACCATCAAGGTCCTCTCCGAGCGGAACCCGGCCGACATCCCCTGGGGTGAGCTGGGCGTCGACGTCGTGATCGAGTCGACCGGCATCTTCACCAAGAAGGCCGACGCCGAGAAGCACATCGCCGGTGGCGCCAAGAAGGTCCTCATCTCGGCTCCGGCCAAGGACGAGGACATCACCATCGTGATGGGTGTCAACCAGGACAAGTACGACCCGGCGAACCACCACGTCATCTCCAACGCCTCCTGCACCACCAACTGTGTGGCGCCGATGGCCAAGGTCCTCGACGAGAACTTCGGCATCGTCAAGGGCCTGATGACGACGGTCCACGCGTACACGAACGACCAGCGCATCCTGGACTTCCCGCACAAGGACCTGCGCCGCGCCCGCGCCGCCGCGGAGAACATCATCCCGACCACCACGGGTGCCGCCAAGGCCACCGCGCTGGTCCTCCCGCAGCTCAAGGGCAAGCTGGACGGCATCGCGATGCGCGTCCCGGTCCCCACCGGTTCGGCCACCGACCTGGTCGTGGAGCTCCAGCGCGAGGTCACCAAGGACGAGGTCAACGCCGCGTTCAAGAAGGCCGCCGACGACGGCGACCTCAAGGGCGTCCTGTTCTACACCGAGGACGCGATCGTCTCCTCGGACATCGTCGGCGACCCGGCCTCCTGCACCTTCGACTCCTCCCTGACCATGGTCCAGGAGGGCAAGTCGGTGAAGATCCTCGGCTGGTACGACAACGAGTGGGGCTACTCGAACCGCCTCGTCGACCTCACGGTCTTCGTCGGCGAGCAGCTCTGAGCGACTCAGACTCAGCAGGCACCTCGCATGCGGTAGCAGGGCTCGGGCAGCGCAACGTCGCGCCGTCCGGGCCCTGCGTCGCGTCCGCGGTGACCGGCCCTCGTAGGATCACGAGCGATCCGAGAACCCAGGAGCCCTCTTGAAGACGATCGACGAACTGCTCTCCGAAGGCGTCGCGGGCAAGCGCGTATTCGTCCGCGCCGACCTCAACGTGCCGCTGGACGGCACCACCATCACCGACGACGGCCGCATCCGCGCCGTGGTGCCCACCGTCAAGGCCCTGGCGGACGCGGGCGCGCGCGTGATCGTCGCCTCGCACCTGGGCCGCCCCAAGGGCGCCCCGGACCCCGTCTACTCGCTGGCCCCGGCCGCCGCCCGCCTCGGTGAGCTGCTCGGTGCCGACGTCGCCTTCGCCGAGGACACCGTCGGCACCTCCGCCGAGGCCGCCGTGTCCGGCCTCGCCGACGGCGGCGTCGCGGTGCTGGAGAACTTGCGCTTCAACGCCGGTGAGACCAGCAAGGACGACGCCGAGCGCGCCGCCTTCGCCGACCGGCTGGCCGGCCTCGCCGACGTCTACGTGGGTGACGGCTTCGGCGCCGTGCACCGCAAGCACGCCTCGGTCTTCGACCTCCCCAAGCGGCTGCCGCACTACGCCGGCCACCTGATCGCCACCGAGGTCGGCGTCCTCAAGAAGCTCACCGACGACGTCCGGCGCCCGTACGTGGTCGCTCTCGGCGGCGCCAAGGTCTCGGACAAGCTCGCGGTCATCGACGAGCTGCTCGGCAAGGCCGACCGGCTCCTCATCGGCGGCGGCATGGCCTATACCTTCCTCAAGGCCAAGGGCTACGAGGTCGGCATCTCCCTCCTCCAGGAGGACCAGATCCCGGCCGTCAAGGAGTACATCGAGCGCGCGGAGAAGACCGGCGTCGAGCTGGTCCTCCCCGTCGACGTCGTGGTCGCGCCCGAGTTCCCCGACCTCAAGGCGAAGGCGCCGACCCACCCCGACACCGTCGCCGCGGACGCCGTCCCGGCGGACCGGATGGGGCTGGACATCGGCCCCGAGTCCCGCAAGCTGTACGCGTCCAAGCTCGCCGACGCCGCCACCGTCTTCTGGAACGGGCCCATGGGCGTCTTCGAGCACCCCGACTACGCCGAGGGCACCAAGACGGTCGCCCAGGCGCTTCTCGACGCCCCGGGCTTCACCGTGGTCGGCGGCGGCGACTCCGCCGCGGCCGTGCGGACGCTCGGTTTCGACGAGAACGCTTTCGGCCACATCTCGACCGGCGGCGGCGCCTCCCTCGAATACCTCGAGGGCAAGACGCTCCCCGGCCTCGCCGCACTGGAGGACTGACCCGCAATGGCATCCAATCCGTCCGGACGCACGCCGCTGATGGCGGGCAACTGGAAGATGAACCTCAACCACCTCGAGGCCATCGCCCACGTCCAGAAGCTCGCCTTCGCCCTCGCGGACAAGGACTACGACGCCGTCGAGGTCGCCGTCCTCGTGCCCTTCACCGACCTGCGCTCCGTGCAGACCCTGGTCGAGCACGACAAGCTCAAGGTCAAGTACGGCGCCCAGGACATCTCCGCCCACGACGGCGGCGCCTACACCGGCGAGATCTCCGGCGCGATGCTGGCCAAGCTGCGCTGCACGTACGTGGCGATCGGCCACTCCGAGCGCCGGCAGTACCACGCCGAGACCGACGAGCAGGTCAACGCCAAGGTCAAGGCCGCCTACAAGCACGGCCTGACCCCGATCATGTGCGTAGGCGAGGAGCTGGAGGTCCGCGAGGCGGGCAACCACGTCGCCCACACCCTCGCCCAGGTCGAGGGCGGTCTCAAGGACCTCCCGGCCGAGCAGGCCGAGTCGATCGTGATCGCCTACGAGCCCGTCTGGGCCATCGGCACCGGCAAGGTCTGCGGCGCCGACGACGCCCAGGAGGTCTGCGCGGCGATCCGCGGCAAGCTCGCCGAGCTGTACACGCAGGAGCTGGCCGACAAGGTCCGCATCCAGTACGGCGGCTCGGTCAAGTCCGGCAACGTCGCCGAGATCATGGCGCAGGCCGACATCGACGGCGCGCTGGTCGGCGGTGCCTCGCTGGACTCGGACGAGTTCGTCAAGATCGTCCGTTTCCGCGACCAGTAGGTCGACCGGTGAGTATGCGGTAGCGGCGATACGTCGTACCCTTGCGGGGGCATGGTGGCCTGCTGTCGCCCTGCCCCCGCCGTTCATCCGAAGCCGAGGAAGTTGGTCCAGCCGTGGTTATGGGGTTCTCGATCGCCCTGATCGTCTTCAGCCTGCTGCTGATGCTGCTGGTGCTGATGCACAAGGGGAAGGGCGGCGGCCTCTCCGACATGTTCGGTGGCGGCATGCAGTCGTCCGTCGGCGGATCCTCCGTCGCCGAGCGCAACCTCGACCGGATCACCGTGGTGGTCGGTCTGGCGTGGTTCGCGTGCATCATGGTGCTCGGCCTGCTCATGAAGGCGAACAACTGACACCTCACGCACTTGTACACGTAAAGCCCCATGTCCGGTACGCGCTTCACCGCGCCGCCTATCATGGGGCTTGCGTCTGTGCGCCGGAGCTTGTAACTCCAATCACTGGACGCGCGTTGGGCCTTACGTAGACTGAGGCGCTCGCAGCGAAGCGAACGCCGACTCGCTTTGCGGCACCATCACGCAGGGAGTTACGACCGTGGCAAGTGGCAACGCGATCCGGGGAAGCCGGGTCGGGGCGGGGCCGATGGGCGAGGCCGAGCGCGGCGAGTCCGCGCCGCGTCTGCGCATCTCCTTCTGGTGCTCCAACGGACACGAGACACAGCCGAGCTTCGCGAGCGACGCCCAGGTCCCCGAGACCTGGGACTGCCCGCGCTGCGGCTTCCCCGCCGGACAGGACCGGGACAACCCGCCGGACCCGCCGCGCACCGAGCCCTACAAGACGCATCTGGCGTACGTGCGCGAACGCCGCAGCGACGCGGACGGCGAGGCCATCCTCGCCGAGGCGCTCGCCAAACTGCGGGGCGAGATCTAGCAACGGGCGGAGTTCCGTCTCCGTCGGTCGCCTTCACCTCTGCTCCATTAGGTTGGAACAGCCGGGACAGCTGGGACACCTGAGGAAGAAGGCTGAAGACCGACATGAACGCAGACGGCCGTACCAGGCTCGACCAGAGGCCCGAATGGACCGCGCTGGCGAAGCATCGCGAGCAACTCGGTGACGTGCGGCTGCGCGAGCTGTTCGCCGCGGACCCGGGGCGTGGCACGGACTGGTCGCTGCGGGTGGGAGACCTCTACGTCGACCACTCGAAGCACCTGGTCACCGACGAGACGCTCCGACTGCTGCGCCGACTGGCCGCGGCCACCGGCGTGTTCGGGCTGCGGGACGCCATGTTCCGCGGCGAGCGGATCAACATCACCGAGGACCGGGCGGTCCTGCACACCGCGCTGCGCGCCCCGCGGGACGCGGTCGTCGAGGTCGACGGCGAGAACGTCGTGCCGAACGTGCACGCCGTCCTCGACAAGATGGCCGCCTTCTCCGACAGGGTGCGTTCCGGTGAGTGGACCGGTCACAGCGGGCGGCGCATCCGCAACGTCGTCAACATCGGCATCGGCGGCTCCGACCTCGGTCCGGCGATGGCGTACGAGGCGCTGCGGGCCTTCACCGACCGCTCGCTGACCTTCCGGTTCGTGTCCAACGTGGACGGCGCGGACCTGCACGAGGCGGTGCGGGACCTGGACCCGGCCGAGACGCTGTTCATCGTGGCGTCCAAGACGTTCACCACGATCGAGACGATCACGAACGCGACCTCGGCACGCTCCTGGCTGCTCGACGCGTTCGACGGTGACGACAAGGCGGTCGCGAAGCACTTCGTGGCGCTGTCGACGAACGCGGAGAAGGTCTCCGGCTTCGGGATCGACACGGCCAACATGTTCGAGTTCTGGGACTGGGTCGGCGGCCGGTACTCCTACGACTCGGCGATCGGCCTGTCCCTGATGATCGCCATCGGGCCGGACCGCTTCCGGGAGATGCTCGACGGCTTCCGCATCGTCGACGACCACTTCCGCACCGCGCCCGCCGAATCCAACGTGCCTCTGCTGATGGGCCTGTTGGGCGTCTGGTACGGCAACTTCCACGACGCGCAGTCGCACGCGGTGCTGCCGTACTCGCACTACCTGTCGAAGTTCACCGCCTACCTCCAGCAGCTCGACATGGAGTCCAATGGCAAGTCCGTCGACCGCGAGGGCCGCGAGGTGGAGTGGCAGACCGGGCCGGTGGTCTGGGGCACGCCCGGCACCAACGGGCAGCACGCCTACTACCAGCTGATCCACCAGGGCACCAAGCTCATCCCGGCGGACTTCATCGGCTTCGCCGAGCCGGTCGGCGAGCTGAGCGAGCAGCTGAAGGCCCAGCACGACCTGCTGATGGCCAACTTCTTCGCCCAGACCCAGGCCCTCGCCTTCGGCAAGACGGCCGACGAGGTGCGCGCCGAGGGAGTACCGGAGGCGCTGGTCCCGCACAAGACGTTCCGGGGCGACCGTCCGACGACCACCATCCTCGCGCGGGAACTGACCCCGTCGGTACTCGGGCAGCTCGTCGCGCTCTACGAGCACAAGGTGTTCGTGCAGGGCGCGATCTGGGGCGTCGACTCCTTCGACCAGTGGGGCGTCGAACTCGGCAAGGTGCTCGCCAAGCGGGTGGAGCCGGCGCTCACGGAAGGGGCGGAAGTGCCCGGTCTGGACGCCTCCACGAAGGCGCTGGTCGCCGCCTACCGGGAGCTGCGCGGCCGGCGGTGACCACGGTGCGGGTGGCCCGGCCCGGTCAGGCCACCGCGCTCAACGTGTCCGCCAGACGTCTGCGGGCCGCCCGGGCCGACGGTACGGCGGCCAGGGCCGCGGCACCGAGCACGGCCGCCGTGCCGAGGAGCGCCAGGAACGCGGGGGAGGGGGACCGGGCGATCCCCGCGCCGATGCCGCTGGACGCACCCTGGGCGTCGATCAGCCAGTGCGCCAGCGGCAGCCCGAGGGCGGTGGCGAGGAGCACGGCCGCCAGCGCGGTGCAGCCGGTGGCCGCGACGGTGATGCCGGTGATCTGCCGCGGGGACAGGCCGATCGCCTTGAGGGCGAGCAGGTCCCGCTCGCTCTCGCGGACGGTACCGCCGATCGCGGTGAGCAGTTCGATCAGCCCGATCAGGGCGAGCACGGCGATCAGCCCGAGGACGACCCCGCGCAGCGGGGAGAGCCCGTCGGCCGGGTTGGCCGCGGCGTGCACGTCGAGCCGGCCCGCTCCGGCCTCGGCGAGCCGCCCGGCCACGCCGTCCGGGTCGGCGCCGGGGTCCAGGCGCACCTGGTAGAAGGTCGGGTTCAGCCGCGGGTCGTTCTCCCTGAGGGTGTCCAGGGACGTGGAGATCACCCGGCCGGCGTTCTCCGGCTCGATGCTGCGGCCCACGATGTGCAGGATCTGCGGCTGGTCACCGACGGTCATCCGCACCCAGTCGCCGACCTCCACCTCCAGCAGGTCGAGCAGCCCCTGCCCGGCCACCGCCTCGTCCGGACCCTGCGCGCGGCGGCCGTCGGCCAGGGCGTACGGGTAGGGGTCCTCGCGGGTGCCGAGTCCGCGCAGCGCGATGGTCGCGGTCTGGCCCGGCACCAGGGCGGCCACCTCGACGCCCGGATAGGCGGCGGAGACCTCCGGGTCGCGCTCCAGCAGGGCACGGGTGGAGCGGTCGCCGAGTCCGGCGTCGGCGCGGACGGAGAGGGCGGTCGGCAGCCCGATCTGCTCCGGCTCGCTGTGGAAGCGGTCGATCGTGGTCCACGCGCTCATCGCCACCACGATCAGCAGCAGCGGCAGGGTGAGCCGGGCGACCGTGGCCAGTGAGCGGGGGCGCCGGGTGAACGCCTTGTGCCAGCCGAGGACGAGCGCGGGCGGCACCCGGATGTCGAGCGGACCCTCACGCCCCCGCACCCCGCGCACCCTGAATCCGCGCACCCCCAGGGCGCGGCGGGCCGTACCCGACAGCCCGCCGCCCCGGGCCGCCGCCGGACGGGGCACCGGAACCGGTGGCACCCGGCCCGCGCGCCAGGCCGCCAGCCCGGTGGTGGCGCCGATGAACAGGACCGCGCCCGCCGGTACGGCGAACAGGGCGACGGTGTGTCCGGGCAGCCCCTGCCACACGCCGACCGCGTCACCCAGCCGCCCGGGGACCAGGCTGCCGAGGGCCTGGGTGAGCGCGGCGGCGGCCACCGCCCCGAGCAGGGCGTAGGCGAGGTGCTGGAGCAGGAAGACCCGGACGACCTGGCCCGGGGTGAAGCCGATCGCCTTCAGCACGGAGATGTCGCGCAGATGACCCCGGATCCGGGTGCCGATCGCCCCGTGCACCGCGAACCCCGCGGCGAGCAGCGCGCCCAGCCCGAACAGGCCGAGGACCTGGCCGAGCAGCCGGTTGTCGCCCTGCGCCTCCGCGCGGGCCTGCTGCCAGGTGGAGACCTGCCCGATCGCCCCGGCGCCCAGCACGGTCACCGCGCGCTGCACGACGTAGTCCGTGTCCCCGGGGTCGGTCAGCCGCAGCCCGATCACCTGGCCGCCCGGGTCGGGCAGCCCGCCCGGCGGCGCCCACACCAGGCCCGGCTGCTCGCCCGGACGGTAGCGGCGCTCGGGGCTGTCGGCGATGCCGAGCACCGTCAGGGTCCGGGGCGTACCCGGCAGGGTGAGGGCGTCCCCGGGCTGGGCCAGCAGCGCGCGGGCCAGACGGCTCTCCAGGACCACCCCGTCGGGATCCGACTGGTCGAGCCAGCGCCCCGCGGTGAGCAGCGGCCGCCCCACGTCGGGTTCCCCGGCGGTGCCGCGCAGCTCGACGGAGGCGCGGGTGCCGCGCACGGCGACGGTCGTGGAGGCGGTGGGGTAGGGGCCGGCGACGGTCCGGACGCCGTCCAGACCGGCCAGCTCGCGGGTGTCGGCGCCGGCGTCGGTGTGCAGCCAGACGTGGGCGCCGCGGGCCTGCGTGAAGACGCGCTGCCAGGGGTTGGTCGCGTACCCGAACAGGGCCGTGGCCAGCAGCAGCGAGGCGACGATGCCCGCGGTGGCGAGGACGAGGAACAGCGCCTCGCCCCGGTGCGCGCGCAGATCGGAGTGGGCCCGGCGCAGGGTGGCTCGCACTCAGCGCTCCGGTGCGCGGTGCGCGCGGTGGTCGTACGCCCGCATGTCAGTCCTTGAGTTCCAGCACGGCGGACGTGCCGGGCCGGCGGCTCGGGGGCGGGCCGGCGTCCAGTTCGGCGTCGTCGGCCATGCGCCCGTCGAAGAAGCTGATCACCCGGTCCGCGGCGCTCGCGAGCCGCGCGTCGTGGGTGACCAGCAGGATCGTCTGACCGCGCTGGTGGAAGCGGGTCAGCAGCCGCATCACCTCGCGGGTGCCCTTGCTGTCCAGGCTGCCCGCGGGCTCGTCGGCCAGCAGCAGCGGCGGATGGTTGACCAGCGCCCGGGCGAGCGCCACCCGCTGCTGCTCGCCGCCGGACAGCTCACCGGGCATGCTGCGCTCCTTGCCCGCCAGGCCCAGCTCGGCCAGCAGCTCCTCCCGCTCGGCGCGCGCCCGCTTCGGCGGCACCCCGGCGAGCAGGGCGGGCAGTTCGACGTTGTCGGCGACGGACAGGTCGGAGACCAGGTTGAAGAACTGGAAGACGATCCCGATGCGCTTCCTGCGCTCGACCGCCCAGCGCGCCTCGCTGTACCGGTCCGTGCACGCGCCGTCCAGCCAGAGGCTCCCGGCGTCCGGCCGCTGGAGCCCGCCGAGCAGGTGCAGCAGCGTCGACTTCCCGGCGCCGGACGGCCCGGTGATCGCCACGAACTCGCCCCGCCGCACGGACAGGTCGACCCCGCGCACGGCGTGGGCCGGGGCACCCTCGCCGTGGTGCGTCTTGACCAGGCCCTCGGCGCGCAGCACGGGAGCCTCGTCCTCGCTCGCCCCGGAGGTGCCCCCGGGGCCGGCCCCAGCGCTCACTCCAGCTCCTCCAGCTCTTCCTGACACCGTTCCAGCCAGTCGAGGTCGGCCTGCAGGTGCAGCATCGCGCCCTCGATGAGGAGGTGGGCGACGCGGTTGTCGCGGTCTTCGGCGGCGGCCAGCTTCGACAACTGCCGCATCGTGTTCAGATACTGCCGCCGCTGCTTGTTGATGAGGGCGACCTGGTCGGCGAGCCCCGTCTGCGGAGCCAGGGCGAGCTTCATGAAGAACTCGTCCCGCACCCGCGGTTCGTCCGCCGTCTCCTCGTACCAGGCCCGCAGCTCGTCGCGCCCGGCGTCGGTGAGGTGGTAGACCTTCTTGTTGGGCCGGCTCGACTGCTCGATGTCCTCGCCCTCGATCAGTCCCGTCTTCTCGAGACGGCCGAGGGTGACGTAGATCTGGCCGACGTTCGGCTGAGGGTACGCGGAGCCCAGCAGTTGCTCAAGGTCCTGCTTCAGCTCGTAGCCGTGGGCCGGTCCGCGGGCCAGAAGGGCCAGAAGGTGCAGGCGCACTCAGCCGTCCTTCCCTTCTGGTCACATGTGCTCCAGGCCCTAGTATCGCGCATACCTAACAGGTATACATGGCCCCTGACCGGTGTACGAGGGTGTACAGGGAGGAACCTATGCGGTGGATCCACGCCGCCGGTAGGGGCCTTCTCGTCCTGGTGGTGCTCCTGACCGGCTACGCCGCCTCGGGCGCCCGCGCCGACGTGGGCGCCGGGAGCGGGCGCGGGCCGCTCACGCTGGCCACCGCCGGTGACCTCACCGGCTACCTCGGCCCGCTGCTGGAGGGCTGGAACCGCGACCATCCCGGCGAGAAGGTCACCCTCGTCGAACTGCCCGACTCCGCCGACGAGACCCGCGCGCAGATGGCCACCGACCTGCGCGACGGCGACCGGCACCGCTTCGACGTCCTCAACATCGACGTCAACTGGACCTCCGAGTTCGCCGCCGCGGGCTGGATACGCCCGCTGCCCCGCGACCGCTTCCCGCTCGGGACCTTCCTGCCGCCGGTCGTCGACACCGCGACCTACGACGGGCGGCTGTACGCCGTCCCGTACGTCACCAACGCCGGCCTCCTCCTGTACCGCAAGGACGTCCTCGCGGCGGAGGGCGTCCCGCCGCCGCGCACCTGGGCCGAGCTGGAGCGGTACGCCGAGACCCTCGCCCCGAAGCACGGGCTCGACGGCTACGCGGGGCAGTTCCTGCCCTACGAGGGCCTCACCGTCAACGCGGCCGAGGCCGTGTACTCGGCCGGCGGCAGCATCCTCGGCGACGAGGGCGAACGCGTCACCGTGGACTCGGCGGCGGCCCGCGAGGGCATCGGGTTCCTGGCCCGCGGGGTGCGCGAGGGCTGGATTCCCAGGGACGCGCTGACCTACAAGGAGGAGGAGTCCAAGCGGGCCTTCCAGGAGGGCCGCCTGCTCTTCCTGCGCAACTGGCCCTACGCCTACGTGGGCGCCTCCGCCGAGGACTCGAAGATCGCCGGGAAGGTCGGCGCGGTGCCGCTGCCCGGCCCCGACGGGCCCGGAGCGAGCGTCCTGGGCGGCTCGAACCTCGCCGTCGGCACCCACGCCCGGCACCCCGACTCGGCCGCGCGCCTCATCGCGTACCTGACCAGCGAGCGTGTTCAGCGCCAGGTCCTCACGCGCGGCGCGCTGCCGCCCGTACGGGCCGACCTCTACGAGGACCCCCGGCTCGTCGAGGCGTTCCCGTATCTGCCGACCCTGCGCGAGAGCGTGCTCGCCGCCGCCCCGCGCCCCAAGAGCCCGCGCTACGACCAGGTCAGCCTGGCCGTGCAGGCGGTCGTGCACGACGCGATGACCGGGCGGCAGACGCCCGAGGCGGCGGTGCGCCGGCTGGCGCGCGAACTGGCCGCGATCTCCCACCGCTGAGCTTCGCCGGGTTTCGCGCCGGGCTTTCTAGTTACGTGTTAGGTAACGCCGACGTCTCATCTGCGCTCGCGGTGTGCTGCTAAGTCCTGATATAGGTACCCAACCAGCCAGTAGCTTCTGTTTCTTTCGTTGACACCCTCGCGACATCGCTACCTAACATGCATGCACAACGGCAGCGGCTCTCGACAGACGGGTCCATGAGTGAACAGGCACCACTGGTGGCGTGACGCGGTGATCTACCAGGTCTACGTCCGCAGCTTTCTCGACAGCACCGGAGACGGCGTCGGCGACCTCGCCGGGGTCCGGGCCGGACTGCCGTACCTGCGCAAGCTCGGCGTGGACGGGATCTGGCTGAGCCCCTTCTACCCGTCGCCGCAGCACGACCACGGCTACGACGTCGCCGACTACCGCGGTGTCGACCCGCTCTTCGGCGACCTCGACGAGTTCGACGCGCTGGTCGCCGCGGCCCGGCGCCTCGGCGTGCGGGTGCTGCTGGACATCGTCCCCAACCACTGCTCCAGCGAGCACCCGTGGTTCCGCGAGGCCCTCGCCGCCGAGCCCGGCAGCCCGGCCCGCGCCCGCTTCCACTTCGCCGACGGCCGCGGCCCGGACGGCGACGAGCCGCCCAACAACTGGCACGCCATGTTCGGCGGCCCGGCCTGGACCCGCGTGACGGAGCCCGACGGCCGGCCCGGCCAGTGGTACCTGCACATGTTCACGCCCGAGCAGCCGGACTGGAACTGGCGCACCCCCGAGGTCGCCGCCGAGTTCGACCGGATACTCCGCTTCTGGCTGGACCGCGGGGTCGACGGCTTCCGCATCGACGTCGCCGCCGGCCTCTACAAGCACCCCGACCTGCCGGACTCCCCGGACCCGGAGGCCGACGCCCGCACCCGCGACTCGGTCAACCCGCTCGCCTGGAACCAGCCCGAGGTGCACGACGTGTGGCGCCAGTGGCGCGCCGTGTGCGAGGAGTACGCCGGCCGCGACGGCCGCGAACGCCTCCTGGTCGGCGAGGTGTCCGTCCCGTCGGCCCGCGAACACGCGCGCTACGTCCGCCCCGACGAACTCCACCAGGCCTTCTTCTTCGACCTGCTCGGCGCCCCCTGGGACCCCGACGCGTTCCGCAAGGTCATCTCCGAGGCCATGCAGGACATCGCCGGGACCGGCTCCACGGTCACCTGGGTCCTCAACAACCACGACCAGGTCCGCACCGTCACCCGCTACGGCGAACCCGCCCCCGACGGCAGCGGACTCGGCACCGCCCGCGCCCGTGCCGCCGCCCTGCTGATGCTGGCGCTGCCCGGGGCCGCGTACATCTACCAGGGCGAGGAACTGGGCCTGCCCGAGGTCGTCGACCTGCCCGACGACGTGCTCACCGACCCGATCTTCCACCGCACCGGCAGCCGGGCCCGGGTCCGCGACGGCTGCCGGGTGCCGCTGCCCTGGTCGGGACAGGCGTCCCCGTTCGGCTTCACCTCGGGCGACGGGAGCGCCAAGCCCTGGCTGCCGCAGCCGGAGTACTTCGCCGAGTACGCCACCGACCGCGCCCTCGCCGACACCCGCTCCTTCTGGCACCTCTACCGCGACGGCCTCCAGCTCCGGGGCGACCTGCCCCAGCTGGGGGAGGGCACCCTGCGCTGGCTGGACACCCCGCCCGGCGTCCTCGCGTTCGTCCGCGGCGACGGACTGGTCTGCGCCGTCAACTTCGGCACCGCCCCGACGCCCGCACCGGTCCCCGGCACCCCGCTGCTGAGCAGCGGCCCCTGCCCGGCCGGCTCGCTGCCCGGCTCCACCGCCGCCTGGTGGATCGCCGACCTCTGACCTCGCTCCGCCCACCCCTTCGAAGGGACATCAACGATGATGCGACGACGTTCCACCCTGCTCACCGGCTGCACCGCCCTCGTACTCGCCCTCGGCGCGACCGCCTGCGGCGGCGGCGGACCCGTCTCGGCCGGCGGCGGCGACAAGGCGCTCAGCGGCCAGTCCGTCACCGTCGCCGGGGTCTGGTCCGGCACCGAACAGGCGAACTTCCAGAAGGTGCTGGACGCCTTCACCGAGAAGACCGGCGCCAAGACCTCGTTCGTCTCCACCGGCGACAACGTCTCCACCGTCGTCGGCAGCAAGATCGAGGGCGGCAACGCCCCCGACGTCGTGATGGTCCCGCAGGTCGGCGTGCTCCAGCAGTTCGCCGCGAAGGGCTGGCTGAAGCCGCTGTCCAAGACGGTCCAGCAGTCCGTGGACAGCAACTTCGCGAACGTCTGGAAGTCGTACGGCAGCGTCGACGGCACCCTCTACGGCCTCTACTTCAAGGCCGCCCACAAGTCGACCGTCTGGTACAGCCCCGACGCCCTCGCCCAGGCCGGGGTCGAGCCGCCGAAGAGCTACGACGAGATGCTGAAGGCCGGGCAGACCGTCTCCGACTCCGGGCTCGCCGCCTTCTCGGTCGCCGGGCAGGACGGCTGGACGCTGACCGACTGGTTCGAGAACGTCTACCTCTCCCAGGCGGGACCGGAGAAGTACGACGCCCTGGCCGCCCACGAACTGAAGTGGACCGACGCAAGCGTGGTGGAGGCGCTCACCACCCTCGGCAAGCTCTTCAAGGACAAGCAGCTCGTCCAGGGCGGTCAGAAGGGCGCCCTGAACACCGACTTCCCGGGCTCCGTGGAGAAGGTCTTCGGCCCGAAGCCCGAGGCCGGCATGGTCTACGAGGGCGACTTCGTCGCCGGGGTGGCCAAGGACCAGTTCGGCAAGGAGATCGGCAAGGACGCCGACTTCTTCCCGTTCCCCGCGGTCGCCGGCGGTGAGGCGCCGGTGGTCAGCGGCGGTGACGCGGCCGTCGTCCTCAAGGACGGGAAGAACTCCAAGGCCGGAACGGCGCTCCTGGAGTACCTCGCGACGCCGGAGGCCGCGGCCGTCTGGGCCGAGGCGGGCGGCTTCCTCTCCCCGAACAAGAAGCTCGACCTCGCCTCCTACGGCGACGACGTCAGCAGGGCCACCGCCAAGTCCCTGGTGGGCGCCGGGGACTCGGTCCGCTTCGACATGTCCGACCAGGCACCGGCGGCCTTCGGCGGCACCAAGGGCACGGGCGAGTGGAAGATCCTCCAGGACTTCCTGCGCGACCCGTCCGACCCGAAGGCGACCGCCGCGCAGCTGGAGGCCGCGGCGGCCAAGGCATACAAGGGCTGACCGGTCATGACCTCGACCCTGGTGAAAGAGGCGAGCCCGCCCACCGCCCCCGGACCGGCGCCGCTGCGGCGCCCCCGGCGGCGCCGGGCGGCCGTCGCCCTGCTCTTCGTCCTCCCCGCGCTGCTCCTGCTCGGCGCGCTCGTCGTCTACCCCGTGCTGTTCTCCGTCGGCCGCAGCTTCTTCGACGCCTCGGGAACCCGCTTCGTGGGCGGCGAGAACTACACCGAGATGTTCCGCGACCCGGCCACCCTCAAGGCCATCCGCAACACGGCGATCTGGGTCGTGATCGCACCCACGCTGCTGACCGGCCTCGGCCTGATCCTCGCCGTCCTGGTCGAGAAGGTCCGCTGGGCCACCGCCTTCAAGCTGCTGCTCTTCATGCCGATGGCGGTGTCCTTCCTCGCCGCCGGCATCATCTTCCGGCTCGCCTACGACCACGACCCGGACAAGGGCGTCCTCAACGCCGCCGTGACCGGCGTCCACGACGCCTTCGCCGACACCGCCTCCTACCCGACCGCGCGGGCGCGCGAGGGACAGGACGGCGGCCTGGTCAAGGCGGCGGACGGCGCGTACCGGACGAGTGCCGGGGTGTCCCCCGGGGAAACGGTGGCGCTCGGGCTCGTCGGGGTGCTGCCCGACGACCTGCCGTCCGGCACGGAGCCGGCGTACGGCGCGGCCGGACGCGAGGCGGCGCCCGGTGAGGTGCGCGGTGTCGTCTACCTGGACTTCACGCCCGGCGGGGGAGGGGAGCAGGGCAGGGTGGACCGGCGCGAGAGCGGGCTGCCCGGAATGACGGTAGAGGCCGTGCGCGACGGACGTACGGTCGCCACCGCCACCACCGCGTCCGACGGCTCCTTCCGCTTCGAGTCGCTGGCCGACGGCTCGTACGCCGTCGAGCTGCCCGCCTCGAACTTCGCCCCGCCCTACGAGGGCGTCTCCTGGCTCGGGCCCGCGCTGGTCACGCCCGCGATCATCGGCGCGTACCTGTGGATCTGGACCGGGTTCGCGATGGTGCTGATCGGCGCCGGCCTGTCGTCGCTGCCGCGCGACGCGCTGGAGGCGGCGCGGATGGACGGCGCGAACGAGTGGCAGATCTTCCGGCGGATCACCGTACCCCTGCTGGCGCCGGTGCTCACGGTCGTCTTCATCACCCTCGTCATCAACGTGATGAAGGTCTTCGACCTCGTCTACATCATCGCGCCCGGGCCGGTGCAGGAGGACGCGACGGTGCTCGCGACGCAGATGTGGCTGGTGTCGTTCGGCGGCGGCAACAACCAGGGGCTCGGCAGCGCGCTGGGCGTACTGCTCCTGCTGCTCGTCGTCCCGGCCATGGTCTTCAACGTCCGCCGCTTCAAGAGGAGTCAGCGATGAGGAGTCAGCGATGAACGCCGTCCGGCGCTATCTGGGCAACGGAGTCGTCCAGGCCTTCCTCGTGCTCGTCGGTCTCGTGTGGATGACGCCGCTGGCCGGGCTCTTCCTCTCCTCGCTCCGGTCGGCCGAGGAGACGGCGGAGGGCGGCTGGTGGACGGCGCTGGCCAGTCCCGGGCAGCTGTCCCTCGACAACTACTCGGCGCTGCTGGGCAACTCGGGCATCACCCAGGCCTTCTGGAACACGGTGCTGATCTCGGTGCCGACGACGGTGCTCGTCGTGGTCGTCGGGGCGCTCGCCGGGTACGCCTTCGCGTGGCTGGACTTCCCGGGGCGCGAGGCGATCTTCCTGATCGTCGTGGCGCTGCTGGTGGTGCCCGTGCAGATCGGGCTGCTGCCGGTCGCCAAGCTCTTCGGGCAGCTGGGGCTGTTCGGGACCATCCCGGGTGTGGTGCTGTTCCATGTGGCGTACGGGCTGCCGTTCGCGGTGTTCCTGCTGCGGAACTACTTCGCCGAGATGCCCAAGGAGATGCTGGAGGCCGCCCGCATGGACGGCGGCACCGAATGGCGGATCTTCATCCGGCTGGTGCTGCCGGTGGGGCGGCCGGCCATCGCCAGCCTCGCCATCTTCCAGTTCCTGTGGGTGTGGAACGACATGCTGGTGGCGCTGCTGTTCGCGGACAGCTCGGCGCAGCCGCTGACCGTGGAACTCCAGTCGCAGATCCGGCAGTTCGGGAGCAACATCGACGTGCTGGCGCCGGGGGCCTTCCTGTCGCTCGTCGTGCCGGTGGTCGTGTTCTTCGCCTTCCAGCGGCACTTCGTGCAGGGGGTCATGGCGGGGTCGGTGAAGTAGTGAGGGGCGGGGCGGTGAGGATTCTCCAGTGAGGATCCTCACCGCCCCGCCCCTCCAACGCCGAACGGGCCGGCTTAGGCCGATGCCGGCGGGTACAGCGACCTCGGCAACTGCGACGCCGCCGCCGAGTCCAGCAGCCACAGGGTGCGGGCGCGGCCCTTCGCGCCGGCCGCCGGGGCCTGGATCTCACCCGCGCCCGACAGGGCCATCGCGACCGCGTTCGCCTTGTCCTCGCCCGCCGCGAGCAGCCACACCTCGCGGGCCGCGCGGATCGCGGGCAGGGTGAGCGAGACGCGGGTCGGCGGCGGCTTGGGGGAGCCGTGGACGCCGATCACCGTGCGCTCCGTCTCCCGCACGCCCGGGTGCTCCGGGAACAGGGAGGCGACGTGCGTGTCCGGGCCGACGCCCAGCAGCAGGACGTCGAAGGACGGCACCGCGGCGTGGTTCTCGGGGACGGACGCCTCCGCCAGCTCCCGCGCGTACGCCGCCGCGGCGGCCTCCGCGTCGTCGCCGTGCGGGCCGTCGGACGCCGGCATCGCGTGCACCCGCTTCGGGTCCAGCGGCACCGAGTCCAGCAGCGCCCGGCGCGCCTGGGTGACGTTGCGCTCCGGGTCGCCCTCGGGCAGGAAGCGCTCGTCGCCCCACCACAGGTCGAGACGGCTCCAGTCGATCGCGTCCCGGGCCGGGGACCCGGCGAGCGCCGCGAGCAGGCCGTTGCCGTTGCGCCCGCCGGTGAGGACCACGGACGCGCTGCCCCGGGAGGCCTGCGCGTCCACGATCTTCGTGATCAGGCGGGCCGCGGCTGCCTCGGCCATCAGCTCCTTGTCGCGGTGCACGACCAGCTGAGGGGTCTCGCTCACTTCGCCGCCGCCTTCCTCACCGGTGTCTTCTCCTGCGCCGCGTCCTTCGCGCGGGCCTTCGCGACCGTTTCGACGGGAGCGGCGACCGCGACGGCGCCCTCCCGGCCGCCGGCGTCTCCTTTGGCCGGGGAGTTCAGCCGCTCCACCCCGTAGCGCAGCGCCGAGGCGTAGGTGTCGTCCGGGTCGAGGCGCCGCAGCTCCTCCGCGATCAGCTCGGCCGTGTCGCGGCGCTTGAGCGCCACCGCGCGGGACGGCTGCCCCTGGATCGACAGGTTCGCGAGCGACCCGTCGGCCCGGTCCAGGACGACCGGGCCGCAGTCGGTGTCCATCCGGACCGCCGTCAGACCCGGGCCGCTCGACGCGGACCGCTTCACCGGCACGTCCAGCCGGTCCGCCAGCCACATCGCCAGCAGCTCGCAGCTCGGGTTGAACTCCTCGCCCTCCACCTCGACCGCCTGCACCTGGCAGTCGACCTGGTCCAGGGCCGCCGCCAGCATCGAGCGCCACGGCGTGATGCGCGTCCACGACAGGTCGGTGTCGCCCGGCGCATAGGCGTCGGCACGGGCCGCCAGCTCCCGGACCGGCTCCTCGCAGGCGTAGGTGTCGGTGACCCGGCGCTGGGCGAGGGCTCCGAGCGGATCCCGGGCCGGGTCCAGCGGCGCGTTCACCGGCCACCACACCACGACCGGCGCGTCCGGCAGCAGCAGCGGCAGGACCACCGACTGGGCGTGGTCGACGACGTCGCCGTACAGCCGCAGCACGATCGTCTCGCCGGTGCCCGCGTCGGCGCCGAGGCGCACCTCGGCGTCCAGCCGGGACCTGGTCCGGTCCCGGGGTGAGCGCGAGACGCGCTTGATGACGACGAGCGTGCGCGAGGGGTGCTCGTGCGCGGCGTCGCTCGCGGCCTTCAGCGCGTCGTAGGCGTTCTCCTCGTCGGTGACGATGACCAGCGTCAGCACCATGCCGATGGCCGGGGTGCCGATGGCCCGGCGGCCGAGGACCAACGCCTTGTTGATCTTGCTGGCCGTGGTGTCCGTGAGGTCCGTCTTCATGGGCGGCGCCAGCTCCGTCCGTCTCGCTCCAGCATGTCGTCGGCCTCGACGGGGCCCCAGGTGCCGGCCGGATACTGGGCCGGCGTGCCGTGCTGGTCCCAGTACACCTCGATCGGGTCGAGGATCTTCCAGGACAGCTCGACCTCCTCCGTGCGCGGGAAGAGGTTCGCGTCGCCGAGCAGCACGTCCAGGATGAGGCGCTCGTACGCCTCGGGGCTGGACTCCGTGAAGGACTCGCCGTACGCGAAGTCCATGGACACGTCCCGGATCTCCATCGACGTGCCCGGCACCTTGGAGCCGAACCGGACCGTGACGCCCTCGTCGGGCTGGACGCGGATGACGATCGCGTTCGAGCCCAGTTCCTCGGTGGCCGTCGTGTCGAAGGGGGAGTGCGGGGCCCGCTGGAAGACGACCGCGATCTCCGTGACGCGTCGGCCCAGGCGCTTGCCGGTGCGCAGGTAGAAGGGGACGCCCGCCCAGCGGCGGTTGTCGATGCCGACCTTGATCGCGGCGTAGGTGTCGGTCTTCGACTTGGGGTCGATTCCCTCTTCCTCCAGGTAGCCGACGGCCTTCTCGCCGCCCTGCCACCCGGCCGCGTACTGCGCGTGCACGGTGTCCCGGCCCAGGTCCTTCGGGATCCGGACCGCGCCGAGCACCTTGGTCTTCTCGGCGGCCAGCGCGTCCGCGTCGAAGGAGGCGGGCTCCTCCATCGCGGTCAGCGCGAGCAGCTGGAGGAGGTGGTTCTGGATGACGTCGCGGGCGGCGCCGATGCCGTCGTAGTAGCCGGCCCGGCCGCCGATGCCGATGTCCTCGGCCATCGTGATCTGCACGTGGTCCACGTACGACCGGTTCCAGATCGGCTCGAACATCGTGTTGGCGAACCGCAGCGCCAGGATGTTCTGGACGGTCTCCTTGCCCAGGTAGTGGTCGATGCGGAAGACCTGGTCGGAGCCGAAGACCTCGTGGACGATCGCGTTCAGTTCCTCGGCCGACTTCAGGTCGTGGCCGAACGGCTTCTCGATCACCGCGCGGCGCCAGGAGCCGCTGGACTGGTCGGCCAGCCCGTGCTTCTTCAGCTGCTGGATGACGACCGGGAAGGACTTCGGCGGCACCGAGAGGTAGAAGGCGAAGTTGCCGCCCGTCCCCTGTGCCTTGTCCAGCTCCTCGATGGTGCCGCGCAGCCTCTCGAAGGCGTCGTCGTCGTCGAAGGTGCCCTGGACGAAGCGCATCCCCTGGATGAGCTGCTGCCAGACCTCCTCGCGGAACGGCGTGCGCGAGTGTTCCTTGACGGCGTCATGCACGACCTGGGCGAAGTCCTCGTGTTCCCAGTCGCGGCGGGCGAATCCGACGAGCGAGAAGCCCGGCGGCAGCAGACCCCGGTTGGCGAGGTCGTACACGGCGGGCATGAGCTTCTTGCGGGAGAGGTCGCCGGTGACGCCGAAGATGACCAGACCCGACGGCCCCGCGATGCGCGGGAGCCGTCGGTCTGCGGGGTCACGCAGCGGGTTGCTGCTTGACAATTCTCAGCCCTTCGAGGGAGCGAGGCGCTTGAGCTCCGCCTCCGTGGACTTGAGCAGGTCGTTCCAGGACGCCTCGAACTTCTCGACGCCCTCGTCCTCCAGGAGCTGGACCACCTCGTCGTAGGAGATCCCGAGCTTCTCGACCGCGTCGAGTTCGGCACGGGCCTGCTCGTAGGTGCCGGCGACGGTGTCGCCGGTGATCTCGCCGTGGTCCTCGGTGGCCAGCAGGGTGGCCTCCGGCATGGTGTTGACCGTGTTCGGCGCGACCAGGTCGGTGACGTACATGGTGTCGCTGTACGCCTTGTCCTTCACGCCGGTCGACGCCCACAGCGGACGCTGCTTGTTGGCGCCGGCCTTCTCCAGGGCCGCCCAGCGGTCGGTGGAGAACAGCTCCTCGTACGCCTGGTAGGCGAGGCGGGCGTTGGCGACGGCGGCCTTGCCGCGCGCGGCCTTGGCCTCGTCGGTGCCGAGCGCGTCGATCCGCTTGTCGATCTCGGTGTCCACGCGCGACACGAAGAAGGACGCCACGGAGTGGATCTGCGAGAGGTCCAGGCCGCGCTCCCTGGCCTTCTCCAGGCCGGTCTGGAAGGCGTCCATGACCTTGCGGTAGCGCTCCAGCGAGAAGATCAGCGTGACGTTGACGCTGATGCCCAGACCGATGGTCTCGGCGATGGCCGGCAGGCCCGCCTCGGTGGCCGGGATCTTGATGAAGGTGTTCGGCCGGTCCACCAGCCAGGCCAGCTGCTTGGCCTCGGCCACCGTCGCGTGCGTGTTGTGCGCCAGGCGCGGGTCCACCTCGATGGAGACCCGGCCGTCCTTGCCGCCGGTGGAGTCGAAGACGGGGCGCAGGATGTCGGCGGCGTCGCGGACGTCCGCCGTGGTGATCATGCGGATGGCCTCTTCGACCGTGACCCCGCGCACCGCGAGGTCGGCGAGCTGCTGGTCGTAGCCGTCGCCCTGCGAGATCGCCTTCTGGAAGATCGACGGGTTGGTGGTGACGCCCACGACGTGCTGCTGGTCGATCAGCTCGGCGAGGTTGCCGGACGTGATCCGCTTGCGGGACAGGTCGTCCAGCCAGATCGCCACGCCTTCATCGGAGAGGCGCTTGAGTGCGTCTGTCATGGAAATTGCATCTCCTACGTGTCGTATACGGGCGTCAGCGCCGAGCCGCGGCGAGGGATTCCCGCGCGGCGTCGGCCACGTTCTCGGCGGTGAAGCCGAACTCCTTGAAGAGCACCTTGCCGTCGGCCGAGGCACCGAAGTGCTCCAGCGAGACGATGCGGCCGGCGTCTCCCACGTACTTGTGCCACGTCAGGCCGATACCGGCCTCGACCGCGACACGGGCACGCACGGACGGGGGCAGGACGCTGTCCCGGTACCCCTGGTCCTGCTGCTCGAACCACTCGACGGACGGCATCGACACCACGCGCGTGGGCACACCGTCGGCCTGGAGCCGCTCGCGCGCCTCGACGGCGACGTGCACCTCGGAGCCGGTGGCGATGAGCACGACCTCGGCGTCGCCCCCGTCGGCCTCGAACAGGACGTAGCCGCCCTTGGCCGCGTCGTCGTTGGGCTCGTACGTCGGCACGCCCTGGCGGGTCAGCGCCAGACCGTGCGGCTGGCCCTTGCCGAACTCCTTCGTCCAGCGGCGCAGGATCTCGCGCCAGGCGATCGCCGTCTCGTTGGCGTCCGCCGGACGGACCACGTTCAGACCCGGGATGGCGCGCAGCGCGGCCAGGTGCTCGACCGGCTGGTGGGTCGGGCCGTCCTCGCCGAGACCGATGGAGTCGTGCGTCCACACGTACGTCACCGGCAGGTGCATCAGCGCCGACAGGCGGACGGCGTTGCGCATGTAGTCGGAGAAGACCAGGAACGTTCCGCCGTAGATGCGGGTGTTGCCGTGCAGCGCGATGCCGTTCATCTCCGCGGCCATCGCGTGCTCGCGGATGCCGAAGTGGATGGTGCGGCCGTACGGGTCCGCCTCGGGCAGCGGGTTGCCCGCCGGGAGGAAGGAGGACGTCTTGTCGATCGTCGTGTTGTTCGAGCCGGCCAGGTCGGCCGAGCCGCCCCACAGCTCGGGCACGAACGCGCCGAGGGCCTGGAGCACCTTGCCGGACGCGGCGCGGGTGGCGACGCCCTTGCCCGTCTCGAAGACCGGGATCTTCTCCTCCCAGCCCTTGGGCAGCTCACCCTTGGCGACCCGCTCGTACTCGGCGGCGCGGTCGGGGTTGTTGTCCCGCCACTGCTGGAAGGCCTTCTCCCACACGGCACGGGCCGCCTGGCCGCGCTCCAGGGCGCCGCGGGTGTGCTCGATGACCTCGTCGGAGACCTCGAAGGACTTCTCCGGGTCGAAGCCCAGGACGCGCTTGGTGGCCGCGACCTCCTCGTCGCCGAGGGCCGAGCCGTGCGCCGCCTCGGTGTTCTGCGCGTTCGGGGCGGGCCAGGCGATGATCGAGCGCATGGCGATGAAGGACGGCCGGTCGGTGACCTTCTTCGCCGCCTCGATGGCGTCGTAGAGCGCGTTCGGGTCCAGGTCCCCGTCCGGCTTCGGGGCGACGCGCTGCACGTGCCAGCCGTACGCCTCGTAGCGCTTGCAGGTGTCCTCGGAGACGGCGGTCTCGGTGTCACCCTCGATGGAGATGTGGTTGTCGTCCCAGAGCAGGACCAGGTTGCCGAGCTTCTGGTGGCCCGCGAGGGAGGACGCCTCGGAGGAGATGCCCTCCTGGAGGCAGCCGTCACCGGCGATGCAGTAGATGAAGTGGTCGAACGGGGAGGTGCCCTCGGCGGCCTCCGGGTCGAACAGGCCGCGCTCGTAGCGGGCGGCCATCGCCATGCCCACCGCGTTGGCGACACCCTGGCCCAGCGGGCCGGTCGTCGTCTCCACGCCCGTGGTGTGGCCGTACTCCGGGTGCCCGGGGGTCTTGGAGCCCCAGGTGCGGAAGGACTCCAGGTCCGCCAGCTCCAGGCCGAAGCCGGCCAGGTACAGCTGGGTGTAGAGGGTCAGGGACGAGTGGCCGGCGGACAGCACGAAGCGGTCGCGTCCGACCCAGTTCGCGTCGGCGGGGTCGTGCCGCATCACCTTCTGGAAGAGGGTGTAGGCGGCGGGCGCCAGGCTCATCGCCGTACCCGGATGGCCGTTGCCAACCTTCTGTACGGCATCGGCGGCCAGGACGCGGGCGGTGTCCACGGCCCGCTGGTCCAGTTCGGTCCACTCGAGGTCTGTGGTGGTCGGCTTGGTGCTCACCCTGAGTCAGGGCTCCTCTCCACATGTCGGATGCCGGTGCACGTGGGCGCCCACCGGCTGCCGGCGCGTCCGTGAGATCGGCCGGCCGCTGTCGAGCCTACCCCCGTAAGTACGTGCGTTTTTCCGCTGGAATCCAGACTGCCGGGACTCTTCTCGATCCGCCTGTCGACTGGGCGAAACCGCATTCGGCATGTGAATACGGCGCCGCTCATCTGACTGCTCAATCGACTCTCCGAACGCACGTCGGAGCACCCCTTCCAACACGACCCCACCCCGGCGAAGGCCGAGGTATGGGCAACGTCTAAAGTGGCGTGGTACGCGCGAGCCTTTACCGCCACTTCACACGGTCGGGCTTGCTGGGATGTCTCTGTCAGGGGTGTGCGTGACGGCCGTTGAATCCCGTCCTGCGGGGGTAATCGGGACGAGCCAGAGCCCGAGTCACCGGCCGTTCGGGGCCCGTGTCAAGGCGTTCGTGGCGCTGACCAAGCCGCGGATCATCGAGCTTCTGCTGATCACCACGGTTCCGGTGATGTTCCTCGCCGAACAGGGTGTTCCGGATCTGGGGCTGGTGCTGCTGACCTGCGTCGGCGGTTACCTCTCGGCCGGCGGCGCGAACGCGCTGAACATGTACATCGACCGCGACATCGACGCGTTGATGGACCGCACCTCGCAGCGCCCCCTGGTGACCGGCATGGTCAGCCCGGTGGAATGCCTCGTCTTCGGCATCACCCTGGCCGTCGTCTCCACCCTGCTGTTCGGCCTCACCGTCAACTGGCTGTCGGCCTGGCTCTCCCTCGGCGCGCTCCTCTTCTATGTGGTCGTCTACACGATGATCCTCAAGCGCCGCACCTCGCAGAACATCGTCTGGGGCGGCATCGCCGGCTGCCTGCCGGTGCTCATCGGCTGGTCGGCCGTGACCAACTCGATGTCCTGGGCGCCGATCATCCTCTTCGGGGTGATGTTCTTCTGGACGCCGCCGCACTACTGGCCGCTGTCCATGAAGGTGAAGGAGGACTACGCGCGCGTGGGCGTGCCGATGCTCCCCGTCATCGCCTCCAACAAGGTGGTCGCACGGCAGATCGTCATCTACAGCTGGGTGATGGTCGTGGTGTCGCTGCTGCTGACCCCGCTGGGCTACACCGGCTGGTTCTACACGGCCGTCGCCCTGCTGGCGGGCGGCATGTGGCTGTGGGAGGCGCACGGTCTCCAGAACCGTGCCAAGGCCGAGGTCACGGGCGGCAAGCTCAAGGAGATGCGGCTCTTCCACTGGTCCATCACCTACGTGTCGGTGCTGTTCCTCGCGATCGCGGTGGACCCCTTCCTGCGCTGAGGCCCCCGGGGGCCGTGTCCGACGGGCGGGGTGCGTGGCCAAGGCCACGCACCCCGCCCGTCGCCGTTCGATCTACCCGTCGGTAGCATCCTGCTCATGGCAGACACGCAGCAGGTGGACACGCAGCAGGGGGACCCGAAGGCCGACCGGCGCGCCGAGCGCCGGGTGGCGCGCCTCGCCCGGTCGATCGACTCCTTCTCCAAGGCGCACGGCGGCGCCGAGGCCCAGGTGGCCTACCTCGGTGAGCGCGGCGCCCGGATCGTCCTCGTGGGCGAGGACGGCGCCTGGGGAGACCTGGTCGCGCGCTCCCACGAGACGGCCCGGCAGGCCGTGGAGAAGTCCGGACTCACCGTCCACGAGGACTTCGACGGCGAGTTCGCCGCGAAGGTGACGACGGGCCGCTACGAGTGGTCGCGCATGGCCGGCATCCAGGTCGGCGGCCCGAGCAACACCTGAGACCGGGTTCACCCGTTAGGACCGTAGGAAGCCGTACGGCGCACGAGCCGTGACGGCCCGCGGTCCCGTCACGGGGGAGTCCGGATGATCGAAACGCCGTCCCTGGTGGACCAGTACTGCCACGGCGTCCTGAGAACGGAGCTGGGCCTCGGCACCTTCGAGGCCCAGCTGGCCCGCACCGAGGGTCCGCCCGCGCCGGGCACCACCCTCTTCGACACCCAGACCGGCTTCGCGGTACGCCGCTGGTGCCCGCCCCTGCTCGGCCTGGAACCGCACTGCCCGCCCGCCCGCTACCTGGCCCGGCGCCGGGAGCTGGGCGTCATGGAGGCCGACCGCAGGCTGCTGCGCGGCAGCGGCATCACCACCTACCTGGTGGACGCGGGGCTGCCCGGCGACCTGACCGGACCGGGGGAGATGGCGTCCGCGGCGGACGCCGACACCCACGAGATCGTGCGCCTCGAACTGCTGGCCGAGCAGGTCGCCGACACCTCCGGCACCGTCGAGTCCTTCCTCGCCAATCTCGCCGAGGCGGTCCACGGGGCCGCCGCGGGCGCGGTCGCCTTCACCTCCGTCGCGGGCGTACGGCACGGACTCGCGCTCGCCCCCGAACCGCCCGGCCCCGGCGAGGTGCGCGGGGCCGCCGGGCGCTGGCTGAGCGGGCGCGAGGTGGGCGGGGAACTGAGCGACCCGGTGCTGCTGCGGCACCTGCTCTGGATCGCCGTCGCCTCCGGACTGCCGCTCCAGCTGCACGCGGGCCTCGGCGAGCCGGGCCTGCGCATCGACCGCACCGACCCGGTCCTGCTCACGGACTTCGTCCGGGCCACCGCGGGTCTCGGCACCGACCTGGTCCTCCTGCACGGCTACCCGTACCACCGCCACGCCGCCCACCTGGCGGGCGTCTTCCCGCACGTCTACGCCGACTCCGGCGCCGCGCTGGTGCGCACCGGCGCCCGCGCCGCGACGGTGCTCGCGGAGATCCTGGAGCTGGCCCCGTTCGGCAAGATCCTGTTCTCCAGCGGCGCCCAGGGCCTGCCCGAGCTGCACGTGGTGGCCGCCCGCCTGTTCCGCGAGGCCCTCGGCCGGGTGCTGGGCACCTGGGTGGCCGAGGGGGCGTGGTGCCTGGGGGACGCGCAGCGGGTGGCCGCCATGATCGCGTCGGGGAACGCGGGCCGGGTCTACGGCCTGGAACCGGTCCCGGCGGGCGCGGTCAGGCCCGGCTGAGCGTCGCCTCCGCCGAGGGGCCGGGCACGCCGGCCGCCGGCTCGCACGCCCGCTCGCGCAGCGCCAGCACCACCCGAAGGACGCCGATCCACACCAGGCACGAGCCGAGCATGTGCAGCCCGACCAGGACCTCGGGCAGGTCGGTGAAGTACTGGACGTAGCCGATGACGCCCTGGGCCAGCAGCACCAGGAACAGGTCGCGGGTACGGGACAGCGGCCCCTTGGGCGCGTCCACGGCCTTCAGCACGAACCACAGGGCGAACGTCAGCGTCACCACGATCCACGCCAGCACGGCGTGCGCCTTGCTCACCGTCTCCCAGTCGACCGGCATCCGCTCGACCTCGCTGGAGTCGCCCGCGTGCGGACCGGCGCCGGTGACGACCGTGCCGACCGCGATCAGCAGTACGGAGACGACGGTCAGCACCCACACCATCTGCTGCACGGGCTTGCCGACCAGGGGCCGCGGTGCCGCGTCGCCCTCCCGGGTGCGCTGCCACATCACGGTCGCGACCGCGATCAGCGCGCTGGACAGCAGGAAGTGCGCCGCGACCGTGTACGGGTTGAGACCGACCAGGACCACGATGCCGCCGAGGATCGCGTTGCCCATCACGATCCAGAACTGCGCCCAGCCCAGCCGGGTCAGCGAGCGCCGGAACGGCTTCTGCGACCGCGCGGCGATGATCGCCCAGCCGACCGCCGCGCACAGCACGTACGTCAGCATGCGGTTGCCGAACTCGATGACGCCGTGGACGCCCATCTCGCTGGTGTTGGTGAGCGAGTCGTCGGTGCACTTGGGCCAGGTCGGGCAGCCGAGGCCCGAGCCGGTCAGGCGCACCGCGCCGCCGGTGACCACGATGACCACCGACATGATCAGGGCGACGAGGGCCGCCCGCCGGACCGTCCGGGGATCCGGGGTCCAGCGCGCGGCGATGAAGGCGAGCGGGTTGCGCACGGCGGCTGCGGCGTCGGCGCGGGTCACGTTTGGCACGCCGTCCATCGTAGGGGTCCGCTTGTGCACGCTTTCACGAGGGTCCGTCCGGGGCGCACGGTCCTACTCCCAGCGGAAGAACTTCCCGGCGGCCGCGAGTCCCGCGACCGCCCACACGGCGAGGACCGCCAGGTTCCCCCACGGCATCCCGGCACCGTGCTGGAGCACGTCGCGCAGCCCGTCCGACAGGGCGGAGATGGGCAGCAGCCCCAGCACGTCCTGCGCGGCGTCCGGGAACCTGTCCAGCGGCACGATCACCCCGCCGCCCACGAGCAGCAGCAGGAAGACCAGGTTGGCGGCGGCCAGCGTGGCCTCCGCCTTCAGCGTGCCCGCCATGAGCAGCCCGAGCCCGGAGAAGGCGGCGGTGCCCGCGACCAGGAGCAGCAGCACGGCCGCCGGGTTGCCGTGCGGCGACCAGCCCAGCGCGAAGGCGATCACCGTCAGCAGGACGATCTGGAGCACCTCGGTGACCAGCACCGACACCGTCTTCGCGGCCATCAGGGCCCAGCGGGGCAGCGGCGAGGCGGCCAGCCGCTTCAGCACCCCGTACCGGCGTTCGAAGCCGGTGGCGATGGCCTGCCCGGTGAACGCCGTGGACATGACGGCGAGGGCGAGCACGCCGGGGGCGAGGAAGTCGACCGCCTCCTCGGTGCCGGTGTCGACGATGTCCACGGTGCTGAACAGGACGAGCAGCAGCGTCGGGATGATCACCGTCAGCAGCAGCTGCTCGCCGTTGCGCAGCAGCATTCTCGTCTCCAGCGCCGCCTGCGCCGCGATCATCCGTCCGAGGGGCGCGGCACCGGGCTTCGGTGCGTACGTACCGGTCGTGGTGGTCATCCGCGCAGCTCCTTGCCGGTCAGCTCCAGGAACACGTCCTCCAGGGTGTGCCGCTCCACCGAGATGCGGTCCGGCATCACCCCGTGCTGGGCGCACCAGGAGGTCACCGTCGCCAGCAGCTGCGGGTCGACCTTGCCGACGACGCGGTAGGAGCCCGGCGTCAGCTCAGCCGCCGCCGAGTCCGGGGGCAGCGCCTTGAGGAGGGAGGCCACGTCCAGTCCCGGCCGGCCGGTGAACCGCAGGGTGTTCTCGGCGCCGCCGCGGCACAGCTGCTCGGGCGATCCCTGGGCGATGACCCGGCCCGCGTCGATGATGGCGACGTCGTCGGCCAGCTGCTCGGCCTCGTCCATGTGGTGGGTGGTGAGGATGACGGAGACGCCGTCGCCGCGCAGGTCCCGCACCAGGTCCCAGGTGGCGCGGCGGGCCTGGGGGTCCAGGCCGGCCGTCGGCTCGTCCAGGAACACCAGCTCCGGACGTCCGACCACCGCCATCGCCAGGGCGAGCCGCTGCTGCTGCCCGCCGGAGAGCCTGCGGTACGTGGTCCGGCCGCACGAGCCCAGGCCGAGCCGCTCGATCAGCGCGTCGACGTCCAGCGGGTGGGCGTGCAGTCTCGCGACGTGGCGCAGCATCTCGTCGGCCCGGGCGCCGGAGTAGACGCCGCCGGACTGGAGCATCACCCCGATCCGGGGCCGCAGCTCGGCGCCCTGCCGCACCGGGTCCAGGCCCAGGACGCGCACCGTCCCGGAGTCCGGTCTGCGGTATCCCTCACAGGTCTCGACGGTCGTCGACTTGCCCGCTCCGTTGGGGCCGAGTACGGCGGTGACGCCCGCCCCGGCCACCAGGTCCAGGCCGTCCACCGCGGTCTTCGTGCCGTACCGCTTCACCAGGGCCTGCACCTGGACCACGGGCTCGCTTCGCATGGGTCACGAGTCTAGGTAGACGGCGCGGCGCCCGGGCGCGGGGGTGCGGGATCTCCCCCGCACGGGGCGGGAGCGGTGCGTTTCCGGGCCGTCGGTCGCGGGGGCGGTGCGTATCCGTGCCGTCAGTCGCGGGGGCGGTGCATCGGCAGCCACCGTTCGGCGTAGGCGACCGCGTCCGGCAGGGGGAACAGGCGTGCGAGGGCCGCGCCGATGGTGCCGCGGGCGACCGGCCGGTCGCGTTCGAAGTCGTGGCCGAGTTCGTCGAAGCGGTCCGACGTGATCGACACCTCGGTCACCCGTTCCCAGCCCACCGGCCCCGGGCGCCCCACCTCCACCAGAGGAGAGGGGGTCCGGTATTCGGCCAGATGGAAGGCGGTGCACGCCTCGTAGCCCGCGCCGAGCAGCAGGACCCGGGCGCCGAGCCGTTCCAGCGTGGCCAGCGGGCTTCGCTCGCCGAGCCGGCAGTCGGTCGCGTGGCCCTCGACCACCTCGGCGGCGCGTGCCCCGAGGGCCGCGAACGAGGTCTGCGGATGTGCGCTGCGCAGGGCGCCGGGCCAGGTGCGCACGGTTTCCGGGACCACCCCGACGCCGCGCGAGGGCGTGATCAGCGGGTCGTAGGCGGGTGTCGCGGTGCGTACGGTGTCCCACCACTCCTCGGGAACCGGAGGGCTGGTCCACAGGGCCGGGTCCGACAGGTCACCCGTCTGCGTCGGGACCACCAGCGTGCCGGCCGGACCGAGGACGTCGAGCAGTCCCTGGACCGCCGCGACCGGCCCTCCGCAGACCCAGCCGAGTGAGCTGAGGGAGGTGTGCGCGAGGAGCGTGTCGCCGGTCCGCACACCCAGGTCGCGCAGTCCCGCCGCGATGGTGCCGCGGGTGACGAGTGGGCCGGTCGGAGGGGGTGTGGGCATGCCGGGGAGTGTCCCGCAGGCCCGCTCGGAACGCCACCGGATTGATCGATCAAAGATCGTTTCCGCAGGTCAGATTAGGTATACCTAAGTGACGCAGGGCACCGTAGGAAGATCCGGACGCGGCTTGCCCGCCTCCGAGGAATTACGCAACAATGGCGTTGTGAAAAACGTTGGCGAGGCTCCGCAGGAGGAACTCGCGACCGGTGAGCGGTCCACCCGCAACCGTGTCGCGCGCTCCATCCTGGACCACGGGCCGTCGACGGTCGCCGAACTCGCCGGGCGCCTGGGACTCACCCAGGCGGCGGTCCGGCGCCACCTCGACGCCCTGGTCGCCGACGACGTGGTCGAGGCACGCGAGCAGCGGGTCTACGGCACGCGCACGCGTGGACGCCCCGCCAAGGTCTTCGCGCTCACCGACTGCGGCCGCGACGCCTTCGACCAGTCGTACGACAAGCTGGCCGGGGACGCCCTGCGCTGGATCGCCGAGCGGGAGGGCGGGGAGCAGGCGATCGCCGCCTTCGCCCGGGCCCGGATCGCCGCCCAGGGCGGCGCCTACCGCGAGGCGGTCGAGTCCGCCCCGCCCGAGGAGCGCACCGAAGCCCTGGCCAGGGCCCTCAGTGCGGACGGGTACGCTGCTACCGCGCGGAGCGCACCCCATCCGCAGCAGGGCGAGCAGCTGTGCCAGCACCACTGCCCGGTCGCCCACGTCGCAGAGCAGTTTCCGCAGCTGTGCGAGGCGGAGACGGAATTTTTCGCCGAGCTGCTCGGTACGCATGTACAGCGGCTCGCGACCATCGCGCACGGCGACGGGGTCTGCACCACCTTCATTCCGAAGACCTCGCACGCGCCGCCCGCGGCGCACACGTCCAAGAACACCGCTAACGCATCCGCAAGCACGGCCGGGAGGAACCCCGCATGACTCTCCCCACGGAGACTGCCCACCCCGAGCTCGAGGGCCTGGGCAAGTACGAATACGGCTGGGCCGACTCCGACACGGCCGGCGCCTCTGCCAAGCGCGGCATCAACGAGGACGTCGTCCGCGACATCTCCGCGAAGAAGAACGAGCCGGAGTGGATGACCAAGCTCCGCCTCAAGGGCCTGCGCCTCTTCGAGAAGAAGCCCATGCCGAACTGGGGCTCGGACCTGTCGGGCATCGACTTCGACAACATCAAGTACTTCGTGCGCTCCACGGAGAAGCAGGCGGAGTCCTGGGAGGACCTGCCCGAGGACATCAAGAACACCTACGACAAGCTCGGCATCCCCGAGGCGGAGAAGCAGCGCCTCGTCGCCGGTGTCGCCGCGCAGTACGAGTCGGAGGTCGTCTACCACCAGATCCGCGAGGACCTGGAGGAGCAGGGCGTCATCTTCCTGGACACCGACACGGCCCTGAAGGAGCACCCGGAGCTCTTCAAGGAGTACTTCGGCACCGTCATCCCCGTCGGCGACAACAAGTTCGCCTCGCTGAACAGCGCGGTGTGGTCCGGCGGCTCCTTCATCTACGTGCCGAAGGGCGTGCACGTCGAGATCCCGCTCCAGGCCTACTTCCGTATCAACACGGAGAACATGGGCCAGTTCGAGCGGACCCTGATCATCGTCGACGAGGGTGCCTACGTGCACTACGTCGAGGGCTGCACGGCGCCGATCTACAAGAGCGACTCGCTGCACTCCGCCGTGGTCGAGATCATCGTCAAGAAGAACGCCCGCTGCCGCTACACGACCATCCAGAACTGGTCGAACAACGTCTACAACCTGGTCACCAAGCGCGCCGTGGCGTACGAGGGCGCGACCATGGAGTGGATCGACGGCAACATCGGCTCCAAGGTGACGATGAAGTACCCGGCCGTCTACCTGATGGGCGAGCACGCCAAGGGCGAGACCCTGTCCATCGCCTTCGCGGGCGAGGGCCAGCACCAGGACGCCGGCTCCAAGATGGTCCACATGGCGCCGAACACCTCGTCCAACATCGTCTCGAAGTCCGTGGCGCGCGGCGGCGGCCGTACGTCCTACCGCGGTCTCGTCGAGATCGGCGAGGGCGCCCACGGCTCCAAGTCGAACGTGCTGTGCGACGCGCTGCTCGTCGACACCATCTCCCGCTCCGACACGTACCCCTACGTGGACGTCCGCGAGGACGACGTGTCCATGGGCCACGAGGCGACCGTCTCCAAGGTCTCCGAGGACCAGCTCTTCTACCTGATGAGCCGCGGTCTGACCGAGTTCGAGGCGATGGCGATGATCGTGCGCGGCTTCGTCGAGCCGATCGCGAAGGAGCTGCCCATGGAGTACGCCCTCGAGCTCAACCGGCTGATCGAGCTGCAGATGGAAGGCGCGGTCGGCTGAGGCCCGTCCTTCGCAGCACTCCCCGATTTCTTGACGCAGGAAGAGAGCAGACCGACAGCCATGGCTGAGGCTCAGAACATCCCCGTGGGGTCCACCACCGCGGGCCAGATCGCGGTGGCCGCCGAGTCGACCGTCGCCACGCGCATGAGCGCGCCCGCGTCCTTCGACGTGGCGGACTTCCCGGTCCCCCACGGCCGCGAGGAGGAGTGGCGGTTCACGCCGCTGGAGCGGCTGCGCGGGCTGCACGACGGCACCGCGGTCGCCACCGGCGACGGCGTGAAGGTCGACGTCGACGCGCCCGAGGGCGTGGTCGTCGAGACCGTCGGCCGCGACGACGCGCGCATCGGCCGGGCCGGCACCCCGGTGGACCGGGTCGCCGCCCAGGCGTACTCCGCGTTCGAGAAGGCGGGTGTGATCACCGTCCCCAAGGAGACGGTCCTCACCGAGCCGATCCGCATCGCCGTGCACGGCGACGGCGGCACCGCCTACGCCCACCAGGTCGTCGAGCTGGGCGCCTTCGCCGAGGCCGTCGTCGTCATCGACCACACCGGTGACGCCGTGCTCGCCGCCAACGTCGACTACGTCCTGGGCGACGGCGCCAAGCTGACCGTCGTCTCCGTCCAGGACTGGGACGACAAGGCCGTGCACGTCGGTCAGCACAACGCGCTGATCGGCCGGGACGCCGGCTTCAAGTCCTTCGTCGTCACCTTCGGCGGCGACCTGGTCCGGCTGCACCCGCGCGTCGCCTACGCGGGACCCGGCGGCGAGGCCGAGCTGTTCGGCCTGTACTTCACCGACGCCGGCCAGCACCAGGAGCACCGCCTCCTGGTCGACCACAACGTCCCGCACTGCAAGTCCAACGTCGTCTACAAGGGCGCGCTCCAGGGCGACGACGCGCACGCGGTCTGGATCGGCGACGTGCTGATCGAGGCCGCGGCCGAGGGCACCGACACCTACGAGATGAACCGCAACCTCGTCCTCACGGACGGCGCGCGGGTCGACTCGGTGCCCAACCTGGAGATCGAGACCGGCGAGATCGTCGGCGCCGGCCACGCCTCCGCCACCGGCCGCTTCGACGACGAGCAGCTCTTCTACCTGATGGCGCGCGGCATCCCCGAGATCGACGCCCGCCGCCTGGTGGTCCGCGGCTTCTTCGCCGAACTGGTCCAGCAGATCGGTGTCCCGGACATCGAGGAGCGCCTGATCGCCAAGATCGAGGAAGAGCTGGAGGCGTCGGTCGCATGACCTTCGTACGCGTCTGCGGAGCGGACGAGCTGGAGGAGGACACCCCCAAGAGGGTGGAACTCGACGGCACGCCGATCTCCGTCGTGCACACCGAGGGCGAGCTGTTCGCGATCCACGACATCTGCTCGCACGCGAACGTCTCACTGGCCGAGGGCGAGGTCGACGACTGCCACATCGAGTGCTGGCTGCACGGCTCGCGCTTCGACCTCCGTTCCGGCAAGCCCGACAGTCTTCCGGCGACGCGCCCCGTCCCCGTTTACCCCGTAAAGATCGAAGGGGACGACGTGCTCGTCTCCCTCACCCAGGAGTCCTGAGGCACCCATGGCAACGCTTGAAATCCGAGACCTGCACGTCACCGTCGAGGCCGACAACGCCACGAAGGAGATCCTCAAGGGCGTCGACCTGACCGTGAAGCAGGGCGAGACGCACGCCATCATGGGCCCGAACGGCTCCGGCAAGTCGACCCTCGCCTACTCCCTCGCGGGTCACCCCAAGTACACGATCACCAGCGGCACCGTCCTGCTCGACGGCGAGGACGTCCTGGAGATGTCCGTCGACGAGCGCGCCCGCGCCGGCCTCTTCCTCGCCATGCAGTACCCGGTCGAGGTCCCCGGCGTCTCGGTCTCCAACTTCCTGCGCACCTCCGCCACCGCCGTCCGCGGCGAGGCCCCCAAGCTGCGCACCTGGGTGAAGGAGGTCAAGGAGGCCATGCAGAACCTCAACATGGACCCCGCCTTCGCCGAGCGCAACGTCAACGAGGGCTTCTCCGGCGGTGAGAAGAAGCGCCACGAGATCCTCCAGCTGGAGCTGCTCAAGCCGAAGGTCGCGATCCTCGACGAGACCGACTCCGGCCTCGACGTCGACGCCCTGCGGGTCGTCTCCGAGGGCGTCAACCGCGTCCGCGAGACCGGTGAGGTCGGCACCCTGCTGATCACCCACTACACGCGCATCCTGCGCTACATCAAGCCCGACCACGTCCACGTCTTCGCCAACGGCCGGATCGCCGAGTCCGGCGGCCCCGAGCTGGCCGACAAGCTCGAGGCCGAGGGCTACGAGGCATACACGAAGGGTGGCGCATCCGAGTGACACAGCTGCCGGGCCTCCTCGACACTGAGGCGATCCGCAAGGACTTCCCCATCCTGGACCGCCAGGTCCACGACGGGCGCAAGCTCGTGTACCTGGACAACGCGGCGACCAGCCAGAAGCCGCGACAGGTGCTGGACGCGCTCAGCGAGTACTACGAGCGCTACAACGCCAACGTCCACCGCGGTGTGCACGTCCTCGCCGAGGAGGCCACGGCGCTGTACGAGGGCGCGCGCGACAAGGTCGCGGAGTTCATCAACGCGCCCTCGCGGGACGAGGTGATCTTCACCAAGAACGCCTCGGAGTCCCTGAACCTCGTCGCCAACATGCTGGGCTGGGCCGACGAGCCGTACCGCGTGGACCACGAGACCGAGATCGTCATCACGGAGATGGAGCACCACTCCAACATCGTGCCGTGGCAGCTGCTCGCGCAGCGCACCGGCGCGAAGCTCCGCTGGTTCGGCCTGACCGACGACGGCCGCCTCGACCTGTCCAACATCGACGAGGTCATCACCGAGAAGACGAAGATCGTCTCCTTCGTGCTGGTCTCCAACATCCTGGGCACCCAGAACCCGGTCGAGGCGATCGTGCGCCGCGCCCAGGAGGTCGGCGCGCTCGTGTGCGTCGACGCCTCCCAGGCCGCGCCGCACATGCCGCTGGACGTACAGGCCCTCCAGGCCGACTTCGTGGCCTTCACCGGCCACAAGATGTGCGGCCCGACGGGCATCGGCGTCCTGTGGGGCCGCCAGGAGCTGCTGGAGGACCTCCCGCCGTTCCTCGGCGGCGGCGAGATGATCGAGACCGTCTCGATGCACTCCTCGACGTACGCCCCGGCGCCGCACAAGTTCGAGGCGGGCACGCCCCCGGTCGCGCAGGCGGTCGGTCTGGGCGCGGCGATCGACTACTTGCAGTCGATCGGCATGGACAGGATCCTTGCGCACGAGCACGCGCTGACCGAGTACGCGGTCAAGCGGTTGCTGGACGTCCCCGACCTGCGCATCATCGGCCCCACCACGGCCGAGGAGCGCGGCGCGGCGATCAGCTTCACGCTCGGCGACATCCACCCCCACGACGTGGGCCAGGTCCTCGACGAGCAGGGCATCGCGGTCCGGGTCGGCCACCACTGCGCCCGCCCCGTCTGCCTGCGCTACGGAATTCCTGCGACCACGCGAGCGTCGTTCTATCTGTACTCCACGCCGGCCGAGATCGACGCACTGGTCGACGGCCTGGAGCACGTACGGAACTTCTTCGGCTGACGGGACGAGCGAAGAGCATGAAGCTGGACTCCATGTACCAGGAAGTCATCCTGGACCACTACAAGCACCCGCACGGGCGGGGCTTGCGGGATGGCGACGCCGAGGTCCACCACGTCAACCCGACATGCGGCGACGAGATCACCCTCCGCGTGAAGTACGACGGCACGACGATCAGTGACGTCAGCTACGAGGGCCAGGGCTGCTCGATCAGCCAGGCGAGCGCCTCCGTGCTGAACGACCTGCTGGTCGGCAAGGACCTCGCCCAGGCGCAGCGGATCCAGGAGACCTTCCTGGAGCTGATGCAGTCCAAGGGCAGGATCGAGCCCGACGACGAGATGGAGGAGGTCCTGGAGGACGCGGTCGCGTTCGCCGGGGTCTCGAAGTACCCGGCCCGGGTCAAGTGCGCCCTGCTGAGCTGGATGGCCTGGAAGGACGCGACGGCCCAGGCGCTGGACGTCGCCGACGCCGAGAAGGAGACGACGGCATGACTGAGACCGTGGAAATGAAGCCTGCCTCCGAGGAGGAGGTCCGCGAGGCCCTGCTGGACGTGGTGGACCCCGAGCTGGGCATCGACGTCGTCAACCTGGGCCTGATCTACGGCGTCCACATCGACGACGCGAACATCGCGACCATCGACATGACCCTGACGTCGGCGGCCTGCCCGCTGACGGACGTGATCGAGGACCAGGCCAAGTCCGCCACGGACGGCCTCGTCAGCGAGCTGCGCATCAACTGGGTCTGGATGCCGCCGTGGGGTCCGGACAAGATCACGGACGACGGCCGCGAGCAGCTGCGGGCGCTCGGCTTCAACGTCTGAGACGGTCTGAGCCGCACCGCATTCCAGAACGGCGACGCCCATCGGGCGTCGCCGTTCTCGTGTCGTCGGGCCCTGCGTTATGTACGCTCGTACACATGGGATATCTGCTCCTGGCCGGAGCCATCGCCGCCGAGGTCGCCGGAACCACCGCCATGAAGTACAGCGAGGGCTTCAGCAGGCTGGTCCCCTCGCTGCTGACGGCGCTCGGGTACGTGCTCTCCTTCGCGCTGCTCGCGCAGACCCTGAAGGTGCTGTCCGTCGGCACCGCGTACGCCATCTGGGCGGGCGTGGGCACGGCCGCCATCGCCACGATCGGGGTGGCGTTCATGGGGGAGGGGATGACGCTCACCAAGGCCGCCGGGATCGCGCTGATCATCATCGGGGTCGTCGTCCTCAATCTGGGCGGCGCCCACTGATGTCCCGCCGCTACGACCCCGAGCGGCGCCAGCGCCTCATCGACGCGGCGATCCGGGTGGTCGGCCGCAAGGGCATCGCCGGCCTCAGCCACCGCACGGCCGCCGCCGAGGCGGACGTACCGCTGGGGTCGACGACGTACCACTTCGCGACCCTGGACGAGCTGCTGGTCGCCGCCCTGCGCCAGGCCAACGAGGGCTTCGCCAAGGTCGTGGCCGCGCACCCGGGCCTGTCCGACCCCGACGCCGACCTGCCGGGCGAACTGGCCCGCGTGCTCGGCGACTGGCTGGCCGGCGACCGCACGGGCGTGGAACTGGAGTACGAGCTGTACCTGGCCGCGCTGCGCCGCCCCGCTCTGCGTCCGGTGGCGGCGGAGTGGGCCGAGGGCGTCGCCGGCCTGCTCTCCCACCGCACGGACCCGCTCACGGCGCGGGCGCTGGTCGCGCTGATGGACGGCGTCTGCCTCCAGGTGCTGCTGACGGACACGCCGTACGACGAGGAGTACACCCGGGAGGTCCTGGCCCGGCTGATCCCGCCGACCCCACCGGGCCGGTGACCGCGGGGCGAGACGGCCGCGGGGTCGGCTCGCATCGGTGGGCGGCGGCCGGTTAGGTTGCCCTCATGACCGACACGACTGCTCCCCGCACCACCGGCGCCGTGGCCGCCGGGCTTGCCACCATCGCCGCCGACGGCACCGTCCTCGACACCTGGTTCCCGGCCCCCGAACTGTCCGCCGAGCCGGGCCCCTCCGGCACCCAGCGCCTCACGGCCGAACAGGCCGCCGGCCTTCTCGGCGCCGGCGCGACCGCCGCGGTCGGTCCGGACGCCCGCCGCGGTGTCGAGGTGGTCGCGGTCCGTACGGTCATCTCCTCGCTGGACGAGAAGCCGGTCGACACGCACGACGTCTACCTGCGCCTGCACCTGCTCTCCCACCGCCTGGTCAAGCCGCACGGCCAGAGCCTGGACGGCATCTTCGCCCACCTCGCCAACGTCGCCTGGACCTCGCTGGGCCCGGTCGCCGTCGACGACGTCGAGAAGGTCCGCCTCAACGCCCGCGCCGAGGGCCTGCACCTCCAGGTGACCTCGATCGACAAGTTCCCGCGCATGACGGACTACGTCGCCCCCAAGGGCGTGCGCATCGCCGACGCCGACCGCGTCCGCCTCGGCGCGCACCTCTCCGAGGGCACGACCGTGATGCACGAGGGCTTCGTCAACTTCAACGCGGGCACGCTCGGCACCTCGATGGTCGAGGGCCGTATCTCCGCCGGCGTCGTCGTCGGCGACGGCTCCGACATCGGCGGCGGCGCCTCCACCATGGGCACCCTCTCCGGCGGCGGCAACGTCCGCATCGTCATCGGCGAGCGCTGCCTGGTCGGCGCCGAGGCGGGCGTGGGCATCGCGCTCGGCGACGAGTGCGTGGTCGAGGCCGGCCTCTACGTCACCGCCGGCACCCGCGTGACGATGCCCGACGGCCAGGTCGTCAAGGCCCGCGAACTCTCCGGCGCCTCCAACATCCTCTTCCGCCGCAACTCGGTCACGGGCACGGTCGAGGCCCGCCCGAACAACGCGGTGTGGGGCGGCCTGAACGAGATCCTCCACAGCCACAACTGACCCGCCCCGGTCACCGGGCAGCGCCCCCTCGGACGGTCCCCGGGCCGTTCGGGAGGGCGCTCTCGTGGTTCTGGGGGAAGCGTCGTCCGGGGCCGGGGTCCTCTGGGAGGATGTGACGTCCGGTCACATGGGGGAGGGGTGCGTGAAGGAGGAGACGGGGTCCGGGACGGATTGGACCGCCGCCTACTCGGCGGTGCGGAACACCTACGAGCGGTACTGCGACAAGCTCCAGGATCTGCTCGCGCTGGTCCTGGACACGTACGGCATCGAGTACGTGCAGATGGAGGGCAGGGCCAAGGACGTCGCGAGTTTCACGGAGAAGATCCAGCGGAAGGGCGGGAAGTACGACGATCCGCTGGCCGAGGTGACGGATCTGGCGGGGATCCGCATCATCGCGTACTACGTGGAGGACGTCGAAAGGATCGCCAGCATCATCCGGCAGGAGTTCTCCGTGCTGGAGGAGCACAGCGGGGACAAGCAGGCGGAGCTGGCGGACAACGAGTTCGGGTACGCGTCGTTCCATCTGGTTCTGGAGCTGGCCGAGAAGCGGAGTTCACTTCTGGAGTGGCAGGAGTTCGCCGGCCGCAAGGCGGAGATCCAGGTACGGACCGCGCTCCAGCACGCGTGGGCCGCGGTCAACCACAAGCTGGACTACAAGAAGTCCCAGGACAGCCCCAGGGAGTTGCGGCGGCGCCTGTTCCGGCTGAGTGCCCTCTTCGAGCTGGCGGACGAGGAGTTCTCGAAGATCAGGCTCGAGGGGGAACGGATCTCCGCCGACTACGTCCGTGAGGTGCGCAGCGGCACCTACGACCTGGAGGTCAACGTCGACTCCGTGACGGCGTGGATCCGCGAGGATCCCCTGGTGGCGCGGGTGCGGCAGATCGCCCACCGGATCGGCTGGCCGCTGCTCGGCGACTCCGACCCCGTGCCGCCCGTGGACCGCAGGGACCTGGTGCACTTCCTGAACACGCAGGACATGACCCGCATCGGTGACCTCCGGGACGCCCTGGACCAGGGCGAAACCCTGATCGAGCCCGTCCTGCGACGGTTCATCGACGACGAGGAGGAACCGCACCCCACCTCCGTGGAGGACCTGATGACCCAGTTCCTCCTCGTCTACAAGAAGGCCCCCGTGGAGGTCTGGAACGCCTACTACGAGCCCACGGACGCGTTCTCGGCGGCGCGCGACCTGGTGCCGTAGGGGGCGTTCGCACGATCGCGACCCCACGCGCCCCCGCACGTACGGATGACGGCCCGTGACCTCGCGGCGGACTTGGCGGATGAACGGGTGGACGCAGAGTCCGATCAGACGCCGATCCGACGAGACGAGGGCCTGGTATGACGAACGAGCGGGCGAGGACCATGGCGCGTTGGCTGGCCGGGACGGGGGCCGCCGTGCTGGTGTGCTGGGTTCCGGCGGGAGCCGCGCACGCCGACGAGACGACCACCGGTTCGCACAACGGCCCCCGGGTCGGGCTCCTCAACGTCCACGTCGGGCAGATCGACGACCCCGCCGAGGACGTACTGGAGCACACCCTGCTGTTCGGCGACGGCTACGCCTGGAACTGAGCCGCCTCGGACGTCAGTTCCCGGTACGCCGCCAGCAGTGCGTCGGTCGTCTGCCGGTCCGTGGCCCGCAGGGGTGCGCGGACCGGGCCGCACGGCAGGCCCAGCGCGCAGAGCAGCGCCTTCGTGGTGACCGCGCCGGGCAGGCCCGCCGCCATCATCGGCTCGATCAGGGCGAGCGCCCGCCGCTGGAGGCGTGCGGCCCCCGCGGTGTCCCCCGCGTCGAAGGCGTCGAGGAGGGCGCGGAACAGTCCCGGGACGACGTTCGCGACCGTGCTGACGTACCCGGTGGCGCCGATCGCGTACAGGGCGAGGATCTGCTCGTCGCAGCCCGCGTAGTACGCCAGGCCGGTGCGGGACAGGACCTTCTGGGTGCCCAGCAGGTCGTAGGAGCAGTCCTTGACGGCGACGACGCGCGGGTGGCCGGCGAGGCGGACGAGGGTGTCGGGCTCGATGCGGGTGCCGGTGCGGCCGGGGATGTCGTACAGGGCGAGGGGGAGTCCGCAGGCGTCCGCGATCTCCCTGAAGTGCGCTTCCAGGGCGTCCTGCGGCGGGCGGCTGTAGTACGGCGCGACCACCAGCAGTCCGTCCGCGCCGGCCTTCTCCGCCGCCAGGGCCAGCTCGACGGTGTGCCGCGTGTCCGCCGTACCCACCCCGGCGACCAGTGCCGCCCGGTTCCCGACCGCCTCCCGCACCGCCGTCACCAGCGCCGACTTCTCGGCGTCCGTGGTGGTCGGCGACTCGCCCGTGGTGCCGGACAGCACCAGGCCGTCGCAGCCCGCCGCCACCAGCCGGTCGGCGAGCCGCTGGGCGCCGTCGAGGTCCAGCGCCCCGGAGTCGGTGAAGGGCGTGATCATCGCGCACAGGGCACGGCCGAAGGGGGGAGGGGCGGGGCGGTCGTCGTCTGTCGTCATGGGAGTAGTGTCGGCAGCCCCACACTGTAGCTCCACTTAATTTTTCTACGAGGTATGTGTAAGGAGTGCTGTAGGGAGGGGGTGCGGCCCGGCCGGGACCAGGGCAGGGGTAGTGCCCGGCGTCACGGGGTACCCGGGGTGCTTCCAACCGAGAGGAGGAGGTACACCGTGACCGGAACCATGCACACCAGGCCGGTGCACGACGAGCACCATTCCGTGGGCGAACTCGTCGGTCAGGCCACCGAGCAGCTCTCCCGGCTCGTGCGCCAGGAAGTGTCCCTCGCCAAGCTGGAGCTGGCGGAGAAGGGCAAGCGCGCGGGGCGCGGCGGCGGCATGCTCGGTGCCGCGGGCGCCGTCGCGTACGTCGGCCTGTTCGCCCTCGCCGGCACGGCCACCGCCGCGCTCTCGCTGGTTCTGCCCGTGTGGGCCGCGGCGCTCATCGTGACGGCGGCGCTGTTCGTGATCGCCGGCATACTCGCCGCGACCGGTCGCGCCCAGCTCCGTCGAGCCGTACCCCCCAAGCCCGAGGAGGCCCTCGGCAGCGTCAGGGCCGACGTGGACCAGATCAGGGAAAGGGCGCATCGATGACCGACGCGACGAGCGGGGACCGCCCGAGGACCGGTTCCACCGCGCAGCCCACCGGGGCCAAGGGCCCCGACGAACTGCGCAGGCAGATCGAACAGACCCGCAGCCAGCTCGGCGACACCGTGGAGGAACTGGCGGGGAAGGCGGACGTGAAGGGCCGCGCCAAGGCCCGGGCAGCCGACCTGCGGGACAAGGCCGGCGCCATGACCGTGCAACTGCGCAGTTCCGCCTCGCACGCGGGCCACACCGTGCAGGACAAGGCGGGCCGGGCCGGTCACTCCGCCGAGGAGCACGTGCCGGACCGGGCGCGCGGCGCCGTGCGGACGGGGCTGGGGCATCCGCGGGTGCTGCTGGTCGCCGGCGCGGCTGCGTGCGCCCTGGCCACGGCGGGCGTGCTGCGCCACCGCCAGCAGGGGCACCGCTGAACCACTGCGCACGCATGCGCACGCGAGCGACGAGGGACACCGCCCACGGGGTGCCCCTCGTCGCTCGCGTCGTACCGGCCGTAGAGGTGGCGCGGGGCGGCACTTGACCTCAACCAAGGTCGAGGTCACAGGGTGGTGCGTGCACCCGACGACCACCGACCAGTGGAGGCCGGCATGACCCGCCGTACCGACGCACACCCCGTACTCGACCGTCCCGACGTCGAGTCGCCCTTCTTCAGCACCTGGCGGGTGGGCACCCCCGAACGGCAGCGCCTTGCCGTCGACGCCGTCGCCCGCACCTGGGAGCGCCGTCCCTGGCCCGCCGACGGCCTGCTCGGCTACCACGTCTACACGGGTCACGACGGCAGCACACTGCTCCACCACTCGCAGTGGGCGAGCGAGCACGCCTACGAGGCCTTCACGAAGACCCACCGGCAGGAGCGCGTCGACGAGATCGACACCGCCGTGCCGGGCATCGAACGGCTCGGCCTCGGCCGGTACCGGCGCTACCGCAGCGGCACCCGCGAGAACGGGACCGCGCCCGTCCCGGGGTGCGTCGTGATCGTCGACGTCGAGTTCGAGAGCCCCGACCCCGACCGGCAGCGCGCCTGGGTCGACGCCGTCTTCGAGGCGCTGGAGAGCGAGCCGGAGCAGCACCCCGGCGGCATCTCCGCCCACTTCCACCTCAGCACCGACGGCACCCGCGTCCTCAACTACGCGGAGTGGGAGAGCGCCCAGGCCCACATCGACGCCCTCGCCGCACCCGGTGAGGGGATCGGCTCGGCGACGGCCGCGTGGCGGCGGGTCCAGAACTGGCCGGGCCTGAAGAGCAGTACGGTCGCCCGCTACGACCACGCCCTCGGCCTCGTACCCCGCTGAACCCGCCCCACCACGGCTCAGGTCACGGACGGAACCGCAGCACCTGCGGGTCGTGGTCGCTGACCTGGTCGTGGAACTCGGCGTTCACGTGCACGCTGTCGTACGACAGCCGCCCCGCCCACCGGATCGACGGACTGACCAGGATCTGGTCGAGGACCTGGCTGTTGCCCTGGTAGACGTACGAGTAACGCTCGCTCCTGGGCAGCGACTTGACCGCCGACCACAGGGCGCCGCCGTCCTCCAGGATGCGCGCGGTCTGCGAGAACTCGAAGTCGTTGATGTCGCCCAGCGCGACGACGTCGGCGTTCCGCTGCGCGGAGAGGATGTCCTTGACGAAGGTGTTCACGGCCTTCGCCTGGAGGTGGCGCTGGGTCTCCGAGGAGCGCGACGGCGGCTGGTACTGCGCCGTCAGGCCCTGGTCGCCGCCCTTGGAGTTGAAGTGGTTGGCGATGACGAAGACGGTGCGGCCGCGGAAGACGAACTCGCCTGCCAGCGGCTTGCGGCTGTTCTCCCAGGCCGGGTTCGCCGGGTCGACACGACCCGGGGAGTGCGTCAGCTCGGCCTCGCCGCGCACCCTGCGCACGCCCGTCGCGGTGGTCGCGTCGCCGCCCGCGCGGTCCGTGAACGAGACCCGCTCGGGGTTGAACAGGAAGGCCTGGCGGATGTTGCCGCCGGGCTCGCCGCCGTCCGCCTTGTCGACGGGGTCGATGCCCCGCCACTCGTAGCGCGGGCCGCCGGCCGCGGCGATCGCGTCGATCAGCCTGCCGACCGTCGCGTCGGCGGCCACCGTGCCGTCGTCCGTGGCGCCGTTGTTGTCCTGGATCTCCTCCAGGGACACGATGTCGGGCGACTTCAGGTTGTGCACGATCGCGTCGGCGTGCGCGGCGAAGGTGTCGTCCGAGGGGTCGAGGTTCTCGACGTTGTACGTCGCCACCGCCAGTTCCCGGCCGCTCTGCGGGCGGGTCGACTCACGCTCGGTCCCCCCGCTCCGAAGGGCGCCGATCTCGCTCGCCACCAGCGTGTAGCCGCCGAACTGGTTGTAGTCGAGCGGCCCGGCGGTGGTGCCGGCGAGGGTGTCGCCCACGTTGGCGTCGGGGAAGTCGGCCGGCTTGCCGAGCGACTGGATCTGGAGCCGGCCGGTGTTCTGGGCGTCGTAGGAGCCGTAGACGGCGCCGCCGCGGCGGTTCCGGTTCTCCCAGGGCTTCACCGTGACCCACAGCTCGGTGTACGGGTCGGAGGCGCCGGCCACCCGGGCGTCGGTGACCCGGACGGTCATGCCCTCCAGCGACTCGTAGCGGTCCAGGGCGTACCGGTCGGGGCGCAGCCGCAGGCCGTTGACGGACCCGTTCGCCGCCGGGTCGCCGTCGGGGGCGTACGCGCCCGGCACGGAGCGGGCGGAGAGGGTCGTCGCCGCCGGGAGCGCGTTGCCGCCGGAGACGACGGTGACCGTGGGGCGGGTGATCTCCGTCAGCGACTGGTTGCCCGAGGACGTGCCGCCCGGGACGTACTCCGAGACCGTGCCCGAGACGGTGACCGCGTCACCGACGGCGACCGCCGGGGCCGCGTTCGTGAAGACGAAGACGCCCTCGCTGGTGGCCGGGTCGGCGTCGGGCCGCGGATCCTGGATCCAGAACCCCTTGGAGGAGCCGTAGCCGCGGACACCGGTGACGATTCCGGCCACGTCCGCGACCTGCTTGCCCGCGTACGGCGACAGACGGGTGGTGCCCTGGATGTCGTGGACCCGCACCGGGCCCTCGGATGCGGAGCCGGCCCGCGCGGGCGAGGTGAGGACGAGGGTGGACGCCGCCGAGCACACTGCTGCGACGGTGAGCGCGGCGAGGCGCTTGGAGGACTTGCTGGCCAACGGGATCCCTCCGGGGACGTGACGTGGCGCCGGGACGAGGGTGGACGGCGGAGGGCCACAGGGCGCACGGACCCGCGTCACACACGTGTCCCCCCGCTCACCCCCCGCTTTCTACGCGCGTCAATCTCGTGCCTGGCCACGCGAGTTGTCAAGGTTTCGGCCATGTACGCCGTCCGACGGGGAGATGAACCGGGCGGCATGGGTTCAAACCCGTCTAGGCTGGGCCGTCGAGCCGTACGGCATCCGGATTCGGCCGTACGGCGGTCAAGGCGCGCGAGGAGAAACAGCCGATGTCAGACAGCTCCACCCTGCCGCCCGCACGGCTGCGCACCGAAGCGGAGCTGGCCCGCGAGGCACTGTCCACGCCGGTCCTCGCCCGGGCCGCGCGGCTGGCCCGCTGGGCCGGGGCGGACACCCGCGTCGACGCCGGGGGCGGACTCGCCGAGGAACAGCTCCCGGCCGCCGCCGAGCAGCTCGGACTGACCGGCGACGACGCGGCGGCGTACGCGAGCGAGGCATGGCGGATCGCCGTCGACACCGGCCTCGTCGAGATCACCGACGAGGAGGCGGGCACCGTCGCCGCGGGCGAGGACCTCGCCCTGCTGACCGGCGGCTCGCCGCAGGACGTGCTCGGGCTGTGGGTCACCGCCCTGGAGGCCGTCCTCGCCGACGCGAGCGTCCCCGACCTCGACGACCTGGTCGACGCCATGGCCGAGGGCGGCGAGGTCGACCTGTCCTCCCTCGACTGGGACCCGGAGGCCGAGGCAGAGTTCCTCGACGGCGTGCTCGGCAACCTCTACCTGCTCACCGTCGGCGAGGACGGCCCCGGCGAGGCCCCGGTGCCGCTGCCCGCGCTGGCCGCCTCCGTGATCGTGCCCAGCGACATGGGCGAGCCCAGCAACGAGGTGCTGGAGCAGGTGTCGGACGCGATGATGCGCCTGGACGACCAGTTCAGGCTGCTGGAACCGGTCGGGCTCGTCGAGTACCAGCCGGTCGACGAGGCCCTGATGGCCGACGCCGACGAGGAACCCGCGGCACCCGTCGACGAGACCGACGTCGCCCGCTACGGCATGGTGCGGCTCACCCCGCTCGGACTGTACGGACTGCGCGCCCGGCTCCTGGAGGCCGGCTTCGACGCACCGGCCGTCGGTGACCTGGCCGACAAGGGCGCCGACGCGCTCCTCGACGGCACCGCGCCCTTCCCGCCCGCCGCCGCGCACGCCGAGACCGAGCTGTGGCTGGCCGGGCGGAGCCCGCTCGACGCCGCCCGCGAGCTGCTCGCGGCGGCCCGCGGTTCCGACCCCGGCGCACCCCTGCGCCGGCTCCGCTGCCAGCAGGCCCTCTCGCTGGTCGGCAAGGAGGCCGAACCCGCGCTGCGCGAGGTCCTCGGCGACGCCGAACTGGGCGGCCTCGCCCGGGTGTGGCTCACCGAGCACGGTGCGCGGGACGTGCCGGCGCCGCCGCAGGAGATGGTCTTCTGGCTGACCATCGACACCCTCGCCGCGCAGCTCGCGGCCGAGGGCAACTCCGAGGAACTGCGGGCCCTGGTGGAGGGCCTGGCCCGGCAGCACAGCGGGTTCTTCGACACGGCCTGGCGGGTCGAGCACCCCGCCACACCGGACGTCCTGGAGGCGATGGGGCGGCTGCACCCCGACAAGAAGATCGCCAAGGAGGCCCGGAAGGCGGCGTTCAAGGCACGGTCGCAGCAGGGCGGCTGAGCGGCACGGCCCGGGCGTGCGGGGAGAGGTCTCCGCCAGTTCAACTCCCGTTCAGTGACGGGCGGGATCCCTGTTCAGCCACGGACGGAACCGTGACGCCGGACCGAGGTCCGCCACCCTCCACGGCACGCCCACCGTCACAGGAGACACCATGTCGCTCACCCGCAGGGACTTCGCCAGTCGATCCGCGCTCACCGGCGCCGGAGTGGCACTGGCGGGCAGCGTCGGCGCCCTCGCGACCGCCCCGAACGCCCTCGCGTCCACGGAGGCCGAGAGCGCGGCGGACGAGCACGGCAGCGGGCACGACCACGACCACCACCACGGTGGCGTCGGCTACGGGCCGCTGATCCCCGACCCCGACGGCATCCTCGCGCTGCCCGCCGGCTTCCGCTACGAGATCATCACCTACTCCGGGCGGACCCGGCTGGAGTCGGGCGAGTACACCCCCTCCAACCACGACGGCACCGCCGCCTTCCACGGCCCGCGCGGCACCACCCTCCTCGTCAACAACCACGAACTCGGCGGCCACCGCGACGACTGGCCGCACCCCGTCCCGCTCACCGAGGGCCTCGTCTACGACCCGGCCGCCGCCGGCGGCTGCACCGTCGTCGAGGTCCGGCGCGGCGGCCACGTCGCCGAATGGGTCGGCATCGCGGGCACCGCCACCAACTGCGCCGGCGGCAGCACCCCGTGGGGCACCTGGCTGACCTGCGAGGAGACCGAGGACCGGGCAGGCGAGGAGGGGATGACCAAGGACCACGGCTACGTCTTCGAGGTCGACCCCGAGGACCGGCGCGCCAACCGCGACCCCAAGCCGGTCAAGGCGCTCGGCCGCTACGCCCACGAGGCCGTCGTCATCGACCCCAAGCGCGGGCACGCCTACCTCACCGAGGACGCCTCGGGACCCAACGGACTGCTCTACCGCTGGACCCCGCCGGAGCACTTCCGGCACGGCCGGGGGCGGCTGCGCGGCCTCGCCGACGACGCCGGGGTCCTCCAGGCCTTCAAGTGCTTCGACTCCGGCGGCAAGTTCGTCGACGACCTCTCCCGGGCGACCAGGACCGGCACGGTCTACGGCGTCGACTGGGTCGACGTCCCCGACCGCGACGCGCGGACCACTTCGGTGCGCAAGCAGTTCGCCGCCGGGGAGGTCACCCGCGCCCGCAAGCTGGAGGGCATGTGGTGGGCGGACGGCGGCACGTACATCGTCTCCTCCTACGCCCGTGACGAGAGCCCGGGCCGCCCGCACGACGGGCAGGTCTGGTTCTACGACGCCAAGCGCCGCACCCTGACGCTGAAGGTCCTCCTCGGCGTCAACGCCGACCCGTCCGCCGACGGCGCCTTCGACGGCCCCGACAACATCACCGTCTCCCCGTACGGCGGCCTGGTCATCGCCGAGGACGGCGAGGGCGTCCAGCACCTCTTCGGCGCGACCGACAGCGGGCGCACCTACCCCATCGCCCGCAACGAACTGAACGTCGGCGACGAGGACGACCCTTCGTACAGCGAGTTCACCGGCGTCACCTTCTCTCCCGACGGCCGCACCCTGTACGCCAACATCCAGACGCCCGGCATCATGCTGGCGATCACGGGGCCGTGGAAGCGCCAGAAGCGCCGGTAACTAATTCGCTCGCCCGAACGGCGGCCGCCCTTTTAGAGTGATGAACGTCCAGGTGCGAAGGCAGGACCTACTTCCACTGATAATGGGGCGGTCGCGGGTTCGAGTCCCGTCACCGGCACAACGCGCCGGTGTAGCTCAGGGGTTGGAGCACCTTGTCGGTTCCGCCGACCTGAACTCTGGACACCCACAACTTCATGCACCTCCCGGTGCGCGGGCCGCGGCTACTTCTTCTCTCAAAAGAATCCCATGCCGCTGCCCACTTGATCTCGGGAGGCCCAGCAGTCGAAGGGTGCCTGGTGCGCAGGCAGCGGATACTTCCTTTGATCGGACGGTTGCGGGTTCGAATCCCGTCATCGACTTCGGGTCGGTGTAGCTCAATTCGGCAGAGCATCCGCACAGTCCCGTCGCCGATTCTGGCCTCGGGCACCCTTCTGCTGCCGTGTCTCCCTCCGGAAATGTTCGGGATTTCGAGCTTTCGAGAATTCGGGGGAATTCACCATGGCGCGTTTCAACACCAGGACCGCGAAGGCGCAGCCCACCTCGCGCGTGACCTCGACGGGCCGCGTGCTGCGCACCTGCGAGGGCGGCCGGGGCACCGAGCGCGACGCGCGCTCCGAGCTGTACCTGCTCGCGGTCGCCAACTTCGTCTCCCAGCAGACCTTCTACGAGTCCGGCGCCGCCCGCGACGAGCGCTTCGTCACGCTGGTGCGCGAACTCGCGGTCGCCGACCCGTCCTGGACGGCCGGCCTGCTCGGCTGGCTGCGCGGCGAGGGCAACCTGCGCACCGCCTCGATCGTCGGCGCCGCCGAGTACGTCAAGGCGCGGCTCGACCACGGTGTCACCGAAGGACCGGCGAACCGGCAGGTCGTCGCCTCCGTGCTGCGGCGTCCAGACGAGCCCGGTGAACTGCTCGCCTACTGGACCGCGACCTACGGCCGCGCCGTGCCGAAGCCGGTCAAGCGGGGGATCGCCGACGCCGTACGGCGGCTCTACCACGGCAAGTCGCTGCTGAAGTACGACACCGCGTCCAAGGGCTACCGCTTCGGCGACATCCTCAACCTGGTGCACGCGGCGCCCGACCCCGACAAGCCGTGGCAGGGCGAGCTGTTCCAGTACGCCCTCGACCGCCGGCACAACCCGGACACCGCGGTGCCGCCCGCCTCGAACCGCGTCCTGACCGCGCACCGCGAGCTGATGGCGCTGCCCGCCCCCGAGCGGCGAGCGGTGGTCACGGCACCCGACGGTGCCGAGCGGCTCGCGGCGGCGGGCATCACGTGGGAGATGCTGGCCGGCTGGCTCCAGGGGCCGATGGACAAGGCCGCCTGGGAAGCGGTGATCCCGTCCATGGGAGCGATGGCGCTCGTCCGCAACCTGCGGAACTTCGACGAGGCCGGTGTCTCGGACGAGGTCGCTGCCCGGGTCGCGGCGCGGATCGGCGACCCGGCCGAGGTGGCACGCTCGCGGCAGTTCCCCTTCCGCTACCTCGCCGCCTACCGGCACGCGCCGTCGCTGCGCTGGTCGTACCCGCTGGAGCGGGCGCTCGGCCACTCGCTGGCCAACGTGCCCGCGCTGGGCGGCCGGACGCTGGTCCTCGTGGACCGGTCGGGCTCGATGTTCTACTCGCGGATGTCGGACCGCTCCGAGCTGACCCGGGCCGACGCGGCCGCCGTCTTCGGCGCGGCGCTGGCGCTGCGGGCGGCCGACGCGGACCTGGTCGAGTTCGGTTCGTCGAGCAACCGCGTGACCTACCGCAAGGGCGAGTCGGTGCTGAAGGTCCTGGAGCGCTTCGGCGACCTCGGCGGCACCGACACCACCGAGGCGGTGCGGCGCCACTACAAGAAGCACGACCGGGTGCTGATCGTCACCGACGAGCAGTACACGTACAGCAGGCACGGCGACCCGACCGAGCAGGTCCCGGCGCACGTGCCCGTCTACACCTGGAACCTGGCCGGGTACCGGGCGGGCCACGGTCCGTCGGGCCGGGCGAACCGGCACACCTTCGGCGGGCTCTCCGACGCCGGGTTCCGGATGGTTCCGCTGCTCGAGGCGGGCCGGGACGCCGACTGGCCCTGGGACGCCCGGGACGAGCACGCGCGGTAGGGTGCCCGGAAGGTTGCCCGCTGTGCAGGGAGGGGCTGTGGCGCAGGTCAGGCCCATGCGGGCGGATGCCCGGCGTAATCGTGAGCGGTTGCTGGCGGTGGCGGCGGAGGCGTTCGCCGAGCACGGGGAGGGTGCCTCCCTGGACGACATCGCCCGGCGTGCCGGGGTCGGCGTCGGCACCCTCTACCGGCACTTCCCGACGCGGCAGGCGCTGCTGGAGGCCGCCTACCTGGAGCGCCTGGAGGCGATCGCGGCGCGCGCCGACGTGATCGCGGCCGCCGGGCCGCCCGGGGCGGCGCTCATGGCGTGGCTCGACGAGCTGGCCGTCGGGATGCTCCAGGTGCGCGGCCTCAAGGCGCTGCTCGGTACGGCCGTCACCGGCGGGGGACCCGCGTGCGGCGACTGTGTGCGCGGCGCGGCGACCCGGCTGGTGCGGGCCGCGCAGGAAGCCGGTGCGCTGCGGGCCGACGTGGAGCCGGTCGAGGTGCTGCGGCTGCTGCACGGCGTGGTGACGGCGGCCGAGGCGGCCGACGAGGTGGACGGGACGGCCGTACGGCGGTACCTGCTTTTGCTCATGGAGGGACTGGGGCAGGGACTGGGGCAGGTCTAGGGGCGCCGCGGCCGGGCGCCCCCAGGTGGCCCCGGTCGCCTACAGCGCCTGCGCGGCCGGCTTCACCATGCCCCGGACCGTGCGGGACTTGACGAAGTCACCCATGGCGGTCATCTCCCACTCGCCGGAGTACTGGCGGATCAGCTTCGCCATCATCACGCCGGTCTGCGGTTCGGCGCTGGTGAGGTCGAAGCGGACCAGCTCCTCGCCGCTCGCGGCGTCGATGAGGCGGCAGTAGGCCTTGGCGACCTCCGTGAACTTCTGGCCGGAGAAGGAGTTCACCGTGAAGACCAGGCCGCTGACCTCCTGCGGGAGCCGGCCGAGGTCGACGACGATCACCTCGTCGTCGCCGCCGCCCTCGCCGGTCAGGTTGTCGCCGGAGTGCTTGATCGCGCCGTTCACGATCGAGAGCTTGCCGAAGTAGCAGCTGTCGATGTGGTTGCGCTGCGGGCCGTAGGCGATGACCGACGCGTCCAGGTCGATGTCCTTGCCGCGGTACGCAGGCTCCCAGCCGAGACCCATCTTGACCTGCGAAAGCACCGGCCGGCCGCCCTTGACGAGGGACACCGTCTGGTTCTTCTGGAGGCTGACCCGGCCCTTGTCCAGGTTGATCTTCCCGGCGCCCGGGGCGGGGGCGGGCGGTGCCGGCGGCGCCGCCGGCGGAGCGGCGGGCATCGTGGGCGCGGCGGCCGGCGGGGGCGGCGGGGTGACCGCCCGGGGCTGGGCCGGGGGAGCGGCCGGGGCGGGCTCCTCCACTGTGACACCGAAGTCGGTGGCGATGCCGGCCAGGCCGTTGGCGTACCCCTGGCCGACCGCGCGGGCCTTCCAGGCGCCGTTGCGCAGGTAGACCTCCACGATGACCAGCGCGGTCTCGGCGCCGAGCTGCGGGGGCGTGAAGGTGGCGAGGACGGACTGGTCGTCGGCGTTGCGGATGGTGGCGGTCGGTTCGATGCCCTGGAAGGTCTGGCCCGCGGCGTCCGGGCTCGCGGTGACGACGATCTTCTCGATGCCCGGCGGGACGGCGGCGGTGTCGACCACGATCGCGTCCGGGGCGGTGCCGCCGCCGGAGCGGTAGGTCACGCCCTGGCCGGTGGGCTGGTTGTAGAAGATGAAGTCGTCGTCGGAGCGCACCTTGCCGTCGGCGGTGAGCAGCAGGCCCGAGACGTCGAGCCGCACGGGAGCGGCGACGTCCACCGTCACGCGGGCGGCGGAGAGGGGGATGTTCGAGCCGGGGGTCATAGCTGTCATGCCGGGTGAACGAGCGAGCGCGTTTTACCGTTCCCTTACCCGGCGGCCAATCGGGTCAGCGGCGGTTGCGGGGGTGGTCGCGGGCCGTGCGTTCGTTGCCGCGCTTGTAGTTTCCCGTCCAGCGGGCCATGACCAGCTGCGGATCGCCCGCGGTGACCTCTTGGAGGAAGCGGGCGGCTCGGGAGCCGTTGAGGGTGGTGGCGGGGTGGTTGTGGTGGGTGATGTGGACGGTGCCGTTCGCAGTGGCGGTGTAGGCGAAGCCGTGGGGTCCGGGCATGCGAGGGATCGTACGGTGGCACGGGGCGGCCGGCCCAGGGGATTTCGCCCCCGCCGCCCCTTCCCTTCCCGTCCCTGGGGGGCTGCGCCCCCAGACCCCCCCTTTTCGGCCTTCGGCCTCGTCCTCAAACGCCGGACGGGCTGAAAGACGAAGGGCTGCCTAGGGCACGACCACGATCTTGCGGCCCACTCCTGCCGCGAACTGCTCCAGGGCCTGGGGGTAGCGGGCCAGTTCGATGCGGTCGCTGATGAAGACGTCCGGGTCGAGGACGCCGTTCGCGAACAGCTCCGCCGCGCGCTCGTAGCTGTGCAGGACGGCCATCGAGCCGGTGATGGTGATCTCCTGGTTGTAGACGCGGTACGGGTCGATCTGCACGCGGGTCGCGTAGTCGGCGACGCCGAACTGGAGGAAGGTGCCCGCCTTGGCGACGCGGTCCAGGCCGTCCTGGATCGCCGCCGCGTTGCCCGTGGCATCGATGACGAGGTCCCAGCCCTGGGGGCGGTCCAGCTCGTCGGGCGTCGCGGCCGACCCCGTGACGCCGAGGCCGCGGGCCGTCTCCAGGCGCGCCGGGTTGAGGTCGACCATGTCGACGCTGGCCGCGCCGGTCCGCTTGGCCAGCTCCAGCATCATCAGGCCCATCGTGCCGGAGCCGTAGATGAGGACGTGGGCGCCCAGGCGGGACTGGAGGACGTCGTAGCCGCGGACCGCGCAGGACAGCGGTTCGATCAGGGCCGCGTCCTGGGTGCGGACGTGCTCGGGGAGCTTCACGCAGTTCGCCACGGGGGCCACCGCGTACTGCGCCGCGCCGCCCGCCGTCGTGACGCCGATGGCGGCCCAGCGCTCGCAGAGGTTGTTGTGGCCGTTGCGGCAGTAGCGGCACTCGAAGCAGTACAGGGAGGGGTCGACCGCCACCTGGTCGCCGACGGACACCTCGGTGACCTGGGCGCCGACGCCGACCACCTCGCCGGCGAACTCGTGGCCGGGCACGATGGGGAGCTTGGGCGCGAACTCGCCCTGGAGGATGTGCAGGTCGGTGCCGCACAGGCCGCAGGCGGCGACCTCGACGACGACGTCCCGGGGACCTGGCGTCGGGTCCGGGACCTCGGTGACGACGGCGCGGCCCACGGACTCGATGACGGCGGCCTTCATTTCACGGCTCCCAACGACAGGCCCTGGACCAGTTTGTCCTGGGCGGCGAACCCCGCGGCGAGCACCGGCAGGGAGATGACGAGCGACGCGGCGCACACCTTGGCCAGGAAGAGGCCCTGGCTGGTGATGAAGCCGGTCAGGAAGACGGGGGCGGTCTCGGCGACCACGCCCGTCAGCACCCGGGCGAAGAGCAGTTCGTTCCAGCTGAAGATGAAGCAGATGAGGGAGGTGGCGGCGATGCCCGGCAGGGCGATCGGGGCGACCACGCGGACCAGGATCGTGGGCAGCTTCGCGCCGTCCACCCGGGCCGCCTCGATGATCGCGACCGGGACCTCGGCGAGGAAGGACTGCATCATCCACACCGCGATCGGCAGGTTCATCGACGTGTAGAGGATGACCAGCAGCCAGATGTTGTCCAGCATGTCGGTGTTCTTGGCGAACAGGTAGATCGGCAGCAGGCCCGCCACCACTGGCAGCATCTTGGTGGACAGGAAGAAGAACAGGACGTCCGTCCACTTCTTCACCGGCCGGATGGACAGGGCGTACGCGGCGGGCAGGGCCAGCACCAGGACGAAGAGGGTCGAGGCGACCGACGCCACCGCAGAGTTGATCAGCGCGGGCCAGGGGCTGGCACCGCCGCCCGCGCCGAAGAACTCGCGGTAGCCGTCCAGCGTGAGCGACGCGGCGAAGGACGGCGGGTTGGTGGCGGCGTCCGCCTCCGAGTGGAAGGAGGTCAGCGCCATCCACGCGATGGGCAGGAAGAAGACGATGCCGGCCAGCCAGGCCACCAGGCCCAGTCCGGCGCCGGCCTTGCGGCGGGTCCGGGCCGGCTTGGCGGTGGTGGTGGCGGGTCGTACGGCGGTGGCACTCATGCGCGGCCGGCCTCCTCGCGGAACAGGGACGACACCACGCGCAGCGCGAAGGTGGCGATGATGATCGAGCCGATGACGACCAGGACGCCCGCGGCCGAGGCGAGGCCGTTCTCGTGGGCCTGGTAGAAGCTCTGGTAGACGGTGTAGGGCAGGTTGGCCGTGCCCAGGCCGCCGGAGGTGATGGTGAAGACGGCGTCGAAGTTCTGGACGATGTAGATCGAGCCGAGCAGGGCGCCCAGTTCCAGGTAGCGGCGCAGGTGGGGGAGGGTGAGGTGGACGAAGATCTGCCAGTCGCCCGCGCCGTCCACCCGGGCGGCCTCGATCTGCTGCTGGTCGCGGCTTTGCAGGCCGGCCAGCAGGATGAGCATCATGAAGGGCGTCCACTGCCAGATCAGTGACAACTCGACGGCGAGCAGCGGGGTGTTGGAGATCCAGTCCGGCTGCGGGCCGCCCACGTAGTGCAGCAGCCCGTTGAGCAGGCCGTACTCGGGGTTGTAGAGGACGTGCTTCCAGAGCAGGGCGGCGGCCACCGGGACCACCAGGAACGGCGCGATCAGCAGGGTGCGGACCACGCCCCGGCCCTTGAACCGCCGGTCGAGGAGCAGGGCGAGGGCCAGGCCGAGGACGAGGCTGGCCAGGACCACCGCCACCGTCAGCAGGATCGTCGTCCACACCGACTGGCGCAGGTCCGCGTCGCCGAGGACGTCGCCGTAGTTGGCGAAGCCGGTGAAGTGCCGGGCGTCCGGATAGAGGGAGTTCCAGTCGAAGAAGGAGATCACCAGGGTCGCCACGAAGGGCAGCTGGGTGACCGCGATCATGAAGATCAGGGCGGGGAGGAGAGGGGCGCGGGTGGCCCAGGCGCGCAGCCGGGAGGACGGCGGGCGGACGGTGGGGCGGGTCTGGTCGGGGGCGGCCGAGGGGGCCGTGGTCGTGGCGGTCATCGTCCCTCGTACTCCTCGGAGATCTTCTCGGCGAGCTGCTGGGACTTCTTCAGGGCCTCGTCGACGGACTGGCGTCCGGCGACGGCCGCGCTGATCTCCTGGGAGACCTTGGTGCCGAGGTCGGTGAACTCGGGGATGCCGACGAACTGGATGCCGGGCGCGGGCCGCGGCTGGACGCCGGGATCGCCCGGCTTCGCGCCCTCGATGGCCTCCTTGGTCATCTCCTGGAAGGCGGCGGCCTCCTTGGCGTAGGCCGGGTTCTCGTACGTCGAGGCGCGCTTGCCGGCCGGGACGTTGGACCAGCCGATCTCCTTGCCGACCAGCTGCTCGTACTCCTTGCTGGACGCCCAGGAGACGAACCTCCAGGCCTTGTCGGCGTTGCGGGAGGCCTTCTGGATGCCCCAGGCCCAGGTGTAGAGCCAGCCGGAGGAGTCCGTCTTCTCGACCGGGGCCGGCGCGTAGCCGACCTTGCCCTTGACCGGCGACTTCGCGGCGTCCAGGGACCCGGCCGCCGAGGTGGCGTCGTACCACATGGCGACCTTGCCCTGCGTCATGTTGTTGAGGCACTCGGCGAATCCGGACTGGGCGGCGCCGGACTGGCCGTGTTCGCGGACCAGGCCGACGTAGAACTTCGTCGCCTTCTCCCACTCGGGCGAGTCGAGGCGGGCCTGCCAGTCCTTGTCGAACCAGGTGCCGCCGAAGGTGTTCACGACCGTCGTCAGGGGTGCCATCAGCTCGCCCCAGCCGGGCAGCCCGCGCAGGCAGATCCCCTTCATGCCGGGTTCGGCCCCGTCCAGCTGGGCCGCGAGGTCGGCGACCTGGGTCCAGGTGGGGTGCTCGGGCATCTCCAGGCCCTCCTTGGCGAAGACGTCCTTGCGGTACATCAGGAAGGACGACTCGCCGTAGAAGGGCTGGCCGTAGAGCTTGCCGTCGTCGCCGGTGAGGGACTCGCGCATCGGGCCGAGGACGTCCTTCTCGTCGTACGCCGGGTCCTCGGCGACGTAGGGGTCCATCGGCTGGAGCCACTCGTTGCGGGCGTAGATCGGTATCTCGTAGTTGGAGAGGGTGGCGGCGTCGTACTGGCCGGCCTGGTTGGCGAAGTCCTGGCTGATCTTGTCGCGGACGTCGTTCTCCGGCAGCACGGTGAAGTTCACCTTGATGCCGGTCTCCTTGGTGAAGTGGTCGGCGGTGAGTTTCTGCAACTCGACCATCTGCGGGTTGTTGACCATCAGGACGTTGATGGCGTTGCCGCCGGATCCGGCGCCGCCCGCCCCGACCCAGCAGCCGGTGAGCAGCGGGGCGAGCAGCGTCCCTGCGGCGGCCATGGCGAGCGTGGCTCGCGGCCTCCGTCGGCTCTGGGTTCGCATGGATCGCTCCTGAACATATGGGGAGGTATGGGGCATGGAAAGGTGTGGGTGTGCCATGGGCGTGAGGGTGTGCGGTGCGGGGAGCGGGTCGGGTTTCAGACGCGGATGACCTGCGGTCCGAGCAGGGAGTAGCGGTGTGCCTCGGCGGTGGGCAGCAGCGTGCTGGTGACGATCGCCTCCAGGGCGCCGACCTCCGCGAACCGGCAGAAGCTCACCGCCCCGAACTTGGTGTGCGCGCCGGCGAACACGGTGCGGCGGGCGGCCCGGATGGCCTGCGCCTTGACCTCGCTGACCGCGGGGTCGGGGGTGGTGAGGCCGTGCTCGCGGGAGATGCCGTTGGCGCCGATGTACGCCAGGTCGACGACGAAGCCGGCCAGCATCTTCGTCGTCCAGTGGTCGACGGTGGCCAGGGTGCCCGGACGGACCCGGCCGCCGAGCAGCAGGACGGAGGTGTCGTCGGCCTCGGCGAGGGCGCCGGCGACCGGCAGGGACGCGGTGACCACGGTCAGCGGCCGGTCCCGGGGCAGGGCCTCGGCGATCAGCTGGGGGGTGAAGCCCTCGTCCACGAAGACGGTCTCCGCGTCGCCCAGCAGTTCGGCGGCGGCGGAGGCGATCCGGCGCTTCTCGGGCACGTGGCTGGTGGCGCGGAAGGCGAGCGTGGTCTCGAACCCGGCGCTCTCCACCGGATAGGCGCCGCCGTGGGTGCGGCGGACCAGGCCGTGGTCCTCCAGCGCGCGCAGGTCCCGGCGTACGGTCTCCTTGGCGACGCCCAGCTCGGTGGCGAGCGCGGTGACGTCGACCGAACCGGTGGCGCGGGCGACCCGCACGATCTCGCGCTGGCGTTCTTCCGCCGTCCTCGTGCCCATGCCGAACACCTGCCTCACCGCCCCGTCGCCGTGTCGTTGCCCGTTCGGGCCCGTGGGGGAAGTTCTACAGCGGTCGAGCGGCACTGACCAGGTCTGTTGCGGACCCGATACTGCCCGTGTGGGCCCGTTTGTGGCACCGGCTGCCCGTCTCGGACCTGGGGCTGAGCGCGGGACGGGGTGAGAACGGGCAGGGCGGATGCCCGCATACGGAAGCGGACGGGCCCGTTCGGTGCCCGTCCGCTTCTCGTGGGGTCGTGTTCCGGTCAGTACGGCCAGATCGGGGGGTCGGTCACGAAGTGGCCGCCCAGGTACGCGTGTGCCGGGTTGTCCGGGTCGAGCGCGCCCTGTTCCGCGACGAGTTTGGCGGCGTACGGCTCGGAGTCGTCCTGCGGCTCGTAGCCGAGCGCCCGCGCGGAGGTGAGGTCCCACCACAGGCGGGTGTTGGCCGAGGAGCCGTGGACGACGGTGTGCCCGACGTTCTCGGCGGTGAGGGCGGCGTGGAAGAGGCGGGCGCCGTCCGCGGGGCTCATCCACACCGAGAGCATGCGCACGCTGGTCGGCTCGGGGAAGCAGGAGCCGATGCGGACGGAGACGGTCTCGATGCCGTGCTTGTCCCAGTAGAGCTGGGCCAGGTCCTCGCCGAAGCACTTGGACAGGCCGTAGAAGGTGTCCGGGCGGCGCGGCGTGCCGACCGGGATGAGGGGGTCGTCGCCGCGGGGGCGCGGGGTGTAGCCGACGGCGTGGTTGGAGGAGGCGAAGACGACGCGGCGGACACCCTCCTCGCGGGCGGCCTCGTACAGGTTGTACGTGCCCTCGATGTTCGCCTTGAGGATCTTCTCGAAGGGGGCTTCCAGAGAGATGCCCGCGAGGTGGATGATCGCGTCGACGCCGCGGACCGCCTCACGCAGCGCGTCCCGGTCGGCGAGGTCGGCGACGATCGCGTCCGGCTCGCCCTCGACGGGGCGCAGGTCGAGCGGGCGCAGTGCGTAGCCGTGGGCGGGCAGCAGGTCCCGCATCAGGGTGCCGAGGCCGCCGGCGGCGCCGGTGAGCAGGACGGTGCGGGGAGCGGGCATCCTCGGGACTCCTAGGTCTGCTGCGGCGGCAGTCGTGCGGGTGCGTGCCTGGCGTTCATATGCGTGGACACGCTAAGGAATGGGTGGTGGGCCGTCAAGAGGGCGCCCTGCTTGACGGTGCACACGGGGCGGCTTAGCGTGGTCGCGTTCAGAAATATAGACGCGAATCATGAGTATGAGAATGGGGAGCGCCCGTGACCTCAGCCCCTCTCGCCGAACGGATCACGGCCCCCAGCGGGCCGCTGTTCTTCCCCGTCACGGCGTTCGGCCCCGACGGCGGCCTCGATCTCGACGCCTACCGCACCCATGTGCGCCAGGGGGTCGAGGCCGGGGCCGCCGCCGTGTTCGCCTGCTGCGGCACCGGCGAGTTCCACGCCCTCACGCCGGAGGAGTTCGAGGTCTGCGTCCGCGCGGCGGTCGAGGAGACGGCGGGCCGGGTGCCCGTGGTGGCGGGCGCGGGCTACGGCACCGCCCTCGCCGTGCGCCACGCCCGCCTCGCCGAGGCCGCCGGCGCCGACGGACTGCTGGCCATGCCGCCCTACCTGGTGGTCGCTGGCCAGGAGGGGCTGGTGCGGCACTACCGGGAGGTGGCCGCCGCGACCTCCCTCCCCGTGATCGTCTACCAGCGGGACAACGCCGTCTTCACCCCGGAGAGCGTGGTCGAACTGGCCCGCACGGACGGGATCTTCGGCCTCAAGGACGGGCTCGGCGACCTCGACCTGATGCAGCGCGTCATCAGTGCCGTGCGCACCGCGCTGCCCGGCGGCGACTTCCTGTACTTCAACGGCCTGCCGACCGCCGAGCAGACCCAGCTCGCCTACCGCGCGCTCGGCGTCACCCTGTACTCCTCCGCCGCGTTCTGCTTCGCCCCCGAGATCGCCCTCGCCTTCCACCGGGCACTGCGCACCGGCGACGACGCGCTCGCCCACCGTCTGCTCGACGGCTTCTACCGGCCGTTCGTCGAACTGCGCGCCCAGGGCCGCGGGTACGCCGTCGCCCTGGTCAAGGCGGGCGTACGGCTGCGCGGCCTGGACGTGGGGGAGGTGCGGACGCCGTTGCAGGAGCCGGCCGAGGACCACGTGAAGCAGCTCGCCCGGATCATCGAGCGGGGTTACGCGCTGCTCGACGCGGAGTCCGTCCCGGGGGAGGGCAAGTGAAGGCGTCGGCGTTCGTCTACCCGTGGGACGTCAACGGCGACCCGGACGCCCCCGCGCGCGTGGCGGACCTCGGTGTGTCCCAGGTGACGCTCGCCTCCGCGTACCACTCGACCCGCGCGCTCACCCCCCGTCACCCCCGCCACCGCGTCGTCACCGCCGAGCACGCCGCCGTGCTCTACGAGCCGGACGCCGCCCGCTGGCAGGGCCGCGTGCCGCGCCCGTACCGGGCCGGTGACTGGGCGCCCGGCGACGCCTGGGGCGAGGCCGCCGACGCCCTCGCGCGGGCGGGCCTGGAGGTGAGCACGTGGGTGGTCCTGGCCCACAACTCCCGCCTCGGCGCGGAACACCCGCACACCTCCGTCGTCAACGCCTACGGCGACCGCTACCCCTGGGCGCCGTGCGTCGCGCAGCCCGCCACCCGCGCGTACCTCACCGACCTGGCCGCCGAGGCGGCGGTGCGGCCCGGAGCGCGCGGCACCGAACTGGAGTCCCTCGGCTGGTACGGGCTCGCCCACCTGCACGCCCACGACAAGACCGGCGGGGTCGCCCTCGGGGACGCCGGGCAGTACCTCATGTCGCTCTGCTTCTGCCCGGACTGCCGGGACGGATACGGCGGTCAGGGCCTCGACGCCGACGAACTGGCCGCCGCCGTGCGCGCCGCGCTGGAGCCGGTGTGGCGGGGGACGGCGCCCTCGGACGGGGGCTGGGCGGGCGTCGAGAAGCTCCTCGGCGAGGCGCCGGCGAACGCCACGCGCGCGTGGCGGGACGAGACCGCCCGTACCCTCCAGGAGACGGCGGTCGCGGCCGTGCGCGCCGCGGCGCCCCCGGACTTCGAGGTCCTGCTCCACGCCGACCCCGTGTCCCACCACTGCGGCGCCAACGCCGGCGTCGACCCCGCGCACATCCTGTCCGTCGCGGACGGCGTGGTCGTGCCCTGCACGGGCGGCGCGGCCCTGCTGACGCCCTTCGCCGAGCAGAACCGCCCCGGTGCCGTCCTCGCCGCCAACCTCACCGTGGTCTCCGGCATGGGCGGCAGCCCGGCCACCCTCGCCGCGGACGCGTCCCACGCCGCCGAACGGGGCGCGACGGAACTGCGCCTGTACCACGCGGGCCTGGCGTCGGACGCCGACCTGAGGGGGGTGCGGTCGGCACTCGCGGAGCGGTGAGCCGGAGGGCGGCAGAGCCGGACGCCGTGGTTCGGCCCCGGGCTCACGGGCGGCCCCGCCGGGCCGTCACAGCCGCGTGCGGCCGGGACTCCCCCGCGGGCGGCGGGCGATGAGCGCCGCCGTCGTCAGCAGGGCGACGCCCAGGGCGGGCAGCAGCAACCGCGGGGGCACCGGCTCCACCAGGGCCGCTCCCGCCGCCAGGCCCAGGACGTTCGGGGCGAAGACGAGGGAGCCGGCCGTCGCGGTGACCCGGCCCAGGAGCGGTCCGGGCGTCTCGTGCTGGACCGCGGTCAGCGCGGCGATCAGCACCGCGGGCAGCCCCGCGCCGATCGCCGCGCCGGAGACCAGGGCCACCGCGTCGCTGGGGACCGCCCGCGCCGCGACCGCCACCGCGAACAGGGCGATCCCGGCGGCGGCGAAGCGGCGCCCGCCCAGTCGCCGCAGGGCGGGCCCGGCCAGCAGCCCCACCGTCACGGACCCGGCCCCCTGGACGGCGTACAGCGCACCCGCGTACGTGGGGGAGTGCCCGAGGCGGTCCACGACGGCGTAGACCGTGGCGCCGTTGACGCCGGCGCACAGCATCGTGGCGCCGCCGGCGAGGACGAGCGGGCGCAGCCGGGGGTGGCCCCACAGCAGGCGGGCGCCCTCGGCCGCCTGCCGCCATCCGTTCACCGCGGGGCGGGGCGGCGGCGCCTCGCGTACCCGCAGGGCCGCGTACACGCCCGTGGCCAGCACGAACGTCGCCGCGTCCAGCAGGGCCACGCCCGGGCCGCCGTACGCCGTGTAGAGGGCCGCGCCGGCCGGTGGCGCCACCAGTTTCATGCCCTCGTTGGCGGTGGTGCGCAGCCCGTTGAAGTCGCCGAGCAGCCGCGGCTCGACGGTGGCGGCGACGAGCGCCGCCTCGGCCGCGTCGTGGACGACGCCCGCCGCGCCGTACCCGAACAGCACCGCGAACAGCAGCCACAGCATGTCCGGTGAGTCGACGGCGAACAGCGTGAGCAGGAGGCCGGCCGTCAGCAGGCTCGTGGCGATCAGCAGCGGCCGGCGGCGCACGCGGTCCGCCACGGTGCCCAGCGCCGGGCCGGCCAGGGCCGGCGCCCACAGCGCGAGCACGCACAGCGCCGCGAGTCCGTCCGAGCCGGTGAGGTCCTTCACCCACACCCCGGACACGAGCCACATCGCCGAGGTGCCGAAGCCGGACACCACCACCCCGGTCAGATACAGGCCCGCGTCGCGGTCGCGCAGGACCCGGGACACCGCCCAGGGCCCACGCGTCCGGGGCGTCTTCTTCGTCCTTGGTGTCATGCCTGGTCAGCGTGGCCCTAAGGCCCGGCGCCGGGCATCGGGCAGGTGCCCTACCGGCCGCCCCCGCCGCCGATGAGTTCCGCGGTCCGGATCGGTCTACCTCCCAGGAGAGCAGGCCCGGCCGTCGCCCGAGGAGCACCCGATGACCCACGACACCACGACCCTCGATCTCGGCCCGCAGACGCGGGTCCTGGCCCGCCTCGCCGAGGGTGTGAGCGACGCGCGGCTGGGCGACCCGACGCCGTGCCCCGACCTCGCCGTCCGCAACCTGCTCGGCCACCTGACCGGCCTGTCCGTCGCCTTCCGCGACGCCGCGCGCAAGGACCTCGGCGCCACCACCGACACCGCCCCCGAGTCCTCCGTGCCGGACATCGGGCCCGGCTGGCGCGAGGAACTGGCCGGAGCGCTCGGCGAACTCGCGGTGGCCTGGCGCGACCCCGGCGCCTGGACCGGCATGACCCGGGCCGGCGGCATCGACCTGCCCGGCGACGTCGCCGGCGCCGTGGTCGCCGACGAACTGGTCGTCCACGGCTGGGACCTCGCCCGCGCGACCGGCCAGGAGTACCGCCCCGACCCGGCCGCGCTCCAGGCGGCGTACGGCCTGCTCAGCGCCGCCGCCGAGGAGGCCGACCGGGACGCGGGCATGTTCGGGCCGGTCGTCGCCGTGCCCGACGACGCGCCGCTGCTGGAGCGCGCGGTGGGCCTGAGCGGACGCGACCCCGGCTGGAGCCGCCCCGCCCGGTAGCGCCGGGGAACGGCCGGGGTGGTGGCGCCGCCCCGGCACGAACTTTCCTTTGTCAGAAGCATTGACGTGGCCTCGCGCCCCTCTTACCTTCAACGCGTCGTACTCCGTACGTCATATATGAGACGCGATACGCGAGATCGGATATCCGAAGTCGGACGTCCGGCGCCCGCGCATCCGACGCGAGACTCCGAGAGGCGCGCATGACCTCTGTGCCCACGCCGATCCCCTCCCGCACGCAGTACGTGCTGGAGGAGATCAAACGCCGCATCCTCACCGGCCGGCTGACGCCGGGCCAGGCCCTGGTCGAGACCGACCTCGCCGCACAGTTCGGGGTGTCCAAGACACCGGTGCGCGAGGCGCTCAAGACGCTGGCCGGGACCGGACTGGTCGTGATGAGCCAGTACAAGGGCGTCACGGTGCGCATGGTGGACGCGGACATGGCGCGCGAGGTCTACGACGTGCGGCTGCTCCTGGAGCCCGAGGCCCTGCGGCGCGCCGTGCGCCGCGGTGCCTCCCTGGACGCCGCCCGCTCCGCGCTGACCCGGGCCGACCAGGCCACCGACACGGCCGAACGGTCGCTGGCCAACCGCGAGTTCCACCGCGCCCTGTACGTGCCCTGCGGCAACCCGCTGCTCGGCCGGATGCTCGACGAGGTCCGCGACCAGGCGGCGCTCGTCTCCGCCGTCGCCTGGGCCGCCGACCCCTCCTGGCAGCGGGAGGCCGGCGAGCACCAGGAGATCCTGCGCCTCGCCCTCGCCGGTGACGCGGACGGCGCGGCCCGCGCCCTGCACGCGCACATCGCGTCCTTCGTCGAGCGGGCCTTCCCCGAAGCGGGGACGACGGCCCAGGAAGAGGACGGTCAGGCATGACAGCGACGTTCGAGACCCAGCGGGCGGCCCTGGCCGACGTGGTGGCGATCCCGGTGACCCCGTTCGCCGAGGACGGCTCCGTCGACCCCGCCACCTACCGGGCCCTGCTGCGTCGTCTGCTCGACGGCGGCATCACGACGCTCACCCCCAACGGCAACACCGGCGAGTTCTACGCCCTCTCCCCGGCCGAGCGGCGCCTGGTCACCGAGCTGACCGTCGAGGAGGCGGGCGACCGCGCCGCGATCCTGGTCGGCGTCGGCCACGACCTGCCGACCGCCGTCGCCTCCGCACGGCACGCCCGGGAACTGGGCGCCTCGATGGTGATGGTCCACCAGCCCGTCCACCCCTACGTCGCCCAGGGCGGCTGGGTCGACTACCACCGCGCCATCGCCGAGGCCGTGCCCGAACTCGGCGTCGTGCCCTACATCCGCAACGACCGGCTCACCGGCGCCCGCCTCACCGAACTCGCCGACGCCTGCCCCAACGTCCTCGGCGTCAAGTACGCCGTACCGGACGCCGCCAGGTTCGCCGCCTTCGCCCGCGACGCCGGCCTCGAACGCTTCGTGTGGATCGCGGGCCTGGCCGAGCCCTACGCCCCCTCGTACTTCAGCGCGGGAGCCACCGGCTTCACCTCGGGGCTGGTGAACGTCGCCCCGGCCGTGTCGCTGAACATGATCGAGGCGCTCCGCTCCGGCGACTACCCGGCCGCCATGAAGGTCTGGGAGCAGATCCGCCGCTTCGAGGAACTGCGTGCCGCCAACGGCTCCGCCAACAACGTCACCGTGGTCAAGGAGGCCCTCGCCGCCCTCGGCCTGTGCCGGCGCGAGGTCCGCCCGCCGAGCAAGCCCCTGCCCGAGAGCGAGCGCGCCGAGGTCGCCGCCATCGCCGCCGGATGGTCGATATGACACCCAGGAAATCCCCCGAACAGCTGCGCAGTCACCAGTGGTACGGCAGCGGCGTCTCCTCGGGCCTGCGCTCCTTCAGCCACCGCGCCCGCACCCGGCAGCTCGGCTACCTGCCCGAGGAGCACCTCGGCAAGCCCGTCATCGCCATCCTCAACACCTGGTCCGACATCAACCCCTGCCACGTCCACCTGCGCGACCGCGCCCAGGCGGTCAAGCGGGGTGTGTGGCAGGCGGGCGGATTCCCGCTGGAGTTCCCGGTCTCCACGCTGAGCGAGACCTTCCAGAAGCCGACGCCCATGCTCTACCGCAACCTCCTCGCCATGGAGACCGAGGAGCTGCTGCGCTCCTACCCGGTGGACGGCGCCGTGCTGATGGGCGGCTGCGACAAGTCGACCCCCGCCCTGCTGATGGGCGCCGCCAGCGTCGACCTCCCGGCGGTGTTCGTCCCCGCCGGGCCGATGCTCCCCGGGCACTGGCGCGGCGAGACCCTCGGCTCCGGCACCGACATGTGGAAGTACTGGGACGACATGCGGGCCGGCCTCATCGGCGACTGCGAGATGCACGAACTGGAGAGCGGTCTGGCCCGCTCGCCCGGCCACTGCATGACGATGGGTACGGCGTCCACGCTGACCGCCGCCGCCGAGGCGCTCGGCGTCACCGTCCCGGGCGCCTCCAGCATCCCGGCCGTCGACTCCGGGCACGACCGGATGGCCGCCGCGGCCGGCCTGCGCATCGTGGAACTGGTCCACCGGGACCGGAAACTGAGCGACATCCTCACCGCCGACGCCTTCGAGGACGCGGTCACCACGGTCCTCGGCCTCGGCGGCTCCACCAACGCCGTCATCCACCTGATCGCCATGGCGGGCCGCGCGGGCGTCACCCTCACGCTCGACGACTTCGACCGCATCGCCCGCACGGTGCCGGTCCTGGCCAACGTGCGGCCCGGCGGACAGACGTACCTGATGGAGGACTTCCACTTCGCCGGCGGCCTGCCCGGGTTCCTCTCCCGCATCACCGACCTGCTCCACCTGGACCGGCCCACCGTCGCCCACGACACGCTGCGGGAACAGCTGGACGGCGCCCTCGTCCACCACGACGACGTCATCCGGCCCCGGGACAACCCCGTCGCGAGCGAGGGCGGGGTGGCCGTCCTGCGCGGCAACCTCTGCCCGGACGGCGCGGTCATCAAGCACATCGCCGCCGAGCCGCACCTGCTCAAGCACACCGGGCGCGCGGTCGTCTTCGACGACTACCGGACCATGCAGCGCACCATCGACGACCCGGACCTGAACATCACCGCCGACAGCGTGCTGGTGCTGCGCGGCTCCGGCCCCAGGGGCGGCCCCGGCATGCCCGAGTACGGGATGCTGCCCATCCCCGACCACCTGCTCAAGCAGGGCGTGCGCGACATGGTCCGGATCTCCGACGCCCGGATGAGCGGCACGAGTTACGGCGCCTGCGTGCTGCACGTGGCGCCCGAGTCGCACGTCGGCGGGCCGCTGGCGCTGGTGCGCACCGGTGACTCCATCACCCTCGACGTCGAGGCGCGCTCGCTGCGGCTCGACGTGGACGACGAGGAGCTGGCACGGCGCCGGGCTGCGTGGACGCCGCCGCCCGCCCGCGCCGAGCGCGGCTACGGCGCGCTCTACGACGAACAGATCACCCAGGCCGACACCGGCTGCGACTTCGAGTTCCTGGCCCGCCCGGGCGCGGTGCGGGACCCGTACGCCGGCTGACCCCACCGCACGAAAGACCTCCGCACACCCCTGCACGCCGAGAAAGCGCTTCCTGCACGACCCGCGCACGACGTACCAGAACCAGAACGGAGAACTGTCATGGCCCAAGCCGCAGCCGTGGCGAAACCGCCCGCGCCACCCCGGCGGCGCCGTGCCTCCGCCACCCCGCGCAGGCTCCCCTACCTGCTGATCGGGCCGGCCGTCCTGCTGATGCTGGGCTTCATCGCCTATCCGGTCATCAGCGTCTTCTACTACAGCCTGCAGCACTACAACCCCACCAAGCCGTGGCGCAACGGCTTCGCCGGCTTCGACAACTTCGTCCGGATCTTCACCGACGACCCGGTGTTCCTGGACACCCTCGTCTTCAGCGCCAAGTGGGTCTTCGTCGAGGTCGGGCTGCAACTGCTCTTCGGCCTGGCGCTGGCGCTCATCGTCAACCAGACCTTCGTCGGCCGGGGCGTGGGACGCGCCCTGGTCTTCTCCCCCTGGGCCGTCTCCGGCGTGCTGACCTCCGCGATCTGGGTGCTGCTCTACAACTCCCAGACCGGCATCACCCGCTACCTCGCCGACATGGGCATCGGCTCCTACGGCACCAGCTGGCTCTCGGACACCTCCACCGTGTTCTCCGCGGCGGTCGTCGCCGACCTCTGGCGCGGCGTCCCCTTCTTCGCGATCCTCATCCTCGCCGACCTCCAGTCCGTCTCCAAGGACCTGTACGAGGCCGCCGAGGTCGACGGGGCGAGCCGCCTCAAGCAGTTCTGGCACATCACGCTGCCCCACCTCAAGGACGCCATCATCCTGTCCACCCTGCTGCGCGCGGTGTGGGAGTTCAACAACGTCGACCTGCTCTACACCCTGACCGGCGGCGGCCCCGCGGGAGTCACCACGACCCTGCCGCTGTACATCGCCAACACCAGCGTCGACGCCCACGACTTCGGCTACGCGTCGGCCCTCACCACGGTCGCGTTCGTGATCCTGCTCTTCTGCTCGATCGTCTACCTGCGGCTGAGCAAGTTCGGAGGCGAGAACAAGTGATCACCAAGGAGGCCACCGCGCCCGCCCCCGCGCCGACGCGGACCGACCACGAACCGCCGCGGTCGGCCGGGAAACGCCGCCCCGCCTGGGACGAGGTCCCCCGCTGGCAGATCTACCTCCCGCTCGGCATCTACCTGGTCTTCACCCTGGTCCCGTTCTACTGGATCCTGCTCTTCGCGCTGCGCCCGGCGGGCTCGACCTCGCTGGTGCCCTGGCCGATGACGTTCGACCACTTCGAGAAGGTGTGGACCGACCGCAGCTTCGGCACCTTCTTCCAGAACAGCGTCTACGTGGGCGTCGCCACCCTCGTGATGACCACCCTCGTCGCCCTGGCCGGCGGCTACGCCCTCGCCCGGTTCGACTTCAAGGTCAAGCGGGTCTTCATGCTGGGCCTGCTGTGCTCCCAGTTCGTGCCAGGCGCGCTGCTGCTCGTGCCGCTGTTCGAGATCTTCGCCGAACTCCAGATGATCAACTCGCTGGGCAGCGTCATCATCGCCGAGACCGTCTTCCAGCTGCCGCTGTCGATCATCCTGATCAGCAACTTCATCAAGAACGTGCCGTACTCCCTGGAGGAGGCGGCCTGGGTCGACGGCTGCGGCCGGTTCCGGGCCTTCCGGATCGTCGTGCTGCCGCTGCTGCGGCCGGGTCTGATCGCGGTGGGCTCCTTCGCCTTCGTGCACTCCTGGAACCACTTCCTGTTCGCCCTGATGTTCCTCAACAACCAGTCCAAGCAGACCATCCCGGTCGGCCTCAACTCCCTGATGAGCGCGGACAGCGTCGACCTCGGCGCGCTCGCCGCGGGCGGCATCATCGCCGCGGTCCCCGTCGTGATCGTCTTCGCCTTCATCCAGAAGTGGCTGATCACCGGCTTCAGCGCGGGGGCGGTGAAGGGATGAGCCCGCTTCCCGTCGTCCTCGCCGGCGCCCGCGGACACGGCCGCTGGCACGTCGCCAACATCCGCCGCCTGGAGCGGGCCGGACTGGTCCGGCTGGCCGGGATCTGCGAACTGACCCCGCTGACCGAGCAGGAGGCCGGCGGGGAACTCCCCGAGCAGTCCTCCGACTTCGGTGCCCTGCTGGACTCCACCGGCGCCCGGGTCGCGGTGGTCTGCACGCCGATCCCCACCCACACCGACCTCGCGCTGACCGCCGCCCGGCGGGGCGTGCACCTGCTCCTGGAGAAGCCCCCGGCGCCGTCCTACGCCGAGTTCCGGCGGATGGCCGACGGGGTCGCCGGGACCGGCGTGGCCTGCCAGGTCGGGTTCCAGTCACTCGGCTCGCACGCGGTGCCGGCGATCAGGGAACTGGTGGCCGAGGGGGCGATCGGTGAGGTCGTGGGCGTCGGCGGGGCCGGGGCGTGGGTGCGGGACGAGGCCTACTTCCGCCGGGCGCCCTGGGCGGGCAGGCGGCGGCTGGACGGCGCCGACGTGATCGACGGGGCGCTGACCAACCCGCTGGCGCACGCCGTCGCCACCGCCCTCGCGCTCGGCGGCACCACCCGCGCCGAGGACGTCACGGGCATCGAGACCGAACTGAGCCACGCCAACGACATCGAGGCCGACGACACCTCCTGCGTGCGGATCGGCACCGCGCGCGGGCACCGCGTCACCGTCGCCGCGACCCTGTGCGCGCAGCGGGCCGCCGAGCCGTACGTCCTGCTGCACGGCGGCAGCGGCCGCATCACCTTCTGGTACAAGCAGGACCGCATCCTGCTCCAGCGCGGCGGCCACGGCCCCGAGGAGTACCAGTACGGCCGCACCGACCTGCTGGAGAACCTGGTCGACCACCTCACCACTGGCGCCGCCCTGCTGGTGCCGCCGGACGAGACCGGTGCCTTCATGCGGGTCGTGGAGGCGATCCGCACGGCTCCCGACCCGGACCCGCTGCCCGCCGCCGCCTGGCACCGCGTCCCCGGGGAGAGCCGCCGCGTGGTCCCCGGCGTCGACGGACTCGTGGCGGCCGCCGCCGACACCCTCAGCCTCTACTCCGAGCTGGGCGCGCCCTGGGCGCCGCGCACCGAGCACGCGCTGAACGAGGTGAGTGCCCGGTGACCGGCGACGACACCCCGGTGCTGCGGGTGGCGGGCCGCCCCGTCGCCCGGTACCTCACCCGCCCCGAGTTGCCGTCGCGGCTCTCCCCGCGCCCCTGTCTGCACCCCGTCACCACCCTGGCCGGCACCCCCGTCACCGAGTTCCGCCCCGCCGACCACCTCCATCACCTCGGCGTCGGTGTCGCCGTTCCCGACGTCGAGGGGCACAACTTCTGGGGCGGGCGCACCTACGTCCGCGACCGCGGACCGACCGAGCTGGACAACCACGGCGCGCAGCGGCACACCGCCTTCCAGCTCCGCGACCCGGACGGCTTCGTCGAGGAACTGCGCTGGGTCGCCGCGGGCACCGAGCTGCTGCGCGAACGCCGCACCGTCGCCGCCACCGAACTCACCGCCACCGCCTGGGCGCTGGACTTCACCTTCTCCCTCACCAACGCCACCAGGGCCCCGCTCACCATCGGCAGCCCCGCCACCAACGGGCGCCCCGGCGCGGCCTACGGCGGCTTCTTCTGGCGGGCCCGCAAGGAGGGCGCGGCCCCGCGCGTCTTCACCGCCGGCCGGGAGGGCGAGCCGGAGGTCCACGGCCACCGCGCCGACTGGCTGGCGCTGAGCGGCGACACCTGGACGCTGGTCTTCGCCGGCGCCACCGAACGCACCCGGCGCGACCCGTGGTTCGTGCGCACCGAGGAGTACCCGGGGGTGGGGTCGTCGCTGGCCCACGACGACCGGGTGGCCGTCGCACCGGGGGACACCCTGGTCCGCCGGATCGTCACCGTGGTCGCCGACGGCCGCCTCGACGGCGACGGCGCCGCGGCCCTCGTCCGGAAGGCGGTCGGCCGGTGACCCCCGAGAGCGCGCGGACGTACACCAACCCCGTGCTGAACGCCGACTGGTCCGATCCGGACGTCGTGCGGGTCGGCGACGACTTCTACCTGACCGCCTCCAGCTTCGGCCGCGTCCCCGGCCTGCCCCTGCTGCACTCCCGGGACCTGGTCAACTGGACCCTGGTCGGGCACGCCCTGGACCGCCTGGAACCCGCCCACGCCTTCGCGGCGCCCGGCCCCGACCGGGGCGTCTGGGCACCGTCCCTGCGGCACCACGCCGACCGCTTCTGGATCTTCTGGGGCGACCCGGACCAGGGAGTCTTCCAGGTCAACGCTGCCGAGATCCGCGGGCCGTGGACCGCGCCCCGCCTGGTCAAGGCCGGCAAGGGACTGATCGACCCCTGCCCGCTGTGGGACGACGAGACGGGCGAGGCGTACCTCGTGCACGCCTGGGCCAGGTCCCGCTCCGGGATCAAGAACCGCCTCACCGGCCACCGCATGCACCCCGACGGCACCGAGGTCCTGGACGAGGGCGAGGTGATCGTCGACGCGGACCGCATCCCCGGCTGGTTCACCCTGGAGGGCCCCAAGCTCTACCGGCACGACGGCTGGTTCTGGATCCTGGCGCCCGCGGGGTCGGTCGAGACCGGCTGGCAGGGCGCCTTCCGCTCCCGCGGCTTCTTCGGGCCGTACGAGGAGCGGGTCGTCCTCGAACAGAAGGACACCGACGTCAACGGCCCCCACCAGGGCGGCTGGGTGCGCACGGCGTCCGGCGAGGACTGGTTCCTGCACTTCCAGCAGCGCGGCGCGTACGGGCGCGTGGTGCACCTCCAGCCCATGGTGTGGGGCGAGGACGGCTGGCCGGTGCTGGGCGACGACGGCGCCCCGGTCACCGAGCACCGGCGTCCCGCCCTGCCGCCGCAGCCGCCCGCCGCGCCGGCCACCGGCGACGACTTCCCCGGCGGTCGCCACGGCCGCCAGTGGTCGTGGACCGCCAACCCCCGCGACGGCTGGGCCACCCAGCACTCGGGGGACGGGCTGCGCCTCGCCTGCGTCCGCTCCGACGACGCGCACGACCTGCGCCGCGTGCCGAGCGTGCTCACCCAGCGGCTGCCCGGCGAGCCCGGCGTGGTCGAGGTGGAGCTGCGGCTGGACAGCGAGGAGCCGGGCGCGCGGGCCGGGCTCGCGGTCCTCGGCGACGCCTACCGCTGGATCGGGCTCCAGCGGGACGCCGACGGGACGGCGTACCTGGTGCACCGGTTCGCCGAGCCGGTGGCGCGGGCCGAGCGGGACGCCGACCGGCCCCTGCCCGCACCGCGGGGACGCGCGCTCCTGCGCGTGGAGACCGTCGCCGGGGCCCGGTGCCGTTTCTCCTACGACCTGGGCGACGGCCCGCGCCCCACCGGCCGGGACTTCGCCGCCACCCCCTGGGGCTGGGTCGGCGCCCTGCTCGGGCTGTTCGCCCTGGCGCCGGCCGGCCAGGGACACGCCGGCGCGGCCACCTTCACGCGGTTCCGCGTCGGACCGCACCCGCCCACCTACTGAACCACCCGAAGCTCCCCCTTTGTTGGATCCAGAAGAAGAGAGCCGACCAATGAGGATCAGCATGCTCAGCAGCAGAGGCACACGCAGGCGCCGGACGTCCGCCGCCGTCGCCCTGGGCGCCGTACTCGCGCTGACCGCCACCGCCTGCGGTGACGACGGCAGCGGGACCGGCGGCGGCAAGGGCGCGGAGGGCAGCGGCAAGGGGAAGATCGTCTTCTGGGACAACAACGGCGGTATCCGTACGGCCGTCTGGAAGGAGATCATCGCCGACTTCGAGAAGGCCAACCCGGACATCGACGTGGAGTACGTCGGGATCGCCGCCACCGAGTACCAGTCCAAGGTCGACACCGCCATCCAGGGCGGGGGCCTGCCGGACGTCGGCGGCGTCACCGCCTCGATGCTCGCGGGCTTCTCCGCCCAGGGCGCGCTGGAGCCGCTGGACGGGCGGCTCGCGAAGTCCTCCCTCAACGGGCAGCTCAACAAGGACATGGTCGAGTCCCTGAAGGCGGCCGGCGGCGGCGACGGCACCCTGTACTCGGTGCCGACCTCCGCCAACAACGGCGTCCTCTACTACCGCACCGACCTGTTCGAGAAGGCCGGGCTGGAGGAGCCGACCACCTGGGACCGCTTCTTCACGGCCGCCCAGAAGCTCACCAACGCCGGCAAGAACGAGTTCGGCTACACCATCCGCGGCGGCTCCGGCTCCATCGCCCAGGCGTTCGACGCGATGTACGGGCAGTCGGGCATCACCTCGTTCTGGGACGCCGACAAGAAGAAGACCACCGTCAACGACCCGAAGAACGTCGCGGCGCTGGAGAAGTACGCCGCCCTCTACAAGAAGGTCACGCCGGCCGCCGACGTCAACAACGACTTCGCCAAGATGGTCGCCCAGTGGGACACCGGCACGATCGGTCTGCTCAACCACAACCTCGGTTCCTACCAGGACCACGTGAAGGCGCTCGGGGCCGACAAGTTCCGCGGCATCCCGCAGCCGGTCGGCCCCGGCGGCAAGCGGGTCCAGGTGTCCAACCCGGTCGACGGGCTCGGCGTGTTCAAGAGCTCCAAGAACAAGGAGGCGGCCTGGAAGTTCATCGAGTTCGCCACCTCGAAGGAGCAGAACTCGAAGTTCAACGAGTCGGCCGGGCAGGTGCCGTCCAACACCGGGGCCGGGGAGGACGCGTGGATCCAGAAGGCCGAGCCGACGAAGCTGGCCGCTGAGGCGCTGAACGACGGGTCGACGACGATCGTGCAGCTGCCGTACTACCTGCCGGACTGGAACACGCTGTCCAAGTCGGAGAGCGAGCCGGCGTTCCAGAAGGTGCTGCTCGGGGACATGAGCGCGAAGTCGTTCCTCGACGACCTGGCCGAGAAGCTGAACGCTGCGCAGGCCGACTGGGTGGCGCAGGCGGGTTAGTTCATACCGAGCTTCGCCGTGGGGCGGCCCGTTGTATTCGGGGTGCGGGCCCTCCCCGGCTGGGCGCGCCCACGCGACGGAGTCGCTCATCGAAACAGCCCCGCGCCCCTGGGGGGTTGGTCCGCCCCCCGCCGCAAGGCCCTGGTGTGTCACCTCAACAACAAGGAGAGCCGCACTGTGAAACTGCGCCGAGTCGGCCTGCTGGCCGGCTGTACCACTCTCGTGCTGACCCTGACCGCCGCCACCGCCCAGGCCCGGCCCGGGCATCATCCTCCGCGCGATGCCGCCCGGCAGACGCTGCCGGCCAAGGACGGGTGGGCCTCGGCGGGGTCCGGGACCACCGGCGGGGCCGCCGCCGAGGCCGCCCGCGTCTTCACCGTGACCGACTGGGACGGGTTCCGTGCCGCGCTCGCCGTCGAGGGCACCGCGCCGAGGATCATCAAGGTGAAGGGGACCGTCGACGCCGTCGCCGCGGGATGTGACGCCTTCGCCGCGCCCGGCTACGACTTCGACGCCTACCTGGAGAAGTACAGCCCCGAGAACTGGGGCAGGGAGACCGACCTGAGCGCCGAGCCCGACGACAGTCCCGAGGGGCTGCGCCGTGCCTCCGCCGCCCGGCAGGACCTGGCCGTCAAGGTGGAGGTCCCCTCCAACACCACGATCATCGGCGTCGGCCGCGACGCCGGTCTCAAGGGCGCCAGTCTGCAGATCAAGGGAGTGGACAACGTCATCGTCCGCAACCTGACCTTCGAGAGCCCCGTGGACTGCTTCCCGCAGTGGGACCCCACGGACGGCGACAAGGGCAACTGGAACTCCGAGTACGACAGCGCCGTCGTGTACGGATCGACGCACGTCTGGCTGGACCACAACACCTTCACCGACGGCGACCACCCCGACAGCGCGGCGCCCACCTACTTCGGCATGCTCTACCAGCAGCACGACGGCCAGCTCGACGTCGTCCGCGGCGCCGACCTCGTCACCGCGTCCTGGAACGTGTTCACCGAGCACGACAAGACGATCCTGATCGGCAACAGCGACAGCGAGTCCACCGCCGCCGGCGACCGCGGGCACCTGAAGGTGACCTTCCACCACAACCTGTTCAAGAACCTCGTCGAGCGCGCCCCCCGGGTGCGGTTCGGGCAGGTCGACGTCTACAACAACCACTTCGTGGCCCGCGAGGACTACGCCTACAGCTTCGGCGTGGGCAAGGAGTCCCAGCTCGTCGCCGAGCACAACGCCTTCACGCTGCCCGACGGCGTCAGCGCCGCGAAGGTGCTCAAGCGCTGGAACGACGCGCCGCTCACCGCCGCGCACAACCGCGTCAACGGCCGCACCGTCGACCTGATCGCCGTGCACAACGCGGAGATCCCCGAGGAGACCCTGCGCTCCGGCGCCGGCTGGACGCCCACCCTGCGCACCAAGGTCCTGCCCGCCTGGGCGGTCCCGTTCGCCGTGGACCACGGCGCGGGCGCCGGACGCCTGCGCTGACCCGAAGGAGCATCCGCATGCCCAGACCCGCCCTGTCCCGCAGGGGATTCCTGGCGACGACCGCCGGCGCGGGCGCCGCCCTCGGCCTCACCGCCCGCCCCGCCGCCGCCGGCCCCCGAAACCACCCGCGCCCCTTCGGCCGCCACGGCTCACCGGCCGCCCGGCGCTCCCCGAAGACCCTGTACGTCGACCCGCACGGCCGCGGCGACTTCACCTCCGTGCAGGACGCCGTGACCGCGGCCGCGGGGAGCGGCTGGACGCTGGTCCTCGCCCCCGGCACCTACCGCGAGACGGTCCTGCTCGACATCGACCGCACCGAGGCGACCTGGATCGGTGCCTCCGGGGATCCGCGCGACGTCGTCATCGTGTACGACAACGCGGCCGGCACCCCCAGACCGGACGGCTCCGGCACGTACGGCACCAGCGGGTCGGCCACCACCACCCTGCGCGCCGACGGCTTCACCGCCCGCCACCTCACCTTCGCCAACGACTGGCTGCGCGCCGACCACCCCGGCGTCACCGGCACCCAGGCCGTCGCGGTCAAGGTCCAGGGCGACCGCTCCGCCTTCCACCACTGCCGCTTCCTCGGTCACCAGGACACCCTCTACGCCGACAGCCGCGACCTCTCCCACTTCGCCCGCCAGTACTACGCGCACTGCCACGTCGAGGGCGACGTCGACTTCGTCTTCGGCCGGGCGACCGCGGTGTACGAGCACTGCGACTTCCGCACCCTGGACCGCACCGACCTCGGCGCCGCCCCCTACGGCTTCGTCTTCGCGCCGTCCACGGCGGGCGCCAACCCGCGCGGCTACCTGGTGACCGGCGGCCGCGTCGACAGCGAGGCCCCCGACGGCCACTACAAGCTGGCCCGCCCCTGGGTGCCCAGCTCCGACGGCACCGCCCGGCCGATGCTCACCGTGCGCGAGTCCCGCCTCGGCCCGGGCATCGACGCCCGCGCGCCCTACGCGAACATGCGGGACGAACACCCCTGGCAGCGCCAGCGGTTCCGGGAGTACCGCAACACCGGGCCCGGCGCCGCGGTGACCGTCCCGGAGAACCGGCCCCGGCTCACCCGCGCCGAGGCGGCGGCGCACACCCGGGAGGCGTACCTGGGCGACTGGCGGCCGTACCGGCGCAGGACCTGACGGGCCCAGCGGGTCCGGCACTTGACCCCGCTTGACGCGAATTTTGCCAGGTAAAGGGGCGCGGATCCGGCCACGGGTCTCGCGCCCGCCCGGGTGACGCGCGTAGAAACATGTGTCATGCATAAACCACTGCGCCTCGCGACCGTCACCGCCGCCTGCGCCGTCGCCGGTGCCGTCCTGTACGGCACGGGCGCCGCCACCGCCGGCCAGTCCACCGCCAACTCCACCCACGAGCCCTACAACATCGGGCAGCTGGCCAAGGACATCGACGCCTACTACGGCACCACCCTCGACGCCGACGGCGTCTACCAGGCATCCCCGGACAGCCCGTACGCCGCCGACCTGGCCCGGGCCGACGCCGCCGCGAGGAAGCAGATCGACCGGGCGGCCCGCACGGCATCCCACCGGCACACGAAGCCGGCCGTCGTCTTCGACATCGACGACACGCTTCTCCTCAGCCTCGACTACGAGAAGAAGAACAACTACGGCTACGACAGCGCCACCTGGGCCGCCTACGTCGACCGCGCCGACCGTCCCGCCGTCCCCGGCAGCCCCGGACTCGTCCGCTACGCCGAGAAGAAGGGCGTCGAGGTCTTCTACAACTCGGGTCTGGGCGAGGACCAGCGCGACGCCGCCGTGCGGAACCTGAAGAAGGTGGGGGCCGACGTGAACCTCGACGCCGCCCACATGTTCCTCAAGGACAAGGCGCACCCGCCGTCCTACCTGGCCCACTGCGCCACCCCCGGCACCTGGACCTGCACCACCGTGCAGTACAAGGCGGGCACCCGCCGGCACATCGAGCGTGACCTCGGGTACGACGTCGTCGCCAACGTCGGCGACCAGTACTCCGACCTCCAGGGCGGCTACGCGGACCGCACGTACAAGCTGCCCAACCCGACGTACTTCGTCGAGTAGCGCGAGGGCGTCAGCCGCTCTCGCGTGGCGCGAAACCGCCCTCCACCGAGTGGCGTCCGGACGCCGCGGTGGCCGTCGCCGAGTAGCGGTCGCCGCGCGCGTCCCGGCCACCGCGCTCGTGGTTGTACTGCCCGGCGAACATCCACTCGCCCGCCGGGACGGTGCGGCCCGGCTCGAGGGTCCACCGGTAGACGAGGAAGCCGTCCCGTTCCCCGGCCGTGAACGTGAAGTCGGCCTCCGGCAGCGAACGCCACGCGCCCGTGGAGGTGACCGAGCCGGTCTGCGCGACCCGCAGTTCGACGGTGAGCGCGGTCAGCGGAGCGCTCGTCCTCAGGGTGATGTTGCTCTGCGCCCAGAACTCGTTGCTGTGCGGGTCCACCGCGCCGGCCGACCACAGCGGCCCGGGCTCCCGCGGCCCGGGCTCCCGCGAACCGGGCGGGGCGGCGACCGAGCGCGGTGCGGGAGCGTCCCCGTCCACCGTCGACGCGGCCAGGGAGCCGCCGGCCACCAGCACACCCGCCACCGCCACGGTCGCCCCGGCCACCCGCGCCCAGCCCGGCAGCGCACGGGGCGGCCGACGGTGCCCGGGGGTGTCGTCCCCGGCCGCCATGCCGCGCTCCACCCGGGCCAGGATGCGCGTCCGGTCCGGCTCGTGCGCCCCGGCCGCCCGGCGCAGCCGGGCGCGCAGCTCCGCGCCGGCGTCCCGCCGCCCGGTCATCCGGCCCCTCCCGCGGCCTCACCGCCGCGCGCGAGCGCCGCGCGCACCTGCCGAGGAGCGGCCCGGGTGCCGAGCAGCCGCTGGAGTTCGGCCACGCCCTTCGAGGTCTGGCTCTTGACCGTGCCCACCGAGACGCCCAGGGCGAGCGCCGTGTCCCGCTCGGAGAGGTCGAACCCGTGCCGCAGCACCACACAGGCCCGCTTGCGGAACGGCAGCCGGCGCAGCGCCTCCCGCACGTCGACCACCCCGGCGACGTCCGGGTCCTCCGTCCGCTGCTCGCGCTGCGACCAGAACAGGGCGGCCCGTCTGCGCTCGCGCACGGCGGCACGGATACGGGAGCGGGCCAGGTTGGCGACGACACCGCGCGCGTACGCCACCGGGTGGTCGGCCGCGCGCACCCGGTCCCAGCGGTGCCACAGGGCCAGCAGGGCGTCCGCCGCGAGGTCGTCGGCGGCGTCCGGCTCGCCCGTCAGCAGCTGGGCGAGCCGGGCCAGTTCGGCGTAGTGGAGTTCGAAGAAGGCGTGGAACTCCGCGGCGTCGTCGTCGTCGGCTCTTCCCACGGGCGGGCTCTCCTCGCAGCGGCTTCCCGGCGTCGAACACCGTACGGCAGACCGAACCCGCGGGGGAGGGTCAGCTCTTGAGCGCCGCCTCCATCATCGCCTTGGCCACCGGGGCCGCCAGGCCGTTGCCGCTGACCTCGGAGCGGGCCGCGTCGGACTGCTCGACGATGACCGCCACGGCGACCTCCTTGTCCGAGGAGTCGGACTTGGCGTACGACGTGAACCAGGCGTACGGCGTCTTGCTGTTGTTCTCGCCGTGCTGGGCCGTGCCCGTCTTGCCGCCCACCGTGGCGCCGGCGATCTGCGCGTTCGACCCGGTGCCCTTGTCGACCACGGTCTGCATCGCCGACTGGAGCTGCTCGGCGGTGTCGGAGCCGACGATCCGCTTCGAGTCCGCGTCGGAGTGGTCCTCCAGGGTGTCGCCGCCGCTGTCGGTGACCTGGGACACCATGTGCGGGGAGACCAGCTCGCCGCCGTTGGCGAGGGCCGCCGAGACCATCGCCATCTGGAGCGGGGTCGCCGTCACGTCGAACTGGCCGATGCCCGTGAGGGCGGTCGACGAGCTGTCCATGTCCTTCGGGTACACGCTGGTGTACGCCCGGACCGGCACGTCCTGCGACTCGTCGTTGAAGCCGAACTTCTCCGCCATGGCACGCAGCTCGTCCTGGCCGAGGTCGACGGCCATCTTCGCGAACACGTTGTTGCACGAGTACTGGAGCGCGGTGCGGATCGTGGCGTTCTCGCAGGGCGCGTTCGGGTTCTCGTTGGACAGGTCCGTCGTGGTGCCCGGCAGCCGGTAAGGGTCCGGGCTGTCGGTCTTCTCGTCCACCGACCCGTACAGCCCGTTCTCCAGCGCGGCGGCCGCGACGACCAGCTTGAAGGTGGAGCCCGGCGGCAGCGGCTGGCGCAGCGCGCGGTTGGTCAGCGGCTTGTCCGGGTCCTTCGTGAGCTTCTCCCAGGCCTCGCCCGCGGTGTTGGCGTCGGTGAGCGACGTCGGGTCGTACGAAGGGGTCGACACGACCGACAGGATCCTGCCCGTCTTCGGGTCGATCGCGACGGCGGCGCCCTTCGTCTCGCCCAGGGCGTCGAACCCGGCCTTCTGCACGGCCGGGTCGATGGTCGTGACCACGTTCCCCGGCTCGGCGCGCTTGTTGGTGATCGTGTCCATGACGGTCTTGAGCCGCGGGTCCGTGCCGTTGAGCACGTCCTGGTAGACGCCCTCCAGCTGGGTCGGCGCGTACGCCTGCGAGGCGTAGCCCGTCACGGCCGCGTACAGCTTGCCGTTCTCGTACGTGCGTTTGTGAGCGAGGTCGCTCCCCTCCGTGGACGCCGAGCCGGTGACCGACCGGCCGCCCACGATGATGTTCCCGAGCGGCTCCGCGTACGTCTCGATCGCGTTGCGCCGGTTGTCCTTGCTGTCCGCGAGCGCCCGGCCCTCGTAGAACTGCACCCAGGTCGCCCTGATCAGCAGAGCGAACACCAGGAGCAGCGTGAGGACCGATGCGCGCCTGATCGTCTTGTTCATCCCGCTGACAGGACGAACGGCCCGGGGCCGATCGTTCCATGTGCCCCGTTTTCTCATCGTCCGTTCATGTGGCCCCTCTGGTGAAGCCGGCGTCGTAGGCCCGGATCACCGCCTGGGTCCGGTCCCGGCTGCCGGTCGGGCCGAGCAGCGCGGGCGCCCAGCGGGCCAGCAGTGCGCCGCAGACGGCGGCGCACCCGGCGAGCGCGACCAGCATCGCGGCGCCCGCGACCGGCGCGAGGGCGAGCGACCAGGTGTGCCGGAGGACACCGGGCAGCCCCGCCCGGTCGTCCCGCAGCGCCGGAACGAACGGCAGCGCCATCAGCGCGACCGCGAACGGCGGCACCGCGAGCGACATCCCCGCGACGACGCCACCGCAGCCCAGGTGCAGTGTGAAGCAGGCCGCCGTGCGCCCCTTCTCGCCCCTGGTGCGGGCGGGCCCGTGGGCGAGCCGGTCCGGCCCGACCCCGCACAGCGACCGCACGACCCCGGACTCCAGCGGCCGGGTCAGCGGGAACAGCGAGGTGACGGCGGCCGGCGGCAGCCCGACGGCGAACGAGGCCAGTTGCAGGCGCAGCGACCCGAAGACGTCCGCGTCCCCGGCGACCGGGCCGACGACGACCGAGCCGACCAGGACGTACGGCACGGCGAGCGCGCCGCCGAGGATCAGATGGATCCACCGCAGCCGCGCTCGCCGCCCGAACAGCAGCCCGGCCAACGAGGTCACGGCCGGGTGCCGGGGGCGGCCGACCGCCGGGCGGGGAAGTGGGCACCGCCCGACGCGAGGAGCGGGCCGACGGCCGTCCGGCCGGCGTGGGCGAGCGTCCTCGGCGCTGTCGGCCGGTCGGCGGGATCCTCCGCCGGGTGACCATGATCGTCGCCGATGGTGTCTCGCTCCTGCCGGACAGCCGTGTGATCGAGCCGGAGCCGGAGCCGGAGCCGGAACACGGCCGTCGCCCGCAGCGGCCCGCGAGTCCGGATGGGCCCCGGCGACGTGGCGGCCGGTGAGGGCGTGGGTGCGAACGTCCGCGTCATGCCTCCACGATCCCGTGCGGACACCCCGGGCACATCACGCGCGGCGACGATCCGTCTCCGCCGCGCGGCGGAGGGGGTCAGTGCGCGAGGTGGAGGACGACCTCGTCGATCTCCTCGCCCCGCGCCGTCGCGAAGCCCCTGGCCCGGGCGGTCGTCTCGAAGCCGCACTTCTCCAGCACCCGCCGCGACCCGGCGTTGTCGGCCGCCGCACGGGCGTACAGCGGGCGGTCCGGCACCTCGGCGAGCAGGGCCCGCAGCGCGGCCGTCGCCACCCCGCGGCCCCAGTACGCCCGGTCCACCCAGTAGGTGACCTCGCGCTCGCCCGGCTCCCCGTACACCGCCGCGCTGCCCACGACGTCACCGTCGCCGAGGATGGTCCGCACGATGTCGGCGGAGGCCCGGATCCTGCTCCAGTGGGCCGCGAACGCGTCCCAGTCGGCCGGGTCCTTCGGCGTGAAGGCCGCCATGCGCAGGGCCTCGGGATCGTTCATCTGCCGGAAGAACACGGGCAGATCGCTGTCGTGGACGTCGCGCAGTGCGATGAGCATGGCTCAGAGCCTACGCGTGGCCAGTGTCAGCCGGTCCCGGGCGTCGAACAGCGCGTCCTTCACCATCTGTTCGTGCGCGGGCGTCAGCCGCGCCACCGGCACCGAGCAGCTGATCGCGTCCCGCGCGGGGGTGCGGTAGGGCACCGCCACGCCGAAGCAGCGCAGCCCCAGCGTGTTCTCCTCGCGGTCCACGGCGAAGCCCTGTTCCCGCACCAGGCGCAGCTCCTCGATGAGCTTCTCCCGGTCGGTGATGGTGTGCTCGGTGAGCGCGGGCAGCGTCTGCGGCAGCATCTTGCGGACCTGCTCGTCGGTGTAGGTGCTCAGCAGCGCCTTGCCCAGCGAGGTCGAGTGCGCGGGCAGCCGCCGGCCGACCCGGGTGAACGGCCGCAGGTAGTGCTGCGACTGCCGGGTGGCCAGATAGACGACGTTCGTGCCGTCCAGGCGCGCCAGGTGGATGGTCTCCGTCGTGTCGTCGGAGAGCCGGTCCAGCGTCGGCCGCGCCGCCGCGACCACCTCGTCGCCGTCGATGTACGAGGTGCCGACCAGCAGCGCCCGTACGCCGATGCCGTACCGCGTGCCCGTGGCGTCCGTCTCCACCCAGCCCAGCTCCACCAGCGTGCGCAGCAGCATGTAGAGACTGGACTTGGGATAGCCGACGGCCTCCTGGACCGACGCGAGGGAGTGCATACCGGGGCGTCCGGCGAAGTATTCGAGCAGTTCAACCGTCCGCACCGCGGACTTGACCTGCGCTCCGCCCCCCGTCTCGCCAGCCGACATCGCCCTTGACCCCTTCGTTCGCCGGGAAATAGTCTCGAACAGCATATTCATCAGCAGAGACAGCGTTCAGTATATCGAACGGTCGGATGCAGAGCACGTGGAGGGACCCGCGGTGGCAGCAGCACCAGTCTGGAGTGTCGACCCCCGTACCGGGAAGCAGCGTGAACAGGTCGCGGTGGAAGCCACCGCCCACGAGGTGGACGACGCCGTCCGCGCCGCGCACGCCGCCCGCGGCGCCCTCGCGGACCGTACCGTCCGCGCCGCCTTCCTGCGCGGCGCCGCCGACGAACTGAAGGCCGCCGAGGGCACCCTGGTCGAGGTCGCCGACGCGGAGACCGCGCTCGGCCCGGTCCGGCTCACCGGCGAACTCGCCCGCACCTGCTACCAGCTGCGCGCCTTCGCGGACATCGTGGACGAGGGCGAGTTCCTCGGTGTCGTGGTCAACCACCCCGACGACACCGCCACCCCGCCCATCCCGGACCTGCGCCGCTACAAGGTGCCGCTCGGCGTCGTCGCCGTCTACTCGGCCTCCAACTTCCCGTTCGCCTTCTCCGTCCCCGGCGGCGACACCGCCAGCGCCCTCGCGGCCGGCTGCCCGGTCGTCGTCAAGGCCCACCCCGACCACCCGGCCCTGTCCGAACTGGTCGCCAAGGTGCTGCGCCGCGCCGCCGCCCGGCACGGCATCCCGGACGGCGTACTCGGCCTGGTGCACGGTTTCGAGGCCGGCATCGAACTGATCCGGCACCCGCTCGTCGCGGCGGCCGGCTTCACGGGCTCCGTCCGCGGTGGCCGCGCGCTCTTCGACGCGGCGGCGGCGCGGCCGGTACCGATCCCCTTCCACGGCGAGCTGGGCTCGCTGAACCCGGTCGTCGTCACGGAGGCGGCGGCCGCCGAGCGGGCGGACGCGATCGGCGCGGGCCTGGCAGGCTCGATGACCCTGGGCGTCGGCCAGTTCTGCGTGAAGCCGGGCCTGGTCCTGGTGCCGGCGGGCGCCGCCGGTGACGGCCTGGTCAAGACGCTCACGGACGCGGTCAGCGACACCGACGCCGGGGTCCTGCTCGACCACCGCATGCGGGACAACTTCGTCGCCGGCGTCGCCGAGCGCGCGGCACTGCCCGACGTTGAGTCGCCGGTGACGCCGGGCGCGGGCGGCGAGCACACCGTCGCCGCCGGGTTCCTCACCGTGCCGGCCGCGCGGCTCGCGGCGGAGGGGGAGCACGATCTGCTCCTTGAGGAGTGCTTCGGGCCGGTCACCGTGGTGGCCCGCTATCAGGACGAGGACGAGGTACGGGGCGTGCTGTCGCGGCTGCCGGGCAACCTCACGGCGACCGTGCAGCTCTCCTCCGCAGAGGTCGCGGGCGAGGGGAGTGGTGCCGAGCTGCTCGGTGCGGTGACGCCGCTGGCGGGGCGGGTGCTGGTGAACGGGTGGCCGACGGGGGTCGCCGTGGCGGCGGCTCAGCATCACGGGGGGCCGTACCCCGCGACGACGTCGACGTCCACGTCGGTGGGCGGGACGGCTGTGGAGCGGTGGCTGCGGCCGGTGGCGTACCAGGGGGTGCCGGAGGCTTTGCTGCCGGCCGAGCTGCGGGACGGGAATCCTCTGGGGCTGCCTCGGCGGTTCAACGGGGTGCTTGAGCGGTAGCGCCGCGGGGGTGCGGGTTTCGTCGCGGGGTGCTGCGACGTCGTGGCTGGTCGCGCAGTTCCCCGCGCCCCTGAGTGTCTCCACCCGATCGGAGAGAATCAGTACATGGACATCGCGCTTCCCGAACTGCCCTTTCCCCTCCGCCCCTACGGACCCGACGGTGAGTGGTCCTACGAAGGTGGTGTGCTCACCGGGGTGGCGGGGGCCCGGCAGGACCGGTTCGTCACGCCGACCGGGGAGGCGCTGGACACCCCGTCCGACGCGCCCCGGCTGCTCGGCGCGCCCGACGGGGACTTCCAGCTCGTCGCCCGGGTCACCGTCGGGTTCAAGGGGGCCTTCGACGCCGGGGTGCTCTACGTGCACGTCGGTGAGCGGGCGTGGGCCAAGCTGTGTCTGGAGTACTCGCCGGACGTGCCCACCGTCTGCACGGTGGTCACGCGGGGTCACTCCGACGACTGCAACTCCTTCACCGTGGACGGGAGTTCCGTCTGGTTCCGGGTCAGCCGCAGCGGGCGGGCCTTCGCCTTCCACGCCTCGCTCGACGGCGAGCGCTGGACCTTCGTCCGGCTTTTCACGCTCGGCGACGCGGAGGAGACCGGTGCGGCCCTGGTCGGCTTCCTGGCCCAGGCGCCGACGGGGGAGGGCTGCGTCGTGACGTACGACCGCCTGGAGTTCCGGCCGGGCTGGCCGGCGGACCTGCGCGACGGCAGCTGACGCAACCGGAGGGGTGGTCGCGCGCGTCCTGCGGTGCATGATCAGCGAACGTGTGACCGGAAACAGGGTGATCCGCACCGTCCTGCCCGCCGAGGCCGAGACCGTCGCAGCCCTGCACGCCAGGGCCCGGGCGACGTACTACCCCGACGGGTTGCCCGAGGACGGTCTCGACTGGCCGGCCCGCTGGCGCACTACCGTGGAGCGGGCCGACGGGCACGTGCTGTGCGCGGTCGAACAGGGGCGCATCGCCGCCATCGCCTCGTTCCGGGTCCCGGAGGACGGAGCGGCGGACACGGTCAAGCTGTTCCAGTTCCACGTCGACCCCGACCACTGGCGCGCCGGCCTCGGCACCGCACTGCACGCCGCCTGCGTCGAGCAGTGGCAGGCCGACGGCCGGCGGGCGGCGGTGCTGGACGTGCACGTCGACAACCGGCGGGCGCAGGCCTTCTACGCCCGCCTGGGCTGGGTCCCGGACCCCGAGAACCCGCCCGCCGAGGGCGACCACCACCTGTTCCTGCGTTTCCGGGTGCCCGGGGAATGAGGTCCGCTGCTTGAACGTTCACGTATGGGCGCGGAGAGGGCCTCCGCACCCGTACGACCTGGAGAAGAGCCGAGACATGCGCGTCGAGATCTGGAGCGACATCGCCTGCCCGTGGTGCTACGTGGGCAAGGCCCGCTTCGAGAAGGCGCTGGCGGCCTTCCCGCACCGGGACGGCGTAGAGGTGGTCCACCGGTCGTTCGAGCTGGACCCCGGGCGGGCCAAGGAGGACGTGCAGCCGGTGCTGACGATGCTCACCGCCAAGTACGGCATGAGCGAGGCGCAGGCGCGGGCCGGTGAGGACAACCTCGGCGCGCAGGCCGCCGCCGAGGGCCTGGACTACCGCACTCGCGACCGCGACCACGGCAGCACCTTCGACATGCACCGGCTGCTGCACCTCGCCAGGGAACGGGGCCGCCACGACGCCCTGCTGGACGCCTTCTACCGGGCCAACTTCGCCGAGGAGCGCTCCGTCTTCAACGACGACGAGCGGCTCGTGGAACTGGCCGTCGCCGCGGGTCTGGACGCCGACGAGGCCCGTGCGGTGCTCGCCGACCCCGCCGCCTACGCCGACCACGTCCGCGCCGACGAGCGCGAGGCCGCGCAGCTCGGGGCCACCGGAGTGCCGTTCTTCGTGCTCGACCGGGCCTACGGCGTCTCCGGCGCCCAGCCCGCCGAGGTCTTCGCCCAGGCGCTGACGCAGGCGTGGGGCGAGCGCACCCCGCTGAAGCTGATCGACGACGGCGGCGCGGAGGCGTGCGGTCCCGACGGCTGCGCGGTGCCGGGGGCCGAGAACCCCAGGTGAGGGCCCGTACATAAGCGTTGCTTGGAGAAACCGCGTAGAAATACGCAATGGACGGGGAGGTCACGGGGCCGCACAGTGGTGCCATGGAGAGCTTCGAGAATCTCGTCCGTGCCGAGTTCGCCCCGAAGACCACGTACCTCAACACCGCCAGCACCGGCCTGCTGCCGGCCAGGTCCCTCGTCGCGATGCGGGACGCGGCGGCGTCGGCCGCGGCCGGGCAGCCGCTCGACATGTTCGCCGGCGTCGAGGCGTGCCGGTCCGCCTACGCCCGGCTCGTGGGGGTGCCCGCCACCCGGGTCGCGGCCGGTGCCTCGGTGGCCACCTACAGCGGCCTGGTCGCCGCCGCGCTGCCCGCGGGCGCCGAAGTCCTCACCGCCGAGGCCGACTTCGCCTCGCTGGTGAACCCCTTGTACATGCGGGACGACCTCAAGGTGCGCGCCGTGCCCCTGGAGCGCCTCGCCGAGTCGGTGGGCCCGGACACCGCGCTCGTCGCGGTCAGCTCGGTCCAGTCGGCCGACGGGCGGATCGCCGACCTCGCGGCGGTGCGGGACGCGGCCCGGGCGCACGGGGCGCGGACGCTGATCGACGTCTCCCAGGCGAACGGCTGGCTGCCGACGGCCGCGGACGACTTCGACTTCGTGGTCGCCGTCGCCTACAAGTGGGTGCTCTGCCCGCGCGGCGTCGCCTTCCTCGTCGTACCGGAGGACCTGGGGGTGTCGGCCGGGCTGGCGCCGCTGTTCGCCGGATGGGCGTCGGGGGAGCACCCCTGGGACAGCTGCTACGGCCCCGTCCAGGAGCTGGCGCACTCGGCCCGGCGCTACGACGAGAGCCCCGCGCTGTTCTCGTACACCGGCGCCCGGCACTCGCTGGCGCTGATCGAGGAGCTGGGCGTGGACGCCGTGCACGCCCACGACACCGGTCTCGCCGACCGGTTCCGCGCGGGGGTGCTGTCGCTGGGCCACGAGCCGGTGGCCGCGCCGGGCTCCGCCATCGTGTCCGTGCCCGGCCTCGGCCGGCGCAGGGACGAGGTGAGCCGGGCCGGCGTCGAGGTCTCCGACCGGGCGGGCAACCTGCGGGCCGCCTTCCACCTGTACAACACGGCGGCCGACGTCGACCGGCTGCTGGACGTGCTGGCCGGCTGAGAACACGCATCGGGCAGGAGCCTCCCGTCCCACACAAAAGGCCCCTGCCCGAGTTCAGACGCGGGTCACCTCACCGGGGTGAAGTCCCGCGCGCCGATGAACTCCGGCCGCCGGATCGGTGCCGCGAACGGCTCGACGGCGGTGTTCTCGACGCTGTTGAAGACGATGAACACGTTGCTGCGCGGGAACGGCGTGATGTTGTCGCCCGATCCGTGCATGCAGTTGCAGTCGAACCAGGTCGCCGAACCGGCCTTGCCGGTGAACAGCTTGATGCCATACTCCGAGGCCATGCTCGTCAGGGCCTCGTCGGACGGTGTCCCCGCGTCCTGCATCATCAGGGACTTCTTGTAGTTGTCCTTCGGCGTGGCCCCCGCGCACCCGAGGAACGTCTTGTGCGACCCCGGCATGATCATGAGACCGCCGTTGGTGTCGTAGTTCTCGGTGAGCGCGATCGAGACCGAGATCGTCCGCATGTTCGGCAGGCCGTCCTCGGCGTGCCAGGTCTCGAAGTCCGAGTGCCAGTAGAAGCCGCTCGCGCCGAAACCGGGCTTGACGTTGATCCGCGACTGGTGGACGTAGACGTCCGAGCCGAGGATCTGACGGGCCCGCCCGACCACTCGTTCGTCCCGCACGAGGTTGGCGAAGACCTCGCTGATCTTGTGCACCTCGAAGACCGACCGGATCTCCTTGGACTGCGGCTCGACGATCGAGCGCTCGTCCGCGCGGATGGCCGGGTCGGAGGTGAGGCGCTCCAGCTCCCGCTGGTAGACCGCGACCTCGTCCGGCCCGATGAGCTGGTCGATGGCGAGGAAACCGTCGCGCTCCAAGGACTGGAGGTCACCCTGCGGGACGGGACCGGGAGTGTCGGGGGAGCCCCAGACGACCGGGTCCTGCCGGGGGGTTGCCACCTCGGTGGCGCCGCGGGTGGGATAGAGATCGGTGACGTTCGTGGTCATGGTCACGATGACTCACACCTCCTCGGTGAGCAGCGGGTAGACGCCGTTCTCGTCGTGGTCCTCCCGTCCGGTCACGGGCGGGTTGAAGACGCACAGGCAGTGGAAGTCCTCCTTGACCTTGAGCGTGTGCCGCTCATGGCCGTTGAGGAGGTACATCGTGCCCGGCGTGATGGTGTACGTCTTCCCCGTCTCGCGGTCGGTCAACTCGGCTTCGCCCTTGGTACAGACGACGGCCTCGATGTGGTTCGCGTACCACATCGACGTCTCCGTACCCGCGTACAGAATCGTCTCGTGGAGGGAGAAGCCGACCTTCTCCTTCGCGAGGACGATGCGCTTGCTCTCCCAGGTGCCGGACGCCGACTTCACGTGCCGGTCGGTGCCTTCGATCTCCTTGAACGAACGGACGATCACGGTGTTGCGATGCCTCCTAGGTGAAGGGTGTGCAGGGTCCCCGGCGCCCTCGGTCACGCGGGCCGAAGGCGCCGGAAGCAGTGGTGGTGTCAGGCCGTCTCACGCACGGCCCGGGCGAGGGTCTTCATGCCCTCGTCCAGCTCTTCGGGCGTGATGGTGAGCGCCGGGAGCAGTTTGACGACCTCGCTCTCGGGGCCGGACGTCTCGATGAGCAGCCCGAGCTCGAAGGCGCGCTTGGCGACCTTCCCCGCGCGGTCCTTGTCGTGGAACTCCAGGCCCCAGACCAGGCCGCGGCCCCGGTACTCCTTGACGTCCGCGAGGTTCTCCTCGGTGATGGCGATCATGTGCTGCTCGACCTGCTCACCGCGGGTGCGGGTCTGCTTCTCCATCGCCGACCCGTCGGCCCAGTACGTCTCCAGCGTGGCGGTCGCGGTGACGAAGGCCGGGTTGTTGCCGCGGAAGGTGCCGTTGTGCTCGCCCGGCTCCCAGACGTCCAGCTCCGGCTTGAACAGGCACAGCGACATCGGCAGGCCGTAGCCGCTGATCGACTTGGAGACGGTCACGATGTCCGGCGTGATGCCCGCCTCCTCGAAGGAGAAGAAGGCGCCGGTCCGGCCGCAGCCCATCTGGATGTCGTCCACGATGAGAAGCATGTCCTGGCGTGCGCACAATTCCGACAAGGCGCGCAGCCACTCGGGCCGGGCGACGTTGATGCCGCCCTCGCCCTGCACCGTCTCGACGATCACGGCGGCCGGCTTGTTCAGGCCGGAGCCCTGGTCCTCGAGCAGCCGCTCGAACCACAGGAAGTCCTCGACGGTGCCGTCGAAGTAGTTGTCGAACGGCATCGGCGTGCCGTGCACCAGCGGGATGCCGGCGCCGGCCCGCTTGAAGGCGTTGCCGGTCACGGCCAGCGAGCCCAGCGACATGCCGTGGAAGGCGTTGGTGAACGACACGATCGACTCGCGCCCCTTCACCTTGCGCGCCAGCTTGAGCGCGGACTCCACGGCGTTGGTGCCCGTCGGGCCCGGGAACATGACCTTGTACGGCAGGTCACGCTTGCGCAGGATGATGTCCTGGAACGTCTCCAGGAAGCGGCGCTTCGCGGTGGTCGACATGTCGAGACCGTGCGTGACGCCGTCCCGCTCCAGGTAGTCGATCAGGGCGCGTTTCAGGACCGCGTTGTTGTGCCCGTAGTTGAGAGAGCCTGCTCCGGCGAAGAAGTCGAGGTACTCGTGGCCGTCCTCGTCGTACATGCGGCTGCCCACAGCACGGTCGAACACGGTGGGCCAGCCGCGGCAGTAGCTACGCACCTCGGACTCGACAGTCTCGAAGACGCTGAGGTCGGGCTGGGTGATGGTCACGACGAATCGCTCCTCGTGGGGTGAGGGTGGGAGAGGAAGGTCGTACGAATCCGGCGGGAACCGGTGTGGTCCTCGGCGGGAAGTCTGGGGGGCCGGACGGGTCAGGGGGTGCCCGGCCGTCCGGGCGTCCGGCGGGTCAGCCGGCTGCGGTCAGGGGACCGATGCGGTACAGGACCTCGGGCTCGTGCGGCCCGTCCGGGAAGAGGTCCGTGTCGAACAGCACCTCGCGATCGAGCCGGGCACCGTGCCGCTCGGCGAACGAGGTGAACAACCGCTGGGACGCGGTGTTGTCGGGGGAGATGGTGGTCTCCAAGGTCGTCGTCGCGCACTCCGCGACAGTGCGGGCGACCAGCCCGTCGAGCAGAGAAGCCGCGAGCCTTCGTCCACGGTACGCCTCGTCCACGGCCACCTGCCACACCAGCAGCGTGTCCGGCCGGTCGGGCCGGATGTAGCCGGTGACGAAGCCGACCGGCACCCCGTGCCCGTCGCGAGCAACGGCCGAGGTGGCGGCGAAGTCCCGGCACCAGAGCAGGTAGCTGTACGACGAGTTCAGGTCGAGGGTCTTGGAATCCTTGGCTATCCGCCACAGGGCGGCGCCGTCGGCCACTCTCGGACGATCGATTTGCAGGTCTGCTTGCGCGGCAGTCATGCAAATTGAATTTACCGAGGGAATTTCAAAATTGCATCGCCGGACGGGGTTACGGATCGCTGCCTCGTGTGTTATCACGCGGGCGCGTACCTTCGCGCGAGCAGACGGCAACTTGTCATGATTTGACCCGGGCAAACGTCGCGAAGCGGACAGCATGTGTATCGGGTCACAATCTCGTAACCCATGCGCGACGTGTCCGAAATGCGTGGCTCCGCGTTCGCGAAATCTTTGTGTTTAGGTCAAGAGAAAGCGGGCAGAAGAATATGGGATCCTGTGCTGGACGGGAATTCTTCTATTGTGTAAGTGCGGGATAAGGGAATTCCCTTGAATTCATGCTCCGGAAAGGCCGGCTCGGACCGGCCGCTCCCAGGCGTCCCCGGCGGCCCGCCGGGCGCCCTCCGCATCGGCCTTCCGTCCCGCCTCCGCCAGCGCGGCACCCAGTGCCGTCAGGCAGCCCTGTACGGCCATGAGCGTCGCGTCCGGTCCGTAGTGGTTGACCCGGACCATCTCGCCGGCCAGCGCGCCCCCGCCCGCGGCCAGCGGCAGCGCGGGGTCGGCCGCCAGGGCCCGGGCCACGAGCGCGGACGCGTCGACGTCCGACGGCGTCCGCAGCGTCGTGGCGACCGGCGCCGCCTCCGTCGCCTCGTACACGTACGGCTCCAGGCCGCCCAGCGCGAGGGCGCCGGCCCGGGTGGCCGCCGCGGCCGCCGCGTGCCGGGCCATCACCGTCTCGGGACCCTCCGCCTCGATGCGCTCGACGCAGGCCTCCAGCGCGAGCATCTCCAGCTGGGCCGGCGCGTGCAGCAGCGCCTTGCGGCCGCCGTCGATCCAGCGCTCCTTCCAGTCCAGCAGCGAGAGGTACGACCGGCGCGGTGCCGCCGGGTTCGCCGCCATCCGCGCCCACGCCCGCTCGCTGACCGACACCGCCGAGACCCCGGCCGGACCGCCCATCGCCTTCTGCGCGCCGATCACGCACAGGTCCACGCCCCACGCGTCCGGCAGCACCGGCTCGGCGCCCACGGAGGCCACGGCGTCCAGGTAGAACAGCGCGCCCTGCGCCCGGACGGCCTCGCCGATCTCCGCGACCGGGTTGGTGTTGCCGGTCGCCGCCTCGGCGTGCACCAGCGACACGAAGTCGATCTCCGGGTGCTCCGCGAAGGCCCCGCGCACCTGCTCGGCGGAGACGGCGGTGTGGAACGGCACGGCGAGGTCGTGCACGGTCGCGCCGCAGTCCCGCAGCCAGTTCCCGAAGGTCTGCCCGTACGGCCCGGTGACGATGTTGAGCGCGACGGTGCCCGGCCCGGCGGCGGCACGGATCGCGCCCTCCAGCGGCAGCAGCGCCTCGCCCTGCATGACCACGACGTCCTGCGCGGTCCCGAGCAGACGCGCGACCCGGTCCTCGATCGCGGCGAAGCGACCGGCGGTCAGCGGGGGGAGGTCCAGGAGCGGGTGGGTCACGTCGGGCTCTCTTCGGTACGGGCAGGTGTACGGAACGTACGAGTCGAGAGTAACCATGACCTCTGCCACCACTCGCCACCGAGTCCATCCGTTGCGACACCCCCACGCCCGGAATTGTGGCTTCCGCTACAGCGGTGGGCGCCTTGGGGCTGATGAACTCCCCTCCGTGTTCGCTGTCTTGACGCTTCTCCTCGCCGCGGCGGCCACGGCCGCCGTCCTCGCCCGGACCACCCGGAACGGGGTGCGCCGCGACGGCACGTCGCCCGCCGCCGTCCCGCGACCGGCCGCCGCCTCCCCGGCCGCCGGCGCGCCGTTCCGGGTGCTCGCCGGGTGCGCCGCCGCCGGAGCCGTCCTGCTGTACGCCTGGGGCGCGCTGTGCGTGATCCTCGCGGTCGTGGAGGCGGAGGACGGTGGCACCGGCTCCGCGCCGCTGCGGCCCTGCCGCACGGACGCGCACCTGGAGCTGTCCGGGCGGATCGTCGGCTACTCGGTCTCCTGGCTGCCCCTCGGCTTCCGCTGCGAGACCGCCGACGGCGACGGCTACACGTCGGACGACGTCCCCGGCTACGTCAACCCGTGCACCGCCGTCCTCGCCCTGACCGCCGCGGCGGGCGCCGTCGCGGCCGGGTACGCGACCGAACCGCGGGCCCGGGCCGCGGCGCGCAGCGGTGGCGCCGACCGGCCTTCCGGACACCCCCGGGGCCCGGTTTAGGGTGCGGGCATGAGCGATCGCGCGGTGCTGCACGTCAAGGGTCGGGTGCTCGTCGGACCGGACGAGGTCCGCGACGAGGTGTGGGTGATCGACGGCCGGGTCTCCTACGACCGCCCCGCCGGTGCCACCGACGTCCGCACCGTCGAGGGCTGGGCGCTGCCCGGCCTGGTCGACGCGCACTGCCACGTCGGCCTCGACCAGCACGGCGCCGTCCCGGAGGACGTGGCCGAGAAGCAGGCGCTGACCGACCGGGACGCGGGCACGCTGCTCATCCGCGACGCGGGCTCGCCGTCCGACACCCGCTGGATCGACGACCGCGAGGACCTCCCGAAGATCATCCGGGCCGGCCGGCACATCGCCCGCACCCGCCGCTACATCCGCAACTACGCCTGGGAGGTCGAGCCGGACGACCTCGTCGCCTACGTCGCCCAGGAGGCCCGCCGCGGCGACGGCTGGGTGAAGCTGGTCGGCGACTGGATCGACCGCGACCTCGGCGACCTGTCGGCCTGCTGGCCGCGCGGCGCCGTCGAGGCGGCGATCGCGGAGGCCCACCGCCTCGGTGCCCGCGTCACCGCGCACTGCTTCGCCGAGGACTCCCTGCGCGACCTGGTCGAGGCCGGCATCGACTGCGTCGAGCACGCCACGGGCCTCACGGACGACACGATCCCGCTCTTCGCCGAACGGGGCGTCGCCATCGTGCCGACCCTCGTCAACATCGCCACCTTCCCCGCCCTCGCCGACGGCGGCGAGTCCCGCTTCCCGCGCTGGTCGGCCCACATGCGCCGACTGCACGAACGCCGCTACGACACCGTGCGCAGCGCCTACGACGCCGGTGTCCCCGTCTTCGTCGGCACCGACGCGGGCGGCGCCCTGGCCCACGGCCTGGCCGCGGCGGAGGTCGGCGAGCTGGTCACCGCCGGTATCCCGCCCCTGGAGGCCCTCGCCGCGACCACCTGGGCCGCGCGCAGCTGGCTCGGGCGTCCCGGCCTGGACGAGGGGGCGCCGGCGGACCTGGTGGTGTACGACGAGGATCCGCGCGCCGACGTGCGCGTGCTCGCCGCTCCGCGCCGGGTGGTGCTGAACGGGCGGGTCGTCGGTTAGCCGACGGGAGTGACGGCGGCGAACACCCGTGCCGGAAGATTCGAAAGGGTTCGCCAAAACTCCACGAAGGGGTGAAGTGACCCTGGATCGCTGACGGTTCGGCGTGCGCGGGGACATTCTTTCCGGGTCCCAAGCATGTCGCTCATGCGTGTCCCGCACGCATGTCTCACTGGGGGTCCCACCACCTTGAACGGCAACACCTTCCGCATGCCCGCACGCCGCCTCGCCACCGTCGCGGCGGCCACGGCCCTGGCCGCCGGTCCCGCGGCCCTGGCCGGCGCGGGCGCCGCCCACGCGACCGGTGACCACGGCCGCGCGAGCGCCACCGTGCTGCGCACCGGGCTCGACGTCTCCCTGCTCAACAAGACCGTGAACGTCCCGCTCGCGGTCACCCTGAACGAGGTGCGGGCCCCCGAGAGCGCCGAGAAGACCGCGCTGACGGCCCGCCTGGACGGCGTCGACGGCGGCAAGCCCTTCAGCGTCCTGCGCGCCGACGTGGCCGAGGCCGGGGCGACCGCGGACGCCGGGAAGAGCGAGGGCCGTACCAAGCTCGCCAAGGCGCGGCTCCACGTCCCCGGGCTGCCGCTGCTGTCGGTGATCGAGGTCGAGCAGGTCACCTCCAGGGCGACGTGCGAGGCCGGGAAGAAGCCGGTCGCCGAGGCCAACCTGCTGGGCGCCGTGACGGTCCTCGGCAAGAAGGTCACGCTGACCACGGCCGGGACGACGGACGTGAAGGTGCCGGGCGTCGGCGAGGTGCGGCTCGACCTGTCGAAGACCGAGACCACCTCCCGCACGGCCGCCGCCACCGCGCTCGAACTGAAGGTGTCCGTCAACCCGCTCGACCTGAACGTCGCCGAGGTGCACGGCACCGTCACCCTGGCGCAGGCGACCTGCGAGGCACCGACGGCGCCCGCGGACGATGCCGAGCAGCCCCCGGTGAAGGCCGAGGAGCCCCCGGCCGGCCAGGAGGCCGAGCCCGCCGCCGAACCGGCGGCCGACGCCAGGCCCCAGGGCGCCCGCGCCGAGGCCGACCTCGCCGAGACGGGCGGCAGCTCCGCGACCCCGTACGTCGCGGCCGGCGCCGCGGCCCTGGTCCTGGCGGGCGGCGGGGCGCTGGTCCTGGCCCGGCGCGGGCGCGGCTGACACGTCGGGGGCACGGCGGCACACGCGGCGACCGGGGTGCCCGGCCGCCGCGTGTTCCGCCGGGGCGGGCCCGGGGGAGGCGTACGCGCGGGGGAGGGGGCTCGTCGGCGCGCGTCCCGCCCGGCTCGAGCCCCGCGAGGGCGGGTCCGCTCCCGCGCCCCGCGGCCGGGGCCGTCACCTCGGGTCGGGGGCGTCTGGCCCGGGCCGGTATCGCTTTCGCGCGTCCCGCCCGGGTCCCACCCCGCGAGGGCGGGTCCGCCCCGCCGCCCCACGGCCGGAGCCGTCCCCCCGGGGCGGGGGCGTCAGGCCGGGGCCGGTATCGCCCTCGCGCGTCCCGCCCGGGTCGAACCCTGCGGGGGCGGGTTCCGCTCCCGCGCCCCGCGGCCGGGGCCGTCCCCCCCCCCCCCCGGGCCGGGGGGCGTCAGGCCGGGGCCGGTATCGCCCGTTCCAGGGCCCGCAGGAACCTGTTCGACGTGGCACGTTCCCGGACCGCGAGGCGGAGCCACTCCTCGTCCAGCCCGGGGAACGTGTCCCCGCGCCGCACCGCGAATCCGAGGCCGCGCAGCCGGTGGCGCACCGCGGCGGCGTGGGGGAGGCGGACGAGGACGAAGGGGCCCTCGGCGGGCTCGACGACCCGCAGACCGGCCCCGGCGAACTCCCCGAGCCCGGCGACCAGATGGGCCCGGTCCGCGGCGACGCGGTGGGCGGCGTGGGCCGCCTCCGCCAGCGCCCGCGGCGCCACACACGCCTCGGCCGCCGCCAGCGCGGGCGTGGACACCGGCCACAGAGGCTGCGCCCGCTCCAGCTCGGCCACCGTCTCCGGCGCCGCCAGGACGTAGCCGATGCGCAGCCCCGCCAGCCCCCACGTCTTGGTCAGGCTGCGCAGGACGACCAGCCCCGGTACGTCGACGCGCCCCGCCAGCGCCTCCCGCTCGCCCGGCACCGCGTCCATGAACGCCTCGTCCACGACCAGTGTCCGCCCGGGACGGGCCAGCCCCGCGAGCACACCCGCCGGGTGCAGGACCGACGTCGGGTTGGTCGGGTTGCCGACCACCACCAGGTCGGCGTCCTCCGGGACGGCCGCCGGACCGAGACGGAATCCGTCCGCGGCCCGCAGCAGCACCCGGTCGACCGTGTGCCCGGCATCCCGCAGCGCCGCCTCCGGCTCCGTGAACTGGGGGTGCACCACGACCGGCCGCCGCACCTTCAGCGCCCGCGCCAGCAGCACGAACGCCTCCGCGGCCCCCGCCGTCAGCAGCACCCGCTCCACCGGCAGCCCGTGCCGCGCCGCCACCGCGGCCCGCGCCGCCCGCCCGTCGGGGTAGGCGGCCAGCGAGCCCAGCGAGGCGGCCACGTGCTCGCGCAGCCACACCGGGGGCGTGTCCGCGCGGACGTTCACGGCGAGGTCCACCAGCGCCGAGCCGTCGTCGCGTACCTCGGCGTCCCCGTGGTGCCGCAGGTCGTGGCCCAGGGTTCCCGGCTCAGCGCGCATGGGAGTGTGCGTGTCCATACGCGTGATGGTGCCGCACCCCGTCGTCCGCCCCGGCGCCCGGGTCCGCCGTCCCGCGCCCGGACCGGCGTACCACCGCGCAGGTCGCCCGCGCCGGACGCGCCGCCGATCTGCGCTTGGGCACGAGGAGCGCTCCGCCACCCGCCAGCGCCGCCGCCTCGGCTACCGACGGGGTGCCCACGGCCGCCAACGCGGCACCGGAGGGATGGGGCACCCCGACCGCCGCCAGTTCCGCCGCGCCGTAGGTCACCAGCGGCACGCCCAGCCGCTCGGCGGCCCCGGCGATCCCGGGCTCCGCGGCCCTCGTGTCGAGGGTGGCCAGCTCCGTGACCGACGCGGCGGTCAGCCCCGCCTCGCCCAGTGCCAGCGCCACCAGCGCGAGCACCTCGTCGACCGGTACGCCCCGGGACGCGCCGACGCCGACGACGACCGACGGCGCGGGCCGCGCCGCACCTCCGGGCACGGAATCCGCTTCGGTTCCGCTCATCCTGCGCATCTTTACCGCCGTTGCCGCTGTCGTGCGCGCGTGAACGCGCCCTGATCGGATAGCAAGGGCCCATGGCGGTCTTCGTCGCGCTCGGCGCGTTCCTGATGACGCTGGCCGGCGGCTGGACGGCACAGCGCGTGACCGACCGGCGCCACCTGGTCCTGGGGCTGGCCGGCGGCCTGATGCTGGGCGTCGTCGGCCTCGACCTGCTGCCCGAGGCACTGGAGGCGGCCGGCGACGAGGTGTTCGGCGTACCCGAGGCGCTGCTGCTCTTCGTCGCCGGCTTCCTCCTCGCGCACCTGGTGGAACGCCTGCTGGCCGCCCGCCGCGCCGCGCACGGCGCCGACGAGCACGCGCGGCGCTCGCCCCAGGTGGGTCTCACGGCGGCCGCCGCGATGGTCGGGCACAGCGCGATGGACGGCGTGGCCATCGGCGCCGCCTTCCAGGTGGGCGGCGGCATGGGCGCGGCCGTGGCGATGGCGGTGATCGCCCACGACTTCGCGGACGGCTTCAACACCTACACGCTGACCAGCCTGTACGGGAACGCCCGCCGCCGCGCGATCGCGATGCTGGTCGCCGACGCCCTGGCACCCGTGGCCGGCGCGGCCTCCACCCTGCTCTTCACGATCCCGGAGGGCGCGCTCGGCGCGTATCTCGGCCTGTTCGGCGGCGTACTGCTCTACCTCGCCGCCGCCGAGATCCTGCCCGAGGCCCATCACGAGCACCCGGCCCGCTCGACCCTGCTGTGCACCGTTGCCGGCGCGGCCTTCATCTGGCTGGTGGTCGGCATCGCGGAGTGAGCGGCCGCCGTTCACGACGCCCGGCACCTCTCCACGAACCGGCGGGCGACCGACGGCTGCGCCGCCCAGTGCGTGTGCAGGTAACTCGCGTGCACGCCACCCTCGACGAACCCCTCGACGCGCCGCTGAGGCGTCCGCATCCCCCACGCCGGCGCCGCTCCGGCCCCCGGCTCCACGACGGTCCGGTGGAACTCGTGCCCCCGCATCCGCGTCCCCGCCACCGCCAGCGGGCTGTCGGTCAGCGCCACGCAGTCCCGGTACCCGAGGGTGAGCCGCCCGGACATCCGCGCGGAGGCGTCCAGCACACCGCACATGGGCAGCCCGTCCAGCTCCCGGCCCAGGTACAGCAGTCCCGCACACTCCGCCGCGACGGGCGCACCCCCGCGCGCCAGCTCGGCGACGGACTTCCGCAGCCCCTCGTTGGCCGACAACTCGGAGACGTACACCTCCGGGAATCCGCCCCCGATCACCAGCCCCCGCGTCCCCTCCGGCAACTCCTCGTCCCGCAACGGATCGAAGACGACGACTTCGGCCCCCGCCGCCGCGAGCAGTTCGGCGTGCTCGGCGTAGGAAAAGGTGAACGCGGCCCCGCCCGCGACGGCGACCCGGGGCTTCTCCAGCCGCGGCGGGGGCGAGGAACGCACCACCTCACCCGCGTCCCAGGCCGCACCGGACAACCCCCCGGACCCCCGGGCCAACGCCACCAGCCCCTCCAGGTCGCACCCCTCGGAGACCAGCGCCGCCATCGCCCCGACGGCGTCGACCGCCGCCGCGCCCCGCTCGGCGACCGGCACCAGCCCCAGGTGCCGCGACGGCGTCTCCACCGGCGCGGCCCGCCGCAACGCCCCCAGCACCGGCACCCCTACGGAGTCCAGCGCCTCCCGCAGCATCACCTCGTGCCGGTCCGACCCGACCTTGTTCAGGATCACGCCCCCGACCCGCACGTCCGGATCGAAGGACACGAACCCGTGCACCAGCGCCGCCACCGACCGCGACTGCGCCGACGCGTCCACGACCAGCACCACGGGCGCCCGCAGCAGCTTGGCCACGTGGGCGGTGGAGGCGAGTTCACCTTCCCCGGCCGCCCCGTCGTACAGCCCCATCACGCCCTCGATCACGGCGATGTCGCAGCCGCGCGCCCCGTGCAGGAACAGCGGCTCCACCAGCTCGGGCCCGCACAGGTAGGCGTCGAGGTTGCGTCCCGTCCGCCCGGTGGCCAGCGCGTGGTACCCCGGGTCGATGTAGTCGGGCCCGACCTTGTGCGGGGACACGGCGAGCCCCCGCGCGGCGAGCGCGGCCATCAGCCCGGTGGCCACGGTGGTCTTGCCGCTGCCCGAGGAGGGCGCGGCCACCACCAGTCTGGGGACGGAGGCCGGTATGGCGGCCGTCACCACTCGATGCCCCTCTGCCCCTTCTGGCCGGTGTCCATCGGGTGCTTCACCTTGGACATGTCGGTGACCAGGTCGGCGAAGTCCACCAGTTGCCGCGGCGCGTTCCGCCCGGTGATCACGACGTGCTGGGTGCCGGGCCGGTCGCGCAGTACGGACACGACCTCGTCGGTGTCGATCCACCCCCAGTGCAGCGGGTAGGCGAACTCGTCCAGGACGTACAGCTTGTACGTCTCGGCCGCGAGGTCGCGCTTGACCTGCTCCCAGCCCTCCCGGGCCTTCTCCTCGTTGTCCTGCTGCTGGTCGCGCTGGACCCAGGACCACCCCTCGCCCATCTTGTGCCAGTCGACGGTGCCGCCCTCACCGGATGCGCCGAGCACCCGCAGGGCGTTCTCCTCGCCGACCTTCCACTTGGCCGACTTGACGAACTGGAACACCCCGACGGGCCATCCCTGGTTCCAGGCGCGCAGCGCCAGCCCGAAGGCGGCGGTGGACTTGCCCTTCCCGATCCCCGTGTGCACGAAGACCAGCGGCCGGTTGCGCCGCTGTCGGGTCGTCAGTCCGTCGTCCGGTACGACACTCGGCTGTCCCTTGGGCACTACGCGGCCCTCCTTGATCCCGTCTCACGTACGTCCTTGACCAGCCCCGCGATCGAGTCGGCCCGCAGCTCGTCGAGGGTCACCGCCGTACCGCCCAGCTCACCCGCGAGCCGCCCGGCGAGCCCCAGCCGGATCGGCCCCGTTTCGCAGTCCACGACCACGGAGGCGGTGCCCTCGGCCGCGAACAGCCGCGCCGCGCGCCCCGCCAGCGCCACCGGCTCCACACCCCCGGTGGCCCGCCCGTCCGTCACCACCACGACCAGCGCCCGGCGTGCCGGGTCCCGCAGCCGCTCCACCCGCAGCACCTCGTGCGCCTTGAGCAGCCCGGCCGCGAGCGGCGTGCGCCCGCCGGTCGGCAGCGACTCCAGCCGGGCCGCCGCCGCGTCCACCGACGACGTCGGCGGCAGCGCCACGTCGGCGGCCGAACCCCGGAAGGTCACCAGACCCACCTTGTCCCGCCGCTGATAGGCGTCCAGCAGCAGCGACAGCACGGCGCCCTTAACGGCGCTCATCCGCTGCCGCGCCGCCATCGACCCGGAGGCGTCCACGACGAACAGCACGAGGTTGCCCTCACGCCCCTCGCGGGTCGCCTGCCGCAGGTCGTCCCGGCGTACCACCAGACCGCGCCCCGCCCGGCCGCGCTCGCGCTGGTGCGGAGCCGCCGCCTGCACGGTCGCCGCCAGGTGCAGCTTGGTCAGCGCGCCCCGCGGCCGGCGGGCGCCGGTGGTCCGCCCGTGCTCGGTCCGGGCCCGGGAGCGCCGCCCGGCGGCGCCCTCGCCGAGTCCGGGCACGCTCAGCGCCTTGGTCCGGAACGGCTCGGCGGCCCGTACGGCGGACCGCTCCCCGGCGCCGCCCCCGGCGGGTGCCGCCCCCGGTTCGTCACCGGTACCGGCCTCGGGCGGGACGCCCGCGTCGTCCGCACCGCCCTGCGGCCCCTCCTCGGGCGGTCGTCCACCGCCGCCACCGGGACCCTCCGGCCCGGGGTCGGGGTCCGGGTCCGGATCGGGGTCGTCCTCGCCCGGGTCGCCGAACTCCTCCAGCGTCTCGTCGAGCTTGTCCTCGTCGAGGCCGGGCGCGTCGAAGGGGTTGCGCCGCCGCCGGTGCGGCAGCGCGAGGAGCGCCGCCTGGCGGACGTCCTCCGCCAGGACGTCGGTCCGCCCGGCCCAGGCCGCCAGCGCGGTCGCGGTCCGGGCCATCACGATGTCGGCCCGCATGCCGTCCACCTCGAAGGCGGCGCAGGTCGCCGCGATCTGCCGCAGCGCCGCGTCGCCGAGCGTCACCGACGGCAGCAGCTCCCGGGCCGCCACGATCCGCGCCCGTACGGCCGCCTCCTCGTCCGCCCAGCGGGCCACGAAACCGGCCGGGTCGTCGTCGTGCGCGAGCCGGCGCCGTACCACCTCCACCCGCTGGTCGGGCTCGCGCGAGGCGGAGACCTCCACCGTCAGCCCGAACCGGTCCAGCAACTGCGGGCGCAGCTCGCCCTCTTCGGGGTTCATGGTGCCGACCAGCAGGAACTTCGAGGCGTGCCGCACCGACACGCCCTCGCGCTCGACGTACGAGGCGCCCATCGCGGCGGCGTCGAGGAGCAGGTCCACCAGGTGGTCGTGGAGGAGGTTGACCTCGTCCACGTACAGGATCCCGCGGTGCGCGTCGGCCAGCAGCCCGGGCTCGAAGGCCTTCACGCCCTCCGCGAGCGCCCGCTCGATGTCGAGGGCGCCGACGAGCCGGTCCTCGGAGGCGCCGACGGGCAGTTCGACCATCCGCGAGGGACGCTCGGTGGCCGTCCCGGGCTCGTGCGGACCGTCGGGGCAGCCCGGGTCGGGCGATGCCGGGGAGCAGGAGAAGCGGCAGCCCGGGACCACCGCCACGGCCGGCAGCAGCGCCGACAGCGCGCGGACGGCCGTCGACTTGGCGGTGCCCTTCTCGCCGCGCACCAGCACGCCGCCGACCGCCGGTGAGACGGCGTTCAGCAGCAGCGCGAGGCGCAGGTCGTCCTGGCCGACGACGGCCGTGAACGGGAACGGGGTATCGGTCACTTGTTGTCGTCCTCCACGTCGCGCGGGTCGCGCTCGTCGGGTGCGTCGCGTTCGGGTTCCCTCGGGCTCATGCGGGCGCCCCCGGTGGCACGAAGGGGAGCCCGGGCGGCGCCCCGGACTCGATGAGCCGCCACAGCGCGTCGGTGTCCGCGTGCTGTTCGATCAGGTCGCCGAGCCGGTCGAGCTGCTCCTCGCGCAGCGCGGCGAACGAGGTGTCCGGGGCCGGCACGAACCGGCGGCCCGCGGCGGCGGCCACCTCGCGCAGGAACGCCCGCCTGAAGCCGTCCGACTCCAGCGAGCCGTGCCAGTGCGTGCCCCAGGTCTGGCCGACCCGGCAGCCGTCCAGGAAAGGGACTCCACCCAGGACTTCGGCGACACCGTGGTGGATCTCGTAGCCCTCGACGCGCTCGCCGAGGGCCTCGCCCACGGGGCGGGTCAGGGTCTTCTCGCGGGCGAACCGCACCCGCACGGGCAGCAGTCCGAGCCCGTCGACGTGCCCGGCGCGCGACTCGACGTCGTCCTCGATGTGCTCGCCGAGGAGCTGGAACCCGCCGCACACGCCGAGCACCGGCCGGCCCTCGGCCACCCGGCGCGCGAGTCCCTCCGCCAGCCCCCGCTCGCGCAGCCACTCCAGCGCCCGGACCGTCCCGCGCGTCCCCGGCACGATCACCAGGTCGGCGTCGGCCAGTTCCTCGGGCCGGTCCACGAACCGCACCACCACGCCCGGTTCGGCGGCCAGCGCGTCCACGTCCGTGAAGTTGGACATCAGCGGGACCGCGCAGACGGCGACCCGCAGCACGTCCTCGCCGACCGGCGGCGCGACCACGGACTCCCGCACCGTGCCGCGCAGCGAGACCCGCAGACCGTCCTCCTCGTCGATGCCGAGCCCGTGCCGGAAGGGCAGCACCCCGTACGTCCGCCGCCCGGTCAGGCCGTGCAGCATGTCGAGGCCGGGCTCCAGGAGCGACACGTCGCCGCGGAACTTGTTGACGAGGAACCCGGCGACCAGCGCCTGGTCCTCGGGCGAGAGCAGCGCCACCGTGCCGAAGAAGGAGGCGAAGACGCCCCCGCGGTCGATGTCGCCGACGATCAGCACGGGCAGCCCGGCGCCCCGCGCGATCCCCATGTTCACGATGTCGGTGCGGCGCAGGTTGATCTCGGCCGGGCTGCCCGCGCCCTCACAGATCACCGCGTCGTAGGTGCCGCGCAGCTCGGCCAGCGAGTCGAGCACCGTGCCGAGCAGCCGCTCCTGCCGCCCGCCGTGGTAGCCGCGGGCGGTCATCTCGCCGACGGGCCTGCCGAGCAGCACCACCTGGCTGCTGCGCTCGCCGCCGGGCTTGAGCAGCACCGGGTTCATCAGCGCGGTCGGCTCCACCCGGCAGGCCTGGGCCTGCATGGCCTGGGCCCGCCCGATCTCCGCCCCCTCGCGCGTCACGAAGGAGTTGAGCGACATGTTCTGCGCCTTGAAGGGCGCGACCTTCACGCCCTGGCGCACCAGCCAGCGGCAGATCCCGGCCGTGACGACGCTCTTGCCGGCGTCGGAGGTGGTGCCGGCGACGAGGAGTCCACCGTTCATGACGTACGTCCCTTCCTGACGGCCCCGCGCACCAGCAGCCGGGCGCCCACGCACGCGACGAGCGCCAGCCCTCCCACGCGCCGGGAGAGCCGTGCGGCCCGTTCGATGTCGCCGGAACCGGCCCGGACGGCGCGCCCCGACGCCCCGTTGAGCACGGGCCGGTGCTCGACCCGCCCGCCGTAGGAGAGCGTCCCGCCGAGCCGCACTCCGAGGGCGCCCGCGAAAGACGCCTCCACGGGACCGGCGTTGGGGCTCGGGTGGAGTCCGGCGTCCGCGCGCCAGGCCCGTACGGCGCCCCGCGGATCGCCGCCGGCCACTATGGCCAGCAGGGCGGTCAGGCGGGCGCCCGGCCAGCCCGCGAGGTCGTCGAGGCGGGCCGAGGCCCAGCCGTACCGCCGGTAGCGGGGCGACTTGTGGCCGACCATGGCGTCCAGGGTGTTCACCGCCCGGAAGCCGAGCAGCCCCGGCACTCCGCCGGCGGCACCCCACACCAGGGCACCCACCACGGCGTCCGAGGTGTTCTCGGCGACCGACTCCACGACCGCCCGCGCGATCCCGTCGGCGTCCAGCGACTGCGGGTCCCGCCCGCACAGGTGCGGCAGCCGCGCCCGGGCCGCCTCGACGTCCCCGGCCTCCAGGGCCCGGCCGATGGCGAGCGCCTCGCGCACCAGCGACGTACCGCCGACCACGGCCCAGGTGGCCGCGCCGGTCAGCGCGACCGAGGCGGCGGGGGAGCGGCGTACGGCGTGCGCGGCGGCCGAGCCCAGGGCGGTGGCGCCACCGGCGCACACCAGGGTGTGCAGCGCGCCCCAGCCCCGGTGGTCACGCCACAGCACCCGTTCCACGGCACCGGCGGCGCGGCCGAACGCGGCGACCGGATGTCCGCGGCGCGGGTCGCCGAGGAGGAGGTCACCGAGCAGCCCGGCGGCGGCGCCGTACGCGAAGACGCGTCCGGCACGCACGGGTTCAGCCGGTCACACGGGCAGGAGAGCACCTGGTACTGAACGTCGATCGGCAGCCGGGCATCGCGTCGCGTCCTCACTCAGGGTGTCCACGCCCTGGTTCGAAGAGTCCGGCGGTGAGAGTTCCTGGCTACCGGGGTCTGACCCCCGGTCACAGTGGCGGGACCGCGCCGGAATCGCACCGGGCTTCCTCTCCTGCCGCCGTAAGTGGCCCCGGAAGTCCACCACGGCGCGAGAACACCCGTCAACCTGGCGTTGACCTGCGGCGGGGGAGTGTGCCGAGCCCCACACACGGGTGGTGCGCGCCGGTACACGAAGGGGCGGGGCGCGCGACGGTCCGAGTCCGTCCCGCGCTCCGCCCCGGGGTGTGCCGTGGGTCAGGCGACGATCAGATAGATGCCGTACGCCACCGCCGCCGCGCAGGCCGCGAAGCACGCGTACGCGCCGGTGACCGCGAGGGCCGCGGAGCCGCCCGCGGCGGTGGCCCGCTCCTGGCGGGAGAGGCCGGCGATGCCGAGGGTGAACAGGCCCACCAGGGCCACGGTGGCCACGAGGCTGACGCCGAAGACGGAGCCCAGTGCTGCCCAGTCGATGCTCATGGGGGTTCGCTTCCTTCGTACCCGGGACGCGGGCTCAGACGGTGGTGGCGGCCGACGCGGGCCTGGCCTCGGACGGGTCGGCCGGCAGCTCCTCGGCCAGGTGCGCCGGGGGCGGGGAGACGGCGGCCATCGCCGTGGTGACCACACCGGCCGACTCGGGCTCGTGGGGGTCGACGACGTTGGTGTGGTCGACGACCTCGCGCCGGGAGATCTTCCAGATGGCGGCGCTGGAGGCGACCAGGAAGACCGCGACGCAGGCCGTGCCCCAGTCGCCCATGCGGCAGACCCACTCGGCGATCGCGGCGACCAGGGCCGCGGCCGGCAGCGTCAGACCCCAGGCGACGAACATCCGGGTGGCCGTGGACCAGCGCACCACGCCGCCCTTGCGGCCGAGGCCGGCGCCCATCACCGCACCGGAGACCGAGTGCGTGGTGGAGAGGGAGAAGCCGAGGTGGGAGGAGGCCAGGATGACCGTCGCGGCGCTGGTCTGGGCGGCGAAGCCCTGCTGCGGCTGGAGGTCGGTCAGGCCCTTGCCCATGGTGCGGATGATGCGCCAGCCGCCGAGGTAGGTGCCGAGCGCGATGGCGATGCCCGCGGAGAGGATGACCCACAGGGGCGGGTCGGAGTCGGGGGCGAGCGCGCCGCCGGCGACCAGGGCGAGAGTGATGATGCCCATCGTCTTCTGGGCGTCGTTGGTGCCGTGGGCCAGCGAGACCAGCCCGGCGGAGGCGATCTGCCCGGCGCGGTAGCCCTTGGCGGCGGCCTTGCCGTCGGCCCGGCGGCCGAGCCGGTAGGTCAGCCGCGCGCCCAGCAGCGCCGCGACACCGGCGACGATCGGGGCGGCGATCGCGGGGATCAGCACCTTGGTGACGAGCGCGTCGCCGTTGACGGCGCCGACGCCGGCCGAGGCGACCGCGGCACCGATCAGACCGCCCATCAGGGCGTGCGAGGAACTGGACGGGAGGCCGACCAGCCAGGTCAGCAGGTTCCAGAGGATCGCGCCGACCAGGGCGGCGAAGATGACCTCGGGACGGATGCCGGTCTCGTCGACGAGACCCTTGGAGATCGTGTTGGCGACCTCCACCGAGAGGAAGGCGCCTACAAGGTTGAGGACGGCGGACATCGCCACCGCCACCTTGGGCTTGAGCGCACCGGTCGAAATGGTCGTTGCCATCGCGTTCGCGGTGTCGTGGAAACCGTTCGTGAAATCAAACGCGAGTGCGGTTACCACCACAATCGCGAGGATCAGCGAGAAGCTTTCCATTTACCCAGGCAATCGTTCGAGGTCATTGGCTGGACGAACGTAGGTAACCATGGTGAACGGAAGATGAACTGGGCAGGGCGTCGCGGTGACCGGAAGCGGCGTCGCCGCCTCCCTCTGCGTGGCCGTCCCGGTGCTCTCCGGAGACGCCCCTGGCAGGATCACCGCCAGACCGGCCGGCGACCGGCCCGGAGAGGCGCGGGAGCGCTCGTGAGGAGACGGTGACTGTGACGTATTCGCGGGTCGGACGGGCTGCCGGCCCGGACGAGGAGCGGGCCTGGACGGACCTCGTCGCGGCGGCCCGGCGCACGGTCGCGGACGGGCTCGTGGTCGGTACCTCCGGCAATGTCTCGGTGCGCGTCGGCGACACGGTCCTCGTCACCCCTTCGGGTGTGCCGTACGACCGTCTGGCGCCGGGTGACGTGACCGGCGTCGCCCTCGACGGACGACAGGTGCTCGGCACCCTCCTCCCCACCAGCGAACTGCCCCTGCACCTCGCCGTGTACCGCGCGGACGACGCCGCCCGGGCCGTCGTCCACACCCACGCCGTGCACGCGACCGCCGTCTCGCTGCTGGTGCCCGAACTGCCGCCCGTGCACTACATGACCGCCGCCCTCGGCGGCCCCGTCCGGGTCGCCCCGTACGCCGCCTACGGCACCGAGGAGCTGGCCCGCGGCATGCTCGATGCCCTCGACGGCCGCACCGGCTGCCTGCTGCGCAACCACGGCACGCTCACCTACGGCACCTCCCTCGACCAGGCGTACGACCGCACCGCCCAGCTGGAGTGGATGTGCCGGCTCTGGCTGACCGCCTCCTCGGTCCCGGGCCGCACCCCCTCGCTCCTGACGCCGGCGCAGTTGGCGGAGGCGGCGGAGCGGCTCCGGGGGTACGGGCAGCAGGGCTAGGCCGGCCGGGGGGACCCCGGAACGGGCCGGCGCGGCGCGTACCCGTCCCGTTCCGGGGTACCGGCAGCGGGACCGCACCATGGCTCCCCGGCCCCGGCGGACTGGCGGAAGGCGCCCCTGACGGAGCGTCGTCACCCCCCGTCCACAGCCCACTGGCCGCCCGAGGACTCCACCAGGAGACTGGCCCCATGCGCACTGTCACAGCAACGGCCGCCGCCCTCACCGCAGCCCTGGCGGCCGGCGCAGCGAGCGTCGCCGCCGGCCGGCTCGCCAGCGACGCCGCGCTCAAGGCGCCCCCCGGCCGGCCGCTGCCCACCGAACCCCGGCTCACCGTGCACGGCACCGCGGCCGGCCGGATCACCCTCACCCGGGACCTGGCCGCGCTCCGCCCCGGCCGCTACGGACTGGCGGGCGACGGCTCCCACGCGGTCGTCGGCCCGGTCCTCGACTCCGCCGAGCACGGCGCCGACACCGTCGTGCGCCGCCTCGAACGCGTCACGCACGGCACGCTGGAGGCCGGGGACCGCGCCTGGTTCACGCCGAACCTCTACGTCGGCAACCCGGGCAGCGCCCTCGACCTCGACCACGCGGACGTCCAGATCCCGGGCGAACTCGGCCCGCTCCCGGCCTGGTTCGTGCCCGGCGCCCGCCCCACCTGGATCATCGCCGTGCACGGCCTGGCCGCCACCCGCGAACACGTCCTGAACCTGCTGGCCCCCCTGCACGACCGCAGCGTCCCGGTGCTCGCCCTCGCCTACCGCGGCGACGTCGGCGCACCGCCCTCGCCCGACGGGCTGCACCACTTCGGCGAGACCGAGTGGCGCGACCTGGACGCGGCCGTCCGCTACGCCCTCGACCACGGCGCCCGCCAGGTCGTCCTGCTCGGCTGGTCCACCGGCGCCACCATGGCCCTGCGCACGGCCGCCCTCTCCGGCGTGCGCGGGCGCATCGCGGGGCTCGTACTGGACTCCCCGGTCCTCAGCTGGGAGACCACCCTGCGCGCCCTCGCCGCCGCCCGCCGCACCCCCGGACCGCTCCTGCCGCTCGCCGTCCGCGCCGCCCAGGGCCGCGCCGGACTCCACGCCGACCAGGACACCGGCACGGCGGGCCTGCACCGCCCCGCCGTCCCCACGCTGATCTTCCACGGCCCCGGCGACACGGTGGCCCCCTGGCGGCTCTCCCGGCGGCTGGCCGAAACCCACCCCCGCCTGGTCGCCCTGCACACCGTCCGGGACGCCCCGCACGGCGCCATGTGGAACGCCGACCCCGACGACTACGAAGAGAAGCTCCGCCGCTTCATGACCCCCCTGGTGTGACCCGGCACGGCACCGTGGCAGCGTGTGATCCTCCGGTTCCGTTTAGCGCCGTACCACTGGCCTGATCCGGTGCCCGGGCAGCGCGCCCGACCCCCGACTCCGCCCTCCCCGGCGGCCGTCGGGGCATTCCGTTTGGGTTTTCGGACCGTCAACCGGAAGACTGCACCCGTGACGTCCCGTATCCCGCGCGACTCCAGGCTTCGACTCGTCCGCCCACGACCCCTGGCCGCCGCCCCCCAAGCGATCAACCAGCGGCGTCCGCGCCGCCCCGCACCGCGCCCCCCGGAGGGCACACCGGCCCGGTCGGAGCTGGCCCGCATGGCGCGTTCCGGTCTGGCCGGCGCGGCCCGCGTCGCCCGCTGGGCCGACTCCGAGCTGGGCCCCGGCCGCGGCAGCGCCACCGCCGACGGCAAGGCCACCCTCTCCGACGCCACCGCCGGCCAGGCGGCCCGCGAACTGGGCCTGACCGCCGCGCAGGTCCGCGCCGACTGGGACACCGCCCGCCTCGCCGGACTGGTCGAGGTGCACGGCGACACCGCCCGCCCCGGCTGGCGGCTGCGCGCCTGGAACCGGGACGACAGCGCGGTGCTGCGCGGCTGGGTCGCGCTCTTCGACGCCTGGTCGCTCGCCCACCCCGAGCCCGCCGGCGAGGAGCCCGCCGCCGTCGCCGAGGTCGTCTCCGCGATGCCCCAGGTGCTCTCCTTCCTCCAGCTGTCCGCCGGGCCCGTCCCCGTGGACCAGCTCCTTGACCTGCTGGAGCAGCGCGTCACCGAGCTGCGCACCGAACGCTGCGAGGTGCCCTACGGCCCCCGCCTGGAGCCCGGCCCCCAGCCGGTCCCGGACGTCACCGCCGACACCCCGCTCGCCCCGCTCCTGGACTGGGCCCTGCACGCCCTCGCCTCCGTCGGCGCCCTCACCTGCGGCGACGGACAGGCCACGCTCACCCCGCTCGGCAACTGGGCGGTCTGGGTCAAGCTGGAGCAGATCTGCGTGGCCGCCCAGAGCCCCGCCGGGAACATCGAGCAGCCGGCCGAGGACATGCTCCGCGGCTGCGCCCAACTCCGGCCCAACGCCGCCCGCGCCGAGTACCGCGCCTGGCTCGCCGCCCGGCCCGTCGGCAGCGCCGTCGCCGAGCTGCTCGCCGCCGCGCGCGGCGAGGACGCCCTGCTGCGCGGCCTCGCCTTCGACGCGCTGCGGGTGGTCGGCGCCCCCGCCGAGCCCGATGTGCGCGGCGTGGTCGACGAGCCGACGCTGCGGCCGTACGCCCTGCTGTGGCTGGCCGAGCACGACGGCGCCGACCCCGAGGACGCCCACGAGGTCCTCACCCGCCGGGAGGCGACCTGGCTCTGGGTGGACACCGCGGCCGCCGTCGCCGACCACGGGGAGGCACCGCTGCTCGTCCGGCACCTGGAGGCGGCGGTCCAGTTCACCGTGCCGGCGCTGCTCGACGAGGTCCGCGCGGTCGGTCACCCCCGCACCGTGCAGGTCCTGGTGGCCCTCGCCGCCGCCCATCCCGACCCCGCCCTGGCCAAGGCCGTACGCCGGGCCGCCTTCCAGGTCCACACCGGCGGCAGCTGACCGACGGGGCGTGCGCGGCCGAGGGGGCTAGCCGGCCACCTCCGGCGCGTACGTCCCGAAGCTCCAGATGTTGCCCTCCAGGTCACGGGCCATGTAGTCGCGCGAGCCGTAGTCCTGGTCCGTCGGGGGCATCAGGATCTCCGCGCCGTGTTCCACGGCCTGCCGGTGATGGGCGTCGACGTCCTCCACGACGACGTACACCCCCGTCGTGCCGGAGTTCTTCATCGCCTCGTCGAAGCGGCTGCCCGTGCCCCTGGAGCCGAGCATGACCGCGCCGTTGCCCTGGGCCAGCTCGGCGTGGGCCACCGTGCCGTCCTCGCCCTCGTACACCGCGAGCTCCCGGAAGCCGAAGGCCTCGGTGAGCTGCCGGACCGCCGCCTTGGCGTCCGCGTACAGCAGCGTCGGAAAGATGCTCGGGCGACCGCCGTCGGTGCCTGCCATGCCGATCACTCCCTCGTGAGCCGGCGGACGGCGCCGGCCCCGTGTGTCCAGTCTGGCACCGCCCACCGACACCGGAACCGGGGAAAAGGGGTTGCACCGCCCCGTTAGACTGGCCCCCATGGCCACTCTCCTCGCGCATTAGACGGCGGGAAACGTCCTCAGCCGCCCATCCCGCCCCCACCCGCCCCAGGAGTCTGACCGTGATCTCCGCCTCCGGCATCGAGCTGCGCGCCGGTGCCCGCGTCCTCATCGAAAGCGCCACCTTCCGCATCGCCAAGGGCGACCGCATCGGCCTGGTCGGCCGCAACGGCGCCGGCAAGACCACCCTCACCAAGGTGCTCGCCGGCGAGGGCCAGCCCGCCGCCGGAGCCGTCACCCGCTCCGGCGAGGTCGGCTACCTCCCGCAGGACCCGCGCACCGGCGACCTCGACGTGCTCGCCCGCGACCGCGTCCTGTCCGCCCGCGGCCTCGACGTGCTGATCCGCAAGATGCGGGAGAACGAGCAGCGCATCGCCAACGGCCAGGGCGCCACCCGCGACAAGGCGCTCAGGCAGTACGAGCGCCAGGAGACCGAGTTCCTCACCAAGGGCGGATACGCCGCCGAGGCCGAGGCCGCCACCATCGCCGCCGCGCTCAACCTGCCCGACCGGGTCCTCGGCCAGCCCCTGCACACCCTCTCCGGCGGTCAGCGCCGCCGGATCGAGCTGGCCCGGATCCTCTTCTCGGACGCCGACACCCTGCTGCTCGACGAGCCGACCAACCACCTCGACGCCGACTCGATCGTCTGGCTGCGCGACTACCTGAAGACCTACCGCGGCGGCTTCATCGTGATCTCCCACGACGTCGACCTGGTCGAGACGGTCGTCAACAAGGTGTTCTACCTGGACGCCAACCGCTCCCAGATCGACGTCTACAACATGGGCTGGAAGCTCTACCAGCAGCAGCGCGAGGCCGACGAGAAGCGCCGCAAGCGCGAGCGGCAGAACGCGGAGAAGAAGGCGTCCGCGCTGCATTCGCAGGCCGACAAGATGCGCGCCAAGGCCACGAAGACCGTCGCCGCGCAGAACATGGCCCGCCGGGCGGACAAGCTGCTGGCCGGGCTGGAGGCGGAGCGGAAGTCCGACAAGGTCGCCAAGCTCCGCTTCCCCGAGCCGGCGCCCTGCGGCAAGACCCCGCTGACCGCCGAGGGCCTCTCGAAGTCGTACGGCTCCCTCGAGATCTTCACCGACGTCGACCTGGCCATCGACAAGGGCTCCCGGGTCGTCATCCTCGGCCTCAACGGCGCGGGCAAGACCACGCTGCTCAGGCTCCTCGGCGGCGTCGAGAAGCCCGACACCGGCCAGGTCGTCGAGGGCCACGGCCTCAAGCTCGGCTACTACGCCCAGGAGCACGAGACCCTCGACCCCGAGCGCACCGTCCTGGAGAACATGCGCTCCGCCAACCCCGACCTCGACCTGGTCGAGGTCCGCAAGACGCTGGGTTCGTTCCTGTTCTCCGGGGACGACGTGGACAAGCCCGCCGGGGTCCTGTCCGGCGGCGAGAAGACGCGCCTCGCGCTGGCCACCCTCGTGGTGTCCTCGGCGAACGTGCTGCTCCTCGACGAGCCCACCAACAACCTCGACCCGGCCAGCCGCGAGGAGATCCTCGGCGCGCTGCGCACCTACAAGGGCGCCGTCGTCCTGGTCACCCACGACGAGGGCGCCGTCGACGCCCTCCAGCCGGAACGGATCATTCTGCTTCCGGACGGCGTCGAGGACCTGTGGGGCGCCGACTACGCGGATCTCGTCGCCCTCGCTTGATCGAAAGGATGATCCACTGAGTATGGATCATTCGGCCGAGTCGTGATCCACCATCTGTGTGAGATCTCCTCATCAAGAGGTGCGTCCTACATCCAATTCGCGGCCGGACCCCCCATCGCCCGGGGTCCGGCCGCGACGCCTTTCTGACCTGGAATTACGCGCGGAAACCCGTTCGGCGGTACGGGCGCGAATCTCTGGAATTCCGCATTCCACATGTGGGGACACGCTCCTGTCGTCACATCCTTGACTCATCGACCTTGCCGAATGGGTGGCCAGGAGGCGCGGAAGGGGTGATCATGAGGAGACCAGAGCGCACTTCCTTGAGGAGGCACGGGTGGCCGAGACTCTGAAGAAGGGCAGCCGGGTTACCGGCGCCGCGCGCGACAAGCTCGCGGCAGACCTGAAGAAGAAGTACGACGCCGGTGCGAGCATCCGGGCGTTGGCCGAGGAAACCGGCCGCTCGTATGGCTTTGTGCACCGCATGCTCAGCGAGTCGGGCGTCACGCTCCGAGGGCGTGGCGGGGCTACCCGGGGCAAAAAGGCCACATCGGCCTGACACCCCGGTGGCCCCTCGGCTCCGACAGTGAAGGTGGTCACCCGGTCGGTCGTCCGACCGTCCGGGTGGTTACTGTGCAGTCACTTAGCTTCGCCGTCACACGGCTTCCGGGCCGGCGTGCGGCGGGGACGACGACCGCACCTTTCGGAGGCGCCCCATGGCTTCGCCCGCCCACGACACCGGTCCCGCACTCGACCGGGACGGCGTGCGGCTCACCGTCGACGACGCGATCGCCACGGTGACGCTGACCAACCCCGCCAAGCGCAACGCGCAGAGCCCCGCTCTGTGGCGGGCGCTCGCCGAGGCCGGCCGGCTGCTGCCCGGTTCCGTCCGGGCCGTGGTGCTGCGGGCCGAGGGCAAGTCCTTCTCGGCCGGTCTCGACCGGCAGGCGTTCACGCCCGAGGGCTTCGACGGCGAACCGTCGTTCATCGACCTCGCGCGGGGCGGCGACGCCGAGCTGGACGACGCCATCGCGGAGTACCAGGAGGGATTCACCTGGTGGCGGCGCGGCGACATCCTGTCCGTCGCGGCCGTGCAGGGGCACGCCATCGGGGCGGGCTTCCAGCTAGCCCTCGCCTGTGACCTGCGGGTCGTCGCCGACGACGTTCAGTTCGCCATGCGCGAGACCAGCCTGGGCCTGGTGCCGGACCTGACCGGCACGCACCCCCTGGTGTCCCTCGTCGGCTACGCCCGCGCGCTGGAGATCTGCGCGACCGGGCGCTTCGTCATGGCCGAGGAGGCCGTGAACAGCGGCCTGGCCAACCTGGCCGTACCCGCGGACCAGCTCGACGGCGCCGTGCACGACCTGGTGTCGGCGATCCTCGCCGCGCCCCGCGACGCGGTCGTCGAGACCAAGGTCCTCCTCCAGGGCGCCCAGCACCGCGACTACGAGGCCCAGCGCACCGCGGAGCGGGCCGCCCAGGCACGCCGCCTGCGCGACCTGGCGGGGCTCGGGGAGTAGTCCGACAGGGCGCGACGCCGCGGTCGGTGGGTGCCTCAGCCGACCGCCGTCACCACCACCGCCACCGACGGACGGTCCGGCAGCGACTCGGACACCGCCGCGCGGACCCGCCGGGCCACCTCCACGGCCCGGTGGTCCGCCGCCACCGCCAGCTCCAGCCGGACGTGGCGGCGCGGCAGCGCACCCTCCCGCGCCGGCGGCTCCGTCACATGGACCGGACGGCCCAGGACGCCGGTCAGCCGGACCACACCCGGTACCCCCAGCGCGGCCCGGGCGACCCGCCCTTCGTCCCCGTCCCCGCCCTCGTCACCGACGCCACCCCCGGCATCGTCGGCGGTGGCGTCGCCCGGCTCCGGCCCCGGCTCCGGTCCGTCGTCCGGCCGAGACCCGTGTGGCTCCCGCCCGTCAGCCGCGTCCGCGGGCGTGTCCAGCAGACCCGTCGCCCGCAGGTCCACGTCCGTCACCGCGAGGCCGAGACCGTCGGCCGCCGCCTCCGTCAGCGCCGCCCGCAGCCGCGCGGCGGTCGCGTGCAGCGGCTCCGCGGCCGCCATCGCGCCGACCGCCGTCGCCGTGAAGTCGGCCGTCACCCGCAGCGGCCCGGGCGGCAGGGCGCCCAGCGGCGGCGGCACCGCCGGCTCCCGTGTGTCCCGCGGGTCCGCGAGCCCGACGCGCAGACCACCGGGGCACACCCCGGCCACGTCCCGGGCCGCCGTCAGAAGCACCTCCCGCGCGGCACGTTCCGCGATCCATGCCCCGTCCCCGGGTCCGCCCAGCGGCAGCAGCCTGCCGAGCCCCAACCGCTCCCGCACCGTGCGCGTCCACCGGTCCGCCGTCGTCATTCCTCCACCCTGCCGCATCCGTGGCGCGCCGCGCCCCAACCAGATCTACCGTGGTCACAGGGAATACGACCGGAAGGGACGTACGGCCATGACCGACATGGAGAGCCACCGGGCCGGGCAGGACACGATCGATACCCCCGGTGCGGGCAAGGGTCAGATCCGGCGCGGCGGTGGAGCCCCCGCGAGCAGGGGAAGGACCACCATCGCCGACGGCGTCGTCGAGAAGATCACCGGAATGGCGGCACGCGACGTCGCCGGTGTGCACGCCATGGGCAGCGGCATGTCACGCACCTTCGGCGCCGTACGCGACAGGGTGCCCGGCGGGACCAAGTCCGGTGTGACACGGGGGGTGAAGGCCGAGGTAGGGGAGAAGCAGACCGCCCTCGACCTGGAGATCGTCGTCGAGTACGGCGTGTCGATCTCGGACGTGGCCCGGGACGTGCGGGAGAACGTGGTGGCCGCGGTGGAGCGGATGACCGGTCTCGAGGTCGTCGAGGTCAACATCGCCGTCAGCGATGTGAAGCTGCCCGACGAGGAGGACGAGGAACCGGAGCCCCGGATCAAGTGACGTGGAGGACGAGGCAGCGGTGAACGAGGGGAGCGCACCATGAGCATGGCCGTGGTCGGCCTGATCGCCGGCATGGCGCTGGGGTTCGCCGGGTACTTCGGCGGTTTCGGCGCCTTCCTGCTGGTGGCGGCCCTCGGCGCGGTCGGGTTCGTCGTCGGCCGCCTCCTGGAGGGCGACATGGAGCTAGGTGACTTCTTCCGCACCCGCGACGACCGACGGCGGTGACCGGCGTGAGCGGTGGGGCCGGCGAGCTCCTGCAACCCCCGGCGGCCGTCGCACCCGGCGAGCGCGGTGCCACGCGGATCGCCGACCGGGTGGTCGCCAAGGTCGCCGCCCAGGCGGCCCGCGAGGCGGTCGGTCCGCTCCATCCGGACGCCGCGCGCCCGCACGCGAGCGTGGCCGTCCACCACGACGTCGCGCACGTCCGGGTCCACCTCGAACTCGACTACCCGTGCGACATCGGCGCCCGCTGCGGTCAGGTGCGTCACCAAGTCGTGCAGCGGGTAAGGACGTTGGTGGGCATGGCGGTGCCGGAGGTCGCCGTTCAGGTGGAGCGGCTGCACCTGGCGCGGGAGTACGGCGCGAGTCGGGGGAGGACGCGATGAGCGAGTCCCAGGGCCCCGAGGCGGCCGAGGGCAGCACCCGGCGTCTGCCGGTCGTGGAACCCGGCCCCGAGCAGCCCGGTCCGCCCGCCGTGGAGAAGCACGTCCCCGACGCGCCGGAGAGCGGAACGGCCCACCGCTTCTGGTCCGCGCGCCGCGTCCCCGCCGGCATCGTCGCCCTCCTGGTCCTGGTCCTCGCGGGGGCCTTCCTCTACGACGTGGTCGCCGTCCGCACCGGCCGCGACGCCCTCGGCTGGCGCCGCGACCTGGCCCGGCAGCTCGCGGAGCGCCCCCTCGACGACACGTGGGTGCTGGTCGGCGCGGGAGTCGCCGCGGCCCTCGGGCTCTGGCTCCTGCTGCTGGCGCTCACCCCCGGCCTGCGCAGGGTGCTGCCGATGCGGCGCACCCACCCGGACGTACGCGCCGGGCTGCACCGGGACGCGGCCGCCACCGTGCTGCGCGACCGGGCCATGGAGGTCGCCGGGGTGCAGTCGGCCCGGGTGCGGATGCGCCGCCGCAAGGCACGCGTGCGCGCACTGTCGCACTTCCGTGAACTGGACGACGTACGGGCCGATCTGGACGGCGTGCTCGAGGACGCGGTGCGCGGGCTCGGCCTGGCCCGGCCGCCTGCCGTGTCCCTGCGGGTGGCGCGTCCCGGCCGGAAGGGGTGAGGGCGGTGCTCAAGACCGTCGACCGTGTGCTGACCGGGCTCGTGGGCCTGGTCCTGCTCGCCCTCGGCGGCGCCGTGCTCGCCGTCGGGTTCGACGTCCCCGCGCCCTCCTGGTGGGTCCACCAGGGGCCGCACGACGTGCTGCTCAGTACCGCCGAGCGGACCCGCTGGCGGGACGCCGGCTGGTGGTGGCCGGTCGTCATCGCGGCGCTCGCCGTGCTGTTGCTGCTCGCCCTGTGGTGGCTGGTCGCGGTGCTGCGCCGCCGTCGGCTCACCGAGGTCCTGGTCGACACCGGGGACGGCGAGGCCGCGTCGCTGCGCGGCCGGGCGCTGGAGGGCGTCCTCGCCGGGGAGGCGGACCGGGTGGACGGGGTGGAGCGGGCCGCGGTCCGGCTCACCGGACGCCGCGACGCCCCGAGGACCCGCGTCCGGCTGCTGCTGGCCCCGCACGTCGATCCCGGCACCGCCCTGCACGACCTCACCACCGGGGCCCTGACCCACGCCCGGGACTCGGCCGGCCTCCCGTCCCTGCCGGCGGAGGTCCAGCTCCGCGGCGTCAAGCACCACGCCGAACGCGTCAGCTGACCGACGCGTCCGGCGTGCCGCCAGAACCGGTGCCGCCAGAACCGGTGCCGCCAGCACCGGTGCTGCTAGAACCCGTGCCGCACGCCGCCGTCCACGGGCAGCATCACGCCGGTGAGGTACGACGCCGCCGGGGACAGCAGGAACGCCGCGGTGCGGCCGAACTCCTCCGGGGTGCCGTAGCGGCGCAGGGGGATGCGGGACTCGGCGGCCGCCCTGGTCGCCTCCGGGTCGGCGGACAGCCCGTCCAGCTCGCGCACGCGGTCGGTGTCGACGCGGCCCGGCAGCAGGCCGACGACGCGGATGCCGCGCGGGCCCAGTTCGTCGGCGAGGGACTTGGCGAAGCCGGCCAGCCCCGGCCGCAGGCCGTTGGAGATGGTCAGGCCCGGGATCGGCTCGTACACCGAGCCCGACAGCACGAACCCGACCACCCCGCCCTCCTCCAGCTCGGCCGCCGCGCCCCGGGCCAGCCGCACCGCGCCGAGGAACACCGACTCGAACGCCGCCTGCCACTGGTCGTCCGTGTTGTCGGCGACGAACCCCGGCGGCGGCCCGCCCACGCTGATCAGTACGCCGTCGAAGCGGCCGAAGCGCTCACGCGCGGTCGCGATCAGCCGCTCGGGCGCCTGCGGGTCCGCGTTGTCCACGGCCACGCCCACCACGTCCGGGCCCAGCGCGGCCGCGGCCTGGGCGACGCTCTGCTCGTCCCGCCCGGTGACGACCACCTTCGCCCCGTCGGCGACCAGTTCGCGCGCGGCGGCGTTGCCCAGCCCCCGGGTCGCTCCCGTGACGACGTACACCCGGTCCTTCAGTCCAAGATCCATGGTCCTATCCTGCCCCTTCCTCCCCGAACAGGGCGAGGGCGGTGTTCACCAGACCGACGTGACTGAACGCCTGCGGGAAGTTGCCGAGCTGGTGTCCGGTCGCCGGGTCGTACTCCTCGGCCAGCAGCCCCACGTCGTTGGTGAGCGCCACCAGCCGCTCGAACAGCTCCCGGGCCTCCTTCGTCCGGCCGGTCGCGTGCAGCGCGTCCGCGTACCAGAACGAGCACACGAGGAACGTCCCCTCGTTGCCCGGCAGTCCGTCGACGGGCTCCCCCTCGGTGCTGTAGCGGCGCACCAGGCCGTCCCGGGTCAGCTCCGCGCCGATGGCGTCGACCGTGCCGACGACCCGGGGGTCGTCCGGGGGCAGGAAGCCGACGCGCGGTATCAGCAGCAGCGAGGCGTCCAGCTCCCGCGAGCCGTAGGACTGGGTGAAGGTGTTCCGCTCCGGGTCGTACCCCTTCTCGCACACCTCGCGGTGCACCTCCTCGCGCAGCGCGCGCCAGCCCTCCCGGTCACCGCCGCCCAGCTCGGGATGGGCCTCCAGGGTGCGCACCGCCCGGTCCAGGGCCACCCACGTCATCACCTTCGAGTGCACGAACTGCCGACGTCCGCCGCGCACCTCCCAGAGCCCCTCGTCGGGCTCCCGCCACGTGGTGGCCAGGAAGTCCATCAGGGCGCACTGCAACTCCCACATCTGCGGCCGCGGGTGCATGCCCGCCTGCCGGGCCAGCGACAGCGAGTCCATGACCTCGCCGTACACGTCCAACTGAAGCTGGTTCACCGCGTCGTTGCCGATCCGTACGGGGGCCGCCCCGCCGAAGCCGGACAGCCACGGCAGCTCGAACTCCGGCAGCCGCCGCTCGCCCGCGAGGCCGTACATGATCTGGAGGTCGTCGGGGCTGCCCGCGACAGCGCGCAGCAGCCAGTCGCGCCATGCCTCGGCCTCCTCCAGGTATCCGGCCGACAGCAGGGCGCCCAGGGTGAGCGTGGAGTCGCGCAGCCAGCAGAAGCGGTAGTCCCAGTTGCGCACGCCGCCCGGCTCCTCGGGCAGCGAGGTGGTGGGGGCGGCCACGATGCCGCCGGTGGGCTGGTAGGTGAGCGCCTTCAGCGTGATCAGGGAGCGGACCACGGCGTCCCGGTGCGGACCGTCGTAGCGGCATCGCGCGGCCCACGCCCGCCAGTCCTCGACACTGTGCTCCAGCGCGACGAACGGGTCGATCAGCGGCGGACGCTGCTCGTGCGAGGGGTGCCAGGTCAGCACGAACGCGACCTTCTCGCCGGCGGCGACCGTGAACTCCGAGTGCGTTCCGAAGTCCTCGCCCCAGCTGCGCACCTCGGGTTCGCTGCGCAGCCACGCCGAGTCCGGCCCGGCGACGGCCACCCGGTGCCCGTCGGTCCTGCGCACCCACGGGACGACCGAGCCGTAGTCGAAGCGCAGCCGGAGCACGCTGTGCATGGTGACCTCGCCGCTCAGGCCCTCCACGACCCGCACCAGGTCCGGGGCGCGGTCCCGCTGGGGCATCAGGTCGGTGACCCGGACCGAACCGTCCTCGGTCTCCCACTCGGTGTCGAGGACGAGGGTGTCCGGCCGGTAGGCGCGCCGGGTGCAGCGCTCGGCGCTCTTGGGCGCGATGCGCCAGTGCCCGTTGTCCTCGTCGCCCAGGAGCTTGGCGAAGCAGGCCGCGGAGTCGAAGCGGGGGAGGCAGAGCCAGTCCACGGAGCCGTCCGTGGAGACCAGGGCGGCGGTCTGCTGGTCGCCGATGAGCGCGTAGTCCTCGATGTCGGTGTGCACGGGAATCGTCTTCCCGACCGGGAGGGGCGCAATCGGCCCCGCCGTCCGGCTACACCGCGGCGGGCTCCGCGGCCTCCTCGGTCTCGTCCTCGCCCTCGTCGCCCTCGCCGTCCTGGGAGGCCCGGTCCCGGACCTCGCGGCGGACCAGCACGAACCAGCCGATCGGCACGCCGGTGGCGAACAGCCACCACTGGACGGCGTACGCCATGTGGTTGCCGATGCTGTCGTGGTCGGGCTCCGCGATCAGCTCGGGGGTGTCGCCCGCGGGCTTCGGCTCGGTCATCTCGACGTAGCCGCCGAGGACCTCCTTGCCGAGGCGCTCCGCCTGCTGCTCGCTGTTGATGAGCATGACCTGGCGGTCGGGCAGGCCCTCGACGTTCTTGATGCCGCTGTCCTCGGTCGTCTGGTCGGGCATCAGCCGGCCGGTGACGGTGGTCTCGCCCGCCGGGGGAGCCGGGATCTTCGGGAAGGCGGTCTGGCTGGCGCCGTTCGAGGGGATCCAGCCCCGGTTGACCATCAGCACCTTGCCGTCGTCCAGTACGAACGGGGTGAGGACGTGGTAGCCGACGCGGTCGTCCGCGTTGGTGCGGCGGCGCACGACGACCTCCTCGGCGGTGTCGAAGCGCCCCTTGGCCGTCACCCGGCGGTAGAGGTCGTCGTCGCCGATCCTCGCCCCGGGTGAGGTCATGGTCTCGGCCGGTACGGGCCGGGCCGCCAGCGAGTCCGCGATCACCTTGTTCAGCGCGACCCTGTGCTCGTGGCGGTGCAGCTGCCAGAAGCCCAGCTCGATCATCGTCGGGATGAGCGCGAGCGCCACGAGGGTGAGGATCACCCACTGGCGGGACAACAGGAACCGGTACACCCCACGACGGTACAACTCGGTCGTGGGGCGCGACGCGGCGGGTGGGGGCTTGCGCGGGCCGGGGCTCAGACCTTGTCGACGATCCCCGCCCTCCCCTCCGCGCGGGCGCAGTGGGCGCCGCAGTACCAGTGGCCCTCGACCTCGACGCCCTGGCCGATGATCTGCACCCGGCAGTGCTCGCAGATGGGTGCCATCCGGTGGATCGCGCAGGAGAAGCAGTCGAAGACGTGCACCGCTCCCTGGGCGTGGACCTCGAAGGTCATGCCGTAGTTGTTGCCGCAGACTTCACATGTCGCCATGCGCCACAGGGTGGGCCGTCGTCGCCACGCGGGCGAGCGGACGCCGGGCGAGTCGCCGGGAATCACCCGTCCGTACGGCCTGTCCGGGCCCCGTCACGACCCCGTCCCGGCCCCCGTCACGACCCCGGTCACGGAGCCGCGTCGGCCGCCTCGACGTCCGCGAGCAGCTGTCCGAACGCCGCCTCGTCCACCACCGGCGTGCCGTACTGCCGGGCCTTGACCACCTTGGAGGTGCCCGAGTCCGGGTCGTTGGTGACCAGCAGGCTGGTCAGCCGGGACAGACTGGTGGCCACGTGCAGCCCGGCCTCGGTCGCCCGGTCCTCCAGCAGGTCCCGCTCCACGGAGGTGTCACCCGAGAAGGCGACCCGCATGCCCTGCTTGAGCCTTTTGCCCGCTTCGTACCGGCCCGGGTTGGGATACGGGCAGGCGGGCCTCTTGCGGGCGGGGCGCCAGCTGTTCGGCCGGTAGGAGCCGTGACCCGCCTGCTGCCCGATGCGGGGCGCGGGCCGGTCCGACCACTCGGTCAGCGGCCGGCACTCGTGCAGCGGCAGCCGCACGCCCCCGGCCGCCGCCGCGGCCAGGCTCGGCCGGAACGCCTCCGCCAGCACCCGCGCGTCGTCGAGCGCGTGGTGCGCCCGCTGCTGGACGACGCCGTAGTGGGCGGCCAGCGACTCCAGCTTGTGGTTGGGCAGGGGCAGGCGCAGCTCCTTGGAGAGCGCGATGGTGCACAGCCGTTGACGCACCGGCGCCTCACGCCGCGCGCGGGCGTACTCGCGGGCGATCATCTGCCAGTCGAAGACCGCGTTGTGCGCGACGAGGACCCTCCCGTCGAGCCGGGCCGCGAACTCCTCGGCGACGTCGGGGAAGAGCGGCGCGTCCCGCAGTACGTCGCTCGTCAGACCGTGTATCCACACCGGACCCGGGTCCCGCTGCGGATTGACCAGGGTGTACCAGTGGTCCTCGACCTCGCCGCGCGCGTCCAGCCGGTACACGGCGGCGGAGATGATGCGGTCGTCGCGGGCCAGGCCGGTGGTCTCCACGTCGACGACCGCGTATCCCCGCGGATACGCGGCCGGCCAGGCAGTCGCGGACGGCGCCGCGGTCGTACGGTCTTCGAGCATGGTCACTGAGGATACGGGCCGGGACCGACACCGCGGTGCCGGAGGTGCCGCCCGCGACGCCGGCGAAACGGTTCCTCCGTCAAGTTCTCCGCCACCGGGCGGGGTTGCTCACCACCGGATCGGTACCGGAAGGGCCGTCAGGAGACCCGACACCGCGACCACCGCCCCCAGCGCGACGACCTCCGCGCGCGCGGGGGAGCAGGCCGTCAGCGGGTCCGCCGCGCGGCTCAGCCGGATCCTGGCCCACAGGGCGAGGGCGGCGACGGCGGCCACCAGGAGCACCTTGGCGAGCAGCACCCGCCCGTACGCCGTGTCCGTCAACTGGTCCACGATCGTGCCCGGCTCCATCCGGCGCAGCGAACTGCCCACCCCGGTCGCCGTGAGGGCGGCCAGCAGAACGGCCGCCACGCGCGCGTAGAGGCCGAGCAGCGCCGGACCCGTCTCGGCACCCCGCCACCGCCGCAGCGTCCGCAGGGCGTACAGCAGGCCGCCCGCCCACAGCGAGGCGCACGTCAGATGGACGAGGGTCAGACCGGAGCCGATCAGCGGGCTGTACTCGGTCGTGGGGTGGGCGCGCAGCGCCTCCGCGACGATCACGACGGCCAGCGGCCACACCTGGCTGCCGGGCCGGCGCGAGGCGGCGCAGAGACCGGCCGCGAGGAACCCGTTGACCTCCAGCAGCGCGAGCTTGCCGTCCCGGGAGGCGTAGAGACCGCCCACGTCGATGTCGGCGGCGCCGGCCGGCACCAGGTTGCCGGTCGCCACGACCGACGCCAGCCCCAGGGCGGCGACGAAACCGGCCGCGGCCGCGTACGCCGACCAGCTGCGGGGCCGCTTCGGGGGCGCGCCGGGCAGCGACCGGGCCAGCCGGTTCACGAACAGTTCGCCGAGCGGAACGCACAGCGCGGCGAAGAGCACCGCGCGCAGCAGCGCGATGCCGCCGGTGCCCGGTGCCTCGGCCTCCCCCGTGCCGCGCAGGGCGGGGGAGGGGCCGAGCAGCGGTATCAGCGCGGCCAGCGCCACCAGCGCGAGTACGGCCGCGGTCCGGCCGGTACCGGACGGCGTCGCGTGCCGTCCGGTACCGGTGGCCGGGGACTTGGGTCGTATCGGGGTCACCCCAGGATCTTCACCAAGTCCCCAGATCCGGGCAAGTTCCCCGGTGGTTACCCGCTACCAGCGCACCGCGTCCAGCGCGTCGGCCGTGCCCCACCCGTAGAAGCCGTTGCGGTTCTTCGAGCCCTCGCACACCGCGTCGACCTTGCCGTCGCCGTCGATGTCGTACGGCTTGGTGCACGGCGTGGCGTCGGCCTGCGCGTACAGCAGCGCCTTGACCAGGGCCGGCGGGGCGTACGGGTGCGTCGACTTGATGAGCGCGGCGACGCCCGCGACGTGCGGCGAGGCCATCGACGTACCGGCCATGTAGCCCCACTTGCCGCCGGGCAGCGTGCCGAGGATCAGGCCACTGGTGGCGGGCGGCGCCGGCGTCTGGTAGGCCGTCGAGTCACCGCCGGGCGCGGCGATGTCGATGACGCCCAGACCGTGGTTGGAGAACGACGACTTGAGGCCCTTCGCACCGGTCGACGCGACCGTCACGACACCCGGCAGCTGGGTCGGGATGTCCAGGCACTCGGACGGGTCGACGGTCCGGTCGCCGGGGGTCGTGTCGTTCGGGGAGGACGGGTCGGTGATCTCGTCGGCGGAGAGGTCGTAGTTCTCGTTGCCGGCCGCGGCGACGTTGACCGCGCCCTTCTTCTCCGCGTACCGCGAGGCCCGGGTGACGGCCTCGACGAGCGCCTTCTGGTCCGGGTCGTCCTTGCAGTTGAAGTACCAGGGGTCGGTGTAATAGCTGTTGTTGGTCACGTCGACGCCGTGCTCGGCCGCCCACACGAAGCCGCAGACCACGGCCTCGGTGTAGAAGAAGCCGTCGGGGTTGGACACCTTGATGCCGGAGACCTTCACCCCGGGCGCCACACCGGTCATGCCGACGCCGTTCTTCGCGGCGGCGATCTCACCGGCCACGTGCGTGCCGTGCGGGCTCTCCGCCGCGCCCGGCCGCCAGGCGCCGTCGGTGGTGTCCGGCTTGCCCGAGACGCAGTTGACGGACGCGTCCCGGTCGAAGTTCGGGGCGATGTCCGGGTGGGTGTCGTCCACGCCGGTGTCGATGACGGCGACGGTCACCTTCTTGCTGCCCAGCGTCTTCTCGTGCGCCTTGTCCGCCTTGATGGCGGGCAGGTCCCACTGGAGGCCCTCCAGCGGGTCCTGGCCCTCGGCGGCCTCGGCGGCGGCGATCTCCTTGCCGCTGAGGACCCTCGGCGCGCCCGTGTCGGTCGTGGCGGCCGAGGGCAGCGGCGCGGTACGCGTGGCGCCGGCCGAGTGCACACCCCGCACCTTGCGGACGGACCCCGCGAAGTCCGGGTTCGCGGAGTGGACGACGACCACGCCGATCCGGTCGTACGACGTCACGATCGTGCCGCCGGCCTTGGCTATCGCCTTGCGCACGGAGGCCGAAGGCCCGTGCCCGGGCGAGACGTTGACGACGTAGCTGAGCGAGGTCGCGTCCGCCGCGGAGGAGGGGGCGGCCTCCGCCGCGACGGCCGGGTTGCCCGGCAGGAACGCCAGCGAGGCGGCCACGGCCAGGCCGGCCGGGATCGCGAGGGCGCGGCGGTGACGGGCGAGAGGTGCTGTCATGTGCGGTGTCTCCAGTTCGTTGCTGAAACCGGTGCGTGACGGGAAGGAAGGTGGAGGGGGGCCGGTGCCGGGCGGGTCACTTCACCGCGCGGAGCGCGTTGACGATGCCGAAGCCGTAGAAGCCGTTGACACGCGCGCCGCCCTCGCACGTGGCGTCCTGCGCGCCGTCGCCGTCCTGGTCGTAGGAGTCGGGGCAGCCCGGGTTGTCCGCCTGTGCCTTCAGCAGCCACTGCAACTGCGCGGGGGACGCCCAGGGGTGCTTCGACTTCAGCAGCGCGGCCACGCCCGCCGCGTGCGGCGAGGCCATCGAGGTGCCCTGGAGGTAGCCGTACGCGTTGTTCGGCATGGTCGACAGGATGCGGCCGTTCTTCGACGGCGTGTCCGGGATCTGGTAGCGCCCGTCGCCGCCCGGCGCGGCCACGTCGACGACGCCCTCGCCGTACGAGGAGTAGTACGACTTCTCCTTGTCGACGCCCGTGGCGCTGACCGTGACGACGCCCGGCAGCTGGGTCGGCACGTCGTAGCACTCGTGCGGGTCGATCGTCCGCGTCACCGGCGTGGAGTCGTCGGGGCTGGAGTCGTCGACGATCGCGTCGGAGTCCAGGTCGTGGTTGGAGTTGCCGGCGGAGGCGAGGTGCAGGGTGCCCTTGCGCTGGGCGTACAGCTGGGCCCGGTTGACCGCGTCGACGATCGCGCGCTGGTCGGGGTCGTCCATGCAGTTGTACAGCCACGGGTCCACGTAGTAGCTGTTGTTGGTGATCTCCACGCCCCGGTCGGCGGCGAACATGAACGCGCACACGACGTTCTCGGGGTAGAAGAGCCCGTTGTCCGGGTCGCTCACCTTGATGCTCGACACCTTCACGCCCGGTGCGACACCGGCGACGCCGATGCCGTTGCGGGCGGCGGCTATCTCGCCGGCCACGTGGGTGCCGTGGTAGTCCTCGGCGGTGTACGGCCGCCAGGCGCCCGCGCTGGTGTCCGCCTTGCCGCCGACGCAGTTGGCGGACTGCGAGGCGGAGAAGTTCGGGGCGAGATCGGGGTGGGTGTCGTCGACGCCGGTGTCGATCACGGCGACGGTGACGCGGGAGCTGCCCGGGTTGATCTTCGCGGCCTTGTCGGCGCCTATCGCGCGCAGGTCCCACTGGTCCGCTTCCAGCGGCTCGCCCGCTCCCGCGGCCCCGGACGCCCGGGCGGTCCGCGCGGCCTGCCCGGCCGTGAGCGGCTGGACGGCGCCCTGGTCCGTCGTCGCGGCGGCGGTCAGCGGCGCCGTGCGGGTCGCGCCCGCCGACCGCACGCCCCGGACCTCGCGCATCGCGGCGGCGAAGCCGGGCTCGGCCGAGTGGGCGACGATCACGCCGATCCTGTCGTACGTGGCGACCACGGTGCCGCCCGTCCTGGATATCGCGCGCTGCACGGACGCGATCGTCCGGTGGTCCGTGCGGGTGTTGACGACGTACGCCAGCGCCGGCGCCTCGGCGGCCGCGGCCCGGCCCGCCCGCGCGTCCGGGGCCGCCTGCGCGGACGCGGGCAGGAAGCCGAGCGACGCGGTGAGCGAGAGCACGACCGGTACGGCGAGGGCGAGCCTGCGTCTGGAACGCGGGGAACGCAGATGATCCATGGGGTCTCCACATCATCCGGTAACGAAACCGGCCCGAGACACGGGTTGTGCTCGGGCAGGTACATGACGGAGTGGTGCAGGGTGAAGCTATCTCCCCAAGTCGCTGGCCAGCAATGACCCACCGAGGGTGACTTCGGAAAGTGGCCCGGGCGTTGAACCGGTCCCGGTGGGGCGCCGTGTCGTTGGGCAGGGAGCCCGAGCACGACCCGCTCCCAGCGAGAACACCGAGGTCCAAGCTGTCATGTCCGTCGTACGAGGAGACTCCGTGGCCACCGACGCACCACCCCCCTCGAAAGAGGAGCCCCCCTCGCAAGAGGAACACCGACTCCCCTCCGCCGAGGAGTTCTCCGAAGTGCAGCAGAGCGCTGAGTTCGCCGAACTGCGCCGCTCCTTCCGCTCCTTCGCGTTCCCGCTGACGATCGCGTTCGTCGTCTGGTACCTGCTGTACGTGCTGCTGTCGAACTACGCCGGCGACTTCATGGGCACCAAGCTGTTCGGCAACATCAACGTCGCCTTCGTCTTCGGTATCGCCCAGTTCGTCACCACGTTCCTCATCGCCTGGTGGTACTCGCGGCACGCCGCCGCGAAGCTCGACCCCAAGGCCGAGGCCATCAAGTCCCGGATGGAGGGCGGCGCATGAGCCCCGCACAGACCGTTCTCGCCGCCGAACTGGCCGCCAACGAGGCCAGCGAGCACCGGCCGCTGATCATCACCCTGTTCGCCGTCTTCGTCCTCGCCACCCTCGGCATCACCGTGTGGGCGGGCCGCCAGACCAAGGACGCCGCCGACTTCTACGCGGGCGGCCGCCAGTTCAGCGCCTTCCAGAACGGCCTCGCCGTCTCCGGCGACTACATGTCCGCCGCGTCCTTCCTCGGCATCGCCGGCGCGATCGCCCTCTTCGGCTACGACGGCTTCCTCTACTCCATCGGCTTCCTGGTCGCCTGGCTGGTCGCCCTGCTCCTGGTGGCCGAGCCGCTGCGGAACTCCGGCCGCTACACCATGGGTGACGTTCTCGCGTACCGCATGCGCCAGCGCCCCGTGCGCACCGCCGCCGGCACCTCCACGATCGTCGTCTCGATCTTCTACCTGCTGGCCCAGATGGCGGGCGCCGGCGTCCTGGTCTCGCTGCTGCTCGGCATCACCTCCGACGCCGGCAAGATCCTCATCGTCGCCCTCGTCGGCATCCTGATGATCGTGTACGTCTCCATCGGCGGCATGAAGGGCACCACCTGGGTCCAGATGGTCAAGGCCGTGCTGCTGATCGGCGGCACCATCCTGATCACCTTCCTGGTGCTGCTGAAGTTCGACTTCAACATCTCCGACCTGCTCGGCACCGCCGCCGAGAAGAGCGGCCACGGCGCCGCCTTCCTCGAACCCGGCCTCCAGTACGGCATCAACGGGACGACCAAGCTGGACTTCATCTCCCTGGGCATCGCCCTGGTCCTCGGCACGGCCGGCCTGCCGCACATCCTGATCCGCTTCTACACCGTGCCCAACGCCAAGGCCGCCCGTAAGTCCGTGAACTGGGCGATCGGCATCATCGGCGCCTTCTACCTGATGACCATCGCGCTCGGCTTCGGCGCCGCCGCGCTCGTCGGCCCCAAGGAGATCACCGAGTCCAATCCGTCCGGCAACACGGCGGCACCCCTGCTCGCCCTGCATGTCGGCGGCGTCGACTCGGCCTGGGGCGCGATCCTGCTCGCGACGATCTCGGCGGTGGCCTTCGCGACCATCCTCGCCGTGGTCGCCGGCCTCACCCTCGCCTCGTCCTCGTCCTTCGCGCACGACATCTACGCCAACGTCATCCGCAGGGGCCAGGCCACCGAGAAGGAGGAGATGCGGGCGGCGCGCTGGGCCACCGTCTTCATCGGCATCGTCTCCATCGCGCTCGGCGCCCTCGCCCGCGACCTGAACGTGGCCGGCCTGGTCGCCCTGGCCTTCGCCGTCGCCGCGTCCGCCAACCTGCCGACCATCCTCTACAGCCTCTTCTGGAAGCGCTTCACCACCCAGGGCGCCCTCTGGTCGATCTACGGCGGCCTGATCGTCGCCGTCGGCCTGGTGCTGTTCTCGCCGGTGGTCTCCGGCGACCCGAAGGCGATGTTCCCGGACGTCGACTTCGCCTGGTTCCCGCTGAAGAACCCGGGCCTGATCTCCATCCCGTTCGGTTTCCTGATGGGCTGGCTCGGCACGGTCCTGTCCAAGGAGGAGCCCGACAAGGCGAAGTACGCCGAGCTGGAGGTCCGCTCCCTGACCGGCACCGGAGCGCACTGATCCGTCTCGTCCGCGGCCCCGTCGTAGATCCCTACGACGGGGCCGCGCCGTACGTCGTAGGGATCGGCCCCCTGTGGATGTCGGACCCGTCACGTAGGCTCGCAGGTGTAGGAGGAGTCAACGCTCCGCCGATCCGCGTCGAGGGAGGGGGCCCACGTGCTCATCGACACCTACGGCCGAGTGGCCACCGACCTGAGGGTCTCGCTCACCGACCGGTGCAACCTGCGCTGCACCTACTGCATGCCCGAAGAGGGCCTCCAGTGGCTCGCCAAGCCCGACCTGCTCACGGACGACGAGATCGTCCGCCTCATCGACATCGCGGTCACCCACCTCGGCATCGAGGAGGTCCGCTTCACCGGCGGGGAGCCGCTGCTGCGCCCCGGCCTGGTCGGTATCGTCGAGCGCGTCGCCGCCCTCGCCCCGCGCCCCCAGATGTCCCTCACCACCAACGGCATCGGCCTCAGGCGCACGGCGACGGCCCTGAAGGCGGCGGGCCTGGACCGGGTCAACGTCTCGCTGGACACCCTGCGCCCCGACGTCTTCAAGACCCTCACCCGGCGGGACCGCCACAAGGACGTCCTGGAGGGCCTGGCGGCCGCCCGCGAGGCCGGTCTGACCCCGGTGAAGGTCAACAGCGTCCTGATGCCGGGGCTCAATGCCGACGAGGCCCCCGACCTGCTCGCCTGGGCGGTCGAGCACGACTACGAGCTGCGGTTCATCGAGCAGATGCCCCTGGACGCCCAGCACGGCTGGAAGCGCGACGGGATGGTCACCGCCGGTGACATCCTGGAATCCCTGCGCACCCGCTTCGAGCTGACCGCCGAGGGTTCCGAGGAACGCGGTTCGGCCCCCGCCGAGCGCTGGGTCGTGGACGGCGGCCCGCACCGCGTCGGCGTCATCGCCTCCGTCACCCGCCCGTTCTGCTCGGCCTGCGACCGCACCCGGCTGACCGCCGACGGCCAGGTGCGCACCTGCCTGTTCGCCCGCGAGGAGACCGACCTGCGCGCCGCCCTGCGCTCCGACGCCCCCGACGAGGAGGTCGCCCGCATCTGGCGCCTCGCCATGTGGGGCAAGAAGGCGGGCGCCGGCCTCGACGACCCGACGTTCGTGCAGCCCGACCGGCCGATGTCGGCGATCGGCGGCTAGCGGCGGGGTGCCGGACGGGACCTAGGAGGTCTTCGGGGGCTCCCACTCGGTCAGCGGGACGACGTCCTTGAGGAAGCCCCGCACGCCGAGGAACTGCGACAGATGCTCCCGGTGCTCGTCGCAGGCGATCCACGTCTTGCGCCGCTCGGGCGTGTGGATCTTCGGGTTGTTCCACGCCAGCACCCACACGGCGGCCGCGCGGCAGCCCTTGGCGGAGCAGATGGGGGCGGCCTCCGGAGTGTTGTCCGGGGCGGTGTCGTCACTCACAGGCTCGTCTCACAGGTTCACACAAAAGGCGACGCCGAGCAGCCACGGGGGGAGCTGCCCGGCGTCGGTCCGTCGCTCCGACGGGGGATGCGGAGCGCGTAGGAAGTATGTCATGGGTCACCCATCGCCCGGCACCGGAACAGCACGATTCATCTCAGCAGTTGTTCGGCCTGGCGTGGAACGCGCGCCCCCGCCGGAGGGCGCCGCGAGGTCATGGCCGGCCGTGCGACTCGCCCGTCGCTCCCGGCGACGGATCCGACATGGCGTCCTCCGGGACGGAGTCCGCGGAGGCGTCGTCCGAACGCGGCGGCAGGATCATCGGTGGCGTCTGGGGCGTCACGAACGTCGACGGCAAGGATGGCGCGTTCTCGCGCCCGGCGTTGGCGATCACGACCGCGATGTACGGCAGGACCACACCGAGGACCAGTGCCACGATCGCGACGTGCCGTTCCACGTTCCACAGGCAGGCCGCGAGGACCACCGACACGGTGCGGACCGACATCGAGATCACGTACCGGCGCTGCCGCGCACGCACGTCCTCCTGGAGGCCCGTCCGGGCCCCGGTGATCCGGAACACCTCCACGCCGCCGGCACTGTGCTTCCGCATCTGGTTCCACCATCCGCCCGATCGGACTGTCCCCGCCCCGCTCCCGTCCGTGGCCGCTCGGGGACACCGGTCCCGGACAACTCACCACGTTACGCCGCCCCCGCGCCGTCCACGAGACCGGGGCACCCACTCGGCGCGCGGCCGGTCCGCGCCGGTCGGCACGGCCGAGGGACCCCCGTTCGGCCGTATCCGGCATGCGCCGTACGCGGTACGGCCGAAGACTGGCGGCAATGCTCGCGTGGAGCCGTACGAGGAGGCAGTCATGGGCTGGTTGTGGGCGATCATCGTCGGATTCGTGCTCGGACTCATCGCCAAGGCGATCATCCCCGGGAAGCAGCACAGTCCGCTGTGGCTGACCACCATCTTCGGCATCCTCGGCGCGATCGTCGGCAACGCGGTCGCCCGCGCGGCCGGCGTGGACGAGACCTCGGGCATCGACTGGTGGCGGCACCTGTTCCAGCTGGTGGCCGCGGTCATCATCGTCGCCCTGGGAGACGCGGCGTACATGGCGGTGCGCGGCAACAAGAAGCGCGGACGCGCCTGACGGCAGGCACTCGTACGGCACGGGGCGGCCCCGGCACCTCGCGGTGCCGGGGCCGCCCCGTGCCGTGTGCTCAGGCGCCGGTGACCTCCACCGCGGCCAGGTTCTTCTTGCCGCGGCGCAGCACCAGCCAGCGCCCGTGCAGCAGGTCCTCCTTGGCGGGGACCGCGTCCTCGCCGGTGACCTTGGCGTTGTTCACGTACGCGCCGCCCTCCTTCACCGTGCGGCGGGCGGCGGACTTGCTGGCGACCAGACCGACCTCGGCGAACAGGTCCACGACCGGGCCCAGCTCGGCGACCTCGATGTGCGGCAGCTCGGAGAGGGCCGCGGCGAGCGTCCGGTCGTCCAGCTCGGCCAGGTCGCCCTGGCCGAAGAGGGCCTTGGACGCGGCGATCACGGCGGCCGTCTGCCCGGCGCCGTGCACCAGCGTCGTCAGCTCCTCCGCCAGAGCGCGCTGCGCCGCCCGGGCCTGCGGACGCTCCTCGGTCTGCCGCTCCAGCTCCTCCAGCTCCTCGCGGGACCGGAAGGACAGGATGCGCGAGTACGTCGAGATGTCCCGGTCGTCCACGTTCAGCCAGAACTGGTAGAACGCGTACGGCGTCGTCATCTCCGGGTCGAGCCAGACCGCGCCGCCCTCGGTCTTGCCGAACTTGGTGCCGTCCGCCTTGGTCATCAGCGGCGTCGCGTAGGCGTGGACGCCGGCGTCCGGCTCCAGGCGGTGCAGCAGGTCGAGGCCGGCCGTGAGGTTGCCCCACTGGTCGCTGCCGCCCTGCTGCATCGTGCAGCCGTACCTCCGGTAGAGCTGGAGGAAGTCCATGGCCTGGAGCAGCTGGTAGCTGAACTCCGTGTAGCTGATGCCCTCGGAGGACTCCAGGCGCCGGGCCACGGAGTCCTTGGTCAGCATCTTGTTGACCCGGAAGTGCTTGCCGATGTCCCGCAGGAACTCGATGGCCGAGAGGCCCTCGGTCCAGTCGAGGTTGTTGACCATCACGGCCGCGTTCTCGCCCTCGAAGGTCAGGAACGGCTCGATCTGGCCGCGCAGCCGGTCGACCCAGCCCGCGACGGTCTCCGGCGAGTTCAGCGTGCGCTCCGCGGTCGGGCGCGGGTCGCCGATCTGGCCCGTCGCGCCGCCGACCAGCGCCAGCGGCCGGTGACCGGCCTGCTGGAGCCGGCGCACGGTGAGCACCTGCACCAGGTGCCCCACGTGCAGGGACGGCGCCGTCGGGTCGAAACCGCAATAGAACGTGACGGGACCGTCCGCGAGCGCCTTGCGCAAAGCGTCCTCGTCGGTGGACTGGGCGAACAGCCCGCGCCACTTCAGCTCGTCGACGATGTCCGTCACGGTTCTCTTGTCTCCTACGTGCTCATACGGGCTTGATGATCTTCGGTCGGCCGGGTGACGGCCGACTACGAGGTTATACGCCCTGACTGACAGAGCTCATATTGAAATCGGGGACCCGCAGCGCGGGCATCGCCGCCCTGGTGAACCAGTCGCCCCACTCCCTGGGCAGCGTCTTCTCCGTCCGCCCGGCCTCCGTGGCCCGGCCCAGCAGGCCCACCGGGGACTCGTTGAACCGGAAGTTGTTCACCTCGCCGGCCACCTCGCCGTTCTCGACCAGGTAGACGCCGTCCCGGGTCAGCCCGGTCAGCAGCAGCGTGGCCGGATCGACCTCGCGGATGTACCAGAGGCAGGTCAGCAGCAGCCCGCGCTCCGTGCCGGCCACCATGTCCTCCAGCGAGCGGTCCGAGCCGCCGTCCAGGACCAGGTTGCCGATCGCCGGTGCCACCGGCAGCCCCGTCAGGGCCGCGCTGTGCCGGGTGGTCGTCAGCCGGTGCAGCTCGCCCGCGCGGATCCAGTCGGTCGCCGCCACCGGCAGCCCGTTGTCGAACACCGACTGGTCGCCGCCGGAGGAGTGCGCGACCACGAAGGGCGCGCTCTCCAGCCCCGGCTCGTGCGGGTCGCTGCGCAGGGTCAGCGGCAGCTCGCCCAGCCGCTCGCCGACGCGCGTGCCGCCGCCCGGCTTGGAGAACACCGTGCGCCCCTCGACGGCGTCCCGCCCCGAGGCCGACCACAGCTGGTAGATCAGCAGGTCGGCGACCGCGGTCGGCGGCAGCAGCGTCTCGTACCGGCCCGCCGGCAGCTCCACCCGCCGCTCGGCCCAGCCCAGGCGTACGGCCAGGTCGGCGTCGAGCGCACCCGGGTCGACGTCCTTGAAGTCCCGCGTGGAGCGCCCCGCCCACGCCGACCGGGTCCGGTCCGGCGACTTGGCGTTCAGCTCCAGCGTCCCGTTGGGCTGGTCGTGCCGCAGCCGCAGCCCGGTGGACGTCCCCACGTAGGTCGACGTCATCTCGTGGTTGGCGAACCCGTACAGCTCCCGGCCGCCCGCACGCGCGCGTGCGAACGCCTCCCCGAGGGCGGGCGCGAAGTCCGCGAACACGGCCGAGGACGTCTCCGCCGGCGCGTCGGTGAAGTCGGGCGACTCGGGCACACCGGTGACCAGCGGCTGCGCGTCCTCGGCGGGACCGGCGCCGCGGGCCGCGGCCTCGGCGGCCCGCACCAGGGGCTCCAGCTCGTCCACGGTCACCGCCGAGCGCGACACGACACCGGACGCCGTGCCCTGCTGACCGTCGACCGTGGCGACGACGGTCAGCGTGCGTCCGCGCGTGACGCCGTTGGTGGTGAGCGCGTTGCCCGCCCAGCGCAGGTTCGCGGTGGACTCCTCGTCGGCGATGACGACGCAGCCGTCCGCCCGCGACAGCTCCAGCGCCCGCTCGACGATCTCGTGCGGCCTGCTCGTACCCGCGCTCATCGACCCGCCTCCTGCGTGGTGTTCAGAATGTTGACTCCCTTGAAGAGGGCGGACGGGCAGCCGTGCGAGACCGCCGCGACCTGCCCCGGCTGGGCCTTGCCGCAGTTGAAGGCGCCACCCAGGACGTACGTCCGCGGGCCGCCGACGGCCGCCATCGAGCCCCAGAAGTCGGTGGTCGTCGCCTGGTAGGCCACGTCCCGCAGCTGACCGGCGAGCCGCCCGTTCTCGATCCGGAAGAAGCGCTGCCCGGTGAACTGGAAGTTGTAGCGCTGCATGTCGATGGACCAGGAACGGTCGCCGACGACGTAGATCCCGCGGTCCACGCCCCCGATCAGATCCTCCGTCGACATACCGCCCGGGTCGGGCTGGAGCGAGACGTTGGCCATGCGCTGCACCGGCACGTGCGCGGGGGAGTCGGCGTACGCGCACCCGTTGGACCGCTCGAACCCGGTGAGCCGCGCGATCCGCCGGTCGAGCTGGTAGCCCACCAGCGTGCCGTCCTTCACCAGATCCCAGGACTGGCCCTCCACGCCCTCGTCGTCGTACCCGATGGTCGCCAGCCCGTGCTCGGCGGTGCGGTCACCGGTGACGTTCATCAGCTCCGAGCCGTAGCGCAGCTTGCCGAGCTGGTCGAAGGTGGCGAAGGAGGTGCCGGCGTACGCCGCCTCGTACCCGAGCGCCCGGTCCAGCTCGGTGGCGTGCCCGATGGACTCGTGGATGGTCAGCCACAGGTTCGACGGGTCGACGACCAGGTCGTACAGCCCCGCCTCGACGCTCGGCGCCCGCATCTTCTCGGCCAGCAGCTCCGGGATCCCGGCCAGCTCGGAGTCCCAGTCCCAGCCGGTGCCGGTCAGGTACTCCCAGCCGCGGCCGGCCGGCGGGGCCAGCGTCCGCATGGAGTCGAACTCGCCGCTGGAGTCGTCGACCGACACGGCGGTGAGCACCGGATGCAGCCGCACCCGCTGCTGCGTGGTCACGGTCCCGGCCGTGTCGGCGTAGAACTTGTTCTCGTGCACGGTGAGCAGCGAGGCGTCGACGTGGTCGACCCCGCCGGCCGCCAGCAGCCGCCCGCTCCAGTCGGCCAGCAGCGCCGACTTCTCCTCGTCGGGCACGGTGAACGGGTCGACCTCGTACGACGACACCCACGTCCGGTCGGCGTGCACCGGCTCGCCCGCCAGCTCCACGTGCTCGTCCGACCCCGCCGCCCTGATGACCTGCGCGGACAGCTTCGCCATCGCCACCGCCTGCGAGGCGACCTTCGCGGCGGCGTCCATGGTCAGGTCCACACCGGACGCGAAGCCCCACGTACCGCCGTGCACCACCCGCACCGCGTACCCGAGGTCGGTGGTGTCCGAGGACCCGGCGGGCTTGGCGTCCCTGAGGCGCCAGGAGGCGTTGCGCACCCGTTCGAGGCGGAAGTCCGCGTGTTCGGCGCCGAGCGCACGCGCGCGTGCGAGGGCGGCGTCGGCGAGGGCGCGTAGGGGGAGTGCCGTGAAGGCTTCGTCGATGCTGTGAGGCACCTGCGTCTCTTTCTGTCGACGTGACCGGTCGTCTGCGGCGACACCGGGGGCCAGGGCCTGTCGCCCTGGGCCGCATCATGTCGCGCCGGGCCGGACGGCGACCACACCTTTGCCGCGGCGCGCGGTTGCCCGTGGCCGCGTCCGTTCTGTAGGGACCCGACAGTCAGTCCCGTAAGCCACTGTGGGTGCCCGAGTCTCTGGCGGAGGCCGGGGACCGATAGGTTTTTGATGAAGCCGCCTGCCGTAGCCGCCTGTCATCCGGGTGCTGGGGCGGACCACAGACCGCTAGGGAAAGGGTGATCCGTTGAGCCGCTCGGTTCTCGTCACCGGAGGCAACCGGGGCATCGGCCTCGCCATCGCCCGCGCTTTCGCCGATGCCGGCGACAATGTCGCGATCACATACCGCTCGGGTGAGCCGCCGGAGGGCTTCCTGGCCGTCAAGTGCGACATCACCGACACCGAGCAGGTGGAGCAGGCCTACAAGGAGATCGAGGAAGCGCACGGTCCCGTCGAGGTCCTGGTCGCCAACGCCGGCGTCACCAAGGACCAGCTCCTGATGCGCATGTCCGAGGAGGACTTCACCTCGGTCCTGGAAACCAACCTCACCGGCACCTTCCGGGTCGTCAAGCGCGCCAACCGCGGCATGCTGCGCGCCAAGAAGGGCCGCGTCGTCCTGATCTCCTCCGTGGTCGGCCTCCTCGGCTCCGCGGGCCAGGCGAACTACGCCGCCTCCAAGGCCGGTCTGGTCGGCTTCGCGCGCTCCCTCGCCCGTGAGCTGGGTTCGCGCAACCTCACCTTCAACGTCGTCGCACCCGGCTTCGTGGACACCGACATGACCAAGGTGCTCACCGACGAGCAGCGGGCCGCCATCGTGTCGCAGGTGCCGCTGGGCCGGTACGCGCGGCCCGAGGAGATCGCCGCCGCGGTGCGGTTCCTCGCCTCGGACGAGGCGTCGTACATCACTGGAGCCGTCATTCCCGTTGACGGCGGACTGGGAATGGGTCACTGATCACCATGAGTGGAATTCTCGAGGGCAAGCGCGTCCTGATCACCGGTGTGCTGATGGAGTCCTCCATCGCCTTCCACACCGCCAAGCTGGCCCAGGAGCAGGGCGCCGAGATCATCCTGACCGCGTTCCCGCGTCCCACGCTGACCGAGCGCATCGCCAAGAAGCTGCCGAAGCCCACCAAGGTCATCGAGCTGGACGTCACCAACGACGAGCACCTCGCGCGCCTCGCGGACATCGTCGGCGAGGAGCTGGGCGGCCTCGACGGCGTCGTGCACTCCATCGGCTTCGCCCCGCAGGACGCGCTCGGCGGCAACTTCCTGAACACGCCGTTCGAGTCGGTCGCCACGGCCATGCACGTCTCGGCGTACTCCCTGAAGTCGCTGACCACGGCCTGCCTGCCGCTGATGCAGAACGGCGGCTCGGTCGTCGGCCTCACCTTCGACGCGCAGTTCGCCTGGCCCCAGTACGACTGGATGGGCCCGGCCAAGGCGGCCCTGGAGGCCACCAGCCGCTACATGGCGCGTGACCTGGGCAAGCAGAACATCCGCTGCAACCTGGTCTCGGCCGGTCCGATCGGCTCCATGGCCGCCAAGTCCATCCCGGGCTTCGCCGAGCTGGCCTCCGTGTGGGACAACCGCTCCCCGCTGGAGTGGGACCTCAAGGACCCGGAGCCCGCCGGCCGCGGTGTCGTGGCCCTGCTGAGCGACTGGTTCCCGAAGACCACGGGCGAGATCGTCCACGTGGACGGCGGTCTGCACGCCATCGGCGCCTGACCGGAAGCCCTGTCCGGACACCGCGAAGGACCCGCATCCGCCTCGGGTGCGGGTCCTTCGCGTGTCACCCGTCCGGCCCAGCCGACGGGCGGCGGGCCTGCCGTCGGCGCACGCTGGAGTCCGCGTTCCCCACGAGCCTTTCCTCCCCAGTGCCGCCGAGGAGGCCTCTTGTGCGTCCGCTCGCCCGCCTCGCCTCGGCGTCCCTCGCCCTCGCCTGTGTGCTGGTCCTGCCCTACGAAGCGATGTCCCACGCGCGCGTGGGCACCGGGGACTCCGCGCGGGCGGAGCTGTTCGGCTCGGCGTGCCGGGTCCGCGTCGTCGACTCCGACGTGACCGCCCACTGCCACAACCCGTACCCGGCGACCGACTCCGTGCGGCTGCACGTCGAGTGCGTCCGCTGGTGGGACCTCGACAGCGACGCCGCGCCGGTCGAGGCCGGGCCGGCGCAGACCGTACGGCTGGACGGGCGGTGCTGGAAGGAGGTCCGGTCGGCCTGGGTCAGCCACCGGAGGGTGCGGTGAAGCGGCCCGGGCGGCACAGGAACGGGTAGCCCGCCGCCTCCGCCTCCGCGGTCCCGGCGTCGCCCGCGCGGATCGCGTCCACCAGCCTGGTGTGGTCCATGTGGCTCTCGGGCGTCAGCTCGCTGCCGACGTCGCTCCGCAGCCAGTCCCGCATCACCTCGCCCAGATCCGCGTACATCGCGGTCATCACGTCGTTGTGCGAGGCGGCCACGACGGCCAGGTGGAAGGTCGCGTCCGCGGTCACGAACGCCTCGGCGTCGCCCGACTCCCAGGCCTCCTCGCGGCGCACCAGGAGCGCGTCCAGCTGCTTGAGGTCCTTCTCCGTGCGGCGCCCCGCGGCGAGCCGGGCGGCGGCCGACTCCAGGGTGGACCGAAGCTCGGCGACGTGCCGGGGGTCGGTCCCGGCGAAGCGGCGCTGCATCACGCCCGCCAGCTCACTGACCGCCACGACGTACGTGCCGGAGCCCTGACGGATGTCCAGCAGGCCGTTGTGCGCCAGCGCGCGGACCGCCTCCCGGACCGTGTTGCGGGCGACCCCGAGCTGTTCGACCAGCTCGGGCTCCGTCGGGATGCGGGAACCGACCGGCCACTCGCCCGAGGCGATCTGCTGCCGAAGCGCCGCGATGACCTGCTCGGACAGTGCCGAACGACGGGGATGGCTCAGAGGCATGGCTCACCTTCGCACACGGAGTGGACAATCAATCATCCCATGATTCTATGATGGGCCTCATGGCTAGTGAGGAAGCCCGGACGGACACCCGGACGGAGACGCGCACGGAGACACGTACAAAAACACGGATGCGTGAGACACCCGGCGAGGCGGCGACGGCGCCACAGACGCCCGGCACACGCGCGTGGACGCCGTGGACGACCCGGCTGCTGATCCTCGGCATCGTCCTGGCCGCGCTCAACCTGCGCCCCGCCATCACCAGCCTGGGCGCCCTCCTGGAGGAGGTCCGCGACGGGCTCGGCATGAGCGGCAGCGTCGCCGGACTGCTCACCTCCGTCCCCCCGCTGTGCTTCGCCGTCTTCGGGGTCATGGCACCCCGGGTGGCCCGCCGCTTCGGGCCCGGCGCGGTGGTCTGCGCGGGCATGGCCGCCATCACCGCGGGCCTGCTGATCCGCCCGTACGCCGGCGGGACGGCCGGCTTCCTGGCCGCGACCGCGCTCGCCCTGATGGGCATCGCGGTCAGCAACGTCCTGATGCCGGTCATCGTCAAGCGCTACTTCCCCGACCGCGTCGGCTCCATGACCGGCCTCTACTCGATGGCCCTCGCCTTCGGCACCTCCGTCGCCGCCGCGGCGACCGTGCCGGTGACGAACGCCCTCGGCGGCCACTGGCAGCCCGGCCTCGCCGTGTGGGCCGTGGTGGGGGCGGCCGCCGTCCTGCCCTGGATCCCGTTCGTGCGCCACCGCGAGGCGCCCTCCGCCGCGCCGCCGGCCCCGTCCGCGGGGCGGCCCGCCGAACCGGCCGCCGGTCAGGCCCCGATACGGATCACCCGCAGCCGTACGGCCTGGGCGCTCGCCGTCTTCTTCGGCCTCCAGGCCACCGCCGCCTACATCACGATGGGCTGGATGGCCCAGATCTTCCGGGACGCCGGGGTCTCCGCCGGCACGGCCGGGCTGCTGCTCGCCGTGATCATGGTGATGGGCGTGCCGCTCGCCTTCGTCATCCCGCGCGTGGCCACCCGCCTGCCCCACCAGGGCCCGATCGTCCTGGTCCTGGGCCTGTGCGGCCTGGCCGGCTACGCCGGTCTGTACTTCGCCCCGGCCGGCGGTGCCTGGGCCTGGGCCCTGCTGCTCGGCGTGTCCAACTGCGCCTTCCCGCTCGCGCTGACCATGGTCGGCATGCGGGCCAGGACCGGCGCGGGCGTCGCCCAGCTGTCGGCCTTCGCGCAGAGCACCGGCTACCTGATCTCCATCCCCGGCCCGCTCCTGGTCGGCGTGCTCTACCAGCACAGCGGCGGCTGGGGCCTGCCGATCGCGCTGATGAGCGCCCTGATGGTGCCGCAGATCGTGGTGGGTGTCCTGGCGGGCCGCGACCGCACGGTGGAGGACGAGGCGGCCCGCTGAGCCGTCCGGCGGCCCGCCCGGCGCCCGGCATCCGGCGGATGCGAGACTTGCCGCATGCCAGTCCTCGACCCGAACCCCCAGAACGGCCAGAAGAAGATGCTGCTCGTCTTCGGCGGCTTCCTCGCGATCTTCGTGATCATCGGCATCATCGCGACGATCGCCTCGCCGTGACCCCGCCCCCGGCCGGATGGTGGGGTTAACCCCCCATCCCCTAGGGGGCCAGGGTCAGGGTCAAGTGGGTGGACCTCCGGATGGGTTGGGGCCCGCGGATTCCGTAGCTTCGAGATGTGCCCGCGACAGGCGGGACGCGGAGCACGGACCAGGGACGCTCGAAGACCAGCGGAGGCACTCATGTCGGCCCCTACCCACACCCGGCCTCCCCGCGCGACCCGGGGCGGCGTCGACAGCCGGCTCCCCTGGTGGGCCCTCGCCCTGCCCGTGCTCGCGTTCGTGACGCTGCTCCTGCTGATACTCAACCCCGCCGACGCGCAGGCGGCCACCGAGCAGCCGGCCCTCGCTCACCTGCTGGAGCGGCTGCTCCAGCTGACCGTGGGCTGAGGCCGGACCCGGACCCGGGCCCGGGCGCGCGTACGGCGGTGAATCCGCATGTCAACTACCTGCGCCCCGTGGCCTGTTTCATGCGAAGCTGGATGCCATGAGCGTCGCAGAACCCCGCAGGATTGTCCTTTTCCGGCATGCGAAAGCCGACTGGCCACAGGTGACCGACCACGAGCGACCGCTCGCTGAACGGGGTCGCAAGGACGCCGCAGAGGCCGGGCGGCGGCTGGCGGACACCGGTGTCGACTTCGATCAGGCCCTGTGCTCCACCTCGACCCGGACCCGCGAGACCTGGAAGCTCGCCGTCCACGAGTTCCCGCACCGGCCGAAAACCATCTACGAGGAGCGGATCTACGAGGCCTCGCCCGGCGAACTGATCGCCGTGCTCAACGAGACCCCCGACGACCTGCGGAACGTGCTGGTGATCGGCCACAACCCGGGCATGGAGGGACTGGCCGAGATCCTGGCCGGCTCGGCCGAGGACGAGGCGCGCGGACGGATGGGGCGCCGGGGCTTCCCGACGGCCGCCTTCGCCGTCCTGACCTTCACCGGCTCCTGGAAGGACGTGGAGCCCGGAGCGGCCTCCCTGGTCGACTACTGGGCGCCGACCGACTGACCCCACCCGGCCCCTCGCGGCGGGCCCGGCACCGTGCGGCCCGGGCCCCTCGCCGTAGGCTCAGAGCCGGTCGGCGGGCAGACCGAGGGCCTCACCGAGACCTTCGTCCAGCGTGTCCGCGGCCTCGACCTCCTCGCGGGTGATGCCGAGCAGGTAGAGGACGGTGTCCAGGAAGGGCACGTTCACCGCGGTGTGCGCCGCCTCGCGCACCACCGGCTTGGCGTTGAAGGCGACCCCGAGACCCGCCGCGTTCAGCATGTCCAGGTCATTGGCGCCGTCACCGATCGCCACGGTCTGCGACAGGGGTACGCCCGCCTCGGCGGCGAACCGTCGCAGGAGCCGCGCCTTGCCCGCCCGGTCCACGATCTCCCCGGTGACCCGGCCGGTCAGCCTGCCGTCGACGATCTCCAGGGTGTTGGCCTGGGCGAAGTCCAGCCCCAGCCGCTCCTTGAGATCATCGGTGACCTGCGTGAATCCGCCGGATACGACCCCCACCTGGTAGCCGAGCCGCTTCAGCGTGCGGATCAGGGTGCGGGCACCCGGCGTCAGCCGCACCTCGGCGCGGACCTTGTCCACCACCGAGGCGTCCAGCCCCGCCAGCAGCGCCACGCGAGCGTGCAGGGACTGCTCGAAGTCCAGCTCCCCGCGCATCGCGGCCGCCGTCACGTCGGCGACCTTGTCCTCGCACCCGGCGTGCGCGGCGAACAGCTCGATGACCTCGTCCTGGATCAGCGTGGAGTCCACGTCCATCACCACCAGGCGCTGCGCCCGCCGGTGCAGCCCCGCCGAGACCACCGCGACATCCACACCGAGCGCCGCGGCCTCGGTGGCCAGCGCCGTGCGCAGGGGCTCGGTCGCCACGCCGGACACCGCGAACTCGACGGCGGTCACGGGATACTTGGCCAGCCGGAAGATGCGGTCGATGTTGCTGCCGACCTCGGTGATCCGGGCCGCTATGGCGGCCGTCGCCTCGGCGGTGAGCGGGTGGCCGAGCACGGTGACCAGGGAGCGGCCGACCCCGCGCGGCCGGTTGTCGCCGATACCGGAGATGATCTCCGCCTGGAGCTTCAGCGACTCGGCCCAGCTGTGGACGGTGGCCCGCAGATCGCCCTCCAGACCGCGGGGCGGCTCGGTCACGAGCGCGCACAACACGATCCGGCCACGGGTGACGACCTGCTCGATGTCGACGACGTCGACGGAGTAGGCGGCGAGGGTGTCGAACAGGCCGGCCGTGATGCCGGGCCGGTCCTTGCCGAAGATCTTGACGAGAAGCGTGGGAACGTCAGAGGTCTGCGTAGCGCTCATGGTGGTCCAACCGTATCCGGCACCCGGTGCCCGCCGCCCCCGAGGTCCGCCTGACGGACAGCGCCACCGTCCCGCACCACCCGCACCACCCCTCACTCCCCGTCCCTCGGCCGCCTCGGCGGCGCGGGCGGTGGCGGTGGCGGGGGCGGCGGGACCTCGCCCCAACGGCGTGACGGCGGCCGTCCCCCCGGATGGGGCGGCCGCCGGGGTGCTCCCGGCGGCGGTCGGAGCGGGCCGGCCACGGTGGGGGCGCCGTACACGTCGCCGCCCGACCGGCGGTCCGGGCCGGCGTACTCTCCGGCGGTACCCGGCCCGTGCCCCGGGTACGGACCCGAGGCGGACGCCCCGTACCCGAGGCCACCGGCATCCGGCGCCGCCACCACCCCGGCACTCCGTGCCGTCCACGTCGCCCGCACCCCCGCCGCCCCACTCGCCCGCGCCGACAACGCCCCGGCGGCTCCCGCCCCCGCACCCCACAGGGCGCCCAGCAGCAGGGCCGTGCCGAGGTGGGCGCGCAGGTCGAGGCCCGCACCGAAGGCATCGATGCCGAGCACCGACAGCGAGGCGTCCACGGAGACCCCGCTCAGCCAGGACAGCAGCGGCAGTGCCGCCCCGGTCATGAGGCCGAGCCGCAGTGCGCAGCGCCCCACGAAAGCGGGGGAGCGTTCCTCGCCGGGCGCCAAGGGTGTCCGTACCGCCGTCAGGACCCCGGCCAGCAACATCAGCAGGGCCGCCGCCACCCCCAGCAGCCACACCCGTCCGTCCAGCTCCGCCAGCCGCGCCAGCGTGACCGGCTCGTCCGCGCCCGCGCCCAGCAGGTCGTCCAGCGGAGCGGGGAGAACCCGGACCAGTTCACCGGTGGCCCGCCCGTCCCACGGCACGAACAGGCCGACCGGGACGCCGAGCCAGGCCCCGTTCGGCGCACCGAGGAGCGCGGCGCCGGCGATCCGCCGCGGATGGTCGTCGCCGACCGCCGCGTACCCGGCCGCCGCGATGCCGGCCGCCACCGCGGTCAGGGCCACCGTGACCACGGCGGACACGGCGGGCCGCACCACCCGGTGCACGGCCGCGCACCCGCGCGGCAGCGGAGTACGGCGCGAGGCCAGCAGCGCGATCAGCAGGACCCCGGCGGACCAGGCCAGCCCGCCCAGCAGGGTCGGCGCGGTGTCGACGCTGATGCCCACCGCGGCCTCGGCGTCGACGAGGTCACCGATCCGGTCGGGGAGCAGCCCGCCGATGTCACCCACGTCCCCGAGCCCCGGAATCTCCACGCCACCACCGCCACCGCCGGGCAGCGCGTCGACCCCCAGCGCACCGCCGTCGATCGTGACGATGCCGTGACCCGCCCAGACCAGACCACCCGTCATCGCCACGAACAGGGCGACCACCGCGCCCGCGCGTGCGAGGAGTTCGGCGGGGGAGACCACAACCGGGGCCCCGCGCAGGGAGCGCAGGAAGAAGAACGACAGCAGCAGAGCGCCGACCAGGCTCACGCCCAGTGGCGTGATCTCGATGGCCGAGTACGCCTCCGCCCCCTTCAGCCCGAACGCCGACATGTCCCCGTCCGGTGTCACCGAACCGCCCGCGCCCAGCGCCACGACCGCCGCCGTCATCGGGCCCAACGAGCCCGCCGCGTCCGCGTCGAGCAGGTGCAGGCCGAGCGCCGCCGTTCCCGCCATGCCGATCAACGCCCAGCTCACGGCGGCGATCGCGGTCAGCAGCACGTCTCCCCACGGCACCCCCGCGGCATACCCCTCGGACCCGACGCTCGTGCACGCGCTCATGGCAGACCCCCCGATCCGCTGCGCGGCGGAGTTGCCGCGCATGTCCCCCTCGCGTGGATTACCACTCTCCGAGCAGGTTTCAACCCCGTCAACGGGATCGGTCGACGGCTGCCTACACGGTTTTCACAAGGCCCGACTTTCGGTCAGGGGCCCGAGCCTGAAATAGTTCCCCCCGATGTTCGACATCCCTAGACTCCCCGCGACGGGGGTACATCGGGGGACAACTCAGTGGGGCTTGGAGTGCCGGAACTCGTACTGGAATCCAACGGACAAACCTGGACGCTCGATCCGTCCCGGTCATACGCGCTCGGACGCGATCCGCAGGGGGAGCTTGTCTTTGACGACGCCAGGGTGTCCTGGCGTCATGCCACGATCACTTTCGACGGCCGCAGTTGGGTCGTCGAGGACCACGGGAGCACCAACGGCACGTTCGTGCACGGGCAGCGGGTCCAGCGGATGGAGCTCGGCGCCGGCAGCGTGCTGAACCTGGGCAACGCGAACGACGGACCGCGCGTCGACCTGACCGGCGTACAGGCCCCGGCCGGAACGCCGCAGGCCCAGCCCCAGCAGACGCCGCAGGCCCAGCCCCAGCAGCAGCCGTACGCCGCGCAGGGCGCGAACGCCGGCTGGGCCCAGCAGGCCCCGGCACAGCAGCCGCCGCAGCAGGTCCCGCAGCACGGGCAGCCGCACCAGCAGCCCCAGCAGGCCGGATGGCAGCAGCCGCAGCAGCAGGCCGCGCCGCACTTCCCCCAGCAGCCGGGCTCCGGTGGCGCGGCGGGGGCGCCGCCGGTCTACGGCGACCGCAGCCCGACCACGTTCCACCAGTTCTCGCTCGGCCGTGTGATGCGCATCGGCCGTGCCCTGGAGAACGAGCTGGTCGTCTCCGACCTCCAGGTCTCCCGCAACCATGCGGAGTTCCACGCGACGCCCGACGGGCGCATGGAGATCCGCGACCTGGGCTCGCACAACGGCACGTACGTCAACGGTCAGCCGATCGCCAAGGGCGGCTCGCAGCTGCTCGGCCCGACCGACATCGTCGGCGTCGGCCACTCGACCTTCCGGATCGTCGGCGACCGGCTCGAGGAGTTCGTCGACACCGGTGAGGTGTCCTTCTCCGCGCGGCACCTGACCGTCACGGTCGACGGCGGCAAGCAGATCCTCAAGGACGTCTCCTTCGGCGTACCCGAGAAGTCGCTGATCGCGGTCATCGGACCGTCCGGCTCCGGCAAGTCGACCCTGCTCAAGGCGCTCACCGGCTACCGGCCGGCCGACCAGGGCGAGGTCCTCTACGACAACCGGAACCTGTACAAGCAGTTCGCCGAGCTGCGCCAGCGCATCGGTCTGGTCCCGCAGGACGACATCCTGCACAAGGAGCTGACCGTCAAGAAGGCCCTCAAGTACGCGGCGAAGCTCCGCTTCCCGGCCGACACCACGGCCGCGGAGCGCAACTCACGCATCGACGAGGTGCTGCGCGAGCTGAAGCTGGACATCCACAAGGACAAGAAGGTCACGTCCCTCTCCGGCGGCCAGCGCAAGCGCGTGTCCGTCGCCCTGGAGCTGCTCACCAAGCCGTCGCTGATCTTCCTGGACGAGCCGACCTCCGGACTCGACCCCGGCATGGACCGCGACGTCATGCAGCTGCTGCGCGGGCTGGCCGACGACGGCCGCACGGTCCTCGTCGTCACCCACTCGGTGGCCGAGCTGGCGATCTGCGACAAGCTGCTGGTCATGGCGCCGGGCGGCTCGGTCGCCTACTTCGGCCCGCCCGAGGAGGCGCTGAACTTCTTCGGCTACGACACCTGGGCCGACGTCTTCTCCGCCTTCGAGAACTACCGCGACTACGACTGGGCGGGCCGCTGGAAGGGCTCGCAGCACTACCAGATGTACGCCGCGGACATCGACGCCGTCGCGCCGCAGTCCGTAGCGGTGCCGGCGATGCAGGCGATGAAGCCGCCGAAGCCGCAGGGCTGGATGTCGCAGTTCGTCACGCTGGTGCGGCGCTATGTCTCGGTGATCGTCTCCGACAAGGGCTTCCTCGCCCTGATGGTGATCCTGCCGGCCGTGCTCGGCGCGGTGAGCCTGCTGATCGACGCGGACAAGGGCCTGCTGCCCAACCCGCCCAATCCGCAGAGCGGCCGGATCATCCCGAACGGCACCGCCACCACGGTCCTGCTGATCCTCGCGGTGGGCGCCTGCTTCGCCGGCGCCGCCAACTCCGTCCGCGAACTGATCAAGGAACGGGTGATCTACGAGCGGGAACGCGCGACCGGCCTGTCGCGGTCCGCGTACCTGATGTCCAAGGTCTTCGTGCTCGGCATGATCACCGTGCTCCAGGGTCTGCTGGTCGGTGTGATCGGCTTCGCCAACCGCGAGATCCCCGAAGAGGGCCTGATCCTCGGCGGCGCGACACTCGTCGAACTGTCACTGCCGATCATGGCGCTGGGCTTCACGTCGATGATGTTCGGCCTGATCATCTCGTCGCTGGTGAAGACCGCCGAGAAGACCATGCCGCTGCTGGTCATGTTCGCGATCATCCAGGTCGTCTTCACCGGCTGCCTCTTCGCGCTGAACGGCGCGGTCGGCGTCAACCAGTTCTCGTACCTGATGCCCTCGCGCTGGGCGGTGGCCGCGGCCGGCGCCACGCTGGACTTCAACAGGATCAGCCCGCCCGAGGAGGGCGCCGGGAACGATCCGCTGTGGGAGCACACCGTGGGCGCCTGGAGCATGGACATGGCCGCGCTGATCGTCCTCGGTGTGATCTGCGGCTTCTTCGTGGCGCGCTTCCTGCGGCGGCACGAGCCCGAGGTCATGCGCAAGTGACGCGCGACCGCGGGTGACCGCGGTGAGACGCCCCGAAGGGCGGCACCCCGTCAGGAGGGTGCCGCCCTTCGGCGTGCGATCGGCGTCCGCGTCGGCGTCGGTCCGAAGAGGTCCGCGCCGACCTCAGTACGCGCTGTCGACGTTGTCCATGGTGCCGTACTTGTCCGCGGCGTAGTTGCACGCGGCGACGATGTTGGCGACCGGGTCCCAGATGTTCTTCGAGGTGCCGGCGACGTGGTAGGCCTCGAAGGTCGGCGGGATGACCTGGAGCAGGCCCTTCGACGGGATGCCGTTGATGGCGTTGATGTCCCAGTCGTTGATGGCCTTCGGGTTGCCGGAGGACTCCCGCATGATGTTGCGGTGGATGCCCTCGTAGGAGCCGGGGATGCCGTGCTTCTTCATGATGGTCCGGGCCTCGCGGATCCAGCCGTCGAGGTTGTTCGGGTAGGACTTCTTGACCTCGGCGCGCTTGGCGGACCGGCTGGCGGCCTTCTTCGCCTCGCGCTTGGCGGCGGCCTTCTTCGCCGCGGCCTTCTCGGCGGCGGCCTTCTTCGCGGCCGCCTCCTTCTTGGCCTCGATGGTGGCGACCTTCTGGCTGGCACCGGCCAGCTGGCCGGTGACGCCGGCGTGGACGTCCTGGATCTGCTTGGTGCTGTACGCCACCTTGGCCGTCGGAGCGGCCTCGCTCGTGGTCGTCTGGCCGCTGGCCGGCACGGCGGTGAGGGCGACGGCGACGGCGCCGAGCGTGCCGACACCGGCTATGGCGGCCTTCTGGGTGCGGGTCATGGAACGACTGCGACCACGGGAAAGGATGTTCTTGAGCATGGCGGGATAGACCTCTTCGAATAGCGCGGAGGTCGCTCTCGTCCGGCGGGGACAGGGGTGCTTCCGGCACAAACGCCGCGGGGGAGAACCCACGGCGCTGAGCGACGAGAGCAATTCTTAGCGGCCGCAAAATCCGGAGGCAAAGGTGTGACGTACGATCCGGGGTAGTGGATCAGGGAACGGCGAAGCGGGGCAGATTGGACTATCTGCCCCGCTCAAAACGGACGAGTCGTACTCCTACTCCTCTTCGTACGTGACGTGCGCCCTATGCCCGGCCTCACATCGGCCCCCCGCCGTTCTCACCTTTAGTTGCTAGCGCAATGCACTGTGTGAGTGGCTGAGCGGCCCTCTCCTACGGCAGGAGGAGATGCACGTCGCCGAACTCGTGCCACAGGTAGCGCCCCCGGACCGCCGCGTCGTACCCGAGGTCGATCGCCGCCCGCCCCGCCACCGCCTCCAGCATCAGCAGATGCGAGGCCTCGGGCTCGTGCAGCCCCGTCAGCAGGCCGTCCACCACCCGCACCCCGCGCTCCGGGGTCACGACCAGATCCGTCCACCCTGCCCTGGCCCGTACGACGCCGTCACCGCCGGCCGCCGACTCCACCGCCCGCACGGCGGTCGTCCCCACGGCCACCACCCGCCGCCCGGCCGCCCGCGCGGCGTTGATCAGCCGTGCCGACTCCCCGGGCACCGAGAACCGCTCCGGATACGGCGGCTCGTGCGACTCCGCCGAGGCCACTCCCGTGTGCAGCGTCACGGGCGCGAACTGCACGCCGCGGCTCACCAGCTCCGTCACCAGCCGTGCCGTGAAGGGACGCGCCGCGCTCGGCATCTCCGCGCTGCCCGTCCCGTCGGGCGTCGCCAGCGCGAACACGGTCTGGTACACGGACAGCGGCTGGTCCCGCTCCGTGTACGAGTAGCGAATGGGGCGCCCGTGCTCCCGCAGCACCGCGGTCACCTCCGCCCCCGACACCCGCGCCCACCACAACCGGTCCCCGCGCGTACTCAACGGCTCCTCCGCCACCAGCCGCCCACCCCCGGGCAGCCGCACCACCGTCCCCTTCGCCACGCACGCACGCGCGCGCGTGGTGCCCCGGCCGTCCGGCTCCCGCAGCTCCACCGCCCACCGGCCGTCGTCCCCGCGCGTGGAGAAGTGCACCACCGCGCGCGCGTGCCCGACCGACCCGTCGACCGCGGCCGCCAGCGTCGGCGACGTGTTGACCACCAGCAGATCACCGGCCCGCAGCAGCCCGGGCAGCTCCCCGAACACGTGATGCGACACCTCGGTGCCCCGCGACACCAGCAGCCGTACGCCGTCCCGGTCCAGGCCCGGCCCCCGCTGTTCGGCCGGCACCCGCGCCGACAGCTCCTCCGGCACCTTCAGCGCGACCGTCATGACCGCGCCTCCAGCAGGGCCGGAGCCCCGTAGCGCCCACTGGCCGGCCGCTCGTCCAGCAACCGCAGGAGCGCCGGAACGGCCTCCACCGGATCGGGCCTCGGATCGTCGTCGTCCGGTACGGCGGCCGCGTACAGGTCCGTGGCCATGTCCCCCGGATCCACCGCCCAGACCCGCAGCCCCGGCTCCTCGACGCCCAGCACCGCCGCCAGCTGGTCCAGCGCCGCCTTGGACGCCCCGTAGCCGCCCCACGTCTCGTACGCCTCGGCCGCCGCGTCCGAGCTGATCGTCAGCACCGCGCCCGCCGGAGCCGCCCGCAGCGCCGGCAGCGCCTCCTGGACCAGGCCGAGCGCGGCCACGACGTTCACCTCCAGGGCCCGCCGCAGCCCGTCCGCCGGCAGCTCCGCCAGCCGCACCAGCGGCTCCGCACCCAGCGCGCTCGCGTTGCTGACCAGCAGGTCCACCCCGCCCAGCCGCCCCGCCTCGGTCACCAGCCCGGTCCGGTGCCAGGGGTCGGTGACGTCCCCGGGCAACGCCGTCACGCGCGTGCCGTACGCCTCCAGCGCCGCCGCCGTGTCCTTGAGCACCTCAGGGGTCCGGGCGTCCAGCACCAGATCCCAGCCCCGCGCCGCCAACGCCTCGGCGAGCGCTCGGCCCAGCCCCTTCGACGCCCCCGTGATGATCGCGACCGGCATGACACACGTCCCCTCGTCGTCCCCGCCGCCACCCGTCCGGTACGGCGTGATCCTCAACGTAGGAACCGGGCCCCACCGGCCGCCTCGGGCACCGGCCCCAACCCGGCAGGGTCCTTCGCCCTAGGCCGGAGGGGCGGGACCTCGGACCTAGGCCCACCGCCCTAGGCGGCGGCCGTCACAGGTCCGATCCCCCCTGTCACCCCCCGCCGGTACCGTGAGGACATGAGTCACGGCCCCCGGTCCGGCCTCGCCGCGGTGAGTTCCGCGCTGCTGGCCATGAGCAGGCACCTGGAGGTGCGCGACGTCCTCAAGACGATCGTCGCCTCCGCCCGCGAGCTGCTGGACGCCGAGTACGCCGCCCTCGGCGTCCCCGACGACCACGGTGGCTTCGCCCAGTTCGTGGTCGACGGCGTCAGCGACGAGCAGTGGAAGGCCATCGGCCCCCTCCCGCGCCAGCACGGCATCCTCGCCGCCATGCTCCACGAGGCCACGCCCGAGCGTCTCGCCGACGTCCGCGAGGACCCGCGTTTCGGCGGCTGGCCCTCCGCGCACCCGGACCTGGTGGACTTCCTGGGGCTGCCGATCCGCGACGGCGACGAGATCATCGGCGCCCTCTTCCTGGCCAACAAGCTGTGCCCTTCCGAGGGACACCCCGCACACCCCCCACACCCTCCGGGCCCGAAACCCGACGGCACCTGCGGCTTCACGCCGGACGACGAGGAACTGCTCGGCATCCTCGCCCAGCACGCCGCCATCGCCCTCACCAACGCGCGCCTGTACGAACGCAGCCGCGAGCTGACCATCGCCGAGGAGCGCTCGCGCCTCGCCCACGAGCTGCACGACGCGGTCAGCCAGAAGCTCTTCTCGCTGCGCCTGACCGCCCAGGCCGCCACCGCCCTGGTCGACCGCGACCCCGCACGGGCCAAGGGCGAGTTGCAGCAGGTCGCCGCCCTCGCCGCGGAGGCCGCCGACGAGCTGCGCGCCGCCGTCGTGGAGCTGCGCCCCGCCGCCCTTGAGGAGGACGGTCTCGTCGCCACCCTGCGCACCCAGATCCAGGTCCTCGACCGCGCCCACACCGCGCGTGTGACCTTCGCCGGACACGGGGTCAAGGCCCTGCCGGCCGCCCAGGAGGAGGCGATGCTGCGCGTCGCCCAGGAGGCGCTGCACAACGCCCTGCGCCACTCCGAGGCGGCACGCGTCGACGTGACCCTGCAACGGAGGGGCACCGGGGCCGTACTGCGGGTCACCGACGACGGCAGCGGCTTCGACCCGCGCAGCGTGCGCCGCGCGGGACGCCACCTCGGCCTGGTCTCGATGCGCGACCGGGCCAACGGCACCGGGGGAAGACTCACCGTGCAGTCCGCGCCCGGCAAGGGCACCACGATCGAGATGGAGGTCCCCGGTGGCTGACGCAATCAAGGTGCTGCTCGTCGACGATCACCAGGTGGTCCGCCGGGGCCTGCGCACCTTCCTGGAGGTGCAGGACGACATCGTGGTGGTCGGGGAGGCCGCCGACGGCGCCGAAGGAGTCGACCGCGCCCAGGAACTGAAACCCGACGTGATCCTCATGGACGTCAAGATGCCGGGCATGGACGGCGTCGAGGCGCTGCGCAGGCTCCGCGAGCTGGACAACCACGCGCGCGTACTGGTCGTCACCAGCTTCACCGAGCAGCGCACCGTCGTCCCGGCCCTGCGCGCGGGCGCGGCGGGTTACGTCTACAAGGACGTCGACCCCGAGGCGCTGGCCGGTGCCATCCGCTCCGTCCACGCCGGCCACATCCTGCTCCAGCCCGAGGTGGCCGGCGCCCTGCTCAGCCAGGACGAGGGCAACTCCGGTCAGGGCAGGGCCGGTTCACTCACGGAGCGCGAGCGCGAGGTGCTGGGTCTGATCGCGGACGGCCGCTCCAACCGGGAGATCGCGCGGGCGCTGGTGCTCTCCGAGAAGACCGTCAAGACCCACGTCTCGAACATCCTGATGAAGCTCGACCTCGCGGACCGCACCCAGGCCGCGCTGTGGGCCGTACGCCACGGCGTGACCGGCTGACGGAAGGTTCCCTTCCGGTCAGAGATTCATACCGTCGTGGGAATGTCCCCCGGATGGCGCATCCTTTGCGGGGGCCGGCCGTTCTCCAGTGCGTGCCGCGGCGACTGCCGCGGCGATCGCAAGGAGGGCTTGTAAGTGAAGAACCTGAAGAAGGCAGCGGCCGTGACGATGGTGGCCGGCGGGCTGATCGCCGCCGGCGCGGGGATGGCCTCCGCCACCGACGGGTCCCAGGCCCACGGCGAGGCCATCGGCTCCCCGGGCGTCGCCTCCGGCAACCTGGTCCAGGCGCCGATCCACATCCCGGTCAACGCCGTCGGCAACAGCGTCAACGTCATCGGCGTCCTGAACCCGGCCTTCGGCAACCTCGGCCTCAACCGCTGACCCAGCCGGCCCCACGCCGCCCCTCGGCCCTCCCGCGCAGCTGCGGGCAGTCGTGCCGCTGGGGCGGCACGGGTGGGCGCAGCGGCACCTCGTCAGCGCCGAGCGGCGCGCCCGCCCCGCCCCGCGCACCGGAACGCGCAACGGGCCGGGGGCGTCACCGAGTCCGCTCCTCCACAACGGAGTTGTACGCCGCGACCAGCGCCCGCCGAGCCGTCCGCTCCACCGGCCGCAGCGCCTCCCCCCGCGCCGCCATCTCGGACGCGCTCACCGCCCCACCGTGACCGTTCTCATACGCCAGCGACACCAGCGCCCCCACCCGCTGCGCCAACTCCAGCACCCGCACCGCCCGCGGCGGATACCCCGGCGCCAGCACCTCCCGCCCGCGCTCGGCCCGCGCCCGGTACGCTGCGACCGCCGCCTCCGCCACCGGCCCCGACCCGGCCACGTCCAGCCGCGTCAGCACCTCCGTCGCGTCGCGCAGCGCCTCCGCCAGCTCCCGCTCCGCCTCCCCGAGCGAGGGCACGTCCGCGGGCGGTGCCTCCCGCACCGGCAGGCAGTGCCAGACCACCTCGACGTGCACGTCACCCTCGGGCCCGGCTTCGTGCACCTCGGGCACCAGCCCCACCGCCGCACCGTGACAGACCACGGCCTCCTCCGCCTCCAGCGCCCGCGCGTTGAAGTCCGGCGGCCCGCTCAGGCCCAGCGGATGCCCCGGCGCGGGCAGCGCGACCCGCAGCCCCGTCGCCCCGAGCGCCCGCAGCCGGCCGAGCGCCAGCGTGAGACCGACGGGCGCCGGTTCGCCGGGCAGCCCCTCCACCCGGTGCACCGCGTCCTCCCCGACGATCGCCACCGCGGCGTCATCAGGCGAGACCAATCCGGCAATAAGGGCATTTCCCCAGGCGGCAAGGCGCCCTGCGCGTGGTTCCGAGAGCATGCCCCCACCCTAAGGACCGGACCGATGGAACGGTCATGCCGACCGGTGGCGTAGATTTCCTGGAGGGCCTGCGCCCACCGGCGCGGCGGCCCGAGCCAAGGCGTACGCGACAGCCGAGACCGGCCACAATGCAAGGGGAGACAACGCGCTCATGAGCGATGTTCTGGAGCTTCAGGACGTATCCGTGGTCCGCGAGGGCCGGGCTCTGGTGGACCAGGTCTCCTGGTCGGTGAAGGAGGGCGAGCGCTGGGTCATCCTCGGCCCCAACGGCGCCGGCAAGACCACCCTCCTCAATGTCGCGTCCAGCTACCTCTACCCCAGCCAGGGCACCGCCACCATCCTCGGCGAGACGCTCGGCAAGCCCGGCACCGACGTCTTCGAGCTGCGCCCGCGCATCGGCGTGGCCGGCATCGCCATGGCCGACAAGCTGCCCAAGCGCCAGACCGTCCTGCAGACCGTACTGACCGCCGCCTACGGCATGACGGCCGGCTGGCACGAGGACTACGAGGACATCGACGAGCAGCGCGCCCGCGCCTTCCTCGACCGCCTCGGCATGACCGAGTACCTGGAGCGGAGGTTCGGCACCCTCTCCGAGGGCGAGCGCAAGCGCACCCTCATCGCCCGCGCCCTGATGACCGACCCCGAGCTGCTGCTCCTGGACGAGCCGGCCGCCGGCCTCGACCTCGGCGGCCGCGAGGACCTCGTCCGCCGCCTCGGCCGGCTCGCCCGCGACCCCATCGCGCCCTCCATGATCATGGTCACCCACCACGTCGAGGAGATCGCGCCGGGCTTCACCCACGTCCTGATGATCCGTCAGGGCAAGGTCATGGCCGCCGGCCCGCTGGAGCTGGAACTCACCTCCCGCAACCTCTCCCTCTGCTTCGGACTCCCGCTGGTCGTCGAGCAGAACGGCGACCGCTGGACCGCACAGGGCCTGCCGCTGTCCTGACCCGCCCCCCGTGCGCCCTGTCCCCAGCCCACCCGACGGACCTACCATGACCACGTGAACGACATCGACGCATGGGTGTGGTGGCTCGTCGCCGCGGCAGCGCTCGGAATCCCGCTCGTCGTGACCGCGATGCCGGAGTTCGGGATGTTCGCCGTCGGGGCGGTCGCCGCCGCCGTGGCCTCCGGGTTCGGCGCGGACCTCGTCGTCCAGGTCCTCGTCTTCGTCGTCGTATCGGTCGCCCTCATCGCGGTCGTACGGCCCGTCGCCGCCCGGCATCGCTCCCAACAGCCCCGACTGGCCACGGGAGTCGACGCCCTGAAGGGCAGACAGGCCGTCGTCGTGGAGCGGGTGGACGGCTCCGGCGGCCGGATCAAACTCGCCGGCGAGATCTGGTCGGCACGCACGCTGGACACCGGGCGCGCCTTCGAAGCGGGTGAGGAAGTCGACGTCGTGGACATCGAGGGGGCCACGGCGATCATCATGTGACCCCGCCGTACGCAAGTGGCCCGAACGGGCCCCGAGTCGTGCGACGGTCTGTCAGACTCGACCAGCAAGATCCTCAACAGCCGTAAGATCAGCAGTCGTCAGGGTCGGAGAAGGGGACGGACAACCACGATGGAACCGGTCATCATCGTTTTGATCATCCTGGTGGTGTTGGTCTTCATCGCCCTGATCAAGACCATCCAGGTCATCCCGCAGGCCAGCGCCGCCATCGTCGAGCGCTTCGGCCGCTACACGCGGACCCTGAACGCGGGCCTCAACATCGTGGTCCCGTTCATCGACACCATCCGCAACCGCATCGACCTGCGTGAACAGGTCGTCCCGTTCCCGCCGCAGCCGGTCATCACCCAGGACAACCTGGTCGTCAACATCGACACCGTCATCTACTACCAGGTGACCGACGCCCGCGCCGCGACCTACGAAGTCGCCAGCTACATCCAGGCCATCGAGCAGCTCACCGTCACCACACTGCGCAACATCATCGGCGGCATGGACCTGGAACGGACCCTGACCTCCCGCGAGGAGATCAACGCGGCCCTGCGCGGAGTCCTCGACGAGGCCACCGGCAAGTGGGGCATCCGCGTCAACCGCGTCGAACTCAAGGCGATCGAACCGCCCACCTCCATCCAGGACTCGATGGAGAAGCAGATGCGCGCCGACCGCGACAAGCGCGCCGCCATCCTCCAGGCCGAAGGTGTCCGGCAGTCCGAGATCCTGCGCGCCGAGGGCGAGAAGCAGTCCCAGATCCTGCGTGCCGAAGGTGAGGCCAAGGCCGCCGCCCTGCGCGCCGAGGGCGAGGCCCAGGCCGTCCGCACGGTCTTCGAGGCCATCCACGCCGGCGACCCGGACCAGAAGCTGCTCTCCTACCAGTACCTCCAGATGCTCCCGAAGATCGCCGAGGGCGATGCCAACAAGCTCTGGATCGTCCCCAGCGAAATCGGCGACGCCCTCAAGGGCCTGTCCGGCGCCATGGGCAACTTCGGCGGCCTGGGCGGCGGCGGAGGCAACGGCACCCCCAGCGTCCCCGCCCAGGAACGCCGAGAGAAGCCGACGATCGACTGAGGGCGCGGTACGCGCCCGTCAGGGGCGCGGGGAACCGCGCCGTCACGCCGCGTCCAGCACCAACCACTCCGGCAGCGCCTCGAAGTCGTCCCGAGCCAGCGCCAGCAACATCGCGTCGGCGGGCGTCGGCTCGAACGGCTCCCGAAGCAACGGCATCCCCGCCTGCTCCGGCGTCCGGTTCGCCTTGCGGTGATTGTCCTCCGCACAGGAGGCCACCGTGTTCAGCCACGAGTCCTGCCCACCGTGCGACCTCGGCACCACGTGGTCGACGGTCGTCGCCCGCCGGCCGCAGTACGCGCACCGGTGCCGGTCCCGGACCAGCACACCCCGCCTCGACCAGGGAGCGCGTCTTCGAAAGGGCACCCGGACGTATTGGCAGAGCCTGATCACCCGTGGCGCCGGTATGTCGAGCGCGGCTCCGCGCATCCGCAGTTCGGGGTGGGCCTGCTCGACGACGGCCTTGTCCTGGAGCACCAGAACGACGGCTCGGTTCAACGTCACCGTCGACAACGGCTCGAAGCTCGCGTTCAGCACCAGCGTGTCCCGCATACCAGCCCACCTCCCGTGTGCACCGGCCCACCCCGTGGCGGGCTGGGATCAACTCTGGCCGGGCACGCCGAGATGGACAACGCAATATCCGCTGCTCCAGGGGCGACGATCTCCCCCCGCCACCCCTGGCAATAAAAATGCCCGCCCCTGATCCATTCCAAGACCGGGGGCGGGCAAACGTTCCATGAACGCTCGGAACGCTCAGCCTTCGGCGGGCAGCTCGTACTCACCGATCAGCTGGGCACGCCCGATCGTGTGGAACCGCAGATTGAAGCCGACGAACGCCGGGCTCGCCTCCGCGTCCGGGCCGAGCTTCGCCTGGTCCACGGCGTACACCGTGAACACATACCGGTGCGGCCCGTCGCCGGGCGGCGGCGCGGCACCGCCGAAGTCCTTGCTGCCGTAGTCGTTGCGCGCCTGCACGGCACCCTGGGGCAGCCCCTCGAAGGTGCCGCTGCCCGCGCCCACCGGCAGCTCGGTCACCGACGCCGGGATGTCGAACACCACCCAGTGCCAGAACCCGCTGCCCGTGGGAGCGTCCGGGTCGTAGCAGGTCACGGCGAAGCTCTTGGTCTCGGCGGGGAAGCCCTCCCACCGCAGCTGCGGAGAGGTGTTGCCGGCCGCGTGGACCTGAGCGTCCTTGAGCGTCACGCCCTCCTGGACGTCGTCACTCGTGACCGTGAACGACGGCACGGGCGGGTGGAAGTCATGGGGGAGCGGACGCCGCTTCAGCTCGGTCACCTCGGTACCTCCTGAATGTCTGGTGCAGAGATGACCGAGCCTAGATCCATCAGAACCAGTTCCGCTTGCTGCCCACCTCGGACAGCCACTGGTTGAGGTACGCCGTCCAGTCGGTGCCCTGGTAGTCGTTCAGCCCCACCTTGAAGGAACGGAACGTGTCGCTGCCCTCGCTGAACAGCCCGGGCTTCTTGTCCATCTCGAGCACGACGTCCATGGCCTGCGCGTCGGCCACGAAGCTCAGCTCGACCTGGTTCAGCCCCCGGTACTGCTGCGGCGGGAAGAACTCGATCTCCTGGTAGAAGGGCAGCTGCTGCCGCGTACCCCGGATGTGGCCACGCTCCATGTCGGCGTTCTTGAACCGGAAGCCAAGCCCGATGAACGCGTCGAGGATCGCCTTCTGCGCCGGCAGCGGGTGCACGTTGATCGGGTCCAGGTCACCGGAGTCCACGGCACGGGCGATCTCCAGCTCCGTGGTGACGCCGATGTTCATCCCGCGCAGCGCCTGTCCGTCGATCATGGTGATCGGCGTCTCCCACGGGATCTCCAGCCCGAACGGCACCGCGTGCACGGCACCGGCCTTCAGCTGGAAGGCACCGCCGAGCCGCACCTTGGTGAACTCGATGTCCTGCTTGTACTCCTGGTCGCCGCTCTCCACCTCGACCTTGGCCTGGAGCCCGACGGACAGTCCCTCGATCTCCTGGTCGACGGATCCGCCCTGGATCCGCACCTCGCCCTGGACGACACCCCCCGGTACGACGTTGACCTCATTGAGCACGGTCTCGACCGAAGCCCCGCCGGCCCCCAGGCTCGCGAGCAGCTTCTTGAACGCCATGTCTCTCCTCCAGGCTTGCGTGTGAACCCTTGATCCCTACAAACGCGATCCGGCCGTGGCCGGTTCCGCGTCCCACACCCTGGCAAGCCGGACGCCCCCTGGCCACCCCGCGCACGGACCGGGCTGCGTTACGCTCGGACGGCATGATCGCGAGCCCTGACCGTACGCCCCTGCCCAGGGAGTTCTTCGACCGGCCCGTCCTCGAGGTGGCCCCCGATCTCCTGGGCCGCGTCCTCGTGCGCGACACCCCGGACGGTCCGATCGCCCTCCGCCTGACGGAGGTCGAGGCCTACGACGGTCAGAACGACCCCGGCTCCCACGCCTACCGCGGCCGGACCCCCCGCAACGACGTGATGTTCGGTCCGCCCGGACACGTGTACGTGTACTTCACCTACGGCATGTGGTTCTGCATGAACCTGGTGTGCGGTCCCGACGGCACCGCGAGCGCCGTCCTGCTCCGCGCCGGCGAGATCATCGAGGGCGCCGATCTCGCCCGGATGCGTCGACTCTCCGCCCGCAATGACAAGGAACTGGCCAAAGGACCGGCCCGTCTGGCCACCGCCCTGGGCGTGGACCGAGCCCTGGACGGCACCGACGCGTGCACCACCGAGGACACCCCGCTGCGCATTCTGACCGGCACCGCCGTGCCCCGCGACCAGGTACGCAACGGTCCACGGACCGGCGTGGCCGGCGAGGGCGGCGTTCATCCGTGGCGCTACTGGGTCGCCGACGACCCGACGGTCAGCCCGTATCGGGCCCATGTCCCGAAGCGGCGCCGAAGTTGACTCTCCTTTGGGGGGCGCGTAATGTAGCCCGAGCCGCTTGACCCGGTTACGGCATTCGCCAGCAGCCGAGAGCGGCCAACCCACTACCTACGACTTCCCTGAGCGGGAGCAAATTCGGCGTGCCCGCATGCCCGAATTCAACCCGCCCGGACTCGATTATGAGTCCACGGAGGAATCGGCTAACGTAGTGAATGTCGAAAGGCCGACGGACGAAAGTCCGAGAGCCCAGACAAAACCCCGCCGACGGGGAATCGGACCGAAAAGGATCTGATAGAGTCGGAAACGCAAGACCGAAGGGAAGCGCCCGGAGGAAAGCCCGAGAGGGTGAGTACAAAGGAAGCGTCCGTTCCTTGAGAACT